>NZ_JAKKFH010000034.1 GCF_022230925.1 Micromonospora alfalfae | reverse complement strand
GGTCCCGGCGGTCCCGGCGGTCGCGGGCAGTCCGGGTGGTCCCGGCGGTCGCGGCGGTCGTGGGTGGTCCCGGCGCGGTCCCGGGCTGTCCGCGGCGGTGGCCGGGCGGTCCGGGGCGGTCCCAAGCCCTGCCCTGGCCGAAGTTGACCACCGACCTACCGGATCTGCGATGCCGTTGGGCTGCGATACGAGCAATCTTGGACAGTTTCCGTTAGCAGCTAACGGAAACTGTCCAAGATCTCCGATTACGTGTGTTGTGGGGGCGGGATCAGTGCCCGGTGGAGGCGAGGTAGCGGTCCTCGTTCGGCATCAGCACCCACAGGATCAGGTAGACGATCACCTGCGTGCCGGGCAGCAACAGC
Organism: Micromonospora alfalfae; assembly: GCF_022230925.1. Classification (GTDB taxonomy): domain Bacteria; phylum Actinomycetota; class Actinomycetes; order Mycobacteriales; family Micromonosporaceae; genus Micromonospora; species Micromonospora alfalfae. Next base: position 334,219 of record NZ_JAKKFH010000034.1, on the reverse strand, counting down.
GACAGCAGGAACAGCAGCCGGACCATTCCGGCCGACATGCCGAACCGCCGCCCGAGGCCGGCGCAGACACCAGCGATCATGCGCCCCTCGCGGGGCCGGACCAGTTTGCGACTCATCGTCGTACTCCCACTCTGCGGCGGTGCGCCGCGTCTGCAATCCACGGTAGAAAGGGATGGCCACCTCGCCCTCGGTCCCGAGGAGGAGCGGCAACCCGTGGACCCGTAGGTGCTTTACCCGGGCAGCCCCTTGCTGACGCCTCCCCGGGTCGCCTGCCGCCCGCCGCCCGGTCTGCCACGCCCACCGCAGCCGCCCCAAGATCGTGCCCGATCCTGGTTGTAGTGGCATCGAGGCGCACGGACACCACTACATCCTGGATCGAGCACGATCTTGCGGCGGGCGGCGGGCGGCGGGCGGCGGGTGGCGGGCGCCGGGGCGGGGCGGGGCGGCACCGGGCGGGGCGGCACCGGGCGGGGCGGCACCGGGCGGGGCGGCACCGGGCGGGGTCGACCAGGGTGGCACCGGGCGGGGCGGCGCCGGGCCGGTCGGGGCGGGCGGGGGACGGTGGTCGGGTGTTCACGTCCCGGACCGGGTGGGCGGTGAGCTGGGCGGGTAGGCTGGTTGATCGGTCTTCCACACCCCGGAGGGCCGGCACCCCATACCCCGGACGGTCACGAGCGGGGCCGCCAGACCGGCGGTCACGACCCGGCCGGGTCCCGTACGCCGGGACGACGGCGAGGAAGCGCAGCCATGATCAGTGTTTTCGACCTCTTCAGCGTCGGTATCGGGCCGTCCAGCTCTCACACTGTGGGGCCGATGCGGGCCGCGCGGACGTTCGTTGGTGGGCTGAAGGCCGACGGGCTGCTCAGCGACACGGCGCGGGTGCAGGCCGAGTTGTTCGGCTCGTTGGGTGCTACCGGGCATGGCCACGGCAGCGGTCCGGCGGTGCTGCTCGGGTTGTCCGGCGAGTCGCCGGAGACTGTCGACACGGACACTGTCGGTCCTCGGGTCGAGCGGATCCGGGCCGAGCGGCGGATCAACATCCTCGACGCGCACGAGATCGACTTTGACCCGGATCGGGACCTGACGTTGCACCGCCGCCGGTCGTTGCCGTATCACCCGAACGGGATGACGTTCGTGGCGTACGACGGGGCCGGCGTCGAGCTGCGCAGCCGCACCTACTACTCCGTCGGTGGCGGGTTCGTGGTGGACGAGGCGGCGGCCGGGGCGGACCGGATCAAGCCGGACAACACTGTGGTGCGGTATCCCTTCCTGACCGGGGCGCAGCTCCTCGACATCACCACCCGCACCGGGCTGTCGATCAGCGAGGTGATGCTGGCCAACGAGCGTTCCTGGCGCAGCGAGGCGGACATCCGGGCCGGTCTGCTGGAGATCTGGCGGGTGATGCAGGAGTGCGTGCAGCGCGGCTGCGAGCGGGACGGCGTACTCCCTGGGGGGTTGAAGGTTCGGCGGCGGGCGGCGGAGCTGCGGCGTGGTCTGGAAGCGGAGGCCGGGTCGGCGGACCCGCTGCACGCGATGGACTGGGTGACGCTGTTCGCGCTCGCGGTCAACGAGGAGAACGCCGCTGGCGGCCGGGTGGTCACCGCGCCGACCAACGGCGCGGCCGGGATCATTCCGGCGGTGCTGCACTACTACACCCGGTTCGTGCCGGACGCCGATGACGAGGGTGTGGTGCGGTTCCTGCTGACGGCGGGTGCGATCGGTGTGCTGTTCAAGGAGAACGCCTCGATCTCGGGCGCCGAGGTGGGCTGCCAGGGTGAGGTCGGTTCGGCGTGCTCGATGGCGGCGGCGGGGCTGGCCGAGGCGCTCGGTGGCACCCCGGAGCAGGTGGAGAACGCGGCCGAGATCGGGATGGAGCACAACCTCGGGTTGACCTGTGACCCGGTGGGTGGCCTGGTGCAGATCCCCTGCATCGAGCGGAACGCGGTGGCTAGCATCAAGGCGATCACGGCCGCCCGGCTGGCGCTGCGCGGCGACGGGGTGCACAAGGTGTCGCTGGACAAGGTCATCAAGACCATGCGGGAGACGGGCGCCGACATGAAGGTCAAGTACAAGGAGACGGCGCGTGGCGGTTTGGCCGTCAACGTGATCGAGTGCTGAGTCCGGTCGATTCGGGGCAATCGTTCACCGACTGCTAACCTGTCGTCCGTTTCAGGAGGCGGGAGGCTGCGGTGACCTCTGGCGTCGCGGCGTTGTGGTCGCACCGCAACTCGCTGCGCATCCTGGTCAGGCGGGATCTTGCGGTCAAGTACCAGCAGTCGGTGCTGGGCTACTTCTGGTCGTTGATCGAGCCGCTCGGCATGGGCGCCATCTACTGGTTCGTCTTCGGGGTGCTCTACTCCCGGGACACCGGTCGGCACCTCGGCGAGGCGGCCGGTTCGTACCCGTTGTTCCTGATCACCGGCATCTTCGCCTGGATGTGGACCAGTTCGGCGCTGAGTGAGGCGACGAACGCGCTGACCGGCCAGTCCCGGTTGATCACCACGATGAACGTGCCACGTCAGGTCTTTCCGATCGGTCGGGTCACCGGCCGGTTCGCCGAGTACGCGGCCGGCCTGCCGATCCTTATCGCCATCGCGGTGATCTACGCGGCGCACGGTCGGATCCATCCGGGTTGGTCGCTGCTCTCGCTGCCGCTGGCGGTGGCCGTCCAAGCCGTCCTGTTGACCGGGCTCGCCCTGCTGCTGTCCGCGTGGAACGTGCTGATGCGCGACGTGGAACGGCTGATGCGGCTGATCATCCGGGTGCTCTTCTACGCCACGCCGATCATCTATCCGCTCAGCCTGGTCCGGGAGTCCGGCCTGCCCGGCTGGTTGAAGGTGGTGTACGAGCTGAACCCGCTGGTCGGGATCTTCCAGCTGCACCACGCGATCTGGTATCCGGACGAGTTCCCGGACGCCCGGCTGCTCGCCACCACTGTCGTCGGCAGCCTGCTGGTGCTGGCCGCCGGTTGGTGGTCGTTCCGCCGGTTGGAGCCCGCAGTGCTCAAGGAGCTCTGAGGTGGCCGCGCCGATCATCGAGGCCGACGGGCTGGGCATCCGGTTCGTGCGGAACCGTCGCCGCCAGTTGCGGCTGCGGGAGCTGTTCATCCACCGGGGTGCGCGTGGTGCCCTGCCCGGCCAGTTCTGGCCGTTGCGGGACGTGTCGTTCACCGTCGAGCCCGGCGAGACCGTCGGGGTGATCGGGCGCAACGGCACCGGCAAGAGCACCCTGCTGCGGCTGATCGCCGGGGTGCTCATTCCGGATGAGGGCGACATCCGGGTGCACGGCGCTGTGGCGCCGCTGCTGGAGTTGTCCGCCGGTTTCTCCAACGACCTGACCGGGCGGGAGAACCTGCACCTGGTCGGTGGGCTGCACGGACTGTCGACGAGCTATCTGAAGCGGCACTTCGACGAGATCGTCGAGTTCGCCGGTGAGCAGGTGGAACGGGCCATCGACACGTCGGTGCGGCACTACTCGTCGGGGATGAAGGTGCGGCTGGGCTTCGCGATCATCTCGCACCTGCCGCACCCGATCCTGCTGATGGACGAGGTGACAGCGGTCGGGGACGCGGAGTTCCGCAAGAAGTGTTACGCGACTATTGATCGTCTGCTCGGGGAGGGGCGCACGCTGGTGCTGGTGTCACACAACGAAAAGGACCTGACCCGGTTCTGCCGTCGGGGGTTGTACCTCGACGCGGGCCGGTTGACGCTCGACGGCACCATCGCCGAGGCGCTCGACGCGTACCACGCAGCGGTCCCGCGGTGACGCTCGCGATCGTGCTCGCCGCCGGGATGCCCGCGGCGGGCCTGACCACTGCGACCGGTGAGCCGTTGGCCGACCGGCTGGCCGACCAGTTGCGCCTGGCCGGGGCGGACGAGGTGCGCTTCGCCGCCAACCTCGACGAGCTGTCCGACCTGGTCACCACAGCGACCGTCCCGGTGCTGATCACCGGCACCGACCTGGTGGCGCACACGGCTGTACTGCGGCACCTGGCCACCAGCCCGGTGGGTCCCACTGTGGCGCTGGTCCTCGGTGACCCGCCGGTGCCCGGTCGGACAGCGGTGCGGGAGGAGCGCGGCCAGGTGGTCGACGCCGGCGCGTTGGACGCCCTCGACGGGGCCGCCACCGGCGTGTTCGGCGGCGCGCTGCGGGTCGGCGTTGACGACCTGCCGACCCTCGCGGCCGCCGCCCGCGCCGCCACGTCCGGGATGCTCCCCGTCGCCGCTCCGATCGGCCCGGCCGGCGACGTCGCGCCGCTGCCGGTGACCGGCGGGGGCGGGTCCGGGGGGTCGGTGGCGGCCGGTGGCCCCGGGTCCGCCGTGGACCGGCTCTTCGCGGGTCTCGCGGCGCTCGGCACCCTGATCTTCGCCCAGCGGGTACGCCTGCTCGTCGCCCACCGGGTCGAGGACCCGGCCGGGCTCACCGCTGCCGAGGCGGCGGTGACCGCTGTCGACGAGGACCGGGCCGAGTTGCGGCTGTCGGTGAAGGAGAAGGACGACTTCTTCTCCACCTACTTCGTCAGCACCTGGTCGCCGTACGTGGTCCGGCTCTCGGCCCGGCTCCGGCTCACCCCGACCGGGGTGACGGTGATCTCGGTGCTCTTCGCGTTGGGCGCGGCGGTGCTGTTCGGGGTCGGTGGGCGGCCCGCGCTGGTCGGTGGCGCGGTGCTGCTCTACCTGGGCTTCGTGCTGGACTGCGTGGACGGCCAGTTGGCCCGCTACACCCGGCACTTCAGCGCCTGGGGTGGCTGGTTGGACACGATGGCGGACCGGGCCAAGGAGTACCTGGTCTACGCCGGGCTGGGCTTCGGGGTGAGCCACGCCGGGCTGGGCAACGGGTGGGCGCTCGCGATCGCCGCGATGACGTTGCAGACCGTCCGGCACATGACCGACACCTGGTACGGGGTGCTGCACGACGAGGCTGCCCGCCGCCCGCGTACGGCGACGAACGCCAGCGGTGGGATCGGTGACCGGCTCAACGCGGCGTCGACCCGGGTGCAGGCGGACACCGGGTCGGTGTCGTACTGGCTGAAGCGGACAGTGGTCTTCCCGATCGGCGAGCGGTGGGCGCTGATCGCGCTGACAGTGGCGCTGTTCAACCCGCTGGTCAGCCTGATCGCCGTGCTGGTCTGGGGGGTGTTGGCGTTCGCGTACACGGGGGCGCTGCGGACGCTGCGGGCCCGCTGGATGTGGGTGCCGGTGCTGGACACTGTCGACGCCACCCTGCACCGCGACGACGGCCCGCTGGCCCGCTGGTTGCCGGTGGTCCGCCCGATGGGGCCGCTGACCCTGGCGGTGATCGCCGCGCTCGGCCCGGCGGTGCTGCTGGTCGGGGCGCTGCTGAGCGACGCGCCCGAGGGGCTGCGCTGGGCGGTGCCGGTGGCGCTGCTGGTGCTGCTGGTCGGCGGCCTGGGCGCCGGGGCGGCGCACAACGGTCCGCTGGACTGGCTGGTGCCTGCGGCGTTGCGGGCCGCCGAGTACCTGTTCGCCATCGCGGTCGGGGTGGTCGGTGCGGCACCCGGCTGGCTGATCTTCGGGTACGTCTTCGTGCTCACTGTGCACCACTACGACCTGACCGCCCGGCTGGAGAAGCGTCAGGCGGCACCGCCCCTGCACGCGGCGACGCTGGGCTGGGAGGGACGTTCCGTGCTGTTGGCCCTCGCGGCGATCGCCGGTATTGCGGGTATCGGACTGGCTACACTCGGTGCGTACCTTCTCGTGGTTTTCGTGGTGAGCGTCGTCCTGGCCTGGTTCGTGCGACCGGCCCGTAGCGCGCGGGCGTCGGTGGCGCCGGCGGGCGCTGGAGGTGCCGCGCCGCGCTGACGGAGGGCGGCCGGATGACTCTGATCAGCTTCGTGGTGCCCGCCTTCCGGGTGCAGGGATACCTGCGGGAGTGCCTGGACTCCATCCTCGGTCAGCCGGAGACGGACATCGAGGTGATCGCCGTCGACGACTGCTCGCCGGACGCCAGCGGCGACATCATCGACGAGTACGCGGCCCGCGACCAGCGGGTCCACTCGGTCCGGCTGTCGGAGAACGTCGGCCTCGGTCCGGCCCGGAACATCGGGCTGGACCGGGCCGTCGGCGAGTACGTGTGGTTCCTCGACGGCGACGACTGGCTGGCCCCGGAGTGCCTGACCGAGGTCGCCGAACGGTTGCGGGTCACCCGCCCGGACGTCCTGCTCGTCGACCACGTCCGCACCCACTGGAACGACACCGCCACCCGCAGCGCGATGGCCGAGGTGTTTCCGGAGTCGCCGGGCCCGGGCACCTTCCGCCTGCGGGACCGGCCGCAGGCGATGCACCTGCTGCACACCGCGTGGAACCGGCTGGTCCGTCGGGAGTTCCTCACCGATCTGGGTCTGCGCTTCGCACCCGGCTGGTACGAGGATGTCTCGTTCAGCTACCCGGTGCTGATGGCCGCGCACCGGATCGGCGTACTGGACCGGGTCTGCGTCAACTACCGCCAACGCCGCGCCGGTGCGATCACCCGGACCCGGGGTGACCGGCACTTCGAGGTCTTCCCGCAGTGGCACCGGGTGTTCCACCTGATGGAGTCGTGGGGGTCGGCGACGGAGGCCCTGCGGCCGGTGGTCTTCGAACGGATGATCTGGCACTACCTGACGGTGCTCGGCAACGGTCAGCGGATCGCGCCGGAACTGCGGGAGGCGTTCTTCGCGCAGATCACAGCGGACTACGAGCGCTGGCTGCCGGCCGGCGGTTATCCGGTACCGGACGGAGTCGAGGGGATCAAGCACAAGCTTGTCGCCTCCGGCCGGTGGCGCACCTTCAGCGCGTTGCGGGCCGCCGGCCGGGCCCGCGACGCCGCCCGCCGACGGGCCCGCACCGCGCGGCGCACCGTCGGCCCGGTCGCCCGGCGCGGTGCCCGGCTGACCCGGGACGGGCTGCTGCGCGAGTACTACCGGGCCGAGTTGCGGCGGCCGGTCGACCCGGCGCTCGCCGTGTACGCGGCGTACTGGTACCGGGGCTACTCCTGCAACCCGGCGGCCATCTACGAGGTCGCCCGCCGATTGGCGCCGGGGGTGCGCGGGGTGTGGGTGGTGCGTCGGGACCGGGTGGACAGCGTGCCGGCCGGAGTGGAGTACGTGGTGGCCGGCACGCCGGCGTACTACCGGGTGCTCGCCCGCGCCCGGTGGCTGGTCAACAACGTCAACTTTCCGGACTTCGTCAGGAAGCGACCCGAACAGGTGCACGTGCAGACGCACCACGGCACGCCGGTCAAGGTGATGGGGCTGGATCAGCAGCGCTACCCGATCGGCGCGGGTCGGATGGACTTCGCCGGGCTGCTGCGCCGGGTGGACCGCTGGGACTACAGCGTCAGCGCCAACAGCTTCTCCACCCAGATGTGGGACCGGGCGTACCCGGCCACGTACACCACGCTGGAGGTGGGGTACCCGCGCAACGATCGCCTGGTCACCGCCAGCCCGGACGAGGTGCGCCGACTCCGCGCGGAGTTCGGCCTCGACCCCGACGAGCAGGTCGTCCTGTACGCCCCGACGCACCGCGAGCACCTGCCCGGCTATCGGCCGCCGTTCGACCCGGACCGGTTCGTCAAGGCGCTGGGTGACTCGGGCCGGTTGTTGATGCGCAGCCACTACTTCCACGACCGGGACCGACGGCCCGGCCAGCCGAGGGACTGGGAGCGGGTTCGTGACGTCAGCGGCCATCAACGGGTGGAGGATCTCTACCTGGTGGCGGACGTGCTGGTAACCGACTACTCGTCGGCCATGTTCGACTATGCGGTGTTGGACCGGCCGATCGTGCTGTACACCCCGGACTGGGAGGCGTACCGGCTGGCCCGGGGCGTCTACTTCGACGTCACCGCCGAACCGCCGGGCGCGGTAGCCTCCACTTTCGCCGATCTGCTCGACCTGTTCCGTACCGACGGGGTGCGCTCGGACGCGGCGACGAAGGCCCGCGAGCATTTCCGGGCCCGGTTCTGCACTTTGGACGACGGGCGGGCGGCGGAGCGGGTGGTGCGGCAGGTGTTCCTCGGGGAGCCGGACGAGCGATCCACGCGCTGCTGATCGACGCTTCTGTCGTGTAATAGCAGTGTCATCGATCGAACATGAGACGTTTACCCGATGTCACAAACCCATGATCCTGGTCACAGTCTTGTGGGGTTCGGCCGACGCGCGCTGGGGGGGAAGACGGTGAGCACCGTCACGCTCAAGGATGTGACCAAGGTTTTCCGGGATGGCACGCTCGCCGTCGACAGCATCAACCTCGATGTGAACGACGGCGAGTTCATGGTGCTGCTTGGGCCGTCCGGCTGCGGCAAGTCGACGGTGCTGCGGATGATCGCCGGGTTGGAGGAGCCGACCACCGGTGCGGTGATGCTCGACGGGGAGTTGGCCAACGACCTGCCCCCACGGGACCGCAGGATCGCCATGGTCTTCCAGGACTTCGCCCTCTACCCGCACATGACGGTTGGCGACAACATCGCGTTTCCGCTGCGGCTGGCCGGGGTCGAGCCCGAGCCGCGGGGCGAGCGGGTCAGCGACGTGGCGAGCGCGCTGGGCATCGGTGACGTGCTGGCCCGCAAGCCGGGGCAGCTCTCCGGCGGGCAACGGCAGCGGGTGGCGATGGGGCGTGCGATCGTCCGCCGGCCGGGCCTGTTCCTGATGGACGAGCCGTTGTCCAACCTGGACAGCGGTCTGCGGGCCGAGCTGCGCGCGGAGATCTCCGGCCTGACCCGCGAGCTGGGCGTCACCACTGTCTACGTCACCCACGACCAGGCCGAGGCGCTCACCATGGCCGACCGGGTGGCCATCATGCGCCGCGGCGTACTCCAGGACGTGGGCACACCGACCCAGGTGTACGGCCGGCCGGCGACGCTCTATGTCGCGGCGTTCCTGGGCAGCCCGCGGATGAACCTGCTGGAGGCGTCGGTCTACGTCCATCTCGACCGTTACGTCACGCTGAACCTCGGTGACCAGTCGCTCTACCTGCCCTGGAACGACATCCGCAGTAGGGCGGTGGCGCACTACCACGGTGAGCGGATCGTTGTCGGCATGCGGGCCGAGGCGCTCACCCCTGTCGCACCGGACAGCCCCGGCGACGTGCTGCGTGGGCGGATCCGCTACCTGGAGCACCACGGGCACGAGTCGTTGGCGTTCCTCGACATCGGCGCGACAGCGATCGTGGTTGACGAGATGGGCGCCCCACTCGAATCGCCGCCGGTCGGCCAGCGAGGCCTGCGCCGGTTCGGCTCGGTGATGCAGCGGCTGACCGGCAAGCCGGTGGAGGCGCAGGAGGCCCCGCCCAGTGGCGTCCAGACCAGCGTGCTGCCCGATCCGGGCCGGCACCACCGCCGTCCGGCGGAGCTGGCGGTGCGGCTGGCGCCGTACCCGGCGGTCAGCGCCGGTCACCCGCTCGCCGTCTCGGTACGGATGGACGCGCTGCACTTCTTCGACGAGCGTGGCGACCGGATCGACGTGGGTTGGCGCTGACGACGTCCCCGGACGGGGTGGCGGGCCCGCCACCCGGTGCCCTACCGTCTGCCCACCCAGTCCACTGTGAAATACCACCGAGAGGGGTGCACCCGTGTCGGGTGACCGTCCCAGCCCGCTCGTCATCGAGCGCATCCTGCGGGATCGCGAGGGCATCTGGCAGCAGATCGTGGCCGAGCGTGACCTCAACGCCCTGACCGGGCGGATGCTGACCAGCTCCGCCATCGCGTTGGCCTGCTACGGGGCGGTGCTGGGCTTCTTCCACAGCCCGCTGATGGCGCTGACCTCGGCGCTGAAGCTGCCGCTGCTGTTCCTGGTCACCCTGGTCATCTGCCTGCCCACGCTCTACCTGTTCAACCTGGTCTTCGGTGCCCGGCTCTCGGTGCGGCAGTCGGTGGCGCTGGTGATGGTGGCGATCACCGTCACCTCGATGCTCGCTGTGGCGTTCGCGCCGATCAGCCTCTTCTTCCTGATCACCGCCAACGACTACGGGTTCTTCAAGCTGCTCAACGTGTCGATCCTGACCCTGTCGGCGCTGGTCGGGTTGCGCTTTCTGACAAGCGGGATGCAGGTGCTCAACGACCACGGCCTGCTCGCGCCCGAGGCCGCCAACGCCACTGTCGGCGAGCAGGCCAGCGCCCCGGCGCCGGTCCAGGCCGTGCCGGCCGCGGTGCCCGCCGGGCCGTCGCCGGCTGCCGCGCCGGCCGCCGGTCAGAGCACCGAACCGGTCGCCGTGCCTGCCGGAGCCGCCGTGGCCGAGTCGACAGCGAACGGTGCCGTGACCACTGCGACGCCCCCGGCCCCGGTTCCGACGCAGTGGGCCGGGCAGCCGGCCGGTGCCTCGTTCCCGCCCGGCATGCTGCCGCCCGGCTACGTGGCGCAACGCCCGTGGGACGGCCGTACGGTCCGGCGCGGGGAGCCGACGCAGCGGCCGGCCAGCATGACACTGCTCTACATCTGGATCCTGCTCTTCGGGTTTGTCGGCACCCAGTTGGCGTGGACGTTGCGGCCGTTCTTCGGCGACCCGGGGCAGGATTTCTCCTTCTTCCGCAGCATCGACGGCAACTTCTATGCGGAGATCCTGCGCATCATCGGCAACCTCTGAGCGGGCCCTGACGGGAAAGTAGCTGGTTGCCGGCCTGGTTACCGATTAGTAACGTCAGGTCATGACTATCGACTCCCGCCAGGTGGCGGCCGGAATGCTGGAAGCGGTGCCGTTCGCTCGTACGCTCGGCATCGAGTTCGTCGAGGTGGCACCCGAGGCGGAGGGCGGCGTGCGGGCAGTCGTGCGGCTGCCCGACTCACCGGCCACCCACAACCACATCGGGGGCCCGCACGCCGGAGCCATGTTCGCCCTCGGCGAGACGGCCTCCGGCGCGGTGGTGCTGGCCGCCTTCGGGCAACTGCTCGATCGGGCCGTGCCGTTGGCCGTCCGGGCCGAGATCGCCTACCGGAAACTCGCAATGGGTCCGGTGCTGGCCACCGCGCGACTCGGCCGGTCGGCGACCGAGGTGACCGAGGAACTGGCCGCCGGTCGGCGCCCGGAATTCCCCGTCACGGTCCAGATCGCCACCGAGGACGGCAAGCCCACCTCGGAAATGACAGTGATCTGGACGCTGCGACCGAACTGAAACGCCTCAGGGCGGCCGAAACGGGTTTGCGGGCCCAGCAGGGTGGATAGATTCGTACCGTGCTGGGCCTACCTGCTCACGTGACCGCCTGTCTCTTCGATCTGGACGGTGTGCTGACGCAGACCGCCCGCGTACACAACGCCGCCTGGACGCAGACGTTCGACGAGTTCCTCCGCCAGCGCGCCACGGCCTCCGGCGAACCGTTCCAACCGTTCGATCCGGGCCCGGACTACAACCGCTACGTCGACGGCCGCCCCCGCGCCGACGGCGTCCGGTCGTTCCTCGCCTCCCGCGGGATCGTGCTGCCCGAGGGCGGCCCGGACGACCCGCCGGAGGCGGAGACAGTCAACGGCCTTGGCAACCGCAAGAACGTCCTGCTCCTGCACCGCCTGCGTACCGACGGCGTCGAGGTCTACCCGGGCTCCGTGCGGTATCTGAAGGCCGCAAAAGCCGCCGGGCTCCGCCGAGCCGTGGTCACCGCCAGCGCGAACGGAGGTGAGGTGGTCGCCGTCGCTGGGTTCGAGCCACTGCTGGAGGCCCGGGTGGACGGGCTGGTCGCCCGTGCGCAGGGGCTGCGCGGCAAACCACACCCGGACACGTTCCTCGCCGGGGCCAGGGCGCTCGGCGTCGACCCGACCCAGGCCGCCGTCTTCGAGGACGCCCTCTCCGGGGTGGCCGCCGGCCGCGCGGGTGGCTTCGGCTACGTCGTCGGCGTCGACCGGGTCGGCCAGGCCGACGAGTTACTCGCCCACGGTGCCGACATCGTGGTGACGGACCTCGCCGACCTCCTCGACCGCGCGGACCCACCGGCGCCGAACCGCACCGCTACCGACCCGCTCGCCGCCGAACGAGGCTTCAGATGATTCGGGAGCGCGCCTATCCGGTAGAGCCGTGGCACGTCCGGGAGACCCGGCTGGACATGGACGTGCTGGCCCAGTCGGAGTCGGTCTTCGCGCTCTCCAACGGGCACGTCGGCCTGCGCGGCAACCTCGACGAGGGCGAACCGCACGGCCTGCCCGGCACCTACCTCAACTCGTTCTACGAACTGCGTCCGTTGCCGTACGCGGAGGCGGGCTACGGCTTCCCCGAGTCCGGGCAGACCATCGTCAACGTCACAAACGGCAAACTGATCCGGCTGCTGGTCGACGACGAACCGCTCGACGTGCGTTACGGCGAGCTGATCGCCCACGAACGGATCCTCGACCTGCGGGCCGGCACGCTGCACCGGGAGCTGCACTGGCGCTCGCCCGCCGGCCGGGAGGTCAAGGTCCGCAGCACCCGTCTCGTCTCGTTCACCCAGCGGTCCGTGGCCGCCATCAGCTACGAGGTGGAGGCCGTCGACCGCCCGCTGCGGCTGATCGTGCAGTCCGAGTTGGTGGCGAACGAGTCGCTGCCCGCGCAGAGCAAGGACCCCCGGGTCGCGGCGGTGCTGGAGTCGCCGCTCCAGGCCGAGGAAGAGCTGACCACCCCCGACGGCGGCCAGCTGATCCACCGCACCAAGGTCTCCGGTCTGCGGGTCGCCGCCGCCATGGAGCACGAGGTGCACGGCCCGGACCACACCACGATCGAGTCCGAGGGCTACCAGGACTGGGTGCGTACCACAATCGCCTGCGTGCTCCAGCCCGGCGAGAAGCTGCGGGTGATCAAGTATCTGACGTACAGCTGGTCGAGTCGACGGTCCCTGCCGGCGCTGCGCGACCAGGTCGGCGCGGCACTGGCCGGTGCCCGGCTGGACGGGTGGGACGGGCTGCACCGGGAGCAGCGCAACTACCTCGACGCGTTCTGGGACGCCTCCGACGTGCTGGTCGAAGGCGACCCGGAGGTGCAGCAGGCGGTCCGGTTCGGTCTCTTCCACGTGTTGCAGGCCGGCGCGCGGGCCGAGCAGCGGCCGATCTCGGCGAAGGGGCTGACCGGCCCCGGTTACGACGGTCACGCCTTCTGGGACACCGAGATGTTCGTCCTGCCGGTGCTCACCTACACCCAGCCGAGCGCGGTGCGCAGCGCGTTGCAGTGGCGACACAGCACTCTGGATTCGGCGCGGGAACGCGCCGAGACGCTCAACCTCCGGGGCGCCGCCTTCCCCTGGCGCACCATCGGCGGCCCGGAATCATCCGGGTACTGGCCGGCCGGGACGGCAGCCTTCCACATCGCCGCCGACATCGCCGACGCCGTGCGCCGCTACGTGATGGTCACCGGGGACACCCAGTTGGAACGGGACATCGGGCTGGAGCTGCTGGTGGAGACCGCCCGGCTGTGGCGCTCGATCGGTCACCACGACCGGCACGGGCTGTTCCACATCGATGGCGTCACCGGCCCGGACGAGTACACAGCCGTGAAGAACGACAACGTCTACACCAACCTGATGGCGCAGCGGAACCTGCTCGCCGCCGCCGACGTGGTCATGCGCCACCGGGACGAGGCGTTCCACCTCGGCGTCACCGACGAGGAGGCCGCGAGCTGGCGGGACGCCGCCACCTCCATGCACATCCCGTACGACGAGGAGCTTGAGGTCCATCAGCAGGTGGAGGGCTTCACCCGACTCCAGGAATGGGACTTCACGCACACCCCGGCGGAGAAGTACCCGTTGCTGCTGCACTACCCGTACTTCGAGCTGTACCGCAAGCAGGTGGTGAAGCAGGCCGACCTGGTCCTCGCCATGCACTGGCGGGGGGATGCCTTCACCCCCGAGGAGAAGGTGCGCAACTTCCTCTACTACGAGCGTCGCACCGTACGCGACTCGTCGTTGTCGGCCTGCACCCAGTCGGTGCTCGCCGCCGAGGTGGGCCACCCCGAGCTCGCGCACACCTACCTGCGCGAGGCCGCGCTGATGGACCTGCACGACCTCAACGAGAACACTCGCGACGGCGTGCACATGGCGTCGTTGGCCGGCGCGTGGCTCGCCCTGGTCAGCGGGTTGGGCGGTCTACGGGACCACGACGGCGAGCTGTCCTTCGCCCCCCGGCTCTCCAGCCGACTCAGCCGGTTGGAGTTCTCACTCCAGTGGCGGGGCTTGGCGCTGCGGGTGGACGTCCGGCCGCACCAGACGACGTACTCGCTGCGGCACGGCGGCCCGGACGACGTGGTGGAGCTGCGCCACCACGACCAGATGCTGCGGGTGACCTGCGACGAGCCGGTGACGGTGCCGGTGCCGCCGGCCGACCCGTCCGGCCCGCCGCCCGAGCAGCCACCGGGCCGGTCTCCGCTGCTGCGGTTGCCCGAACGCGAACAGTGACGGGCGGGGTGGGAGTCCTCCCGCCCCGCCCGCCCGCGCTGTTTGTCGGACCGGCTCGCCGGCCCAGGTTGGTCAGACCGGTTCGCCGGTCGACGGACGTCCGATGGCGTCGCGGGGCGCCGCCGCCTTCGGGTCGTCGGGCAGCCGGGCCGAAGCGGCCTGGTCTCCGAAATCCTGGTCCCCGACGTCCTGGTTGCGCGCGGCGTCCTGTTCACGCTGGGCTCGCTCGGTCAGCTGCTGCTGCCGGGAAATCTGCTGCTTGGCCATGGCGATCCTCGCGATCCGTCGGGGCGCGGTTGCGCCGACACGGTCTGCGGTCGCTCGTCGCGTACCCGGCGCCCCAGCGGGCAAACGCGGCCCGGCGGCGGGCCCACGGCCCGGGGTGACACCGTCGCGGCGTGCGTGCCCGGCGGCGGGCGGGGTACCCGGACCACCGGCGAGTACGCGGAGGTGGGGCATGGACGAGCAGCGCAGCGTGACCATTCCGATCGGGGACGCCCAACTCCCCGCCGACCTGACGCTGCCCGCCCAGCCGGTCGGCGTGGTGCTGTTCGCGCACGGCAGCGGCAGTTCCCGGCACAGCCCGCGCAACGTGGCGGTGGCCCGGACGCTGAACGGCAGTGGGCTCGGCACGGTGCTGGCGGACCTGCTCACCCCGGCCGAGGACGAGGTGGACGCCCGAACAGCCGAACTGCGCTTCGACATCGGGCTGCTCGCCAGCCGGCTGGCCGGGATCGTCGACTGGCTGGCCGTCGAGCGTCCTGCCGGCGATGTGCCGATCGGTCTGTTCGGGGCCAGCACTGGTGCTGCCGCCGCCCTGGTAGCGGCGTCGTCCCGCGCCGATCGGGTGGCCGCTGTGGTCAGCCGGGGTGGTCGGCCGGACCTGGCCGAAGACGCGCTGGCCCAGGTGCGTACCCCGACGTTGCTCTTGGTCGGCGGACTGGACGAAGAGGTGATCACGCTCAACGAGCGGGCGCTGGCCGAGTTGGGCGAGGTCGGCGAGCTGCGGGTGATCCCCGGCGCCACCCATCTCTTCGAGGAACCCGGCACCCTGGAGCAGGTCGCCGATCAGGCTGCCACCTGGTTCACCACGCACCTCGGTCGGCGGTGATCAGTCCGAGGGCAGGAGAGCCGAGGCCGAGCGGCGCTGTTGCACGGTGTCGATCATCCGCCAGAGGACGGCGGTGATCGGGACGCTGACGAAGGCGCCAGCGATGCCCGCGATCAGCGTGCCCGCGGTGACCGCCACCAGGATCACCGCCGGATGCAGTCGGACCTGCCGTTTCATGACCAAGGGCTCCAGCAGGTTGCCCTCGATCTGCTGCACGGCGATCACCGCCGCGAGGGTGAGCAGCGCTGTGGTGGGACCGTTCGCGGCCAGCGCCACAAGCACCGCCACCGCGCCGGCCACCGTCGCCCCGATGATCGGCACGAACCCGCCGAGGAACGTGATCAACGCCAACGGCAGGGCGAGTGGCACCCGCAGCACCACCAGAGCCAGCCCGATGCCCAGCGCGTCGATCGCGGCGATGAACATGGTGCCCCGGCTGTACGCGCCCAACGTCTGCCAACCGGCCCGGCCGGCCTCGGCCAGCA
The DNA here is from genome assembly GCF_022230925.1 of Micromonospora alfalfae. Taxonomy (GTDB): domain Bacteria; phylum Actinomycetota; class Actinomycetes; order Mycobacteriales; family Micromonosporaceae; genus Micromonospora; species Micromonospora alfalfae. The sequence goes on along the minus strand of NZ_JAKKFH010000034.1, from coordinate 318,288 downwards.
CTGGTTGGTTCGGGCCGGACACCCGGGACAGCACCCAGTGCCACATGGACCGGCCGTCCTTGAGCAGGAAGAAGAGCAGCACCAGAGCCAGCAGCGCGGAGCCGAACACCTCGGTGGCGGTCCGGGCGCCGGCCACCGGGTCCGGAGAGCTGCCACTGAGCCCCTCGCGGGCCTGGTCGACCAGCCGGTCCAGCTGTGCCTCGCTGACCGGCAGGGTGGACGTCACGAAGTCGCGGCTCCGTTCGACCCCCTGCGTCAACTCCTGGCTGAGCTGATCGAACTGGCTGGCGGTCAGGTTCCATACCAGGGCGCCGACACCGACCAGGATGCCCAGCAACAGCAGCACGGTGCAGAGCGCCGCCAGCGCCGCCGGCAGGCGCAACCGGCGCAGCAGCAGCAGGACCGGATCGAGCAGCGCGGTGAGGAAGATGGTGGCGGCCAGCGCGATGGCCAGCGGCGCCAACAGGACGGCGATCCGGCCGAGCAGGTAGAGCCCTGCGGCGATCACCACCAGGCAGGCGCTCCACAACACCGCGGTCCGGACCAGCCACGGCAGCGCCGCCCAGGTCTGGCGCGGCCCGGGGCCACCTGTCGGTCCGGATTCCTCTGCGGCCATGTCGGTCCTCCTCGATGTCGACGAGGTCGGTACCCGGTCGGTCGTGCCCCGACACCCGATTCGCTGGCCGGTGCCCGCGCGGATCGTACGTCGGGCCGAGTGACGTGGGCGGGAGTTCGCGGATCACGTCCACAGCGGCGGCGTTTGCGTGGTCCGGCCGAGGGAACGCGAAGGGGACGGACCGGACTGAGGAGGAACGCGGTGGGTGACTTCATGGACAAGGCCAAGGACTTCGCGGACAAGCATGACAAGCAGGTCGACCAGGGTGCGGAGAAGGCCGGCGACATGGCCGACAAGCGCACCGGCGGCAAGTACGGCGATCAGATCGACAAGGGCGTGGACCAGGCCCAGGCGCGCACCGGTGAGGGCGACCAGGTCCGCTGACCCGACGCGCTCCTCCCGGGCCGTCGAGCCGTCGACGACCCGGGAGGCCGATGCTGCGCGGGTCAGTGGTTGTCGCGTAGCTCGTCCATTGAGGTGGGCCGGCCGCTCAACGCGTCGCGCAACCGGTCGACCAGACCGATGCCGGGGGCGAGCAGCTTGTTCGCCGGCGGGTGTACCGGGCTCCCGGGATGTGGCCGGGTCGGCCCGATTTCCTTGATCACCGTCACCCGGGCGGCGATCTCGACCAGCTCCTCCCGTGCCGTCGCCGCGCGCAGCCGGGGAAAGAGCTCCTTCTCCTCTTCCGCCACGTGCTGTCGGACGGTGCCGGTCAGTTGGGCGAGCAACTCGTCGAAGCGGGGGTCGGACGGGTCGACTGACTCCAACTCCTTCATGGTCCGCTCGGCGTCGGCGTGCTCCGCGATCTCCCGGTCGGCGATCTCGTTGCCGTCGGGCAGTACCTTCCGGGCGATCGGATACACGTACGCCTCCTCGGCCACCGAGTGGCGGACGAGTTCGGCGATCACCACGTCGGCGAGGCGCCTGCGGTGCTCGGGGGTGCCCTGCCGGGTCGCCAACTCGACGAGGACTGCCTCGATCTCACGATGATCGGAGACCAGGATGTCGACGGCATCGTGGTCGTCGGTGGTCGGTGGACTGGTCATGTCACGGCCCCTTACCGGTTGCGGATCGGTGGGAGGTGTGTGGCTCTGGTACCCCCACGGGGCTGCACAAACCTACGGTTGACGATGCGTCCGACGGTGCCGGTGGTGCTCCCGGTGGCGGTGGTGCCCGGCCGCCACGATTGCCCTGCCACCGCCGGGGTAACCGCCGCCATGGCCGACGATCGCCCCACCGCCGACCGCGATCAGTCGCGCTTCGACGAGACCGCCGAGCGGACGGTCCGGCGGGTGCGGCACCGTGGCGGGCAGGCCGGCCGGATCAGGGCCCGGCAGTGGGAGGTCACCCTGGTGATCTCCATCCAGGCCGGGCTGGCCGCGGCCATCGCCGCCCTGCTCGCCAAGAATCTGCTCGGCCAGGGATCGCACGTCTTCGCTCCCGCCGCCGCCGTCGGTACGATCGCCACCGCCATCGGGCAGCGGGCCCGCCGGACCTTCGAGCTGTTGGGCGGCGTGGCCCTGGGCATCATCATCGGGGACACGCTGCGATTCCTGCTCGGCTCGGGCCCGTGGCAGACCGGCGTGGTGGTGGCGCTGGCAATCGCCGCCGCGTTGCTGGTGGCGGGGAAGGGCGGTCCGCTGGTCGGCCAAGCCGGCGGTACCGCAGTGCTGATCGCCACGCTGGCCCCGATGGAGCGTGGCCTGGAGGTGCCCCGCATCTTCGACGCGCTCGTCGGTGGGGCGGTCGGCCTGGTGGTGGTCGCCCTGTTGTTGCCGATCAACCCGATGCGGGTGCTGGACCGCGCCGCGGCACCGATCTTCACGATCCTCTGCGAGCAACTCGCCGAGTTGGCGCGGGCGCTGCGCGAGCGCGACAGCGCCGGGACCATGGGCGTCCTGGAACGGCTCCGCGGCACCGACGACGACCTGAGCCGGTTGCACGACGCCCTCAGCGGCGCCGAGGAGGTGGTGACGATCGCCCCGGTGCGCTGGCACCGCCGGCAGCAGTACCACAGTTACGCCCGCAGCGCGGGTCACCTGGAGCGGCTGCTGCTGGACAGCCGCGCCATGGCGCGTTGGTCGGCCACCGCGTTGCAGTACGACGAGCCGATTCCGCCGGAGTTGCCGGATGCGATGGGCCGGTTGGGTCAGGCGGTGGCGGAGATGCGGGTGGAGTGCAAGGTCGGCGACGACCCCCGACGCACCCGCCGGTTGGTCGAGGAGTGCGCCGAATTGGCCGGGCGGGCCTCCTCGACCGGCGTGAAGTCGTTCGGGGAATCCCTCGTCACCGGACTTCGTACCGCGGCCAGTGACCTGCTCCGGGCCGCCGGTTCCGAACCCGAGGACGCCAACCGGATCGTGCGCCGGGCGACCGGAGCAGGTGAGGCGGAGATCCACCCGCCGGTCCGCCGACAACTGCACCGGACCCGACCGACGCGGGCCGCCCGAGCCCGTCGACGCGCACACCTCGCCGCCCGGGCCCGTAACGACGGTCGGGCCGGCCTCCCCGCACGGGAGAGGCCGGCCCGGTGAACCGTCCTGATCAGGAGGAGTAGCCGCGCTCGGCGATCCAGTTGGCGACCTTCGGCAGGCTCATCCAGTACTCGCCCAACGCCGGGTCGGCCGGGTCGGCGACCCGGATCATGTCACCACCGTCGCGGTAGCCGACGAGGGTCAGGTAGTGGCCACCCTCGTACGAGTGCGGGTTGCCGTCGGTGTCCACCGTCGTGCCCTTGATGTTCGCCACCACCGGGCGGCCGGCGTCCACAGCGGCCAGCACGTCACGGCGCAGCTGCTCGACCTGGTCGGGGCGGGCCACCGAATCACGGATCTCGGTGGTCCGGTACTTGCCACCGGTCAGCTCGTTCAGCACGCGGGTGGTGTCCAGGGCCGAGGGGGTACCCGCCTCGGTGGTGCCGAGCAGCCGGGCCACCTCGTCCTGGGACAGCGCCTTGCCCTGGGCCGACAAAGCGATCCGGGTCGCGGCCGGGCCGCAGTAGTAGAAGTTCGGCTGGGCCTGGTAGTCGACGCCGAGGATCCGCTCGGCGTGCCTGTCGCTCTGGCTCGAGGAGGCCGGGGCGGCCTGAGCCGGGGCGGCCTGCGCGGCCACGGCCGGGCCGAGAGCGCAGCCCCCGGCGACCAGCAGGCCGACGACGGACAGACCGCTCTTCTGGACGATCGGGTTCATTGTCGAGTCTCCGTTCGGGGGTTGGCGCCTCCGGCCAGCGGAGGGCGGCAGCACCGGGAATGGCGCTCGGCGCAACACGGGGGCCGACCATCTGTGGTCTCGGCCCTGGCCGTACCGAGGGCGTAACGGCTCTGCTCCACGGAGAATTCCGCCGGCTGCGGGCCCCGGGGTCGCGCGGCGTCCCTGCCCGACCCGAACCGGTCATCGGGGACACACGGTCAGCTCAGAGGCTGCCCAACAGCCTGGTCACGGTGATCTCGATGACCACCCGCTCCGGATTCGGACGCGGCGTCCGATACCGCTCGGCGTACCGCCGCTCCGCCTCCGCCACGGCGGCCGGATCCGACCGCAGCACCGCGCGGCCCTCGATGGTCAACCAGCGGCGGCCATCCACATGGCACACGGCAACCGCCGCGCCCGCCGCGCCCGCAGCCGCCACCTGACGGGCCTTGCTGGAGGCGCCGGAGGTGATGACCCGGGCCAGGCCGGCGGCCGGGTCGAGAGTCACCCCGACCGGTACGACGTGCGGGGTGCCGTCCGCCCGCAGGGTGGTCAGCGTCGCCAGGTGCCGTTCGGCGCAGAAGGCGACAACCCGCTCATCGTGCACGTCCAACCGATGATCGCCCGCCATGCCCGTCCCCTGTCCACCAAACCGACCCCGATCATGGCACGCGGCGGCGCACCTGGCCCCGATCCGGCGGAGCGTCCGGCTGACCCGGTAGCTGGCGACCCGCCGCCCGACGTTGGTGCACCAGCCGGGTCAGGTAGATCAGCGCGGCGGCCAGGACCCCCATGTCATCCAGGTAGATCGGGTCCGGCAGAACGTCGACCGGGAAGATCGTGTAGATCAGCGCCCCGTAGAAGGCGACCTTGCCGCCCGCGCCCAGCCCGGTCAGCATCCGCCGGGTGCGCACCACGCGCACCGCCAGCACCACGGCACCGACCAGTGTGGCGAGCGCCAGGATGCTGGCGACCACCACGAGGACCCACGCCTGTCGGGACATGCCGTCACGCTAACCCACCCGAGCCTGCGCGGCTCAGAACGCGGGCACCGTCGCACGGCCGCGCGCGGTCACCTTGTTCTCCCGGGTCTGCTCGACGTTCTCCCGGGTCTGCGCGCCCACCGGTCGGGCAACCTCGCTCAGCGGCAGCACCGACGCCGACTCGGCGACCCGTCGTCCGGTCGCGGCGTGCGCCTCCTCGCGCAGACTGCGAGCCGCGGCCACCGCCAACTCCGCCGCCCGCCACGCGGCCTGCTCCCGCTCGCGGGCTGCGGCGTGCCGGGCCGCCAGGTTGTCCCGGATCGCCCGCTGGAGCACCAGCTCCTGCTCGACGGGGTGCAGTCGCGGGTCCCACCCGTCGCGGTGCGCGAAGACGTCGCTGAGCTGCTCCACCGACAGCTCCCGCCGCCAGTACGCATCCAGCGCCGCCCGGTGCAGGTAGCGCTCGCGGTCCGCGTACTCGGCGGGGGTCCGTGCGGTGTGCGGCAGCGGCATCGCGGCCGCCGCGTCGAGCCGCCGTACGCCAGCCTCGGCCGCCTCGTACGCCAGCCAGGCCGCCTCGACCGCCTCCTGCGCGGCCACCCACTCCGCCCGGCGGCGCCGCACGGTGGTGGTCGCCCGCTCCGCGGCCACCGCGACCTCCTGCGCGTAGCGGCTCTGCTCCCGCTCCTCCTGCGCCTGCTCAAGTTGGCTCGGCATGGCGGCGCGGCGGATCCGGGAGCCCGGGTCGAAGCGGAGCCGGCCGGGCCGCAGCAGCAGAGCGGAGACAGCGACGGCCACCACCCCGAGCAGGCTCAGCCAGATGACGGCGGCCCGGGAGAGGTCTGGCAGGACGGCGGAGAGGATGGTTTGCATGTTCAGCACCTCGCGGTCGAAGGCGGGTATCGACGGGCGGCAGGAAGGCGCGGCAGCACCGGTCGGCCCGGTGGCGGGATGGTCCCGTCGACGGCGAAGTCAGGTGCCGTGCGGGAGGATCAGCCGGGATCGGGCCCCGGGGATCGCCGGGCCTGGTTCAGCGGGCGGGCGGGCCGCGTCGTGCAGGAGAGCCACGGCCGGGATCGATGGCCGGGACGTGCACCGGGCCTGCCGCGACCGGAACGGTCGCCGTGGCGGTGTCGAGCGTGCCGGCCGGCGGGGCTTCGGCGGGCTGTGCGGCCCGCTGGTTGGCCGGGCCGGTGTCGGGGCGGACATCTGCCACCCGGCTGCTCACGGCACTGGGCCGCAGCTGCGTGGGGGCGGGCGGTGGCGTCGCGGCGAGAGCGGCACCGAGGCCGACCGCGAGCACCAGCGCGGTGACCGCCAGGCGGGTCAGTTCCCGCAGTGACCGCAGCGCAGCCCACCTGGCTGGGCGGACAGACGCTGCGGACGACACCCGACCAACCTATCGCCCGTCCCGGCCTACCGCAGCACGGCGACGGACCGCGCGGGCGTGACCGCCACCACCATGCGCACTGTGGACGCCGGCGGTAGAGGCCCGGAACGGCAGTGCCCCCGACCGGATCGGGTCCGATCGGGGGCGCCGTGCAACGTCGGGGCGGCACCGCCGGTGGTGCGGGCGTGCCGGCGGCGGGCCGTGGTCAGTCGCCGGTGCCGAGCACCGGCGGTGCGGCCTTCTCGTCGCCCTGCCACACCATCTCGTCCTCGGTCAACCAGGTCAGCCGCTCGTCGGAGTCGTCATCCTGCGCGCGACCCTGCCCGCCGAGCACACCGGGCCGGCCGCCGCCGGACCCCGGTCGGGCGTTGCCACCGGTCATGGCCGGGCGTCCGCCGCTCCCACCACGCTGGCCGTCGATGCTGCGCCCGACCCCGTTGGCGGCGCGGGTCTCCGCCGGAGCCGCACCACCGCCGGTCGGTCGAGCCGAGGCGGGGGGTGCGTTGCCCGAGCCGGCCAGCGCGCCGCTGCGCAACACCCCGCCGGCCGGTGACCCGCCCGGTGCTCCGTAGAGCAGGCCGGGACCGGTGCTCGCCGCAGTGGGCGCGCCGACCGGCCCGGACAGCCCGGCCAGCCCGGCGGCACCACCGCCGAGCAGCGCGCCGCCGACCAGAGGGTCGGCGCCGGCGAGGGAGGTGCCGCGGTCAGCGAAGTCATTGCCAGCACCGATCGGCGCGGCACCGACAGCAGGGCTGCCGCCGGTGCCCGAGCCGACATCGCCCGGCGTCGAACCGTCGCCAGGCAGTTGGGCAACCCGGTCGGGCGTCGAGATGGTCGCGTCGCCGGTGTGCCCGGAGTCCGCGCCGGTGGTGGGGCCACCGGTCACCCTGGCGATGGCCGAGACGCTCTGTGACGTCGTCGGATCCTTGCGGGCGGTGCTCGGAGTATCCGGGTCGGGCGGGGGTGGTTCGACCACCCGGTCGTAGGCCGAGATCTCGTAACTGTTGGCCAGGCCGGCCACCAGGTTCACCATCCGCTGGTGGGCCTTCTCCTGCTCTGCCTTGTCCTGCTGGTGCCCCGCGATGCCCCCGACGATCAGACCGGTCAGACCGAAGACCGCGCCACCTTTGATCGCGCCGCCGATCGCCTTGTCGTTGTCGTCGGTCTCCTCAGGGCTCTCGGCCTGCTTGTGGGCGTCGCGCAGATGGTCGGCCATCATGGTCAACCCCTGCTTGATGCCGGCCATCCCTTCGCCCAACGCGTCGGTGTGGGCGACGATCAGGCTGAGTCGCCGATGGAACTCCCGACCCGCCGACCCCGTCCACGTGTTGCTGAGCTTGTCGAGGTCGCCGCCCAGATCCCGGCCGAGGCCGTCGAGGATGCCCTTGACCTCGGCCCACTGGGTGGCCACGCCCTCGATCTGCTCCGGCTTGCCCGCCATCAGGCCGTCGTACAGCTGCTGGTGGCTGTTGCCCTGGTAGCGCTGGGTGTATTCAGACACGCCCGTCCTCCTTCGCCTGAAACGCCCGGTCGACAGGGGTCAGCGCGGCGGTGACATCGTCGGCGTTGGCCGCGTTGCGCGCCTCGGCGGTGCGGTAGTTGTTCAGGATCGTGCTGGTCGCCTGCTGCGCCGCCAGCACCGCCTGCCTGATGCGCTCGGCCTGGTCGACATAGGACTGGTGGACCTCGCTGTAGCGACGCGCCTTGTCGGTGGCGTCGAAGAACGAGCCCAGCGCCGGAGGACGGCACTGCATCTCGGTGTTGAGCTTGCGCAGCACCGACTCGGCCTGGCTCAACCGCGAGGCCAGGTGCTCGTGGAAGTCCTCAAGGGACAACAGGTCGACTTCCGTACGCCCGGCCATGGCAACATCCCCGTCGTTCTGGTTGACAACCGTCAGCGACATCCAGGTTAGTCCACCAGTGCGACTCCGGGCGACCCGTCGAAGCTGCTCAGCCGTCGGTGCCGATCGATTCCGTGGACCCCCCGCCGGTCCCGCCGCTCGACGGCGTGCCACCGGCCGGACTCGACGACGTCGACCCCGACGGTGGCGCAGCGGAGGACGACCCCGACGGTGACGCCGCGGACGGCGTGCCCGAGGGCGGCGCCGCTGATGGTGAGCCCGACTTCGGCGCGGCCGACGGCGGTGCGCTCGGTGCCGGCCCGTCGGCGGCGAAGACGGCGAACGCGTCCTCGCGGTCCAGCGTCGGCCCGGTCGGGATCAGCGCGAGCAGGGAGCCGGGCACCGCCAGCGGGGTGATCCCGCCGTAACCGAGCACGTCCAGTGTCGCCGCCGAGCCGAGCGGATACCGGATGCCCTGCGGGCTGATCAGGTAGATCGTCGACCCGGCGGCACCGGACCCGCTGGTCCCGGCGCCCGGCGAGGCCTGCGCGATGACACCCTTGCCGCCGGGCAGCAGCACCGCCTCAGCGGTGCGTACGGCGTCGCGCCTGGTCTGGCGCACCGGCACCAGGCCCGGATCGCTGTCGGTCAACTCGCTCGGCACCCGGTCGAAGACCTCCAGGGTGGTGGTCGGCGGGCCGCCCGCGCTGCCCTTGCGGTACGTCGCGCACAGCGTGGTCTGACCGGGCTGGGCCGGGTAGAGGGCGGGCATCGTCGGGGGCACCCCGTCCTCCTCGATCCGCCGTTCCTCGAACGCCTCGCTGGCCTGGTTCGGGGTGATGTCGGTGATCCGACCGCCGTTGCTGACGAGCAGCAGAGCGGTGATCTCACTGATCGAGACGAGAGCGTCCCGGGTCAGCACGTAGTGCCGCCCGGCGGCCTTGAACACCGAACCGACGTCGTGCGACTGCCCGGCCACCGTGCGACTGCTGGGCTCGCCCTCACCGGGCAGCGACGGCCGGCGCAGCGGTGGCCCGGCCGGTACGGCGTTGAGCAGTTGCTGCCCGACCTGGAGTCGCTCGGTGCCGGCCATCCGCAGCGCCGTGATCGTGCGGGACGGATCGAGTAGCTGGAGTCGGGTGTTGTTGGTGACCAGGTATCGCTGGTCGTTCACCGAGACCAGCACCGCCCGGTCACCCAGCGGCGTGCCGCCGGGCAGCGCCCGGTCGATCACCAGTCGGGTGCTGGACCGCTGCCGGTCGACCGGGTCGGGCACGTCGCAGACCGACCAGGGCAGCCCGGTCAGCGACTTGCGGTCCGGCAGGGCGTCCGGCGCCCCGACGATGCCGACGGTGACGCCGCGGGGCCGGTCCCGCAGCGACGCCTGGGACATCGTCCGCACCTGGGCACTCGCGTCGTTCACGATGAGGCGGGCCGAGGTGTAGTTCAGCGTCGGGTGCAGCTTGCCCCCGATGAACACGTACGTCGCGCCGGTCTCCCTTTCGATGACAAGGGTCTGGTCGTCCAGCGGCGCCGTGCCACCGGTCAACTGGCCGTAGGCGCCCACCCCGCCGAGCACGATGGCCGCGGTGAGGACACTGCCGAAGACGGCCATGCCGAGCCGTCGCATCGGCAGGTTGGTGGTCTCCGGATCGCCCGACAGCAAGGCGGAGACGATGCGGCGGGTGACGAAGCGGTACGCCTGCACCTGATCGCGGCGGGTCCGCATGACTTACCTCCGGCGGGGTGGATCCGCGACGATCAGGGTCGGGGTGCCGTCGCGGGCTTCCCTACGATAAGGGGCCGACGGTGGTTCCTTGGGACCACCGCTCGTGGCCGGCACCGGACCGACCGGCGCAGGGTCGTACCGTGCAGGAGGGACAGTCAGCGATGACGCAGGTTCAGGCGCCACCCGCCCGAGCGGTCACGGACCCTGTCGACGTTCCGAGCCGGCCGGTGCCCCCGGCTGAGCGGCCCGGCCGTGGGCGGGTCGGCCCCGTGCTCGTCGGGCAGCTCGTCGTACTGGAGTTGTGCGTGGTCGGCGTCTGGGCCGCCACGGCCGGGCCGAGCTGGGTGCTCGCCGCGGCGGGCGCCGCGGCGCTGCTGGTCGTCCTGGCGGCCTTCGCCCGTCGGGGTGGCCGCTGGTGGTTCGAGGACCTGCTGCTGCGCCGGCGGTTGCGGCGACGCGGTGAGCGGGCGTCGGCCGCGCTGGCCGGCGGCACCGCGACCGACCCGAGGTTGGCTGCGCTCGCTCCTGAGCTGAGCGTCATCGAGCTGACCGACCGAGGCACCCGGCTCGGCATCGGGCGTGACGACCAGGGCTGGTTCGCGGCCGTCGCCCTGCAGTCCGCGACCGGTGCGGCGGTCGGCTCCGTCGACGCCGCCGCGGTGGACCGCGCGCTGCGGGTGCTCACCGACTTCAGCGCCCCGGTCTCCCGGGCCCAGGTCGTCGCGCACACGTTGGTCTGGTACCCGGCACCCGGTGCGCCGCCGGCTGCCCACCGGACCGTGTGGGTGGCGGTGCGGCTCACCGTCCGGGACGCCCGGGTCGAGGCGGTGAGCCGCGGCGGTGGGCTGACCGGCGTGCACCGGACGGTGGCGGCCGGGATCGGCAGGCTCGGCAAGGCGCTGACCTCGGCGGGGCTGGCACATCGCCCGCTGGGCAGGGAGGAGCTGCGCGCGGCCATCGTCTCGGCCGCCGGTCTGGACCTGGTGCCCGAGGCGCCGGCGGAGAGTTGGCGTGGGTTGCGCGGCGGCGGCTGGACGCACCGCTGCATGGCGCTGCGGGGCCGCTTCGACGCGCCGCTCGGTCCGCTCGTGGACGCGATCACCGCGACCTCGGCGCCGTCGCACACGGTGGCCGTGACCGTCTCGTCAGACGGTCGGGTGGCGGCACCGCTGTTGCGGGTCGCGGCGATGGACAACCACGTCGAGGCCCTGGTCAAGGTGGTTCGTGAGGTCGCCGGCCGGGTGGGTGCGTCCACCCGGCCGATGGACGGTCAGCACGCCCCGGGCGTCTACGCCACCGCTCCGGTCGCGTCGGCGCTGGGCGTCTCCACCGGTCTGCGGTCGCGCTGACCGGTGCTGGTCAGGGTCGGAGGTTGACGATCCAGCCGTAGAGGCCGCAGACCCAGAAGGCGAGCGGCACCAGCGCGATGATGAGCAGGATCTCGGCGATGTCGAGCAGGCGGCCCCAGACCGGCGAGATGCGCTTGCCGGCGACTGTCAGACCGTAGATCAGGCTGATCACCGCGGCGAGCACCAGCCCGCCCAGGATCAGGCCGAGCCGGACCGGCAGCGACCCACCGGCGAAGGTGGTCGCGGCGGCCAGGCCCAGACCCACGGTGCCGGTCAGCAGCACCGGGGTGCGCTGGGCCCGGCCCAGGAGGGGGCGGGCCCGCAGCAGCGCCAGCAGTGCCAGCACCAGACACAGCAGCACCGCGGGCAGGCGTCCGTCCAGGGCCAGCACGATCTGCGCGCCCAGCACCAGCAGTGACACCGTCCACAGCAGACCGGTGAGGAACTGGTCGGCGCGCTCACTCTGCTGGAGCACCTGGCGGCCGTCCACCGACTCGCTGTCGGTCTTCAGGTCCTCCGGACCGGTCGGAATCGACGGCACCGGCAGCCGGGCCAGCCGGTAGGCCATCATCGGCAGCGCCGGCACCACGCCGAACGCGACAGCCGCGACCACCGCGGCGGAGGCCGCCGCGTCGAGGCTGAGGGCCAGGCAGAGCACCGCGCCCAGACCGGTGGCGGCCGCGACCCCGATCGCGGCGAAGAAGAGGGGGTACCGGTCGCCGACCGCCAGCACTGCCACCGCGCCGGCCACCACCGCCGCGGTCGCCGCGAGCAGGACATGCGGACCGGCCAGGTCGGTCAACGATTGATCGCCGGCGAGCAGCAGCAGACCGCCGGTGGCCGCGTGCACCAGGCCGACGAGGGCCAGCACCGCGCCGATGCCGCTGTCACCGGCGGCCCTGGACAGCACCGCCGCGCCCACCAACAGCGCCACCGCGACCAGCAGCGCGGCCAGCGCGCCGGGCAGGTGCGGCGGACCGGCGAAGAGGGCGGCCAGCGCGCCGGCGCCGAACGCCGCCGCCGCGAAGACCACAGCGAAGGAGCGGGTCGCGCCGACCTGCCAGGCGCCGGGGCGCTGGTTGGTGGCTGTGGCGACCGCGTCCACCACGTCATCGAAGACGATTTCCGGCGCGGCGTCGGACCGGGGGTTGAAGTAGAGCACCTCACCGTCGCGGACGCTGAGCTGCGCCGCGGTACGACCACCGTCGAGGGGCGCACCACCCAACCGGGACAGTGCCCAGCCGCCGTGCCGCGCACCCTCGTCGGCCATGTCCTCGCCGGCGTAACGCAGCAGTGTGGGCAGCAGGTCGGCCATCGGCACGTCCGACGGCAGCGCCAGATCCATCCGGGTACGCGGAGCCACGATGGTGATCCGGCTGAGACCACCGGTCGCCGTCTTCGTCGCCACAGTGGCCTCCAGGTGTGCGTCTGTGATCGGCTGGCTGGAATGCTGCGGTACGGGTCCACCGCGCACACGGCAGATTACCTACGATGACGGCACGTACGATGCCCACCCGCGGGCGGTGTTCCGCGGGCCGCACGTCATCAGGGCCGCTTCTGGGGAGGAGACAGCCGTGAGCACTGTGGTGTTCCGCCGGCTCCCGCGTCAGCCGGGGCCGGCCCTGCCGCGCGGCGAGGTGCTGCTGGAGTCGCCTCCAGAGCTGCCCGAGCCGACGCCCCGCGGGATGGGGCAGCTGCTCATGATCCTGCCGATGTTCTGCGGGGTCGGCGCCATGGCGTTCCTCTACGCCGGCAAGGGCGGCGGCATGATGACCTACGTCGCCGGTGGTCTGTTCGGTGTCTCGATGCTCGGCATGGCGATCGGCTCGCTGGCCAACAGCGGTGGCAAGGACAAGGCCGAGCTGAACGCCGATCGCCGCGACTACATGCGCTACCTGGCGCAGATGCGCAAGCGCACCCGGCGTGCCGCCGAGCAGCAGCGGGCCGCGATGGCCTGGCGGCACCCGGAGCCCGACGCGCTCTGGTCCATCGCCGCGTCGCGGCGACTCTGGGAGCGGCGGATCACCGAGGACGACTTCGGCGAGACCCGGATCGCCCTCGGGCCGCAGCGGCTCGCCGTGGAGATCGTCCCACCGGAGACGAAGCCGGTGGAGGACCTGGAGCCGATGAGCGCAATCGCGCTTCGCCGGTTCGTCCGGGCGCACTCCACGGTGCCCGAGCTGCCGACGGCGCTGTCGGTGCGCGCGTTCAGCCGGGTGGTGCTGCGCGGCGACCGCGAGCCGGTGCTCGACCTGACCCGGGCGGCGCTGGGGCAGCTGGCCACCTTCCACGCACCGGACGACCTGGTGATCGCGGTGGTCGCCGCACCTGACCGGCAGTCGTCCTGGGGTTGGGTGAAGTGGCTGCCACACGCCCACCACAGCGGTCGTACGGACGCGGCCGGCGCGCGCCGGCTGGTCTTCGCCAGTCTGGCCGAGGCCGAGGCCGCGCTCGCCGCCGAGCTGGCCGGGCGGCCTCGGTTCGCGCCGGAGGCGAAGCCGCTGACCACCGCTCCGCACCTGGTGGTGGTGATCGACGGCGGGGAGATCTCGCCGACCTGTCAGCTGGTGGGCCCGGGGCTGCTCGGCGCCACGGTCATCGACCTGTCCGGGACGGTGCCGCGCGACGCCGGCCGCTGGCTGCTCTGCCTCGACGTGAATGACGGTGGATCCCTCGAACTGGTCCGGGGCAGTTCGTCGTCGACGCTGGGTCGGCCCGACCGGCTCAGCGCGGAGGCCGCCGAGGGGCTGGCCCGACAGATCGCACCCTTCCGGCTCTCCCAGCAGCAGACCGGCGGCGACGAGCCGTTGGCCCGCAGCACGGAGCTGCCGGACCTGCTCGGTGTCGGTGACGCCGCGGCGGTGGACGTGCAGAACACCTGGCGCCCGCGTGGGCACCGTGACCGGCTGCGCATCCCGCTCGGTGTCGGCCCGGACGGCAACGTGGTCGAGCTCGACTTCAAGGAGTCGGCGCACGAGGGCATGGGCCCGCACGGTCTGGTGATCGGTGCGACAGGCTCCGGCAAGAGCGAACTGCTGCGTACCGTGGTGGCCGCGTTGGCGGTGACCCACTCGTCGGAGGAACTGAACTTCGTCCTCGTCGACTTCAAGGGCGGCGCGACCTTCGCCTCGCTGGAGGCGCTGCCGCACACCAGCGCGGTGATCACCAACCTGGCCGACGAGCTGCCGCTTGTCGACCGGATGCGCGACGCGCTCGCCGGCGAGATGGTGCGCCGGCAGGAGCTGCTGCGGGCGGCCGGCAACTACGTCTCCCGCTTCGAGTACGAGAAGGCGCGTTCGGCAGGTGAGCCGCTGGCGCCGATGCCCAGCTTGTTGATCATCTGTGACGAGTTCAGCGAACTGCTCGCAGCCAAACCGGACTTCATCGACCTGTTCGTCATGATCGGCCGGTTGGGTCGGTCCCTCGGCGTGCACCTGCTGCTGGCCAGCCAGCGCCTCGAAGAGGGCAAGCTGCGCGGCCTCGACACGCACCTGTCGTACCGGATCGGTCTGCGGACGTTCTCCGCTGTGGAGAGCCGGATCGTGCTCGGCGTACCGGACGCGTACGAGCTGCCGAACGCGCCGGGCCACGGCTACCTGAAGACGGACACCAGCACCATGCTGCGGTTCCGGGCCGCGTACGTGTCGGGGGCGTACCGGGCGCCGGGGCAGCAGGCATCCGCCTCGCAGGCGCTGGTGCAGCGCCGGATCGTGCCGTACGGTCTCGACTTCGTTCCGGTGCAGGTCCCGCAGGTGCCGGTGGCCACCGCCCCGGAGCCGGAGCAGCCTGCCGACGGCAAGGCCGTGGCGATGCTCGACGTGCTGATCGACCAGCTCAAGGGTCGGGGCCGCCCGGCCCACCAGGTGTGGCTGCCGCCGCTGGCCGACCCGCCGGGCCTCGGCGAGCTGCTCGGCCCGCTGGCTGTCGACCCCACCTACGGCCTGTGCACCGCCTCCTGGCCGGGGCGCGGGCGACTGACAGTGCCGGTCGGCGTCGTGGACCGCCCCTACGAGCAGCGCCGGGACCCGATGATGGTCGAGCTGGCCGGGGCCGGCGGCAACGTGGTCATCGTCGGTCGGTCGCTGAGCGGCAAGAGCACGATGCTGCGTACGCTGCTCGCCTCGCTGGCGCTCACGCACACGCCGCGGGAGGTGCAGTTCTTCTGCCTGGACTTCGGCGGGGGCGCGCTGCGCAGCATGGAGCGGTTGCCGCACCTGGCCGGGGTGGCGGGTCGGCGCGACGTCGAGGCGGTCCGCCGGACGGTGGCCGAGGTGGTCGCCGTCCTGGACGACCGGGAGAGTCGTTTCGCTCAGCACGGCATCGACTCGGTGGCGAGTTACCGCCGCCGCCGTGCCGCCGGTGAGTTCGCCGACGACCCGTTCGGCGACGTGTTCCTTGTGGTGGACGGGTGGAACACCCTGCGCCAGGAGTACGAGGAGCTGGAGCAGATCATCACCACGTTGGCCAACCGGGGCCTCGGCTTCGGTGTGCACGTGGTGCTCACCGCCGTCCGGTGGGCGGAGATCCGGATCAACATGCGGGATCTGCTCGGCACCAAGCTGGAGCTGCGCCTCGGTGACGCGTCGGAGTCCGAGATCGACCGTCGGGCGGCGAACAACGTGCCGGAGAAGTCGCCCGGTCGTGGCCTGACCCGGGACAAGCTGCATTTCCTCACCGCCATCTCGCGGATCGACGGCCGTCGCGACATCGACGATCTGAGCGAGGCCTCGCTGTCCCTGGCCGGGCACGTGGCGGCGAACTGGCCGGGTCGCCCGGCGCCGAAGGTGCGGTTGCTGCCGCGCCGGATGCCGGTGGCGGAGCTGGCCCGGATCATCGACAGGTCGACGCCCGGTCTCCCGATCGGCGTCAACGAGTCGGCGCTCGCTCCGGTCTACCTGGACCTGGCCAACGAGCCGCACCTGACGGTCTTCGGTGACGCGGAGTGCGGCAAGACCAACCTGCTGCGCCTGATCGCCCGGGGGATCACCGAGCGGTACACGCCTGCGCAGGCCCGGCTGGTGATCGCCGACTACCGGCGTGGCCTGCTGGGGGCGGTGGAGGGTGACCACCTGCTTGACTACGCCCCGTCGAACCAGGCGTTCGCCCAGGGGCTCGGATCGATCCGCAGCGCGCTGTCCAACCGACTGCCCGGCCCGGACGTGACCACCGCCCAGCTGCGTGATCGGAGCTGGTGGAAGGGTCCGGATCTTTACATCCTGGTGGACGACTACGACCTTGTGGCATCGGGTGGCAGCAACCCGCTGAGCGCCCTCCAGGAGTTGTTGCCGCAGGCCCGCGACATCGGTCTGCACCTGATCGTCACGCGTCGCGTCGGTGGTGTGTCCAGGGCGCTCTACGAGCCGGTGTTGCAACGGCTTCGCGAGTTGGACTCTCCGGGCCTGCTGATGTCCGGCAACCGGGAGGAGGGCGCGGTCTTCGGCACGTTGCGGCCGAGCCCGCAACCGCCCGGTCGGGGCACCCTGGTGCGCCGTCGCGATGGCCAGCAGTTGATTCAGACCGCCTGGTCCGAGCCGGCCTGAGCGCTGTCGTTCGTTCGGCAGGGGTGGTGGGCCTTTCCGGCCCGATTCACCACCATCCATCGAACGTCGCCGGTCAGGGCTGCGAGGGCTGGACCCGTTCCGCTACGGTCTTCACAGGAGTGTCCGTCGGTGGGGTGTTGCTGCCTTGCCGCGGGGGAGGATGCGGCGAAGCCGCCACCACAACAGACGGAAGGGTGTGAAGCATGGCGTTCGAGGTCGAAGCTGCGACTCTGCATACCGCCGCGAGTGACGTGCGGTCCACGCGCAGCGAGGTCGACGGCGAGCTGAAGAAGCTGTGGAACGTCGTCGACGACCTGGCCATCGCGTGGAAGGGTCAGGCGTCCACGGGCTTCCAGTCGCTGATGACGCGCTGGAACGAGGACACCGTCAAACTGCTGACGGCGATGGACAGCATCGCTGACCTGCTCGACAAGTCGGGTACGACGCACCAGGTCAACGACGAAGAGCAGCAGCAGATGCTGGACAAGTTCCACTCTGCTCTCAACCCGTGATCCGTAGCCGGCAGAGGAGGAAATCGTGACGATCAAAGTTGACTATGCGGTCCTCGAGAGCAGCAACCAGCAGATGCAGGCCATCTCGAAGACTCTCGAGGAAAAGCTTGACACGCTGCGGTCGATGCTGACCAAGCTGCACTGGGACGGCGAGGACCGGGTTGCCTACGAGCAGCACCAGGCGAAGTGGGACGCGGCGGTCCGGGACATCAACCGGATCCTGAACGAGATCGGTGGTGCCGTGGGCATCGCCCGTGAGAACTACCTCACCACGGAGATGAGCAACTCCAAGGTGTGGAGCTGAGGCATTCGCACGAGCGGCTCCGGTCCGGTTCGCCCGGCCCGGAGCCGCTCTGTGTCTGGCGTTGGCGGGCGTAACCGTTGGCGGACGTAGGCGTCGGCACCTGGCTGCGGCTGCGGTGCGCCGCTCAGCCGGCAGTTGGTGCGTCGGTGCGTCGGCCGGGGCGCCAGTCGCGTCGGCGGCCAAGGGTCATGATCGGTCGCGCGACCAGCAGCAGCAGGGCGAGTAGCCCGCCGATGACCGCCGCCCAGATCGCTGCGGGGCGCTGCCAGCTCAGCGGGTCGTCCCGCACGGCGGGCGCCGGGAGCACGCCGGCCGGAGGGTTCGCCCGGCTGCCGAGCAGGCTCGACACCGCCCGGTACGGGTTGACCATCCCGTGGCCGATGTCGGCGTTCTGGCCCTCGGGTGGGTTGTCCGCTGTGCGTGTCAGCCGATCCGCGACCTGCTGCGGGTCGAGACTGGGGTAGGCGGCCCGGACCAGCGCGGCCACTCCCGAGACGTACGCGGCGGCGTAGCTGGTGCCGCCCTCCGGCACGGTGCGGTAGCCGCTGTTTCCGGGTGCCGGCCCGACGATGTTCATCCCGGGTGCGGCGATGTCGACGTAGTCGCCGCTGATCGAGGTGCCGACGTGGCCGCCCTGCTCGTCCACCCCGCCGACCGCTATCACCCCGGGGTACGCGGCCGGGTAACCCGGCAGGTTCTGCGAATCTTCCGACCGGTTGCCCGCGGCGGCGACCAGCACCACCCCTTTGGCCAGGGCGCGCTCGACGGCCGCCGTCAGTTCGGGGCGGGGAATTGTGGTCAGGGACAGGTTGATCACGTCGGCGCCCTGCGCGACCGCCCAGTCGATGGCTGCGGCGATCTCTGCCGGGAGTTGCGGGTTGTTGACCGCGCCGAGCTGCGGCAGAACCCGGATCGGCAGGATGCGGGCGGCCGGGGCGATGCCGCTGAAGGGGACGACAGTGCCCTCCCGGCCCGCGATGATGCCCGCGATCAGCGTGCCGTGCCCGGCCTCGTCGCACTGGCCCTGTCGGGCCGGCAGGCCGTTGAAGTCGCGCCCTTCGAGCACCTGCCCCTTGAGGAGCGGGTGGGCGGCGGAGACTCCGGAGTCGATCACGGCCACCGTGATCCCGGCGCCCCGGGACAGGGGCCACGCCGAGGACGGCTCCAGCCGGCGGAGCGCCCACGGCAGCTGGGTCAGGCTGTCGGTGCCGGTGGGACCGCAGAGGGGCGGCGCGGCGGTCGCGGGGGAGGGTGCCACCAGGCCGGCGCCGAGCAGGACCGCCAGCGTTCCACTGAGGACGCCCCGAAGGGCACGGCGGGACGGGGTCGCGCTCAACGGCGGGCATTCGCGCACACGCAAAGGTTACCGCCGTGACCATCGGTCAGCGGCCCCCGGTGACCACTGTCAGGCCCGGGGCTCTGCCTTCGCTGTGGAGTCGTCGGCGAACAGCGCGAGCAGGTCGCCGACCTGCCGGTCGGCCTCGGCGGGGTGCCGGAACCGGCCGGCCGGGTTGAGTGTGTACTCGTTGCGTCGCCCGACCCGGGTGCGGTGCAGGTACCCGCCCGCCTCCAGGTCGGCGACGATCGCCTGCGCGGCCCGTTCGGTCACGCCGACCTCGGCCGCGACGTCGCGCAGCCGGGCGGTCGGATCGCGGGCGATGGCCAGCAGGACGTGCCCGTGATTGGTGAGGAACGTCCAGTTCCGCCCGCCGCCGGTGTCGTCCGTCACCGTGCTCGCCATCGTGTGACCGCCTTTCCGGATGTCCGTCTGCCCTCGCGAGAGTCTGGTCCGCCCCGCCCCGGGAAGGTTGCCCAGGGGGTGGCCGAAGTCAACGTATGAAATCTAAATCACGCATACCTTGACGCATCTTACGGTGCGTGTGACGGTGGAGCACGAGCCAGCGCCCGCCGCCCGGCCGGCGGAGAGCCGGTTTGACCAGGTCAGATGCGTCGAGACGAGGTGCGGGATGAGTCATACCGGGAGCTCCGGCGGTCAGCCGGGTCCGCAGCGGACCACCGACCGGGCCGCCGCGCTCAGCGAGCCGACCCGGGCGTACGCCGAGCTGGTCGCCGGCAACCGGCGCTTCGTCGATGGCGCCCCACGCCACCCCAACCAGGATGCCGGGCACCGGGCCGCCGTGGCCGACGGGCAACACCCGTTCGCGGTGATCGTCGGCTGCTCCGACTCGCGGCTGGCTGCCGAGATCATCTTCGACCGGGGTTTGGGCGACCTGTTCGTGGTTCGCACCGCCGGGCACACCGCCGGTCCCGAGGTGCTCGGCAGCGTCGAGTACGCGGTGACAGTCCTCGGCACCCCGCTGGTGGTGGTGCTCGGCCACGACTCCTGCGGTGCGGTGCAGGCCGCCCGGGAGTCTGCCTCGACCGGCACCGCGCCGAGTGGCCATCTGGGCGCGGTGGTCGACGCCGTGCTGCCCAGCCTGCGCCGAGCCGCGGCCGAGGGCGTGGACGACATCGACGGCATCGTCGACATCCACATCGCACAGACCGTCGAGACGTTGCTCGGGCAGTCGCCCGTGCTGGCCGACGCGGTGGCGCAGGGGCGGTGCGCGGTGGTGGGTGTGTCCTACCGGCTGGCTGCCGGCGCGGTGCGCCCGGTGGCCGCCGTGCCGGCCGGCCTGGCGGCGTTGGAGACCGCGGCCTCGACCGACCCGGCCGCGCCTGCCACCGTCTGACGCGTCGAGGGCCGCTCCGCATCACGCGGAACGGCCCTCGACGGGGATCGTGCGGGTCAGAGCAGCGACATGTGGACGTGGTCGGTGTGGTTCGACGGCCCGCTGTACGAACTCCAGCCGGTGGCCGGGAACCAGATCTGCCGGTTCCAGATCACGTAGTAGATGCCGAGCCGGTCGGCGTTACGGATGAGGAACGCGGCAACGTTGTTGCCGTACGTCCGGGTGTCGTTGTTGTGCCACGGGGAGAACCCGCTCTTCTGCAGCGACCAGTCGCAGGCGCGCCCCTTGGGGTGCTCCCACGGCCCGCCGGGGCGGTAGCAGCCGACGAACCGGTTGAAGCCGGCCGCCTTGACCTCCTTGTACGCGTGCAGCGTGCGCGGCGTGATGCAGCCGGACGTGGTGGGGTCATTCTCGCTGCACGACTGGGGCTTCCAGTCACCGTCGGCGGTGCGACCCGGGCCGATCTTCGCGACCTTGGAGGTGGCGTCCACCAGGCCGCCGGTGAAGCCCTTGCCGCCGACGAGGGAGAGCGCCCTGTCGGCCTCGCTCTTGCGCTTCGCCATCAGGGCGGTCTGCTTCTGCTGCTCCCGGACCTCGGTGTCGAGGGCCAGCTTCGCCTGCTCGGCGCGGGCCTTCACCTCGTTGACCTCGGAGAGCTTCTTCTCGTTGACCATGTTCATCTCGTCGAGCATCCCGGCGCGTTGAACGAACGAGTCGGGAGCCTCGCTCTCCAGCAGCATCGCGACCGCGCCGATCCGGCCGGTCCGGTACGCCTGGGCGGCGATCTGCCCGACCTGCGGGGCCAAGGCGTCCAGGTCGGCCTTGGCGCGGTTGACCTCCGCCGCCAACTCGCCCTGCCGCTTCTTGGATTTGTCCAGCTTGGACTTTGCGGCGGAGTAGTCGCGGTTGGCCTGCTCGATGACGTCGTTGAGCAGCTTGGGCTCGCCGTCCTCCTCGTGCCCGGACGGTGTGGGGTTCGTCGGGGCGGCGTGCGCCGGGAGCGGCCCGGCGAGCACTGTCAGTGCGGCGATCACGGCCACCACGGGTGTCAACCAGCGGCGTAGGGGTGCCGTCACAATGTTCCCTTCCGTCGACCGCCGACCGGGTTAGCTGACGGGTTCGGGGCGGAAGTGGCCCCTACCGCTGACGCGGATTCACCCCAGGCACCTGGGTCCCCGGCTCGCCGGTTGGCGATTGGGCGGTGGCACCGCAGGCGCCGCTTCGCGCCTTCATCGGTAACCGGCAGCGAGGTTACCCGAGAGTCGACCGCCTGAGCTACGCCTGGATGCCGACCAAAAGCGTCATTTCGCCATAGCGTTGAGTGACCAGTGACGTGGTTCTCAGGGTGGATGCCCGATCTGGTCACGCTGAGGAGTGTCACCATGTCGTATCCGTGCTCCTGTTCGGCTCCGGCCACCGGTCGGTGGCCTCGGATGGGGGTGCGGTCCGCGTCCGGTCCGGCTCGTCGGAGCCGGCCGTTCGCGGTGAGCTGAGTGCGGCCAGTGCTTCGCTGCGGTCCGGCTGGGGCCGGGGCGCGGGAGCGTCGGTGGACGCTGCGGCAGCGCTGCGCCCGGCGGCGGTCACCACAGCGGCCAGCCCGGTGGTCAGCGGCACGGCGGCGATCAGACCGAGGGTGGCGACAGCGCTGCGGACGATCTCCTGCGCGAGGAACTCACTGGTGAGGATCTGCCCGATCGGCCGCGCGTCGGCGGTGAGCAGGAGCAGCAGGGGCAGTGACGCGCCCGCGTACGCCAGCACGATGGTGTTGACAGTGGAGGCGATGTGCGCGCGGCCCACCCGGGTGGCGGCACGGTACAGCTGCAACCGGGTCAGCCCGGGGTTGGCGTTCGCCAGCTCGGTGACGGTGGCCGCCTGGGTGACAGTCACGTCGTCGAGCACTCCGAGCGAGCCGATGATGATTCCGGCGAGCAGCAGACCGTGCAGGTCCACGTCGCCCTGGAACATCGACAGGGTGGTGGCGTCTTCGCTGCCGAACCCGGTGAGGTGGGTCGCGGCGGTGGCGATGGTGGCGAGCACGCCGGTCAGCACCAGGCTGCCCAGGGTGCCGAGCACCGCGACCGAGGTCTGTGCGGTGACCCCGTGGGTCAGATAGAGCACCACGAACATGATCAGGGCCGCGCCGACTACCGCCACCAGCAGTGGTGACCTGCCCGCGCTGATGCCCGGCAGCACGAAGGTGAGCAGGATGGCGAAGCTGGCGGCCAGCCCGGCGAGCGCCGCCAGACCTCGCCACCGCCCGAACGCGACGATCGCGGCAGCGAAGACCACCGCCAGCCACACCATCGGGGTGCCGCGTTGGTGCTCGGCGATGTTCCAGTTGCTGGTGGTGGGATCAACCGGATCGGCCAGCTCGACCAGGACGACCTCGTCGCCGACCTCGACCCGGGGTGCGCCGGGCCCGTCGGGCACCGGAGTTCGTACCTGCTGGCCGGCGTTCGGCCCGTCGTCGACCCGGACGTCGACAGTGCCGCACCGCCCGTCGCCGACCCTCGGTGTGCCCTCCGGAACCGACGGCACCGGCGGGCACGGCTCGCTCACCACCCGGGTGACGGTGCCGGGGTGGCGCGGCACGTCCGCACCACCATCGGTCTGCGGTGACCCGCCGCGCGGCCAGAGCAGCACCGCGGCCAGCACTGTGGCGACGAAGAGGGGTACCACAGTCACGACGAGGATCCGTCGCACCCGTGGTGGGGCGGACGGAGCGGGGTGAGTGTGGTCGGCGGCCAAGGCGAGTCTCCCAACGATCCGGTGCGGGATACGGGTCAGCGGGCCGGGCGGTTCACAGTTGCTGTGGAAACGCGGCGGACGGCGGGGCGGATCGCTGCCTGACGACCGCCTGATCACGGACGGTCAGTGCTCGGCCCGGTCGGCCGGGGGCGACGCCATGACGTGGCGGCGCCGGTGCCCGACTGTGCAGCGGCATTCGGAGGGCCATCGTGGGAGATGCTAGCCAGCCCTCCCGGGGGTCGCAGGTCGTGGCGGAGTGTCGGGTGGCCGAACCGCTCGCGCGGCGGTCTCCGGGGCGGCATGTTGGTTGACCGTCCAGGACTGGGTGGGACCGGTGCTCGGCTCGGTGGTGTTCTGTGGGGCGGCTGGCCGTTCCTGGTCGGTGCGGTTCGGGAGGTCCGGGACCGGGCGCCCGGGATGATGCTGCTGGTCGCGATGGCGATCACCGTCGCGTACGCCGCGTCCCTGGCGACCAGCGTCGGCGCCTTCGACCTGGACTTCTGGTGGGAGTTGGCCGCGCTGGTCACCATCATGCTGCTCGGGCACTGGCAGGAGATGAAGGCCATCGGGCAGGCCCGGGGAGCGCTGACGGCGCTGGCCGCGCTGTTGCCGGACGAGGCCGAACGGGTGGCGGCGGACGGGCGGGTCGAGGCGGTGCCGGTGACCGGTCTGCGGATCGGTGACGTGGTGCTGGTCCGACCGGGGGGTCGGGTGCCGGCGGACGGCCAGGTCGTCGAGGGCGCCGCAGAGCTGGACGAGTCGATGATCACCGGGGAGTCGCGGCCGGTCGCCAGGTCGACGGGCGACCGGGTGGTGGCCGGTACCGTCGCCACCGACTCGGCGGTCCGGGTGCGCGTCGAGGCGTTGGGTGAGCAGACCGCCCTCGCCGGCATCCAGCGCATGGTCGCGCAGGCCCAGGCTTCCGGTGGACGGGCCCAACTGTTGGCCGACCGGTTCGCCGCGGCGCTGTTCTACCTGGCCACCGGCACCGCCGTGCTGACGGTGCTGGTCTGGACCGCGCTCGGTCAGCCGGACGAGGCGGTGGTCCGTGCGGTCACCGTCCTGGTGATCGCCTGCCCGCACGCGCTGGGTCTCGCCATCCCGCTGGTCGTGGCGCTCTCCACGGCGCTCGCCGCGCGGTCCGGGATTCTGGTCAAGGACCGGTTGGCGCTGGAGCGGATGCGGACCGTCGGCGCGGTGCTCTTCGACAAGACCGGCACGCTGACCAGGGGCGAGCACGGCGTGACCGACCTGGTGACGGTGTCCGGCGTCGAGCGGGACGAGGTGCTGCGGATCGCGGCCGGTGTCGAGTCGGAGAGCGAACATCCGTTGGCCCGGGCGATAGTGGCGGCGGTCGGGAGCGCCGGCCCGGCCCGGGCAGCCGGGTTCCGGTCGCTGCCGGGCCGCGGTGTGCAGGCGACGATCGACGGTACGGAGTACGCGGTGGGCGGGCCGGCGCTGCTGCGCGAGCTGGGCCTTCCGGTCCCGGCGGAGCTGGAGGCCGCGACCGGGCGGTGGTCGGCGCGGGGTGCCGCGGTGTTGCACCTGGTGCGGCTGCCGGACGCCGTGCTCGGTGCGTTCGCGTTGACCGACGAGGTGCGTCCGGAGGCCCGGCGTGCCGTCGACGAGCTGCGTGCCGAGGGTGTCCGCACCATCGCCATGATCACTGGTGACGCCAGGTCGGTGGCCGAGGCGGTCGCCGCCGACCTCGGCTTCCGACCTGGCGTCGACGAGGTCTTCGCCGAGGTGCTGCCGGCGGAGAAGGACGATCGGGTGGCCGAGCTTCAGCGGCGGGGGTTGGTGGTGGCGATGGTCGGTGACGGGGTGAACGACGCGCCGGCGCTGGCCCGGGCGGACGTGGGCATCGCGATCGGCGCGGGCACCGATGTGGCGATCGAGTCCGCCGGGGTGGTGCTGGCATCCTCGGACCCGCGCGGGGTGGGGGCAGTGGTCCGGCTGTCCCGGGCGTCGTACCGGAAGATGCGACAGAACCTGGCCTGGGCGGCCGGCTACAACGTGGTGGCGCTGCCGTTGGCCGCCGGGGTGCTGGCCTGGGCCGGCGTGGCGTTGAGCCCGGCGTTGGCCGCGGTGCTGATGTCGGCGTCCACCATCGTGGTGGCGCTCAACGCGCAGTTGCTGCGCAGGGTCCGTCTCGACCCTGCGCCGGACTGAGCGCGGTCAGCCGCGCTTCATGAGCCGGCCGACCGCCGCCATCATCTCGGTGGCCATCTCGTCGGCCCGACCCTCGGCGGCGCCCTCGTGCATGCAGTGCCGGGCGTGCCCGTCGAGCAGCCCGAGGGCCACCTTGTCGAGGGCGGCCTGGATGGCGGAGATCTGGGTGAGCACGTCGATGCAGTAGCGGTCGTCGTCGACCATCTTCTCGATGCCCCGGACCTGCCCCTCGACGCGGCGGAGCCGCGCGAGCAGCTGGTCCTTGCTGGCGGTGTATCCGCGGATCGGGGTGGGTGCGGTCATGCCGACAAGGATAGCCTACCCCCAGGGGGTATGGTAGGGTCGGCTCTGTCGAGATACCCCCACCGGGTACCGGTACCGCGAAGGAGACGATCCAATGGTCAACACGACGTATCAGGTGCAGGGCATGACCTGTGGGCACTGCGTCAGCGCGGTGAGGGCCGAGGTCGGCGCCATCGCGGGGGTGCGTGACGTCCAGGTCGACCTCGCGGCCGGCCGGGTCACCGTCAGCAGCGATCAGCCGCTGGACACCGCTGTCGTCCGAGCCGCCGTCGACGAGGCCGGCTACGACCTCGTCGACGCGTGATCGGCGGGCCGGCGTGCGCACCGTGACGAGACTCGCCGGGTTCGCCGTCGGCCTGGCGGCGGTCTTCGGCGCCACCTACGGGGTCGGCAGGGTCGTCGACACCGCCCCGGCCGCCGAGAGCCGGCACGACGATGCCGCCACCACCCCGACGGCGGACGAACGGGGCGGGACGGGCGATCGGCTCCCCGGCGGGCTGCTCGTCTCCGAACACGGCTACACCCTCGAACCGGTCGACGCCCCGGCCGGCGGGTTCGCCTTCCGGATCGCCGGCCCGGACGGCCGCCCGGTCACCCGGTACGACGTGGCGCACGACAAGCAGATGCACCTGATCGTCGCCCGTCGGGACCTCTCCGGCTTCCGTCACGTCCACCCCGAGCTGGCCCCGGACGGCACCTGGCGGGTCGACACCCCGCTGGCCGGCCCCGGTCAGTGGCGGGCGTTCGCCGACTTCACCCCGACCGGTGGTGAGCCGCTGACCCTCGGCGTGGACGTGACAGTCCCCGGCGAGTTGACCGAACGGCCGCTGCCCGCCCCGGCGACCACCACCACGGTCGACGGCTACACGGTCACCCTGACCGGAGCGCCGCAGCCCGGCCGCACGTCGTCGCTGACACTGACCGTCAGCCGGGACGGGCAGCCGGTCACCGACCTGGAGCCCTACCTGGGCGCGTACGGGCACCTTGTGGCACTGCGCCAGGGCGATCTGGCCTACCTGCACGTGCACCCGGACGGGACGCCCGGCGATGGGCGCACCCGACCCGGTCCGGCCGTCACCTTCCTCGCCGAGGTGCCCTCGACCGGCAGCTACCGTCTCTACCTCGACTTCCAACACGGTGGGCGGGTGCACACCGCCGAGTTCACAGTGGTCGCCGACGCTGCCCCGACCGGCGACGCCCCCACTCCGAGCGGGCCCGCACCGACCGGCGGGGCCGACCACGGCACCCCCGGGCACGGACACAACTGACGGGACCAGACGATGACCACCACCAGCAGACCCCTGCCCGAGGCGCCCAACCGGATCGAACTGGCGATCGGCGGGATGACCTGCGCCGCGTGCGCAGCCCGGATCGAGAAGAAGCTCAACCGGATGGACGGGGTGAGCGCCACAGTCAACTACGCCACCGAGAAGGCGACCGTCCGGTACGCCGACGGCATCACGCCGGACGACCTGATCGGGACCGTGCAGAAGACCGGTTACACGGCGGCGCTGCCAGCCCCGCCCAGCGCGGAACCCCCGGTGGACCCGTTGCGGGGGCCGCGTACCCGGCTCTGGGTGTCGGTGGCCCTGAGCGTGCCGGTGGTGCTGCTGGCCATGGTCCCGGCCTGGCAGTTCGACTACTGGCAATGGTTGTCGCTGACCCTGGCCGCCCCGGTGGTGGTCTGGGGTGGGCTGCCGTTCCACCGGGCCGCCTGGACCAACCTGCGGCACGGCGCGGCCACCATGGACACCCTGGTGTCGCTCGGCACCCTGGCCGCGTTCGGTTGGTCGCTCTGGGCGCTCTTCCTCGGCGACGCGGGGATGCCCGGCATGACGCACCCGTTCCGCTTCGACATCACCCGGACCGACGGCGCCGGCAACATCTACCTGGAGGCGGCCGCCGGGGTCACAGTGTTCATCCTGGCCGGTCGCTACTTCGAGGCCCGTTCCAAGCGGACCGCCGGCGCCGCCCTACGCGCCCTGCTCGACCTCGGCGCCAAGGACGTGACAGTGCTGCGTGACGGCGTGGAGACCCTGATCCCGGTGGACCGGCTCGCCGTCGGTGACCGGTTCGTGGTCCGCCCCGGGGAGAAGATCGCCACCGACGGAGTGGTCGACGA
Source organism: Micromonospora alfalfae (assembly GCF_022230925.1). Taxonomy (GTDB): domain Bacteria; phylum Actinomycetota; class Actinomycetes; order Mycobacteriales; family Micromonosporaceae; genus Micromonospora; species Micromonospora alfalfae. Next base: position 290,797 of record NZ_JAKKFH010000034.1, on the reverse strand, counting down.
GGGCACCTCCGCCGTCGATGCCAGCATGCTCACCGGTGAGTCGGTGCCGGTCGAGGTCGCCCCGGGTGACGGCGTGGTCGGCGCCACGATCAACGCGGGTGGGCGGCTCGTCGTCACCGCCACCCGGGTCGGCGCGGACACCCAGCTCGCCCGGATGGCCGACCTGGTGGAGCAGGCGCAGAGCGGCAAGGCGGCCGTGCAGCGGCTGGCGGACCGGATCTCCGGGGTCTTCGTTCCGATCGTCATCACCCTCGCCGTCGGCACGCTCGGCTGGTGGCTCGGCAGCGGGGCCGGCCCGACCGCCGCGTTCACCGCCGCCGTGGCCGTGCTGATCATCGCCTGCCCGTGCGCGCTCGGCCTGGCCACCCCGACGGCGCTACTGGTCGGCACCGGTCGGGGCGCCCAGCTCGGCGTGCTGATCAAGGGCCCGGAGGTGCTGGAGTCGACCCGCCGGGTGGACACCGTGGTGCTCGACAAGACGGGCACCGTGACGACCGGCCGGATGACAGTGGTGGACGTGGTGCCGGCGAGCGGTGTGGACCGGGCCGAGCTGCTCCGGCTCGCCGGGGCGGTGGAGGTCGCCTCCGAGCACCCGATCGCCCGTGCGGTCGCGGCCGCTGCCACCGACGCGGGCGCGCTGCCCCCGGTGACCGCCTTCAGCAACCTCGAAGGGCTGGGGGTGACCGGCACCGTCGACGGGCGGGTCGTGCTGGTCGGCCGGGTCCGGCTGCTGCGCGAGCGTGAGCTCGACGTACCGCCGGAGGTCGAGTGGGCAGTGCGCGACGCCGAGGCTGCCGGCCGTACGCCGATCGTCGCCGGCTGGGACGGACGGGCCCGGGGCGTGCTCACTGTCGCCGACGTGGTCCGGCCGACCAGCCGGGCGGCGGTGGCTCGGCTGCGCGGGCTGGGGCTGACTCCGGTCCTGCTGACCGGGGACAACGCCACAGTTGCTCGCGCGGTCGCCGCCGAGGTGGGCGTCGACGAGGTGATCGCCGAGGTGCTGCCGGCCGGGAAGGTCGACGTGATCAAGCGGCTCCAGGCCGAGGGGCGGTCGGTGGCGATGGTCGGTGACGGGGTCAACGACGCCCCGGCGCTGGCCCAGGCCGACCTGGGGCTGGCGATGGGTACCGGCGCCGACGTGGCGATCGAGGCGGCCGACCTCACCCTCGTCCGGGGCGACCTGGACGCCGCTGTGGACGCCATCCGGTTGTCCCGCCGCACGCTCGGCATCATCCGGGGCAACCTGTTCTGGGCGTTCGGCTACAACGTGGCCGCGCTGCCGTTGGCCGCCGCCGGGCTGCTCAACCCGATGATCGCCGGCGCCACGATGGCGCTGTCCTCGGTCTTCGTGGTGGCCAACAGCCTGCGCCTGCGTCGCTTTCGTCCGGCCGCTGCCGATCTGTGACGACGGCAATGGTTGGGCCGGTTCCGGCGGGGGTACCTCTGTTGTCGTAGCGACGCTTGCAATGGAGGTTGGCAATGGGATTCGACGACAAGATCAACAACGCCACCGAGGACGCGACCGGCAAGCTGAAGGAAGGCGCCGGTCGGGCCACCGACAACGAGCAGCTGGAGGCGGAGGGTCGCGCTGACCAGTCCACCGCCAAGCTCAAGCAGGCGGGCGAGAAGATCAAGGACGCCTTCAAGAGCTGACGTACGACGTAACCCGCACGCCGGGCCGGTGATCATCACCGGCCCGGCGTGCTGTGTGTCAGGACTCTTTCGCCGACCCTGAGATCCCCCTGATTCCACTCGCGTCCCGCACCGCAGCGCGCCGGCACCTGCTAACTTTCCTTGGCATGTGCAAGGGCTGGTTATGAGCGCCGCCTCACCGCCGACCGGCGACGACCTGGTCCGGGTGCTGGCCACCCTGGCCAACCCGCACCGGCTGCGGGTCGTCGCCGCATTGGCCCGCGAGCGTGCGTACGTCAGCGGGCTGGCCCGGCAACTGGGCATCAGCCGGGCGCTGTTGCAGGTCCACCTACGGAAGCTGGCGGCGGCCGGGCTGGTCACCGCCCGCCTGGAGTTGTCGGAGGACGGGAAGGCCATGAACTACTACGAGGTGGAGCCGTTCGTGCTCACACTCACCCCCGGGGTCATCGCGGCCGCGGTCGAGACGCTGACGGTGCCCGACTCGGGCGAGCAGCCGGGAGCACAGCGATGAGCGAGCACGACTGGACCGAGGTGGTCGGTGCGATCGGCATCTTCGCCTTCCTGATCAGCGTGGTCACGGTGACCGTCGTGCAGCTCGCCAAGACCCGGCGGGCCCGGTACGAGGCGGACCGGGCGGACGACTACCGCCGGCTGGCCGAGACGGCCGCTCAGGCCCAGGCGGACAACGCCCGACTGCTCGCGGCGATGGACGGCCGGCTGGGCGGGATGGAGACCCGGATGACCACGCTCGAACGCGTCCTGCGCGAGGTCGACTGACCCGGCGGACGAGAGGCCCCGGGCCGTCGAGCGGCTACTCGACGGCCCGGGTGGAAGCAGCATCACCTCGCCCAGTGGGCGAGTTTCACAGGCAACGCTCCTTCGAGGAGAGGACAGCACCTCATGCTGCGCGTACGCAAATCCGCAGTCGGCTGGGCGGTCGCCCTGGCCCTGACGGCCACCGGCCTGACCCCGGCGAGCCGGGCCGCCGCCCGACCACAGCCCGCCCCGACGATCGACTGGCGGCCGTGCGCCGAGGACAGCAGCGCCGAGTGCGGCACCCTGTCGCTGCCGGTGGACTGGAACCGACCCCGGGGTGAGCGCTTCGACCTGTCGCTGGCCCGCCGGGTCGCCAAGCCGGCCACCCGGGAAGGCGCGCTGGTCTTCGGCCCCGGCGGGCCGGGCGACAGCGGGGTCGACCGGGTGGTGAACGGCAGCTCCCGGTTCAGCGCAGACCTGCGGGCCAGGTTCGACATCGTCAGCTTCGACCCACGCGGCACCGGCGACAGCCACCCAGTGGTCTGTGCCCGGGACCTGCTCGCCCGGCAACCACAACTGATCGCCGACCAGGCGCAGTTCGACGCCACGCTGGCCAACAACGCGCTGCTGCGTGCCGACTGCCGGGCCCGCACCGGGGCGCTCTACGACCACGTCGACACCACCAGCGCCGCCCGCGACCTGGACGCGGTCCGCGCCGCGCTCGGCGAGCGGCAGTTGACCTTCCACGGCAGCTCGTACGGCACAGTGCTCGGGCAGCGGTACGCCGAGCTGTACCCCGACCGGGTCCGGGCCATCGTGCTGGAGGCCGCCATGGACCACAGCCTCGGCACCCGCGCCTTCCTGGACACCCAGGCCGCCACTGCCGAGGGCGCGTTCGACGAGTTCGTCGCCTGGTGTGACCGGTCCACGGCCTGTGCGCTGCACGGCCGGGACTTCCAGGCGATCTGGGCCGGGCTGCACGCCCGGGCCGAGCGCGGTCTGCTGACCGACCCGAAGCGGCCCGGGGTGGTGCTCACCCCATTCGAGTTGAGCAGGCTCACCCACAAGGAGTTCTACGACACCTGGCGGTGGCCGGGCCTGGCCGAGTGGATCCTCCGACTGGAGGGAACGGCCACCACGCCGAGCGTCCGCCCGTTGGCGGACGAGGCCGTGGCTCCGTACCCCTTCGCGGTTTTCTGTCAGGACTGGAGCCTGCCGGTGCGCGACTACCGGGAGTACGCCGGACATCTGCGCCGGGCGGCCCGGCTCGCGCCGGACCTGCGCTACCCGCCGGCGCTGTTCGCGCTGGTCACCTGCCTGGGCACCCCGACGCCGGTGGCCAACCCGCAGCATCGGCTACGGGTGCACACCGACGTGCCGCTGCTGGTTGCCGCCACGGTGCACGACCCGGCGAGCGGCTACGGCTGGGCGCGCAACGTGGCGCGGCAGTTGGGTCGGCACGGCGCGCTGCTCACCTACCGGGGGTGGGGGCACGGCAGCTACAGCAGCAGCCCGTGCGTGCAACGAGTCGTCGACTCGTACCTGATCGATCAGGTGGTGCCCGCCCGGAGTGCCAGCTGCCCGGCCGTCGAGCCCGCTGTGTGACAGCCGCTGCCGGCCGCCGGGACGTCCGGCGGTCGGCAGCGGTGTGCTCACTGGCGTCGGGTGGCGCGTACGACCACGTCGTGCAGCGGTGCGTCCCGGCCCGGCATCGTGCGGCGGTGCTCCTCGGCGGTGACGATCTCCCAGGTGCTGCTGTCCAGGCCGGCGGTGATGTCCGCGAGGGTGACCGATGCCTCGTCCGGCGGGTGGTGCCCGGGCCCGTGCCCGTGTCCGTGCCCCGGCGCGGAGGCTTCCGAGGTGTGCAGATGCCCGACGATCAGGAGGGTGCCGCCGGGTGCCACCCACTCGGCGATGCGGTCGTAGAAGGCCAACTGCGGCATCGCGGGGTGCGCGTAGTGCGTCGTGACCAGGTCAAACCGTGCCTCCGGAGCCCAGGCCGTCAGGTCCGCCTCCACCCACCGCACGCGCTCGGACACCCCGCTCTCCGCTGCGCGTTCGGCGGCTCGGGCGAGCGCGACAGGTGCGATGTCGACGGCGGTGACCTGCCAGCCGTGGGCGGCGAGCGAGATCGCCTCGGCGCCAGCGCCGCACCCGGCGTCCAACGCCGAACCCGGCACCAGAGCGCCGATCTCCCGGGCCAGGTACGGGTGCGCGGGACTCGTGCTCATCGCGCCGGGGCGGTCGTGGTGTGCCTGGTGCCAGTGCCGCTCCCAGTAGTCCTTGTCGAACTCGTGCTGCTCGGTCATCTGTGCCTGCTCCTTCGCGCGTCGCCCACGACTGTGACCGGCGACCGAGCGATGCGCAAAGATTGTTGCCAAAACGGCAAGACGACGTCGCTCACCCCTGCCCGGTCAGCCGGGCCGCCCGCACCTCCAGGTAGCGCTGCTCGGGCCGGCTCGTGGTGCCCCGCGCCGCCACCAGGTACGCCTCCCGCGCCGCACCGACCTCCCCGGCCAGCTCCAACAGGTGAGCCCGGACGGCGGCCAGCCGGTGGTGCCCGGCCGTGCGTTCGTCGGCGTCCAACGGCGTGAGCAGAGCGAGCCCGGCGCGGGGCCCGTCGACCATCGCCACCGCCACCGCCTGGTTGAGGGTGACCATCGGGTTCGGCGCGACCCGGGCCAGCAGCCGATAGAGCGCGACGATCTGCCGCCAGTCCGTCTCCGCCGCCGTCGACGCCTCGGCGTGCACAGCGGCGATCGCCGCCTGGAGCTGGTACGGGCCGGGCGGCGACCAGGTCAGCGCCTCGGTGATCAGCGCGACCCCCTCCGCGATGGCGGCGGCGTCCCACCGGGAACGGTCCTGCTCCGCCAGCGGCACCAACTCCCCGTCCGGCCCCACCCGGGCCGCCCGGTGCGCGTCGGTCAACAACATCAGCGCCAGCAGCCCGGCCACCTCACCGTCGTCGGGCAGCAGCCCGCGCAGGATCCGAGCCAGCCGGATCGCCTCGCCGGTCAGCTCGGCCCGGCGCAGATCCGGGCCACTGGACGCGGTGTAGCCCTCGTTGAAGATCAGATAGAGGACCCGCAGCACGGTTCCCAGCCGCTCGCCCCGCTCGCCCGGCCCCGGCATCGTGAACCGTGCCCCGGCGGCCTCGATCCGCTGCTTGGCTCGCCGGATCCGTTGACTCATCGTCGCCTCGGGCACCAGGTGCGCCCGGGCGATCTGGGCGGTGCTGAGACCGCCGACCGCTCGCAGGGTGAGCGCCACCTGCGCCGATCCGGGCAGCGCCGGGTGGCAGCAGAGGAACAGCAGCGTGAGGGTGTCGTCCCCGGTCGGAACTGTGGGCTCCGCGTCCGCCGCGGGCGCCACCCCGGCGTACGCCGGCTCGCGCCGCGCCACCGCCACCTCGCGGTCGCGGCGCGCGCTCTCGCTGCGCCACTCGTCGGTGAGGCGGCGGGTGGCCACTGTGAGCAACCAGGCGCGCGGATTATCCGGTACGCCCTGGCCGGGCCACTGCGTCGCGGCGGCGAGCAGGGCCTCCTGGACCGCATCCTCGCACCTGTCGAACTGTCCGTGCCGACGGACCAGCAGGCCGAGGACCTGCGGCGCGAACGTGCGCAGCAGATCCTCGACCGTCCGGTCCCCGGTCACATCTCCGTCCCGGCCTCGTCCATGATCGGGCGGACCTCCATCGCACCGCCGTACCGGACGTCCGGCCAGCGGGCGGCGATCTCGGCGGCCCGCTGCGGGCTGTCGCAGTCGACGGCCAGGTAACCGGCGAACTGCTCCTTGCTCTCCATGAACGGACCGTCGAGGACCTCGGGGCTGCCGTCCACGAGCCGGACCGTCAACGTCTGCGACGGATTGGCCAACGCCTGGCCGCCGATCAGCTCGCCCGTCTCGGCCAGCTCCTTCATGATCTCGTCGACCTCACCGAAGAGGGCGGTGCGCTCCTGCTCGCTCAGCTCCTCGGTGAAGCCGGGGCGGTTCCAGATCAGCAGCATGTACTTCACGGCGATGCTCCTCAGGCTCTGGTCGCACCCCCGACCGGGGCGCGACTCACCGGAGGGTCGGAGCCGTTCCCCCGATCCCTACCGCGTACCGAAGAAAATCGCAGAAACGTCCGCCGGGGGCGGTCCCACGCCGGACGGGCCGAGATCGAGGCCCGGTCAGCGGAACAGCGTTCAACGCGGATCGGGTCGGCCGGGCACCTGTCGGGGCTTCCGGGCACCGCCGACGTCCAGCGAAGCCCGGTCGGCCGCCGAGGTGCCGGACGACCAGCCCTCGGCGTCACGCACGCTGAGTCGGTGCCGGGTGACGCCGGGGAAGAGCGTGTCCAACCGCTCCCGAACCGCCTCGCCCCGCGCCGCGAGCACCGGCAGCAGCCGTTCCGCCCCGGCCGTCTCGGCCGCCGCCTGGTCCGCCGCGTGTGTCGCCGCCTCGGTGGCAGTGCGCAGCCGCTCGCCGATCCGCAGCGCGAACGCGTTGAGGAAGGACTCGTCCCACACCTTCGTCCGTCGCCCCGACCCCGGCCGGCGCTCGGCCCGCCCCCGCAGCATCGCCGCCGTGGCCTGGACCAGCAGCGACGTGTAGAGCAACTCCACCGCCACCAGATCGGCCGGCCAGCCCAGCACCGTGGCGAAGCCCAGATCGTCGGACCAGACAGCCTCGCACCGGTTCGCCGCCGCCACCTCCTGCACCAGCAGCGCCTTCGCACCCGCGTACGGGGTGTCGGTGCTCAGCCGTACGCCGCCGGGAAGGTCCCCGCGCTCCGACCCGGCCGCCAGCAGCGCCTCGTCGATGCTGTGCCGGGCGATCAGCTCCTGGGCCTTCCCGGTCAGCGCCTCCGCCTCCGCCGGGAAGGTGGTCGACTCGGCCTTCGCCAGCAGCGCCCGCACCCGGTCCAGCATCGGCGACCCGCTGCGAGCCGTGCCCGCCGTACGGGGCAGTGCCGCGCCGCTCGTACCCGGCGGTGGACGCAGCACCGCGATCGGCGGCAGGCTCTCCACCAGCGCGAGAGTGTCCACGGCCGCGCGGAGCGCGTCGGCGCGGTCCAGACCCTCCCGGCCGGCCCAACCAGCCAACACGCTGCGGTCGGCACCGCCCTCGGTGGCCACCAGCTCGCGTAGCTGGTCGTCCCACCAGGCCGGGACCGGCTCGGTCTGGTCGCGCCGCTGGGCGGCCATCGCGGCACGGACCAGCCGGGCCGCGCGGGCGTCGAGCCGTCGACTGGTGATCCGGTCCACGTCGACCGGCTGCCAACCGCGCGGCCAGAGCCGGCCCAGGCCGCGAACCAGGCGACGCAGCAGAGCGGCGTCCACCGCAGTGGTGCCGTCCGCGGCGCCGGTGCCGACCATCAGTTGGTCCAGCTGTCGTTCGGCCTGCCGTACGTCAGTGCCGCGCACCGCCGCGAGCGCGTTGGCGACGAGTTCGTCCGCGTCCGGCACGGACACCTCCTTCTCGGGATCTGGCTGTCGCTGCCCCTCCAGGCTGCATGATCATGCCGCCACTGGTGCGGGAGTCGTGAAACGGGGATGGCCCGGGCCGGCCCGGCCGCGATCGGCGGCATGTTCGGGGTAGTTTCGACCTGACCCGAGGCGGATGCGAGGTTTGTGGTGGCCGATTCGAGCCTGCCGAGCGCACGCGCCGCCGACGTACGCTCCTCCACGCTCGTCGGCGTCCTGATCGGCATCGCAATCATGGCCGCGGTGGACGAGATCGTCTTCCACCAGTTGCTGGCGTGGCACCACTTCTACGACCGGTCCACCCCATCGGTGGCGCTGCTCTCCGACGGACTGCTGCACGCCGCCGAGCTGATCATCCTGGTCGGCGGGTTCTTCTGGTTCGCCGACCTGCGTCGACGACGTGCCCTGTCGAACCGGCTGGCGTGGGGTGGCTTCCTGCTCGGTGCCGGAGGGTTCCAGGTCTTCGACGGGGTGGTCGACCACAAGGTGCTCCGGCTGCACCAGATCCGCTACGGCGTACACCTGCTGCCGTACGACGTGCTGTGGATCGCGTCCGGCGCGGTGCTGCTGTTGGCCGGCGCCGGGGTGGTGTGGTGGGCCCGGTCCCGCCGGCCCGGCCCCCGATGACGGTGGCCGGGCCGCTGGCACACGCCGGGCACGGTGCGGCCGGGCCGACCTGGTTCCCGCTGTTCACTGTCGCGTTGGTCGCGGTCGGCTACCTGCTGGCAGCCGTCCGCGACCCGCGGGGTTGGGACCACCGGCGTACCGCCTCCTGGCTGGTCGGCTGCGCCCTGCTGGCGGTCGCCGTCGGGCCGCTGACCCAACTCCCCGACAACCCGAGCGGGCACACGGCGCAGCACCTGCTGCTCGGCATGCTGGCCCCGCTCGGGCTGGTGCTCGGCGCCCCGGTGACGCTGTTGCTGCACGTCGCGCCTCCGCCGATGCGCCGGCTGGTGGGACGGCTGCTGCGCGCCCGCCCGCTGCACCTGCTCGCCCACCCGTTCACCGCCGCGCTGCTCACCACCGGCGGGCTGGCGTTGGTGCTGCTCACCCCGTTGTACGCGGCGGCCGAACGGCAACCCGTCCTGCATCACGCGGTGCACCTGCACTACCTGGCCGCCGGGTACCTCTTCGCCTGGTCGTTGGCCGGGCCGGACCCGGCGCCGCGTCGCCCCGGCCTGGCGGTACGGGTCGGCGCGTTACTGGCCGCGTCGGCCGGCCACGCCGTGCTGGCCAAGTACCTGTACGCCCAGGCCGAAAACCTCCCGCCCGGCCTCGCCGACCGGGACCCGGAAGCGTTCCGCTCGGCCGCCCAACTCATGTACTACGGCGGCGACCTGGCCGAGCTGCTCCTGGCAGCAGCCCTCTTCGCCACCTGGTACCACTCCCGCCGCCCCCGCCCGTCCCCGCCCTCGTCCCCGTCTCCACCCCCGTTGATCAAGAAGTTTGCGTCACCGGAAGGCAATTCCTTGACGCAAACCTCTTGATCAACAAGAAGAGGGTCGGTGGGGCCAGTCGGTGAGGATCTCCTCTACCGCCAGGACGTCCTGCTCCGGATCTGGTGCCGGGGTTGGTCGGTCGGTCGGGGTGCGGTCGAAGCGGGGTGCGGGGGCCGGCTGGATCTCGCCGCCCACCTCGACGAACGTGCCCCGGGCAGCGTTGTGCGGGTGCCCATGCGCCTCGCCGGGGGCGAGCACCGGCGCGACGCAGGCGTCCACGTCGGCGAAGACCGCCGTCCACTCGTCCCGGGTGCGCTCGGCGAACCGCTCGGTGAACCGGCGGCGCAACTCGTCCCAGCCGCTCGGGTCGTACTGGGCGGGCAGGTCCGGGTCGTCGGCGAGGCCGAGGCCGGTGAGCAGTACGGCGTAGAACGCCGGTTCCATCGCGCCGACCGCCATGAATCCACCGTCGGCGGTGGCGTACGTGTCGTAGAACGGCGCCCCGCCGTCGAACATGTTGCGCCCACGCGGGGCGGCCCACAGGCCGGTGCCGAGCAACCCGTGCAGAAACGAGGTGAGCAGCGCCGAGCCGTCCACCATCGCCGCGTCGACCACCTGGCCGAAGCCGGAGCGCTCCCGTTCCAGCAGCGCGGCCAGCACCCCGACGGCGAGCAGCATCCCGCCGCCGCCGAAGTCGCCGAGCAGGTTCATCGGCGCGTACGGGCGTTCGCCGGCCCGCCCCAGCGGCTCCAACGCCCCGGCCACCGCGATGTAGTCGATGTCGTGCCCGGCTCGGGCTGCCAGCGGGCCGTCCTGACCCCAGCCTGTCATCCGCGCGTACACCAGTCGGGGGTTGCGGGCCCGGCACACCTCCGGCCCGATGCCGAGCCGCTCGGCCACCCCGGGCCGGTACGCCTCGACCAGCACGTCCGCGCGCTCGGCGAGGCGCAGCAGGTCCGCCACGCCGGCCGGGGACTTCAGGTCCAGCGCGGTGACCCGCCGGCCGCGTTGCAACGGCCCGCTGGTCGGTGCTGCCAGCCGGCCCGCTCCCGGGGCGCCCGGCCGGTCCACCCGCACCACGTCCGCGCCGAGATCGGCGAGCACCATGCAGCCGAACGGCGCCGGGGCGAGGCTGGCCAGCTCAACCACCCGCACCCCGGCCAGCGGCCCGCCGCGGGCCGCCGTCATGCGACGTCAGCCGGTTCGGCCCGGAGAACGGCGAGCCGCTCGGCCAGGTCGGCGGGGGGCGTGAACCGGTCGCCGTAGATGCCCGCCAGCTCGGTGGCACGGGCCGCGAAGCCGGCCGGGCCGCCCGCGTACTGCCGGACGTAGCGGATCACCCCGCCCGTCCACGCCGGGAAGCCGATGCCGAAGATCGAGCCGATGTTGGCGTCGGTCTCGGTGCGCAACACCCCCTCGTCGAGGCAGCGCAGCGCGTCCAGCGCCTCGGCGAAGAGCATCCGTTCCTGGAGGTCGGTGAACGGCACCGCCCGACCCGCGTCGGTGGTCAGGTCGGCGAGACCGGGCCACAGCCGACCCCGGGTGCCGTCGTCGTAGGAGTAGAAACCCCGTCCGGCGGCGCGCCCCGGCCGCTCGTACGCGTCGACCAGCTCGTCTACCAGGCGGTGCGCCGGCATCGGTCGGAACTCCTCGCTGGCCGCCTCGAACTGGCGGCGGATCCGCTGGATGAGCGTGAGGCTGACCTCGTCGGCCAGCGCCAGCGGCCCGGTCGGGTAGCCGGCCTGAAGGGCGGCCTGCTCCACCGATGCGGCGGGGACACCCTCGGCGACCATGCCGACCGCCTCGTCGATGAACTTGCCGATCACCCGGCTGGTGAAGAAACCCCGGCCGTCGTTGACCACGATCGGGGTCTTGCCGATCCGCCGGCCCAGGTCGAACGCACGGGCCAGCGCCACGTCCCCGGTGCGTTCGCCGACCACGATCTCCAGCAGGGGCATCCGGTCCACCGGAGAGAAGAAGTGCATGCCGATGAAGTCCGTCGGCCGGTCCACGCCCTCGGCCAGCCCGGTGATCGGCAGGGTGGAGGTGTTGGAGGCGAGCAGCGCGCCTGGCGCGAGCACCGGCAGCACCTCGGCGAACACGGCCTTCTTCAGGGCCGGGTCCTCGAAGACCGCCTCGATGACCGCGTCGCAGCCGGCCAACGCGTCCACCTGGTCGGTGGTGGCGATCCGGTCCAGCACGGCACGCGCGTCCGCCTCGGTAGTGCGGCCCTTGCGTACCGCCCGGGTCAGTAACCGCTCGGCGTGCTCCCGGGCCCGGCCGGCGGCCTCCGGCGTGACGTCCTTGACCACGACGTCCAGCCCGGCGCTGGCGCAGGCGTACGCGATGCCAGCGCCCATCATGCCCGCGCCGAGCACCGCCACCCGGCGCACCGGCGGCGCATCCACGCCGGGCGGTCGGGCCGCGCCACCGTTGACGGCCTTCAGGTCGAAGAAGAACGCACCGATCATGTTCTTGGCGACCTGCCCGGTGAGCAGGCCGATCAGGTGCCGGGTCTCCACGCTCAGGGCGGTCTCCAGGTCGACCTGTGCGCCCTCGACGGCGGCGGCGAGGATCGCCTCGGGCGCGGGCAGCCGGGCACCCTTGAGCTGCTTGCGCAGCGTCGCCGGGAAGGCGGGCAGTTGTGTGGCCAGCGAGCGGCTGGCCGGGGTGCCGCCCGGCATCCGATAGTCCGGCCGGTCCCACGGCTGTGCCGGGTGCGGGTTCGCCGCGATCCAGGCCCGCGCCCGGTCCAGCAGCTCGGTGGGCGTGGCGACCACCTCGTCGACCAGCCCGGCGGACAGGGCGTCGACCGGGCGCATCCGCCGGCCGGTGAGCAGCACAGTGGTCAGCGCGCCGGCCAGGCCGAGCATCCGTACGGTCCGGGTGACACCGCCAGCACCAGGCAGCAGGCCCAGGGTCACCTCGGGCAGCCCGAGCCGGCTGCCGGACGCGTCCAGCGCGATCCGGTGGTGGCAGGCGAGCGCGATCTCCAGGCCACCACCGAGCGCCGAGCCGTTGACAGCGGCGACCACCGGCCGGCCCAGCGTCTCCAGCCGGCGCAGGTCCCGTTTGATGGTGCCGAGCAGGTCGGCGAGCGCGGGCGCGTCGGCGCGGGTGGCCCGGATCATCTCGGGCAGGTCACCGCCGGCGAAGAAGGTCGACTTCGCGCTGGTCACGATGACGCCGACGAGATCGCTCTCGGCCTCCAGCCGGTCCAACGTGACGCTCATCGAGGCGGCGTACGCCCGGTTCATTGTGTTGGCGGACTGGGTGGGGTCGTCCACTGTGAGCGTGACGATGCCGTCGGCGCCGCGGTCGTACCGGATGGTGTTGGTCATTGTCGTCCTCCGGGTCAGCAGCGCTCAAGAACTGTGGCGACGCCCATGCCGCCGCCGATGCAGAGGGTCACCACGGCCCGGCGCAGGTCGCGGCGCTCCAACTCGTCCAACGCCGTACCGAGCAGCATCGCTCCGGTCGCGCCGAGCGGGTGGCCGAGCGCGATCGCGCCACCGTTGACGTTCACCCGGTCCGGGTCGAGGCGCAGGTCGCTGACGTACTTGAGCACCACAGCGGCGAACGCCTCGTTGATCTCGAACAGGTCGATGTCGTCGACTGTCAGCCCGGCCACGGCGAGCGCCTTGTGGGTGGCCGGGATCGGGCCGGTCAACATCAGCGTCGGGTCCGCGCCGGTGACCGCCGCGCCGACGATCCGGGCGCGCGGGGTGAGGCCGAGATCCCGACCGACCTGCTCCGAACCGATCAGCACCAGCGCCGCGCCGTCCACGATGCCGGACGAGTTGCCCGCGTGGTGGACGTGCTCGATCGCCTCCAGCCAGTGGAACTTCTGCATTGCGACAGCGTCGAAACCGGCCGCCTCACCCATGGTGGCGAAGGACGGGGTGAGTTTGGCCAGCGCCTCCCGGGTGGTCTCCGGGCGCGGGTGCTCGTCGACGGTGAGGATGTCCAGCCCGTTGCCGTCGCGGACCGGCACCACCGAGCGGGCGAAGTACCCGCCGGCCCAGGCCTTGGCGGCCCGCTCCTGCGACCGCAGCGCGTAGCCGTCCACGTCGTCGCGGGTGAAACCCTCCAGTGTGGCGATCAGGTCGGCGCTCACGCCCTGCGGCACGAACGACGTGGCCAGCGCGGTCTGCGGATCGGTGGCCCAGGCCGCCCCGTCGGAACCCATCGGCACCCGGGACATCGACTCGACCCCGCCGGCGAGCAGCAGATGCTCCCAGCCGGAGCGGATCCGCGCGGCGGCGGAGTTGACCGCCTCCAACCCGGAGGCGCAGAACCGGTTGAGCTGCACCCCACCCACCTCATCGGGCAGCCCGGCCAGCAGCGCGGCGGCCCTGGCCAGGTCGCCGCCCTGCTCGCCGACCGGGGTCACGATGCCGAGCAGCAGATCCTCCAGCCGGCCGACGTCCAGGCCGGGGTTGCGCTCCCGCAACGCGTCGATCAGGCCGACCACCAGGGAGATGGGCTTGACCCCGTGCAGCGCGCCGGTGTCCCGGCCGCGTCCGCGCGGGGTGCGGACCGCGTCATAGACGTACGCCTCAGAGAGCACGCGCGATCAACTCCTTCATGATCTCGTTGGTGCCGCCGTAGATCTTTTGGACGCGGGCGTCGGCGTACATCCGGGCGATCGGGTACTCCGTCGTGTAGCCGTAACCGCCGAAGAGTTGAAGGCACCGATCGACCACCTCGCACTGCCCGTCGGTGAGCCACGACTTCGCCATCGCCGCCGTGGAGACGTCCAGGTCGCCACGCGTGTGTCGGACGATGCAGTCATCCAGGAAGACCCGGCTGACCCGGGCGCGGGTGGCGCACTCGGCGAGCACCATCCGGGTGTTCTGGTGACCCATCAGGGGCTTGCCGAACGCGGTGCGCTCCTTGGCGTACGCGACGGTCAGCGCGACCGCCCGTTCCATGGCGGCGACCGCCCCAACGCCGATGACCAGCCGTTCCTGCGGAAGCTGCTGCATGAGCTGGACGAAGCCCAGCCCTTCGGCGCCGCCGAGCAGGTTGGCCGTCGGCACCCGGAACTCGTCGAAGAACAACTCCGCAGTGTCGTTGGCGTGCAGGCCGATCTTGGACAGCAGTCGGCCTCGCCGGAAGCCCTCCGGGTCGCCGCCCACCTCGCACACGAGCAGCGAGACGCCGGCCGCCCGCTGCTCGGGGTCGGTCTTCACCGCCACGATGACCAGGTCGGCCAGACCGCCGTTGGTGATGAACGTCTTCGCGCCGGTCACCAGGTAGTCGTCGCCGTCGCGGACCGCCCGGGTGCGCATCGCCTGAAGATCGGAGCCACCGTCCGGCTCGGTCATCGCGATGGCGCCGACCAGCTCACCGCTGCACAGGCCGGGCAGCCAGCGCCGCTTCTGCTCCTCACTGCCGTACGCCACCAGGTATCCGGTGACGATGCCACTGTGGACGGCCAGGCCGAGGCTGCCCTCCCCGGCGTACGCCTGCTCGTGCAGCAGCACCGCCTCGTGGGTGAACCCGCCGCCCCCACCGCCGTACTCCTCCGGGACCGACAGGCCGAGCAGCCCCAGCTCACCGGCGCGCCGATAGTGCTCGCGGTCCGGGTGGCCCTGCTCCTGAAGGCGGTCGGCGTGCGGCAACACCTCCTTGGTGAAGAAGGTGCTGGCCAGCTCGGCCAGGTCGTCGTGCTCCGGCTCGCGCCAGGGGGAGGGGGGACCGTCGGGCGTCGGCATGTGCACCACCCTCGCGCGCTGTTGGCGGCATGTCAATAAGTCGTGATCGACCCACGTCGTGACGAGGCCGCCAGCCGCTCAGCGAGAGCGACGACGCGGTCGCGGAGTTCGTCCGGACGTTCGATGACGAACGGCAGGTCGAGCGCGGCGAGCACGCCGGGCAACCAGTCGAGGCTCTCTGCCCGGATCTCCACGTCCTGCCAGCCTTCGTCCGCACCCTCTCGTACCTCGGCGATGCTGGCCGGTAGTTGCCTGCGGATCTGCTCGACTGTTCCTTGTATCCGCAGCGACACCGCGTGCTGGTACGGCGCTCGTGCCATCGAGGTGAGAAGGTGCCGGGCCGGATCGTTCCCGGCGGGCGGCTCGAACGAGCCCGGCAGCGGTCTCGCGTCCGCGATGCGGTCGAGTCGAAGGGTTCGCTCCTCGCCGATATCCGGATCGACCCCGGTGACGTACCACCGGCCGGCATGGTTGACCAGCCCGAACGGATGCAGCACGCGGACGCTGCGCCGGCCGTCGCCCGAGGTGTACTGCAGCGAGATCGGCCGGTGATGGCGGACCGCGTCGGCGACGGCGAGTAGTACGTCGGTCCGCGGCGCAGGGAAGTCACCGAGTTCGGCGGTGAAGGAGAGGGACTGGAGTGCGGCGTCCAGCCGGTCCGCCGTCCGCGGCGGCAGGACGCGACGGATCTTCGCGGCGGCTGTTTCGCCCGCCGTGCCCGTTGCTCTCGCCAAACCGGCACGGCGGCCGGCGATCAGGCCGAGTAGGACGGCAAGAGCTTCGTCGTCGTTGAACATCAGCGGCGGCAGACGATAGCCGGCGGCGAGCCGATACCCGCCGTAGCGACCGCGCACCGACTCCACCGGCAGGTCCAGGTCGACCAGATGACTCACGTAGCGCCGCACCGTGCGCGGCTCGACACCAAGGCGCTCGGCAAGCTCGGCCATCGTCCGGACCCCGCCGGACTGCAGGAGTTCCAGCAGTGCGAGCACCTGGGCTGTCGGTCGTGCCACGGTCTGAACTTTATCCGAATACTGGACCAAACCTGTCCAGTATTCGTTCTAACGTGATCTCGACCGACCGATACCGACCGCACTGAGCAGGGAGAAGACGTGGACTTCATCTCGATCCGCATCATCACCGACGAGATCAACCGCCTGGTCGGCTTCTACGAGAAGATCACCGGCGTGCAGGCGACCTGGGGCAACGAGGACTTCGCCGAGGTGCGTACCGCCCACTGCACACTGGCGATCGGCAGCACCCGCACCGTCGGACTGTTCGCGCCCGGCTCAGCCCGCCCCGCCGACAACCACAGCGTGATCATCGAGTTCCTCGTGGAGGACGTGGATGCGCTGTACGAGAAGCTGAAGAGCGTGGTGGACGACTTCGTGAACGAGCCCACGACCATGCCCTGGGGTAACCGAGCCCTGCTCTTCCGCGACCCCGACGGCAACCTGGTCAACTTCTTCACCCCAGTGACCCCGGCCGCGATCGAGAGGTCCAGCCGTTGACCGGTCGGCGCGGCCCGGGGGCCGGCGGCTCCGAGGAGGCACGGCGGACGTCGACGCCGAAGCCGGCGGTGTGAGCTGCCGATAGGGTCGGGCAGATGAGTGTCGAGACGGCTCCGCGCCGCCGCCGGTTGGAGCCGGACGCCCGACGCGGCCAGATCCTGGCCTGCGCGGTCCGGCTGTTCGGCGAGCGCCCGTACGCGGAGGTGTCGACCACCGACGTCGCCCGTGAGGCGGGTGTCGCCCGCGGGTTGGTCAACCACTACTTCGGCGCGAAGAAGGACCTCTACCTGGAGGTCGTCCGGGTCATGGTGACGATCCCGGAGGTTGCCCTGGAACGGTTGCCCAAGGGCGATCTGCGGACCCGGGTCGACGCCAGCGTCACCTGGTTCCTCGACGTGGTGTCCCGACACAGCACCTCGTGGCTGGCGGCGGTCACCGCCCGGGGGATGGGCGGCGACGCCGACGTGGAGCGGGTGCTCGCCGAGGCCGAGGAGGTCGCCGCGGACCGGATGCTGGTCGCCGTCGGGCTGGCTGGCCAGGCCGAGCACCATGAGGAGCTTCGCGGCATGGTCCGGGCGTACTGCGGGTTGGCGACGTCGACCGCCCGGGAGTGGCTCCAGCGTGGCGCGCTGACCCGCGCCCAGGTGCACCTGCTGCTCACCACGACCCTGCTGACCATCGTCGAACAGGTCGTCCCGCAGATCCTCGCCGGCGAGGATCTGACCCGGCCGATGCGCCCGGCTGGGCCTCCCGGCTAGGGCGTGACACGGGGCGGTGACGTAGGCCACGAGCGCGATGACGGCAATGAAATAGGTGTAGAGGCTACGGTTATTTCGTTGCTCGACGGGTATTCACCCGCGACGAGCCGGGCATCGCGTCACCGAGGAGGAAACATGACCACTCCTGCCCTGTCGTACGAGGTTTTCGTCTCGGACGGCCCCATGCGAGCGGGTGACCAGCGCATGCCGGACGGGTCGCGGCTCCACTGGAACCCGGTCTCGTCCACCTTGATCTTCGGGGCCGAGGAGGCGCTTCTGGTGGATCCACCGTTCACCCACGAGCAGATCTCGCAGGTGGGCGACTGGATCGCCGAGTCGGGTAAGCGGCTGACGTACATCTACGCCACCCACGGGCACGGCGACCACTGGTTCGGCGCGGCGGAGCTGGTCAAGCGCTTCCCCGGCGCGATCACCTACGCCACGCCCGGCACCATCCAGGTGATGCACCAGCAGGCCACCGTCGGGCGGAATGAACTGTTCGACCGGGTCTTCCCCGGCCTGATCCCGGAAACGTCTGTCGACGCGGTACCCGTGCCGGCGGAGGGGTTCCTGCTCGAAGGCAACCTCATCCAGCCCGTCGAGACCGGGCACACCGACACCGATCAGACCACCGTTCTGCACGTCCCGTCGATCGGCCTGGTCGTCGCCGGCGACGTCGTCTACAACGGGGTTCACCAGTACATCTCGGAGACCGTCGGCGGCGGCCTGCGGCAATGGCTCGATGCCCTCGACCGCGTCGAGGCGCTCGCGCCCCGGGCCGTCGTCGCTGGCCACAAGAATCGGGCCCTTCCCGACGACCCGGCAAGCATCGACCAGACCCGGAAGTACCTGCTGACCGTGGAGCGGCTGCTGGCCGAGAAGCAGACCGCCCGCGAGTTCTTCGACGAGATGGTGCGACTCTACCCAGACTGGATCAATCCGGGGCCGGCGTGGTACGGGGCCCTCGCCCTGCTCGGGAAGTGACCCGGTGACGCTTTCGATGCCCGACCACCCGACAGGCGCGGTGGTCGGGCCGTGGACCGCCACCGCGAGGTACGGCATCGACCCCGCTCCGGGCGGCCTCGGGCTCGTTCAGGATCTGCTCAACACGATCTCGGCTGGCGTGCCACGGCAACCGGACCTTCTGGACGACCCGGGCAGCGCCACAGAATGGGCACAGTCGGCCGTCGCGCAGTGGTCGACGCCCGCCGGCCGCCCAGCGCCCGACGTCACGCTCGACCCTGCGGGACTCCGGGCGCTACGGACCTTTCGCGACGAGTTGCTGGACGGGATCGACGCCAGGCTGCACATGCCGGAACCCGGACACGGCACCACCGGGGCGTCGAACCGGCGCGCGACCGGATCTCGTACCGCCGGTGCCACGCTCCGGCTCGATCAGGGCGGATCCGTCCACCTCGACCCCGCCGGGGCCGGGGTCGAGCTGCTGGTCTCGCTCGTCCTCGCTGCGCTGTTCGAGGCGCAGCTCGCCGACACCGGGCGGCGGATCAAGACCTGCCGCAACCCCCGCTGCCGGGTGGCGTTCTACGACCGCTCACGCAACAACAGCGGGGTCTGGCACTCCGTGCGCGTCTGCGGGCACCCGACCAACCTGCGCGCCCACCGGGCCCGGCAGCGGCAGGTGGACTGACTCGGCCGATCAGGCGGCCCGGCGTTCGTCCGTCCGCCCGGTGTGCGCCGCCGGGGCAGCCTGACCGGCCCGCGCCGCCGGCGCGGCGAACCGGTCGGCGGCCTGCGCCGGATAGGAGTCGGGGCGTACCACCCGCAGCGGTCGGTCCACCTCGTCGGCCCCGAACCGCCAGCGCGACGGTCCCGGCTGCCGCTGCGGTGCCGGCCCACCGGGGCGCAGCCCGGGCCGGGACAGCAGCACCGTGATCAGGTAGCCGACCACCAGGAAGCCGTGGCTGATCAGCCGTTCCCCACCCACCGAACCGGTGGCCAGGTCGTTGACCGACAACAGCAGCAATGTGCCGACGAACGCGCTGAGCATCGGCAGCAGCCCGGCGGGTGGGCTGCGGCGCAACGCCACGAAGAGGAAGCCCGCGCCCACTGCCACGTTCCACGCCGCCGACTCGTGCCACAGGTGCTGGCCGGTGGGGTGCAGGTGGTCGGCGGTCGCACCCCGGCCGACCTGGGCCAGACCGAGCACCAGTTGCACCGCGCCGAGCAGCCCGAGCGCCGACCGAAGGCCGGCGACGAGCGGGCCACGTCCGAACGCCGCGCGCAACCCGGCGGCGAGCTGGCCCCGTCCGGGCACCTTTCGCAGGCCGGCGACGAGCGGCCCACGCCGCCACCGCGACCGGCGGGCCGGGGCCGCGCTGGCGGCAGCAAGGATCGCCGCCGTCCGGTCCGGCACCTCAACCACCAGTCGGGTACGAACCCGACGGGTCACCGCCGCCGCAGCCGTGAACCAGGCCCGGCACTCGGCACACCCGTCCAGGTGCCCCTGCACCGCCGTCAGTTCGGCGGCGGTCTCCTCCCCGTCCAACTGCGCGGACAGGACCTCCCGCCACTGCTCACACCCCATGTATCGGTAGTCGCTCCGGCAGCCGCTCCGGTTCCCGGCGACCGTGACCGGTTGTGGAATACTCGCCGGATCATGACGCGTTACGGCCTGCTGATCCTGCCCGCCACCAACCGGGTGTACGCCCGCGCCGCAGTCGACCTCACCCGAGCTGAGCTGGAGATCTTCGGCCGTTCGGCGTTGGACGGCCGGATCGGCGAGCTGGACACCGAGGTCGTCGGAGGGGCGTCCTACATCACGTTCACCGGTGACGGGCTGACCGAGCGTGACCTGGCCGTCCTGGGCAACCTCTCCGCCGGGTACGCGTTGTTCGAGATCGTCGGTGAGTTGTTGCGGCCGATCGAGTGGAGCCGTCTGGACCGTTACGACGACGATCTGCTCACCATCCAGAAGTACCCAGGCAAGACCAACGAGCAGTTCACCAAGCTGCTGCTCAACGTCACACTGCTCGCCTCGGACTGGGCCGCCGAGATGACCAGCCGCCGGTTCCGGGTGCTCGACCCGCTCTGTGGTCGGGGCACCACCCTCAACCAGGCGCTGATGTACGGCTTCGACGCCGCCGGAATCGAGCGCGACCAGAAGGACGTCGAGGCGTACCGGGCGTTCATCACCACCTGGCTGAAGCAGAAGCGGGTCAAGCACCGGGTGCTGGAGTCGGGGCCGGTGCGGCGGGAGCGCAAGGTGGTCGGCCGGCGGGTGCGGATCGAGTTGGCGCCGACCCGCGAGGAGCACAAGGCCGGCCAGACGCAGTTGCTGGACGTGGTCAACGCCGACACCGCCCGTTCGGCGGAGTTCTTCCGCCCGGAGACCGTGGACCTGGTCGTCGCCGACGCGCCGTACGGCGTGCAGCACGGCAGTCGTACCGCTGGGCAGGGGTTGACCCGCGACCCGCTGGCGTTGCTCGCGGACGCCGCGCCGGTCTGGGCCCGGTTGTTGCGTCCCGGCGGTGCGCTCGGGATCTCCTGGAACACCCACGTCGCCAGTCGGGACGACGCGGCGGCGGCGTTGGCCGACGCCGGCCTGACAGTGGTCGACGCCGAGCCCTACCGCGCGCTGCGGCACCGGGTGGACCAGTCGATCATGCGCGACGTGCTGGTGGCCCGCCGTCCGGCCTGACCCGCCGCCCACCCCCTTCGAGCCCTTTGCTCTGCTTCAACCGGCGCAACAGTTTTGGCGCCTCGCTGTCGCCTCCGTTGAAGCAGAGCAAAGGGTGGACAGCCGACCCTCGTCGCTCCGGCTGACGCGCCTCTGTGCCGCATTTCACCTGATCAGCAGCTCGGTGTGAAAACCACGTCAAGAAAAGGTTCGCCGCCGTCATGGTCGCGTTATGACTCGTGCCGTCCGGTGGGTGGTGGGGCTTTGATTGCCCGGCGCGACCGGAAGGCGGTCGCGACGAACCTTTCCGGCTGAGGAGTCAGCGTGTCTGACGTGGTGTTCGTGGTCCTGACGGTGGTGCTGTTCGCAGTGCTCGCCCTGGTGGTCCGGGCGGTGGAGAAGCTGTGAACGCGGTAAACGCCGTCGGTCTGGTGCTCGCGGTCGTCCTGGGCGCGTTCCTGGTGTTCGCGCTGCTGTTTCCGGAGCGCTTCTGATGACCATGACAACAGCGGGCGTCATCTTCGTGTTGACGCTGGTGGCGGCCCTCGTCGCCGTCTACAAGCCGTTCGGCGACTACATGTTCCGGGCGGTCTCCGGCACCAAGCAGTCGCGGGTCGAGCGGGGCATCTTCCGACTGGTCGGGGTCAACCCGACCGCCGAGCAGACCTGGGGCGTGTACGCCCGCAGCGTGCTGGCGTTCTCCGCGGTATCGATCCTGTTCCTGTACCTGTTCCAGCGGGTGCAGAACCACCTGTGGCTGTCGCTGGGCTTCGACCCGGTGGTTCCGCACGGCGCGTGGAACACCGCCGTGTCGTTCGTGACCAACACGAACTGGCAGTCGTACTCGGGTGAGTCGACGATGGGCCACCTGGTGCAGATGGCCGGCCTGGCGGTGCAGAACTTCGTCTCGGCGGCGGTCGGCATCGCTGTGGCGGTCGCGTTGGTACGCGGCTTCGCCCGCAGCCGCACCGGGCAGCTCGGCAACTTCTGGGTCGACCTGACCCGGATCACGCTGCGGATCCTGCTGCCGATCGCGGTGCTCGGCGCCATCGCGCTGATGATCGGCGGGGCGGTGCAGAACCTGTCCGCCGGCACCGACGTGAGCACGCTGACCGGTGGCACCCAGACCATCACCGGCGGGCCGGTCGCCAGCCAGGAAGTGATCAAGGAGTTGGGCACCAACGGTGGCGGCTTCTACAACGTCAACAGCGCGCACCCGTTCGAGAACCCCACCACCTGGACGAACTGGCTGGAGATCTTCCTGATCTTCCTGATCCCGTTCAGCCTGCCCCGGGTCTTCGGCCGCATGGTCGGGCAGAACCGGCAGGGCTACGCCATCGCCGCCGTGATGGGCATCCTCGCGTTCCTCAGCGTCGCCATCACCAACATCTTCGAGCTGGCCGGGCACGGCACCGTGCCGCAGGCGGTCGGCGCGGCGATGGAGGGCAAGGAGGTGCGGTTCGACGTGTCGAACTCGGCCACCTTCGCCGCCGCCACCACGCTCACCTCGACCGGTGCGGTGAACTCGTTCCACGACTCGTTCACCTCGCTCGGCGGCATGATGACGATGGTCAACATGATGCTCGGCGAGGTCGCGCCGGGCGGCACCGGCTCGGGGCTGTACGGCCTGCTCATCCTCGCGGTGATCACCGTCTTCGTGGCCGGCCTGATGGTGGGCCGCACGCCCGAGTACCTGGGCAAGAAGATCGGGTCGCGCGAGATCAAGTTCGCCTCGCTGTACTTCCTGATCACGCCGATCCTGGTGCTCGTCGGCACGGCGGCGGCGTTCGGCACCGGCAACAACTCCACGGCGCTCAACGTCGGCCCTCACGGCCTCTCCGAGGTGCTGTACGCGTTCACCTCGGCCAGCAACAACAACGGCTCCGCGTTCGGCGGCATCACCGTCAACACCACCTGGTGGGACACCGCGCTCGGGTTGTGCATGCTGCTGGGCCGGTTCCTGCCGCTGATCTTCGTGCTCGCGTTGGCCGGCTCGCTGGCCCGCCAGGCACCCACCCCCGCGTCCGAGGGCACCCTGCCGACCCACCGACCGCTGTTCATCGGCATGGTCGTCGGCGTCACCGTGGTCCTCGTCGCGCTGACCTTCCTGCCCGCGCTCGCGCTCGGCCCGCTGGCAGAGGGGCTCTGACCATCATGAGGAACGAGGACATGTCCGTGACATCCGGTCAGCTCGCCACAGCAGCCGACCAGGGCAGACGGATCGGCGGAGGCCTGCTCGACCCCCAGCAGTTGATCCGATCCCTGCCGGACGCCGTACGCAAACTCAACCCCACCACCCTGTGGCGCAACCCGGTGATGCTGATCGTCGAGGTCGGCGCGGCCTTCACCACAGTCCTGGCGGTGCTCGACCCGTCGGTGTTCGCCTGGGCGATCACCGTCTGGCTCTGGCTGACAGTGGTCTTCGCCAACCTGGCCGAGGCAGTCGCCGAGGGTCGGGGCAAGGCCCAGGCCGCGACCCTGCGGCAGGCGAAGAAGGACACCATCGCCACCCGACTGATCGACTGGAAGCCGGGCGCGCGGGCCAACACCTACCGCGACGAGGCGGTGCCGGCGCCGGACCTGCGTCAGGGCGACGTCGTACTCGTCGAAGCCGGCGGCATCATCCCCGGCGACGGCGACATCGTCGAGGGCATCGCCAGCGTCGACGAGTCGGCCATCACCGGAGAGTCGGCACCGGTCATCAGGGAGTCCGGCGGCGACCGCAGCGCTGTCACCGGCGGCACCAAGGTGCTCTCCGACCAGATCATCGTCAAGATCACCCAGAAGCCGGGGGAGAGCTTCATCGACCGGATGATCGCCCTGGTCGAGGGGGCCAACCGGCAGAAGACACCGAACGAGATCGCGCTGAACATCCTGCTCGCCGCGCTCACCGTCATCTTCCTGCTGGCAGTGGTCACCCTCCAGCCCCTCGCGATCTTCTCCAAGGCGTACCAGGCTGCCGCACCGGACAGCGGGGCGATCACCGACTCCGGCGTCACCGGCGTGGTGCTGATCTCGCTGCTGGTCTGCCTGATCCCCACCACCATCGGCGCGCTGCTCTCCGCCATCGGCATCGCCGGCATGGACCGCCTCGTGCAGCGCAACGTGCTGGCCATGAGCGGCCGGGCCGTCGAGGCGGCCGGAGACGTCAACACCCTGCTGCTGGACAAGACCGGCACCATCACGCTGGGCAACCGGCAGGCAGCCGAGTTCGTACCGGTCGAGGGGGTCGACGCCGCGGCGCTCGCCGACGCCGCGCAGCTGTCCAGCCTGGCCGACGAGACCCCGGAGGGGCGCTCGGTGGTCGTCCTGGCGAAGAACGAGTTCGGGCTGCGCGAGCGCGAGCCCGGCGTGATGCCGCACGCCACCTTCGTACCGTTCACCGCGCAGACCCGGATGAGCGGCGTCGACCTCACCCCGGACGCCAGCGTCGACGGCGGCGCGGTCGGCACGGCCCGCCGGGTCCGCAAGGGCGCCGCCGCCGCGGTGATGAAGTGGGTACGGGAGAACGGCGGCCACCCGACCGAGCAGGTCGGCGAGATCGTGGACGCGATCAGTGGCACCGGCGGTACCCCGCTGGTGGTCGCCGAGCACGTCGACGGTGCGCCCGCCCGTGCGTTGGGCGTCATCCACCTCAAGGACGTGGTCAAGTCCGGCATGCGGGAGCGGTTCGACGAGATGCGCCGGATGGGCATCCGAACCGTGATGATCACCGGCGACAACCCGCGGACCGCGAAGGCGATCGCCGACGAGGCCGGGGTGGACGACTTCCTGGCCGAGGCGACGCCGGAGGACAAGCTCGCGCTGATCAAGCGGGAGCAGGAGGGTGGCCGGCTGGTCGCGATGACCGGTGACGGCACCAACGACGCGCCGGCGCTCGCGCAGGCCGACGTCGGGGTGGCGATGAACACCGGTACGTCGGCCGCGAAGGAGGCCGGCAACATGGTCGACCTCGACTCCGACCCGACGAAGCTGATCGAGATCGTGGAGATCGGCAAGCAGTTGCTGATCACCCGCGGCGCGCTGACCACCTTCAGCATCGCCAACGACATCGCGAAGTACTTCGCGATCATCCCGGCCATGTTCGCCGGCCTCTACCCGAGCCTGGACGCCCTGAACATCATGCGGCTGGCCAGCCCGGAGTCGGCGATCCTGTCCGCCGTCATCTTCAACGCCCTGGTGATCATCGCGCTGATCCCGCTCGCCCTGCGGGGCGTGCGGTACCGGCCGGCCGCCGCGTCGAAGCTGCTCAGCCGCAACCTGCTGGTCTACGGGCTGGGCGGCATCATCGTGCCGTTCATCGGGATCAAGCTCATCGACCTGCTCATCCAGTTCATCCCGGGGATTTCGTGATGCGCCTACCCACCTGGATCGCCCAACACCTCGCCGCGCTGCGCGCCGTACTCGTCTTCACGGTGCTGCTCGGCCTGGTCTACCCGCTGGCCCTGGTAGCTGTTGGTCAGTTGCCCGGCCTCAACCACAAGACCGACGGCTCGCTGATCACCTCGGGCGGGACGACTGTCGGCAGCGCGCTGATCGGCCAGTCCTTCACCGACGCGGACGGCAACCCCGTCGCCCGGTACTTCCAGTCCCGCCCCTCCGCCGCCGGTGACGGCTACGACCCGACGGCCACCTCGGCCAGCAACCTGGGCCCGGAGAGCGTTGTCGACACCCTTGCCACCGACCCGGAGGCATCCAGCGAGAGCCTGCTCACCCAGGTGTGCGGGCGCAGCAAGTCGGTCGGCGAGCTCAACGGTGTCGACGGCCGGCGCCCGTACTGCACCGACGACGGGGTGGGCGCTGTGCTCGCGGTGTTCCGCGCCGACGGTCTGACCGGTCCGGTCACCCGGGTGGTCAGCGTCAACCAGGCCGCCCCGACCACTCCCTTCGTCTCCGAGTACCAGGGTGTCGCGGTGGAGCCGGCCCAGCCCGGCGAGGACTACGTCGCCGCCGGTGGGGTGGTCACACCGATCCGGGGCGACGCGCCCGCCGACCCGGTGGTGCCCGCCGACGCGGTCACCGCCAGCGCCAGCGGCCTCGACCCGCAGATCAGCCCGGCGTACGCCGAACTACAGGTGAACCGGGTCGCGCGGGAGCGCGGCGTGGACCCGGCGGCGGTCCGCAAGCTGGTCGAGGAGCACACCGGCGGGCGAGGGCTCGGCTTCCTGGGCGCGCCCGGCGTCAACGTGCTGGAGCTCAACCTCGCGCTCGACAAGCAGTTCGCGGCACGCTGAGCACCTCGCGGGCGGGGCCGGGCCGACCGGCGCGGCCCCGCCCGCCGATCTGACCAGGGAGGATGGTCCCCGTGCCACGCGGAGAACTGCGCATCTATCTGGGGGCGGCCCCCGGCGTCGGCAAGACGTACGCCATGTTGGAGGAGGCCCAGCGGCGGGCCGCGCGCGGCACCGACGTGGTGATCGGCTTCGTGGAGACCCACGGCCGCCAGCACACCGCCGAGATGCTCGGCGACCTGGAGCAGGTGCCCCGCCGCACGATGACCTACCGGGGCGTCGAGTTCACCGAGATGGACCTGGACGAGGTGCTGGCCCGCCGGCCGCAGATCGCCGTGGTCGACGAGTTGGCGCACACCAACATTCCCGGCTCCCGGCACGACAAGCGCTGGCAGGACGTCCAGGAGCTGCTCGACGCGGGGATCGACGTGCTCTCCACTGTCAACGTGCAGCACCTGGAGTCGGTGAACGACGTCGTCGCGCAGATCACCGGCACCACCCAGCGGGAGACAGTGCCCGACGAGATCGTCCGCGCCGCCGAGCAGGTCGAGCTTGTCGACATGACCCCGGAGGCGCTGCGCCGGCGGATGGCGCACGGCAACATCTACCGACCCGACAAGATCGACGCCGCGTTGGGCAACTACTTCCGGGTCGGCAACCTCACCGCGCTGCGCGAGCTGGCGCTGCTCTGGCTGGCGGACAAGGTCGACGAGCAGCTCGACCGCTACCGCAGCCAGCAGGGGATCGCTGCCACCTGGGAGGCCCGGGAACGGGTGGTGGTAGCGCTGACCGGTGGCCCGGAGGGTGAGACGCTGATCCGTCGGGCGGCCCGGGTCGCGGCCCGCAGCAAGGGCGCCGACCTGCTCGCCGTGCACGTGGCCCGCAGCGACGGCCTGGCCGGCGCCGACCCGGCCCAGTTGGCCCGGCAACGAGTGCTGGTGGAGAGCCTGGGCGGCACGTACCACCAGGTGCTCGGCACCGACGTGCCGGCCGCGCTGCTGGACTTCGCCCAGGGCGTGAACGCCACCCAGCTGGTGCTCGGGGCCAGCCGGCGGGGTCGCCTCGCGCAGATCTTCGCCAGGGGTGTCGGGGTGACCACCACAGCGCTCTCCGGCTCGATCGACGTGCACCTGGTCACCCACAAGCAGGCCGGCAAGGGCCGCCGGGCGGCGGCGGTTCCGGCGGCGCTGTCCCGACGCCGCCGGCTGCTCGGCTTCGGCCTGGCGGTGCTGGGCATGCCGCTGCTCACAGTGCTGCTGAAGACACTGCCCGACCTGACGCTGACAAACGACATCCTGCTGTTCCTCGCCGGGGTCGTCGGGGTCGCGCTGGTTGGCGGGGTGTGGCCGGCCCTGGTCGCCGCGCTCGGCGGCTCGCTGCTGCTCAACTGGTTCTTCACCCCGCCCTTCCGCACGCTGACCATCGCCGAGGCGGACAACCTCCTCGCCCTGGCCGTCTTCGTCGGGGTGGCCCTCGCGGTGAGCTGGATCGTCGACGTGGCCGCCCGGCGTACCCGGGAGGCCGCGCGCGCCGCCGCCGACGCGCAGACCCTCGCCGCCGTCGCCGGTGGGGTGCTGCGCGGCGAACGACCCCTGCCCGCCCTGCTGGATCAGCTCCGGGAGACCTTCGGGCTGCGCGCGGTGAGCGTGCTGGAGCTGGCCGAGGAGGCTGGTGGACGGCCGGAGCGGGCCCGCGAGGAGCACGCCTGGTGTGTGGTGGCCAGCGTCGGCGAGCAGCCGGCCGGCACGCCCGACGGCGGCGAGACCGCGGTGCCGGTCGACGACCGGATCACCGTCGTGCTCAGCGGCCGACGACTGGAGGCCGCTGATCGGCGGATCGTCGAGGCGTTCGCCGCCCAGGCCGCCGTCGCGTTGCGCCAGGAACGGCTCGCCGAGGAGGCCGCCACCGCCCGGCCACTCGCCGCCGCGGACCGGATGCGCACCGCGCTGCTCGCGGCGGTCAGCCACGACCTGCGTACGCCGCTGGCGTCCGCGAAGGCGGCAGTGACCAGCCTGCGCAGCCACGACATCGAGTTCGACGAGTCCGACCGCGAGGAGTTGCTGGAGACCGCGGAGGAGTCGCTGGACCGGCTTGCCCGGCTGGTCGGCAACCTGCTGGACATGAGCCGGCTCCAGGCGGGCGTGCTGGGCATCTCGGCGACCGCGATCGGCCTGGAGGACGCCGTACCCCTGGCGCTTGACGAACTTGGCCCGGTGGCCGCGACGGTCGGCACCGACATCCCGGCCGACCTGCCGGCCGCCACCGCCGACCCGGGCCTGCTGGAACGGGTGCTGGTGAACATCGTCGCCAACGCGCTGCGGTACAGCCCGCCCGGTCAGCCGCCCACGATCACCGCCAGCGCCCACGCCGGTCAGGTCGAGCTGCGGGTGATCGACAGGGGGCCGGGAATCCCGGAGGACCAGTGGGAACACGTCTTCCTGCCGTTCCAACGCCTCGGTGACCGGGACAACCAGACCGGCGTCGGTCTCGGTCTTGCCCTGTCCCGGGGGTTGGCCGAGGCCATGGGTGGCAGCATCACCCCGGAGACCACCCCCGGCGGTGGGCTCACCATGGTGCTGCGGCTGCCCGCCGCGCCGACCAGCTCGGAGGGGCCGCAGGAATGACGCGCATCCTGGTCGTCGACGACGAACCGCAGATTCTGCGCGCCCTGCGCATCAACCTGCGCGCGCGCCGCTACGACGTGGACGTAGCCGGCACCGGAGCCGCCGCGTTGAAGGCCGCCGCCAGCCACCCACCCGACCTGGTGGTGCTGGACCTCGGCCTGCCCGACATCGACGGCGTGGAGGTGATCCGGGGCCTGCGCGGGTGGACCACAGTGCCGATCATCGTGCTCTCCGGCCGAGCCGGCAGCGAGGACAAGGTCGCGGCGCTGGACGCCGGCGCGGACGACTACGTCACCAAGCCGTTCGGGGTAGAGGAGCTGTTGGCCCGCATCCGCGCGGTGACCCGCCGCCTCGGCGCGCCCAGCGAAGCGGTGCCGGCACTGCGGATCGGCCAGCACACAGTCGACCTGGCCGACCACAGCGTGCTGCGGGACGACGGCACCGAGGTCAAGCTGACCCCCACCCAGTGGAGCGTGCTGGAGAAGCTGCTGCGTCACCCCGGCAAGCTGGTCAGCCAACGTCAGCTCCTCCAGGACGTGTGGGGGCCGGAATACCAGAACGAGACCAACTACCTGCGGCAGTACCTGGCCCAGCTGCGGCGCAAACTGGAGGACGACCCGGCCCGCCCTCGCCACCTCATCACCGAACCGGGAATGGGCTACCGCTACCGCCCCTGACCCCGTTGACACCCGCCTGTGGACATTGAAGAATTTCTGTTAGCAGCGGCAGCGGCGTGCTTCTGTAACCGTCCCCTTCACCGGTTACCCCTCGGGAGCCCGCCGTGTCCGTGCCCCTGCCCCTGTCCCGTCGTCGGCTGCTGGTCGCCGGCGGTGCCGGCCTCGTCCTGGCCGGCCTCACCGACCCGTTCCGGGCCGCCCCCGCCCGAGCCGCCGTCACCACCGCCGACCTTGTCGTCTACGGCGCCACCTCCGGCGGGCTGGCCGCCGCTATCACCATGCGCCGGCTCGGGCGCACCGCAGTGGTGGTGGAGCCCACCGGCCACGTCGGCGGGTTGAGCACCGCCGGGCTGGGCGCCACCGACACCGGCGTCCAGGCGTCCATCGGCGGGCTGGCCGCCGAGTTCTACCGCCGGGTGTACGTGAAGTACCACGGCGGAACCCTCACCTCGACGTCACCGCTGCGGATGACCTTCGAACCGCACGTCGCCACCACCGTCTTCGCCGAGATGCTGGCCGAGGCGGGCGTCCCGGTGGTCGTCGACGCCCGGCTGGCCAGCCTGGGCCGGACCGGGAACCGGATCACTGAGCTGCGCACCGAGGACGGGTCGATCTACCGGGGCGGGGTATTCGTCGACGCCACCTACGAGGGCGATCTGCTGGCAATGGCCGGGGTGGGGTTCACCGTCGGGCGGGAGTCCAACGACACCTACGGCGAGACGATCAACGGGGTGCAGTCGCGCAACACCCATCAGTTCGCCTACCCCGTCGACCCGTACGTGACGGCCGGTTCGCCCGCCAGCGGGCTGCTGCCGGGCATCTCCGCCGTTCCGCTCGCCCCGCAGGGCAGCGGCGACGACCGCATCCAGGCGTACTGCTTCCGGATGTGCCTGACCCAGGCGGCCAACCGGATCCCGTTCGGCAAGCCGTCCGGTTACGACCCGATCCGCTACGAGCTGCTGCTGCGGCACATCCAGGCCGGCTACGCGGGGCCGTACTTCACCACCCACTCGGTAGGCGGCGGAAAGACCGACTCCAACAACAACGGCGCCGTGTCGACCGACAACATCGGCTTCAACTACGCGTACCCGACGGCGAGCTGGGCGACGCGGGAGAGCATCATCGCCGAGCACCGCAGCTACCAGCAGGGGCTGATGTGGTTCCTGGCCAACGACAGCCGACTGCCGGCGTCGGTGCGCGACTCGACCGCCCGGTGGGGACTGCCGGTGGACGAGTTCACCGGCACGGGCGGCTGGCCACCGATGCTCTACATCCGCGAGGCCCGCCGGATGATCTCCGCGTACGTGATGACCGAGGCCGACTGTCGGGGCCGGGTACGCGCCACCGACTCGGTGGGCCTGGCCAGCTACACGATGGACTCGCACAACTGTCAGCGGGTGGTAGTCGACGGCAAGGTCCGCAACGAGGGGGACGTGCAGATCGGCGTGCCGGCGCCGTACCCGGTGAGCTACCGCGCGATGGTGCCGCACCAGGCGCAGTGCGCCAACCTGCTGGTGCCGGTCTGCCTCTCGGCGAGTCACATCGCGTACGGCTCGATCCGGATGGAACCCGTGTTCATGATCCTCGGGCAGGCCGCTGCCACCGCGGCGTCCCTGGCGCTCGCCGGGAACCTCGCCGTGCAGGCCGTCTCCGTGCCCGCCCTCCAGACCCGGCTGCGCCAGGACGGCGCGGTGCTGGAGTGGGGCAGCACCAGCGAGGTGATCCTGGACAACGCGGCGGCCAGCGGGATCACCCGGGCCGGGACGTGGCTGCGCAGCACCAGCACCGGTGGCTACTACGGCCCGGACTACGAGCACGACGGCAACGTCGGCAAGGGCGTCAACCGGCTGCGGTTCCGGCCGACACTGCCCGCCTCCGGGTCGTGGACGGTGCAGCTGCGCTGGACCGGGCACCCGAACCGGGCGACGAACGTGCCGGTGGACATCGCGTACTCCGGGGGGTTGGTCACCACGACGGTGGACCAGCGGCAGTCCGGCGGCCAGTGGGTGGCACTGGGCACCTACCCGTTCACGGCGGGCAGCGATGGCAGCGTGCTGATCCGTACCGAGGACACCGACGGGTACGTGGTCGCCGACGCGGTCCGCTTCGTCCGCGCCTGACCGGCGTCGGATCCGTGCCCGATCGACTTCTTGACGCCCCGTTCACGCGGCTGCCCGACGGGGGTGCCGACACGGCGAGTAACGTTCGGAACGGACCAAGATCGGCGTACGAGGAGGCACGGTGCTGACGACGACGGTGGACATCCCGACCAGTGACGGAGTGGCGGACGCGAGCCTGACCCGACCGGACGGCGACGGCCCGTTCCCGGCGGTGCTGCTCTTCATGGACGCCTTCGGGCCGCGCCCGCGCCTGGTCGAGATGGCCGAGCGGATCGCCGAACGCGGCTACCTGGTGCTGACGCCCCACCTGTTCTACCGGGCCGGTCGGGCGCCCCTGTTCGACCTGTCCCGCCTCGGCGAGGCCGACCAGCGCGGCGCCCTCTTCGAGAAGATCATGCCGCTGGTCGGCGCGTTGACTAACGACGTGATCAGCCGGGACACCGCCGCGTTCCTCGACTTCCTGGCCGCCCGCGACGACGTCCGACCGGGCCCGGTCGCCATCACCGGTTACTGCATGGGCGGCACGAACGCGCTGCGGGCCATCGAGGCGCACCCGGACCGCATCGCCGCGATCGCCAGCTTCCACGGCGGGCGGATCGTCACCGAGGCGCCGGACAGCCCACACCGGGGCGTCGCCTCGATCACCGGCGAGGTGTACTTCGGGCACGCCGACGCCGACCAGTCGATGACGCCCGAGCAGATCGCCACGCTGGAGCAGGCGCTCGACGCCGCCGGGGTGCGCTACCGCTCCGAGGTGTACACCGGGGCGCACCACGGCTACACCATGGCCGACACCCCGGCGTACGACGAGCAGGCCACCGAGCGGCACTGGGCCGCCCTGTTCGACCTCCTGGACCGCAATCTGCCAAAGAGTTGAGGGCTGGGGCGGGCTCAGTCCACCGGGACGCGGTACACCAATTCGTACCGCCCGCCCGGCAGGACGATGTCCGCCGTCTCGACCGGTACGTCCGCGGCGTAATACGTCCGCGTAACGCACGCCAAACGTGCAGAAGTGGCCGTCCCCGTCGTCACGACGTCGTGGTCTGGTGATCAAGTGATGAAAAGTAGGTCAAGAACGGCTCGGAGACCTGCTTTTCATCACCTGATCATGGGAAGCGGGGGCAACCTCGCCTCAGCGCAGCAGCACCGGGCCGGCGTCGATGCGGGTGCGGAACAGCGCGTACGGCTTGCGCCGCAGGTCCTTGCCGCGCTGGTACTGCGGCTGCCGGTGCAGTTGGTTGGCGGTGACGTAGAGGTACCCGTCGGTGGCCACCGACATGGTGTCCGGCCAGAGCAGTCGCGGGTCGTGGACCAGCGTCTCGTACTCGCCGTCGGGCAGTCGACGCAGCACAGCGTTGTGCTCGTACGAGGTGATGTAGAGCCGCCCGGCGTCGTCGCTCTCCAACCCGTCCGAGGCGGTGCCCCGGTCGCCCTCGTCGACAACCGTCGCGGCGACCGCCTCCTGGGTGACGCCCGGGTCGGCCAGCGCCTCGGTGGACACGCTGTAAAGGCGCCGGGACGCCAACGGGCAGTAGTAGAGCCGGGTGCCGTCGGCGGAGATGGCGATGCCGTCGGAGCCCATGCCCACCGGCTTCGGCGGCCCGTCGGCCGGTCGTTCCAGGAACGGTCGGCCCTCGACAATCGGACGGAACGACGTCAGCGGCTCCGCCTTGGTGGACGGGTGGTCGTGCAGCCGCCGCCAGGAGGCCCCGCTGGCCAGGTCCACCACGATGATCCCGTTCGGCCCGGCGAACGCGGAGTCGGTGATGTAGGCGACCCCCGCCTCGCCCCGCCGAAGGTCGAAGCGGACGTCGTTGAGGTACGTCGTCGGCAGCGCCACGTCCGCCGGGAAGGTGATCACCTGGGCGACGGTGTCGGTGTCCAGGTCGACCCGGACCAGCTTCGGGCCGCCCGGCTTGGTGGGTTGCAACATCGGGCTGCCGGTGTCCAGCACCCAGAGCCGGTCCGCCGGGTCCACCACGATGCTCTGCACCGAGACGAACGCGCCCGCGTCGTCGTCGCCGGACGGGTCGTTCCACGCCTGGTCGGGGTAGGGCATCTCCTGGCCGTCGCGCAGCTCGACGACTGTGGCCGGCACCTCGTCGCCCCACTTCGGGAAGTTGACGAAGATCCGGCCCCGGTGCGAGACGCTCACCCCGGTCGGCATCGGGCCGGTGAAGGTGTGCACCAGTTCCAGTTCGCCCATCGGCTCGTCGCCGACCGGCCCGTTCATGACGTCCGCTCCACGGTGCTCATCGGCTCGCTCCCTACCGGTCGACTGTTACGGCGCTTGTTCCCGCCCTGGCGTCCGGTATGCCTCCGATCAGCTCGCTGGCGCGGCGGCCCGGGCGGCGGGCAGTCCGGGCACCGGGACGTCCACCGCGAGCAGCGCGCCGTCCTGCGGGCCCGGCGAGTCCAGCCCCACCCGGGCGGTGCCGATGAAGAGTCGCCGCAGGTCGGGGCCGCCGAGGCAGATACCGGCCGGCTGCTTGGCCGGCAGCCGGATCTCCCGGTCGAGGGTGCCGTCCGGCCGGTAGCGGCGTACCGCCGAGCCGCCCCACAGCGCGATCCAGAGGTGGTCGGCCGCGTCGAGCGTCATGCCGTCCGGGCCGCCGTCGGCGGGGGACAGCCGCAGGAACGGCTCCCGCCCGCGCAGGGCCCCGGTGGCGGGGTCGACTGTGAACCGGTCGATCTGGCCGAGCGGAGTGTCGGCCAGGTACATGGTGGTGCCGGTCGCGTCGAACGCCGGCCCGTTCGGGATGGTCAGCCCGGTCACGGCGGGGACCGGCTCGGCGCCCGGTGTGAGGCGGAACAGCGTGCCTCCGCCGGGCACCATCGCGTACGTCATGCTGCCGGCCCAGAAGCGGCCGTGCGGGTCGGCGACCGCATCGTTCATCCGGGTCGGCTCGGGTGCCTCGCCCACCAGGTCGGTGACCGGTCGGGGGTCGCCGGTGGCGGGCAGCACCGTGACGCCGGTCCCGGCGGCGGCCAGCCATTCACCGGGTCGGTCGGCCATCGGGGCGACCGCGCCGAGCGGCACGTCGAGGCGGCGCAGCTCCCGCAGCGGGCTCGGGGCGTCGCCGTCGGTCTCCAACAGTCGCCCGGCCAGCAGGTCGACCAGGACCAGCCGGTCGTCGACCCAACGCAGGCCCTCACCCAACTCCAGTCGGTCGGTGCTCCAGACGGTCGGCTCGGTCAGCTCCATGGTGTTCCTCCAAAGGATCGTCAGCGGACCGTACCGCCAGGGCCGTGGTCGAGCAGCGCCAGCTCGGTCCGGTCGGGCAGGCCCTCCCAGTCACCCCGGGTGGCGACCGCGAACGCGCCGGTGGTGACGGCCCGGTCCAGTCGGGCCGACGCGTCGAGGCCGTCGAGCCAGCCGGAGAGCAGCCCGGCGACGAACGCGTCGCCAGCGCCGACGGTGTCCACCACCGGCACCGTCCGGGCTGGACGGTGGATGACGCCGGCCGCGCTGTGGCTGGTCGCGCCGTCGCCGCCGTGCTTGACCACTACCTCGGTGACGCCGGCCGAGAGTAGCGCCGTGGCCGGGTCGGTGGCGTCGGTCAGCACCGCCAACTCGTCGTCGGAGGCGATCACCAGGTCGATCGAGGGCAGCAGTGGGCGCAGCGCGGCGGCGGCCTCGGCGACCGACCAGAGCCGGTTGCGGTGGTTGACGTCAAGGCAGATCGTGCTGCCGGCCGCGCGGGCACGTCGCACGGCTTCCACCACCGCCTGGTACGGCTCGACGCCGAGCGCGCAGGTGATGCCGGTGACGTGCAGCAGCCGGGGTGGTGGCCCGGGCGCGTCGAAGGCAGGTGTCACGTCGGTCGGGCCCAGCCGGGAGCCGGCCGACCCGGCACGGTGGTAGGTGACCCGGTTGATGTCGGCGACCCGGTTCTCGAAGAGGATCAGGCCGGTGGGGGCGGTCGCGTCGACCCGGGACCAGGTCAGGTCGACACCCTCCGCGCGCAGCGTACGGCGGACCAGTTCGCCGGGCTCGTCGGCGCCGGTGACGCCGACCCAGGCGGCCCGGTGGCCGAGCCGGGCCACGCCGATCGCCACATTCGACTCGGATCCGGCGACGGAGATGCCGGCGGTGCCGCCCAGTCGCAGCGGGCCGGTGGTGCGGAACGCCGCCATCGTCTCGCCGAGCGTGAGCAGGTCGGTCATTGCCGGACCGCCGCGAGGAAGGCGGCGGCGCGCTCCCGCAGCGCCACCTGGTCGCCGCCACGGACGGCGTCGCCGAGCAGCGGGGAACCGACGCCGACAGCGACCGCTCCCCGTTGCAGGTAGCGTCGCGCACCGTCCGCGTCGACCCCACCGACCGGCACGAACGCGGTACCGGGGAACGGGTCGCGCAGGGCGCCGAGGTAGTCGGGCCCGCCGAACGAGGCAGGGAAGAGCTTGATCGCGGCGGCCCCGCCGTCGGTGGCCTGCACCACCTCGGTGGGGGTGAGGGCACCGGCGAGCACCGGCAGGCCGAGCCGGCCGCCCTCGGCGAGGCTCGCCGCGATGGCCGGCGTGACCAGGAAGCCGGCCCCCGCATCGGCCGCCGCGCGGGCGTCCTCGGCGCTGAGCACTGTGCCGGCGCCCAGGGCGTAGCCGGGTCCGAGGGCGGCCCGGGCGCGTCGGATGACGCCGAGCGCGTCGGTGCTGGTCAGCGAGACCTCGACCAGGGCGACGCCGCTCTCGGCCAGTGTGAGCACGGCGGTCAGCGCGGCGGCCGGGTCCGGGCCGCGCACGATGGCCAACAGCCGGTGGGTACGCAGCTCGTCGAGCAGGTTCATCACGGTGTCCTCAGTGGTTGCGGTGGGCGGAGATGGTGAGTCGCCAGGTGACCTCTCCGGTGGGCGGGACGACCGCCGCGTCGGAGGGGCCGGCGTCGGCCAGGTCGAAGGCGCTGCCGAGCATCGGTTCGACACCGATGCTGCGGTAGGGGCAGTCGGCCGGCCAGCCGCCCAGGTTGCGCCAGAGCGCGGTGCTGCGGGGCTGGCCGGCGCACTCCAGCTCCATGGTCAGCCGGTCGGCTCCGTCGATCACCTGGACCCGGTCGCAGTCGAGCAGCACCGCGCCGAGCGCGGTCCCGTCGTCCGGGCCGAAGGTGTCCAGCGTCAGCCCGGCGGGAGCGGGCCACGGTCCGGTCAGCCACGGGCTACCGGTGGGCCAGACGCCCGGCGGCAGGAGTGCGGCGGCCTCCGGATGCAGCCGGGTGGGCGTGCCGGCGGGGGCGTCGAGATGAGCCTCGGGGGAGAGGCCGAGCAGGGCGTGTGCGGCCCATACGAAACGGTAACCGGGGTCGGCGGCCAGCCGGTAGTCGGCCACCACCACGCCACCGTCGTCGGTGATCCGCCGGCTCAGCGTGAACGTCGGCCGCTCGATGACCAAGGTTTCAGGGCCGCCGCTGCGCCACTGCCGCGACCACACCTCGCCGTGGTCGGGCTCGCCGCGCACTGTGGGCAGGCACTCCTCCAGCCCACCGGCGTCGACGAACGCGTCGTCGGGGCGTACCTCGTGCCGGCCGGGTTCCGGGCCACGCCACAGCCACTCCCGGCCGCCGCCGCGCAGACTCGTCCACCGACCGCCGTGCGCCGCGTCGTACGCCACCCGCAGGGCCACCGGCCGCGCGTCGGTCACCACTCGGCGAAGGACCCGTCGGCGTGCTGCCAGACCGGGTTGCGCCAGGCGTGGGGCGTCTGGGCGGCCTTGCGGACCGCCGCCTCGTCGACGGTGATGCCCAGGCCGGGCCGGTCGAGGCGGGCGATGTGCCCGTCCACGAACCGGAACGGCTCCGGGTCGACCAGGTAGTCGAGCAATTCAGAGCCGGCGTTGTAGTGGATGCCGATGCTCTGCTCCTGGATCAGGAAGTTCGGCGTCGCGAAGGCCACCTGGAGGCTGGCCGCCAGGGAGATCGGGCCGAGCGGGCAGTGCGGGGCGAGCAGCGCGCCGTACGTCTCGGCCAGCGCGGCGATCCGGCGGACCTCGGAGATCCCACCGGCGTGCGACAGGTCCGGTTGGACCACTGCGACCCCGGCCTGCAACGGGGCGAGGAACTCGGACCGACCGTAGAGCCGTTCGCCGGTGGCCACCGGGATCGGCGTGCTGGCGACGATGTCGCGCAGGTGGTGAGCCTGATCGGGCAGGACCGGCTCCTCCACGAAGAACGGGCGCAGGGCGGCCAGCTCGGGCAGGATCCGGCGGACGGCGGCCAGTCCGGCGCGACCGTGGAAGTCCACAGCGATGTCCCGGTCGGGGCCGAGCACCTCGCGGGCGGCTGCCACCCGGCCGATGACCGCGTCCACCTCGGCCGAGGTGGGGATCGGCGAGAGTCGCCCGCAGGCGTTCATCTTGATCCCGGTGAGGCCGGCGGCTACCTGCGCTGCGGCGGCGTCGGCCACCTCGCCG
Source organism: Micromonospora alfalfae (assembly GCF_022230925.1). Classification (GTDB taxonomy): domain Bacteria; phylum Actinomycetota; class Actinomycetes; order Mycobacteriales; family Micromonosporaceae; genus Micromonospora; species Micromonospora alfalfae. Next base: position 252,804 of record NZ_JAKKFH010000034.1, on the reverse strand, counting down.
GGTTCGTCCCCGCCGACCCACGAGTAGATCCGTACCCGGTCGCGCACGTGCCCGCCGAGCAGCGCGTGCACCGGCGCGCCGTACGCCTGCCCGGCGATGTCCCAGAGCGCCTGGTCGAGGCCGGCGACAGCGCTGGAGAGGATCGGGCCGCCCCGGTAGAAGCCGCCCTTGGTGAGCACCTGCCAGTGCTGCTCGATGCGCAGGGGGTCCGCACCGATCAGGTGTTCGGAGAGCACCTCGACCGCGCTGCGCACCACCTCGGCGCGGCCCTCGACCACCGGCTCACCCCACCCGACCAGCCCGTCGTCGGTCTCCACCCGGCAGAACAACCACCGTGGCGCGACCAGGAAGGTCTCGATCCGCTCGATCTTCACTGACTGCCCCTTCGTCCCCGTACCTTCTCGACGTCGCGGACGGCCTTGTCCAGCAACTGACGCATCGCGGTCTCGGCCGCCGTCTCGTCCCGGTCGCGCAGCGCGTCGACCACGGCGCGGTGGCTGGGCACCGGGTCGTCGTGCGGGGTGCCACCGTGCACCAGCCGGTCCCGTTCGGCGAGCCCGGTCTCCATCACCACCTCCATCCGCTCAAGCAGCTCGTTGTGGGTGGCGGTGAGCAGCGCGCGGTGGAAGGCGAGGTCGGCGGCGATGGCGGCGGCGGGATCACCGTTGGCCCGGGCCATCTCGGCCAGCGCCCGGTCGAGGGCGGTCAGGTCGTCCTCTGTGGCGCGGGTGGCGGCGAGCCGTGCGGCGGCCGGCTCGATGATGGCGCGCACCTCGTGCAGTTGGTCGAGCAGCCGCTGGTCGGTGCCCTCGGCGAACTGCCAGCGGATCACGTCACCGTCGAGCAGGTTCCAGTCCGCACGGGGTCGGACGAAGGTGCCGCGCTTCTGTCGGGCGTCGACGATGCCCTTGGCCGAGAGGACCTTCAGCGCCTCGCGGAGCGCGGTGAGGCTGACGTCGAACTCCTCCTGCAACGCGACGATGTTCAGCGTCGCGCCGGCGGCGATCTCACCGGTGAGGATGCGACGGGCGATCGCTTCGACTGTCTGCCCGTGGACGCCGCGGCGTGCGTACTGTGCCAATGCTCCTGGCCTTTTCGCTGGTCGGTATCGATCTCTCTCAGGCCGAGGCTTTCACCGCTGTCCAGCCACCGTCCACCACGAGGCTCGCGCCGGTGATGTAGGCGGCGTCCGGCGAGGCGAGGAAGGCGACGGTGGAGGCCACCTCGTCCGGTGTGCCGAAGCGCTTCGCGACGGTCTCCGCGATGCTTCGCTGGCGGTCCTCTTCGGACACGTCGGCCCAGGCGGCGGTGAGAATCGGCCCGGGCAGCACCGTGTTGACCCGGACCTGCGGGCCGTACTCGACGGCGAGTTGGCGGCCGAGCGCGAGCAGGCCGCCCTTGGCCGCCGCGTACGCGGGTCGGCCGGGCAACCCGACCAGCGCGTGCACCGAGGAGATCAGCACCACCGCGCCGGAGCGTGCCCGCAGGTCGTCCAGGCAGGCGCGGACGCCGAGGAAGGAGCCGGTGAGGCTGACGCCGAGCTGTTGGTCCCAGGACTGCCGGCTGGTCTCGTGCGCCGGGGCGACCCGCACGGCGTACGCGGTGCTGACCAGGATGTCGACCGGGCCGAGGTGGTCCCGTACGGCGCTCACGGCGGCCGTCCAGTCGCCCTCGTCGCTGACATCGCCCACTACGGACAGTGCGCGGTCGCCCCGCGCTGTCAGCTCCTCGGCCAGCGGGGCCGGGTCGGTCACGTCGAGTAGCGCAACCGCTGCCCCCTCGGCGGCGAGTCGCCGGGCGATGGCCGTGCCGATCCCACCCATCGCACCAGTGACCAGCGCGTTCTTGCCCTCAAGCCGACGCATAAGCTGATCCACCTGACCCTCGCCTTGGTCTCGTCTAATCATTAATTACGAAGATATCTTGACAGCCGGCGACGGCCGATGCAACCTTCTCGTCACAGCATTCACATGGACGACACATCGCGTGGTGACGCTGAGTGTCGTAAAGGAAGGGATACCTCCGTGAGCGACTTCGACCCCGGTCGCCGGCGATTCCTTGGCCACCTTGGGCTCGCCGGCCTGGGCGCGCTCGGCGCCAGCTCGTTCCTCAGCGCGTGCGCCAGCTCCGCCAGCGGGCCGACCACGAGCAACGGCTCGGGCGCTGTCACCATCCAGTCCAACCTCTCCTCGCCGCAGGCCAAGGCGGCGATGGAGAAGCTGATCGAGACCTTCAACGCGCAGGGCAAGGGCACGGCGAGCCTCAACACGATCGCCTCGGAGACCTTCCGGACCCAGTTGCCGACGTACCTGACCTCGGCCAACCCGCCGGACCTCTACACCTGGTACGCGGGCTCGGTCGCCAACGACTACGCCAGCAAGAACCTGCTGCTGGACGTCTCCGAGGTGTGGAAGTCACTGGACGACTACCCCCAGTCGCTGCGCACCCTCTCCACCGACGCCAGCGGCAAGCAGATCTTCGTGCCGATGAACAACTACTGGTGGGGCTTCTTCTACCGCAAGTCCAACTTCGCCAAGTGGGGCGTGCAGGAGCCGAAGACCTGGACCGAGTTCCTGGCGCTGTGCGAGACGTTGAAGAGCAAGGGCGTCCCGCCGATCGGCATCGGCCTCGGCGACACCCCGTGGGTGGCCTCGGCCTGGTTCGATTACCTGAACATCCGGATCAACGGCGCGCCGTTCCACCGCGAGTTGCTCGCCGGCAAGCAGCGCTTCGACGACCCGAAGGTCAAGGCGGTCTTCACCCGCTGGCGCGAGGCCCTGCCCTACTTCGACCCCAAGGGCAAGGCGTACCCGTTCCAGGAGGCGACCACAGCGCTGCTGGCCGGCAAGACCGGCATGTTCCTGATCGGCACGTTCTTCGCCGACGCCGCACCCAAGGACGCGCTCGGCGACCTTGACTTCTTCCGGTTCCCGATCATCGACCCGGCGGTGCCGTTGGCCGAGGAGGCACCTACCGACGGCTTCTTCGCCAGCGCGAAGACCGCCAACCCGACCGGCACGAAGGCCCTGCTCAGCTACCTCTCCGGGGTCGAGGCCCAGGAGGCGTACGTCAAGGCCAGCTCCGGCATCGTGCTGCCGGCCAACCCGAAGGCCAAGGCGTCCGACTCGCCGCTGGTGGTCAAGGGCAAGGCGATGCTGGACGAGGCCAAGGAGCTGACCCAGTTCTTCAACCGCGACTCCAGCGACGCGCTCCAGCCGACGGCGGACACCGCGCTGACCAAGTTCATCGACAAGCCGGACCAGATCGACGCGATCCTGCGGGAGTGGCAGGCCGGCGCCGAGAAGGTCTTCAAGGGCTGACGTGACAGCAACGATCTCCACGACTTCGGTCACCCCCACCCGGCGGCGGCGACGGTCGGCTCGACTGTCGCCGCTGCTGGTGGCGTTCGTCCTGGTGCCGTTCGCGGTCGAGAGCGTCTGGGTGTTCTGGCCGGCGCTCCAGGGCTTCTGGTTCTCCGTCACCCGGTGGGACGGGATGACACCGCCGACCTTCGTCGGCACCGACAACTACGTCGAGCTGGCCGGTGACGCCACCTTCCGGGGTGCGCTGATCAACACGGTGATCTGGCTGGTGCTCTTCGGCGGCCTTTCCGTGCTGGGTGGCTTCGGGATGGCGCTCGTCCTGCAGAAGGAGCGGCGCTTTGTCGGCTTCTACCGGGCCGCGCTGTTCACCCCTGTGGTGTTCTCGCTGGTGGTGACCGCGCTGGTCTGGCGGGTCTTCTACCAGCCCGACGGCATCGCCGACACGCTGCTGCGGGCGGTCGGCCTGGAGCACCTGATCCGGCCCTGGCTCGCCGACCCGCAGACCGCCCTGTACGCGGTGATCCTGCCCGCCCTGTGGCGGCAGATCGGCTACGTGATGGTGCTGTTCCTGGCCGGGCTGAAGGCGATCGACCCGGCGCTGCACGAGGCGGCCCGGATGGACGGCGCCAACGCCTGGCAGCGATTACGACACGTCACGATTCCCCAGCTCAAGGGGGTCAACGCCGTGGTGCTGTCGGTCATCGTGATCGATTCGCTGCGCTCGTTCGACATCGTCTGGTCGCTGACCAAGGGTGGGCCGTACCACTCGTCGGAGCTGCTCAGCACCTACATGTACTCGACTGCGTTCCAGAGCCTGCGGCTGGGCTACGCCTCAGCGATCGCCGTCGTGATCTTCGTGCTCGCGCTGGCTGTCATCCTCGGCTACCTGGTCCGCGCGTTCCGGGAGGAAGCGTGATGAACAAGCTCCGTACCGGGGCCTTCCACACCGGCATGATCCTGCTCTCGCTGCTCTGGCTGGGCCCGGTGCTCTGGGTGGTGGTGATGTCCACCCGGTCGTTCGACGACATCGCCGCGCACGGCGTGGGCAGCCTGCCCCGGTCCTTCACACTGGACACCTACCGGCAGGCGTGGACCGACGGCGGCGAGCTGCGCGCGCTGATCAACAGCATGCTGGTCACCGTCCCGTCGGTGGCGCTGAGCCTGGGGTTGGCCGCGATGGCCGCGTTCGCGCTGAGTCGCTTCCGGATCCCCGGGCGGCGCACGATCCTGCTGCTGATGCTCGCCGGCAACCTGCTGCCACCGCAGATCCTGCTCATCCCGGTGGCCAAGTTCAGCGAGCTGACCGGCCTGTACGACACGCTCTGGGCGTTGATCGCGGTGCAGGTCGGCTTCGGGCTCGGCTTCTACACGTTCGTCCTGCACGGCTTCATGCGGGACCTGCCGGGCGAGATCCAGGAGGCGGCCACCATCGACGGCGCCGGCACCGCGCAGATCTTCACCAGGGTGATGCTGCCGCTGACCCGACCCGCGCTGGCAGCTCTCGGGGCGCTCTCCTTCACCTGGATCTTCAACGACCTGCTCTGGGCGATCACCGTGCTGCGTACCGATGACAACATGCCGGTCACCCCGGCGCTGCTCGCCCTCCAGGGCCAGTTCGTCTCGTCCTGGAACGTCATCGCCGCCGGTACTGTCATCGCGGCGGTGCCCACCGTCGCGGTGTTCCTCCGCTTCCAGCGGCACTTCGTCTCCGGTCTGGCGCTCGGAGCGGTCAAGTGACCGCCGAGACCGGGCAGCGCTGGACGCTGCGCGGCGCGCACACCGAGTACACCGTCACGGTGCCCGCGCACGGCCGTTGGCTGGAGCTTGTCGCGTGGGGGCCGCACGGCGTCTCCGACGGGCCTTCGCCGGTCGCCTACGACGGCCCGGTCCCGTTCCTCACCGCCGGGGACGCGGCCCCCATCGAGTACGCGACCGACGCCGACCGCCCGTTCACCGGCGCCGACCTGGTGATCGAGACCGTGAACGGGCAGCGCCGGGTGGGTTTCGTGCACACCGACGCGCGGGTCGACGCCGACCAGCGGGAGCTGGCTGTCGAGTTCGCCGACCCGGTGACCGGGCTGCGCGCCACAGTGCACTACCGGGTGCCGGTCGGCACCGACGTGGTGCAGCGGTGGGTCGAGCTGGCCAACGACGGCACCGACGCGCTGCGGGTCGTCCGGGCCGGCTCGGGCGGGTTCTGCGTACCGACGCCGCACGGCGCGCTGCTCAGCCACCAGTGGGGGCAGTGGGCGCAGGAATTCCAGCTCTCCCACGTCGAGCTGGGCCACGGCACGTTCAGCATCGGCAGCTCCCAGGGCGTACCCGGGCACCTGCACGTGCCCTGGCTGGCCGTGCGCGACACCGCCGAGCCGGCCGGTCCGGCGTGGGGGATGGCGCTGGCCTGGACCGGCTCCTGGGAGATCAGCGCCGAGCGGGACACCGGCGGCCTGACCCGGGTCCGGGTCGGCCGTCAACTGGTCGACGGCCCGCTGGAGTTGGCCGTCGGGGAGCGGTTGACACTGCCGGTGGCCACCGGGGCGTACAGCCCGGACGGCCTGGACGGGCTGGCCCGGGTCTGGCACACCCACCAGCGGTTACTGGCCGCCGACCGGCTCAGCCCTCGCCCGGTGCTCTACAACTCCTGGGAGGCGACCTACTTCGCCGTCGAGGCGCAGAGTCAGCTCGCGCTCGCCCGGATCGCCGCCGAGTTGGGCGTGGAGACGTTCGTCGTGGACGACGGCTGGTTCGTCGGCCGCGACGACGACACCGCCGGGCTGGGCGACTGGACGCCCGACCCGGCGAAGTTCCCGGCCGGGTTCGACACCTTCATCGCCGACGTCCGCGCCCTCGGGCTGAACTTCGGGCTCTGGGTCGAGCCGGAGTGCGTCAACCCGAAGTCCTCCCTTTACGCCGAGCACCCGGACTGGGTCTACTCCGTCAACGGCCGACCGCTCACTCCGGTCCGTAACCAGTACCTGCTCGACCTGGGCCGGCCGGAGGTCGCCGAGTTCGTCCACTCGACAGTCGACGGCCTGCTGCGCCGGTACGACATCGACTACCTGAAGTGGGACTTCAACAGGCCCCGTACCGAGCCGGGTCGGTCCGGCGGGTTGGGCCCGCTCGACCTGGACGGCGCGCACGTCGCCAACCTGCACCGGATCTACGAGCGGTTGCGCCGGGACCATCCCGGTGTGCTGATCGAGGCGTGCGCCGGCGGGGGCGCGCGGACCGACCTGGCGATGGCCGCCCGCGCCGACGTCTTCTGGCCCAGCGACAACACCGGCCCGCTGGACCGCCTCGCCATCCAGTACGGCTTCCTGCACGCCAACGCCCCGCACCTGCTCAGCTCCTGGGTCACCGACGCGCCCGGCCTGTTCGACAGCCGCCCCCGATCGCTGGCGTTCCGATTCGTCCTGGCGATGGCCGGTGTGCTCGGCATCGGCGCCGACATCAGGGCGTGGACCCCGGCCGAGCGGGCCGAGGCGGCCGGCTGGATCGCCCGCTACAAGGAGATCCGGGACGTCGTCACGCGCGGCGAGGTGCACCTGATCGGTGGCCCCGACCAGGCCCGCTGTGCGGTGCAGTACACCGCGCCGGACGAGAACCAGGTGGTGGTGCTGGCCTGGCACACCGGCCGGCTCGACGGCGCCGGGCTGCTTCCGTCCCGCCCGGTCCGGTTGCCGCTGCGCGGCCTCGACCCGGCGGCCCGCTACTCGCACGGCGATCAGCACTACTCCGGCAGCCACCTCGCCACTGTCGGCCTGCCGGTGCAGTGGAGCGCTACCCACGACGCCGACCTCATGGTGCTGACCCGCTGCTGAGTTCGGAGCACCACCACCCCCACCCCCGAGGGACAGGAGTACCTCCATGCGCCTGAACCGACAGCTGACCGCTGCCCTGGCCGTGCTCGGCCTGGGCCTGGCCAGCCCGATGCCGGCGATGGCCGGCCCACCCCACGCCGACCCGCCGCAGGCCGGCCACGGGCCCGGCCGCCCCGGTCACGCCCCGGCGGCCACCGGCGCCGAGGACCAGGGCGCGCCGACCTTCTTCAACAGCGGCCTCGCCCCGACGCCCTACCAGGGTTGGAACACCTACTTCGGTCTCGGTGGTGACCCCACCGAGGCCGAAGTGCGGTCGGTCACCGACCACATGGTCCACAGTGGCCTCCGGGACGCCGGCTACACCTACGTGTGGATCGACGGCAACTGGGCAGCACCCACCCCGCGCAACGAGGCCGGCCAGCTCGTCGCCGACCCGACCCGCTTCCCCGGCGGAATGGCGGCGCTGGCCGCGTACATCCACAGCAAGGGGATGAAGGCCGGCATCTACACCGACGCCGGCCCCTACCTGCCGGGGCAGTGCGGCCTCGGCAGCAACGGCCACTACCGGGCGGACATCGCCCAGTTCGCCGGCTGGGGCTTCGACGCGCTGAAGGCCGACTGGCTGTGCGGCCGGGCCGCCGGCCTCGACCCGGAGAGCACCTTCCGGGAGCTGGCCGAGGCGGTACGCCAGTCGCCCCGACCGATGCTGCTCAACATCTGCAACCCGGTCAGCTCGGACTGGGGCGGCGGCCCGTACACCCCGGAGCAGCTCTCCACCTGGAGCTACACGTACGCGCCCACCATCGCCGACTCCTGGCGGACGTACACGGACGTGGGGCTCACCGACCCGTCCCCGCAGTGGGCGTACCAGTGGGTGCTGCGCAACATGGACGTCAACGCGTACCACCCGGCGGCCACCGGGCCGGGGCACTACAACGACCCGGACTACCTGCTGCCGATGCGCCCGCTGCCCGACGGTGGGTACGAGTTGAGCCTGGACGAGTCCAAGACGCAGCTCGGCATGTGGGCCATCATGGCCGCTCCGCTGGTGATCGGCTCCGACCCGCGTGGCCTGCCGAAGGAAATGATCTCGGCGCTTACCAACCCGGAGATCATCGCGGTGGACCAGGACCCGTTGGTCCGGCAGGGCATCAAGGTCGCCGACACCGGCACCGACGCGCAGGTCTGGAGCAAGGTGCTCACCGGCTCCGGAAAGCGGGCGGTCGCGCTGCTCAACCGGCACGACACCGCCCAGCAGATCACTGTGAACTTCGCCGACGTCGCCCTCGGCGGGTCGGTTCGGGTCCGTGACCTGTGGACCCGCGCCAACGTGGACGCCCAGCCGGGCAGCCCGGGTGTTCAGCCGTTCACCGGCTCGTACACCGTCGAGGTGCCGGCGCACGGGGTGGCCATGCTCGGCCTGACCGGCACCGACCAGGTCGCCGGCGCCGACCTCGGCGGCACCGCCAGCGCCAGCCCGGCGCTGGTCCGGGTGGACGACACCCACGCCACCGCCTTCGTGCGCGACGCTTCCGGCGCGCTGGCCGTCAACACCCGCACCGGTGAGACGTGGGGCACGCACTGGACCTCGCTCGGCGGCCCGGTCGGCGGCCGGATCCTCGGCCAGCCGGCGGCGTACGGCTCCGCCGACGGGCGGCTCGACGTCTTCGTCCGCGGCACCGACGACGCCGCCTGGCAGCGCAGTTACGTGGCCGGTAGCTGGGGACCGTGGCGCAGCCTCGGTGGCACGCTGACCGACGCGCCCACAGTGGCCTGGACCAGCCCGACGCAGTGGACGCTCGTCGCCCGCGGCGCCGACGGCAAGCTCTGGTCGCGTACGCCGACCGCCGGCTGGACCGGCGTCGGGGCCCCGGAGAACCGGCCGTTCTACGGTCGGCCGAGCGCCGTCGTCGACGACGCCGGCGTGCTGCACGTGGCCGTCCGCAGCCGCACCGACGAGGTGTGGTGGAGCAGCCGGACCGGCACCACCTGGTCAGCCTGGACCAACCTGGGCGGCACCACCAGCGGCAGCCCGACCCTGCTCGCCACCTCCGGCCGGGTCTACCTGTTCGCGCTGGCCGCCGACAACCGGCTCTGGCAGCGCAACCTGGCCGACGGCGCCTGGGGCGGTTGGTTCCGACGCGGTGAGTTCGCCACCGACGCGTTCCGGGGTGCGCCCGGAGCCGCCGCCGGTGCCAACGGCAGCGCCTGGCTGGCGGTACGCGGTGTCGACAACCGGGTGCACCAGGTCACCCTCTGATGCACTGTGGCGGGCCGTCGACAGACGGCCCGCCACCCCGCCAGCCTGGCTCAGGCCGGCACGAGTGCCCGGCATCGGCGTAGGGCGGCCTGGGCCAGCGGCGCGTCCCGGCCCGCGATCCCGGCCTCCAGTTCGGCCACCGCTCCCGCGGCCCGCCCCGGATCACCGGCTGCGGCTTCCGCCTCGGCCAGCACCAACACCGCGTCGGCGGCCCACGCCAGGATGCCCTTTCCGCGGACGACTGACAGCGCCTCCGCCGCGTGCCGGACCGCCTCGTCCGGTCGCCCGGTCACCATCAGTCGGGCCAGCGCCGAGAGTGCCTGCACCAGCGGCCAGATCGCGCCCACCCGCCGGGCGTCGGCGACCACCTCGCGCAGCGCCCGCTCGGCCGACTCCACAGCGTCGCGGCCTCTGTTGCTGTCTTCACGTCCGGCGTATCCGTCGGTGCGGCTGACGGGGCTGCCGTGTTCCCCGGTGCTGCCAGCTCGTTGGGCGGTGGCGGTGAGCGCCAGCACTGTCGCCAGTTCGGCCCGCGCGTCCAGCAGGGTGACCGGCATCCGCTCAGCGCTGGCGACCAACCGGCTGAGCCGCTCGGCGAGCCCGTCCAGCCGGCCGGCGGCCCGGTCCAGCGACAGCTCGGTCGCCTCCACCAGGGACGTCAGCCGCTCGTACCCGGTCTCGTCGACCAGCGCCCGACCGGCCGCCAGCAACGCTTCGGCCTGCTCCGGGTGACCGGCGTGCAGCGCGCCCTGCGCCCAGTTCAGGCAGGCTCGCGCATGCTCGCGGGGCCGGTCGGCCAGTTCGGCGGACGCCCGTAGCTCGGAGATGATTGCCCAGGCCGCGGGGTCGCCCAGCTCCAGCAACAGCGAGGCGCGGGCGATGCGAACCGCGAGGTCCGCCGCCGGATCCCCGCTGGCCGCTGCGGCGGTCTCCGCCTCCGCGCAGCGGGCCAGGTGGTCGTCGACGTGCCGGTCGACGACCGTGTCAGGGGCCGCCAGCACCGCGAGCGCCTGGGCCTTGCGGCGCGGCGCGCGCAGGTACGGCACGGCACGCTCGATCTCGGTGTACCCGCGCAGCGCCTCGCCCTGCTGTCGCAGCATCCGTCCGAGCACCAGACCCAGCTCACCGCGGGCGCCTGGCGGCAGCCGTCGGTCGGCGAGCAGCCGTTCCAGCACCGGGATCGCCTCGGCCTGGCTGAGCCCGTCGATGGCTGACCGGCCCAACTTGGCGGCGAGCCGAACCCGTACCGGTCGGGGCAGTTCGGCGATGTCCATCGTCTGGAGCAGGAAGCTTGCCGCTGTCGCGTCGTCGCCGCGCTCGGTGGCCAGGTCGGCTGCCGCCTCGGCGTTGCGGACGAAGTCGGCCCCGCTGCCGGCCCGGCGGTAGTGGTGCGCCAGTTGGGCCACCGGCCTCGGCAGCTCCTGTTCCAACACCCGCGCCACCCGCAGGTGCAGCCACTCCCGGCTCTCCCGGGGCACCAGGTCGTACACCACCTGGCGGGCCAGGTCGTGCCGGAACCGCAGGCCGTCACCGGCGTCGTGCAGCAGGCCCGCCCGGTGCGCGGCGGTCAACGCCGCGCCGATCGCCACCCGGTCCAGGCTGAGCACCGAGGCGAGGATGCGCTGATCGGGCGTCATCCCCAGTACGGCAGTCGCGCCGAGCACCTCCCGGGTGGCCTCGTCGAGCGGGCGCAGCCGCCAGAGCAGCACGTCACGCAGGACGAACGGAACACTGTCGTCGGCCAACGGGTCGCCGCCGCGCTCGGCGAGCGTCCGCAGCACCTCCTCGACCACGAACGGGATGCCGGCGGTGCGGTCGAGCAGGGTGGCGGTGAGCTGCTGCGGCGGATCATCGAGGCGCAGGGTGCGGGCCGCCAGCCTGCGTACGTCGTCGGCGTCCAGCGGGCCGAGCGCAACGCGCGTGACGCTCCACGGGGGAGTCCGCGCCAGGGCGTCGTGGATCGGCGTACTGCTTCCCGGCGTCGCCGTGCGCGCTGTCAGCACCACTGACAGCCCTTCCACCGGGTGGGTGCTCAGGTAGGCGAGGAGTTCGCAGGTCGCCGGGTCCGCCCAGTGCAGGTCCTCCAGCAACAGCGTGGCCGGACTCAGCGCGGCGAGCACCGCCGCGACGGCGCGGAGCAGGCGATGTCGCTCGGCCGCCGGGTCGGTCAACGGGGGCGGCGCGTCAGGTAGCACGTCGGCCAGTTCGGGCAGCAGCGGCGCGAGGGCGCCGGCCACCGGGCTGAGCGGACCGATTCGGTCGGCACCGCCCCGGATCGCGTCCAGCAGCACGCCGAGTGGGAAGGGCTCGGGCACGTCGTCGCACTCGCCGATGAGGTGCCGCCCGGGGAGTTCGGCGAGCAGTTCGGCGACGAGCCGACTCTTGCCGATCCCGGGCTCACCCTCCAGCAGGATCAGGCAGGGCGGGGTGCCGACGATCCGGCGGAGCTGGGCCAGCTCCGCCGCCCGGCCGACGAACTCGACGGGTCCGCGCAGACGTTCGGGGCGGCCGGGAGTTGGGCTCCCGCCGCCCCGTGTCTTGTCCTCGCCGCCGTCGATCACCGTGGGCCGAGCAGATCATCTCTGCGCGGCGCGACGGCGGGCCGGCGGACCGGCGGTGACCTGGGTCACACGCCGATCCGCCGGGTTGGGGGAAGGGTCAGGACTGGATGGTGACCGGCACCGTCTTCAGCGAGCCGTCACCGTTGCGGAACTCCAACACCCCGAGGTAGCGCTGGCCCGGAGCGAGGCCGAACCAGCGCATAGTCAGGTTCGCCGTCGCGCCCGGCCGCACGCTGCGCTGCTTCGGGTCGATGGTGAACCGGCCGGTGGAGGTACCCGGCGCGCCCGGCAGGTAGCTGGTGACCGTGTACGCGTTCGCGCCGTCCTTGATGTTCTCGGTGAACTCCTGCTCGACGACCACGATGTAGTCACCGGCACCGTCCGGCAGTGTCACCTTGGCGCCGTCCCGGCCGCTGGCTGTGGCGGTGACGAACTTCCCGGACTTGTCGTAGACGTTGAGGCTGAACTCGGTGCACTCCATCACGCCCTCCTCGTCGTCCCAGTCGATGTGGGAGCAGGTGGGCCGCTCCGACGTCACCTGGACGAGTGGGCTGCGGGTCCCGGCCGGCACGTGCAGTGTGGTCCTGCTGATCGACGCGGGCAGCGGCACCGGCAGGTTGTTCGACGTGCTCCAGTCCCAGCTCGGCCCGTCGCCCTTGAGGGTGACCACGTTGCTGGTGCCCGAGGTGAGCCCGGAGAGCTGGGAGATCAGCTGACCCTGGTAGCCGACCTCGGCGGCGATCCGGACGCTGCCGAAGGTGCCCTTGCCGGTGATGGCGTCGGGGGCGACCAGCCCGGAGTTGCGCACCACCAGCGGGCTGCGTACCGCGTGCTTGAACTGGTCGCGCCAGGTCAGCGAGCCGTCGGCCCAGGTGTCGAAGGCGCCACCGGTGTTGGTGACCTCAACAGTGAAGCGGGCGCTCTTGCCCGGGCGGATCTGCAGCTTCTTCGGGGTGACTTTGACCTGGTAGCCCGGCGGGGCCTGCACCGACGAGGAGTAGGTGCTGGTCTTGTCGCTGACGTTGGTGACCGTACGGGTCACGGTCTGCTTGCCCACCATCCGGCCGAGCGAGATGGACGGGTAGTTGAGCTGTGCCGTGTCGATCGCACCGATCGTGTCGCAGCCGTCCAGGCCGCCGAGCCCGTAGTCGCCGCCACGGTCGGCGGAAACCCCACACAGGTACTGGATCCAGTCCTGCTGGTTGGAGTCGTAGACCAGGCCCGGGTCGAAGGCGCTGCCCGGCTCGACCTGGCCGGCGCCGTAGTTCAGCGGGGTCGCGTCGTACGTGCCGATCTTGATCGGGTTGCCCTTGTCGGTCTTATCCACCGCGCTGGTCATCAGCGCCGAGCGGACCGCCGCCGGCGACCAGCCGGGGTGCTTGGCAAGCAGCAGGGCGGCGATGCCGGCGATGTGCGGCGCCGCCATCGAGGTGCCCGACTCCAGTGCGAAGTCGTTGCCGCCGATGGACGGGGAGAACGCGGCGACGATGTCCTGACCGGGCGCGCTGATGTCCGGCTTGAGCAGCTCACCGGCGTTCAGGTTCGACGGGCCCGCCGAGGAGAACGCGGCGACAGCGGGCGCCTCGACCGTCTCCAGCCTGCTCGGCGAGATGGTCGCAGTGGCGTTGCCAGTGGCGACGTACGCGGTGACAGTGGCCAGGTCGACCTCGTTGATGTGCACTGTCGGCACTGCCTGCACATCGGCGTTCAAGGAGTTCAGCTCGTCGTTGTAGAGCACCATGCCGACGCCGCCGGCCCGCGCCACCTCGATGCTCTTGTCGGTACGCGGGATCTCGCCACGCAGGCAGAGCACTATCGCGCCCTTGACCTTGGCCGGATCCAACGTGTCGTCGGCGCAGAGGCCGGCACCGTAGGCGCCGTCCGGGTCGATCGCGCTGTCCTTCGCGAAGACCAGTGGGGCCGGCCCGACACCGGTCTCGCCCATGCCCACACCGGCGATGGTGGTGCCGTTGCCGAGGGTGAGCTTCCGGGTGTTCTGCCGGTCGGTGGTGCTCGCGGCCACAGTGGTCAGCCAGGGCGTCGAGTTGTCGACGGTGTTGGCGAACGGGCCGGAGTTGCCGGCGGCGGCGGCGACGAACACCCCGGCTGCGGCCGCGTTGAAGAACGTCGCGTCGACAGCCCCGAACCGCTCGGTGTCGTCACCGATCGAATAGTTGATCACGTCGACGCCGTCCGCGACCGCGTCGTCGATGGCGTGCACGATGTCGATGTCGGTACCTGTCGCGCCACCAGCGCCGTTGTCGTACAACGCCTTGTAGATGGCCAACCGCGCGGCCGGCGCCATGCCGGAGATCATGCCCAGGTCCTGGGTACCCGACGTGGCCCGCACGCCGTGGATGCCGGCCGCGGTGCTGGCGGTGTGGGTGCCGTGGCCGTTGCGGTCGCGCGGCGAGGAGTAGTCGTCCGGGAACGCCTCGGCGATGCCGCTGTCGTTGTACCAGCGCGCCCCGATCACCTTGTTGTTGCAGGTGACCGGCGCTTCGACGCCGACGTCGCAGGTGCCCTTCCACTTGGCGTCGATGATGGCCTGGTCAGGGCGCGGGCTGGGCAGCGGCGCGAAGCTCGCGCTCTCCGGCCAGTAACCGCTGTCGATGACCCCGATGATGACGCCCTCACCGGCGTGGGAGTCTGAGCCGAACTCCTTGTTCCACACCCCGCCCTTGCCGGTCAGGCCCAGGTAGTCGGGGGTGTGTGAGGTGGCGGCGTGCACCTTCTGGCTCTCGTACACCGCTCGGACGCCGTTTGTGGCGCGCAGCCGGGCGGCCTGCGGCCCGGTCAGGTCGGCGGCGAAGCCGTTGAACGCGGTCTCCATGGTGACGCGGGTGCGCTCGGCCGGCACACCGACGTGGTCCAGCACCGACCTGCGCTGCTGGCGCAGGTGATCCCGGTACGCGTTGGCGTTCCCGGACGTGCGGTTCAGCTTGGCCCCGTCGGCCGGCTTGGTCGCCCCGATCCCGGGAACCCCGCCGGTGTAGGTGGCCAGCGGCTCCTCGGCGAGCTGGACGAGGTAGCGGGCGGTCGGCCCACTGCTCGCCGGCGCGGCGGTGGCGCTGGCAGGCAGGCTGGTCAGGCCGGCTGCGGTCAGCGCCACGGCGGCCAGCATGCTGACCCCGTACCTGGCCCGTCCGGTCCGATGTGCGTTCGGTTGTGGCACGTCGTTGCCTCCACGTTCAGTGCCGGCCGCCACGACTGATGACGGTGGCCGAAACCTAGGATCGGTACCGATCATCGAGAAGCACCCGTAACCTCGCTGTCATCTTGGAAACAAGCTCGTAACACAACGGGTACTTTGCGCGTCATTTGGGAGCGCCGACATGGGGGATCCATGGCATTTGGTCGGATGCCCGTGCCGCCGGTCGAGTCGGCCTTCGTGGTCTTCGACGCGCAGGACTCCGGATGCCTCTCCTACGGCGTCGAGGAGGCGGGCCGCCGCTGGCTCGTCAAGACGGCCACCACCGTCGAGGGCCGAGCATCCCTCGACCGGGCCGTCGCGGTGCATGCCGCAGTCAGCCACCCGGCCATCGTCCGTCCCACCTGGACGATCCACGGCACTGCTGGACCAACCCTCGTCTACCCCTGGTGCGACGGCACCGTCCTGAACCACGCCACAGCGCACGGCACGGACCGCAGCGCGCTGACCCGGTTCCAGCGCCTGCCGGTCCCGCAGGTCGAGGTGGCGCTCGACGCGATCCTCGACGCCCACCTCGCCGTCAGCGCCGCCGGCCTCGTCGCTGTCGACCTCTACGACGGCTGCTTCCTGTACGACTTCGCCGCCAACCGGATGCGGCTGATCGACCTCGACGAGTACCGCCGCGGCCCGTTCGTGCTCGCGGCGGATCGGCTGCCAGGTTCACGTCGCTACATGGCACCAGAGGAGTTCACCCGTGGCGCGATCATCGACGAGCGGACCACGGTGCACAATCTCGGCCGCGCCCTGCACCACCTACTCGACTCGCCAGCGGACCTGCGGTTTCCTCAGGACGACCGGCGGAGCTCACCACAGGCTTGGCGGGGCAGCAGCGACCAGCGCCGGGTCGTGGAACGCGCGACGAGGCAGCCGCCGGACGCACGGTACCCAGGCGTGTCAGCACTGGTCCGCGCCTGGCGGCTGGCGACACCCGTGGAGGGTGGCGCATTCGTCATCTAGGCGCCGAGGTGCTGCCTTCGTCGTCTAGCGCCGGAAGGGTCGTGTGCGTTGTCCAGCGCGCGGAGGTCGCCCGCCTTGACGGGCCGCCCGGTCGGCCGGCTGCTCCTACGTCCGTCGGTGGTAGTGGTTGCGGCGGGGGACCTGCTCGGGATCGAGCCAGGCGGGCGGGGTGAATTCGGGGTGGCCGTCGCTGCCGAGTCGGACACTCCAGTCGCTGTGGTGAATGTGTCGGTGGTGGTAGCCGCAGAGCAGCACGGCGTTGGCCAGGCTGGTTAGGCCGCCGTCGGCCCAGTGCTCGATGTGGTGGGCGTCGCACCAGCGGGGTGGTCGGTCGCAGCCGGGGAACGCGCAACCCCTGTCGCGGAGCACGAGGGCGCGTCGCAGAGGCCCGGTGATGAGGCGGCGTTGCCGCCCGACGTCGAGGATTTGGCCAGCGCCGCCGAGGACGGCGGGCAGGACGCCGGCGTCGCAGGCGAGCCGGCGCACCGCTTCCGGGGTGAGGGTGAGTCCGGTGTCGAGGGTGCCGGCGTCGAGCTTTGCCGTGAGCGCGTCGTAGGTGCTGATGACGACGATCTGGGCGGGGTCGTTGCCGTGTTCGGGTAGGTCGCTGGTGCGCAGGCTGAGTCGGCAGACGTCGGTGAGCGCGTCATGCCGGCGTTGCCCGGGGGAGCGCTGATCGTCGGGGCCTGATGGCGTGGTCAATGGGTCGATGGCCGCGCGGAGCAGACCGGCGGTTTCGGCGTCGAGGATGCCGGTGAGCCGGAGTCGGCCGTCGGTCTGTTCCGACAGCGTGAGGTGACGGTCGCGGGCGGCACGGGCCGCCTCGGCCTCCATGGCAGCTTTGGCGGCGGCGTCGGCGAGGTCAGGAGCGACGTGGTCGAGGATGCGGTTGCCGAGTTTGCGCAGCAGGGAGGGGTCGAACTGGCCGGCCCAGTCGGTGAGGAGGCTGACGGCCTTGTCGGCGGCCTCGGGGCCGGCGGTGGCCTGCACGGTGCCGACGGTGTCGGCGATGACCCGGGCCTGGTCCAGGCTGATGGTGCCATCAGCCAGCGCTTGTCGGATGCCGGGATTGCCGGCGTCCAGCGCGGTGGCGAGGTCGATCAGGCGGCGGGCGGCGGGAACCGTCAGCCGCAGTCGTTCGCGGAGCCAGACTGCGGTGGAGGAGGCTCCTTGACTGCGGGCCGTGCCGCGGCCGTCGATCTCACGAATCAGGGTGAGGGTGACGGCGGCGAGGCGTTGCTGAAGGCGGTGTGCGGCGTCGAGCGCGGCGATCAGCTCCCGTTCCGGGACCGGCCAGGCGGGGGCGTCGACGCAGGCGACGACAGCGTCGTCTGCCAGCGCCAACTCCTTGAGCATGACCCGACACTAGAACAGGTGTACGACACTTTCAGTCACATGATCGATTGGATGACGGCACCTGCCGTGGCGTTGCCGGCCGCGCTTGTTGTGAACCAATGCCGTCAGTTCCGCTGCGGCGGATGGTTCGCGGCCAGGAAGAGCTGCCGGACCGGGGCGTTGCCGCGCGACCTGGGTGGCGGCAGTGCGGTGGTCCGGCCACGGCCTTCCGGTTCAGTCGCGGCGGACGAGGCCCGGGCCGGCGATGATGTCGATGTCGCTGTCGGCGATCTCGTGGCCGGCGGCGCAGCGGAGTACGGCGCGGATCGGCTCGCCGCAGTCGTGGTGGGTGGCGACGACGGACGGGCCGGTGTCGGTGGCGGCCCAGGTGTCGCCCCAGTTGCGCAGTGCGGTGATGACGGGCAGGAGTTCGCGGCCCTTGCGGGTGAGTTGGTACTCGTGGCGGGTGCGCTGCCCGGGCTCCCGGTAGGGGATCCGTTCGAGCAGTTCGGCGGCGACCATTTCCTTGAGGCGGGCGGCCATGGCGGGCTCGCCGACGCCGACCCGGCGGACGAAGTCGTCGAAGCGGCGCGTGCCGAGCAGGGCCTCGCGCAGGATCAGGACCGTCGACCTGCTGCCCACGATGTCCATCGCCCGGGCCACCGAGCAGTTTTCGCTCGTCCAGGAATCGCGATCGCCTCGTAGGTCCTCCATGCCCCCAGCGTACCTGACTTGCATGGAGGCTAGCCAGGTGCTTCACTGGGGCAAGCTGACTTCAGCATGCGCAAGTCAGACCATCAGCCTGAAGGATCTTCAGTGACCACTAGCGCCACGGCCTCGACCCCATCCGGAGCGGCCCCATCCGGCAAGACCTCACCAGGGCCGGCCGCGCCCGCCCGCTCCTCCTTGCGCGGCTCCCGCCCGGTGACCCTGATCGCCATGTGCCTGGGCGCGATGATCACGTTCCTGCAGATCACCGCGACGGTCTCCGCGTTGACCACGATCCAGCAGGACCTGCGGGTCGACCCCACAACTCTGGTCTGGATCCCCAGCGCCTACACCCTGATGGTGGCGAGCGTCGTGCTGTCCGCGGCCACCCTGGGCAGCCGATACGGGCGTAAGCGCATGTTCGGCGCCGGGGTCGTCGCGATGATCGTCGGCGCAGCCGTCGTGGCTGAGGCTCCGACCGTCGGGTGGGTGATCGTGGGGCAGTTGGTCGCCGGCCTCGGCGGGGCCCTGATCCTGCCGAACAGTCTGGCGATCCTCGGCGCGACCTTCACCGATCCGCACCGACGGACCGAGGTCATCACCGCGTGGTCGGCGGCGTCCGGCATCGGCCTCGCGATCGGCCCGCTCATCGCCGGCTTCCTGTTGCGGCACTACCAGTGGCACAGCGTCTACCTGTCGACGATCGCGCTGGGGCTGGTCACCCTCGTCGTCGCCATCGTCGGGGTGGCCGAGTCCCGGCCGAACGCCGCCCGACTCGACGTGCCCGGCCTCCTCCTGGGAACCGTCGCCATCGCGGCCGCCGTCTACGCGCTGATCCAGGGCGGCAAGGTCGGCTACACCAACCCGGTGGTGTCGACGGCCTGGGTTGTCGCGGTCGTCGCACTTGTCGCGTTCGTGCTGGTCGAGCTGCGGACCAGCGCGCCAATGCTCGACGTGCGGCTGTTCCGGTCCGCGTCGGTCAGCGCCGTCATGGTCGTCGGCGCGGTGTCGCTGTTCGGTTTCACCGGCGTGGCGATCCTGTTGGTCCTCTTCCACGAACGTGCCCAGGCGCTCAGCCCGCTGGACACCGGCTGGCGGATGCTGGTGCTCTTCGGCGCGTACGTGCTGGTCGCCTTCGGTGCCGGGCGCGCGATCCGTCGTACCGGATTCAAGGCGCCGTTGACCCTCGGCCTGGTCCTCGGTGCGGTGGCCAGCTTCGCGCTGGCCAACCAGGGGCCGACCACGTCGTTCGGTGACCGCTGGGCGCTGTTCGTGTTGTTCGGCGCGGCCAGCGGTCTGGTGGTGGCCCCGGCGACGGCGGCGGCGTTGGCCAGCGTCGCGCCCGCCCAGGCAGGCATGGCCTCCGGCGCGGTCAACGCCGCCCGCCAGGTCGGCTCGGTGCTCGGCTCGTCAGTGCTCGGCACGCTCCTCACCACCACGATGGTGGCCGACCTGCCGGACCGGCTCGCCGCGCACCAGATCGGCGAACCCACCCGTACCGCAGTGCAGGCAGCGGTGGCCTCCGGCGTCAACGGCAGCCAACCCCTGCCCGACCCGGTCCGGGCGGCGATCGCGGAGGCACTGACCTCCGGTGTCCAGGCCGGGTTGCGGATCAACGGCATCGTCTTCCTGGTCACCGCCGCGCTGGCGCTCACCCTGATCCGCAACCGGCCGCACCAGCACTAGCTAGGAAGCCAGCGCGTCCAGTTCCTCGATGGCGTCGGTCGGCAGTTTCAGGTCGGCCGCCGCCATGTTCTCCCGCAGGTGCGCCACGCTGGAGGTGCCGGGGATCAGCACTGTGGTGGGGGAGCGCTGGAGAAGCCAGGCGAGGGCGACCTGCTGCGGTGAGGCACCCAGTCGGGCGGCCACGCCGTCGAGCGTGTCGGACTGCAAGGGCGTGAACCCGCCGAGCGGGAAGAACGCCGCGAACGCGATGTTCTCCGCCGCGCACCGGTCGACCAGGGCGTCGTCCTGCCGGTTGGCCACGTTGTAGAGGTTCTGCACGGTGACCACCGGCGCGATGGCCTGGGCCTCGTCGAGCTGGTCGAGCGTCACGTTGCTGAGGCCGAGGTGCCGGATCAGGCCCTCCTGCCGCAGCTCCGCCAGGGCGGCGAACTGCGCGCCGAGCGGCGCGTCGCCCGTGCCCTCCGCCACGCCTACCCGCAGGTTGACCACGTCGAGCACGTCCAGGCCGAGGTGGTCCAGGTTCTCCCGGACCTGGGCCTTGAGGTCGTCCGGCTCCAGGGCCGGGATCCAGGAGCGGTCGGCGCCGCGCCGCGCGCCGACCTTGGTGACCAGGTGCAAACCCTGGGGGTACGGGTGGAGCGCCTCGCGGATCAGCTCGTTGACCACCACGGGCCCGTAGAAGTCGCTGGTGTCGATGTGCCGGACGCCCAGGTCGACGGCCTCGCGGAGTACGGCGAGCGCCTGCTCGCGGTCGCGGGGCGGGCCGAAGACACCCGGGCCGGCCAACTGCATCGCCCCGTAGCCCATCCGGCTCAGGGTGAGGCCGTCAGCGGGGGTGAGGGCACCACCGGGAAGGTTCTCGCTCATCTCATCCTCTGCTCGTTGTCGTGGTGACATCTGGGCCGCTTGGAACCGGCCCTCCGACGACTGTGCGTCGGCAGTCGCCCGGCCGGCAGGGCGAGCTGTTCCTGGTAGTGACACAGCCAGTCACCGGGCCGCCCGGCGATCTACCGTCGGTGGCATGGACGCAACGAACCCGCTCGGTGACTTCCTGCGCGCCCGCCGGGAGCAGACCCGGCCCGAGGACGTCGGGCTCGGCCCGGGCGTTGGCCTGCGCCGGGTGCCGGGGCTGCGGCGTGAGGAGGTGGCGATGCTGGCCGGCATCAGCGCCGACTACTACCTCCGGTTGGAGCAGGGGCGCGAGCGGCACCCTTCGGTGCAGGTCCTCGATGCCCTCGCCGGGGTGCTGCGGCTGGATCCGGAGGCGACCGCGTACATGATCGGGTTGAGCCGGGCGCGGTCGCGTCGGGCGGCCCGACCGGCCGCCGAGCGGGTCCCGGCCAGCATCCTGCACCTGCTGCGGCAGCTCTCCATGCCGGCCTTCGTGCAGAATCGCTACCTCGACATCCTGGCGTCGAACCCGATGGCGAGGGCGCTGTCGCCGAATCTCGCCCCGGGCGCCAACCGACTCCGCGCGGTGTTCCTGGACCCGGCCGAGCGGGAGCTGTTCCGCGACTGGCGGCAGGCGATGCAGAGCGTGGTGGGGCAGATGCGTGCCGACTCGGGCGGGGCCACCGACGACCCACGGTTGACGGCACTGGTGGGGGAGTTGTCACTCAAGAGCGACTGCTTTCGGCAACTGTGGGCGCGACACGAGGTGCGTCGGCGGGAGGGCGTGGTCAGCCGGCTGCACCACCCCGAGGTGGGCGACCTCGACCTGTACTGCGACAAGCTCGCGGTGGCGGGCGCCGACGGGCAGTTGCTGGTGATCTACCACGCCGAGCCCGGTACGGAGTCCGCCCGCTCGTTGGCGCTGCTCGGCTCGATCACCGCCAGCAGCGCCGACGACCTGCCGGACAGCCTCCGACCCGGCGACCCGGCCCGCCTCTATCCGCTGGAGTGACCAGGTCAGGGCCGCTGCGGGGTCGCCTGGGTGGGGATGTGCTCGTAGCGTTTGCGCATGGTCTCGCTGGCGGCCGGGCCGGCGGCGAACACGAAGTCGGCGTCGTCGAGCGGGCGACCGCTGTTGCGGTCCACGATCACCGGGTCGGCCTCCAGCCCGGTGGTCCGGTCGACGAGGATCATGCTGCGCTCGCTCGGATCGAGACGTGAGTTACCCCAGGCGGCGAGGGCGACGACGACGGGCCGCAGGCTGCGGCCGAGGTCGGTGAGGACGTACTCGTAGCGGTCGGGCCTGGTCTGGTAACGGCGACGTTCGAGCAACCCCTGACCGGTGAGGGTCTTGAGTCGGCTGGTCAGGATGCTGGACGAGACGCCCAGGTTGGCCTGGAACTGGTCGAACCGGGTGTAGCCGTCGAAGGCGTCGTGCAGGATCAAC
Source organism: Micromonospora alfalfae (assembly GCF_022230925.1). GTDB lineage: Bacteria > Actinomycetota > Actinomycetes > Mycobacteriales > Micromonosporaceae > Micromonospora > Micromonospora alfalfae. The sequence goes on along the minus strand of NZ_JAKKFH010000034.1, from coordinate 230,604 downwards.
AGCGTCCACCACTCGCCCACATGGCCCAGCGCGCTGGACAGCGGGCATTCGCGGTCCTCCAAGCGGATCTTCCCGGCCACAACTGTGCCCTCTCCCGAGTAGGTGCTAGTCTCGAAGTTAGTAGGTGCTATTTCAGAAGTAACTGTACGACGTCCGGGTGGCATGTGCCTCCTGCTGCCCAGCGACGTCCGGAAGGGTCTCCAACCGTGACTGTCACCCAGGCCGCACCGGCCATCATCCGCCGCTACTTCGAGCTCGCCGGCCGGCCCGACTCCGAGGACTACTTCGCCCTCTTCGCCGAGGACGCCGTGGTCGAGGACGAGTCGACCGAGTGGCGGGGCATCGAGGCCATCCGCGCGTGGCGTCGTGCCGTGCCGCTGGTGTCGTACGAGATCACCGACGTCGAGGACACTCCCGCCGGCACCGTCGTGACCGCGACGATCACGGGCGACTTCCCCGGCAGCCCGTTCGCCGGCCTCCGTTACCGCTTCAGCGACTACGACGACACAGCGATCCGGCAGCTGCGGATCGCACCCTGAAAGTCCGCGCCAGGCTTGACGGCGATTGTTTGTGAGTGCACACTTACAAACATGCGATCCACCGCCGAGGCCCGCCGGGTCACCGTCCTGAACACCGCCGTGTCGGTGTTCGCACGCGCCGGCTTCCACGCCACCCCGGTCACCGCCGTGGCCGCCGCCGCCGGCATCTCCGAGGCGTACGTCTTTCGGCTCTTCTCCGGAAAGCTCGGCTTGTTCGTGGCGGCGGCCGGGGTGTGTTTCGACCGGATCGCTGACGCGATCGAGGCGGGTGCGGAGCGCGCCGAGGGTGACAGCCCGCAGGAGATCCTCGACGCCATGGGCGGTGCTTACGCGGAGCTGATCGCCGATCGCGACCTGCTGCTCTTCCAGGTGCAGGCGCAGGCCGTCACTGACATCCCGGAGATCGCCGAGGCGGTGCGGGCCGGTTACCGACGGGTCGCGACCTTCGTGCAGAGTCGGGCAGGGGCCAGCGACGCGCAGGTGCAGCAATTCTTCGCGTACGGCCAGTTGTGCCACCTGATCGTGACGGCCGGCCTGGAGCAGGTCCCGGAGCCCTGGGCTCGCGCCCTGACCGCCGGCATTCGCCACCCCTGACCGACCCCGATGCTGGGCCGCTTCGGCGGCCCGCTCTTTTGACCCGACAAGTGTGTGAGTACGCACTTACAAACAAGGGAGAACCCGATGACCACCGACACGATCACCGAAGTGGTGCTGCCCGGCGTGGTGGAGCCCGACGGCCTCCTGCTGCACCGACGCGCGATGCCAGTGCCCGCCCGGGGGCAGGCGCTGGTCCAGGTCGAGGCCACCGGCATCTCGTTCGCCGAGCAGCAGATGCGCCACGCGCTGTACCCCGGCCAGCCGAAGTTTCCGTTCGTGCCCGGCTACGACCTCGTCGGCACCGTCCGGGAGGTCGGCCCCGACGGCGACGACGCACTGGTCGGCACGCGGGTGGCGGCGGTCACCAAGACCGGCGCGTGGGCCACGCACGCGCTTGTCGACATCGACGCCCTGACCCCGGTGCCGGCGGGTCTGGACCCCGCGGAGGCCGAGACCGTCGTCGTCAACGGGGTGACCGCCTGGCAGATGCTGCGGGACGCCGACCTGACGGCCGGACAGACCATCCTCGTGCACGGTGCGAACGGCGGCGTCGGGAGCGTGCTCGTCCAACTCGGCCGACACCTCGGCCTGCGGGTCATCGGCACCGCCGCCGAACGGCACCACGCCGGGCTGCGCGAACTCGGCGTCGAACCCCTTGACTACCGCGACCCGGAAATGGCGGCGCGGGTCCGCGAGCTGTCGCCGGGTGGCGTCGACGCCGTCTTCGACCCGGTCGGCGGCCCGGGCGTACGCACCTCGTACGCCCTGCTCGCCCCCGGCGGCAAGCTTGTCGTCTACGGCAACGCCGCCGCCGTCGGCACCGGGCAGTCGGTCGTGTGGGTCTTCGTGAAGCTGCTGACCCGCCTCTACACCTGGAACGCGCTGCCCAACGGTCACCGGGCCGGCTTCTACAACTTCTGGGCCGGCCAGCTCACCCGCCGCGCCGCGTTCCGCCGTCGCCTGCGTACCGACCTCGGCATCGTGCTCGACCTGCTGCGGCAGGGAGTGATAGTGCCGCAGATCGCCGCCCGCTACCCGCTCAGCGAGGTCTCCGCGGCACTGGTGTTCGCCGAGAACCGCAGCCGGGCCGGCAAGGTGGTGCTGGAGCCCTGACCTCCGGCCCATCCAGGGCGCTGGTGCGGCTGGCCGCCGTGAGGGCGTACGGTGAACATGTCGCCCGGGGGACCCCGGTGGCCGCGAGACGCCGTCGCCACCAGCCCACCAGGGCGTTAGCGCTCATCTTCTCCGTCGCCGCGACGTACCGGCCGTGTCGGCTGACCGCGGACCGCGTCCCGACCGACAGGTCGGCGCGTCGTCGGCGTCCGGCGGTCGGTTGCCCGACGCGCACTCGAGTTCATCCTCAGTGCACATTGTTTCGACGCTCAACTAGGGGAGTACCAGATGAGGATCGCCAGGGACCGAATCGTCGCCGCACTTCGCGACCGGGGTCAACTGGCTCGGGCCGCCTGGGTCGAGCGTGAACTGCCCGAGTGGGTGGACCCGGCCAAGCACTCCGGGCTGCTCGCCACCCTGGACCTCAACCCGGCTGACCTCGCCGAGGCGCCATCCTCGTGAGGGTGGCGCGGCTCGGGCCGGCCGCCGGTGGTGTGATGATCGCGGCGCGCCCTGGCGTGGAGGCGACTCGGTAGGCGCCGGTGCGCGGCGGGCGAGGTAGCCTCACCGCTCGCGCTACGTGCTCCCGCGATCCGGGAGGACAGGGGGAGGTGGAGCATGGCCGACGTTGGCGAGGTGGTGCGTTGGTTGCAGCTCAACGCGCCCCGGGGCGGCCCGGACGAGGTGTCGCAACTGGTCTCCCGTGCGGCGCCCGCGATCGACGCCAGCGAGATGGTGATCTATCTGGCCGACTACACGCAGACTCTCCTCGTGCCGCTGCTCCGCGCGGGTCTCGACCGGGGCCAGTTGCCTATCGAGACGACGCTCGCCGGCCGGGCCTTCACCACCCTCGACATCCAGCGCGCGCCCGACAACCCGGACCGGGTGTGGGTGCCACTGCTGCTCGGGTGTGAGCGGATGGGCGTACTGGAGATCGTCTCGCCGGCCGCCGCCGACGAGACGATGGATGCTCCGGCCTGGGAGGTGGCGGTCAACATCGCCCAGATCCTGGTCAACCGCCGGCTCTACGGTGACGTGGTCGAGCGGATGCGGCGGCGAATGCCGATGCAGGTCGCGGCCGAGATCGTGTGGGGCCTGCTCCCACCGCTGACCTTCGCCACCGACGACCTTGTGGTCACCGCCATCCTCGAACCGTGCTACGACGTCGGCGGCGACATCTTCGACTACGCGTTGAACGACGACGTCCTCAGCGTCGGGCTCTTCGACACCTGTGGGCACGGCATCAAGGCGAGCACCCTGGCCTCGCTGGTGGTCAGCGCGTACCGCAACGCCCGTCGGTGCGGCCTCGACCTGGTCGACACGGCGATCAGCATCGACCGCTGGGTGCGGTCCGAGCACCCGAACTTCTTCGCTACCGGGTTGCTCATCGAGTTGGACCGACAGACCGGCCGACTCAGCATGATCAACGCGGGTCACCCCGGTGCGATGTTGCTGCGCGACGGCAAGGCCGTTCGGGAACTTCCCGGGCCGACAGTGTTGCCGCTCGGCCTGGGCCACCTGTCACCTCGCCGACCGTGGGTACACGTCGAGGACCTGCACCCGGGCGACCGCATCCTCGCCTACACCGACGGCATCACCGACGCGCGCAGCGCCGAGGGTGAGCAGTTCGGGCTGGACCGGCTCGTCGACTTCGTCAACCGTGCCCTGAACGACGGGTTGCCCAGCCCGGAGACGATGCGTCGCCTGGTCCGCGCCGTCGTCGGCTACCAGGACGACCAGCTCGAGGACGACGCGACGGCCCTCTTCGTGGAGTGGCGGCCTCCGCACCTGCCGCTCGCGCACCTCCGCGACCTCGCCGCGCTCCGACACTGACCCCGCGCCGCAGCGCCCCGACCCCCCGGCTTGCGCAGTGGGATTTTGCACTCGCAGTGCACTTGTCTCCGATTGCGAGGCTGTCTAGCGTCACCTCATGGCTGACTCATGGACCTTCGCCGTGGCGCGTGACGACCTCGGGCAGACCACGCTCGTCGATGGCTTGACCCCTGCCCCGGCCGACGGCGAGGCGCTGCTGCGTGTGGACCGCGTCGGCCTCACCGCCAACAACGTGACCTACGCGGTGCTCGGCGACGCGATGCGCTACTGGCAGTTCTTTCCGCCGGCGGCCCAGGGCCTCGGGCCGCAGTGGGGCCTGCCACCGCTCTGGGGCTTCGCAGAGGTGGTCGCCTCGGCGGTGGCCGGGGTCGAGGTGGGGCAACGGATCTACGGCTACCTGCCGCCCGCCGGTCACCTCGTGGTGCGACCGGACCGGGTCGACGCGACCGGGTTCCGCGAGGCGAGCCCGCACCGGGCCGAGTTGCCGTCGCCGTACAACGCGTACCGGTCCACCGTCGGCGACCCCGCGTACCAGCGCGACCAGGAGGATCTGCTGATCCTGTTCCGGCCGCTGTTCTTCACCTCGTTCATGCTGGCCGACCAGGTGGTCGACAACGACTTCTACGGTGCCGAGGCGCTGCTGGTGTCGTCGGCGTCGAGCAAGACAGCGTACGCCGCCGCGTTCGAGCTGCACCGGCGAGGGCCGCGCCTGGTCGGTGTCACCTCACCGGGCAACCTGGCGTTCACCAGGTCGCTCGGCTGCTACGACGAGGTCGTGTCGTACGACGACATCGACGCCCTCGACGTGGCCCCGACCGTCTACCTCGACCTGTCCGGCTCGCCCTCGACCCGTGCCGCGGTGCGTCGTCGCCTCGGCGACCGCCTGGTCCGGGACATCGCGGTCGGGCTCACCAACCAGACGCCGAACGCCGACGCCGCCGAGGAGGTGTTCTTCGCGCCGGTGCAGATGCGCAAGCGCAGCCACGACTGGGGCCGCGACGGCCTCGACCAGCGGTTCACCGAGGCCTGGCAACGCTTCGCCGCCGTCGTGAGCGGGTGGCTAGACGTTCGGGTGGGTGCCGGGCCGGCGGCGCTGCAACACGCGTGGCTGGACGTTCTCGCCGGTCGTACGCCGCCACGGGTGGGCCACGTCATCCAACTCTGATCAGGCTCAGGCTGCGATGTCCGGGTTGAGCTGGCGGCGTAGCGCGGTCAGCGAGCGGGTGATCAGTCGGGACACGTGCATCTGCGAGACGCCGATCCGGTCGGCGATCTGGGCCTGGGTCAGGTTGCCGTGGAAGCGCAGGCTCAGAATCTGACGCTCGCGTGCCGGCAGCGTGGCGAGGGCCGGGCCGAGGGCGACGCGGATCTCGACGAGATCGAACTCGTGGTCGTCATCGCCGAGGGTGTCCCCGAGTTCGCGGCTGCCGTCGGCCCCGGTCGGGGTGGACAGCGACGTGGCCCGGTAGGCACGCGCACCCTCCAGCCCTTCCAGGACCGTCTCCTCGGACACGTCGAGGTGGGACGCGATGTCGGCGACTGTCGGCGAGCGGCCGAGGGTCTGGGTCAGCGCGCTGTTCGCCGCGCTGATCGACAGGCGCAGCTCCTGGAGGCGGCGGGGCACGCGCACCGCCCAGGTGCGGTCCCGGAAGTACCGCTTGATCTCGCCGATGATCGTGGGAATGGCGTACCCGCTGAAGTCGACGCCTCGGTCGTGGTCGAAGTTGTCCACTGCCTTGATGAGCCCGACGAAGGCGGTCTGGGCCAGGTCGTCGTCGGGTGCGCCGCGTCCGCCGTAGCGGCGCGCCAGGTGCCGGGCCAGCGGTAGCCACGCCTCGATGGCACGGTCCCGCAGTGCTGGGCGGCGGGGATCGTCCGCCGGGGTCGCCGCCAGGGTGGCGAGCAGCTCATCCGGGCTCTGGTCGCTGCTGCGCTGGCTGACGCGGGTGCTGGTCGCGTTCTCGACGATTGTGGACATGTGGTGATCCCCTCCCGCACATGCCCGTCGATCGGGTCGACCGGAAGGATCTCCGAACCGGCTGACGCCGGGGCGCACGTACGGGCGAAGGTGCGCTGTCGCAAGGCCACGAGCACGGGCCTCGCCACCGCGTCATGTCGTTCACTTGATGACCCGGACACTACCCGAAAGACCGACTAGTTTCTAGCCGAAAGTATGAGGCTAGGCGTTTGGAGAGGGAGCAGGCGGGGATCAGCCGCGCTGATCCGAGGGGTCGACAGCGCCGGGCGTCGGCTGGGCCGGCTGCACCGCGAACGGGTGACGCAGTTGCCGCATAGCCTCCTCGCTGCTGTCGAAGGTCACCGCCGGTCCGTCCAGCACGTCACCCTGCGACGTGGCGAGGAACAGGGCGGGTCGACCGTTGTCGTTCGATGTCATGCAGGGATCCTGTCTCTACGAAAGGGGTGCGTCCGGGCCTCGGCAACGTCGGCCGTGCGACCCGGTGACGCTTCGGCGCACACGTTGGCGCCCGAATGCTGGTGTCCTGTGCACGGGCGAGCGCCCGGCGACACCGACACCCCGCACCATACCCGGCGCCGCCGCCACATATGCGCCGCCGACGGACCCGCCTCGCTTGTGACGAACCGGCCGCCCAGGAATTCTGTAATCCCACCCGCTGCCGCGAGTCTCCGATCTTGAGGGCGGTCAGCACACCCAGCGTGGCTGCCGCGCGGATGAGCACCCAAGGAGTGGACCCATGTCGTCAGCCGGTCGAGCACTGCCCGATGTCGGGTTGGTCGTCGCGGCCCGGCAGGGTGACCAGCGCGCTCTCGACGACGTCGTCGCGGCCTCGCTCCCGCTGGTCTACAACATCGTCGGGCGTGCGCTGCGCGGGCACGCCGACGTCGACGACGTGGTCCAGGAGACGTTGGTACGGGTGATCCGGTACCTGCCCGCGCTCAACGACCCGGCGGCATACCGGTCCTGGCTGGTGGCGATCGCCATCCGCCAGGTGCGTGACTGGGAGACGCGTCGCCGCGTCGCGCTCAACCGCGACGCCGGGCTGGACGCGATCCACAACGTGCCCGACCCGGCCTCCGACTTCGCGGGGATGACCATCCTCCGGCTCGGCCTCACCGACCAACGACGCGAGGTGGCCGAGGCGACCCGCTGGCTCGACCCGGACGACCAGGAACTGCTCTCGCTGTGGTGGCTGGAGGAGACCGGCGAGATCACCCGCAACGAGGTCGCCGACGCGCTCGGGTTGTCACCCGGGCACGTCGCGGTGCGGATCCACCGGATGAAGGAGCAGATCCAGAGCGCCCGTGGCGTCGTCCGCGCGCTCCGCGCCCGCCCTGGCTGCCCGGACCTGGGCGCCGTGACCGCCGAGTGGGACGGCACGCCCAGCTCGCTGTGGCGCAAGCGACTGGCTCGACACGTCCGCGACTGCGCGTTCTGCGGACGGCTGGGAACCACCCTCCTGCCGATCGACCGGCTGCTGGCCGGTATGCCGCTGCTGCCGCTCCCGGCGGGTCTCGGCGCCCACCTGCCGGGCGCGGCGGCCCCCGCCGCCGCGCAGGCCGTCGTACCCCCGGCCCCGGCGGCCGGACCCGCCGCCGGGCCGACCCCACCCGGCGCGGTGTCCGCCGATGCGGGCGGCGGCCCGAGCGTCGTCGACCTCGCGGTGAACCGGCCCCGTGGCCTCGTGCCGTCCCTCGCCGCCGGTGTGGCCGCCGCCGTCCTGGCCATCACCATGGCTGTGGTGATCCTGCCGGACGATCCGTCCGCGCCCTCGTGGGCGGCGCCGCCGTCTGCCGCGCCCACCGCCGTCGCCACCCCGAGCGTCGCGCCCTCACCGAGCGCACGGCCCTCGTCGAAAGCTCCGGTCGCGCCGGCGGTCAGCTCCGCCCGCAAGGGCGTCGGGGTGTGGAACTTCGCCGGAGCGAGTCAGGCGTTGGCGAACTCCAGGGCCAGCTGGTACTACACCTGGGGCACCCAGCACGCGGGGATCAGCACCCCGCGTGGTGCGACGTTCGTGCCGATGATCCGCAGCGCGGAGAACGTCACCGCGGCGGAGCTGGCGCGGGCCAGGGCCGCCGGGCCGTACCTGCTCACCTTCAACGAGCCGGACCTGCCCGAGCAGGCGAACATGACGGTCGAGCAGGCGTTGGACCTGTGGCCGCAGCTGATGGCGACGGGCAGCAAACTGGGCAGCCCGGCGGTCGCCTGGGGCGGGCCGGACCCGCAGGGTTGGCTGGACAGGTTCATGACCGGCGCAGAGGCCCGCGGCCACCGGGTGGACTTCATCGCGCTGCACTGGTTCGGCGCCGACTTCACGACCGCCACCGCTGTGGCTCAACTCCGGCAGTACCTCCAGGCCGTCTACCAGCGGTACCGGAAACCGATCTGGTTGACCGAGTTCGCGCTGATCCGCTTCGCCGGGGGCGGTTCGCAGTTTCCCGGTCAGCAGCAGCAGGCGGCCTTCCTCACGGCGGCCACCGCCATGCTCGGTCAACTCCCCTACCTCCAGCGTTACGCCTGGTTCGGGCTACCCGCCACGGACAAGGACCGGTCCGGGTTGTTCAGCGACGGGACCGGCGCGACAATGGTCGGCCGCGCGTTCCAAGCCGCCCGGTGAGCACTGGCGAACTGATGGACGAACAGGGCATGGCGGAGCGCAGAGGGCCTCGCGTACCTGCCGGGCGGCTGGTCGGCGTCGTCGCGACAGTGGTCGCCACGGCGGTGGCCGTCGGGCTCAGCCAGGGCTGGGGTCGCACCAACCAGGCACCAGCAGCGTCGTCGGTGGCAGCGTCGTCAGCCGCCGCGGTGCCGGCCGTGCCGGTGGCACTCAACGGCACCGACGACGCCTTCATCCAACTGCTGATCCCGATGAACGAGGGCGCGCTCGCGCTGATCGATCAGCTCGACACCCGTCCGGCGGATCCGTCGCTGCGGACCCTTCTCGGCGAGGTCCGGAAGGCCCATCAGGCGGAGTTGCGGGACCTGCGTGGGCTGTTGGCCGTGGGCAACACGCCGGAGCTGAACATCCACGAGGGGCATCAGATGCCCGGCATGGTCACCGAGGCCAGCCTCGCCGAGCTACGTGCCACGTCCGACGCGGAGGTGTCGTCCCGGGCGACTGGCCTGATCCGGGCGCACCTCGCGCAGACAGTGGTGCTGTGCCGGGGCGAGCAGACCGCCGGGGGAAGCCCGGAGGTGAAGGCGCTCGCCGGCCGGATCCAGCAGGCGCGGGCCGCCGAGCTGAACATGCTGGACAACCGGCCCGGCGCGCCCACAGCCGCACCGGGCGGCTGAGCGCACCGGACCCGCAGCGCGGCACGGTCGCGCCGGTGCCGGTCGCGTGGTGGTCAGGCCGGCGTCGGGTGCCTCTCCGCGAACCGGGCGCGGGTCAGGAACGCGAGTTGGGCCCGCTTGTCCGGCATGTCGATCTCCGAGTCGAAGGTGAAGCCCTCGATCTCCAGCCGACGCAGGGCGAGGTGGTTGCGGACGTCCGGCTCCACCACGATCCGCTGGGCGGCCGGGTCGCGGAACAGGAAGCGGGCGACGGCCGGGCCGGCCGCGTTGGTGAGGCTGCGGGCGAGGCGTCGGTCGGGGCTGAGCAGCAGGTGCATCCCCACGTCGCCGGGCTGGACCGGGTAGCGCTCGCCGACCGGGTCCGCCTCGGGCTGATAGCTCTGGAAGAGGCCGACCGGCTCCCCGTCGACGGTGATCAGGTACGCGTGGTGCGTGGGGAGGCCGTCCACAAAGGCGTATGTCTCGCGGACCTCTTCGAGAGTGTGCGAACCCATGCCCCAGAAGGAGTTGCGGGGCAGGGTCACCCATTCGTGCAGGAGTGCGGCGTCCCGGTCCGGGTCCACTGTCACCAACGACAGCTCGCCGAGACCGGCGATCTTCTCCTGGTACGTCATCGGGCGCTGTCCTCTGTTCCATCCGGGGCGCAACTTAGGTTAACCTCCCCTAACCAAGGATGACCTTACCTGGAGGGGTGCGTGAAACGGAACTGGGAGGCCCTGGTCCTCAAGGCCATGGGAGGGCGGGACTTTCGGTTGACCGTCCTGAGCACCGAGTCAATCGACGGGCACTACCAGCGTCTCCTCCTGGACGGGGGCGGCCTGCTGGAGACGTGTGGGGTGCACCCCACGATGTGGATCCGGCTGTGGTTCGACAACGACGGCCGGGCCCACCAGCGCGCGTACACGCTGGTCGACCCGGACCCGGCCACCGGCCGATTCACACTCGAATTCGCCATCCACGACGGGTGCGCGGCCCGCTGGGCCACCACCGCCACTGTCGGCGACACCATCAGCGCGACAGTGCAGGGCAGCGCCTTCGAGCTGCCCGACCCCGCGCCCGAGCACCTCTACCTGGTCGGCGACGCGGCCTCGCTGCCCGCGGTGAACAGCCTGCTCGACGCCGGTGCCGACATCCCGGCGACGATCTGGCTGGAGTACGCCCACGAGGGCGAGAAGGCACTCGCGCTGCGGGCCCGGGCGCACCACGACGTCACCTGGGTGCCCCGGCGCGACGCGGGTCAGCACCTCGTCGACACGGTCTGCGCGGCCCTGTCGACCAGCGACGCGGGCCACTACTGGGTGGCCTGCGAGGCGGCCACCACCCGGGGCATCACCCGACACCTCCGCAAGACGCTGGGCGTCGACAAGGACCGGTTGACCTCCCTCGGCTACTGGAAAGCGGCATGAAGGGCCGGCTCGGCACCCTTACCGCGCTCTACGTCACCCAGTACCTCGGCGTCGGCTTCATCACCGTCGGGCTCACCGCCATCCTGCGCGACGGCGGCACCTCGCTGGACACGCTGGCGCTGTTGCAGATCGTCGGCCTGATCTGGCCCATCAAGTTCCTCTGGGCGCCGATCCTCGACCGGTACGGTTCGAAGCACCGCGGCCACTACCGGTCCTGGCTGCTCGTGCTCCAGACCGCCCTGGTGCTCGCCCTGCTGGCGCTGGTGCCGTTCGCCAGGCCGGCCGACGCGCTCGGCCCGATCATCGCGATCTGCGCCGCGTACGTCTTCTTCTCGGCCACCCAGGACATCGCAGTGGACGCCGTCGCGGTCCGGATGCTGGCCGACTCGGCCCGGGGGACCGGCAACGGCATCCAGGTCGCCGCGAGCTACCTCGGCAACCTGCTCGGCGGTGGCGCCTGCGTCCTGGTCTACGACCAGTTCGGCTGGGTGCCGGCGATCGGCCTGCTGGCCGGGATGACGGCTGTCGGCCTGCTTGTGGTGTGGCGGTTCCGGGAGCCTCCTCGTACCGATCGGGTGGAACGGGTCGGCGCGGCGTACCGGGCGTTGCTGTCGGTGTTCGGCCAGCCGGGCTGCCGGTGGTGGACCTTCGGTGTGGTGCCACTGGTCTACGTCGGCGCGGGAATGGCGTACGCCCTGGTCACCCCGGCGCTTGTCGACGCCGGATGGTCGCTGGGTCGGATCGGCGTCGTCACCGGCGTGGTGACCAGCGCTCCGGCCATCGTGGCGGGCCTGGTCGCCGGGCTCGGGATCGGGCGGTTCGGGCGCGGTGGAGTGCTCGTGGTCGGCGGCGTGGCGCTCACGGTGTCGACGTTGCTGCTGCTGCCGCTGATGAACGGCCGCGCTCCGCTGGGCGGGACGGTCGCCGCGCTCTGCTGCTTCATGGTGGCCTACACCATCGCCAACGTCGTGCTCTACACGGTCAACATGGACTACTCCCGGCCCGACACCGGCGGCACCGACTTCACAGTGCTGTCGTCGTTCGGCCTGGTCTGCTCGTTCGTGGCGGCGTCCATCGGTCTCGCGGCGGCCGACCGGGTCGGCTATCCGGCGGTAGCGGTCGCAGCCATCGTGCTGGTGGCCGCCGGGGTCGTCCTCGGCCTCTCCCACCAGCGGCGATTCCCGCACCGGCAGGGCCCCGCCGTCGAAACGGCGGCCGGGCAGCCCACCGATCCGCAGGCGCTGGACGGCGTCAAGGCGGTGGCGTGACCAGCGTCCAGCCGGCCACCGACACAGCGACATCGGCACTACTGCCACAGCGATGGCTCATCCTGGCCGTGCTGTGCGTCGCGCAACTGGTGGTGGTGTTGGACAACACGGTGCTGACCGTGGCGGTGCCGGTGCTCACCACCGAGTTGGGTGCCAGCACCGCCGAGGTGCAGTGGATGATCAACGCGTACGCGTTGGTGCTGTCCGGGTTGCTGCTCACCGCCGGTAGCGCCGCCGACCGGTACGGCCGCCGTCGGATGCTGCTCGCCGGGCTGGCCCTGTTCGGGGTGGGCTCGCTGGCCGCCGGTCTGGCCAGCACCAGCGGGCAGTTGATCGCCGCACGGGCCGGGATGGGCGTCGGTGGCGCGCTGCTGGTCACCGCGACGCTCGCCGTGGCGATGCAGGTCTTCGACGCCGCCGAGCGGTCCCGGGCGATCGGCATCTGGGCCGCCACCAGCGCGTTGGGCTTCGCCATCGGGCCACCGATCGGCGGCACGATCCTCGCGCATCTGCCGTGGGGCGCGATCTTCCTGATGAACGTGCCGATCGTGCTGGTCTGCCTGCTCGTCGGTCGCGCGCTGGTTCCCGAGTCCCGCGGGACGGCCGGCGGCCGACTCGATGTGCTCGGCGCCGTGCTCTCCACCGCCGGCCTGGCAGCGGTCGTCTGGGCGATCATCGCCGGGCCGGAGCGCGGGTGGGCGTCGACCGAGGTGACCGGCGCGGGGGCTGTCGGCGTACTCCTGCTCGGGATCTTCGTGCGGTGGGAGCGACGGATCGCGCACCCGATGTTGGACATGCGCTTCTTCCGGGACCGGCGCTTCGTCGGTGCGATCTCCGGCGTCGTGCTGATCACGTTCGGTGCCACCGGCGCGCTCTTCCTGCTCACCCAGCATCTCCAGTTCGTCAGGGGTTACCCCGCCTGGGAGGCCGGTCTGCGGATGGCGCCCTTCGCGCTGTCCATCGTGCTGCTCAACGTCAGTGGCGTCGTCGCGAGTGTGATCCGTCGGCTCGGCCTGGCTGTCGCCATCGCCGTTGGCATGACGCTTCTCGCGGCCGGTCTCGCGCTGGTCACCCTCGTTCCGTCCGACGGGTACGGGGTGCTGCTTGTCGGGTTGCTCGTCATGGGTGTCGGTTGCGCGTTGGCCAATCCGGCCATCGTCGAGGCGGTGATGAGCGCGATCCCGGCGGCGAAGGCCGGCGCGGGCGCGGGCGTCGACGGCACCATGACCGAGGTCGGCAGCAGCCTCGGCATCGCGGTGCTGGGTGCCGTGTTGAACGCCCGGTTCGCGGCGCTGCTGCCGGCGGCCCTGGCGGGCGCCGGGTCGTTTCCGGCGGCTCTCGCCGCCGCAGGTGAAGGGGCCGAACGGGAGGCCGTCACTGTCGCCTTCGCCTCGGCGCTGGAGACGGGGCAGTTGGTGGGCGCGGCTGCTGTGTTGATCGGTGGACTGGTTGCCGCCGGATTGCTGCACCGGGCGGATCACGCTAAAACCGCATAATAAGGATAGGCTACCCTAATAGTCACATCGTGGTAGTCGACGGAGGCGGTATGCGGCTGTACATCACCGCGCTCAACCCCACCGACGCCGTCCTGGACGGGTTCCTCCCGGCGGCGGCGTCACTCGGGCTGTCGGCCACGGTGCTGACCGACCGGCCGGCCGAATGGCCGGCGGACGTGCGGGTGGCGCGCTGCGCGGTCCGCGACCCGGCCGCTGTGGTCGCGGCGGCGGCACCCGACCGCGCGGTGGCGCTACTGTCCAACAGCGACCACCTCCAGGAGGCCACAGCGATCGCCGCCCGAAAGCTCGGCCTGCCCGGCAAGGACCCGGACGCCGCCCGCCTCTGCAAGGACAAGGCCGCGGCCCGCCGGGCTATCGCCGCCGCGGGCCTCGATCTGGTACGCACCGGCACCATCGACCCCGGCGTCACGCCGGACGTGCCGACCGGGATGTTCCCGGCGGTGGTCAAACCCCGCGAGGGGGTGGCCAGCGAGGACGCGTACCTGGTGACCGACCACGCCGAGCTGGTCGCCCGGGTCGCCGAGATCCGTGGCCGGCGGCCGGACGTGGCGCTGGTGGTCGAGGAGTACCTCGCCGGCGAGCTGCGGACCTTCGAGACCCTGGGCGACGGCACCGAGCTGGCCTCCCTGGGCGGATGGCGCACCGGCCTCGGCCCGCCGCCGACCTTCACCGAGGAGAGCCTCGCCTGGTCGCCCCCGGCGGAGCGTGCGCGCATCCAGCTGCGGACGCGGCTCGACGCGCTCGGAGTCGGCTTCGGCGCCTGCCACACCGAGTACGTCATCTCCGACGGCCGGGTCCGGCTGATCGAGGTGAACTACCGCCTCATCGGCGACCGGATGGACCTGATCCTCGCCGAACTGCTCGGTGTGCCGTTGTTCGAGTACGTCATCCGGCTGCACCTCGGCGAGCCGCTGGCCGCCCTCGGCCTGCCCGACACTGTCGACCGCCACGCCCGGGTCGAGTACGTCTGTGCGGACCGGTCCGGCCGTCTCGTCGCCGCACCGGGCCCACTCGACACCGTCCACGGCGACGTCCGGCTGGGCTGCCGTCCGCTGCGCGAGGTGGGCCGCACCGCCGAGCACACCGGCACGAACCGTGACTACCTCGCCGTGCTGCACGGAATCGGCCCCGACGAGGGCACCGTCCGGCAGGCGCTGGCCGCCCTCCGCAACGGCCTCCAGTGGACCATCGTCGAGTGAGCGACGACTGTGAGCGGGAAGTCTTCGCGCGGGTGCTCGACGCCCTGCTGCGCGAGGATCACCTCGGTCTGAGCAGCGCCGGCCGACCGGACGGGCCCGACTGGTGGCAGGTGCCACACCCCGCTGGCCTGCTGCGCATTCCGATCCGCGCCGACGGGTTCCAGCAGGCAGTCCGCAGCGCCGCGCCGATGGTGCTGCTGGTGACCCGCGCTGGCGACGTGCGGCGTACGGAGACGCTGGACGGACTGTTGACGCTGCTCGCCCCGCACGACAACGCCGAGGCCGAGGCCGGCTGGCGCGACCTCGGCGTCGAGTGCCGCGCCGACCTGCGGGCCCGACGGCTCGCCGCACGCGATCGGGCACTGGTGCTCACCGAGGTGGCGGCCGAACGCGCGCTCGCCCCGACCGGCCTGCCGGCGGCCCTCCTGGATGACGTGCTCGCCGCCCACCACGGCCACCCCGTCTACCCCACCGACCGGTGCCGGCACGGTCTGCGCGACGACGAACTGCTCCGGTACGCCCCGGAGCATGCCCCACGTTTCGCGCTGCGCTGGTACGCCGCCCCGGTCGACGACGTCCGACTCGCTGGCGAGCTGCCAGCGTGGTGGCCGAGCGCGCCGCGACCGGGTCAGCTGCTGCTGCCGGCGCATCCGATCACAGTGGCCCGCGACGCGCTCCCGGTGCTCGACCTGCCGGTGACCCCGGTGCGACCCACCCTCTCCATGCGGACTGTGGCGCTCGACCACGACCCGTACCTGCACCTCAAACTGCCGCTGCCGACCGCGAGTCTCGGCGCGCGCAACCGACGCACGCTGCAACCGGGCTCGCTCGCCGACGGCGCGACCGTCGCCGGACTGCTCGACCGGACCGCCACCGCCGAACCCAGCTTCGCCGGTCGGATCCGGCACGCCGACGAGAGCACCTGGGCGCACGTCGACGGCGACGAGCGCCGCGGTTTCCTGCTGCGCCGATTTCCGCGCGACCTGGCCGGCGTGCAGGTGGTGCCGGTAGCGGCCCTCGCCGCCGCCGACCCGGTGGCGGGCACGGTCCTCGAACGGATCAGCCCGCAGCGGCCCGTCGCGCTGCTGGAGTCCTACCTGGACCTGCTGCTCGATTGGCACGTCTTCCTCTGGCTACGCCACGGAATCGCACTGGAGGCGCACCCGCAGAACATCCACCTGCTGGTGCACTCGGACGGCACTGTCGGCCTGCTCTACAAGGACAACGACGGCGCCCGGCTCGACAGGCGGCACGGCGGCACGAACGGGCTCGCCCTGCACGACGACCGGATGTGGGCGCGCGACCCGCACGAGTTGGCCGACGTGTTCATCACCATCACCCTGCACCTGGCCGCCGCCGCGCCCCTGGTCGCCCTGGCCGCCCGAGGACTGCCCGTGCCGACACCCGCCGAGGCGCTGGTGCCCCGGCTCGCCGCCGCCCGCGACCGCTGGGGCGACGGACCGGCGGTGCGGATCTTCACCGAGCGGGTCCTGCACGCCACCGAGCTGCCCATCAAGGCGATGCTCACCGCCGGCACCCTGCTGCCCAAACAGCGGCTCGGCTGCGCCGACATCAACAAGTACTACCTGCGTACCGGCCCGAACTACCTGCGGGAGACACGATGACGAGCGCCCAGTTGCGCTCCCGGCCGGCCAGCGACACCGGTCAGCGCGCCGACCTGGCCGCAGCCCACGCCGTCTTCGGCTGCCTGCTGCGCGAGCTGGCCCCGGCCGACGACACCCCGACAGTGGTCGACGGCACCGTACGGCTGCTGCTGCGGCACCTCGACGTCACAGTGCGCTGCGAGGTCGCGCGAACCTCGCCGCTCGGCGCGCACCGCTACACCGGCCCGGTCCAACGCAGGTCCGGCAGTGGGCGGTGGGAAGACCTGGACGCGGACGGGTTGGCCGCCCTGGTCGCCGCGGAACTCACCACCCGTACCGGCCTGGTGAACGACGAGTTCGCCGAGCAGGTCAGGTCCAGCCGGGACACAGTGGCCCGGCTGCTGGCCGACCGGCCGGCCGAGGATCCGACCCCCACCGGTGAGCCCGCCATCGACGCGTACGTCGACTCCGAGCAGTCGCTGGTCTTCGGCCACCCGCACCACCCCACCCCGAAGTGGCGCAGCGGTGACCCGGACAGTTGGCGGGCGTACGCGCCGGAGCTGCGCACCGCGTTCCGGCTGCACTGGCTGGCCGTACCGGACGACCTGATCGCCGACGCCGGGCCGTTCGATCCACTGGTGGCCGCCCTCGACCCGCCACGGCCCCCGCGCGGGCACCGCGTCCTACCGGTGCACCCCTGGCAGCTGTCGCTGATTCCGCCCACCCACCCCCGGCTGCGCAACCTGGGGGCGGCCGGTGTGCCGGTACGACCCACGGCGAGCGTCCGTACCCTCTACGCCCCCGAGGCCGACCTGTTCGTGAAGACCAGCCTGCACGTGCGGATCACCAACTGCCTGCGCAAGAACGCCCGTTACGAACTCACCGGCGCGGTGGCGCTGACCGACCTGCTGGCCCGGGTGCCGCTGCCGGACGGGGTGGGGCTGCTCGCCGAGCCCGCCTACCGCACTGTCGACGTCCCCGGCCCGGACGAGGCGTACGGCACGATCCTGCGCGGCGGGCTGCGCCCGCACCTGCGTCAGGGCGACACCCCGGTGCTGGCGGCGGCGCTGGCCGCAACACCGCTGGTGACACCGGATCCGGTGGCCTGGTGGCGCGCGTACGTCGGTCTGCTGGTGCCGGCGGTGCTGCGCAGCTGGCTCAGCCACGGCGTGGTGCACGAGGCGCACCTGCAGAACGTGGTCGTCGTGCTCGACCGTGATCACCTTCCGGTACGCATGCTGCTGCGCGACCTGGAGGGGGTGAAGCTGGACGCCGATCGGTGGGGCACCTGGCCGGACGGCGTCCCCGCCCAGGTCCGCTACGGTCCCCGGGCCGCCCACCGCCGGATCGTCTACTGCCTGTTCGTCAACCACCTCGGTGGGATCAGCGGGGCCCTCGCCGACGCGCGGCCGGGAATCGAACGGCGGCTGTGGCAGGAGCTGCGCGCCGTCGTCGAGGCGGTGGCCGCCGACCTCGGTGACCCGGCGGAGCTGCGCGCGCTGCTGACCGGAGAGCCGCTGCTGGCCAAGGCGAACCTGCTGGTCCGCTGGCGGCGCGACGCCGACCGGGCAGCACCGTTCGTGCCGGTGCCGAACCCGATGGGTGAGCCACGATGACCCGACCGATCTACGTCCACGACCTCGACGCGCTGGCCGGGCAGGCCCGAGCCATCCGGGCGGCGCTGCCCCAGCCGGTCGAGCTGCTCTACGCGGTCAAGGCCAACCCGGACGCCGGTGTGCTGCGAACCCTCGCCCCGATCGTCGACGGGTTCGAGGCCGCCAGCCGGGGAGAGCTGCGCAGGCTGGCCGAGGTGCTGCCGGGACGGGCGCCGGCCGCGTACGCAGGGCCGGGCAAGACCGATGCGGACCTCGCCGCCGCTCTCGCCGCCGGGGTGCACCGCATCCACGTCGAGTCACCCACCGAGCTGGTGCGACTCGGCGCGCTGGCCACCGCGGCGGGCCGGTCGGCCCAGGTGCTGCTGCGGGTGAACCTGCCGGTCGACGCACCGGGCGCGAGCCTGGTCATGGGCGGCGGACCCAGCCCGTTCGGCATGGACCCGGCCGACGCGGTCGCGTGCGCCCGCCGCCCGCCCGCCGGCATCGACGTACGCGGGATCCACGCGCACCTCGCCAGCGGGCTGGACGCACCGCTCGCCGCAACTGTCGCTGCCGCCGTGGTCGGCTGGGCTGCGGCCGCTGTCGACGCGGCGGAGGTCGACGTCGGCGGCGGCATGACAGTCGACTACACCGATCCGGACGCGCGGTTCGACTGGGACGGCTACGGCCAGGCCCTGGCGGACGTCCTCGACAGGCACCCGGGCGTGCGGCTGCGCATCGAGCCGGGCCGGTCGGTCACCGCCTACTGCGGGGCGTACCTCACCGAGGTCGTCGACGTGAAGCGCTCCTACGGCGAGTGGTTCGTGGTGGTGGCCGGCGGGACGCACCACCTGCGGACCCCGGCGGCGAAGGGGCACGCGCAGCCGTTCACGGTGCACCCGCGACAGGGTGTCGGCGGCCCCCGTACCGACGGCGGGCCGGTCACAGTGGTCGGGCAGCTCTGCACCCCGAAGGACGTGCTGTCCTTCTCGGCCACCGCGGGGCCGATCGGCGTGGGCGACGTGCTGGCCTTCGCCATGGCCGGGGCGTACGCCTGGAACATCAGCCACCGTGACTTCCTGCTGCACGAGCCCCCGCATTTCCGCACCGGTGACCTGCACAAAGTGGCCGCCGAGTGGGCGGCCCGGCCGCTCGGGACGTGAGCCCGGGAGGCTCGGCCGACTCGGTGTGTTATCGATAACATGCTATCTTTCACCCGGGAGTGAAGGGCACGCTCCCGGTCACCCGAGCCAGTCGGAGAAGAGGCGCCGAGGGCCCCGTCCCTCCCGCCGCCTTCCCGGTCGGTGACCAGTCCGGGCCCCCGTCGATGCCAGGCGACCACTGATCGTCGCCGAACGGCAAGGAGCCCAAACAATGCTGAGACGTAGGTTCTTCCTCCCATCCATCGCGGCCGCGGCGCTTCTCCTCGCGGCCACCACCGGCGGCGCGTTGAGCGGCGGCTTCGGTGCGACGGCGGTGGCCGCCACCAACGGCACCCTCGCGGCGACCGCCGGCTGCGGCAAGGCCCCCACACTCGCCAGCGGGACGCGGACGATTCAGAGCAGCGGCCAGAGTCGTACGTACAACCTGCGGATCCCGGACGGATACGACCGGAACCGCCCCTACCGGCTGATCTTCGGCTTCCACTGGTTGAACGGCTCGGCCAACAACGTCACGTCGGCCGGCTACTACGGGCTCCAGCCGCTGTCGAACAACAGCACGATCTTCGTCGCCCCACAGGGTCTCAACGCCGGCTGGGCCAACACCAACGGTCGGGACCTGACCCTCTTCGACGACATCTCCCGGCAGATCGAGAACGACCTCTGCGTCGACACCACCCAGCGCTTCGCCCTGGGCTGGAGCTACGGCGGGGCCATGAGCTACGCGGTGGCCTGCGCCCGACCCACTGTCATCCGTGCGGTCAGCGTCCTCTCCGGTGCCAACCTCAGCGGATGCAACGGGGGCACGCAGCCGGTCGCCTACTTCGGCATCCACGGCATCTATGACAGCGTGCTGAACATCTCCCAGGGTCGGCAGCTGCGCGACACGTTCGTGCGCAACAACGGCTGCACCGCGCAGAGCCCGCGCGAGCCGAGCCGGGGCAGCCTCACCCACATCACCACCGCCTACTCGGGTTGCCGGGCCGGCTACCCGGTGCAGTGGGCGGCGTTCGACGGGGATCACACCCCCAGTCCGGTGGACGGGTCGGGCAGCCCCAACGACTCGCGGACCTGGACCTCGGGTGAGATCTGGAGGTTCTTCAGCCAGTTCGAGTCGACAACGCCGCCGACGACCCCGCCTCCGACGACCCCGCCGCCGACCGATCCGCCGCCCACCGATCCGCCGCCGACCACCCCGCCGCCGACCGGGGAGCCCGGCACCTGCGCCGCCACCTACCGGACGCTCAACACCTGGCCCGGCGGCTTCCAGGCCGAGGTGACAGTGGCCAACAACTCCACAGCACCCCTGAACGGCTGGACCGTGGGCCTGACCCTGGCCAGTGGTCAGGCCATCAGCAGCCTCTGGAGCGGCACCAACACGGGCACCACCGGCAGTGTCACAGTCAGGAACGCCGCCTACAACGGCACTGTCGGCCCGAACGCCTCGACCACCTTCGGTTTCACGGCCACCGGCAACGGTGCCACCGCACCCAGCAACGTCACCTGCACCAGCCCCTGACCGGGGCAGGAGGAGGGCCCGGAGCCGGTTGGCTCCGGGCCCTCCGGTGACGTCCACTGGCGGCGGTTGCCGCCAGCGCCACCGGCTCACACTGCGCTCAGGCTTCGTTCTCCAGCAGGTCGCGAAGGGCGTCGAGGGCGGCGATCTCCTCTTCGAACGTCTTGCCGACGACCGGGCCGAGGAAGCGCGACAGCCCGCTCGGCTGCCACGCCAGCTTCAGCGTGAGCCGGGTCCCGCCGCCGTCGGCCGGGGTGAGCGTGTATTCGCCCTGGGTGCGTACCACGCTGCCGGTTGCCTGGAACGCCAGACGTCGACCCGGCTCGAACCCGGTCACCTCGTAGTCGGCCGGGATGCGGCTCCCACCGGGGCCCTTGAGTCCCTGTTTGTAGCGAGCGCCGACCCCCTCGCCGGAGACGCGCGCGACATCGAGCACGTTGGGACGCCAGCGGGCGTCGTTCTCGCCGCGGGCGAGAAAGGCGAAGACGTCCTCAGGGGTCCGTCCGATCTGCACAGTCTTCTCTGCCGAGGGCACAAGGAACCTTTCTCAGGGGTCAGGGAACGATCTTCATCTGTGCCATCATCCCACTCGCGGAGTGGTCGATCATGTGGCAATGGTAGACATATCGGCCAAGGTACGGTCCGAATGTCGCCTGGAGTCGGACCGTCTCGCCCGGTCCCACCGCGATGGTGTCCTTCACCCCGGCCTCGCCCGGCGCCGGCGGCTGACCGTTGCGGTCCAGCACCCGGAACTGGACCAGGTGGGGGTGGAAGTTGTGCGGGATGCCGAAGAGCGTGTCGCCGTTCGTCACCGTCCACACCTCGGTCGTGTTGCGTTTGATCTCGGTGTCCACCCGTCCGGCGTCGAACTGCTGCCCGTTGATGAGGAACTGGCCGGTCGACGGGTTGAAGTTGAGCGTGAACGCCCGCTCCTTCGTGGCCGCCGGCAGCGCGGGGATGGTGCTCAGCCGGTCGGGCACCCGACTGGTGTCGGCGGTGGCCCGGTTGACGTCGAAGCGCAGCACCGGCCCGGCCACCGCGTCGTCGAGGAAGATCTGGCTGCCGACCGGGAACGCGCCGAAGTCGACGACGATCTCGATCCGCTCGCCGGGCGTCAGGCTCCACGAGCGGATCGGCGTCGGCCCGGCGAGCAGCCCGCCGTCACTAGCGATCTGGGCGACCTCGGCGTCGTTGCCGAGCCGCAGGGTGAAAGTGCGGAGGTTGGACGCGTTGGCGAAGCGCAGCCGGTACTTGCGGGCGGCCACCGGGAAGTAGGGCTGCGGCTTGCCGTTGACCAGGATCGTGTTGCGGAACTGGAAGTCGTCCTGTTCGAAGACCAGGCTCGCGTCATCGGCGAACCGCGCGTCGCGCAACATGATCGGGATGTCGTGGTTGCCGCTGGGCAGCCGCAGTTCGGCCTGGGCTGGGTCGTCGATCAGGTAGAAGCCGGCGAGCCCGCGGAACACGTGCTCGGCCTCCATGTGATGGGCATGGTCGTGGTACCAGAGCGTGGCCGCCCGCTGCTTGTTCGGATAGCTGTAGAGCCGGCTCTTACCCGGGTCCAGCACGTCGGTCGGGAACCCGTCGCTGCTCGACGGTGTGTGGCCTCCGTGCACGTGCACCGCGGTCGGCATGTCGAGGTGGTTGCTGTGGGCGATGACCGCGAGCCGGCCCGTCTTTACCCGGAACGTCGGGCCGGGAAAGAGCCCGTCATAGGTCAACACCTCGGTACGCGTCCCGGGCAGGATCTCCACTTGAGCCTTACGGGTGGAAACGACGTAGAAGTCGGTGTTGGCTACCGAGGCGATCGGCTGCTGCACGGGAGGTATCGGCATCCGGACAGCGAACGGGGCGGTGACGGCCGCGACGTGTGCCGTCTTCCCGTGGCCGGTGTGGGCGCCGTGGGCCGGTGTCGCGGACGGGGTGGACCCGCGGGCTGCTGCCGCCGCGGTGGTCGTGACCAGCGCGGCTGCTCCCGCGGTGGCGCCGGCCTTCATGACGTTGCGTCTGCTCACCATTGGTCGCTCCACTCCTGGTGGTCGAGGTCTCGGGTGAACTGTCGGGGAGGCCCCTCGACGCGTCGTCGAAAACTGGTCGCGGCCAAATATGGATTTCACCTTAAGTTTTGGTGTGACTACCAAAAGCTAAGCTTCGATGCTTCCAACGACGCGCAGTGAGACCGTAGACTCGTGCGAGTAGTCGGCCGTGACAACTCGTAGAAGGCCGATCCGATCTGAGTGCTTTTGTCGCCCACGACGGGGGGAGTCGGCGACACGGCGGGCAGCCGGCGCTGGGGAGAGCCGTTCGTGCCCGCACCTGGGGAGCAATAGGGCACACACCGGGGGATCCGCAATGGTTGTTGGAAACGATGCGCTGCGGAGGACCGCTGCCGAGGTTCTCGAACGCAGGCATCAACCGATTCTTGCCGCCTACTGTCAACGTCTTGCCGCTGCGAGTGACGACTTCGAAGGGGCCGCTGGCCTGATCGACAACTACACGGCGCAGGCCGAGGTCCTGCTCCGGGACACGGCGGCCGAGATTCGCCGTGAGGCGACCGACCCGCTGTCGACACCGCCGCCGGCAGTGTCCACCGAGGATGTCGAGCTGCACCCACGCGAGTGCTTTCGCGCTGTCGTCGCGCTGGCCGACATCGCGTTGGCCGACGCGCTGGAGCAGTTGGCCGGCCAGCCCGACGAGGGCGCGATCCTGGCGCTGGTCGCCGACGCGCTCACCCGTACGACACTGACCCGGCTGGTCGACGCGAGTTCGCGCTATGCCGCCGGCCTGATGAACGAGGTCCACCAGGCGCAGATCGCCGAGCGTTCCTTGATCGCGCGCGAGCTGCACGACCGGCTGGGCCACAGCCTCAGCGCGGCGTACCGCAACCTGGAGGCCCACGAGCTCGCCCAGGAACGACGCCACGACGACGTGGACCGCCGGGTGGTCATCGCCCGGGAGTCGCTCCACGACGCGGTCGGCTATCTGCGTGTGCTCATCGCCGACCTTCGGCTCTCTCAGCCGCTCGGGTCACTCGACGAGGCGCTGGCCAACTTCCTGTCGACTGTCGAGACGGGCGAGACCCGTCTGCACACCGAGATCAACGGCGACGAGTCGTGGGTGCCGCCCGAGGTGCTCGACGAGGTGTTCCTGGTCGTCCGCGAAGCGTTGCGCAACGCGGTGGCCCATGCCGGCGCTCGGGTGATCCACGCGGTCATCGACATCACCCCGCACGAGCTGCGGGCGACCGTCGCCGACGACGGGGTGGGCTTCGACCTCGCGGCGGTGCGCGACGGCTCCGGCCTGCGGGCGATGGCTGAGCGCGCGGCCGTCGTCGGCGGTCGTCTCGCCGTGCGCGCGTCGGGCCACCAGGGCGCTTCGGTCGAGCTCGTCGTGCCGCTGCTGGCCGTCGGGGCGGAGGCCGGCCGGTGACCGTCACGATGATCGAGCCGACCCGCATCGTGCTTGTCGACGACCATGTGGTGGTCCGCGACGGCCTCCGGGAGATCCTCGACGCCCAGCGTGACCTCGTGGTCGTCGGCGAGGCCGGCGACAGCGGCGCCGCGATCAACGAGATCCGAATCCGTCAGCCCGACATCGTGCTGCTCGACGTGCAGATCCCCGGCGACGGGGTGACCACCACGGTCCGCCGGATCCGTGACGTCGCGCCGTCGAGCCGGGTCATCATCCTCAGCATGTTCGACGGCCCGACGCTGTTGCGTGAGTTGTTGACCCTTGGCATCTGCGGCTACCTGCTGAAGAACTCGACCCGCCAGGAGTTGGTGGCGGCGATCCGCAGCGCCCGCGCCGATGACGCGCCGGTGATGCTGGCGGTGTCGCGGGAGAGCCTGACCCAGGTGCAGGGGCCGGTGCACAGCACGCTGTCGGACCGTGAGCGCGAGGTCCTGCAGTTGGTCGGTCAGGCGATGAGCAACGCCCAGATCGCCGGCCGGCTCTGCCTGTCGGAGGCGACGGTCAAACGCCACCTGCGCAACATCTTCGCCAAACTCGGCGCGGTGTCCCGGATCGACGCTGTCAACAGGGCCATAGCGGCCTCGCTGATCGTCCTGCCGAGGCTCTGCGATCCGACGTTTCACGGATAGCGGGCTGGTCAAGGATTGCTCTGGGTAACTTGCCCGCAAACGGGCACTCGTGTTGGACTAATGCCGTGAATAGCACTCGCCTGTTCGTACTCGGAGCGCTCGCGCGTGGGGGCCCCATGCATGGGCACCAGATCCGCCGGGCGGCGCAGGTCGACCGTACCGAGCTGTGGAGCGACGTCAAACCGGGCTCGCTCTACGGCGCGCTGCACCGAATGCAGGTCGAGGGCGTCATCGAGGCGGTCCGGACCGAGCAGGAGGGCAACCGGCCCGCCCGCACGATCTACGCGCTCACCTCGGCGGGCGCGGCCGAGCTGATCGACCACCGTGACGAGGCGTTGCGTGACACCAAGCTCCGTCACGACCCGGTCGACCTGGCCCTCCAGAACGTGATCGACCTCGGAGAAGACGCGCTGCGCGCCATCATCGTGGCGCGCCGGAAGGCACTCGCCGAGCAGCTCGACTCGTGGCTCGCGCTCCGAGAGCTGGCGGCACCGCACATCCGTGGTCTGGAGTGGACGACCTTCCGTCATACCGAGCTCCGACTCCGTACCGAGCTCGCCTGGCACGACGAGCTGCTCGACCAGTTGCCCAAGCTGATGGCCAACCAACCGACCTCGATGACGACCTCCTGACGGTGCCAGCCCCGACCCCGGTGGCATTTCCGGGGTCGGGGCTGGCGGCATGTCACTGAGCGGGCTCGGGCTGGGTGGTCACGTTCCAATCGGGCTTGCTCGCCTCGGCCCAGGGCTCTTCGGGCCGGCGGGGCAGCAGGTAGACGAGAAGGAACGTGAGGATCACGCCGATCAGGACGGCGCCGACGGTCCACTGGACCGCCCGGTTGAAGTTGGTCTCCAGCGCCGACGTGGCGGCGTTGTCGAAGGCCGCGCCCACCGGACCCGGCGCCGAGTCCGCGCAGCCCGGCGGCGTGGCCGTCGGATCCGACGCGCGCGACTGGCGGATGAAACAGTCGGCGAAGGTGGTCGTCGCCGCGCTCGCCTCGGCCGGCGGCAGGCCGGCCGCCACGAGCGATGCCTGGAGCTCCGGGCTCGCCTTCTCGGCGGCCGTCCCCGAGTAGGAGCCGAGCGTTCCGAAGAGGACAACGCCGGCCACCGCGACGCCGATCGCCTGGCCGAGACGTTGGGCGGTGCCGAGCACACCGCTGGCCGCGCCCGCGTCCTGCCAGGGCACGCCGGCCAGCACGATCTCGACGCTCGGCGCGATCACCAGGCCCGAGCCGAAGCCGGCGAAGAGCAAGGCAGGCAGTAGCTCCAGGCCGGAACCCCACCAGTGGATCGTGGCGATGATGCCCACCATGCCGACGATCACGATGCCCGCGCCGAGCATCAGGACGCCACGACCGAGCGCCCGGGCGACGTTGTCGGAGATGGCCGCGCCGACCAGTGTGCCGAACGAGAACGGCAGCAGGATCAGGCCCGTCGTCAGGGCGGATTTCTCCAGGCCGATCTGCAGGTGCAGCGAGAGCGCGAAGAGCAGGCCGATGAAGCCCGCGAAGTAGCAGAGACTGATGCCGACGCCGGCGGAGAAGGAGCGGTGCGCGAAGAGGCGCATGCTCACCAGCGGGACCTGGGCGCGTCGGGCGCGGCGCAGCTCCCACACCGCGAAGACGGCCAGCGCGGGCAGCGCCGCTGCCATCGAGACGAACGTCCATGCCGGCCAACCCAGGCGCTGACCCTCGACCAGGGGTACGGCCAGCAGCAGGACGGCGGCCGAGACGAGCAGCATGCCGATCACGTCGAGACCACCGCGGCGGCCGCGTGACTCGGGCACCAGGATCAGCGCGGCGACGAACGTGGCCAGGCCGATCGGCACGTTGAGCAGGAACACCGGCCGCCAGTCCCAGCCGTTGAGGTCCCACGCGATCAGCAGACCGCCGAGGAGGGGGCCGCTGGCGGTCGCGATGCCGCCGATCGCGCCGTAGATCCCGTACGCCTTGCCGGTCTCCTTCGCCGGGAACGTGGTCTGGATCAGCGCCAGAACCGGCGGGTTGAGGATGCCGGCCATCATGCCCTGCACCACCTGGAACGCGATCAGCTGGCCGGGTGTGTCCGCGAGCGCCGACGCCGCCGACGCGAGTGTGAACCCCGCGACGCCGATGAGGAACAGCTTGCGGTGCCCGAAGCGGTCGCCGATCCGACCGGCGGGGATGAGCAACAGGCCGTAGCCGAGCGCGTAGCCGGCGATGACCCACTCCATGGCCGTGTAGGTCGACTGGAGGTCGCGTTGGATCGGCGCGACAGCCACATTGACGATCGTCGTGGCCAGCAGAATCATGAATGCCCCGGCCAGGATGACGGCCAGGATCAGCCATCGGCGCGGGTTGGGTGGGGCGGTGCTGCGTTCGTCGGTCCAGCTCTCCGTCATCGCGTTCCTCCTGAAGTCGGACGGGGGTCGACAGCGGACCCACCCTCCGACTACACGCCGCCGCGTACGATTAGTCAAGTACGGCTATTTGCGTATGACCTGTACGGCACATGAGGAGGGCCCGGGTCAGCAGCTGACCCGGGCCCGGTGACGCAGAGGTGGCTACGACCAGTCGGAGGAACCCGAACCCCACTCGGAGGAACCGGCGCCCCACGCGGATGTCGCCGGCCACGCCAGGTCGAAGGGGAAGTCGTTGGCGCGAAGCTCCAGCGTGCTCTCCAGCACGGCGTCGGTCAGCCGGTCGACGTCGGCGTCGCTGTGAGCGCCGCCGGCGAAGAACATCGGCATCCCGAGCGTGTAGATGCCGCGCTTGCGCAGCAGCAGCGTGAGGATGAACGTCGCCGGGTTGAGCGCCCGCGAGTAGACCCGGTAGTCGGTGTAGGAGTCTTCCGGAAGGAACTGGAAGCACCCGATGTAGTCGCCGAACCCCACCATCCGCAGCGGGATCCCCTCGGCCGCCCGGAACGCGGCCAGCCGCGCCTGGACCCGGTCGACCTTGGCCCGCAGGTCGGTGTAGTAGGCGGGCCCCTTGTCGCGGAGCAGTTGGAGCGTGGCCAGCGACGCCGCCACCGACAGGTAGTTGCCGGTGTGGCTGCCCTGCAGGCCGGTCTTCTGGCCGAAGTCCGTCCAGGACTGCCCACTGGTCTGCGAGATGTCGAGGATGTCGGCCCGACCGCCGATCGCCGACAGCGGCAGCCCGAGCCCGCTGATCACCTTGCCGTAGGTGACCAGGTCGGTCGGGATGTCGAACTTCTGCGCGGCGCCGCCGAGCCCCGAACGGAAGCCCGTCAGCACCTCGTCGAGGATGAACGGCACCCCGAGCCGCCGGGCGGCCACCGCCACCTCGCGGATCATCGGGATCGTCGTCTCCTCGAACGGGAACGACGAGGCGGCCGGCTCGGCCAGGATGCAGGCCAACTCACCCGCGTGGCGTTCGATCAACTCGACGGCGAGCGTTGTGTCGTTGGGCAGGATCAGCAGGTCGCGCGGCTCGGCCGGGGTGACGCCGGCGAACGCCGAGACCAGCGGAATGCCGTCCTTGCCGATCTCCGGGAACGGCACCGCGGGATGCCCGTGGTACCAGGGCGCCGTGTTGTGGACGGCCAGGTCGTGGGACCCGTGCAGGGTGCCCTCGAACTTGGCGACCATCCGCCGCCCGGTGTGGGCACGGCAGAGCCGGATCGCCGACTGGGTGGCGCCCGTGCCCGAGTGTTGGAAGGCGAACTTCTCGTTGTGCGGGACGATCTCCCGCAGCAGCGTCGCCAGCTCCAGCTCCAACGCGTTGGTGTAGCCGTTGCCGGTGCCCTTGCCGAGGTGCTCGCGGACGAAGTCGACCACCGGCGCCGGGTTGTGCCCGTGCAGCGCCTGAGCGCCGTATCCCATGTGGCAGTCGAGGTAGTCGTTGCCGTCGATGTCGGTCAACGTCGATCCGCTGGCGGTGGCCGCGATCACCGGAAACGGTGGTGCCTGGAACGGCCAGAACACGTGCGCGGCGGCGTCGACCGCCCTCAGTTGCTCGACGTGCGCGGCCGAGGCACCCTGGCGCGCGCCGATCTCGCCGAACAGCTCGTAGACCCACTTCTGCTGCATGAGGTCCTGAATGACCTCGATCGCTCCGCGCTCCTGGTGGCTGGCGCCCATCGTGTCCCCTTCGCATGGCGGCCGTGACAGGCGCAGCCTGCGCCCGCCCACTCGAACCCGGCTGGAGAACCGGTCGATCGACGCGGCTTCGAGCCGGTCTCGAGCGCCGTCGTCGAAGCTCGCCGCCATGACGGAAAATCGGGTCAATCTCTACTCGCTGACCGACACGATCACGCCGTGGGCAGTGCGGGCCGCGGCAACGCTCGGCCTCGCCGACCTGATCGCCGCGGGCACCACCACGCTCGACGAGCTCGCCGCGGCGACGAAGGCCAATCCCGACGCGCTGCACCGGCTGCTGCGCTACCTCTCGGTCCGCGGCGTCTTCACGGAAACCGAGCCGCGGGTGTACGCCCTGACGGAAGCCGCCGAGTTCCTCAAGACCGACCACCCCGCCGCCCAACGTCCCTGGCTCGACGTCGACTCGATGGCCGGCCGGATCGAGGGCACGTTCAGCTCGCTGACCCACTCGATCCGCACCGGCGACGCGGCGTACCCCGTGCGTTACGGCATCGAGTTCTGGGACGACCTGGCCACCAACCCCGACCGGGCCACGTCGTTCGGCGCGCTGATGGCCACCCACGCGAGCTACTTCGACCAGGTCGTCCAGGGCTACGACTGGAGCACCGTCAACCACGTCATCGACGTCGGCGGCGGCACCGGCGCCCTGCTCACCGAGATCCTCAAGGCCCAGCCGCACCTGCGCGGCACAGTGGTCGACCTGGCGGGCGTCGTCGAGCAGGGGCGGGCCCGGTTCGAGGCGGCGGGCATCGCCGACCGCGCCGAGGTGGTCAGCGGGAGCATCTTCGACCCGCTCCCGGCCGGCGCCGACGTCTACATCCTGTCGAACGTTCTGCACGACTGGAACGACAGCGCCGCCGAGAAGATCCTCCAGCGGGCGGCGGACGCGATCGGCACCACCGGGAAGGTGCTGATCGTGCAGATCCTCGTGAAGGACGAGAACGACAACTTCCCCGACGATCCGGCCCGGCTGATGTTCATCACCCAGATGGACCTGCGCCTGCTCTCGCTCATGGCGGGCAAGGCGAGGACCTGGCGCGAGTACGCCGAACTGGGCGAGAAGGCCGGGCTCCAGGTGGACGGCAGCACGGTGATCCCCACCGGGCAGACACTGCTCTCGCTCCGTCGCGGCTGAGCCGACGGGCCCCTTGCTGACGGTTTCCGGTTGGGAAGGGGCCCTCGCTAACGGACCGTGCGCGCGTCGTACCGTTGCGGACATGAACCCGGCCATCAGACGAGTCGCGATCGACGCCGTCATCGCGGTCGTCGTCGCGGCCGTCGTGGCGGTGGCGATCCGGGTCGCCGACGAGCCCGGCGCCCGGCCGCCGGACGCGCGCGCCTACGCGATCGGCGCGGTGATCGGGCTGCTGCTGGTCTTCCGGCGCCGCTGGCCGCTGCTGGTGCTCGTCGGCTCGGTCGCCGCGCTGATGATCTACTACGCGCTCGAGTACCCGGGCATCCCGCCCGCCCTCCCGCTGGCCGCCGCCCTCTTCTCCGTCGCGGCCGCCGGCCGGTTCACCTGGGCGCTCGTCGTCGCCGGGTTCTTCGTCGTCCTTGAGCTGATCATGCGGTACACGCTGCTCGGCGAGGGTTTCTTCCCCGCCCTCTCGGCCACCCTCGAAGAGGGCTCGCTGCTCGCGGCAGTGGTGCTGCTCGCCGAGACGATCCGCACCCGCCGGGACCGGCTGGCCGAGGCACAGCAGCGTCTCGCCGTGATGCGCCAGGAGCGTCAACACGAGGTCGCCCAGGAGCGGCTCCGCATCGCCCGCGAGGTCCACGACGTCCTCGGTCACACGATCGCCGCGATCAGTGTGCAGGCGAGCCTCGCCGACGACATCTTCGACAGCAAGCCGGCGGAGGCGCGGGCCGCGCTGCGGAGCATCCGGGGCGCGGCCCGTGACGCCATGCACGAGGTCCGCTCGGCGATCGGCATGCTCCGCGACGCCGGGGAGGTGCCCGATCTGGCCCGGGTCTTCGCTGTCGCGGAACAGGCCGGCGTGAAGGTGCGGTCGGGGATCGCCGGCACCCCGCGCCCGATCCCGCCGGAGGTGGCGCTCTCGGTCTACCGGATCGTGCAGGAGTCGATCACCAACACGGTCAAACACGCCGAAGCGACGACAGTCGACGTCACCATCGCCTACGCGGGTGACGCCGTCACCGTGGAGATCGTCGACGACGGGGTCGGGTCCGGGGCGAGCCGGCGGGGGCACGGGGTGGCCGGCATGCGGGAACGGGCCACCGCCGCTGGCGGGTCGCTCGAGGCCGGGCCCCGACCGCAGGGTGGGGGGTTCCGAGTGGCCGCGCGGCTGCCGGTCGAGGTGGAGGAGACAGCGTGACGATCCGGATGGTGCTGGCAGACGACCAGACACTCGTGCGGGCCGGCTTCCGGGGCCTGCTCGACCACAGCGACGACCTGGAGGTGGTCGGTGAGGCGTCCAACGGCGCCCAGGCCGTCGAGATGGTCGCCGCGACCCGGCCGGACATCGTGCTGATGGACGTGCGAATGCCGGTGCTCGACGGCGTGCGGGCCACTGCCGCGATCGTCGAGCGGTTCCCGGCCGTGCGGGTCATCGTCCTGACCACCTTCGAGCTCGACGAGTACGTCTTCGAGGCGCTGCGCGCCGGCGCGAGCGGGTTCCTGCTCAAGGACATCGAGCCCGACGAACTGCGCCAGGCGGTGCGGGTGGTTGCCGGCGGGGACATGTTGATCTCGCCTCGGGTGACGAGCCGGCTGGTGAGCGCGTTCGTCAGCAAGGTCGCGCCGACGCCTGTCGACGGCGGCCGGCTGGCGGTGTTGACCGACCGCGAGCGCGAGGTGATGAGCCTGGTGGCCAGCGGGCTGACCAACGAGGAGATCGGGCGCCGGCTGTCGATGAGCCCGGCCACGGCCCGTACCCACGTCCACCGAGCCATGGTCAAGCTCCGCGTCCGCGACCGTGCGCAACTCGTCGTCCTCGCCTACCAGACGGGGCTCGTCGCGCCCGGCAACTGACTACGGCCCTTGTTTCGCAGGCGGTGTCGGCTACGGCGATCGCCGTACGTGCCGGCCGTTCCTCAACGGATGCCGTGCGGTGCGCATCCTTCGTATGTTGGCGTCATGTTTGAGGTCGGAGAGAACGCCGATGGGATCCTGGCCGGGGTCCTGTTCCTGATCTGGCTGTCCGCGGCGATCCTCGCCACGCGGCTGGCCTGGCGGCCGACGCCCGAGGCGCTGCGCAAGAGCGCCCGTCGGTTGCTACGTCTGCTCGTGGCCGCGCTGGTGGTGCTTGTCATCAAGTGCGTCGCGATCGGGCTGATGCTCGCCGTCGACTGGATCTTCGCCGACAACCGCGTGATCGTGCAGATGCCGCTTCTGCTGCTGCCGATGCTGGCCGTCGTCATCTGGACGGTGCCGGGCCTGCGCGCCCTGGCCAACAGAGCCGACGCGCCGGTCGACGTCGAGACGCGCTCCGCCGCCGCCGATCCCCGATTCGTCGTGCCGGTCCAGGTGACGGCGGTGGCGACTGTGGTTGGCGTCTACTTCGCGTACGTGTCCCGTCCGGTTCCGTCCTACCTCGACGACATCGCGACCCACGCCGCGCCGATCCTGCTGTCGGTGCTGGTGCTGTGGTTCTGGCAGGGGCGTCGCCTGCGGGCCGTCACCGCGACCGACTTCGCACGCCGTGGCCGGCGTGCCAGCGCCCTGCGCGCCACCGCTCAGGCCGCCGTCGTGGTGCTGGTCGTCGCCGCCGGCATCACCTACGTGGCCCGGAGCAGCAGGCTGCCCGACCGCATGACCATGACGTCCCACGACAACGTCGACTACGGCGGCGGCCCCTCGTTCGGTCACGGCGGCCACGGCGGGGTCTCCGTCGACGACCTGCGCGGACCGCGGACCGGCAAGCCCAACAAGGCCTTCACGCTGACCGCGAAGAACGCAACGGTACGGCTGTCGTCGGGCGCCGAGATCAAGGCGCTGACGTACAACGGTCAGTCGCCCGGGCCGGAGCTGCGGGTCCGTGAGGGAGACCTCGTCGAGGTGACACTGCACAACGAGATTCCCGACGAGAACGTGACAATCCACTGGCACGGCCTCGACGTTCCCAACGGTGAGGACGGCGTGGCCGGCGCGACGCAGAACGCGGTGGAGCCGGGCGGCAGCTTCACCTACCGGTTCATCGCCGAGCAGGTCGGCACCTTCTGGTACCACACCCACCAGAACCCGCTCGAGGCGATCCGGCGGGGTCTGTTCGGCGCGCTGATCGTCGAGCCGCGCGACGGCCCGCCACCCGGCGAGCGGGACTTCGTCGTGCAGGCCCACGAGTGGCGTACGCCTGACGACAACATCGTCTCGTTCGGCACGAGTGACACACTGCAACGCCAGGAGGTCGCCCCGGGCACGCCGGTGCGGCTGCGTCTGATCAACACCGACAACAACCCGGCAGGCGACAGTCGTCCGCGGGCCCTGACTGTCAACGGCACGCCGGTGCGGGTGGCGGCGATCGACGGGGTCGACGTCAACGGTCCGACCCCGCTGACCGATCCGCGGTTCGGGTTGGCGACCGGTGGACGCTACGACGTGACGTTCACGATGCCGGCAGGCCCGGTGCGCCTGACCGACCTCGCCAACCGCGACGGCGGGCTGGTCCTGGCGCCACCGGGTGACGCCTCGACGCCGAAGATCGTCGACGACGGTGACCACTTCGACCCGCTCTCGTACGGCTCGGGCGGATCCCGGCCCTTCGACGCCGGCTCGTCGTACGACCGCTCGTTCACCCAGCTTCTCGACGACCGGCTGTCCTTCTACAACGGGGGGCTCCACCTGGTGCCGATCATCAACGGGCACAGCTTCCCCCATACGCCGACGCTCATGGTTCGGATGGACGACGTGGTCAAGGTGCGGATCGTCAACCGCAGCCACCAGAACCACCCGATGCATCTGCACGGCCATCACGCGTTGGTGCTGTCCCGCAACGGGGTCCGCGCGACCGGGTCACCGTGGTGGATCGACAGCCTCGACGTGATCCCCGGTGAGATCTACGAAATCGGCTTCAAGGCGGATAATCCGGGGCTCTGGATGGACCACTGTCACAACCTCGACCACGCGGCCAACGGCATGGTGATGCACCTCGCCTACGAGGGCGTGACATCCCCCTATGAGCTGGGGCGCGGCACTCCCAACCAGCCGGAGTAGGGGGACCTGTCGAGCCTTCCTCCACCGGGCCTCGAGGCAACGCCGGCAGCGTCGTTCGCATCCGAACCCCGCTTGCTGAGGAGAACCCATGCTCGACGCGATGCGACGAACGTTGTCGCTGGCTGTGCCGCTGGTACTGGTGGCCGGCATTGCCGCGCCCGCCACTGCGGCCACCTCGACCACTGGGCGACTGACCGTTGTCGCCCGCAACCTCGACAACCCTCGCGGTGTCGCCATCGACCGGGCCGGCATCGTCTACGTCGCCGAGGCCGGGCTCGGCGGCGACGACGTGTGCATCCCCGGCACGTTCGGCACCAACCTCTGCTACGGCTCGACCGGTGCGATCACGGCGGTCCGTCACGGCTGGCAGAAGCGAGTCGTGACGGGTCTGCCGTCGCTGCGGAGCACCGGCGCCGGCTTCTCCGTCTACGGCGCCCACGACCTCGCCTTCGACCGGCAGGGCAAGCTCCTGGTGGCGATGGGCTACAGCACCGACCCGGTCTCGCGCGACCTGCTCGGTGCGGCCGGGGCCACGATGGGAACCATCCTCCGGGTCGAGGGGAAGCGCCGCTGGTCTGTCGTCGGCGACCTCTCCGCATTCGAGGGGCAGAACAACCCCGACGGGGTGATTCCGGAGAGCCAGCCGTACGCCGTGGTCGCCGACGGGCGTGACGTCTACGCGCTCGACGCGGCCGCCAACGACGTGCTCCGGATCGACCGTCGTGGCGTGGTCACTGCCGAACACGTCTGGCCGCAGGAGCAGGTTCCGGCACCGCCGGAGTGGGGTCTGCCGCCCGGCTCGACGACGCCGATCCAGTTCGTGCCGGTCACCATCACCCGCGGGCCGGACGGCGCACTCTACATCGGGCAGCTGACCGGGCACCCCTTCCCGAACGGCGGCGCCCGGGTGTGGCGGCTGGTGCCCGGGCAGGAGCCGACGATCTTCGCGACCGGCTTCACCAACATCATCGACATCGCCTTCGACAAGCGGGGTCGACTGGTCGTGCTGGAGATCGCGAAGAACGGGCTCAGCTCCGGGGATTCCACGGGTGCGTTGATCCGGGTGGAGCGCGACGGTAGCCACCGGGAGCTGGCGAGCACCGGCCTGGACTCCCCGATGTCGTTCGCCATCGCCTCCGACGGCAGCTTCTACATCGCTAACAAGGGGCTCGGCATCGGCGAGTTGGTTCGTCTGTCCACACGAGACTGACAGAGTCGCGCGGCGATCGTGGCGTTCTTCGTGTCGGGAGGACGCCACGATAGCCGTGGCGTCACACGTCCGCGATACGGTGCCAATCGTGTGCACGCTGGCGGCGGGGGATGGGGTCTGGGGGTTAGGTTGACGCGGTCCGACGGCGGGTCTCCCGCCGGCGCCACCACCATCCTCATAGTCGACGACCACGCTCTCGTCCGCGAGGGGCTGCGCTGGGTGCTCGAGGTGCACGTCGACCTCGACGTGGTCGACGAGGCGGGCGACTCGGCGACCGCTGTCGCCAAGGCGGCGTCGGAGCGTCCCGACGTGGTGTTGCTCGACGTCGAGATTCCCGGCGACGACCCGGTGGTCACGGTGCGCCGCATCCGTGAGGTGTCGCCCGACAGCGCGGTGGTCATCCTCAGCATGTATGACAGCCCCGACCTGCTGCGCCGTTTGATCGCCGCCGGGGTGCGCGCCTATCTGCTGAAGAGCGTGGGTCGGGAGGAGTTGGTCGCCGCGATCCGCAAGGCGCGCGACGGCAGCGGTTCGGTGCTGCTCTCGGTCTCCGGTCAGAGCCTGGTGCAGGTGCAGAACGCGGAGTCCGCCATTCTGTCCCCCGTCGAGCTGGAGATCCTGCAACTCGCGGCCGAGGCGATGACCAATGCCCAGATCGCGCGGCGACTCGACCTGACCGAGGCCACCGTGAAGAGCCACCTGCGGCGCATCTTCGCGAAGCTCGGCGCGGTCTCCCGCATCGACGCCGTCAACAAGGCGGTGGCAGCGTCACTGGTGACGCTGCCACACGACCGGTTGGTGCCACGCCCGCGTCGCCCGCCGTTCTAGCGACCGGCGACGTTCCTCAACAAGCGGCCTTGAGATCGGCGGCGCGGTCGGTGCGCTCCCAGGTCAGGTCCGGGAGTTCACGGCCGAAGTGGCCGTAGGCGGCCGTCTGCTGGTAGATCGGACGCAGGAGGTCCAGGTCGCGGATGATCGCCGCCGGGCGCAGGTCGAAGACCTCACCGATCGCCTTCTCGATCCGGTCGAGCGGCACCGTCTCAGTCCCGAACGTCTCCACGAACAGGCTCACCGGGTGGGCCTTGCCGATCGCGTAGGCCACCTGCGCCTCACACCGCTCGGCCAGGCCCGCGGCGACCACGTTCTTCGCCACCCACCGCATCGCGTACGCCGCCGAACGGTCGACCTTCGACGGGTCCTTGCCCGAGAACGCGCCACCACCGTGCCGGGCGTACCCGCCGTAGGTGTCGACGATGATCTTTCGTCCGGTCAGGCCGGCGTCGCCCATCGGACCACCGATCTCGAACCGGCCGGTCGGGTTGACCAACAGCCGGTAACCCTCGGTGTCGAGGTCGAGCGCCTCCAGCTCCGGCGTGATCACGTGGTCCCGGATGTCGGGGGCGAGCAGTTCGTCGAGGGAGATGTGGGCGGCGTGCTGCGTGGAGACCACGACGGTGTCGAGCCGGACCGGGCGGAGGCCGTCGTACTCGACGGTGACCTGGGTTTTGCCGTCCGGCCGCAGGTAGGGCACCGTGCCGTCCTTGCGGACGGCGGCCAGCCGACGGGCCAGCCGGTGGGCCAACGCGATCGGCAGCGGCATCAGCTCCGGCGTCTCCGAGCAGGCGAAGCCGAACATCATGCCCTGGTCACCGGCACCCTGGGCGTCGAGCCCACCACCGGACGAACCGTCGCGCAGCTCGATCGCCGTGTCGACGCCCTGCGCGATGTCGGGCGACTGGGCGCCGATCGAGATGCTGACGCCGCAGGACGCGCCGTCGAAGCCCTTCTTCGACGAGTCGTACCCGATGCCCAGGACCGTTTCCCGCACGATGCGTGGGATGTCGGCGTAGGCCTGCGTGGTGACCTCGCCCGCGACGTGGACCTGGCCGGTGGTGATCAGGCTTTCGACGGCGACCCGGCTGTGCGGGTCCTGCGCCAGTAGCGCGTCGAGGATCCCATCGCTGATCTGATCGGCGATCTTGTCGGGATGACCTTCGGTGACCGACTCGGAGGTGAAGAGGCGGCGCGACATGTGTGACTCCTAACCCGAGGGGCGTGGGGGCCCGGCGAGTCTTCCCGCCCCTGGTGGAGGTTGCCTGGAGGAAGCATCGAGCGATCAAAGGGGTATCCGCCGTACAACTTTCGACACACATCGATCCTCGGAAGAACCCGCGATGTCGCTACCTGCGGTCGTTCCGACACGCCCCGCTCATCCATAGCTTGAGAGCGTCTCGACGAGTGCTATGGGGAATGGGGGACCACTGTGGTCAGGTACGAGATCCTCGGGTCGCTGGAAGTGATCCACGAGGGCCGGATCTGCACGCCGACGCCGCCGAAGGTGCGGACCGTGTTGGCGCTGCTGGTGATGCGGGCCAATCGGGTCGTTCTGGTCGACTCGATAATCCGGGAGCTGTGGGGTGACGATCCGGCGCGTAGCGCCGTCACCACTGTCCAGACCTACATCTACCACCTGCGCAAGCTCTTCGCGAAGGAGGGCATAGAGACCCCGGACCGGACCGTGCTGGAGAGCCGTGCCCGCGGTTACCTGCTGCGGGTGGAGCCGGGTCAGCTCGACGCCGAGGTGTTCGAGACGATGCTCGACCAGGGCCGCTCGCACATCGAGTCGGACCGGCCCGAGGAGGGCGCCGAGGTGCTGCGGCGGGCGCTGGCCATGTGGACGGGGCCGGTGGGCGCCAACGTGACGTTCGGGCCGGCGTT
Source organism: Micromonospora alfalfae (assembly GCF_022230925.1). Lineage (GTDB taxonomy): Bacteria > Actinomycetota > Actinomycetes > Mycobacteriales > Micromonosporaceae > Micromonospora > Micromonospora alfalfae. The sequence continues at coordinate 192,683 of NZ_JAKKFH010000034.1, read as the reverse complement.
GGAGGCGCACGCGATCCACCTCCAGGAGCAGTGGATCCGCGCACTGGAGCTGCGCATCCAGGCCGACATCACGCTCGGCCGCCACCGCGAGTTGATCGGCGAGCTGCGCTATCTCGTGGGCACGTACCCGCTCAACGAGTGGTTCCACCGCCAGCTCATCGTGGCGCTCAGCCGCTCGGGACGCCGTGGCGAGGCGTTGCAGGCATACCACCACCTGCGCCGGGTGCTCAGTGAGGAGTTGGGCCTGGACCCTTCGCCTGACCTCCAGCGGCTCCAGCGGGAGGTGTTGGCCGCCGGCGGGCCACTGCGCCCGGGGCTTGCCAGGGCCTCGTGACAGGCCCTCGACCGACGCTCCAGCGCCGTTCGACCGGCCGTCCCTAGCTTTCACACGGACATCGCGGCCAGGAGGTCTTCCATGACGAGCACATCCGACCGTCGGGTGGTCATCACCGGGATTGGCGTCATCGCCCCCGGTGGACTGGGCACCAAGGCGTTCTGGGAACTGTTGACCGCTGGCCGCACGGCCACCCGTAGCCTGTCGTTCTTCGACGCCACCCCCTTCCGGTCACGGGTGGCCGCGGAGGCCGACTTCGACCCGGTCGCCGAGGGCCTGTCGCCGCAGGAGGTCCGCCGGATGGACCGGGCGGCCCAGATGGCGGTGGTCTGCACCCGGGAGGCGCTGGCCGACAGCGGCTTCGAGGTCGCCGACCCGACCCGGGTCGGCGTGAGCGTCGGCACGGCGGTCGGGGCCACGATGAGCCTCGAAGAGGAGTACGTCGTGGTCAGCGACGGCGGCCGGAACTGGCTGACCGACCACCGGTACGCCACCCCGCACCTCTACGACTATCTGGTGCCGAGCTCGTTCGCCCGCGAGGTGGCGTGGTCGGTCGGGGCGGAGGGTCCGGCGACGGTGGTCTCCACCGGCTGCACGTCGGGCCTCGACTCGGTCGGCCACGCCCGGGAGCTGATCCGGGAGGGATCGGCCGACGTGATGATCGCCGGCGCGACCGACGCCCCGATCTCGCCGATCACGGTGGCCTGCTTCGACGCGATCAAGGCGACCACGGCCCGCAACGACGATCCGACGCACGCCTCGCGGCCGTTCGACAACAGTCGCGACGGGTTCGTCCTCGGTGAGGGTTCGGCGATGTTCGTCCTCGAAGAGCTTGAGCACGCCCGCCGACGCGGCGCGCAGATCTACGCCGAACTGGTCGGGTTCGCCTCGCGCTCCAACGCGTTTCACATGACCGGTCTGCGGCCCGACGGGCGGGAGATGGCCGAGGCGATCCGGGTCGCGCTCGCCGACGCCCGGTTGCCCGGCGACGCCGTCGACTACATCAACGCGCACGGCTCGGGTACGAAGCAGAACGACAGGCACGAGACAGCGGCGTTCAAGCGGAGTCTCGGCGACCATGCGTACCGCACCCCGGTCAGCTCGATCAAGTCGATGATCGGCCACTCGCTCGGCGCCATCGGTTCGATCGAGATCGCGGCGTCGGCCCTGGCGATCAAGCACGGGGCGGTGCCGCCGACGGCCAACCTGCACGAACGCGACCCGGAGTGCGACCTCGACTACGTTCCGCTGACCGCCCGTGAGCAGCAGACCGACGTGGTGTTGAGCGTGGGTAGCGGGTTCGGCGGCTTCCAGAGCGCGATGCTCCTGGCGCGTGTGGCATGACCACTGTCGTCACCGGTGTCGGAGTGGCAGCGCCCAACGGGTTGGGCCGCGACGCCTTCTGGGCGGCCACCGTCGCCGGGGTGGGCGGCATCGGGCCGATCAGCCGTTTCGACAGCTCGGGTTACCCCGCCCAGTTGGCCGGCGAGGTTCCCGGATACGAGGCGGCCGATCACATTCCGAGCCGGCTGATGGCGCAGACCGACCACATGACCCGGCTGTCGTTGACGGCGGCACAGTGGGCGCTGGCCGATGCGTCGGTCGACCCTTCTGCGCTGCCCGAGTTCGGCATGGGTGTCGTCACCGCCAGCGCGTCGGGTGGCTTCGAGTTCGGCCACCGTGAGCTGGAGAAACTCTGGAGCAAGGGCTCTGAGCACGTCAGCGCCTACCAGTCGTTCGCCTGGTTCTACGCTGTCAACACCGGCCAGATCTCGATCCGCCACGGGATGCGTGGGCCGACCGGCGTGCTCGTCACCGAGCAGGCGGGTGGGCTCGACGCGGTGGCGCAGGCCCGGCGCCAGGTGCGCAAGGGCGTGCAACTCGTGATGACCGGCGGTGTCGACGCGTCGCTCTGCCCGTGGGGCTGGACGGCCCAGCTCGCCAACGGCCTGCTCAGTACGGGGCGGGATCCGGCCACGGCGTTCCTGCCGTTCGACGCCAACGCGTCGGGTTACGTGCCGGGCGAGGGCGGGGCGATCCTCGTGTTGGAGGACGAACACGCCGCTGCCCGGCGCGGGGCCGCCGTCTACGGGGTGATCGCCGGATACGGCGCGACGTTCGACCCCCGACCCGGCTCCGGCCGCCCGCCGGGTCTGCGTCGGGCGGCCGAGATGGCAGTGTCCGACGCCGGTCTCACACCGGCCGACATCGACGTCGTCTTCGCCGACGGCGCCGGTGTCGCGCAGCTCGACCGCGTCGAGGCCGAGGCGATCACAGCGGTCTTCGGCCCACGTGGGGTGCCGGTGACCGCCCCCAAGACGATGACCGGCCGGCTCTACTCGGGCGGGGCGGCGCTCGACCTCGTCTCCGCGCTGCTGTCGATCCGGCACGGCGTCATCCCACCCACCACCAACATCCGCCAGCCGGCCGAGGGCCTGCACCTCGACCTGGTGCGTGACGTCGCGCGGGAGACACCGGTACGCGCGGCGCTCGTACTCGCCAGGGGCTACGGCGGGTTCAACGCGGCAATGGTCGTGACCGACGAAAGGAATGGACGATGACCGACGCCAGCCTCGCCGCCGTCGCGAACTTCGACGAGCAGCAGGCACTCGACCTGCGTGAACGGCAGATCGCGGTGCTGGGAAGCGCCAAACAGATCGCCAACGTGATCTACGTGGTCACCGAGCTCGGCATCGCCGACCTGCTCGTCGACGGACCAGTGCTGGTCGCCCGACTGGCGGCGGCGACCGAGTCGCACGAGGACGCGCTGCGGCGGATCCTGCGCGCGGCCTCAGCGGTCGGCATCTTCGACGAGCAGGAGGACGGGTCGTTCGCGCTCACCCCGCTCGGCGAGGGGCTGACGTCGGCCCGGATCGGCGGGCTGCGGCCGATGGTGCAGTTCAGCGGCGCCGACTTCAACCGCCTCCCGTACGCGGAGATCCTGCACAGCGTCCGTACCGGCGAGCCGGCCTTCAACAAGGTCTTCGGCATGGGCTTCTACGACTATCTCCAGGCCCACCCGGAGGCCAACCGGTTCTTCGAGGGCTTCATGGCCCACTGGAGCCGGCGGCTCGCCGACCGGTTCGCCGCGGAGTTGGCACCCGAGCGGTTCGGCCGGATCGCCGACATCGGCGGCAGCAACGGCTACTTCCTGGCCAAGATGCTCCAGCGTCACCCCGATGGCACCGGTGTCCTCTTCGACCTGCCCGAGGTGGTGGCCGACGCCGAGCCACTGCTCAAGGAGCACGGTGTCACCGAGCGGGTCGAGGTGCGGGGCGGCGACTTCTTCACCGACGAGCTGCCGGTCGGTGCCGACGCGTACATCCTGAAGTCGATCGTCCACAACTGGCCGGACGACACCTGCGTCACGTTGCTGCGTCGGATCCGGGCGGCGATCGGCGACGCCGACTCCCGCCTCATCGCGATCGACCAGATCGTGCCGCCGCGCAACCAGTGGGACCACGCCAAGATCATCGACATCGACATGCTGGTGCTCTTCGGCGGCAAGGAGCGCGACCTCAGGGAATGGCAGGCGCTGTTCACCGCGTCCGGTTTCGAGCTGGTCAACACCCCCGCGTCCCGCGGCTGGGCCCTGCTCGAAGCGCGTCCGATCTAGGAAAGGAAGCCCGCAATGGCACACATCGGCATCGACCAGCCGGTCGTGACGATGGTCAACGTCTTCACCGTCGAGCCGGCCAACCAGCAGAAGCTCCTCGACATCCTGATCGAGGCGACCGACGCGGTGATGTCCAAGGTGGACGGGTTCGTGTCGGCGAACATCCACGCCAGCCTCGACGGGACCCGGGTCGTCAACTACGCGCAGTGGAAGAGCGAAGAGCACTTCACGGCGATGCTCAAGAACCCCGAGGTCCACCCCCACTTCGGCGAGGTACGCGCGATCGCCACGCCAGAACGCCACCTCTACAAAGTCGTCTACACGGAGGACGCTCATGTCTGACGGAAGCACCGACGTCCTGATCGTCGGCGGCGGCCCGGTCGGCTTGTCGACCGCGCTCTTCCTGGCCCGCAAGGGGATCCGGCCGATCCTTGTCGAACGTCGGCCCCGGCTGTCGACGATCCCCCGCGCCACCGGTCTGCACGCCCGCACTGTGGAGATCTTCCGCACCGTCGGCCTGGAGCCCGCGGTGCAGCAGGCCGGCATGAAGATCGTCGGACCGGGTGCCGAACTCGACCTGGTCCGCGCCGGCCGCGCCACGCCACTGGTCATGCTCGGCGCCCAGTCCCTGGCCGACCTCCACAAGTCGTTCGTGATGGAGGCGCACGACGTCGACTACGACAAGTTCACGCCGAGCTGGCCGATCTGGTGCGGCCAGGACCACTACGAGCCGCTGCTCTACGACGCCGCGGTCGAGGCGGGCGCGGAGATCCGCTTCCAGAACGAGCTGATCGGGCTGACCCAGGACCAGGACGGCGTGACGGCGACCGTCAACGACAATGGCACGACACGCACGATCCGGGCGCGCTACGTCGTCGCCGCCGACGGTGTGAAGAGTCCCGTGCGCGAACTGCTCCAGGTCGGAAACCGCAGCAACGGCGTCGCCGGGAACTTCGTCAGCATCATCTTCCGCGCCAAGGTCGACCTGCCCGAGTCGGCACCCCGGTTCACGCTGATCTACCTGATGAACCAGCTGGCCCAGGGTCTGCTGCTCTTCATCGAGCCGGGACGGTGGATGTTCGGCGTCAACTACTACCCCGAGCGCGGGCAGTCGCCTGCCGACTTCACACCGGAACGCTGCGTCGAACTGGCCCGGATCGCTGCCGGCGACCCCGAGTTGGAGGTCGAGGTCGAGTCGGCCCAGCCCTGGGACGCGCGGCACATGGTCGCCGACGCGTACCAGTCGGGGAGGGTCTTCCTGGCCGGCGACGCCTGTCACGCCCACCCGCCGGCCGGCGGCTTCGGCGTCAACGCCGGCATCCAGGACGCGCACAACCTGGCCTGGAAGCTCGCCGACGTGCTTCAGGGGCGGGCCGACGAGAGCCTGCTCGACTCCTACGAAGCCGAGCGTCGTCCGGTCGGCGCCGCGACCGCCGACCAGGCGTGGATGCTCTTCCGCACCCGGGGTCAGCTCGCCGACGAGGACAAGGCCGCCTACCGCGACTTCGTCATCGTCACGATGGGCTACCGGTACACCTCCAACGCGATAGTCGGCGCGCCCGCCGACACCGAGCTGCTGCCCCGCGAGCTGACCTTCACCGGCCAACCCGGATCGCGTGCCCCGCACGGCTGGGTCGACCACGACGGCGCTCGGGTCTCCACGATCGATGTGCTGACCGAGGGCTGGACGTTGGCCACGGCTCCGGGCGACGACGCCTGGCTCGCCGCGGCCGAGGCGGTCTCGGCGGAGACCGGGCTTCCGATCAAGGCGCTGACCGCCGGACCCGACGGTGACCTCGCCGACGACGGTTCGTGGCTCGCGAGCTGCGGAGTCGGCCCCGGCGGGGCGCTGCTGGTACGCCCCGACGGCATTGTCGCCTGGCGCAGCGCCGGCCCGGTCGACGACCAGGCCCAGACCCTGACCGCTGCCCTGGCCACGATCCTGCGGGGAGCGTGAGCACATGTCCTACCGCGCCCTCATGGTCATGCGGATGGCCCCCGGCCACGCCGACGCGGTCGCCGAACTCTTCACCGAGCACGACAAGGGCGACATGCCCTACGTCGTCGGCATCTCGCGGCGCACGCTCTTCCGCTACCAGGACCTCTACATGCACCTGCTGGAGGCCGACACCGACGTCTTCGACAAGCTCCTCGCGGCCCGAGCCCGCGCGGACTTCCAGGAGGTCAACAGGCGCCTCTCGGCCTACCTGCAGCGCTACGCGCCGGACAGCATGACCGAGTTGCAGGACTCGAAGGCCACGCCCTTCTACACCTGGAGCCCCGAGACAGGGAGCATCACGTGACGCTGACCCGCCGCGACATCAACGACATGATGCAGGCATACAAGAAGACGAGCCTGCTGCGTACCGCTGTCGAGCTGGGCGTGTTCGACGCGCTCGCCGAGGGCCCGGCCACTGCCAGCGGGCTCGCCCCGAAGCTCGGCATCCATCCCCGGGGTGCGCGCATCCTGCTCGACGCGCTCACCGCGATCCGACTCACCGACCGCACCAGCGAGCACTTCTCGCTCACCCAGGCGGCCGCCGATCACCTGGTCAGCACCCGTCCCGACTACCTGGGCGGCATGGTCAAGGTGATGTCGAGCGACTGGGAGTGGGACGCGCTGCGCGACCTCAGCGCCGCCGTACGGGCCGGCGGCACCGTCCTCGACGTGCACGCCGAGACCCCGGAGTACACCTACTGGGAGGACTTCGCCGCGTACGCGACGAAGGTCGCCCAGCCAACCGCCGAGGTGATGGCCGAGGCGCTCGCGCCGTGGACGAAGGAGCGCGCCGAACTCGACATCCTCGACGTCGCCTGCGGCCACGGCGTCTACGGCTACACGCTCGCTCAGCACAACCCACAGGCGGCGGTGACCTCGCTGGACTGGCCCAACGTGCTCGCCGTGACGGAGAAGCACGCCGAACGGCTCGGCGTGCGCGACCGGGCGTCGTTCCTGCCGGGTGACATGTTCACCACCGATCTCGGCGGGCCCTACGACGTCGTGCTGCTCACCAATGTCACGCACCACTTCTCCGAGGAGCGGGTGCATGAGCTGGTGACCCGGCTCGGTTCCGTGGTCAAGCCGGGTGGACGGCTGGTCATCGTCGGGTTCACCACTGGCGACGAGTCGCCGGCACTGGACCCGGCTCCGTACCTCTTCTCGGTGTTGATGTTGGTCTGGACCTTCGAGGGCGAGTCGCACTCCGTCGCCGCCTACAACCGGGCCCTCGCCGCGGCGGGCTTCGGCCCGGCCACCGTCCACCCGACGGACCTGCCGTTCCGAGTGCTCGTCGCAGAGAAGGGATGATCATGCATCGGCAACCGATCGTGAAGGTCGCCGCCACCGACGTGCCCGGCATCAACCGGATCGGCGGCGAGGTGCGGATCCTGCTCAGCCCGAAGACCGTCGACGCGACGGAGGGCTTCATGGGCACGGTCCGCCTGGAGCCGGGCGAGTTCCTGGCAGAGCAGTACAACCCGTACTCGGACAAGTTCTGTTATCTGGTGCGCGGCGAGGTGGTGATCCGGGTCGACGGCGCGGAGGTCAAGCTCGCTGCCGACGAGGCTCTCATGGTCCGTCGCGGCCAGCGGCACCGCATCGTCAACGCCGGTGGCGAGACCGCGCTGATCGTGTTCCAGATCAGCCCGCTCGCACCGCGCCCCGAGCTGGGCCACGTCGACACCGAAGAGGTCCCGCACCCCGAGTCGCCGGTGCCGCAGGTCGGCGGCGTGCGCGACGGGTGGCAGCGACCGACGGGAGGAAACTCATGAGCCAGCTGACCCTCGACGACCTGCGTCGGATCCTGGAGACCAGTTCCGGTGTGGTCGAGCAGACCGACTGGGCCGATCCGGCGACGCTCGACGCGCCGTTCGACGACCTCGGCTACGACTCGCTCGCGCTGTTGGAGCTGGCGGCGCGGGTGCAGCAGGAGTACGAGGTGCGCATCCCCGACGACGCGGTGTCGATCATGAAGACGCCGCGGCTCGCTGTCGACTACGTCAACCAACGACTCGCGGATCGGTGACCCGATGGCCGGACACACTGACAACGCGGTCGTCATCAACGCACCGTTCGACCTCGTCTGGGACCTCACCAACGACATCCCCAACTGGCCCTCCCTGTTCAGCGAGTACGCCAGCACCGAAGTGCTCTCGACGTCCGCCGACGGGGCCGTCGTCTTCCGCCTGACCATGCACCCCGACCCGGCCGGCCGGGTCTGGAGCTGGGTCTCCGAGCGGGTGCCCGACCGCGGCGACCGGGTGGTACGGGCACGGCGGCTGGAGACGGGCGCCTTCAAGTACATGAACCTGTTCTGGGAATACACCGAGATCCCGGACGGCGGCGTGCGGATGCGGTGGGTACAGGACTTCGAGATGCGGCCGGGCGGGCACGCCGACGACGAGGGCATGACCGCCCACCTCAACCGGACCACACGTGAGCAGCAGGCACGCATCCGGGAGATCGTGGAGAAGGCCGCGGCCGAACGCGGGCAGTCATGACCGCCACCGTCAACACACCCGTCGGCAAGAGCTGGCTGATCTGCCCGGGCTGCCGGGCGCTGCTCTACCAGCGCCGGGTCGAGCGCAACCTCGGCGTCTGCCCGGAGTGCGACCACCACGACCAGGTCACCGCGCACCAGCGGATCGAGCAGCTCTTCGACCTCGACTCGGTCGAGGAGCTGCCACCGGTCGGCGCCTTCGGTGATCCGCTCGGTTTCGTCGACACCAAGCCCTACCCGCAACGGATCGAGGCGGCCCGCCGGCGCACCGGGCTCGACGAGGCAGTGGTCTGCGTCCGGGGCACCGTCGAGGGCCAGCCCCTGATCGCGGCGGTAATGGACTTCCGGTTCCTCGGCGGCAGCCTCGGCTCGGGCGTCGGCGAACGGATCACCCGGGCCGCCGAGGTGGCGCTCGAAACCCGTACGCCGCTGCTGATCGTCAGCGCCTCCGGCGGGGCCCGGATGCAGGAGGGCGTGCTGTCGCTCATGCAGATGGCCAAGACGAGCGCGGCGCTCGGTGCCCTCGACGAGGCCGGGGTGTTGACGATCTCGCTGGTCAGCGACCCGACCTACGGTGGCGTTGCCGCATCGTTCGCGACGCTCTGCGACGTCATCCTCGCCGAGCCGGGGGCGCGCCTCGGCTTCGCCGGGCCGAGGGTCATCCAGCAGACGCTGCGTCAGCCGCTGCCGGCCGGCTTCCAGACCGCCGAGTACCTCTTCGCCCGCGGCATGCTCGACGACCTGGTGCCCCGGTCGAACCTGCGGCCGACCATCGGCCGGCTGCTGGCCTTCGCGGGGGCCGACCGGTCCGCGCCCAACCCTTACCCGGTACGTGCCACCACGCCCCCCGAGTCGGCCGACCCGTGGGCTGTCGTGGCGCTGTCCCGCGATCTCGGTCGACCATCCACACTCGACTACATCGGTCACTTCGTTGACGGTTTCGTGGAGCTGCACGGCGACCGGCTGGCGAGTGACTGCCCGGCGATCGTCGGCGGCGTCGGTCTGATCGACGGCCGGCCCACAGTGGTGATCGGCCACCAGAAGGGCCACACGGTCGCCGAGGTGGCCAGCCGCAACTTCGGCATGGCGACACCTGCCGGCTATCGCAAGGCGGCCCGGCTGATGCGCCTGGCCGAGAAGCTCGGCACGCCGATCGTGACGCTGATCGACACGCCCGGCGCCTACCACGGCGTCTCGGCGGAGGAGAACGGGCAGGCCCTCGCCATCGCCGACAGCATCCGGCTGATGGCCGGGCTGACGGTTCCGGTCGTCGCGATCGTGACCGGCGAGGGTGGCAGCGGAGGTGCGCTCGCCCTCGGCGTCGGCAACCGGGTGCTGATGCTCACCAACGCGACGTACTCGGTGATCAGCCCGGAAGGCTGCGCCGCGATCCTCTGGAACGACTCCGGCCGGGCCGACGAGGCCGCCGCGCAGCTCAAGCTCCAGGCCGGCGACCTGCTGGCGCTCGGCATCGTCGACGGGGTGGTTCCCGAACCACCCGGCGGGGCACCGGCCGATCCCGGGGCGACCGCGTCGGCCGTACACCGGGCGGTTGTCGACGCGTTCGCGGAGTTGGCCGGTCTCAACCGCGAGGAGGTGCGGGCCCATCGCCGGGCCCGCTTCCGACAGATCGGAGGTTTGACGAATGCCGGAGGGTAACGCCGACCCGCTGGATGCCGCGGTCCGCAGTCTCGCGCGGCTGATCGGGTCGACGCCAGGTCCGGTCCGCCGCGCCCGGCTGCAACACGGCGACCTGGTGGTCGAGGTGGAGTGGCCGGATGGCGCACCGGGGGCGGCGGTGGTACCGGCCGCCCCGCCGGTGGAGACCGACGCCGGTCTGCACTACGTGTGCGCGCCGATGGTCGCGACGCTCTACCTCGCGCCGTCGCCCGGAGCTGACCCGTTCGTCACTGAGGGCGACCAGGTCATTCCGGGCCAGCAGGTCGCGATCCTCGAAGCGATGAAGATGATGATCCCGGTCGAAGCCGACCGCGCGGGCGAGGTCGTAAAGGTGCTGGTGCCCAACGCGAGCCCGGTCGAGTACGGCGAACGGTTGATCGCCTTAGCTGTGTCGGAGGGCTGACCCAGTGTTCGAGTCGGTGCTGATCGCCAACCGGGGCGAAATCGCGGTCCGGATCGCCCGGACCTGCCGGGAGATGGGGCTGCGTACCGTGGCTGTCTACTCGACAGTGGACCGGGACTCGGCGGTGGTGCGGCTGGCCGACGAAGCCGTCCAGATCGGGCCGGGTCCCAGCCGACGCAGCTACCTGAGTGCCCCGGCCATCATCGAGGCGGCCCGTCGCACGGGGGCCGACGCCATCCACCCGGGCTACGGATTTCTCTCCGAGGATCCGGACTTCGCCGAGATCTGCGAGGCCGACGGGATCACGTTCATCGGGCCGCCGCCCGCCGTGATGGCCGCTCTGGGCGACAAGGCCCGGACGCGGGGCATCATGGCGGGCCTCGGCCTGCCCGTACTCCCCGGCACGACCGACGCCGTCGAGTCGGCTGCCCACGCCCGCGCTGTCGCCGACGAGATCGGCTTCCCGCTGATCATCAAGGCGGTCGCCGGTGGCGGCGGTCGGGGCGTACGGGTGGTCCGCGATCCGGCGTCGTTCCTTGGCGAGTTCGCCGCCGCGCGGGCCGAGGCGCAGCTGCTCTTCGGCGACAACCGGGTCTACATCGAGCGCTACCTCGAGTCTGCCCGCCACGTCGAGGTGCAGGTGCTCACCGACCGCTACGGCAACGGCATCCACCTCGGCGAGCGCGACTGCTCGGTGCAGCGGCGTCACCAGAAGCTGATCGAGGAGTCACCCGCGCCGGGGCTGCCGCAACACATGGTCGACCGGATGACCGCCGCCGCGGTCACCGGCGCGCTCGGTGTCGGCTACGTGGGCGCTGGCACCTTCGAGTTCCTGGTCGGCGGTGGGGACGACTTCCACCTCATGGAGGTCAACTGCCGGCTCCAGGTCGAACACCCGGTCTCCGAGCTGGTGACCGGCGTCGATCTGGTGCGGCAACAGATCCTCGTCGCGGCCGGCGAACGGCTGGCGCTGACCCAGGCCGACGTGACGCCACGCGGCACCGCGATCGAGTGCCGTCTCAACGTCGAGGACCCGGCGCGCGGGTTCGTACCGACGCCGGGTGAGCTGACCCGCTTCGACCTGCCCGCCGGCCCGTTCGTCAGGGTCGACACGCACGGGTACGCCGGTTACCGGGTCCCGGCGGACTACGACTCCCTGCTCGCGAAGGTGGTCGTCTGGGCGCCCGACCGCACCCAGGCCCTGGCCCGGATGGCCCGCGCCCTCGACGAGTGCGCCGTCGAAGGGCCAGGAGTGGCCACCACCCGCGACTTCCTCCGATCGACGCTCGACCACCCGCTGTTCCGCACCGCGAAACACGACACCTCGCTTGTCGACACCATGCTCACCGGCCTCCAGCCGGACACCACCGAAGCTCCAGGGCGCCACTAGCCGAAGGGTTCACACTGCTGCCGGTTCGCGGGTTTGCGGCCCGTGCGTCCACGCGGGCGCCTGCGGACGGAAGGTGGCCGACATGGCAATTGACAACGCTTCTCGAGGTGTCAGCCGACGGCGATTATTGGCCGGAGTCGGCGCGGGGGCGCTCGTGGCCGGCACCGGGGGAGTCCTGCTCGACGCGACGCCGGCGGCGGCCGCGTTCTCCAACCGGTTCGGTCGGATGTTCCCGTCGCTGCCGGCGTTCGGTTCCGCGACGACCCAGATGCGGAACGCACTGATCGACCTGTCGCGCGTCGGCGGCCCGATGGACGCCCGCGACCCGTTGAGCGTCGGTGCGGAGGCGCTCGCCGACCTGCAGCAGCACAGCATCAACAACCCGGACAACTTCTCGATCCCACAGGGCATGACGTACTTCGGGCAGTTCGTCGACCACGACCTGGCCTTCGAGACGACGGCGCCGCTGGGTACGCCGGTCGACCCGACCACGGTGCCGAACCCCCGGACGCCGGCCCTGGATCTCGACTCGCTCTACGGTGGCGGGCCGACCGGAAACCCGGAGCTGTACAACTCGGCCGATCCCGCCAAACTCAAGATCGAGTCGGGCGGGCGCTTCGAAGACCTGCCGCGCAACTCCAGTGGCAAGGCGATCGTCTTCGACTCCCGCAACGACGAGAACCTGCCGATCGCGCAGATCACTGCCGCGTTCATCCTCTTCCACAACCGGGTGGTCGACCTGGTGCGCGCCCAGGGCACACCGGCGGCACAGGTCTTCGGCGCCGCCCGGCAACTCGTCACCTGGCACTACCAGTGGATCGTGCTCAACGAGTTCCTTCCGCTGATCGCCGGGCCGGGCACTGTCTTCACAGTGCTCAACGGTGGCCGCCGCTTCTACAAGCCGGAGCCGAACGCGACGTTCATCCCGGTCGAGTTCACCGCTGCGGCGTTCCGGTTCGGCCACAGCCAGCCACGACCGGCCTACCTGGTCAACCGTACCGGCGACGGCGGCGACGAGTTCTACGCCATGCTCTTCGACCCGGCGCTGAGCGGCGCCGACCCGGCCGACCTGCGCGGCGGGAAGCGGGCCGCCCGCCGCTACCTCGACTACCAGTTCTGGTTCCAGTTCTTCGACGGCCAGGTGCGCTGGAGCAAGTGGATCGACGTACGCAACTCGACGCCGCTGTTCGGCTTCCCACTGCCACCACCGCCGTCCGGCTCCCCGTCGGCCAACCTGCTCGGACGCGACCTGCTCCGGCAGCTCACCTTCGGCATCCCGTCGGGCCAGCGGATCGCCGCGACCATCGGCGCGCCGGCGCTCGGCAGCTTCAACTTCCCGGAGCTCAGCGGGTACGGCCTCGGCCTGGACTCCAACACCCCGCTCTTCTACTACATCCTCAAGGAGGCGCAGCTCCAGGCCGGCGGAGGTTCGTTGGGCGCCGTCGGTGGGCGAATCGTGGCCGAGGTGCTCATCGGCATCGCCCAGCTCGACCCGGCGAGCTACCTGAAGGTGCAGCCCAACTGGCGTCCGACCCTCCCCGCCCGCTTCTCCGGCCAGTTCACGATGGCCGACCTGCTCACGTACGCCCGGGTCGACCCGGGCAGCCGCAACTCCTGACGGCGCTTGCTCCGCACCCGGGCCCGGGTGGCCCGGTGTGCGGAGCATGAGCCCGGTTGAACGGGACTCCAACGGTCCTCGACGCGGGTGGGGGAGGGTGCGGGCATGACTGGCGACTTCAGCGATTTCAAGGTGGCGGATCTGTCGTTGGCGGCCTTCGGGCGTAAGGAGATCGAGCTGGCCGAGCACGAGATGCCGGGTCTGATGTCGATCCGGAGGGAGTTCGCCGAGCGCCAGCCGTTGAAGGGTGCGCGGATCACCGGCTCACTGCACATGACGATCCAGACGGCGGTGTTGATCGAGACGTTGGTGGCGCTTGGCGCGCAGGTCCGTTGGGCGTCCTGCAACATCTTCTCCACCCAGGACCACGCCGCGGCGGCGATCGCCGTCGGCCCGACCGGCACCCCGGACGCCCCGGCGGGTGTCCCGGTCTACGCCTGGAAGGGCGAGTCCCTCGACGAGTACTGGTGGTGCACCCAGCAGGTGTTGCTCTGGCCGGACGGGCAGGGCCCGAACATGATCCTCGACGATGGTGGTGACGCCACGCTGCTGGTGCACAAGGGCGCCGAGTTCGAGGCGATCGGCGCTGTCCCGTCGCCGGAGAGCGCCGACTCGGAGGAGTACGAGGTCGTCCTCGGTGTGTTGACCCGGTCGCTGCGGGAGGACAACCGCCGCTGGACGCGGATCGCTGCCGGGATCAAGGGGGTGACCGAGGAGACCACCACCGGCGTGCACAGGCTGTACGAGATGCAGCAGGCGGGGAACCTGCTGTTCCCGGCGATCAACGTGAACGACTCCGTGACCAAGAGCAAGTTCGACAACAAGTACGGCTGTCGGCACTCGTTGATCGACGGGATCAACCGGGCCACCGATGTGCTGATCGGCGGGAAGGTCGCAGTGGTGTTCGGCTACGGCGACGTCGGGAAGGGCTGCGCCGAGAGTCTGCGTGGTCAGGGTGCGCGGGTCATCGTGACCGAGGTGGATCCGATCTGCGCCCTCCAGGCGGCGATGGACGGCTACCAGGTCGCGACCATCGACGACGTTGTCGAGACCGCTGACATCTTCGTGACCGCCACCGGCTGCTTCAGCGTGATCACCAATGAGCACATGGCGCGGATGAAGCACCAGGCGATAGTGGGAAACATCGGCCACTTCGACAACGAGATCGACATGGCCGGTCTCGCGAAACGCGGTGATGTCGAGCGGATCACCGTGAAGCCGCAGGTGGATGAGTGGCGGTTCGCGGACGGCCACTCGATCATCGTGCTGTCCGAGGGACGGCTGTTGAACCTGGGCAACGCCACTGGGCACCCGAGCTTCGTGATGTCGAACAGCTTCGCCAACCAGACGATCGCGCAGATCGAGCTGTTCACCAGCACCGACCAGTACCCGATCGGTGTGCACACCCTCCCCAAGCACCTGGACGAGAAGGTGGCCCGACTCCACCTCTCCGCGTTGGGTGTCCGCCTCAGCGAACTGACAAAGGAACAAGCCAACTACCTCGGCGTCCCGGTCGAAGGGCCCTACAAGCCCGACCACTACCGCTACTGAGAGGGCCCGTCCGCATGATCGCCGTATCCGGCTCGATCGCGACCGACCATCTGATGCGTTTTCCGGGGCGGTTCGCCGAACAGCTCATCGCCGGCAGCCTCGACACCGTCTCGCTCTCGTTCCTCGTCGACGACCTGGTCGTCCGGCGCGGTGGGGTCGCGGCCAACATCGCCTTCGGGCTCGGTCAACTGGGGCACCGGCCGGTGCTGCTCGGCGCGGTCGGCGCTGACTTCGGCGACTACCGCAGCTGGTTGGAGCGGCACGGGGTCGACTGCTCGGAGGTGCAGGTCAGCTCCAGCGCACACACCGCCCGGTTCATCTGCACCACCGACACCGACCTCTGCCAGATCGCGTCGTTCTATCCCGGCGCGATGGGCGAGCCCGACCGGATCAGCCTCGACGGTGTCGCCGCACGGGCCGGCAGGCTCGGGCTCGTCATCGTCGCCGCGGAGAACCCGGACACGATGCTCGCCCGCGCCGCCGCCTGCCGCCGACTGGGCCTGCCCTTCGCCGCCGACCCGTCACAGCAACTGGCCCGGATGCCGTCGGCCGACATCGAGGCGATGATCAGCGGCGCTCGCTACCTGTTGACCAACGAGTACGAGGCGGCGCTGCTGGAGTCGAAGACCGGGCTGAGCGAAGACGACATCCTGCGCCGCGTGGGCGTGCGGGTCGTGACCCTGGGCGCCAACGGGGTACGCGTCACCGGGCAGGAGGGTGACTTCCTGGTTCCGGCGGCGCGGGTGGGCCGCATCGTCGACCCGACCGGCGTCGGCGACGGCTTCCGGGCCGGCTTCTTCGCCGCACTCGCCGCCGACCTGCCCATCGAGCGCGCGGCGCAGGTGGGCTGCGTACTGGCGGCGCACGTGCTGGAGGTCGAGGGCCCGCAGGAATACACGGTCGACGCCGACGCTTTCGAGCGCCGCATCGTCGACTCCTACGGCCCGGACGTAGCCGTCGACGTGCGGGCGCTGGGGCTGGCTCGGGTCTGATCGGGGCAGCCCGGGGGCGAGTCGGCCCCGTCCCCGGGCGGTCTTCAGACGATGCACGACGATCAGCCGGGCTCGATCTTGACACAGTGACACCAGATGACTACCCTACGGGCCGATCTGCACAACGGGGGTGTCATCGTGGCGGTGCCGATCGACTTCATGGTGCTCGGGCCCCTTGAGGTTAGCGCTGGCGACCGACGCGTTGAGCTGGGCGGCGAGCGGCAGAGAAGGCTGCTGGCCGGTCTGCTTCTCCGCCACGGTCAGCTGGTGTCCGCCGCTGACCTGACCGCCATCGCCTGGAACGGGGACCCGCCCGCGACGGCTCGCAACCAGATCCACAGCGGAATTTGGCAGCTGCGTCGCACCCTTGACCGCTACGGTGCGGCGCACCTGCTGGGTGGTGAGCGCGCCAACTACCGGCTTCGCGTCGACGCGAGTCAGCTGGACCTCGCCCGATTCAAGGACGCCGTGTCCGAGGGGCGACGCCTCGTAGCGCTCGATGACAAGCGCAAGGCAGCCGTCGTGCTGCGTCAGGCGGTGTCGATGTGGCGGGGTCCCGCGCTCGCGGATCTGAACGGGATCGTGCTGGAGCGCGAGGCGGCCGTGTTGGAGGAGATGCGCATAGCGGTCCTCGAAGAGTGTCTGGAGTGCGAGCTGACCTTCGGCGGCGGGGCCGCCGTGGTCGCCGAACTGACTGATCTGGTGGCGAAACATCCGCTGCGCGAGCGGCTCGCGGCAATGCTGATGACCGGCCTCTACCAGTCCGGGCGGCAGGCCGAGGCGATCGAGGCGTACCAGCGCGTCGCTTCCACGCTCGCCGACGAACTGGGCGTCGACCCGGGCGACGAGCTGCGTAGGAGGTACGAGGCGATTCTTCGGCAAGACCGAGCCCTCGACCCGTCGGCGCGTCCCGAGGGCGTCACCCTCGCCTCCGGCGCCGGTGCGACACCTGTTCGCCCTGCTCAACTACCTGTGCAAGGGGCCCTGTTCGTCGGCCGTTCAGCCAGCCTGGCCGAGTTGGATGCGGCTCTGGCGACCAATCCCACCGACCAGCCGCACCCCACGGTCCTGTCCATAGTGGGCCATGCCGGCGTCGGCAAGACGGCGCTGGCCGTCCGTTGGGCACATCGGGTCCGCGACCGTTTCCCGGACGGGCAGCTCTTTGTGAACCTGGACGGGTTCGGCCCGGACGGAACGGCGGCCCTCAAGCCCACCGACGTCCTACGAGACTTCCTGGAGGCGTTGCACGTTCCGCCGGACCGGATACCTCCCGGGATCAACGCCCAGGTGGGTCTCTACCGGAGTGTCCTGGCTGACCGGCGGGTGCTGGTCGTGCTGGACAACGCCCGCGACGCGGCACAGGTGCGCCCGCTGCTCCCGGGCAACCCTTCCTGCCTGGTCGTGGTCACCAGCCGAAACCGGCTCACCGGACTCGTCGTGAACGAAGGGGCTCAACCCGTTCCGCTCGGCATGCTGACCGCGGTGGAAGCGCACGAGTTGCTCACCCGTCGACTCGGCGTCGCCCGGGTCGTGCAGGACGCGGGAGCCGTCGACCAGATCATCCGCAGGTGCGCAGGTCTACCCCTGGCGCTGGCCATCGTCGCAGCGCGTGCGGCCACCGACGCCCAACTCCCGATCGAGGTCCTCGCCAGCCGCCTCGGGAGCGGTGGGGATCTGGACGTCCTTGCCGGAGACGATCCGCAGTCCGACCTCCGGACCGTGCTCTCCGGTTCCTACCGCGCTCTCAGCCCCGAACACGCCCGACTGTTTCGCCTGCTCGGCCTGCATCACGGCCTGGAGATGGCCGTCTCGACCTGCGCCAGCCTGGCCGGTCTGCCGCTGGACCAGACCAGCCGACTGCTGGCGGACCTGGTAGCGGTCCACATGGTCGAGCGGCGTTCGGCCGACCGGTACGCGCTCCACGATCTCCTGCGCGCATACGCGCGCGAACTCGTCGGTGTTCACGAGACCGAGCGCGATCAGCGCGCCGCGCGGCAGCGGATGCTCGACCACTACCTGCACACCGCCCATGTCGCCGATCGCCTGATCTACCCGCACCGGCGTGACTCGATCGACCTCGCGGCGCCGCAGCCCGGCGTGACCACTGAGGTCCTCACCGACAGCGACGCGGCGTTCGCCTGGTACACGCACGAACGGCGGGCACTCGTCACGGCCGTCGACATGGCAGCCTCGAACGGGTTCGACTCGCACGCCTGGCAACTCGGCTGGACACTGACCACCTTCCTCAACCGATGCGGGTGGTGGCACGAATGGGCTGCGGTCGAGGCCACCGGTCTCGTCGCTGCGCAGCGGCTGAGGGATCGCAGGGCCGAGGCCCGGTGCCATCGTGGCCTCGCCAACGCCCACACCCGGCTGGGGCACTACGAACGTGCCCGCCAGCACCACGGTTCTGCCTTGAGGCTGTACGTCGAGATCAGGGACCGGACCGGACAGGCGCAGGTCCACAGCAATCTGTCCTGGTTGGCCGAGCGCCAGGGAAGCTACCGTGACGCGCTGGCGCACGCCGAACAGATGCTGCGCCTCCATCAGCATGCTGGTCCCGAATCTGGCGAGGCAAGCGCACTCAACGCGGTCGGGTGGTATCACAGCCTGCTGGGGGACCACGTCCGCGCTCTTGACTACTGCGGACGCGCCGTTGCTCTCATGCAGCGCTTGGGTGACCTCCACGGTGAGGCGTACGTGTGGGACAGCCTGGCGCATGTCCACCACCAACGAGGCGACCACGCGCAGGCGCTCTCCTGTGGGCGGCGCGCGGTCAACCTGGCTGCGGAGGTCGGCGAGACCACTCTCCAGGCGAGCGCGTTGGCCCGCCTCGGTGACACCTACGAGGCCGCGGGTGACCTGGCCGCCGCGTGGAAGGTGTGGCACCAGGCCTTGGATGTCTACAACGGGCGCGACGAGGTGCAGGCGGCAGCCATTCGGGAAAAGCTGAAGGTCAGCATCTACGGCTCCTGACTCCTGCCAGTTGTGACACCCGGACACGGGCCCCCAAACACGGACATCCAATCCATCGACGCGTGTTCACGTCTTGGCAGCGGTCCGCGCCTCCGCTAACGTCCCTGGGAACGCTCCCATGAACTTAGACACATCTATGTGATCTGGAGGCAACACGTCGTGGCTATCTTCTCCTCGCTCCGCCGCAGATCGGCGGCCATCAGCGTGGCGGCCGTAGCGGGCGCCACCGCCGTCGGCGTCTGCCTCGCCGTCAGCAGCGCCTCCGCCGGCACACTGTCCGGGTCGCTCTACCGCGACCCGAGTTCGGCAGTCGTCCGCTGGGTCGCCGCCAACCCCGGCGACTCGCGTACCGCCGTCATCCGCGACAAGATCGCGAGCCAGCCGCAAGCGCGCTGGTTCGCCAACTTCAACCCCTCGACGGTGCAGTCCGAGGTCTCCGGGTTCATCGGCGCCGCCAACGCGGCGCAGCAGATCCCGGTGCTGGCCGTCTACGAGATCACCAACCGGGACTGCGGTGGGGCCAGCGCCGGTGGGGCGCCGGACCTCAACCAGTACCAGACGTGGGTGTCCAACTTCGCCAGGGGACTGGGCAACCAGACCGTCATCATCATCCTGGAAACCGACTCGCTCGCTCTGCTGACGTGCCTGAGCAGCGCCGAGATCAACGCGCGCAACCAGGCGATCTCGACTGCCACCCGGACCATCAAGTCGGGCAACCCCAACGCCAAGGTGTACCTCGACGCCGGCCACTCCACCTGGAACAGCGCTGGTGAGACGGCCAACCGGCTCCGGGCGGCCGGCGTGCAGTACGCCGACGGCTTCTTCACCAACGTGTCGAACTACAACTCCACCTCCAACGAGGCGAACTTCGGTCGGGCTGTCATCTCCGCCCTCAACGGCATGGGGATCTCGGGCAAGCGCCAGGTCATCGACACCAGCCGTAACGGGGGTGCCAGCGGGGACTGGTGCGGCGACGACAACACCGACCGGCGCATCGGGCAGTACCCGACGACCAACACGGGTGACAGCAACATCGACGCGTACCTGTGGGTGAAGCCGCCGGGGGAGGCGGACGGCTGCCGCTACACTGCCGGTTCGTTCCAGCCCGACCTGGCCTTCAGCCTGGCCAACGGCGCGCCCAACCCGCCCACCACCACCCCGCCGACGACGACGCCGCCGACGACCACTCCACCGACCACCACCCCGCCGACCACCCCTCCGAGCTCGCCGCCGGCCGGTGACGGCTGCTACGCGTCGATCGCGGTCAACCAGTGGGCTGGCGGCTTCACGGCGAGCGTGACGGTCACCGCCGGCAAGTCGGACATCAACGGCTGGACCGTTACCGTCCCGCTGCCCGGCGGCGCGGTCACCAGCGCCTGGAACGCACAGGTCAGCGGCACCAGTGGCACCGTGGGGTTCACCAACGTGAGCTACAACGGACGGGTCCTGGGCCGACAGTCCACCAACTTCGGCTTCCAGGGCACCGGCACCGGCCCGGGCGTGTTGGCCGACTGCGTAACCAACTGATTTCAGTCAATGCGGCGGCCCGGCGCGGAGGACCACTCTCCGTGCCGGGCCGTTCTCTGCCACCCCAGGTGAACGCGCCCAGGTCGCGTAGCTCACCGAACACCGCGCCAGCTATGTCGGCACGCTGGCGGCCTGTGGTTTCTCGGCATCGTGGCTGCGGGTCTGTCGCACCGGCCAACTGCTCTGGTCAGGCCTATGGTTCCTCCCTCTCCTACGGGACATTTCGTGGCCGGCGAGCAACGCGATCGCCACGGCTGTCAGCAGACCACCGAACAACGGGATGACGCGCACCCCGGCCGTCGCCAGCAGACCCGCGCCGATCAACGAGCCGGCCGCGAGGCCGAAGTTGAACGCGACGCTGAGGCTGGCCGACGCCATGTCGGTGGTCGACGGGGCCACCTGCATGACGCGGTGCTGGATTCCCGCGATCAGCGAACTGAACGACATCCCCGCCACGGCGAGCAACGGGATCGTCAGTACCTTGCTCGTGCCAACTCCAGAGAGGCCCAGCATCGCGGCGCTGAGGAGCCCGAGTAGAACGAGCACGACACCGAGTGGAAATCGGTCCAGGACCCGGCCGACCGCCCAGGTGCCGGCGACGCCGAACGATCCTTGAACGAAGAGCAGCAGGCCGAGAGATGCCGCGGCGAACCCGCTGACGTCGAGCAGAAAGACGGTCATGTAGGTGAACGCGCCCATGGCGCCGGTGACCGCGAGGATGGTGGCGACAAGGAGCACGACGAAGCGGCGCCGGTCCGGCATCGGCCCCGTGTCGCCTGCATCCTGTTGCGGTGCGACGCTCGGCAGGAGCAGGGCGACAGCGATGCAGGTGACGAAGCCGAAGATGGCCATCGCGACGAAGGCGGCCCGCCACCCTGCCTGCCCGCCCAACCAGGTACTCAGCGGCACGCCGAGGACCGGGCCGAGGGCGTTACCGATCGACAGCCGAGCCACGATGCGACCTCGGATGTTCGCGGGGAACATCGAGATCGCCACCGGGAACACCACTGCCCAGAAGACACCGTTTGTGGTGGCGGACACCAGCCGCGCGGCGAGCAGCACCTCGTAGGAGGTTGCGAAGGCCGACACCGTCGTCGCCGCGGCGAACACACCGAGGGCGCCGGCGAGCAGGGGGCGCCGGGGTACGCGTCGAGTGACCCGGGTGAGGGGGAGCGCCACAACCATGACCACTGCGGCGTACCCGGTCACCAGCAGACCAGCCTCGGACCTGGAGCGTCCCAGGTCTGGCGCGATCAGCGTGAGCAACCCGATCGGAAGCACCTCGGTGGTGACGTAACAGAAAGTGGCGGCGGACAACGCGGCGAGGGCATAGGCCGCGCGTCGTTGGTGCGCCATTGGCTACCTCCCAGATCCTGGATGTCGGTCGATGATCCCGGCTAAATGGGTTTTGACGGTAGCATAGACGACTGCGCATCCCTCGCTGTCTCGCTGCCGGTCCCATCCCTGCGCCGATATGCCAAGCCCAGCGGGTCGTGCCGACTCCTGAACTGGACGGCGTGTAACCATCTTGGGCGGTATAGGTGGTAGCCTGGCTGGCATGCCAATCGACGTGTGCCAGCTGCCGATGGTCGGGGGGCACCCCGTACTGGATCTGGTCAACACGCTGGAGCGCGGGGGCACCGCACCGCACGACTTCCTGTCCGACAGCTCCGCCCTGCTGCGCTGGTCGGTCCAGGTCGGCCTGATCAGCGACGCGGAGGCCGACCAGGTTTGCCGGGCGTGGCGCGACGAGCCCGCCGCCGCGCAAGCGGGACTGGCCGCCGCGCGGGACATCCGCGAGGGCCTGTATCTCGTGATGCTCGCCGCGATCACCGACGCGGACGACGGCACGGCGAGCGACCCCATCGCGGCCGGTGCCGCGCTGGTCGGACTACACCAACGCTGGTCCGGCGCGGCCGCTCGAGGACGATTCGTGCTCGACTCGTCACAGGTACGGCTGGTCTACGGCACGGTGCCGGCCATGTTGGTGCCCGACCGGATCGCCGAGGCCGCTCTGGACGTCATGCTGACGGCCGACCTGACCCGAGTGCGCCGCTGCCCGGTGCTCGAAGGCGGCTGCGGCTGGCTGTTCCTCGATCGCAGCCGCAACGGATCCCGCCTCTGGTGTCGCATGGCCGACTGCGGCAACGTGGTGAAGGCGCGACGGCTCACCGAACGTCGCCGCGCCGCCCGGCCCGCCAACTCGTAGCCGGTCGACTGATCGATGCTGTGCGTGGTGAGTTGCCACGGCAGCGGACGCCTGCCGACCTCCTGTCTGTTCCCCTGGCGTCCGTCGGGTTGTCGCGCCTGTGCTGGGATAACAGGCGTCCGGGCGGCGGGGTGAACGCAGGCCGCTCCCTGCCACCCCAGCTGGCCGCCCGGGTCGCTAGACTGGGCCCTCGCGCCCCCGTAGCTCAGGGGATAGAGCATCGGTTTCCTAAACCGTGTGTCGCAGGTTCGAATCCTGCCGGGGGCACCTCGATGATCAGTGCAAATACTCTCTGACCTGCGGATACGCTTCCGCTTCGATCGGTCGACCTGTGCAGCCAGATGCCGCCCGTAGTCGCCGCTTGCAGCCCTCCGTGCAAAATACGTGCAATGATCTTGGGCGGCTTGGCTGGCCGTTCCTGCAGGTCAGGCTGCCAAATGCGTAGAGCCGCAGCCCAGCAGCGGCTCTACGCGCACTCGTGCTTCCAGCAGGGGCCCTCATGATCTAGTCCGCTCCGTCAAAGGAACGCCACTATCGGTCGCGGTGGCGGTGCCGGGACACCGAACTCGCGTAGCCAGTGGCCATCCGCGTCTTCTGGCCGCCCGCAGGAGCACTCACCGTCGAACCAGATCTTGATCAGGTGGTATGCCTGATCAGGCCGTCCCAGGTGCAGCTCCGTGCTCTCTCCTGCTCTGAGGGTGCCGAACCCGATGTCCGAATAGCTGTCTGCGGTGTAGTAGATGCGGGCGCGATATCGAAATTCCATCGGAGCCGCGTTCTTCACGGTTGCCACGTAGCTAGGGCGGTTTAGATCCCTTGCACCCTTATGCGGCTTGACGCTTACCAGCTCGACGCGGCTTGCACCGTAGTCGTGGTGGTCCCGTCTGGCCTCGATCCTGACGGCCTCACTCGCGGCTTCGGCCGAGCGCTTGGCCTCCTCCTTCGCGTCTTTAGCGATCTGGACTTGATCCTCAGCTGCGTCAGCGGACCGCTTCGCCTCTACCTTGGCTTCCCGAGCGATCCCCGTCTGTCGATGCGCATAAAAGGCAGCTGCGATCGCGGTTGCGATGGCGACGACGACGCCGACACGATCAGCGTTTAACCAGTCCAGCCAAGTTGGCATGGCTCAGGCTCCTCGAGAGCTGGAAGGGGTAGCAGGCTAGGCGAAGGGTCAGGATGCCATCATCAAGGCGGCCCGCGAGCGGGCCGCGCCGGCTCGGCCCGGCCCTGCTGGCGGCGCAACCGCCGGCATCGGCCGGGCCGCGCCGGCCACGAGTGCCGAGGCGGGACGATCGCCGTCTGGGTTGCTCCCCGTCGAAGTTGGGGCGATCGCTGCCGCGCAGCAGAGCTGTTTGCCCCCGGAGCCTCTTGGGCATTGCCCGCGGGTTGGGGCAGCGTGGCGGCGGGTCCGCGTGCCGTCAGTGGATCTGATCCCAGAACTCCCACTTGTTGCCGGCATGGTCTGGGCACTCTCGTCGGAGCTGCTCCGCGGCCAGTGTGGGCGCGGCATCCTCGGGGCCGGGGTCGAACCGGAGGTCGAAACTTCGTCCGCACTTGGGGCAGTGCACTTGGACATTGGCTGCCATGCGGTCATCGTGGCATCCCCAGCTCGGCTGGCGAAGTCCTGCAGGCGCCGGCCGTTGCCAGCCCAGCAGGTCCTGGGGCCGTTCGATCCGCGTGCGTTGAGGAGTGGCCGGCAGCGGGATTCTGGGGTCACCGAGGGCAGACCGGACAGACGATTTCCGGGGCAGTACGCAGAAGCAGAAGCGCCGACAGCGTTTCGCTGGTCGGCGCTTCAGTAGCCGGCGGAAGGCTATGTGGCAGGGGCGGGTCAAACCGCCGACCTCCCGACTTTCAACAGGACGCTCCGCCTCGCCGTGGACGGCACTATTGACAACGCCATTGAAGATTGTCGCGAGGGCGCTCTTCTTGCGACCCTGGTCTTGGCCAACTCCACGATATGTAGTTGCGGCGCGCGGTGACCTAATAGTCAAGTACGCGTTTGATGTCGTCCCGTAGGTCGCCTACTTCAGAACATCCGGTAGCGAGAGATTCAAAACTGGGACGCAGGGAGAGCGACACGAGCCGCGTCCGGCCGCCGTCAGCCAGCAATGCATCCGCTCGGGTAAGAAGCCGATCGAAATAGCGCTCTTTCGGATCGCGTTCTGCCCTCACCGTACCCCAAGAGGAGTCTATTTGGGCTCTTGAGCCCCACAGCGCCCATACCTCAAGTTCTTGAATCGCCCCAACGATCGCAACCTTTGGCGAGGGGCACCGGGACAACGCATTCCGCACCCTGGCGGCCTTGTTGGGTCTACCGTCTTCACCATCTTCGCCGTCTGTGTCGAATGCGACAACGATTGCATCTACCTGCGGTGCGTATCGCTGCACGACATCACATAGATTCGCTAAGAGGCTGCTAAACCCGGTGATTCTAGGATTAGAGACGATTTGGATGCGTGCGCGTGGCTTGCCCAAGCTGGCCAGAATGGCGCCAACCACAGGTTTAAGGATATATTGATCGTGGGTGTGATCCTCACAGACAACTGCGATCTTCAAATCATCACCGGTCCGCAGCCAATTGGAGGTACCCCTCCGTCAGCAGTTCTCCGAGTCTGTGGTCCTCGGCCAGATACTGCGGCGTGAGTTGCGAGACTTTATTGACAACCGAACAGTTGTTATCCGAGTCCCATCCGACGAAAAGCATGTCGTGGAGAAGTTCTTTGCCGGCGATGTCGAGTAGCGTTGGGCTGTGAGTCGTCGTGAGGACTTGAACGGGACCGTTTCGCGTGGCGGCTGAAATCATCCGAATCATCAAAGCTAGGCGACTCGGGTTGATCCCGTTTTCCAGTTCCTCGATTACATATGTGCGAGGCGCGGCACTGCCGAGCAACGCAAAGGCGAAGCCAGTGAATCGGAGAGTTCCATCAGAAAGGCTTCTGGCGGTAAGGGGGCGGGAAAATGGTTCTTCCTTGAGGGCGAGAATTACCTCTCCGGTCGGCGCCTCCTCGACCAAGAGGTCGGTTACGGGACGCGGAGTCATCTCGGACAGCCAAGACTTGATCGCTTGGAGTCTCTCGTACGCATCCGTCTCGACGTCTGCGGCGTCTGAAGCCCTGGTTGGATCGTAGCCAGAAGCGTAAGACAACAGCAGCCATGCTGCCGCGGCAAGATTCTCTCCATGTTCGCCGATGTTGAAGCGGCCCAGGGTCGAGTAGTTTCTCAGAATTTCGGGTCGCAACTCGAGCGGCTGAATAGATGTGAGGAGATCGCGCATTTCTTGCGCACGGGCCTCATTGTAGACGTACTCCGCTTTCCGGCCGGAGAATTGGCTTAGAATTGTTTCGTGCGGAGAAAAACTCCGGCTTGGGTTCTTGCCGCGTGCATTAGTGTAATATCTAGCCTTGATCGCCGGTGAGTCACTTTGCCGAAGCGGCGCAGACTCGGGATGGGTGTCGTAAACATAGGCGCCGGGGTGGTCCTCCGCGGAAAGTGATTCCGCAACAATTCGATACTGTCTCGCGTCCACCGAAAGTCGATAATGTAGTCGCCTGCCTTTAGGTGTCAGTCCCTCGACTTCGACGTGGAACACCTTCGATTTCGCTTCAAGATGCGTCGTCGCTTCGCCGCCCCCGCGGATTCCAGCAGAGACTTCGGTCGGGCTGCCGCTGAATGAGGCAGCATAGTGCCCCTCTATGGCGTCGCGGATTGAGCGCCCACTTCCGATTGCATGGAGAAACTTAAGAGCGTCCCCGAAGTTCGACTTACCGACACCGTTTCCGCCGTATATCACGGTGAATGGAGCAAGATCGAAGGTGACGTCCTGAAATGATTTGAAGTTACGAAGCCTAACGCGGGTGAGAATCGGGACCTCCTAGGTCGGGAGGCGAGTTTGCGAGCCTGTTGCTGAGAGTCTAGACCAACCGGCGTCAGGGGCCAGGCCAGGAACCTCCGGGATCTCGCTAAAGGAAGTCGTAGCTGGTGGTCACCTCTCGCCCAGCGAAGATCGAATGAGACTCTCAATGCGATCCGCAGTGCTCAGGCGGCCTAGTGTTCTCGAACTCGTGTGATGCTCCACCCGGCCTTGGTGAGCACAACGTGGACCTCGCGATCCGTGCAACATTCCTATCCCGTGCAACGCCAGTACATGCGAGGGCCACGGGCGCTGTAAAACGTCGAGAGGCGATGGCAGGTCCGGACCGAGGTAGGAGCTCTGGGCGCGCGGTCTGAGGTCAGCTGCGGACGGCACGGCGAGCGGGCTAGCGGGCAGCCGCCGATGCCGGCCGGCAAGAGGCTTGGTCATTGCAAGGCTGAGGTAAGCCTGCGCTGCGACCCCCTGCGGGCGGCCTCCGGCCGTCCTCGGGTGCCCGCAGCGCGTGGTGCAGAATGCGTGCAATGATCTTGGCTCGCGGGATCGGTGGATCCTCGGGCGTGCAGGTCATGGCCCCCGTGGTCACCCTGCCTGCGTCGCCTTCCTAAACCGTGTGTCGCAGGTTCGAATCCTGCCGGGGGCACCTCGAAGATCAGCGGGCCAGTCAGACGGCGTAGATGAGCTTGATTCCGTCCAGCCCCAGAGCGGCGGCCCGAGTGCCGCGGACCCCGCTGTTGAGGTTGCGCCAACTGTTGTTGCTGGCGGCCTCGTGCACGTACCCGTCGACGACGTTGTAGATGTGCTTCACCCCGTTGAGGTTGAGCGCGGCCAGTGCGGTGCCCTGTGCGCCGTGGATGCCGGTCCAGAGGTTGGCCCAGCCGGCGTTGCTGGCGGCCTCGTAGACTCGGCCGCCGTTCAGGGTGTAGAGGATCTTCGTGCTGCCCACTGTGATCGCCGCTACCGCCGAGGCCGGGATGCCCGTGTTCAGGTTCCGCCAGGCGTTGGCGCTGTGCGCCTCGTGTACGTAGCCACCGACGATGCTGTAGACGTACTTGACGCCGTTCAGCGCGATCACCGAGATCGAGGACGAGCCAGCGCCGCCGATGCCGGTGTTGAGGTTGCGCCAGCCGTTGTTGCTGGCGGCCTCGTGCACGTACCCGTCGACGACGTTGTAGATGTGCTTCACCCCGTTGAGGTTGAGCGCGGCCAGTGCGGTGCCCTGTGCGCCGTGGATGCCGGTCCAGAGGTTGGCCCAGCCGGCGTTGCTGGCGGCCTCGTGGATCCGGCCGCCGTTGAGGGTGTAGAGGATCTTCGTGGTTCCGAGGGTGACAGCTGTCGTCGCCGTGCCGGTCACCGCGCCCGCACTGCCGGAGACCGGTAGGGCGCGCCAGCCGGCGTTGCTGGCCGCCTCGAACACCTGACGGGGCTGGTCGGCAGGGTTCTGCTGGATGAAGAGCAGCGGGTTGATCCGGGTGCCGGACGGGTCGATCATGTGCCAGTGCAGGTGCGGGCCCGTCGAGCTGCCCGAGCCGGGTGCGCCGGCCGCGCCGCCGGATCGGCCCACGATCGTGCCCGCGCCCACGCTGGCGCCGTTGCCGAGCACGAACTGCGACAGGTGCAGGTACTGGCTGCGGTACCCGTCCGCGTGCTGGATCGTGACGGTGTGCCCGCCCGTGCCGTTGTTGGGGGTGTTCTGGATGGTGCCGGCGCCGCAGGCCGGCAACGCCGTGCCCACCCCCATCCCGAAGTCGATGCCGCCGAGTGACCCGCGGCCGAGGTGACCCTCCCAGGTGTCGGTGATCGGGTAGCCGCTGAACGGGTTGTAGATCGACGGCGCGGCCTGAGCGGCCTCGGGAGCCAGCAGGCCACCGGTGCTGATGGCACCCGCACCCAGCACCGCCGCGCGCAACATCGTGCGGCGACTCACTGCGGAGGTGGTCGTGTCGTCGCCGCAGCAGCTGGGCTTCGTGACCGTCCGTCATTCCCACTCCTTCTGCGCCCGCCAGGATATCCATGGAGGCTAATGGGTGGGGTGGTCTGGCGGTACCGCGGCCACCGGACGTTGATCAGATCGTCGGCAGCTGTTCGGCTCGGGTGACCACCTGGTCGATGAGGCCGTACTCCCGGGCCTGCTCGGCGGTGAACCAACGGTCCCGGTCCCAGTCCCGCTGGATCTCGTCGAGGGTCCGTCCACTGTGCTGGGCGATCAGCTCCTGCATCGTCCGCTTCACGTGCAGCATGTTCTCCGCCTGGATGGTGATGTCGGCAGCGGTGCCACCCATCCCGCCGGACGGCTGGTGCATCATGATCCGCGAGTGCGGCAGCGCGTACCGCTTGCCGGCCGCACCCGCGCAGAGCAGGAACTGCCCCATCGAGCCGGCGAACCCGAGCGCCAGTGTCGCCACGTCGTTGCGGACGTAGCGCATGGTGTCGTAGACGGCCATTCCCGCGCTCACCGAACCGCCCGGCGAGTTGATGTAGAGGTAGATGTCCCGGTTGTCGTCTTCGGCGGCGAGCAGCAGGATCTGCGCGCAGATCTGGTTGGCCGACTCCTCAGTCACCTCGGTGCCGAGGAAGACGATCCGTTCCCGCAGCAGCCGCTCGAACACGTGATCACCGAAGGACGGCTGCCCGCCCTCCAGCATTCGCACGTTGTACCCGATCATGTGTCGTCGCCTTCCGCCGTGCCGGCGGGTGGTGGGGACCGCCCGGTTTACCGGCCCCTCCAGCGTGCGGGCGACGGCGGCGGTGGCCCAGTGATTCTGCCGCCGGCAGATCCGCCGACGGCAGAACCCGCGCGGCCTACGCGGCGGTCAGCCGCCGCAGGCCGAGCCGGCTTTCTGCGCTGTCAGCAAGGGCTGCGGTACGCGGACCGGGGCGCGAGCCACCAGCGGAGGCTCTTTCGACGACGCTGAGGGTCGGCTCGCTCGCGACCGGCCCGCGGTGCAGGACGAACCCGCCGACACGTGGTCCCACCAGCAGGGTGGCGTTGCCGATCTCCCGTCGGGTCGCATCGACCCGCTCCAGGTGGGTAAGCGCGGCGCGCGGCGCGGCCGGGAGGCGGGGCTCGACCCGCCGCATGTCGTCGCGGGCCTCGCCGAGCAGGTCGGCGAGGCTGATGCCGAGCGCTCGGCAGATCGCCGCCAGCACCTCCGACGAGGCCTCCTTCCGACCCCGCTCGACCTCCGAGAGGTAGGGCACCGAGACGTCGGCTGACGCGGCCACCTCGCGCAGCGTGCGGCCCTGACGCTGGCGGTGGCGGCGCAGCACCCCGCCGATCACCCGTCGCAGTAACGACATGCGGGCCTCACTTTCGCGGTCGTCGTCGGGAACCCCCCCATCATGCCCGTCCTCGGCTGTCCGGACCGACCCGTCCGGGCCCCCGCCGCTGCGATGGCGCGGGCCCGGGGCTCTCACCGGTACAGGTGGGTGTGCCAGGCGGCCGGTTGGGGCACCAGCGTGACCGTCGGGAACAGCGTCCGGGTGCTACCGGCGGGGAGCAGGGCGTGCCCGACTGGGCGCGGGCGCCTGCTTTGATCAACTCGGGTTTCCGGAAGTCGCGGTATCCCACGCCGCTTGAGCGGCCCACTTCCTGAAACCCGAGTTGACCATGCCAGCCACGCGCGCGCCGCCGGTTGTCCGCCGCGACCCGGACGTGCGGTCGGCGGTGCACCCGCTATGTTGTGGGCGTGCAGGCGACGGTGGGCGAGCAGGTTCGACGGTGATCCATTTTCCCGCACAGCGCCGGGGCCCACTGAGCGCGCTGAGCCTTCGGCTCGCCGCCGCCCTGGGCCTGGTCTTCGCCGTGGTCGCCGCTGTCTATCTGGGCCGGGACGGCTACCGCGACGTCAACGAGGACGGCCTCACCCTGCTCGACTGCTTCTACTACGCTGTCGTGTCGCTCTCGACCACCGGCTACGGGGACATCACCCCGTCCGCCCCGTCGGCCCGGCTGGTCAACGTCCTCTTCATCACCCCGGCCCGAGTGATCTTCCTTATCATCCTGGTCGGCACCACACTGGAAGTTCTGACCGAGCAGTACCGGACCGGCCGTCGCCTGTCGCGGTGGAGGAGAGCCGTGAAGGACCACGTCATCATCTGCGGCTACGGCACCAAGGGGCGCAGCGCTGTTTCCGCCCTGATGGAGAACGGTCTGGACCGCTCGCGGATCGTGGTGGTGGAGCGGAGTGCCGCCGCCCTGCGGCAGGCCACCTCCGCTGGGCTGGTGGCGATCGAGGGCTCGGCGACCCGGTCGTCGGTGCTGAACGAGGCGCACGTCAAGAACGCGAAGGCCGTGATCATCGCGACCGACAGTGACGACGCGTCGGTGCTGGTCGCGCTGACGGTGCGGCAGCTCACCGCGGGACAGGTCCGCATCATCGCGGCGGCGCGGGAGGCGGAGAACGCCCCGCTGCTCAAGCAGAGTGGCGCGCACCATGTGATCGTCTCCTCGGCCACGGCGGGCCGGCTGCTCGGCCTGTCCACCTCGGCGCCGCCGCTGATCGACGTGGTGGAGGACCTGCTCACCCCCGGCCAGGGCATGGCGCTGGCGATGCGTTCCGCCGAGCGGGACGAGGTGGGTCGCTCGCCGCGCGAGCTGGAGTCGTTGGTGATCGCCCTGGTGCGGCGGGGCAAGGTGGTCACCCTGGCCGACCGGGCCGGCGCGGTGATCGAGACCGGCGACATGCTGGTGCACGTCCGCGACGACCGCCCCCAGTCGGCCACCACCGCCTGATCGTCCTGCCTTCCGGTGTCCCGGCGTGACGGCTCGGCCCCTCGGTGGGTGGCGTGCTGACCGCGCCGCTGTCGGCCGGTGTGCCGGCTCCGCCGCTGTGGTGACGCGGCGTCAGCAGGTGTCGTCGGCGACGCAGATCGCCTCGGTGCAGTTGACCGTTGTGCCGGTGGAGGCTCGGCTGAGCAGCTCGTAGAGCGTCTCCCGCTCGGTGGGAGTCAGCGCTCCCAGCACCTCGTTCTCGGCGCTGGCCAGGGCGCATTCCGCCTCGCTGAGGCGTTTCGCACCGTCTTCGGTGAGTTCGACGACGTGTCGGCGGCGGTCCTCGGGGGAGCGCCGACGCTCGATCAACTGCTCGGCCTCCAGGTCGTTGAGCAGCCCGACGATGTTGGTGCTGTCCATTTCCAGGATGGTGGCGAGCGCCTGTTGACCGGTGCCGCCTCCGGCGCGCAGCACTGTGAGCGCGACCAGGTGCCGGGGGCGTAGCCCCAGCGGCGCCAGCACCGATTCCGACCGCAGCCGCATCCGCCGGGCCAGGTGGTCCAGGAGTGCGCCCGAACGGTGCTCGGAGGAGTCGAGCGGCTGGGCGGACATGTGACCCAGTCTACCGACTCAGCGGAACATCGGCCTGCTATAAATAGTTGGTGCTTCACAGACGATTCCTGGAGGGGGAATAATGCATCTGCTGCATATCGACTCGAGCATCCGCGGTGACTGGTCGATCAGCCGGCGGCTCACCGCCCGCGCTGTCGACGCATGGCGTGCGGCGCACCCGGACGGCACTGTGGCCTACCGGGACCTGGGCGCCGAACCGCTGCCGCACCTGGATTCGGAGGGCGGCCTCGCCCGGATGACGCCACCGGACCAGCACACGCCCGCCCAGCGCGAATCCTGGGAGCTCAGCGAGCGGTTGGTCGACGAGGTGAAGCAGGCCGACGTGGTGCTGCTCGGACTGCCGCTCTACAACTTCGGCGCGCCGAGCAGCGTCAAGTCCTGGGTCGACCACCTGATCGTTCCCGGCCTGGCGTACGACCCGACGTCGCAGGAGGGCCTGCTCGGCGGACGCGAGTTCGTGGTGCTGGCCACCCGGGGTGGCGGCTACGGCGAGGGCACCCCGCGCTACGGCTGGGACCACGCCGAACCGTGGCTCCCGCACGGCCTGTCGATGACCGGCATGCAGCCGCGCTTCATCAGCGCCGAGCTGACCCTGGCCCCGTCCGTGCCGGCGATGGCCGAGCTGATCCCGCTGCACGAGGCGAGCCTCGCGGCGGCCGAGAAGGAGATCGACAACCTCTGGACGCCGGCCACCGCCCAGCGCTGAGACAGCGCCGGTACGACGAGAGCGGCCGCCCCCGATCGGGGACGGCCGCTCTCGTCAGTGCGGACGGGTCAGCTGATGGTCCAGGTGTCGCCGCTGCCCAGCAGGCCGGCGAGCTGCTGCTCGGGGGTCTCGGTGACAGTCGCCTTGGCGGCCGCGAGCTGAGCCTGCACCACGCTGTCGTACGACGGTCGGTCCACCGAGCGGAACACCCCGATCGGGGTGTTGCGCAGATCCAGGCCGGGCAGCCGGGACAGTGCGAAGGCGTACGCCGGGTCGGTCACCGTCGCGTCGTGCACGACGATCTCCTCCGGGCGCACCGAGCTGGTGTCCCGGACCTCCAGGCCGAAGCCGCCCGGCGGGTGCACCACGCAGAACCGCCCGTCGGCACCGAAGGTGATCGGCTGCCCGTGCTCCAGCCGGATCAGGTAGTCGTCCCGGGTGGACGGGTCCTTGAGCTGTTCGAATGCCCCGTCGTTGAAGATGTTGCAGTTCTGGTAGATCTCCACGAAGGCCGAGCCCTCGTGCTCCGCGGCGGCCCGCAGCACCGACTGGAGGTGCTTGCGGTCGGAGTCGATGGTGCGGCCCACGAAACTGGCCTCCGCGCCAAGGGCGAGCGAGAGCGGGTTGAATGGGGCGTCCGCCGAGCCGGCCGGCGTCGACTTGGTGATCTTGCCGACCTCGGACGTCGGTGAATACTGGCCCTTGGTCAGACCGTAGATCCGGTTGTTGAACAGCAGGATCTTGAGGTTGACGTTGCGCCGCAGCGCGTGGATCAGGTGGTTGCCACCGATGGAGAGCGCGTCGCCGTCACCGGTGACCACCCAGACCGACAGGTCCGGCCGGGACACCGACAGGCCGGTCGCGATCGCCGGGGCCCGACCGTGGATCGAGTGCATCCCGTACGTGTTCATGTAGTACGGGAAGCGGGACGAGCAGCCGATCCCGGAGACGAAGACGGTGCGCTCCCGGGGGATGTTCAGCTCCGGCATGAACTGCTGGATGGCTGCCAGGATCGCGTAGTCACCGCAGCCGGGGCACCAGCGCACCTCCTGGTCGGACTTGAAGTCCTTCGCGGTGAGCTTGACGGCGACGGGCTCAGACATTCTTCAGCACCTCTTCCAGCGTCGTCTCCAGCTCGGTGGCCGTGAACGGAAGGCCGCGGACCTGGTTGTAGCTGATCGCGTCGACCAGGTAGCGGGCCCGGATGACGTGGGCCAGTTGGCCCAGGTTCATCTCCGGGATGACCACCTTGTCGTACGAGCGGAGCACCTCACCGAGGTTCGCCGGCATCGGTGCCAGGTGCCGCAGGTGCGCCTGGGCGATGGAGAGGCCCCGCTGGCGGACCCCGCGGCACGCCGCGCCGATCGGCCCGTACGTCGAGCCCCAGCCGAGGACCAGGACCCGGGCGTCGCCGTCGGGGTCCTCCACCTCGATGTCCGGCACCGGGATCGTCTCGATCCGGGCGGCCCGGGTGCGCACCATGAAGTCGTGGTTGGCCGGGTCGTAGGAGATGTCACCGGTCTTGTCGGCCTTTTCCAGACCGCCGATCCGGTGCTCCAGGCCAGCGGTGCCGGGGATCGCCCACGGTCGGGCCAGGGTCTCCGGGTCGCGCAGGTAGGGCAGGAAGGTGGTGCCGTCCTCGCCGTTGGGCTTGGTGGCGAACTCGACCCGCAGGTCGGGCAGCGACTCCACGTCCGGCAGCAGCCACGGCTCGGAGCCGTTGGCGACGTAGTTGTCGGACAGCAGGATCACCGGGGTGCGGTAGGTGAGCGCTATCCGGGCCGCCTCCAGCGCCGCGAAGAAGCAGTCCGACGGTGACCGGGGCGCGATCACGGCGACCGGTGCCTCACCGTGTCGACCGTAGAGCGCCATGTTGAGGTCGGCCTGCTCGGTCTTGGTCGGCATGCCGGTCGACGGGCCGGCGCGTTGCACGTCCACGATCACCAGCGGCAGCTCCAGCGCCACGGCTAGGGAGATCGTCTCGCTCTTGAGCGCCACGCCGGGGCCGCTGGTGGTCGTCACGCCGAGCGACCCGCCGTAGGAGGCCCCCAGCGCGGCGCCGACGGCGGCGATCTCGTCCTCGGCCTGCACTGTGATGACGCCGAAGCGCTTGTGCTTGCTCAGCTCGTGCAGGATGTCCGACGCGGGCGTGATCGGGTACGCGCCGAGGAAGACCGGCAGCCCGGAGCGGACCCCGGCGGCGACCAACCCCAGTGAGAGCGCCGCGTTGCCGGTGATGTTGCGGTACGTGCCCGGCTTCATCTTGGCCGGCTTGACCTCGTAGCGGACCGCGAAGTCCTCGGTGGTCTCGCCGAAGTTCCAACCGGCCTTGAAGGCGGCGACGTTCGCGGCGACAAGCTCCGGACGGGCCGCGAACTTGCGCTCCAGGAAGCGCAGCGTCGACTCGTATGGCCGGGAGTACATCCAGGAGAGCAGGCCGAGCGCGAACATGTTCTTCGACCGCTCAGCGTCCTTCTTGGACACCTGGTGGGCGGCGAGCGCACCGACAGTCATCGAGGTCAGCGCCACCGGGTGCACCACGTAACCGGCCAGCGAGTCGTCGTCCAGTGGGCTGGTCTGGTAACCGACCTTGGCGAGGTTGCGCTTGGTGAACTCGTCGGTGTTGACGATGATGTCCGCGCCGCGCGGCAGGTCGGCCAGGTTGGCCTTGAGCGCCGCCGGGTTCATCGCCACCAGCACGTTCGGCGCGTCGCCCGGCGTGAGGATGTCGTAGTCGGCGAAGTGCACCTGGAAGCTCGACACGCCGGGCAGGGTGCCGGCGGGTGCCCGGATCTCGGCGGGAAAGTTTGGCAGTGTGGAGATGTCGTTGCCGAGCTGCGCCGTCTCCGAGGTGAACCGGTCGCCGGTCAGCTGCATGCCGTCGCCGGAGTCACCGGCGAACCGGATGACCACCCGGTCGAGTTGACGGATCTGCTTGGTCACTGTGCCACCTTCGTTCGCGACTGCGGGGCTTGCCCGGCCACGGAACCTCCCTGACGCAACGCTTCACCGCACCGCCCCAGGCTGGTCCGGCCGCTGTCGTTCCTCACCTGAGAGCCTACGTCTAAGGGAGCCCTAACCATCCCCGGAGGTCCGCCGACTGGGACCGGATTGGGGTGCGAAATGCCCGTGTTTGCGGGGTTACGCACCGCCCGCCGTAATTCAGATCACCACTGGCTCGTGCCGACGACCCCGGCCGCGCGGGGCCGGGGTCGTCAGTCGATCAGTCGGCGGGGTTGGGGGTGGGCTCGGGCGGCGGGCCGCCGAGCCGGCGGCGCAGCGAGGTCGTGGCCAGCGTGAGAGCCAGCACCACCAGCAGCGTGGAGACCGCGATCAGGATCACCGCGGTGCGCTGCACCGAGGTCAACCCGCCGTCTCCAGTGGTGGCACCGGCGGGCAGTACGCCCTGTGAGCCGGTCGGCGCGGGCGGGGAGACCACGGGCGTGGCCAGCGCGGCCGCCGAGGTGATCCGGAAGCTCATCTGCACCCGACGGGTCGGGCCGCTGTGTGGATCGAGTTGACCGATCACGGCCCCGGACAGCGGCGCCTCCCGCTGCGCCTGCGGCGTCGCCTCCACCGGCAACTGCACCTCTGCGGTAGTGCCCGCCAGCACCAGGCCGGCGTCGCAGCGGGTACGCGTCGGGTCGACAGCCACGCAGCCGAGCGGTGGGGTCGGCACTGTCACCCCGGCCGGCAGGACGACCTCGACCCGGCCGGCGGCGTCCACCGCGCCGGTGTTGCCCAGCCGGAGCGTGAGGGTGCTCGGGCCGCCGCTGATGTCGAAGGCCACCTCGTTGGCGGCGAGCGCGATCCCGGGCACCGGCGGGCCTGCTGGGAAGAGCACAGCGAAGCCCTGGTCGTCGGTCGCCTCCCCGGCCGCTCCCGGCGCGTCCGCAATGACCTGGACGGAGCCGCTGAGCGGCATCTGCTTCCACGCTGTGCCAGCGACCCGTAGCCGCAGCACGGTGCTGAACCGGACGCCCGCTCCGGCGGTCCAGGCACCGCATCGGTACGTCCCACCACCGGCGGCGGCGCAACCCTTCGTGCCGGCGTCGGTCAGCCCGGAGGGCAGCGTGTACGAGAGTCGGATCTGCTCCGTCGTGGTGCCGGTGTTGTGCACTGTGACCTGGAGGGTGGCGGCCGTGCTCGCCGTGTTCCAGTACGCCTCGGTGAGGGTGACGTCGCCGGTGGTGACCTGCACGCCCAGCGGGCTCTGCGGCGGCGGCGCCGAACCCGGGGCGGGCGGGCGGACCGTCGGCGCCGGCGGTGTTGGCGGGGCCGGAGGCGCCGTCGGTGGCACCGGGGTGGGCGGTCGGGTGGTGCCGCCCGGCGCGGGCGCGCTGGTGGTCGGCGCGGGCGGCGGGACCTCCGGGGCGGTGGTCACCGGCGCCGGTGGCGTCGTCTCCGGTGGTGGCGCGGCGGTCTCCGGTGCCGGTTCGGTCGGCTCCGGTTCACCGCCCGGGTCTTCGGTGGGGGTGGGCTCGTCCGCCGGTGTGGTCGGGGGCCCCTCGCCTCCCGGCTCGTTGACCGGCTCGGCAGTCGTCGCGACCGGGTCCGCGTCCGGTGCGGCCGCGTTGGCCCAGGCCGGCCCCACGGCGAGCGCCGTGAGCAGGCCGAGCGCGAGCGCGGTCGCCAGCAGGGGCGTGGAACGTCGCCCCTCCGCCCGGTTACCGGGCGATGCCTTCACGCGGGCCATCTGTCCTCCGGTGACATGGGTGGGTGTCCAATATTCGGTAACAGTTGCCCCGGTGCACTAGTCCCATCTGGAAACAAATCCGTAACGTGTTTGGGACGGCCCGTCCGGGTGGACGGTAGGCTGCCGACTGTGAACGGATACCTGGGCTCGTAC
Organism: Micromonospora alfalfae; assembly: GCF_022230925.1. Lineage (GTDB taxonomy): Bacteria > Actinomycetota > Actinomycetes > Mycobacteriales > Micromonosporaceae > Micromonospora > Micromonospora alfalfae. The sequence goes on along the minus strand of NZ_JAKKFH010000034.1, from coordinate 155,115 downwards.
GCGACGCTCGGGCTCCTGCTGCTCGCCAGCGTTCTCTTCTTCGTTACGGCGTTCTCGGCCAACCGGGTGTTACGCCCGGCGCGTCCAGCCGACCCGCCGGGCAAGCGGGCCAGTTACGAGTGCGGGCTCGACCCGGTCGGTGCCGACTGGGCGCAGATGCAGATCCGCTACTACGTGTACGCCTACCTCTACGTGCTGTTCGCTGTCGAGGCGGTGTTCCTCTTCCCCTGGGCGGTGGTCTTCGACCGGCCGGGCTTCGGTCTGGTGACGGTGGTGGAGATGGCGGTGTTCGTGGCCGTGCTCGCGTTGGGAATCCTCTACGCCTGGCGTAGGAACATCCTCCGCTGGACCTGAGCGCCACTGCCTCCGGCGATCGTGTCGGTCCGACCGCCCGTTCGCTGGCGGTTACGGCGACGACCGGTCAGGCGAGCCCCCGGCGGGTGGCAGTGGGCGGGCGGTCGCCCCGTATCGAGGCCACCATGTCCAGCACCCGGCGGGTCGGGCCGACCTGGTGGGCCCGGAAGACCCGGGCACCCAACCAGGCCGAGACGGCCGTCGCGGCGAGCGTCCCCTCCAGCCGTTCGGCCACCGGCAGCCCCAACGTCTCACCGATGAAGTCCTTGTTGGAGAGCGCCACCAGCACCGGCCAGCCGGTAGTGGTCAGCTCGTCCAGTCGGCGGGTGATCTCCAGCGAGTGCCGGGTGTTCTTGCCGAAGTCGTGCGCCGGGTCGATGAGGATGCCGTCGGGGCGTACCCCTGCCGCTACAGCGCGCTCGGCGAGCCCGGTCACCGTCGCGACCACGTCGGCGACGACGTCGGTGAAGGCGACCCGGTGCGGCCTGGTCCGCGGCGTCAGTCCGCCGGCGTGCGAACAGACCAGACCGGCGCCGGTCCGGGCGGCCACCCGGACCAACGCCGGGTCGACGCCCGACCAGGTGTCGTTGAGGAGGTCGGCCCCGGCCGCCACGGCCTCCGTCGCCACCTCGGCGCGCCAGGTGTCGATGGAGATCACCACCTCGGGAAACGCGGCTCGGACGGCGGCGATGGTGTCCACCGTGCGCCGGATCTCCTCGGCGACGTCCACGTCCGCGCCGGGGCCGGCCTTGACGCCGCCGATGTCGATGATGGCCGCGCCCTCGTCCACCGCCCGCTCCACGGCGCGCAACGCGCTGTCGGCGGCGTAGGTGGCCCCGCGGTCGAAGAACGAGTCCGGCGTGCGGTTGATGATCGCCATCACCACCAGCTCGCCGGGGGCGAACGTGCGCCCACCCAGCCGAAGCGCCCCGGCCATGCCCGCCTCCTGGAAGTTCGCGCCGTCGCCGCCGCGCCGGCCGGTCCCGACGCTAGTCGGTCGCCCGTCCACGATTCCGGGCGGGCGTCGGCACCGATCGTGATCGAGGCGGGTGGCGGGGTCGCTCCCGGCCGGCTGCCATGCCACGATCAGTACATGGGTCAGCTTCTGCTCCTCCTGGTCGTGGCGTTGACCGTCGCGGCGGTGATATTCGGCGTGACGGTGCTGGTCAGTGGGCGTGATCCCGGCCTGGTGCCGGCCGAGCCGGATTCGCAGGCCGTGGCGTTGCCGGGCACCCGCCCCCTGCGCGAATCCGACGTGGGGGCGGTCCGTTTCGACACCGGCTTGCGCGGGTACCGGATGGACCAGGTCGATCAGACGTTGCGCCGTGCCGCCTACGACATCGGTTACAAGTCCGAGCTGATCGGCGTACTGGAGTCGGAGGTCATCGCCTTGCGTGAGGGGCGCACCGACGACGCGGACGTGCTGCGGCAGGCCCGCGAGCAGTCCGCCAGCAAGGTGACCACCGCGAACGCGGCCGAGCCGGGCGAGGCACCGGAGTCGGGCGAGGATGCGCCGTTGACCGGCGAGGCAGGCTCAGCCCCGGTCGGCTCGACGACTCCCGGCCCGTTACCCGCCGCCAGTTCGTCCCCGGCGGATTCCGACGGGGTGGCGCCCGCCGCCGCGCCCGCAGACGACGAGTCGGCCGATCGTGAGCAGACGCCCGGCACCGAGCAGCGCGACGCGGTGGTTCGGTCGGAGTCGGCGTGACCGAGCCGGAGGGCGCTGACGATCTTCGCGAGGCGGCCCGACCCGGCGCGGGTGAGGTGACCGCCACGGTGATCGTCGAGGCCCCGGCGGAGCGGGTGTTCGCCGCGCTGCTCGCCTGGGAACGCCAGTCCGACTGGATTCCGTTCACCCGCGTGCGGGTGGTCGAGGGCGACGGGCGCGAGGGCAGCCGGATCGAGGCGGTGACCGCGCTCGGCCGGGCGACACTGCGCGACGAGATGCGGGTGGTCCGGGTCGACGAGCCGTACGAGATCGGCGTCGTGCACCACGGCCAGCTGCTGCGCGGCCCGGGGGTGCTGCGCTGCACCCAACTGGACCGGGACCGCACCCAGGTCGTCTGGCACGAGTGGTTCCACCTGCCGGGCGGTCCGGCCGGTCGACTGGCGTGGCCGGTGCTCTGGCCCGGCTCCAAGCTCGGCCTCACCCAGGCGCTGAAGAGGTTCGCCCGCCTGGTCGAGCAGGGCCGGCTCCCCTGACCGGTGAGCCCGGTGCCGGCTGCCAACCCGGTGCGCGGAAGAGGTGCCCGACCCGGTGCCGCCAGGTCACCGCGGCGCGCAGGTCCCGGGCGATCGAGGCGTACTCGTGGAAGGCCACCCGGCCCGGGTTGTAGCTGCCGACGTTCTTGGTCAGGCCGTACACGCAACGTTCCCCTTCCGGCGCGAACGACGTGAAGAGCCGGTCCCAGACGATCAGGATGCCGCCGAAGTTGCGGTCCAGGTAGCTGCCCTGCGACGCGTGGTGCACCCGGTGGTGCGACGGGGTGTTGAACACCGCCTCGTACCAGCGCGGCATCTTGTCGATCCGCTCGGTGTGGATCCAGAACTGGTAGAGCAGGTTGACCGAGCCGCAGAACGCGACAACGGCCGGGTGGACGCCGGCCACTATCAGCGGGATGTAGAACACCCAACTGGTCAGGCCGGTCCACGGCTGGCGCAGCGCGGTGGAGAGGTTGAACCGCTGCGACGAGTGGTGCACCACGTGTGAGGCCCAGAGGATGCGGATCACGTGGTGGCCGCGGTGCGACCAGTAGTAGCAGAAGTCCTGCCCGAGCAGGATCAGCGGCCAGGTCCACCAGAGCTCGGCGACCCGCAGCGGGGTGAGCGCGTAGAGCAGCGCGTACGCGGCGGCGATCGGCACCTTCCAGAGCAGGTCGGCGAAGATGCTGCCCAGGCCCATCGCCATGCTGGTAGCGGTGTCGGCGCCGCCGTAGCCGACCTCGTCGTCGTCGCGGTGCAGCAGGTAGGAGACCCGCTCCAGCACGATGAGCAGCACGAAGGCCGGGATCGACCAGGCGATGACGTCCGGGAACTCCTTCACCGTGCGGCCTCCGCTCGCCGTCACCGGTCGGGGCGCACCGTCGGGTGACCCCGACCTACCGGTCGGTAACAAGCACCATAGGCAGCCGGGCGGCCGGTGGCAATGGGGTGTCGGACGGATGCCCTAGCGTGTACGGGGTGACTGACCTGGTGATCGGTGCCGACGGGCTGGCTCGTTGCGCCTGGGGGTCGAGCACCCCCGACTACGCCATCTACCACGACACCGAGTGGGGGCGGCCGCTGCGCGGCGACGACGCGCTCTACGAGCGGATGACGCTGGAGGCGTTCCAGTCCGGGTTGTCCTGGCTGACCATCCTGCGCAAGCGTCCGGCGTTCCGACTGGCGTTCGACGACTTCCACATCCCGACCGTCGCCCGCTACGACGACGCCGACGTGACCCGGCTGCTCGCCGACGCCGGCATCGTCCGTAACCGGGCCAAGATCGAGGCGGCGATCGCCAACGCCCGTGCCGCACTGGAACTCCCGGAGGGCCTGTCGGCGCTGCTCTGGTCCTTCGCGCCGGAGCCCCGGCCAACTCGCCCCGCCTCGTTCGCCGAGCTGGCACCGATCACCGCGGAGTCGACGGCGATGGCCAAGGCACTCAAGAAGCGCGGCTTCCGGTTCGTCGGCCCGACCACCGCGTACGCGCTGATGCAGGCCACCGGGATGGTCGACGATCACATCGTCGGCTGTCACGTCACCCTTGCACCGGCGGCGTGATGAGATGGCAGGCATGACGACCGAGACCGCGCACCGGGCCGGTGCGGCCGGCAACGCCGACGGGGTGGGCACCTGGGCGGTGCTGCTGCCCGCCGAACGGTACGAGGCCGAGCGGCTCGTGCACCACGACACGCTGGAGCTGACCGGGCTCACCGACGTCGCCCGGCCAGGGCATGGCGACCAGGTGGCAGTGCTGGTCGCATCGCCGCCACGGCTGGTGGCCCTCGGCCGGGTCACCGCGCGGGGTCGACGCCACCGCGAAGACCCGGACGACCCGCAGTCACCGGTCGAGCCGGGCACGCTCGTCGTCGCGTACACCCGGCGGGCCTTCGACGAACCGGTGCCGGCCGACCTGCTGACGCTCGACGATCAGGTCACCGCTGTGGAGCCGGCGGCCTTCCGGGCGCTGGCCGACCAGCTCGGCCCGCCCCCGGCGCGGCGCACCTGGCTGGTCAGCCTCGACCTGCCGATCGAGGCCGGCACGCCGGCCGAGGCGGTTCGGCTGTTCTGGTCCTACGTGCAGGAGCTGGGCCCCCGTGAGCTGCCCGCCTTTGTCTCGCCGGCCGGCGACGAGCTGGCCATGCAGGCGTTCGTGCTGGGCGAGCAGGCCAACCAGGACCCGGAAGAGGACGACTAGGGCGTGTGTCGAAGTCCTCGGTCGAGCCGAGGCGGAGTCCAGGCGGCGGTTCGGCAAGGCGGAGGTTGGCCCGGATACCGGTGTTGTATCCGGGCCAACCTCCAACGCGGCCGGCCGTCGTCTGGGCCCGCCGCAGGCCGGCCAGGGGCATCGACACACGCCCTAGAACAGCTTCTCCACTCGTCCCCGCCAGTCGGCGAGGACCGGACCCGGGTCGGTGTCCAGCACACGCTCCAGCAGCGTGGCGTAGACGTCACGGAAGTCGGTGGTGTATTTCAGGTCGCCGTCGTCGAGGTCGGTGAGGCTCGGTGGTGCGCCGTGCCAGCCGCCCCGGACGCCCGCGCCGAGCAGCAGCACGTCCGAGGCGGTGCCGTGGTCGGTGCCGTCCGAGGCGTTGGCCCGTACCCGACGGCCGAACTCGGAGTAGACCGCCACCACCACCTTCCGGCCCGCCTCGGTGCGACTCATCCGGTCGGCGAACCCGGTCAACGCCCGGTCCAGCTGACCCAGCAGCACTGCCTGCAACTGCTTCTCGTCGGCGTGCGTGTCGAAGCCACCCAACGACACCGAGAAGACCCGGGTGGACACTCCCGCCTCGACGCACTGTGCGACCAGGTCGAGCTGCGCGTCCAGTGGGGTGCGGGCCCCGCCGGTGGCCGTCGCGGGGGCCTGCTCGCTGTCCGGGTCCGCCGTGTCCGGGTCGGCGGAGTCGCGTACCTGGCGGATCATCTCGTCCACCGACCGCAGGTCGGCGAAGCAGGCGGCGGCCCGACCCCGGGCCGCCGACTCGCCCGCCTCAGCGGCGGCGAACGCGGTCAGTGTCGCCGCGGGCAGCCCCTTTGCGGCCTTCCGGTCGGTCACCGGCACTGCCGCACCGGCGCTCTGGGCCCCGGCCAGCAGCGGCGGCAGCGCCGGCTCGAAGGAGACCGCCAGTCGGGGATCGCCACCGGCGCGGTCCAGCCACCGCCCGAGCCAGCCGGTGTTGCCGGGCCGGTCCGGTTGCGCTGTGTGCCAGATGTCCATCGACCGGAAGTGGCTGCGGTCCGGCTTCGGGTAGCCGACCCCGCGCACGATCGCCAGCCCACCGCCGGACCAGCGCTGGTGCAGGCCGGCCAGTGCCGGGTTGAGGCCGAAGTCGTCGTCCAACCGCCGTACCTCCCCGTCCGGGTACGCCAGCTCGGGGCGGGCCGCCCGGTAGGCCGGGTCGGCGTACGGAATGACGGTGTTGAGACCGTCATTGCCGCCGTAGAGGGTCACCAGCACCAGCGTGCGGGACTGCGGGTCGCGGTCGCCGCTGGTGTCCAGCAGGTCCCGCAGGCTGTACGCGCCGGCCCCGGCGGCCAACGCGCCAGCGCCGACAACTCCGCTGGTCAGCAGGAACCTGCGTCGGGTCACTGTGTCCATGTCGACTCCTCCGCTCAGCTGACTGTGTATTCGGGGCTGACCAGGCCGGCGGCCAGCAGCTTGCGGGGCTCACCGGCCAGCGGGGTGAGAGCGGCGCGGGTGCGCCCGCTCCAGGCGTCGACCACCAGCAGTCGGGCCAGCGCGTCCGGTCGGCCGGCGGTGGGCGCTGCGGTCAGTCGGGCCAGCACCGATGGTGCTGTGGCGGCGGCGAGCACCCCTGCCGTCCGTAGCCGGGCCTGTAACGACGAGGTGGTCAGCCAGGCGGACCCGGCCGGCCATCCGCCCACGCTCGGTGGACGCAACGGCACCTGGTCGAGCGCGTTCAGACCGGCCAGCAGTTGTTTACGTTGCTGCTCGGGCAGCGCTGACGGTCGGATGCCGAGCTGCCGCAGCGCACCGACCAACCACTCGACCGGCTGTTTCACCAGCGTGCCCCGGGTCTGCGCGAAGGCCGGCGCGGAGAGGATCGCGCGCACTGTCGCGATGGTGTCCGCGCCGGCCAGACCCTCCGGCGCCGGGGTCTCGGGGCCGGCGTAGCGGAACCAGAGCCGACCGGCCACGAAGGTCGCCGCCGCCGGTTGGGCCGTCAGCAGACCGGCGTACGCCTCGGCGTCGAACCGGCCGCTCTGCCCGAGGATGTTCTTCTCGCCGGGGTCGTGCCGCTTGGGCTCGAAGCGGGCCACCCCGGTACGGCGGTCGACCACCCAGCCGGTCAACGCCCGCGCGCCCGCCTTCACGTCGGCCTCGCTGTAGGCGCCGATGCCGAGGGTGAACAGCTCCATCAGCTCGCGGGCCAGGTTCTCGTTCGGTGCCTTGCGGGTGTTCTTCTGCCCGTCCAGCCAGACGATCAGGGCGGGGTCGCGCACCATCGCGGCGACCAGCGGGCCCAGCGGTCCACGGCCGTGCCGGCGCAGCGTCTCCAACTGGCCCACCATCAGCCGCGCCGACTTGACCTTCTGCGCGCTGGTTGCCCAGTGCCCGTGCCAGAAGAACAGCAACTTCTCGGTCAGCCCGTCCTCGGCGGCCACCATCCGGTTCAGCCACCACTCGGTGACCCGCTGGAGTTGCTTGCGGCGCTCCGCGTTGGCCTGCTGCCGCTGCTCGCGGGTGGAGTCCTTGGTCAGCTCGGCGTACGGGTCGGGGGGCAGCGTCGGGGTCGGTGTGGCAGCCGCGCCCCGGTCCGTCGCCGGCTGGGTGAGAAGCCGGTCCACTGTTGCCGCCGGCCCGGCCCGTTCGGCCGCGTCCACTTCGTCGGCGGTCGGCCCGAAGGTGGCCCGGCGCAGCAGGTGCGCCACCGCTTCACGATCGCTCATGCCCGCCGACGCTAGGCGGCCCGTGTTCGAGGACGGTAAGGGAGGCGTCCGGATCGCGTTCAGCGTCCCTCGAAGACCGGTTTCTGCTTGCCGACGAAGGCGAGGGTGGCCGATCGGTGGTCGGCGGTGGCACCGCAGATCGACTGGGCCTGCGCCTCGGCGGCGAGGGCGTCGGCGAGGGTGCCGGCGTCGGCGATGGAGAGCTGGCGCTTGATCGCCCCGTAGGCGACGGTCGGGCCGGCGGCGAGGCGGGCGGCCAACTCCTGGGCGACGGGCAGCACCTGCTCGTCGTCGTCCGTCAACCTGTTGAGCAGGCCCACCCGGCAGGCCTCCTCGGCGCGGACCGGCTCGGCCAGCATCAGCAGCTCCACCGCCTTGGCGTGCCCGACCAGTCGGGGCAACGTCCAGGAGGCGCCGGTGTCGGCGGCGAGACCGACCTTGGCGAAGGCCATCAGGAAGCTTGTGGACGGGCCGCCGATGCGGATGTCGGCCAGGAACGCCAGCGACGCGCCGGCCCCGGCGGCCATCCCACGGACCGCGGCGATCACCGGCTTGGGCAGGTTGGCGAGCCGGGCGGCGATCGGGTTGTAGTGCGCCCGCACGGTGCCCAGCGGGTCGTTGGCGGAGTTTTCCAGGGTGGCCACGTGCTCGCGCAGGTCCTGCCCGGCGCTGAACGATCCGCCGGCCCCGGCCAGGACGACAGCGCGGCAGGACCTGTCGGTCTCCAACTCCGCGAGGGCGTCCCGCAGCGCCTCCTTGAGCGCCACGTCGAGCGCGTTCATCGCGTTCGGCCGGTTCAGCGTGAGGGTGACGACGGCATCGGTCCGGTCGACCAGCAGCGGCTCGGTCACGTGTCTAACGACCCTTCTGTCGGACGATGCGGTTGCCGGCGTCGAGGCACTGTTCGACGTACCGGTCGGCGGCCGGGCGCAGGCGGGCTGCGTGCCGGTCGAAGAAACTGGCAGCGGCGGTGCCGGGCCACCGCTCGGGCAGCAGCGCCGGGGGCAGTTGCGGATCCTGGAAGAGGAACGTACGCCAGGCGTGCACGAGGCGGAACCGCGTCGCGTACGCCTCCTCGTCGCTGCTGCGTACCGTGACAGCGGCGAGCAGCGGGCGCTGGTCCGCGACGAACCGCTCGTAGGCGCGGCCGATCTCGGCCAGGTTCCAGGCGCGCCGGACCACGCCCATCGCGCCGGGGGTGCCGGAGAAGTGCGAGGCGGTGAACCGCTCGAAGCGGATGCCGGTCTCGGCGAGGAGCAGGTCGACGTCCTCGGCGGGGCGGGTGGCGACCCAGGTCTGCTCGTCGAGCGTCCCGTAGCCGAGGAAGCTCAGGTTGGCGGCGAGCCGCTGGCGGTCCCGTCGGGAGCCCGGGGCCTCCAACACCAGCAGATCGAATCGGCCGTCCCAGGTGACCCGGCCGGTCCGGTAGATCCGGGCAGCTGCCTCGTCGAGTCGGCGGGCAGCTTTCGGTGTGATCGAATATCCCGGTCCGGAGACCAACCGGAGGGGCTCGAGCCAGCCTTGACGCACCATCCGGGAGACGGCGGTGCGAACTGCTGGCGGTGCGATTCCCAGCGGCGCCAGTAGCTTGACCAGGGCAGCAACCGGTGCCCGGCCACCCCTCGGACGGAGGTGGTCGCCGTACAGGTCGAAGAGTGCCGACCGTGCCTGCATGACCGCACATTGTGACAGGCCTTCTCAAGATAAGCTAGATGCTGTTACATCAATGCTGCTCCGGTTTGGGTCCGGCGGTGTTCATCAGGGAAAATCGTCAGTCGACACCCCCGCGACCGTTGCGGGTGGTCGTGACGAAGTGGCTGTGGGGCAACCCACCGACCCTGGTGTAGGTCTGAGGGGAGACAACATGGCGGCGATGAAGCCGCGGACGGGCGACGGTCCGCTGGAAGTCACCAAGGAGGGGCGGGGCATCGTCATGCGGGTCCCGCTGGAGGGCGGTGGCCGGCTCGTCGTCGAGATGACTCCCGACGAGGCCAACGCGCTCGGTGACGCACTGAAGGCAGCGGCCGGCTGAGTAAGGAGTGCTCCGGGCGGCTCACGCCGCCCGGAACGTTCTTCAGGCCCTGAGCCACCGGAATCACCGGTGGCTCAGGGTCTTCAACGCTGCGGGCAGGTGGGTTCGCCGTCGGCCCGCGACACTTTCCTGGAGGTACGGTTCCGCGTGCTCGCCATTCGTCTGATCGCCGAGCCCGACCGGCTCGACGTCCTCGTCCTGCCCGTCCGCTCCGCCGATTCGACGGCGGAGGGTGACACCTCTGCCGAGCCGGTGCCGACCGCCGTGGCGGGCCCGGACGGCACTGCCGACGAGGCGGCCGCGCTGGCGTCGGCGGCCCGGCTGACCGGCCGGGCCGGCGAGATCCACACCCAGCTGCGCCCCGGACGTACCCCCGGCCGACTGCTGCTGCTCGGCATCGGTGACGGCGACGAGGCGGCCTGGCGGACGGCCGGCGCGGCACTGGCCCGCTCAGCTTCGGCTGAGACGCATATCACCATCGCGCTTCCGGCCGAGGTCACCCCGGCCGCGGTTCGCGGGCTGACCGAGGGGCTGCTGCTCGCCCCGTACCGGTTCCGACTCACCGAGGCCGGTGACCGACCGGCGCTCAGCGGCGTCGACCTGCTGCTCGACGACCCCACCGGGTACGAGGACACCGTCGCCACGGCCCGAACCACCGCCGCGATGACCCATCTCGCCCGGGACCTGACAAACACTCCCTCGTCGGTGAAGACCCCGCAGTGGTTCGCCGACCAGGTGGCCTCCGCCGCAGCCGACCTTCCGGACCTGCGACTGCGGGTCCGTGGCCCGGCCGAGCTGACCACCGAGGGCTTCGGCGGGATCCTCGCCGTGGGCGGTGGCTCCGCCAGCGGACCACGGCTGGTCGAACTGGACTGGCACCCCGCCAACGCGCGCACCCACGTGGTGCTGATCGGCAAGGGCATCACCTTCGACACCGGCGGCATCTCGATCAAGCCGGTGGCGTCGATGAAGCTGATGCGCAAGGACATGGCCGGCGCGGCCGCTGTCGTCGCCGCCACACTGGGCGCCGCCGCGCTGCGGCTGCCGGTCCGGATCACCACGTTGGCCCCGCTGGCCGAGAACATGGTCAGCGGCTCGGCGTTCCGCCCCGGCGACGTGATCCGGCACTACGGCGGTACGACCAGCGAGACGACGAACTCCGACGCCGAGGGTCGGCTGGTCCTCGCCGACGCGCTGGCGTACGCGGTGCAGCAGCTCAAGCCGGACCTGTTGCTCGACCTGGCCACGCTCACCGGCGCGAACTCGGTGGCGCTGGGCAAGCGCACCGCCGCCCTGTACAGCGAGAACGACGAACTGGCCGACGGCGTGCTGGCTGCCGCCGAGGCGGCCGGCGAGTCGGCGTGGCGGATGCCGCTGCACACCGACTATGTGGAGTACCTCGGCAGCGAGATCGCCGACCTCTACAGCGCACCCACCCAGGGTGCGGGCTCGGTGCTGGCCGCGCTCTACCTGCGCGAGTTCACCGGCGAACTACGCGACCGCTGGCTGCACCTGGACATGTCCGCCCCGTCCTGGGCCGACGGCGACCAGGCCGAGGTCAGCCGTGGCGCCACCGGCTGGGGCGTCCGCTCGTTGCTGCGCTGGCTCGCCGACGTCAACTAGGGCGTGGGTCAGAGCCTCGGCGCGACCGAGGCTCTGACCCGTCCTGCGCGCGAATCAGCACTTCACAGCGGCGAGTAGCCCATGCCCGACCGGAAGCAGCGCGGGGATCCAGTGCTCCGACTCCCGGACCGCCTTGATCGTTTCGCGAACCGTCACCGTCTCCGCGTCCCGGGCGGACGGGTCGCCGATCCGGTCGCTGGCCAGCACACCGTTGAGCGCCAGCACGCCCCCCGGGCGCAACAGCCGCAGCGCCGCCTCCACGCAGGCGTGGAAGCCGGTCGCCTCCGCGTCCACGAAGACCAGGTCGTAGGCACCGTCGGCGAGCCGGGGCAGCACGTCGAGCGCCCGACCGGTGATGATCCGGGTACGCCCGGCCGCGAAACCCGCCTCGGCGAAGATTCGCCTGGCGATCCGCTGGTGCTCCACCTCCACGTCGATGGTGGTGAGCACGCCGTCGACGCGCATGCCGCGCAGCAACCAGACGCCGCTGACCCCGGTGCCGGTGCCGATCTCCACCACCGCACGGGCGTTGCCGGCGGCGGCCAGCAGTCGCAGCGCCGCCCCCGCGCCGGGGGTGACCGCGTCGAGGCCCACCTCCCGGGCCAGGCTGCGGGCGGTACGCAGAACGAGATCCTCGGTGACGTACGACTCGGCGAAGTGCTGGGCCTGTGTCGTCGAACTGCCGGAACCGGCGGCCGTGGCGATGGAGCACCTCCGGGGGCGGTGCGTGGTGCGGGGGCGGGTTGGCACTGTGAGCGTAGAGGCGACCGTTGTGGGGCGCAGCCGCGCCTCCGCCGGAAGCGATCACGGGGCAACCGCTGACTGCACCGCGTCCATCCGTGCAATCCTGGAGGCGGTATCCCGTCAGCCGCGACCAGACCGGCCAGTGGCCGGGCGACGCGGCGCGGGATCCGGGGACGGACTGGGAGGCACCGACGTGACCGACGGCTGGGACTGGCGCCGGGGCGGTGAGACTCCGGCTCCGGCGCGACCGCCCGGGGCAGGAGCCCCGTCGGTGGGGCCGCCGAGCATGCCGGGGGCTGATGGCACGCCCCTCGCCTCGCCAGGCGGCGCGCCCACACCGGGGTGGCCGGCGTCTTCCGGCGCGCCCACAGCGGCCTGGCCGGCGTCTTCCGGTGGCCCGACACCGGGCTGGCCCAACTCGGCTGCGGGCGGGCCCAACTCGGCCGAGGCGTCGGCCTGGTGGTCGGACGCGCTCGCCGACCCCTGGCGCGACCCGGCGGCCCCGGCGGCTGTGGTGGTGCCCGGGGTGGTGGCTCCCGGCACCGAGCCCGAGCCGGTCAGCGACCCCGACGCGCCGGGCCGGCCGACACTGCGCCACCTGTTGCTCATTCCCGTGATCACCGCGCTGCTGGCCGGCACCCTCGGCGGTGCGTTGGGCTACGCGTTCGCGGTGCGCGGCGGCGCTGGTGCGGCGGTCCTCGGTGCTGCGCCCGCTGAGGTGCCGGCGCTGGCGCAGCGCAAGCCGGAGTCGCTGGCCGGGGTCGCCGAACGGGTCCTGCCCAGCGTGGTCACCGTACGGGTGAGCAGCCTCGGCGGGACCAGTGAGGGTTCCGGGTTCATCGCCAGCGCCGACGGTCATGTGATCACCAATGATCATGTGGTGGCCGGCGGCACCGGTAAGGCCTCGGTGGTCTTCAACGACGGCAGCACCGCACCGGCGACCATCGTCGGTCAGGACGCGGAGTCGGACATCGCGGTGATCAAGGTGAGCCGTCAGGGGTTGCGACCCGTGGAGTTCGGCGACTCCGACGCGCTGGCGGTCGGTGACCCCGTGCTCGCCATCGGCTCGCCGTTGTCGCTGGCCAACACGGTCACTGCCGGCATCGTGAGTGCGCTGGACCGGACGATGCAGGCCGGCGAGCCGGGCGGCCCGGTGCGTTACTACGCCGCCATCCAGACCGACGCCGCGGTCAACCACGGCAACTCGGGCGGCCCACTTGTCGACGGCGCCGGCCGGGTGGTCGGAGTTAACTCCACCATCAAGTCACTTGTCGCCGAGGGGCAGGAGGCGGGCAATATCGGGCTCGCCTTCGCCATCCCGATCAACCAGGCCAAGCGGGTGACCCAGGACATCATCGGCACCGGCAAGGCCCGGCGTACGGTGATCGGCGCCCGGGCGGACGGCCCGACCGGGGTTGTCGGGGGCGGCCTGCGGCTGGCCGAGGTGGAGCCGTCCGGCCCCGCTGACGGCGCAGGACTGAAGGTCGGCGACGTGATCCTCAAGATCAACGGGCGGCCGATGACCGAGCCGACGGATCTGACCGCGTTGGTTCGCAAGTACGCGCCGGGCTCGGTCGTGACAGTCGAGTATCGGCGGGGTTCCGCCCGGCAGAACACCTCGGTAACTCTCGCCGCGGACGCGAAGTGATTCACCGCGGAAGCGAGACGAACAGCGGCGCACCCCCTGCCCGAAAGCCGTCCGCCGTGCGTAGTCTTGCTGCTGACGCCGAGAGGAGGCCCGCGGAATGCTCGACAACCTGAACTGGTGGGAAATCGGTGCGCTGCTGCTCCTGGCGCTGTTGATCTTCGGCGACCGGCTCCCCGCCGTGATCACCGACGGCCTGCGGTTGGTGCGCAACCTGCGCAACATGGCCCGCAACGCCACCGGCGACCTGAGCCGTGAGCTGGGCACCGACATCCAACTGGAAGACCTGCACCCGAAGGCGTTCATCCGCAAGCACCTCCTCAGCGAGGAGGACGAGGCAGCGATCCGCAAGCCGTTGCAGGGCGTCTACGACAACCTGCGCGCGGACGTCAGCGGCGTGCACAACGACCTGAAGGACGTGGCCAACGCCGCCGACCTGCGGTCGAGCGAGGCCCGGTCCGGCGCGGCCACCAGCAGCCCCTCGGCTCCGGCCCCCCGCGTCAGCTACGACGACGCCACCTGACCGACCCGTACCCCTGCCCCTGGGAAGGCGGCCGACCCACCGCTCGGCTGGATCGTGCCCGCCTGGGCCCGGCGTCGCCTTTGATCAGCTCGGGTTTCCGGAAGTCGCGGCATTCCACGCCGGTCAAAGGGCCGACTCCCTGAAACCCGAGTTGATCATGCCGGTCACTCGCGGCGGCCTGGCCGGACCATCCACCGACGCGACTCAGCCCGCCGGCCAGCAGTGGCCGACGGGCTGACGGTGTTCCAGGTGGTCAGCGGCCAGCGGGCTTGAGGCCGAGTGGCTTGCCGAGCAGTGACTCACGGCGCAGGGCGAGCCGGTCGGCGATCGTGCCGAGCGCCTGCGCGGCCGGGGACTCCGGCTCGGCCAGCACGATCGGGTTGCCGGCATCGCCGGCCTCGCGGACCCGGGTGTCCAGTGGGATCTGACCGAGCAGCGGCACCTGGGCGCCGATGGTCCGGCTCAGCGACTCGGCAACCGCCTCACCACCGCCGGCGCCGAAGATCTCCATCCGGGAGCCGTCCGGCAGCTCCAGCCAGGACATGTTCTCGATGACGCCGACCACCCGCTGGTGGGTCTGCAGGGCGATCGCTCCGGCCCGCTCCGCCACCTCCGCGGCGGCCGTCTGCGGGGTGGTGACGATCAGGATCTCCGAGTTGGGCAGCAACTGGGCCAGCGAGATGGCCACGTCACCAGTGCCCGGCGGCAGGTCGAGCAGGAGCACGTCCAGGTCGCCCCAGTAGACGTCGGCCAGGAACTGCTGCAGTGCCCGGTGCAGCATCGGGCCGCGCCACACGACGGCGGCGTTGCCCGACGTGAACATGCCAATGGAGATCACCTTCACGCCGTGCGACTGCGGCGGCATGATCATGTCTTCGACGCGGGTGGGCCGCGCCTCAGTGCCGAGCATCCGGGGCACCGAGTGGCCGTAGATGTCGGCGTCGACGACCCCGACGGAGAGCCCACGGGCGGCGAGCGCCGCCGCCAGGTTGACGGTGACGCTGGACTTGCCGACGCCGCCCTTGCCGCTGGCCACCGCGTACACGCGGGTGCGCGAGCCGGGCTGGGCGAACGGGATGACCGGCTCCTCGGTGGCGCCACCGCCGCGCAGCTGCGACTGCAACGACTGCCGCTGCTCGGGGGTCATCACCCCAAAGTCGATCTCCACGCCGGTGACGCCGGGCACCGCGGCGACGGCGGCGGTGATGTCCGTACGCAGCTTGTCCTTCAGCGGGCAGCCGGCGACTGTGAGCAGCAGCTCGACGCGGACCACGCCGCTGGCACCGATCGTGGCGGAGCGGACCATGCCCAGCTCGGTGATGGGCCGGCGGATCTCCGGGTCGTTGACGGTGGCCAGGGCGGCCTGGATCGCGTCCTCGACGGTGCTCACTGGTGCTGACATGCCCGCAATGCTACGTCGCGGGGCATCCGTTGCCGCCGCTGCCCGGGGCGGTGTGAGCCAATCGATGACCCGTCGGTCAGCTCTCTGACCGGCGCGGGCCGGTGCCGTCCGGCCGGGCGTCCCGGGTGAAGTCGCCGTCCAGGTCGTCGCGGGGTTCCTCCAGGCCGACACCGTCGGTCGGCCGCTGGCCACGTCGCTCCTGTCGGCTGTCCTTCTCCTGCTGGCGGCGCTCCAGTCGCTGCCGGCGTTGCCCCATCTCGTCCAGTTCCTCGGCCAGCCGGGCCAGCTCGGAGCGGAGGAAGTCACGGGTGGCCACCTCACCCAGGGCGATCCGCAGGGCCGCGATCTCCCGGGCCAGGTACTCGGTGTCCGCCTTCTGCGCGGTGGCTCGCCGCCGGTCCTCCTCCAGGGCCACCCGGTCCCGGTCGGCCTGCCGGTTCTGGGCCAGCAGGATCAGCGGGGCCGCGTAGCTGGCCTGCAACGACAGCACCAGGGTCAAAAACGTGAAGGTGTACGGGTCGAAGCGCAGGTTCGCCGGGGCCAGGGTGTTCCAGGCGAACCAGATCGCGATCACCACAGTCATGACGACGATGAAGTTCGCGGTGCCCATGCCCCGGGCGATGCCCTCGGACCACCGACCGAACGCCTCCGCGTCGAACCGGGGCAGCTTGACGCCCCGGGGCTCGCGCGGCTGGTCGAGCCGTTCGTTCCGCCGCTGCTCAGCCATCCGCGCCGTCCAGCGCAGGGTCGGTGGTGCCCGGGGCGGCCAGGGCGTCGCGGTCCCGCCAGTCCCGGGGCAGCGAGTGGTCCAGCACGTCGTCGACCGTGACGGCGCCGACCAGCCGGTTGTTGCGATCGATCACCGGCATGGCGACCAGGTCGTAGGTGGCCATCCGGCGGGTGATCTCCGGCAGTGGCGTGGTGGGGCGCAGCGGGTCGATGTCGTTGACCACCACCTTGCCCAGCAGATCGGCCGGTGGTTCGCGCAGCAGGGCCTGGAAGTGCACCATGCCCAGGTAACGGCCGGTCGGCGTGTTCTGCGGTGCCCGGGTCACGAAGACCTGCGCGGCGACGGCGGGGGACAGCTGTGGCTCCCGGATCCGGGCCAGCGCCTCGGCGACTGTGGCGTCCGGCGGGAGGATGACCGGCTCGGAGGTCATCACACTGCCCGCCGTGCCGGGGGTGTACTTCAGCAGTTGGCGTACCGGGTCGGCCTCGTCCGGCTCCATCAGGTCCAGCAGCACGTCCTGCTCGGGTGGGGGCAGTTCGTTGAGCAGGTCCGCGGCGTCGTCCGGGTCCATCTCCTCCAGGACGTCGGCGGCCCGCTCCCGGTCCAGGGCGGCGAGGATCTCCACCTGGTCGTGCTCCGGCAGCTCGCTGAGCACGTCGGCCAGTCGCTCGTCGTCCAGCGCGGCCGCGACCTCGTTGCGTCGCGCGTCGGGCAGATCCTGCAACGCGTTGGCCAGGTCGGCGGGGCGCATGTCCTCCAGGACGGCGAGCAGGTTCGCCGTACCCCGGTTGTCGGCGATGCCGCTGAGCCCGCGCACCCGGTCCCACTCGACCTGGTGCAGGTGGCCGCGGCGGCTGAGCCGACCGGTCTGCTCGCGTACGGCGACACGGGTCAGCGACCACTCGCCGCCCCTGGTGCACTCCATCGCGACGTCCACGACAGCGCCGGGCTGGCCGCCCGGGTCGAGTTGCACCCGCCGGTCGAGCAGCTCCTGGAGCACCAACAGCTCGTTTGGGCGCTTCTCGAACCGGCGCAGGTTGAGGGTGCCGGAGCCGAGCACGACGGCGTCCGCGTCGATGGAGGTGATCCGGTTGATGGACAGGAAGATCCGACGACGCATCGGCATCTCGGCGACGAGGCCCACCACCTCCGGCGGACGTTTCGTCGCCCGCAGCCGTGCCACGGCGTCACGAACCCGGCCCACCTGGTCGCCGTTCGGGTCGAAGACGGCGACTCCGGCGAGACGGGCGATGTAGACCCGGGTCGGCGTACTCACGGGCACCAGCCTAAGCGCCTAGTGTTTACCAACATGTCGACAGTGGCCTACGAGATCGTGGACGTCTTCACCGATCGCCCCTTCGCCGGCAACCCGCTGGCGGTGGTGTTCGGCGCGGAGGCGCTGGCCACCGAGCAGATGCAGGCGCTCGCGTTGGAGTTCAACCTGTCCGAGACGGTGTTCGTGCTGCCGCCGACCCAGGTCGGCGTCACCTACCGGGCCAGGATCTTCACTCCGGTGGAGGAGTTGCCCTTCGCCGGTCACCCCAGCGTCGGCGCGGCGGTCACCGCCTGCCGGCGGGGCATGTTCGGTGTGGGGCAGGTCACCCAGGAGTGCCGGGCCGGTGTGCTGCCGATCGAGGTGACCGCGTCCGGGGCGACGCTGACCGGTGGCGCCCCGACGCTCGGGCCGGAGCTGGACCCGGAGCCGTTGCTGGAGATCGCCGGCCTGGTCGCCGGGGACCACATCGGGCCCGCGCCACGGGTCGCCGGCTGCGGGCTGGAGTTCCCGTACCTGCCGGTGCGTCCGGAGTCGGTGGCCCGGGCCCGGGTGGACCCGGCGGCGGCGCAGCGGTACGGGGTGTCGCACGTCAGCGTCTTCTCCTGGGACGCGGCGGCGCAAACCGCGCACGCCCGGGTCTTCGTGCCGGGGATCGGCGTTCCGGAGGACCCGGCGACCGGTTCGGCGGCGCTCGGCCTCGGTGTCTGGCTGGTGGCGAGTGGTCTGCTGCCCGGCGAGGGGCGGTCGGAGTACGCGGTCCGTCAGGGCGCGGAGATGAACCGGCCGTCCGCGTTGGCCTGCACCGTCACAGCGGCGAACGGGGTGGCGGTCGGCGCGACGGTCGCCGGCCAGGTGGTGCCGGTGGCCCGCGGCGAGATCGCCGTGCCGCCGTTCGTGGGCTGAGCGGAGGCGCCGATGCGGGAGGATGCGGGTGTGACGGACGAGGACGCCCCCGGGGGCACCCCACTGGTCGACGAGGCGATGAAGAAGGCCGCCGTGGCCTGGGTCAGCGTTGCGGGCGGGCCGGCGCTTGCGCTCTGGTGCGCCCCGCTGGAGGGCGCGCTGCTGGTGGTCAGCGGGCCGGGCGAGCAGGCCGCACCGGGTCTCGCCGACGCGACCGAGGCCCAGGTCACCCTGCGCGGCGACCACGGCGGCCGGATCGTCACCTGGCCGGCCCGGGTGAGCCGGTTGCAGCCGGGCACCGAGGCGTGGGACGTCGCCGCGCCGCTGGTGGCGGCGAAGCGCCTCAACGCGCCCGGTCCGACCGCTGACCTGGTGGCCCGATGGGCCGCCGACGGATGCGCTGTGAACCGCCTTGCCCCGGCCGGTACGCCGCTGGCCGGAGCGGAGTTACCGGCCGACGCGCAGGCCGAGCCACCTCGGGCGACTCCGGCGGTCCGGGCCACCCGCAAGCCGTTCCGCCTGCACCGGGTCCGCCGCCGCTGATCGGTTGATCAGCCGGTCCGACCGCCGACGCCCGCCACCGTGGCGTCGGCGTCGACGAGGGCGAGCACATCGCCCAGGGTGCCGAGCGTGGGGCCGCGCCAGTCCCGGTCGGCGTTGAAGACCATGTGCGTGGCCAGATCCGGTGCGGCGAGCCGGACGGCTGTCATCCCGGCCCGCTCGGCGCCGGTCAACTCCTGGCTGCCGCCGTCACCGACGTAGAGGCAGTCGCCCGGCGCGAGCCCGAGCCGCTGGCAGGCCGTCAGGTAGAGCGTCGGGTCCGGTTTGCACCGCCCGACCTGCACCGAGAAGACCCGCACGTCGAGCAGGGGGGCGACCGCGAGCTGCGGCAGGAAGGCCGGCAGTTCGTGCGTACAGTCGCTGATCACGCCGGTGCGCAGGCCGCGCTGGCGCAGAGCCGCCAGCACCGGCACCGCGTCGGCCCGTAGCCAGGTGTCGGCGCGGACCGCCCGGTGCCGGGACGCCACCGCCGCCCGTACGGCCTGGTCGCTGGGGTGTACGCCGGCCTGGGCGCACACCCAGCGCAGTGTCGCCTCCGCGTCGCCGAGCCGGCCGCTGGCCCGCTCGTAGTAGGTGCGGTTCAACACCTCGGTCAAGATCTCGGTGGGACACCCGAGCAGCTCGGCGGTGCCGACGTGCGCGACACCGCGTTGTACCGAACGGGTCAGGGTGCCGAAGAAGTCGAACAGCACCGCCTGGTAGCTGGGCATGGGGGAGCGCCTCCGGGCGGTCGAGGGTCGTCGGCGCGAACCCGCGTGATCGTAACGGAGTGATGACCCTCCGTGCTGACCGTCATACGTGTGAGGATTACGTCCCGTGCCCCCACCTTCACCCCGGCCGTCCCTGGACCCGCTGACCACCGGCGCGGTCGGGCTGGCCGTGGTCGCCGTGTCGTCGTCCGCGCCGCTGATCGCGTACGCCGCCGCCCCCGCGCTGGCCATCGCGTTCTGGCGCAACCTGCTCGCGGTGGCCGTCCTGAGTCCCTTCGCGCTGGTCCGACGCCGCGCCGAGTTCCGCAGACTGACGGTGGGCGCGGGCCGGCGGGAGGGCCTGTTCTGCGTTCTGTCCGGGGTCGCCCTCGCCGGGCACTTCGCGACCTGGGTGCCGAGCGCCCAGCTCACCTCGGTCGCCACGTCCACCGCCCTGGTCGCCACCCAGCCGGTCTGGCAGGGGCTGATCGCCCGCGCCCAGGGGCGTCCGCTGCCCCGGGTGGTGTGGATCGGCATCGCGGTGGCGGTCGGCGGCGCGGCGGTCGCCACCGGGGTGGACGTGGGGGTCTCCGGCCGGGCCGTCCTCGGTGACGTGCTGGCGCTGGTCGGCGCGATGTTCGCCGCCGTCTACACCGCCTTCGGCGAACGTGCCCGGGTCAGCATCAGCACCACCACCTACACCACCATCTGCTACGGGATCTGCGCGCTGATCCTGCTGGCCCTGTGCCTGGTCGGCGGCGTACGGCTGACCGGCTTCGACGGCCGTACCTGGCTGGCCATCCTGGCCCTGGTGGCTGGGGCCCAACTGCTCGGGCACTCGATGTTCAACTACGCCCTGCGGAAGATCCCGGCGACCACGGTGAGCGTGCTGATCCTGCTGGAGGCGCCGGGGGCGGCAGTGCTCGGCTGGGCCTGGCTGGGGCAGCTGCCGCGCCCGTACGCGCTGCTGGGGATGGCGTTGCTGCTGGCCGGGGTGGCGGTGGTGGTGCTCGGCGGTGCCCGCGCCGGCCGCCGTGCGGCCGAACCCACAGCCCTGCCCGCCGACCCGACCCCGTTGGCCTGAGGGCGATTCACAGGTACGCGGCGAAGTGGTCGGCCACTTTCCGTTAGCAGCTAACGGAAACTGTCCAAGATTGCCGGAAAATCAATGGCTCGCACTGCCGTCGGCGGTCAGGCTTCGTGGACCTCGATGACCCGGGTCGTCGGGGCGGCCTCGCCGAGGGCGGTACGCAGCGCCGCCCGGTCCGGGTCGGCGAGGAACGACTCGTAGCCGGCCCGCCCGTCGAACCGGATCACGTGCACCTCGGCCTGCCCGTCGGTGCCGCGCAGTCGCCGCTCCAGCCGGCCGCCGTGCCGTTCGAGCAGGGCCAGCACGGCGTCCTCGTAGCGCTGCCCGGCGGCCTCTGCCCCGACGGCGAACTCGACGATCGCGACGAGTGTCAGCACGCCGGCCCGGTCAGTCATCGAGACCGACAGCCTTGGCGCTCGCCGCCCACAGCCGGGCGGCGAGCTGCGGATCGGCCGCCTTCCGGAGCGGTCGACGCGGCCGACGGTCGATGTAGTAACCCCCGTTGATCAGCCGGGAGCGCTCCTGGTTGGCCAACCACACCAGGGTCTCGGCACCCTTCTCCGGGCTGCGGAACGGCATGAAGCGCATGCCGAACGCGACAAGCCTGCTGTCGTTGGCGAACCGGGTACGGACCACCCCCGGGTGGAAGCTGTACGCGGCAAGGTCCGGCCAGCGCCGGGTGGCCTCGGCGGTGAACAGGATGTTCGCCTGCTTGCTGGTGCCGTACGCGCCCATCGGTCGGTAGTCACGCAGCGGCTTGTTCAGGTCGTCCGGGTCCAGTGCGCCGAAGCGGTGCGCGCCGGAGGCGGTCACCACGACCCGGCCCACCCGGTCGGCGAGCAGGTTGGTCAGCAGGAACGGGGCCAGGTGGTTGGCCTGGATCGACATCTCGAAACCGTCGACGGTCCTCAGTGGTTGCAGCGCGATGGCCCCGGCGTTGTTGGCCAGCACGTCGATCCGGTCGTACGCGGCCCGGAGCTGTTCGGCCAGTCGACGTACGTCGTCGAGGATCGCGAAGTCGGCCCGGAACAGTTCCGGACGTTCACCTGCGTTCTCCCGTACCCGCTCGGCTGCGGCCTGCAGACGGGCCGGGTCCCGCCCGACCAGCACCACCTGGTCGCCCCGGCAGGCCAGGTGCACGGCGGTGGCCAGCCCGATGCCGGAGCTGGCCCCGGTCACCACCACCAGTCGACGCCCAGTGAGATCTTCCACAGGTCCATTCACCCCGGTCATGGCGCGAGGTTACCGTGGCGTCACAACGCCCTTTGGGATCGTTAAGGTCTCGGATCTGTCGTCAGGTGGCGTCGGCATGCCCGCCGGACGCTGGAAGGAGCGCATCCATGGCCGCAGTCGGTCGCCCCCGCAGGTCCTGCCTCGCCGTGCCGGGTTCCAGCGTGAAGATGCTCGGCAAGGCCCAGGGCCTCCCGGCCGACCAGGTCTTCCTCGACCTGGAGGACGCCGTCGCCCCACTGGCCAAGCCGGACGCGCGCAAGAACATCGTGGCCGCCCTCAACGAGGGCGACTGGGCCGGCAAGACCCGGGTGGTCCGGGTCAACGACCTGACTACCCCGTGGACCTACCGGGATGTCATCGAGGTCGTCGAGGGCGCCGGCGCCAACCTGGACTGCATCATGCTGCCGAAGGTGCAGACCGCCGCCCAGGTGCAGTGGCTGGACCTGACGCTCACCCAGATCGAGAAGACGATCGGCCTGGAGGTCGGTCGGATCGGCATCGAGGCGCAGATCGAGAACGCCGCCGGTCTGGTCAACGTGGACGCGATCGCCGCCGCCTCGCCGCGCGTGGAGACCATCATCTTCGGCCCGGCCGACTTCATGGCGTCGATCAACATGAAGTCGATGGTGGTCGGCGGCCTGATCCCGGACTACCCGGGCGACCCGTACCACTACATCCTGATGCGGATCCTGATGGCCGCGCGGATGCACGACAAGCAGGCCATCGACGGCCCGTTCCTGCAGATCCGCGACGTCGACGCGTTCCGCGAGGTGGCCAAGCGCTCGGCCGCGCTGGGCTTCGACGGCAAGTGGGTGCTGCACCCGGGCCAGATCGACGCCGCCAACGAGGTCTACCAGCCGGCGCAGGCCGACTACGACCACGCCGAGCTGATCCTCGACGCGTACGAGCACTACACCTCGGAGGCCGGCGGCCGGCTCGGCGCCGTGATGCTCGGCGACGAGATGATCGACGAAGCGTCCCGCAAGATGGCGCTGGTGGTTGCGGCCAAGGGCCGGGCCGCCGGGATGAGCCGTACCTCGTCGTTCACCCCACCAGAGCGCTGACCGGCCGGGCCGGGACGACCGCCGACGGCTGTCGGTCCGGCCCGACAACCGGCGGTACGCCGGCCCGCCGCCGGTCAGTAGCTGCTGCTGTTGTCGCTCGTCGCGATCGCGTAGATGATCGCGGCGGCGTAGATGGCGATCAACAGCACCAGGAACCCGGTGAGAATCCAGCCGACGATGATGGCGGCCTTCGCCATCCCCGCCCCGCCCTCGCCGGTGACCCGGATCTGCTTCTGCGCAACGTGCCCGAGGATCGCGCCGATCGGCGCGGTGATGCAGGACGTGAAACCGATCAGGGCCAGCACGAACGCCGCGATGGCCATCCCGTTGGTCTTCGGCGGCTGCGGGTAGCCGTAGCCGGGGTACTGCGGCGGGTATCCAGGCGGGGCGTATCCGGGCGGGGCGTAACCGGGCATCGGCTGGGTCGCCGGGTGCTTCACGCCGGCGTACGGGTCGACCGGGGCGTACGGGTCGGGGGCGTACGGGTCGACCGGGCCAGGTTGCGCGGGCACTGGCTGACCGGCCACCAGGGTCGGGTCCGGTGCGGGGCTCGACGGCTGGGCCGACCACGTGGGATCGCTCCAGTTGCCGGGCGGCGGGGGATTGGTCATACGAACTCTCCGTCAGGTTGGGGTGCGGAGACAGGGTAGCCAGCGCCGCCCAAACCCGACGCCCCTGCTTCCGGGTGCCGCGTTGCTCGGGCCGGTCGTAACGGGCAGGATCCCTGACATGGCATACGACGCGCGCGCCGCGGACCGCTCCGGCAGTCGACCCCGACGGGACGTCAGCCGCCCCGGCGCGGCCCGGCGCGCCCGGACGGCCGCCCCGGCGGGCAGCCCCGGCCCCGACGAGCCGGTCGCGCTCACCGACCCGGTCACCATGCGCCTCGACGGGCGGGTCGCCCTGGTCACCGGGGCGGGCAGCCCGGACGGCATCGGGTACGCCACCGCCCGGCGACTCGCCGACCTGGGCGCACGGGTGGCTATCGTCTCCACCACCCGACGCATCCACGAGCGGGCGACCGAGCTGGGGGTGACCGGCTTCGTCGCGGACCTGACCGACGAGTCCGAGGTCGGCGCGTTGGCCGATGCGGTCGCCGAGCAGTTGGGCGACGTCGAGGTGCTGGTGAACAACGCCGGCCTGGCCAGTCGCGCCAGCCAGGGGGTGCTGCGGCCGGTAGCGCAGCTGACCTACGACGAGTGGCGCGGCGAGATCGACCGCAACCTCTCCACAGCGTTCCTGTGCAGCCGGGCGTTCATCGGGGGGATGGCCGAGCGGGGTTGGGGTCGGATCGTCAACCTGTCGGCCACTGCCGGCCCGGTCAACGCCCTGCCCACCGAGGCCGCGTACGCCGCGGCGAAGGCCGGCGTCGTCGGGCTGACCCGGGCCCTGGCCATGGAGATGATCGCCGACGGCGTGACAGTCAACGCGGTGGCGCCCGGCACCATCTACACCGCGGCGTCCACCATGGCCGAGATCAAGCAGGGGTTGGGCACGCCGGTGGGGCGACCGGGCACTCCTGACGAGGTCGCCGCGGCGATCAGCTTCCTCTGCTCGCCGGCCGCCTCGTACATCACGGGGCAGATGCTTGTGGTGGACGGCGGCAACAGCGTCCGCGAGGCCCGCTTCCGCTGACGGCCCCGGCGAGCGCCGGCCCGTTCGTCAGTAGCCGCCGCTGTCGCCGGTGTTGCCGAAGGCCACCAGCGCCAGCCAGCCACAGCAGGCCAGCACGGTGAGCCCGGTGAAGACGTAGCCCAGGATCAGCCCCCAGGTCGCGAGCTGGTCGCCCTCCTCGCCGCTGGTGCGGATCTGCCGCTTGGCCACGTGGCCGAGCACGGCGCCGGCCGGCGGAAAGACGAAGGCGAACACCAGCGACAGGATCGCCAGCACGTTGGTGCCCCGACCCGGCCCGGACGGCGGTGGGCCGTACTGGCCGTAGGGGCCCTGCGGGGGGTACGGCGGCTGCTGGCTCCAGTGCGCCGACTGCTGTGGGCCCTGGTGGCCGTACGGCGACGGTTCGCCCGCCGGTGGCCCGTACGGTGACCGTTCCGTTGGCAGCTCGTACGCCGGCTGGTCCGGCTGCGGCGTGTACGGCGGCTGGCCGGCCGGCGGTGGCGCGTACGGCGACTGGTCCTTCGGTGGCTCGTAGGGTGACGGCGGCGGCTCGTCCTCGGGCGGCGGTCCCGACGGCGGGTAGCTCACAGCTGTCCTCCTCCTGCCGGTGCCGGAAAAGTCCCTCTTGCCGGACGCTACCCGCAGCGGTGAACCTTTTCACAGCGGTTGTGTGGACTGGTCACCTTGGCCTCGTCGACCCGAGGGGCCGATACTGACCCAGCGTTCAGTTACCCATGAGTAGTGCGCGGATCCCCGGAGGCTGAGATGGCCAGACTCGCCCAGACGCCCGGCCTGACCGATGTGCAACAGTCGATCCTGGAGACCGTTCGGGACTTCGCCGACAAGGAGATCATCCCGCACGCGCAGCGGCTGGAGCACGCCGACGAGTACCCCACCGACATCCTCGACGGCATGCGCGAGATGGGGCTGTTCGGTCTCACCATCGACGAGGAGTACGGCGGCCTCGGTGAATCGCTGCTCACCTACGCGCTGGTGGTGGAGCAACTGTCCCGAGGCTGGATGTCGATCTCCGGCATCGTCAACACCCACTTCATAGTGGCGTACCTGATCTCCCAGCACGGATCCGCCGAGCAGAAGGCCCGGCTGCTGCCGAAGATGGCCACCGGCGAGGTGCGCGGAGCGTTCTCCATGTCCGAGCCCGAGACCGGCTCCGACGTGTCGGCGATCAAGTCCCGGGCCGTCCGCGACGGCGACCGCTACGTGCTCAACGGGCAGAAGATGTGGCTCACCAACGGGGCCTACTCCTCGGTGGTGGCCACCCTGGTCAAGACCGACACCGGCGCGGAGTCCGTCTACGGCAACATGAGCACCTTCCTGCTGGAGAAGGAGCCGGGCTTCGGCGAGACCGCCCCCGGCCTCACCATCCCCGGCAAGATCGAGAAGATGGGTTACAAGGGCGTCGAGACCACCGAGATGGTGCTCGACGGCGTGACGGTGCCCGACTCCGCGATCCTCGGCGGCGCCGACCGGGTGGGCCGCGGCTTCTACCAGATGATGGACGGCATCGAGGTGGGCCGGGTCAACGTGGCCGCCCGTGCCTGCGGCATCTCCATCCGCGCCTTCGAGCTGGCGGTGAGCTACGCCCAGCAGCGCAAGACCTTCGGCCAGCCGCTCGCCAAGCACCAGGCGATCGCCTTCAAGCTCGCCGAGATGGGCACGAAGATCGAGGCCGCGCACGCCCTCATGGTCAACGCCGCCCGACTCAAGGACGCCGGCCAGCGCAACGACGTCGAGGCCGGGATGGCCAAGCTGCTCGCCTCGGAATACTGCGCCGAGGTCGTCCAGGAGGCGTTCCGCATCCACGGCGGCTACGGCTACTCCAAGGAGTACGAGATCGAGCGGCTGATGCGGGAGGCCCCGTTCCTGCTCATCGGCGAGGGCACCTCAGAGATCCAGAAGACCATCATCAGCCGAGGCCTCCTCAAGGAATACAAGCTCTAACCCCACCCCCCGCCCTCGCGATCTTGCACTTTCGGTTGCCCGATTGCCCCTTGTGCCGGGTATGCCGGGACAGTAAGTGCAAGATCGCGGGATGGGGTGGGGTGGGTCAGGTCAGGCGGGTCAGATTGGCGGCGGCTCGTTCGACGATGAGGCAACGGTCCTCGACGTAGTCCATGCCGGCCTCCTCCGCGATCTGCCGCGCTTCGGCCGAGACGATGCCCAGTTGCAGCCAGACCGCGGGGGCGCCGATCGCCGCCGCGTCCCGGACCACCTGCACGGCGTCGGCCGCCGGTCGGAACACGTCCACCAGGTCGACGGGGTGCGGAATGTCGGCGAGGGTCTTGTAGGCCCGTTCTCCGAACAGTTCGTCGACCGTCGGGTTGACCGGGATGATGCGCCAGCCGTACTGCTGCATCTGCAACGGCACGCCGTGCGCGGCCTTGAACGGGTCGCGGGACGCGCCCACGACGGCGATCACGGCGGAGTCGGCGAGGATCTGCTGAGCGGTACGCACCCGCCGACTGTAGCTCCGACTACAGCAGCGTCAGCTGTTCGGCCGTAGACGGCGGCGGCTCGGGCAGGCTGCGGTTGTCGCCCCGCTCCCCGCGGTGCAGCCCGTGCCTGCGGGCGGCGATCCGCACCCGTGCGGTCAACTCCCGCTGGTACGCCTGCGGCGCGTACGCACCGGCCCGGTAGAGCTCACGGTAGCGGGGGACGAGGTGCGGGTGCTCGCGGGCGAGCCAGTGCGCGTACCACTCCCGGGCGCCGGGGCGCAGGTGCAGGGGCAGGGCGGTCACGCTCGTCGCGCCGGCGGCGGCGATCGCCGAGACGGTGGTGTCGATCGACTCGTCGCTGTCGCTGAGGCCGGGCAGGATCGGGGCCATCAGCACGCCGACGGAGAAGCCGGCGTCGGCGAGTGCCCGGACGGCGTCCAGTCGGCGGCGTGGGTGCGGTGTGCCGGGCTCGACGGTGCGCCAGAGGTGCTCGTCGACGAACCCCACCGAGAAGGAGATGCCCACGGTTGTCACCTCGGCGGCCTCGCGCAGCAGCGGCAGGTCGCGCAGGATCAGCGTGCCCTTGGTGAGGATCGAGAACGGGTTGGCGAAGTCTCGCAGGGCACCGATGATCTGCGGCATCAGCTGGTACCGACCCTCGGCGCGCTGGTAGCAGTCCACGTTGGTGCCCATCGCCACGTGCGCGCCCCGCCAGCGCGGCGCGGCCAGCTCCCGCCGGACCAGCTCGCCGGCGTTGACCTTGACGATCACCTTGCGGTCGAAGTCAGCGCCGGCATCGAGATCGAGATAAGTGTGAGTGTTTCTCGCGAAGCAGTATCGACATGCATGAGAACAGCCCCGGTACGGGTTGATCGTCCACTCGAACGGGACGCGGGACTGCCCGGGCACCCGGTTGAGGATGGACTTGGCCTGCACCTCGTAGAAGGTCATCCCGGCGAACTCGGGGGTGTCGAAGGTGCGGGCGACGGCGCCGGGCAGCGCCAGCGGCAGGGGTGGCGTCGCTGGCGCTGCCCGCTCGGGGTCTCCCTCGACCGGGGGAGCGGTGAGGTTGTCCCAGCGCATGGGCACTATTCGAACACGTGTACGAGGTGAGCGCAAGTGACCCGCCGTACACCGGTGGGCGTCCGGGTGGTCGGAGAGGGGAGGATGGACGCCATGGAGACGTCGACCTTCGTCTACGACGGGGACTGCGCGTTCTGCACGAGCTGTGCGGAGTTCATCGAGCGCCGCATCCCCACCGCCGCACGGGTGGTGCCCTGGCAGTTCGCCGACCTGGACGCGCTCGGCCTCACAGTGGCCGAGTGCGAGGAGGCAGTGCAGTGGGTCGGCGCGGACGGCTCACGCGCGGCCGGCCCGGACGCCATCGCGAAGCTGCTCGCCGCGAGTGGTCCGCTCTGGCGGGTCGCCGGCGCCGGCCTGCGGATTCCTCCGGTACGCGTCGCGGCCTGGCCGTTGTACCGCTGGGTGGCGCGCAACCGGCACCGACTTCCCGGTGGCACGGCGGCCTGCTCCCTGCCCCAGGAAGCCCGGGAGCGGCTCTACGGGCCGGCCGGTCGCCCGACCACCGGCGCCTGATCGTCGAGCGCCGGCCCCGCGCCGGCTGCCACCGGGCCCGGGTCGGCCGGCGTCGGGTCGACCTCGGCGCGGCGCGGTTGCGGGGCATCCGTCGTCGCCGCCTCGGGAGAGCCACGCCTGACGAGCCGGCGGCCCCAGACCAACGGGCGTACCCGCTC
The DNA here is from genome assembly GCF_022230925.1 of Micromonospora alfalfae. Classification (GTDB taxonomy): domain Bacteria; phylum Actinomycetota; class Actinomycetes; order Mycobacteriales; family Micromonosporaceae; genus Micromonospora; species Micromonospora alfalfae. Next base: position 126,306 of record NZ_JAKKFH010000034.1, on the reverse strand, counting down.
CAGCGGTAGGAAGCTGGTCATCGCGGCCAGGTGCGGCGCGAACGAGATCGTGATGGTCGCGATGGTGACCGCGTGGAACGAGTAGAAGAAGCCGACCATGGCGTGTCGCCAACGGGGCGGCAGGAAGAAGACCACCGGGCTGAGCAGCTCGAACGCCACGATGCCGAACTGGGCGACGATGAGCAGGTACGGCACCTGGGCGATGAGGTCCGCCAGGTCGGTGCCGCGCCGGATGATCGCGCGGGCCAGAACCGAGCCGGTCAGCCAGTCCAGACCGCCGAAGCGCAGCTTGGCGAAGGCGGCCAGGAAGTACGTGCAGATCACCGCGATCTGGGTGACGCGCAGCGCCCAGCCACCGGCCTCGGTGCGGGTGGTGTCGCCGTGTCGGGCGCGACCGGCGGTGGGCAGCACTGCCAGTGCGACGAGCAGCCCGAACCGGTCGTGGTCGACCTTCCCGTAGCTCATCGCGATGATCATCCACTCCAGGTAGAGCGCGCACACCGCCCAGCCGAGCAGCCGGGGCGCTCGTCCGGTGGCGGCGAGGAGTGCGAGCAGCAGCAACGCCCAGAAGATCACCGTCACCAGCGTCTCGGTTGGCGTCGGCAGTGGGAGCAGGCGGCCGATCAGGAGTGGCTGGTAGAGGTCGCCGGGCACGCTGACCCGGGTGCGTACCCAGGGGGTGAAGATCACCAGATCGGCGGCGACGAACAGGTAGACCACGGTGCGGAAGGCGGCCACCCGCCCCCGGGGTACGGCCTCGGTCAGCCAGCGGGTCATCGGGTGGCCTGCCAGCGGACGACGGTCTGGTCGGTGTGGCTGCCGGTCGGTCGGCCGGCGCGGATCCCGTGCCAGCGGATGACGATGCGGACCTCCACCAGCGCGGGGGCGTCCGGGTGGCGTTCGGCGTACGCGTCGGCGACCTCGGTGAGCAGCGTCGGGTCGGCGGCGTATCGGGCCTGCTGACCCTCGATCTCGGCGCGCCGGATGCCTGTCGCGTTCTGGTCGAGGTCGATCACCGCCCCGGAGCTGTTCACCCCCTCGACGCGGGTGTCGGGCGCAGGTGCGTTCGGCGGGTTGGAGGTGGAGTACATCCGGAACGGGCCGAACGGGAAGTCGTCGTCGCCGCCCCAGAAGGTGCCGACGACGAGCAGGGCGAGGCCCAGTGCGGTAGCGCCCAGCCGGGTCACGCGCCCGCGGGTGGTCAGGTTCTCCATCGGGTCGTGACGATACGGGATGTACCGACGCCCTCGGGTCCCTCCGACGGCCAGTTCGGCCTGACCAGGCAGGTGATCATGCGGGAGTTGGCGGGGGTACGACGAAGGCCGGGCCCGCATCGGGCCCGGCCTCGCGTGTCGTCGTGGGGACGACTCAGTGGTTGTGCTCGGCCAGCTGCTTGCGGACGTCGTCCATGTCCAGCGCCTCGACCTGCTCGATCAGGTTCTCCAGCGCGGACTCGGGAAGGGCGCCCGGCTGGGCGAAGACGATGACGCCGTCGCGGATCGCCATGATCGTCGGGATCGAGCGAATGTCGAACTTGGCGCCCAGCTCCTGCTGAGCCTCCGTGTCGACCTTGCCGAAGACGATGTTCTGGTGCTTCTCCGAGGAGCGCTCGTAGACCGGGGCGAACCGCTTGCACGGACCACACCAGTCGGCCCAGAAGTCGACCAGGACGATGCCGTCGTTGCCGGTCACCTCGTCGAAGTTGGTCGAGGTCAGCTCAACGGTTGCCATTGCACTCTCCGATCACCGCGGTTTATCTACGTCCCGTAGAACCAGGGCTGACCGTATCGAATTCCCGGGTGGTGGGGCACGAAACGTGCACGGGGCTGCCGGGGGGCACCGGGGACCATCGACAGGCATCTGTTCACACCCGACCTGCGGAACGCAAGTGCATGACGCACTTGCGTGACCTGCGGTAATGGGAGCGTTTCCAGGGAGATCCACGCGATTGAGCTCTACGAATCGGTAACTTGGGCCTTGACGAGGAGGTATCCGGCCTGCGGAGATCGCTGATCAACCTCCGCTTCGTCACGTACAGTAGTGTTACAAAAAGATAAATGTGACCGCGATCTCTGTTGAACCTACGCAGGCGTAGGGCAGAATTCCTCACATCAGAGCGTGGGCGGCGGGTGCCGGGGAGGGCCCCGCCGCTCATTGCGTCTCCCCCCAGGCAGAGTGACCGGTGTGACATTTCCGCCGCCGCCGCGCCCCGCCGGTCGCCTTAACCATCGGTAAGGCATGCTGTGCCGAACTCCATCGCCGCCCGTCGAAGGGACCAGCATGCAGTTCGGTCGCTACTACGAGGAGTTCGAGGTCGGCGCGGTCTACCGGCACTGGCCGGGCAAGACCGTCACCGAGTACGACGACCACCTCTTCTGCCTGCTCACCATGAACCACCACCCGCTGCACATGGACGCGCACTACGCCGCGACGGCCAGCCAGTTCAAGCGCAACGTCGTGGTCGGCAACTACATCTACTCACTGCTGCTCGGCATGTCGGTGCCCGATGTGAGTGGCAAGGCGATCGCCAACCTGGAGGTCGAGTCGCTGCGGCACGTCGCGCCGACCTTCCACGGCGACACCATCTACGGCGAGACCACGGTGCTGGACAAGCGTGAGTCCGGCTCGAAACCCGACCGGGGCGTGGTGTCGGTGGAGACCCGCGGCTACAACCAGGACGGCACGATGGTCTGCGTCTTCCGACGCAAGGTCATGGTCCCCAAGCGGGAGTACGCGGCCGCTGCGGTGCCCGACGGCGTGGATCCGGAGCGGCCCAGCTTCCCCGAGCCGCGCTGACGGTCGCGGCGGGCTCGACCGTCGACGAACACCGGGCTCCCTCCCCACAGCGGGTCTGCTGGGGAAGGGGCCCTGTTCCCGTCGCGGGGCATATGCTGACGCCGGAGGTTCCGATGAGCCACTCCGTAGCGGGAGAGCCGTCCTCTGCCGGCCGCCGAGCCGCACCCTTGACCACCGCCGTCTACTCCGGCGCCGAGTGGGATCTGCTCACCGGCCTGCCCGGTCGGGTTCTCGTGGCCGCCGCAGCGCCCGGTCCTGGCCGGACGGAGCGTGGAGTGATGGCCGGCCTGGCCGGCCTTGATGCCGTGGCCGCGGGCCGAGCCTCCGACAGTGATCTGGTCCGCGCTGTGGTCGCCACGATCTACGCCCGCCACGACGGCACCCCGCAACCCGCCGAGCGGCTCACCGACCTGGTGGACCTGCTGGCCGCCTGCCGTGCAGCGAGCCGGGTCCTCCGGCGGCGGGCCGACCCCGCCGACTCGGCCGCGTACCGCCAGTGGGTGCAGTCGGTGGCGGCCCGGGTCTGTCGCGCGGTGCCCGGCACCGGCGCGCGTCGCGTGGACCCACCGGCCAGCCCGGCGGACCGGCGCTTCCTGGACCGGCTCGGTGCCGCCCTCGACCTGGGCTGACCGGCAGGTCTCCGCGACGGGCGCCGACGCGGTCCGTACCCTCTGATGACCGTGACCGACGACCAGCTTGAGGTGGGCGTGGGCCCCTGGCCGGGGGACCCACCCGACGACAGCCGTTACGACCCGCAGCTGTTGGCGGAGGGGGACCGGCGCAACGTCGTCGACCGCTACCGCTACTGGCGGCACGAGGCGATCGTCGCCGACCTGGACCGGCACCGGCACGGCTTCCACGTCGCGATCGAGAACTGGCAGCACGACTTCAACATCGGCACTGTGGTGCGCAACGCCAACGCGTTCAACGCCGCCGAGGTGCACATCGTCGGACGGCGACGGTGGAACCGGCGCGGCGCGATGGTGACAGATCGGTACCAGCACGTACGGCACCACGAGACGATCGAGGAGTTCGTCGCCTGGGCGGTCGAGCGGCAGTTGCCGGTGTTCGGCATCGACAACCTGCCCGGGTCGCGTCCGCTGGAGACCGGCACCCTGCCGCGGGAATGTGTGCTGCTGTTCGGCCAGGAGGGCCCCGGCCTCTCCGCGCCGGCCCGTGCCGCCTGCGACCAGCTCTACTCCATCGCCCAGTACGGCTCGACGAGGTCGATCAACGCGGGCGTGGCCAGCGGAATCGCCATGCACGCCTGGATCCGCGCGCACGCCGGTACGCCGCCGGACTGACCCACGTACGGTGCCGAATCGGACGTTCCGGCTTGACGTGCCGCCGGTCCGGGGAGACGGTGGGGATGTGAGTGTCGCGGTGAGTTGTCCGAGATGCGGGGGCCCGGTACGGGCGCCGGATCTGATGAACACCGACTCGAGGTGTGTGCGCTGTGGCCCGGTGCCGCCGTTGCACGTGCCCGAGCACATCGGAGCGGACATCGTGGCGAGCGTGGTGGAACGGATCACCGCGACCGGCGATCCACCGGTGACACCGTTGTGGTGCCCGTGGCCGCTGCCACCCGGTTGGACACTCACCGGCGTGGCGTACGCCGGGGACGACCGCACGGGCGTGCGGGCGACTGTGGTGGCCTGCGCGGGTCCCGCGCCCCTCGGTGGTGGTCCAGCCGATCTGGTCTTCGTGGCCGAGGAACCCGGTGTCGGCCTGGGCACCCGGCTCGCCGGTCTGACCGGCCCGGATCCGGGACCGGAGTTGGTGGACGCGTTGACCGACCCGGGATCGGGTCACCCTGACCACGTCGGACAGGCGAAAATCAAGGTCGGCGGGCACCCCACTCCACTGTGGTTGGTGAATTCACCAACGGATCGAAGCGCGTACGCCGGCGAAGCTCGGGGAATGTGGCTCCATGCGATAGCCTGGCCGGCGAGTGCGGGTCACCTGCTCGCGGAAGATGTCGTGCTACACGACCTGACCGAGTGGACTCCGCCCGAGCTCGTGTACGGCGCACCGTCCCCGTATCTACCCGGTAGAGCTTGACAACTCTTCCGGATTGACGGAGAACGGACGCAGATATTCACTGTACGACACCACACTGATACTCTGGGTGCCGCTGCGGTAATGGGACCCGGCGCCGCGCGAGAGGATGGCCCGCCATGGTCAAGAAGGTCCTCACCTGGGCCGGAATCGCATTCTTGATCTTCTTCGTCGCCTATCGGCCAAACTCTGCGGCGGACGTGTTCAAGTCGCTCGGCGGCGGGATCATGGATATCGCCCAGGGGTTTGGCGACTTCTTCACAAGCCTCGTCGCCTAGCCGCCGATGGGCAGCCCCTCCGGTCCACCCTTCGACCCGGACGACCCCGACCGGGAGCGCCGCGAGCGCGACACCGAGCCGATCCCGCGGATCGGGCCTGATGACGGCCCGGGCTACGGGGCCGGTCCCGGCCTGTCCGACGGTCCGTCCCTTTCGGACGACGTCGGCTATGGCGACGGGCCCGGCTATGCCGGCCAGGGTCGTTCCGGTCGGGGGTGGATCCGTGATCCGGAGGCCAGCTACCAGCCGCCGCAGATCTCCGAGGACGAGCTGGCCGGGTTGCGCGCCGACGCGACCGGCGCGACCCCTCGGCGGGTGCTGCCACTGGAAGACGAGCCCAGTTCGCTGGTGGCTCGCTACCTCTTCCCCACCGAGCGCTACCGGGGCGAGTGGAAGCGACACTGGATCCACCTCACCAACCCGCTGTTGATCGGCGTCGCGGCGACCTTCGTGCTCGGCTACCTCTCCGGCTTCCTCGCCGGCCAGGACGTCGGCGCGTTGACCACCATCGCCGTGCTGCTGTGGTTCGCGGTGATGGGCTGGGTGGCGTGGAAGGTCGCCGACTGGTGGTATGACCGGTTCATCCTGACCAACAAGCGGGTCATGGTGGTCAACGGCATCGTCACCCGCAAGGTGGCGATGATGCCGCTGGTCCGGGTCACCGACATGAAGTACGAGCAGACCCCGACCGGTCGAGCGCTCAACTACGGCACCTTCGTGCTGGAGTCCGCCGGCCAGGAGCAGGCGCTTCGCGAGATCAAGAACCTGCCCAACCCGAACGAGCTCTACCTGCGCGTCGTCGAGGAGATGTACGAGCCGCAGGCTGTCGAGGCGCGGCTCGGCAAGGAGGCCGACGAGGCCAAGGCCGACGACGGGGCGTGAAGGTTTTCGACCGAACATCGGAGCAAGTGCGCACCTTTCGTCATGGACCAGAGCGCCCCTGACGTGGCACTCTGCCAGGACGGCAGGGGTGTGGAGGTGGGCGGTGACGAGCAAGGACTCGTTGGAGGAGCAGTTCCGCGAGTTCGTCGCGGCCCGCTCCGCCGCGCTCCTACGTACCGCTTATCTGCTCACCGGCGACTGGGCCACGGCCGAGGACCTGCTCCAGACGGCGCTGACCAAGACCTACCTCGCGTGGAAGCGGCTCGGCGGAATCGAGGCGGTCGAGCCGTACGCCCGGCGTGTGATGGTCAACACGTCGACAAGTTGGTGGCGGCGGCGCTGGCACGGCGAACGCCCGACCGAGGTCCTGCCCGAGCGGGCCGGCGTCGACGAGATCGAGCAGCAACTTGACCGTGACCTGCTCTGGCGGCACCTCCGGGAGTTGCCCAACCGGCAGCGGGCAGTGCTGGTGCTGCGCTACTACGAGGACATGTCGGAGGCGCAGACCGCCGCGATGCTGGACATTTCACCGGGCACCGTGAAGAGCCAGGCATCCCGGGCGCTCGCCACGCTGCGTCGGCGACTGGGCGCGGACGCACCGGAGCTAGCAGCCGCCGCCGGCATCGCCGGCCGGCCTGCCGCCGCCGGTGCAGGGGGTGCCACCGGCCGGACGACGGGTTCGGGTTCCCGGACCGGGCGAGTCCCGGCCACCGGTGCCGCTGCCACACCCCGTCCCGGACGGGCGGCCGCCTCACCCGTGCCCCGACCGACCGCTCCGCGCCCCGCCGTGCCGCGTGCCAACAACCCGCAGGTCGTCCTGCCCACCGCCCCGGCGGCCGTGCCCGTCGGCACGGGCTCCGGGGAACAGCAGTGAGTCAGTTCCCAGGCCGGCGCGACAACCTGACGGACGGCCCGCAGCGTTCATACCAGGTGCGGCCTGACGAGCTGGAAGGTGCGGTGCGGGAGACACTCTCGCACCAGGTCGCCCTTGCCCGCCCATTGAGCGTCGATCCGGCCGGCCAGGCCATCCGTCGGGCGAACCGGATCCGGCGTCGACGCACCGCCGCCGGCCTCGCCCTCGCGGCGGTCACCACTGTGCTGCTCAGCGCCGGCATGGCCCAGCTCGGTGCCGAGACCAGGCGGGACGGCTCACCCATCGTCGTGATCGGCGACCCCGACCCGACCGGCCGACCGCTCCCGACGGCCAGCATTCCCGGCCCCGCCCCCTCGCCCACGACGTCGACCTCTCCTGTCGTCGGCGAGACGCTGGTCAGCGCCGACGGGCGGCGGCTGGCGCTGCCCGACGTAGGGCCGGCCGAACGCGTCCAGCGGCTGCCCAGCGGCGGCGGTTGGCTGGTGGTCGGCGCGCCGAGCACCGCAGGACGCTCCCTGTGGGTGGTGCAGGACGACGGGCTGGTGCAGGTGCTGCTCGCCGGTGCCGGCGCGATCGTCCTGGCCCCGGACAGCCTCCAGGTCGCCTGGCGCGACGGAGACGATCTCCTGATGGCGGGCGTGGTCGGCACCCAACTCATCGGGTCGGTGCGCACCCCGGTGCCGGCGGCGGCGGAACCCGTCCGGTTCGTCGGTGACAACGTGCTGGTCCGGCTCGACAGGGCCAGCGCCGGGCACACGCTCTGGCGGCCCGGTGCGGGGCCATTGCCCGACGCCCTCGACCGCAAGAGCCTCAACGTCTATGGGCGGCTGCCCGACGGGCGGCTCGTCGGCCAGGTCACCACAACCGATCCGGGCCGGACCTGCCTCGCCATCCTCACCCCGACACGTCACCTGGACCCGGTACGCACCGGCTGCGGCCCGGACCTGAGCCCCGACGGCGTCGGCGCGGTTTCGCCGGACGGGCGGTGGCTGCTGGTCAACGAGGGGAGCGGCGCTGCCGGTCGGTCCCTGCTGGTCGACCTTCACCGGCTCGGGCCGGGTGCGACAGCCGTTGCGGCCGGGCCGCCGATGACCGGGGCGATCGTGTGGAGCGACGAGACCAGGGCCTCCTACCTCGACGGCACCGGCGAGCTGGTCCGGGTCGACGTCGCTCAGGTGCGGGCGGGAAAGCCCGCCAGCCCCGCTGCGGTACCCGACGTGCCAGCCGGAGAGCGGCCGATCCTGGTGGACGGCTTCTGACTCCCGGTGACCCAAGTGAGCCGGACTCACCATTTCCTCGGTAACGTCGGGCGGTGACCTCGCGTACCGGCCCCGCCCCCCGGATCGACCTGCACGCCCACTCGACGGCCAGCGACGGCACACTGACCCCGGCCGAGCTGGTCGGCGCGGCCTTCGACGCCGGGCTGGACGTGCTGGCGATCACCGACCACGACACCACCGCCGGCTGGGCGCCGGCACTGGGCGCGCTGCCGCCAGGTCTGCGTCTGATCCGGGGTGCGGAGCTGTCGTGCCGCTGGTCCGGTTCGCAGCCGGCGGTGCCGCTGCACCTGCTCGCGTACCTGTTCGACCCGGACCACCCGGAGCTGGTGGCCGAGCTGGCGCGGGTCCGGGCCGCCAGGGAAGAGCGTGGCGAACGAATGGTCGGCCTCCTGCGGGCCGACGGCATCGACGTGAACTGGCCGGACATCCTGGCCGGCGCGGGTGGCGGCACGGTGGGACGCCCGCACATCGCGCAGGCACTCATCCGCGCCGGCCTGGTCGGCAGCGTCCGGGAGGCGTTCGGCCCGGACTGGCTGGGCGAGCGGTACCGGCTGCCCAAGGAGGACATCGACGTGTTCCGGGCCGTTCGGCTGGTCCGGGCGGCCGGAGGCGTGCCGGTCTTCGCCCACCCGCGAGCCACCCGACGCGGCCGGGTGGTGCCCGACGAGCTGATCGCCGAACTGGCCGCCGTCGGGCTCGCCGGGCTCGAAGCCGACCACGAGGACCACAGCCCGGCCGAGCGGGAACACGTGCGGGCGCTCGCCGCCGAGCTGGGTCTGCTCGTCACCGGCTCCTCGGATTTTCACGGCACCCACAAGACGGTCCAACTCGGCGCGTTCAGCACCAGCGTCGAGGCGTACGAGCGGATCGTCGCCGAGGGGGTGACCGAGGTCGCTTCGGGCTGATCCGGGTATTTCGCCCATCCCGGCGCGGCTAGGTTGATCACGTGGATCTGAAGCTGTTCGGCGAGGTTTTCGTGACCCTGCTGGTGATCACCGACCCGCCGGGCATGATGCCGATCTTCCTGGCGCTGACCGGCCCGCTGCCCGCCCGCGACCGCAACCGGGCAGCCTGGCAGGCCGTCGCGTTGGCGCTCGGCGTCATCGTGATCTTCGCGGTGGCGGGGCAGACCCTGCTCGACTACCTGCACGTGGACCTGCCGGCGTTGCAGGCGGCCGGTGGCCTGCTACTCGTGCTCGTCGCACTGGAGCTGCTGACCGGCAAGGCCGACGACCCGAGCCAGCAGGTCACCTCCAACATCGCGCTGGTGCCGCTGGGCACGCCGTTGCTGGCCGGACCGGGCGCCATCGTGGCCACCATGCTCTTCGTCCAGCAGGCCGACGGGCTGGGAGAGTTCAGTGCCATCGCCGTGGCGATCCTCGCCGTGATGGTCGCCGTCTGGATCGTCCTGCGCTTCTCCGGCGGCATCGTGAAGATCCTCCGGCCGGGCGGGATCGAGGTGCTGACCCGGATCGCCGGCCTGCTGCTGGCCGCGATCGCCGTGCAGCTCATCGCCGACGCGGTGGCCGCCTTCGTCACGCAGTACGTGAACATGACCTGACGGCACGCGCGCGATGTCGGAGGTGGATGGCAGGATCTCAGGCGTGCGACGATCCTCATCAGCGGGGCGGCCCGCCGCCGGCGGCCGGGCCCCGCGGCAGCGCGCCGGCGACGCCGAGCAACTCGGCTTCGAGGGCATGCCGGAGCGGCTGTTCGTCTGCACCCCGAGCAAGCTCGGCGCGTACGCGGACTGCCCGCGTCGCTACCGCTACTCCTACGTCGACCGCCCCGCCCCACCCAAGGGCCCGCCGTGGGCGCACAACTCGCTCGGCGCCAGCGTCCACACCGCACTGAAAAACTGGTATGCGCTGCCCGCCGACCGGCGGCGTCCCGAAGCGCTGGCCACCCTGCTCAAGGGCACCTGGGTCCGCGAGGGCTACCGCGACGACGAGCAGGAGCGTTCCGCCTACCGGCGGGCGTTGGGATGGCTGGAGGCGTACGTCGAGACGCTGGAGCCTGATTCCGACCCGCTCGGCGTGGAGCGGGTGGTGGCGGTCAAGACCGCCGTGCTGGCGTTCAACGGTCGTACCGACCGGATCGACTCGCGGCCCGGCCCGGAGGGCCCGGAGCTGGTCATCGTCGACTACAAGACCGGCCGCACCGGGCTGGACACGGACGATGCCCGGGGCTCACAGGCGCTGGCGCTCTACGCGTACGCCGCCGAGCGGGTGTTCCGTCGGCCGTGCCGCCGGGTGGAGCTGCACCACCTGCCGACCGGCACTGTCGCCGGCCACGACCACACGGCCGAGTCGCTGGCCCGACAACTGACCCGCGCGGAAGAGACGGCCCGCGACATCATGGCCGCCGAGCGGGCAGTCGCCGACGGCGCCGACGCGGACGAGGCCTTCCCGGTGGCACCCAGCCCGCGCTGTGGCTGGTGCGACTTCCGGCGGCACTGCCCGACGGGCGCCCAGGTCCCGGGCAAGGAACCGTGGGCGGCCATGGACCGGCCCGCCGACGGCTGATTCCCCTGCCGAGGGTCGGGTCAGCCGGCCAACGAGGCGGCGGCGTGCCGCGCGGCCCGCTCCTTGGCCGCCTGGATCAACGGCCCCTCCAGGTACCGGCGGGGGACGGCGGCGAAGGCGAGCCGTAGCGCGCGCACGGTCAGATCCGCCGACAGCGCTGTGGTCGGTAGACCGAGACCTCCGTACATCCGGTGTGCCCACGCCGGAAGCAGCGCGAACGCGGTGCTGGCGATCCCCAGGTACGCCCAGCGTGGCGGGCCCAGCGTGAGCCCCAACCGGACCGGCAGGCTGAGCTTCCACGGCAGCGGCGGGGCGGTGAGGAACACCGCCGTCTCGGCGGCCTCCCGGGTCATCCGCAACTGTGGCCGTACGGTCTCGTAGTAGTCCGCGACCTCGGCGGCGGTCCCAGGGACAGTGGCCGGGTCCAGGCCGACCAGGGCGGCGGCGCGGCGCTGCTCGGTGTAGTAGCCGTCCACCTCGTCGTCGCTCAGCGGCAGTCCGGCGCGTCGGGCCGTGCTCAGGAATGACTCGACCTCGGTCACGTGCACCCAGCGCAGCAGGTCCGGTTCGTCGATCCGGAACTGCTCACCGGTGAGCGTGTCGGTGGCCCGCAGCCGGTCGTGCAGGCGGCGCAGCCGGGCCCCGGCGGCCTCAGCCTCGGCGGTGGTCCCGTAGACGGTGGTCGCCACGTAGGTCGCTGTGCGGACCAGTCGACCCCAGGCGTCGGTGCGGTAGTTGCTGTTCTGCGCGACCCCGGCCATGGCCCGGGGGTGCAACGCCTGGAGGTAGAGCGAGCGCAGGCCGGCGACGATCAGGATCGGCTCCTCGTGCACCTTCCACGTGACCGAACCCGGACCGAAAAGGCCGAGGTCATCGGAGTCCACCGCACAAGAGTGCCACGGTCGGCCCGACCTCGCCGGTCACGTGCCGCCGGTGCCGATGATCAGACGTCGGCGGAGCGGCGGGCCCGGCAGCCCGGGCAGAGGCCCCAGAAGGTCACTTCGGCCTCGTCGACCTCGAACCCGTGCGCGCTGTTCGGCTCCAGGCACGGTGCGCTGCCCACCGCGCAGTCGATGTCGGCGATTTCGCCGCAGCCTCGGCAGACCACGTGGTGGTGGTTGTCGCCCACCCGCGCCTCGTAGCGGGCGGGACTGCCCGCCGGCTCGATCCGCCGTGACAGCCCGGCCCGGGACAGCGCGCCCAGCACGTCGTAGACCGCCTGGGTGGAGACCGAGTCGAGGCGTTCGCGCACCCGCCGGGTGATCTCGTCGACCTCCAGGTGGCCGCCGTCGGCCAGCACGTCGAGCACCGCCAGGCGGGGGCGCGTGACACGCAGGCCCCTCGACCGCAGCAGCTCCTCGGCACCGGACACTGGCCAATGACAACACGCCCGACCCGCATCGACAACCGTCGCCCGCTCCGGGTGGCCACCGACACAGCCAGGCAAGATCGGGATTACGGCCCAGCGGATGAACCCGATCGACGCGGCGCGCGTGTCACCGGTCGAGAGCCTGGGGACGATCGGCGGACCATAGGCTGACCACCCCTGACCATGATCCACCTGGAGGGTTCGATGTTCGAGGAGATCCTGGGTCTACCGGTGCACGTCCTGGTAATCCACGCCGTCGTCGTGTTCGTTCCGCTGCTGGCGGTGCTGGCCATCGCGTACGTGGGGCTACCGCGCTGGCGGCACCGGCTGGACTGGGCCCTGGGCCTCCTCGCCGTGGCCGCACCGGTGACCGCCTACGTCGCGGTCGAGTCCGGTGAGGCACTCACCGACGCGCTGGTGGCCCGGGGCTTCCAGGGGCCGATCCTCGACCAGATCTTCGAGCACTCCCGCTACGGTGACATCCTGTTACGCGTCGTGGTGCCGCTCGGGATCGTGGCCATCCTGCTGCTCGTGGCGACAAGCGGGCACCCCCGGGTGCCGCAGCTGCCCGCGCTGGTCACCCCGGTGCTGGCGGTAGCGGCAGTGGGGCTTGCCATCGCCGCCCTGATCTACGTCTACCTGACCGGCCATTCAGGTGCCGAGACGGTGTGGGGCACCACCCTCTGAGCTGCTGCTCACTGCTGAGGCCCGGAGGTGGCGTCAGAAGATGACTCGCGAGCAGAGCAGACAGAGCAGTACCAGCAACACCACGCCGGCCGCAGCGCCGAAACCGTAGGTGACCCGCTGCGATCGCTGTTCGGCCGCGTCCAGGTCGGCCATGTCCTGCGGTGGCAGCTGTCGCGGCGGCGCCGGTTGCAGGTGTACGGGTGGACGCCAACCCGCCGGCGGCGGCACGCTCGGCGGCGGGCCGGAGTATCCGCTGGGAGTGTGCCCCGTGGGCGTTGGCCCGGGCGGCAGCAGGCCTGCTTCTCCGCTGGCAGTGTGCCCCGTCGATGCTGCGCCGGCCTGCTCGCTCCGCTGCGGGTTGGTGGGCCCGGTCGGTGGTGTGGTCGGGGGCGCGGCGGGAGGCTGGTCCGTCGCCGCGTCGTCACCGGTGTCGGGCCGTCGCCAGTAGTCGTCCGGGGTGCTGCCACCGCTGGGGGTCGTCACGCCGTCCGACGCTACCAACGCCACCGGCGGCCCGGTCGGTTCTGCCCGGCGTGCCCTCGGTTGGCGGTCCGGTCGGTTCTGCCCGGCGTGCCCTCGGTTTGTGGTCCGGTCCACGGTCGTCGGCTGCGCTAGTCTTGCCGCTCGTGAGCACCGAGGACCCCGGCACGCACGGCGTACGTGGAGACGACGACCGCGCCGTCGACCTGAGCGAAGACTTCGTGGTGCTGCCTGAGCAGACCTCCGACGACACCGACCGTGGTTGGGGAGAGCGGCCGGGCGGCAACGACGACTGGCTGCTCGCCGAACGCCCCCCGCACTGGGATTGACTGACCCCGGCGGCTCGACCAGACCCTCATGACGTCGGTCCGTCAGCCGTCCGTGCGGTGCCGGGGGAGCCTGCTCCGTTGGAGTCGGCCGATCGGCCCTCGTCGAGAGGCCGGGCCGTGTCGTCTGCCACCGACCCGCCCTGTCGGGCCGTGTCGTCTGCCACCGACGGTGCGTCGGCGGGCACGACTGTCGACGGGCATCCGGCCGGGGTGTGCAGGACCGCGACGGCCAGGCAGAGCAGCGCGGCGACCAGGCCGGCCCGGAGCAGGGTGCGCCCGCGGGGCAGGGTGAACTTGCGCAGCGGGCGCAACGCCCGCGACGAATCCGGATCGACCATTGCGTCTGCCGCCTCCCGTCCCCGAGCGCCGCAGTGGCACCCATGGACGGCAGACTAGGCAGTTCCCGCCGCCTCGGCCGACCCACGGCCGACGCCTGTGGACAACCGCCCGGCCTGTGGAAAACGCCCATCCGGCGGGTCGATTTGTTATGGCACCAACCCTGATCGACTCGCGATCAAGGAAATCGGCCTAACGAGGCGACCGGGATGGGCCGACTTCCTGAAACCCGAGTCGATCGAGGCCCGACCCGGTGTGTGTCGGGGGCCCGACCCGTGGGTGTCGGGCCTTCGACGATCAGGACGCGGAGCTTGCCGCCGGTGCCTTGCCGCCGCCCGATCCACCCGAGGACGACCCGGAAGACGACCCCGAGGAGGACGACGAGCCCGAGGACGACCCGGACGAGGACGACCCCGAGGAGGACGAGGACCCCGAAGAGGACGAGGAGCTGTCACCGGAGGACGACTCGGACTTCGCCGGCTTGGTGGCAGTGCCGCCGGCTGTCGTCTCGGAACCGGACGCCCGGGAGTCGGTGCGGTAGAAGCCCGAACCCTTGAAGACGATGCCGACCGAGTTGAAGACCTTGCGCAGCCGCCCCTGACACGCCGGGCACTCGGTCAACGGCTCGTCAGAGAAGGACTGCACCGCCTCGAGCTGCTGACCGCACGTGGTGCAGGCGTACTGGTACGTGGGCACGTTCTCCTCCGGATCTGGGCTCAGCCAGTTGGCACTCGACGTATTCGAGTGCCAATGGTGCGTCATGCGCCCCGGGTTCGTCCAGCAGACGTGTGGGGCGCGACACCGTGCGCCGCACCCGGGCCGTCGTCAAGCGTACGCACCCCGTCGGCGGGAGTGACCACCGCGCGCACCCGGCGGTCGTGGGGCTCTGCCGGCAGCACCTCGACCAGCTCACCGTCGTGCAGTGGCACCACCGTCAGGGTCGCCGCGGGTACCCGGGCGAGTGCGCGGTCGTACGAGCCGCCGCCGCGCCCGAGCCGCCGACCGTGGTGGTCGACAGCGAGAGCCGGTACGACCACCAGTTCCGCGTGCGCCACGGCGGTCACCCCGAGACGGGCACCGACTGGTTCTCGGATACCCCGTCCCGCAGCGATCAAGGCATCGGGACCGGTATAAGCCGCCCAGTCCAGATCCAGGTCGGCGAGGAGCACCGGCAGCAGCAACTCGGTGTCCGCCGGCAGGGCCGCCCGAAGCACCTCGGGCAGATCGGCGCCGCCCGGTTCGGAGCCGACCGGCACGTACGCCGTCATCCGGTGTGGGCGTAGCCGGCGTACCAGGGCGACCAGCTCGGCCTGCACGCGCCCGGCGGCGGCTGCCCGGGTCTCGGCGGGCAGTGACCGGCGGCGAGCGAGCAGCTCGACGCGGGTCTCCCGCTTCGCCAGCCGGGTCACTTCCGCTTCATCAGAAAATTCCGGCACGCAACACTCCTGACGCAACGCCTCTCCCACGGTTGCACTGTGTCAGCATCGCAAGCAACGGAGGCGGAACTTCCGGGGGGACCGAGTGACGCTACGCGGGCGGTTGACGGCAGCCTTCCTCGTGGTGGTGCTCGGGCCGGTCCTGCTCGGCGCGCTCTTCGTCGCCTCCACCGTCGCAACGGTCGACCGCAGCCGCTCCACCGAGCGCCTGGCGGTGGCGGCGTCCACCGTTCGTACCTCGGTCGACGCGCTCTGCCAGCAGCTACGCGCCACCGCCGACGCGGTGGCGCTCACCGCCGATCCGGCCGTCGCCGCCGCGCAACTGGTCGGCCGGGGTCTGGCCGCCGCGGTGCTGGTCACCGATGTGGCCGGCCAGATCACCTACCTGTCGCCAGGTGCTCCGTCGACCCCCTGGCAGGACTGCGCCGGCTCGGCCGAGGGCACGAACGGGAGTTCGAACCCAGGCTCGACCGGCCCGGTCCGTGCGTTGGCCGCCCAGGTCGACCTGCACGATCGCGCCGGCGCCCGGCTGGGCACTGTGACCGCCGCGCAACTGGTCGACCCGGCCTTCGTGGCCCGACTGGCGGCGGTGACCGGGGTGGCGGTCACACTGCTCGACAGTGGGGCGAGCGCCGCGCGGGTCACCCACACGACCGAGTCCCGTGACGTCCGCGACGCGGTGCTGGCCGCCGCCGTCGGCGTACGGGGCGAGCAGGTCACCGAGACCAACGAGGGCCGGTACGTGCGCAGGCTCGGGCCCTCCGACGCGCAGCCGCTGCCACTGGTGCTCTCCGTGCCCAGTGAACGGCCACCTGGGCTGCACGCCACGCTGCTCGGGGTGGTCGTGCTGGCCGGGCTGCTCGCGGTGCTGACCGCCTGGCGGCTGGCCCGGGTCACCACCCGGCCGTTGGCGGAGCTGGCCGGTGCTGTCGACCGGGTGGCCCAGGGCGACCTGACCGCCCGGGTGCCGGTACGCAGCAGCGACGAGTTGGGGCGGTTGGCCGCCGCGTTCAACCGGATGACCCGGGAGACCGGCGCCTACGTCGCGGCGTTGACCAGCAACCGGGATCAGCTGCGGGGGCACCTCGCAGTGCTCGGCGACACCCTGGCCAGCACGCACGACCTGCAACGCATCCTGCGGGTGATCCTGCGCAGTGCCATCGGGGCCACCGGCGCGCGGGCCGGCGCCGTGCTGCTCGCGGAAACCGGCGGGGTGCTCGTCGCGCAGTGCACCGAGGGGTTGGACGGGCGCTGGCCGGCCGAGGAGGCGGACGGGTCGCAGACGCTCCGGGTGCCGGTCGGCGTCGGCGTGATCGGTGAGGTCGCCGCCACCGGGGAACCGCAGCGGGGCAGGGCGGAGCCGACCGAGGCGACAACAGGTGAGCCACGCTGTCGCACCTACGTCGCGGTTCCGTTCGCCGCGCCCGCCGGCGGTGCCACAGCCACCCTCGCCGGACCCTCCGGCCCTGTCGACGAGGCGGGCGCGGCGGTCGCGCTCGGCGTGCTGGCCCTCTACGACCGGCTGGGCGCCGACGAGTTCGACGACGACGACCTGGCCACCCTGCGCACCTTCGCCGGTCACGCGGCAGTGGCGGTGGACAACGTCCGGGTGCACGAGGAGGCGCAGCGGCTGTCCCTCACCGACCCGCTCACCGGGCTGTGGAACTACCGCTACCTGCGCGAGTCGATCCGGCGGGAGGTGGAACGGGCCAGCCGCTTCGGGCGGATGCTCAGCGTCCTCGCGTTGGACCTGGACCGGTTCAAGGACGTCAACGACACCTACGGGCACGCCGCCGGGGACACCGTCCTGGCCGAGTTCGCCCGTCGGGTGCGCGGGGAGATCCGCGAGGTCGATCTGGCCTTCCGCCAGGGTGGTGAGGAGTTCGTGCTGCTGCTGCCGGAAACCGACGCGCGGGGCGCGGCGATCGTGGCCGAGCGGCTCGGCGCGGCGGTGCGCGACACGCCCATCGCCATCGAGGCGTACGCCGGGCCGGTCCTGGTGACCGTGTCGGTGGGCATCGCCGTCTTCCCGGACCACGGCAGCACCGGGCGGGAGGTGCTGGAGGCCGCCGACGACGCGCTCTACGCGGCCAAGGCAGCGGGCCGCGACACGTACCGGGTCGCCGAGGTTCGCTCGGATCTGCCGACCCGGGAGATTCCGGTGCTCGCGTGTGCGGTGAGCCCAACCGATGGGCTGCCGCGCGCCGGCCAGCCGGTGCAGGCCAACCGGGAGCCGGGCGGGCCCGCCCGGTCCGACCCGGCGGTGGGCGTACCGGAATCATCGCTGGCGGGCCCGGCGCACGCCCAACCGGATTCGGCCGACGACACGCCGGACAGCGCGACGGGCGCGGCGCGGCCGGGGCCGGGGGGCGGCGCGTCTTCTGGGCCACACCCGCCGCGGCAGAGCCGTGGCCGATAGTCTCGCGGCATGTCGGAGCACTCAGCGAACCCCTCATCGACGGTCGCCGCAACTGGCCGTCCCCTGGCGGTCAAGGCCGTCATCCCGGCCGCCGGACTGGCCACCCGGTTCCTGCCGGCCACCAAGGCGGTGCCCAAGGAACTGCTGCCGGTGGTGGATCGGCCGGTGTTGCAGTACATCGTCGAGGAGGCCACGCAGGCCGGCATCGGTGACGTGTTGCTGATCACCGGGCGGGGTAAGACGTCGATGGTGGACCACTTCGACCGTCGCCCGGACCTGGAGGCCAGGTTGGAGGAGAAGGGCGACTCCGAGAGGTTGGCCGCCGTGCGGCGGCCCAGCGAGCTGGCCGAGATCTACACAGTGCGACAGCCCGAGCAGCT
The DNA here is from genome assembly GCF_022230925.1 of Micromonospora alfalfae. Lineage (GTDB taxonomy): Bacteria > Actinomycetota > Actinomycetes > Mycobacteriales > Micromonosporaceae > Micromonospora > Micromonospora alfalfae. The sequence continues at coordinate 108,177 of NZ_JAKKFH010000034.1, read as the reverse complement.
CGGGCTCGGCCACGCCATCGGGTACGCCGAGTCGCACGTCGGGGACCAGCCCTTCGCGGTGCTGCTCGGCGACGAGTTCGTCAAGCCGTCGGAGCCGCTGCTGCCGGCGATGATCGAGTTGCAGGCCCGCACCGGCGGTGTGGTGCTCGCCTTCTTCGAGGTCGACCCGGCCGAGACCAAGCGGTACGGGATCGCCTCCGTCGAGCCGGCCGAGTCGGAGCTGACCGACATCGGCGAGGTGGTCAAGGTGACCGGGATGGTGGAGAAGCCGCAGCCCGAGGACGCCCCGAGCAACCTCGCGGTGCTCGGCCGCTACGTGTTGCCGGGCAGGATCTTCGACGCGATCCGGCGGACCAAGCCGGGCAGCGGCGGCGAGATCCAGCTGACCGACGCGATGGAGCTGCTGCGTACCGAGGGCGTCCCGGTGCACGCGATCGTCTACCGGGGCACCCGCTACGACACCGGCATGCCGCTGGGGTACCTCCAGACGGTGGTGCAGATCGCCGCCGAGCGCGAGGACCTGGGCACCGAGTTCCGGTCCTGGCTCGCCGACTTCGTCAAGGCCGACGCGGCAGGCGGATCTGGTACATGACCGCGACGGCCGACGCCGAGGCGGCCGCGAACGAGTTGACGCCGCTCGCCGACTACCTGGGCAGCGTGCTGCGCAGGTTGCGCGCGCTGCCGCCACTCGACCTCGACCTCACCCAGGCGCACGGCAACGTCCTCGCCGAGGACGTCGTCGCGCCGCACGCCTTCCCGGCCTTCGACCAGGCGGCAGTGGATGGCTACGCCGCGCGCTGGGAGGACATTTCCGGAGGGGGCCGGGGGCCGAGCTACGTCCCGGCCCCCTCCGGCACGCCCGGCGGCCGCACCATCCGGCTCAATGTGGTCGGCGACCTCGGCGCCGCGAGCTGGCGGCCGGTCCGGCTCACCCCCGGCTCGTGCTTCTCGGTGGCCGCCGGGGCTCCGCTGCCGGTCGCCGCTGACGTCGTGGTCCCGGTGGAGTGGACCGACCAGGGCATGGCCGCCGTGGAGATCTTCCGCACCCCCAAACGGGGGTACGGGGTACGCCGAGCGGGTGAGGAGCTGCCCGCCGGCACCCTGCTCGCTCGGGCCGGCACCTACGTGTCCCCGGCCCTGGTCGCCGTCTTCGCGGCGACCGGCATCGGGCACGTGGTGGTCCGGCCCAGTCCACGGGTGGTCATCGTGGCCACCGGTGACGAACTCGTCGACGTGGGCCGGGGCAGCCAGCCCGGCCAGGTGGTGGACGCGAACTCGCACGCGCTGACCGCCGCGGCGGCCGAGGTGGGCGCACTGGCGTACCGGGTGGGAATCTGCGACGACGACCCGGAGGGGTTGCGCGGGCTGCTGGAGGACCAGACGCTGCGTGCCGATCTGATCATCACGACCGGGGGCACCGGCACCGGCCCCGGAGACATGGTGCGTCGGATCCTCTCCCGCCGTGAGGGCGGTCGCGCCGGGCCGGTCACCTTCACCGACGTGGCGCTCTATCCCGGCACCGCGCTCGGGTTCGGCACTGTCGGCGCCGAGGAGGTGCCGGTGGTCTGCCTGCCCGGCGACCCGGGTGCTGCGTTGATCGGCTTCGAGGTGCTGGCCCGCCCCGCCATCCAATTGCTCGCCGGCGCCGAGCCGGTGTTCCGCCCCAGTGTGCGGGCACACCTGCTGGAGACCGTGTCGTCGCCGACCGGGTTGCGCGAGTTCCGGCCGGCGCACGTCGCCGAGCGACGCGGCGGCGGGTACACGGTCCAGCCGCTCAGCGGCGGACCGTTCACCCTCTCCGGGTTGGCCGAGGCCAACGGGCTGCTGGTGCTCGGCGAGCGGGTCACCACGGCCGCGGCCGGCTCGACAGTGGACGTCCTGCTGCTGGACCGCCGCCGGTGACGCGTCCCGGCCGGTCCGCTCGCGGCCCGCGTCGGATGATCGTCGGATCTGTGTGGTGAACGCGGTGGAGCCACTTGCGCGCGACACGGTCCCGCGCGGGAGACTGTGCGGGTGAGTCTCTTCGGACCCGCGCGGGCACCGGGCTGGCCGGTGGAGCTGGCCGACGGCCCAGTGCTGCTGCGGCCCTATCGGCGCTCCGACGCGGCGGCGTGGTCGGAGGTGCGGCGGGCCAACCGGGCCTGGCTGGCACCCTGGGAGTCGTCACTGCCCGGCGGTTGGGACGAGATGAACTCGCCGGCCGCGTTCCGCTGGGTGCAGCGTGACCAGCGGCGCTCGGCCCGCGAGGGTGAGGGGATGCCGTTCGCGGTCTGCCTGCGCGAGGCCGATCGGGACCGGCTGGTCGGGCACATCAACGTGGGCAGCATCGTGCGACGGGCGCTCTGCTCCGGCTACGTCGGCTACTGGGTGGACGCGCGGGTCGCCGGCCAGGGTGTGATCCCGACGGCGCTGGCGCTCGCCGTGGACCATGCGTTCGGGCCGGGCGGGCTGCACCGGGTCGAGGTGAACATCCGTCCGGAGAACCGGCCGTCCCGGCGGGTGGTGGAGAAGCTGGGCTTCCGCGAGGAGTCGTACCACGTGCGCTACATGCACATCGACGGCGCGTGGCGGGACCACATCGGATACGCGATGACGAGTGAGGAGATCGCCGCCGAGGGTGGCCTGCTGGCCCGCTGGCACCGGGTCCGCGCCAACGCGCGGTAGGAGGATTTCCCGACATCCGCCCACTCGTCCCACGGACGGGATCGGCGCGGCGCGGTGGCATCCCGGTCGGTGCGCCGTAACCTCAAGTAACTGCAAGCTGCGGCAAGCGCTCCCCGGCCGGACGATCCACGCGCTCAGGCGTGATCGATGGAAGATCCTGCGGTCGGATGGCGCTTGCTTCGAATTCGGTGACGGGAGGGGTGAGGGTGCCGACCTCGGTGCTCCTCGCCGTCCTCGCCGCCGCCGGCCTGCTCGCCCTGGCCCCGGCGTTGGTTCGCCGGTACGACGCCACCGAGCGGCTGGTGGCGGAGCGGGCGCAGTCGACGGCGCGGGTGCTCCAGCGCCGCCGACGGCGCCGCACTGTGCCGGGACGGCGACCCGTCCATCCTCCGCGCTCGCTGGTCGTCACCCTCAGTGAAGATGCGACTACCGGCGCGTTGGGCGCGCCGGTCTCCGCGCCACCGGCCGGCCGCCGCTCCGGTCGACTGCGCGCAGTGCCCGCCGCGCCCAAGCGGTCCCGTCGCCGCCCGCCGCCGCGCCGACAGCACACCCCCGCCGTGTACCGGCGTCGCCGGGTGCTCGCCGCACTGCTGCTCCTCAACGTCGTCGAGTTGATCGGCGTGCTGTTCGTCAGCCCCGGCTTCTGGGTCGGCTTCGGGGTCACCTTCCTGCTCCTGGCCCTGTACGTCGTGCACCTGCGGGGGCAGGCCCTCGCCGGGCGCCGCCGCCGCCGCGCCCGAGCCCGGGAGGCCGCCTGGTTGGCCGCCCGGCAGGCCGAGGTGCGCCGGGAGCAGGCCCGGCGGGCCACGGCCCGTCGGGAGGCGCAGCGCCGCCTCGCCGCCCAGCGCGAAGGGGTACGCCGAGCCGCCATGGGCCTGGACCGGCCGGGAGACCTGCCGGCGGCGGTCAACGGTGGATCGGTCTCGTACCGGCGGTCGGGTGGGCTGCGCGGTCGCCCCTACGAGGCCGGCCGAGGCGCCTGACGCCGGTCTCGGTCGCGCCCCGGCCGGCTTGATCGACTCGGGTTCCTGAAAGTCGGGTGGTTGTGGCGTCCGGGATGCCCCGGTTTCCAGGAACCCGAGTCGATCTTCGGGTGGGCCGGAGCGCCGGGCAGGGGGCGGATTCGCGGTGGAGGCCGGCGACCTGTTAGCCTTGCTGCCGGCCCGCCCGGTGTAAGCCGGGTGGGACCGAAGCCGGTTCGCCGGCGGGGGGCTGTGGCGCAGACTGGTAGCGCACCTCGTTCGCATCGAGGGGGTCAGGGGTTCAAATCCCCTCAGCTCCACCCCAGGTCAAAGGCCGTTTCCGCGAGTCGGAGACGGCCTTTTCCGATCTTCCAGGGCGGGACCGACCTTCCGAGATCCCCGACGGGCGGTGCCAGACCCTAGGAGAAGCGTTCGGTCGTCACGGGTATCAGGCCGTGCTGGCGCAGGACGTTCGTCAGCTCGGACAGTGTCGAGCCGAGCGCCGCGGTGGCGTCGGTCCGCAGCAGCGCGGTGACGTCGAGACACCAGGCGAGGGAGTGGCCGACGCGGCGCAGATCCCAGGTGAGCTGGTCGCCGTGCGCGTCGAGGCGACCGCTCGCGGCGGACGTGAGGGTACCGTCCGCCGGTGTCCGCCAGGCCGTCCGGAGGTTCGCCACCTGTTCGGCGCGGAGATCCTTGGCGAAGAGGACGCGGTACACCCGCCGTTCGTGGAAGCCGGCTGGTGGCTGCGCCGGGCCGAGCCGCAGTGGCGGGGCGGTGGCGATCGGTTGATGGTCGAGGAAGTGCGTACGAAGCAGCGGCTCGTCCGGCAGTTGCCCACCACCGAGCGCGCGGTAGACGTCCTCGGCCTCCCGGCGGGAGGTGGGGACGATCCGCGCCAGCACCTCGGGGTCGGTGCGCATGCCGAGGCTCAGCGCGGGGGAACTCCACCAGCCGGCGTCCGGCGTCCACCCGGCGCTGTCCAGCCCTGTCGTGGTGAGGTCGTGGTGGCGGGTGAACTCCTCGACGACGATTCCTTCCACAGTGGTGGCCGGATCGCGGACGTCGAGTCGAGGTAGGACCAGGTAGTAGTCCAGGGGCGGCCCCGGGTCGGGCACTGGCACGGGTACGGCCCGCATCGGCTCGGTGGTCATCGGCGCAACCGTAGCGAAGGAGAGCGGCTAGCATCCGGATCTCTACGTGAGGAGCCCAGATGACTTCGGTGGCCCAGACCCGGTTCGGCATCATCGGCAGCGGCTGGCGAGGTGAGTTCTTCCTCCGCCTGGCCCGGCTGCTCCCCGAGCGGTTCCGGGTGACCGGGGTGGTGACGCGTACCGAGTCCCGGGGAGCCGCCGTGACGGCCGACTGGGGCGTGCCGACCTTCCGCACGGCGGCGGAGATGCTCGCCCACGAGCGGCCGGACTTCGTCATCGTGTCGGTGCCGTGGCCGGTGACTCCAGAGGCGACCCGGGAGCTGGTGGCGGCCGGCGTACCGGTGCTCGCCGAGACGCCGCCCGCCGCCGACCTGGCGGGTCTGCGTTCGCTCTGGGCCGACATCGGAGGCAGCGGCCTGGTGCAGGTCGCCGAGCAGTACCTGCTGATGCCCGGGCACGCGGCGCGGCTGGCGTTGGTCCGCGCCGGAGTGCTCGGTGACCCGACTTCGGTCCAGATCTCCTCGACCCACCTGTACCACGCGGTCTCACTGATCCGGGGTCTGCTCGGCGTCGGTCACGGGAGCGCCGAGGTGAGCGCGCGCGCGTTCGTCGCGCCGCTGGCCAACCCGCTCTCGCCGGCCGGCTGGAGTGGCGACGACACCCCGCAGCAGCTCTCCACCACCCTCGCGACCATCGACTTCGGTGGGCGGATGGGGTTGTACGACTTCACCGACAACCAGTGGTGGAACCCGCTGCGCACCCGTCGGTTGGTGGTCCGGGGCTCGCGCGGTGAGCTGGTGGACGACAGGGTGGTCCGCCTGGTCGACCCGAGCACACCTGTGGAGTCGTTCCTGACCCGGCGGCAGACCGGTCTCGATCTCAATCTGGAAGGTCTCGACCTCAAGCACATCAGCTTCGACGGCGACGTGGTCTACCGCAATCCGTTCGTCGGCAGCGGGATGTCCGACGACGACATCGCTGTCGCCGACATCGTCGCCCGCGCCGGGGCGTGGGCTCGGGAGGAGGGCCCGGCGCCGTATCCCCTCGCCGAGGCATGCCAGGACCACCTGATCAGCCTCGCCATCGACGAATCGGTACGCACCGGCCGGCCGGTCGTCACGGACACCGAGGCGTGGGGGCGGTAGCTCCAGCGGATCCGCTTCTGTCTCTTGGCTGACAGTGCGCAACCGTGCAGCCAGCTCACCTGTGAAGCCGGGTATCAACCCAATGCCCGGGAGCACCGGGCCCCACACGGGGAGCAAGGATGAATCGAAGCACTCGACGCAGGATGCTCGCAGCCACCGCGACCGGTCTGCTGGCCACCTCTCTCGGTGTCGCTGTCTCCGCGACGGCGACCGCCGCGCCCGCCGGCGCGACCCCTCGCAACTGCAAGATCAGTACGCTGCCGTACCCGACCGGCACCTATCGCGCCGACGCGAACGCTGTCGACCCGACGGGTCGCTACGTCGCGGGCACCGCGCTGCGGGTCGGTGAGACCGACAACCAGTATCTGCTGCTGTTCTGGGACGGGCAGCGGGTCACCGAGTTGCAGTCGGAGGCCACGTCCACCCCCGTCGACATCAACGCCGACGGCGTCGTGATCGGCAACGGATCGGCGGAGACCGGCTACGCGCAGCCGTGGAGGTACCGCGACGGCAAGCTTGAGCGGTTGCCGGTGCTGCCGTCCACCGGCATCTTCGTCAGCGCCATCAACGATGCCGGCGACATCGTCGGCTACGGCTCCGACATCGTCCCCGGGGAACTGGTCGCGCTGCGCTGGCCGGCCGCCCGTCCGGGCACTGTGGAGGTGCTCGACGCCCCCGTCGACGCCCAGGCGGGTGGGATCACTGACAACGGGACCATCGTCGGCAGTGCCGGACCCTTCGGAGACTGGAACAGCTGGGTCCGCCGGCCGAACGGCCGGATCGACGCGCTCACGATCCCGGGCGCCGAGTGGAGCACTGCCGGCGCGGCGGCGGGTCGCTGGGCGATCGGCCAGGCATGGCTGGGCGGCACCACCTCGACAAGGGTGCGGTGGGACCTCCGGAACGGCTCGCACACGTTGCTCGACCAGGAGATGCCGGCACTGACCGGCATCAACACCAAGGGTGTCGTGGTGGGCGGTGACCGCGTTGCCAGGGGCTCCACCTCCCGGGTCCTGCCGGGCGGCGGCCAAGGGGTGGTCGTCGGTGCGCGGTCCATCTCCGACTCGGGCACCATCGTCGGGTTCCGCAACGTCCTCGCCGACCGGGTGACCCCGGTGCGCTGGACGGGCTGCTGACCCATCGACTCTTCCACCGCGTGGGGCCGGCCCGGACAGGGTCGGCCCCATGTCGCGTCAGCGCGTCACGGCTTCCAGGAACCGGCGGTCTGGAACTGGTCCTGGTATTCCAGCGCGCCCGAGGTGTCGTGCACGTCGAACACCACGCTGCCGGTGCTTCTGGTGCCAGCGGTCAGGTCGTCGACGGCCGGCATCGGTTTGCCGCAGCCGGAGAAGGCTCCACCGATGGCTGTGGTCTTGGTGCCGTCGGCGGCGACCCACTGGAAGTAGAGCGGGTTCGTCGACGCGGTGCCCTTGGTGACGGCCACAGTCACGTCGGCGATCACGTACATACCCTCGCCGGGCTTCAGTCCGTGGGACTTGCAGGGTTTGGTGGCGCTACTGAACTTCGTCACGGTGATCTCGACGGTGCCGGCCTCGCGGTTGACGACCAGGGTGTCACCCGGCGACATCCCGCGGGTGTCGCCGTTCGCCGGCGACGGGGTCGGCGGGGTGGCCTGTGCCTCGCTCACAGTGGTCGAGGTGCCCTTGGTGCCGATGACGACCGCCACGATGCCGCCGGCGCAGGTGAGCAGGGTGAGTACGGCCGCGGTGACCGCGACGACCACGACGGACTTCTTGGCGCGGTCCGTCTGCACCGGTGGTGGTGCGATGATCGGGTAGCCGGAGCCACCCGGTGCCCGGTATCCGCCGCCACCGCCCGTGTGCCCGCCGGCCGCCGGGTACGCAGCCCCCGAGAACGGCGGCTGCGGTGTCGCCGCGAACGAGCGGGTCGGCGGCTGCGGGTTCGGCTGTCGGGGGTCGTGCGGCCTGACGCGAGGCTGGGGGTGGGTCACCGTACTCCTTGACGCTTCGGTACGTGCGGTGCGGGAACTCTTCGACGTTACCGTGGGTGGTGGAGCGTCCAGTCGCCACTCCAGAGGGCTTCCCACCGCAACAATCCGAAACCCCTCTGGCCAGCGTGGACAGTGTTCGATCGGTCACCGAACGCCAATATTTATCGGTATTCCATTCATCGCTATGAGTAACCAGACGAGGTCAACGTGCCGGAAGTGCGGCGGCGGTGCGGACCAGCCCGTCGGCGATCACGAAGCGGCCGCTGATCGATGCCGGCGGGTTGTCGACCCCTGCCGTGTCCACCCGGGCCGGTGCGATCCGGGCAGTGAACGTGCCGGCATCCGGGTCGATATCGAGTTGGGCGTCGTGGAAGCCCAACCAGCCGCGGACGATCGGGTGCCACACCTTGTAGACGGTCTCCTTCGCACTGAACAGCACGATCGGCCAGTAGGTGCCGTTGGGCAGCCGTGCGCAGATGGCCTCCTCCTCGGGCAGCAGCACGAGTCGGCGTACTCCCGGATCGACCTCGCGGTGCTGCTCGGCATCCATTCCGACGGACCTGACGTCGGTGGTGTGCGCCGCCGCAGCGGCGCAGTAGCCGGCGGTGTGGGTGATGCTGCCGACCACCCCGGCCGGCCAGACCGGCGCGCGGTCGGCGGCGGCCGGCACGGCGGTCGTCGGCAGGCCGAGGTCGCGCAATGCCCTGCGGGCGCACATCCTTCCCGCGGCAAAGTCCCGCCGACGGGTCTGCACCGCCCGCTCGCCGAGGCATGCCTGCTCAGCGGGGAGCAATTCGCCGGTCCAGTCCTCCGGCCCGGCGACGGCGACGGCGACCGTCGACGGCAGCAGGTCACGCATTCCGGTGGCCTACTGGTCGGTAGGAATGACGCATCAAGTTAACCGTCAAATTTCCGACTCCCACGACCGATGAAGGTACCGCAAAGATGTAACACCGGAGGGACGCGCAGCGCCCTCCCTGATGGCTCCGGGGGGACCACCATCAATGCTGGCCGGCACGGCAGCCGCCAGTCCCGTGGACATCTGGAAGGACGTGCGATGACCGATGGCCTGGAACGGCCGGGGGTGCGGGCTGACGAACACGCCCCGAAGACCCCCTGCTGGAGCTGCGGCTCCTGTGGTGACGAGTGGCCGTGCGCGACGAAGCGCACCCGGCTGCTGGCGGAGTATGGGGGTGACCGCGCCATGCTCAGCGTCTATCTGGGCTCCTGCCTCGCCGCCGCCACCGAGGATCTGCGCACCGCCCCGGTGATGTCGCTCCAGGACAGGTTCATCGGCTGGTTGCCGCGCGGCTCCCGGCGTAGCTGATCCTCTGGTGGCCCCGCCGCCGGGCGGGGCCACCAGAGGTGGCGTTTCAGCGACGTCGAGGCCGTCGGGTCACCGCGAAGCCGAACACGCCGGCCACCGCGGCGAGCACGCCGCCGATGCCGGTCCAGACCCAGCGCGAGCCGAGATCCGGCAACCAGTCCGCCAGCGAGCCGCTCTCGTCGTCGGCCTCCGCGTCCACCGGGGGTACGGCGTTGAGCACCGTTCCGGCCTTGGTGTTCGGCACCAGCGGGGCGGCCAACTCGCCGTCGTCGGCCGAGGCGCCCCGGTCGGCGGTGGTGCCCACCAGCAGGTCGACGTCGATCGGCGCACCAAGGTCCGGCTCGGGCAGCTCGATCACCGAGAGCCGGACGACGTACGTGCCGGGCAGTGGGTCGGCCGACCAGGGCTCCGCCCACGACCGCACCTCGCGCAGCGTGCAACCCAGCACCACGTTCGATGCCTTCGCGTCCACTGTCGGGGTCTGGGCCCCCGCCGTGCACGCCTGGCGTCGGCGCAACCCGTCGAAGACGTCCACCGTCCAGGTGGAGGCGCCGCTGCGTCCCTTCGGGAAGGTAACGGTGGCGGTGATCTCGTGCACCTGGCCGGCCGTCGCCGGGAACGACCAGTAGAGGTGGTCGCCGATCGAGGCGTCCACCCGTACCGGTTGGCCGGCGGTGATCGGGGTGGCGGTGAGGAACGATGTGCCGGCACGGTTCACCGGCGTGGCACCCGGGGAGGGGGTCGGTGCGGCGGTGGCCGCGGTGGGAAGCAGAGCGGCCGCGCCGGCGGCGAGCAGCGCCACCATCGACCGGAACAGTGCGGTACGCATCAGTTCTCCCTCCAGGTGGCTACCCACCAGCGGGTGAGCAGACCGGCGAGCAGACCGGTGAGCAGACCGGCGATGGTGAGCAGCGCGAGCAGCGCCCAGCCCCGGCCGAGGTCCGGTCCGTCCGGTGCGGGTGCGGCGGCGACCACGTCGATCGTCAACTCCACCGGCATGCCCGGGGTGGCCGCGGTGCCGGGACGCGGGGCGAACGAGTTGCTGACCACCAGGCAGACGGTGGTGGGTTCGATGACCGGCGCGGAGCTCTGCTCGGTCTCGGCGACATCCTCGTCGTCGGCGGTGGCCGACCAGCGCAGCCCGGCGGAGAGCACGTCGGCCCGCCCGCTGCCGGCGTCAGCGCCGCGGACGAGTTCCCGGCCGTCGGCCGCGGTGGCCCGCAGCAGCACCCCGTAGTCCCGGTTGACGGCCCGGTCCAGCGCCATGCTCACCGAAGCCCGCAGTTCCTGCCCGGGGCGGACCGGCACCCGGTAGTAGCGATGCTCGGAGAACGCCTCCCGGTCGGCGTAGACGCCGGGGGCGAGCAGTGGCGCCGAGTCGCACGCGCTGGTGCCGCCGACCACTGTGGGGGCCCGGGTGTGCGTGTCTCCGGCCCGCTCGACGAGCTGTTTGATCCGGTCGGTCAGCTCCTCGGCGCTCTGCGCGGCGGTGTAGGTCCCGCCGGTCGCGCTGGCGATGCAGAGCAGTTGCCGGCGAACCTTGTCGTCGGGGGCCAGGCCGAGGGTGTCGACGACCAGGCTGGTGCCCTGGGCGGCCAGTTCCCGGGCCACCTCGCACGGGTCCGGCGGAGCACAGGTGTCCTCGCCGTCGGTGATCAGGACGATCCGTCGGGTGGTGGCCCCGGTGCCCAGGTCCTGCGCGGCGGAGCGCAGCGCCAGCCCGACCGGAGTGAACCCGGTCGGCCGAAGTGTCGCCACCGCCGCCTTGGCGGCGGACCGGTCCACCGGCCCGACCGGCACGATCTGCTGGGTGTCCTGGCAACCAACCTTCTTGTCCTTGCCGCGGTAGGTCGCGCCGAGCACCCGGATGCCGAGCTGTGTCTCCTCGGGTAGCGCGTCGACCACCTCGTTGAAGGCCTGCTGGGCGACCGAGATCCGGGTGCGTCCGTCGATGTCGGCGGCGCGCATCGACCCGCTGACGTCGAGCACCAGCTCGACCCGGGGCGGCTCGGGCACCGGCTCCTCGTCGGCCTGCGCCGGCCCGGTCAGCGCGGTGGTCGCCAACAGTCCGAGAAGGACCGCCGTCGATCGTCTGAAGTTGATCACGACCCGCAGTGTAGTGAGATCCACTTTGGATGATCGTTTGGGTGGAGGCATGCGGAACCGGCGACTGCGGCTGAGCCGAGGATCGCCTCTGACCGGCCGCGCCCGCGCTCAGGGTCCACGCCGGGTCACCCTCGGTCAACTGCACGAGGGAAGGTGTCGGTTCGGCCAGCATCCGTCGGAAATCTGACCCAAGTCGACCCGTTGTGCCGGTGGTGCGCGGTGGTTAAGCTCTTCTTGCGCGCCCCAATCGCCCGCTTCCCCCGTGGCAGGCGATCGGGGCGCGCGTCTTTGTCAAGAAGGGCCCGCACGCTTCGGCGTGCGGGCCCTTCTTCCGTCGCGCTGTGCGGCGCGTCGCCTGTCGATGCTTATATCCACCGACCGTCGAGCCACATCCGGGACAGCCAGTCCGAGTACGGAATCACCCGACCCACGAAGATCGGATAGAAGTACGCGAAGCAGAGCGCCACCAGCAGCACGTACGCCCCCGCCGCGATGCTGCCCACCAGTCGACGCTCATAACTCGGGTCACCGGGCACCAGCGGCGCCACCGCACCCACGTCACCCCCGGCGGGGGCGATCATCGCGCCCAGCACGTACACCACGGCCAGCACCAGGAACGGCACCGCCGGCGCGGCGTAGAACGAGAACATCGTCCGGCCGTCGAGGGCGAACCAGAACCACGGCAGCAGCCCGGCGGCCACGGTGAGCAGGATCGCGCCGGCCCGCCAATCCCGACGGGCCACACCAAGCCAGACCAGCGCCACCAGAGCGGGCAGGAACGACCACCAGAGCAGCGGGGTGCCGAGCAGCAGAATCTCCGAGGCGCAGCTCGCCGCGCCGCAGACGCCGTCGCCGGCGTAGTGGAACGCCACCGGACGGCCCAACAGCAGCCACTGCCACGGCCACGACTGGTACTTGTGCGCGTCATCAAGCTGGGCGTGGAACCCGTACGCCGCGCGGTGGTATTCGAAGAGGTTGATCAGCGGACCGATCACCGGGCGGTCGCTGAGCCGGGAGCCCGGGTAGGCCGACGCGAGCCGGTAGTAACCGTCGTCGGTGAACAGCCAGCCGGACCAGGTGGCGAGGTAGGTGCCCACCATGAGTACGCCGGCGAACACCAGCCAGGGCAGCTCGTCGACGAGCGTGTCCCGCCAGGGCCTGCGGACGCCGGCCGAGCGGCGGACGCCGACCTCCCAGAAGAGCACCAGCAGCGCGAAGGCAGGCACGAAGTACAGGGCGCTCCACTTCACCGCACAGGCGCAGCCGATCAGCACCCCGGCCGCCAGCCGCCACCACGGCCAGGTGCGCCAACCGGTCGGCGGGCGGCCGGCCCGGCCCGGCTGGCTCGGATCGAGCCCGTCGTCCAGGGCCCGAGCCCAGCGTCGACGGCGGGCGTCCCGATCGAGCACCAGCGCGCCGAACGCCGCCAGTACGAAGAAGAGCAGGAAGATGTCGAGCAGGGCCGCGCGGGACAGCACCAGGTGGAAGCCGTCCAGGGCGAGCAGCAGGCCGGCAGCGCAGCCGAGCACCGTCGAGCGGAACATCCGCCGGCCGATGCGGACCAGCAGCAGCACCGACAGCGTGCCGATCACCGCCGCCGAGAATCGCCAGCCGAACTCCGGCGCGGTGGTCATCAGGTGCCCTGGGACGGAGACCTTCGAATCGGCGTCCTGATAGCCGAACGCCCACTCGCCGATGCCGATCAACCACTTGCCCAGCGGCGGGTGCACCACGTACGACGGGACGTTGTCCTTGTAGTTCCACTCCACGCCGCGGGAGATCAGCCCGTAGGCGTCCTTGGCGTAGTACGTCTCGTCGAAGATCTTGCCCTTCGGGCTGGACAGCCCGACGAAGCGCACTATCGCCGCGATGGCCACCACCACTGCCGTGGCCAGCCAGGAGAACCGATCCACCTGGGTGTCGACGGTGGCGAACCGTCGCCGGACCGTCGCGGCCACCCCGCCGCCCTCGGCACCCGGTGCCGTCGGCTCCTGGTTGGCACCGGGCTCGCCCGTCGCCTGGATCATCTTGTCCGGATCGGCGCTCGGGCTCTGCGCTGTCGACGCACTCGTCACCCGGCGATCGTAGGCTGCCAAGGTGTCCGGTGGCGTCCGTCGTCCCTGATACCGGTATTCCCAGCAATGAAGGAGACGAATTCGTGGGTGAAATGTCCGAAGTTGGGCGCCTGATCCTGCTCGGTGCCCCGCTCGGCAACCCCGCCGACGCCTCGGCCCGACTCCGGGAGGTGCTGATCAGCGCCGACGTGGTCGCCGCCGAGGACACCCGCCGACTCACCCGGCTGGCCCGTGACCTCGACCTCACCGTCGGCGGTCGAATCGTCTCCTACTTCGAGGGCAACGAGGAGCGGCGCACCCCCGAGCTGGTCGAGGCCATCCTCGGCGGATACGTGGTGGCGCTCGTCACCGACGGTGGGATGCCCAGCGTCTCCGACCCCGGCTACCGACTGGTCCGTGCCACGTTGGATGTCGGGGCGCCGGTCACCGTCGCCCCCGGGCCCAGCGCTGTCACCACCGCGCTGGCCGTCTCCGGGCTGCCCTGCGACCGGTTCTGCTTCGAGGGCTTCCTGCCCCGTACCCCCGGCGGCCGCCGATCCCGGCTGCGCGCCCTCGCCGCCGAGGAGCGCACCCTGGTCTTCTTCGAGGCCCCGCACCGGATCGGAGCGACGCTCACCGACCTGGCCGACACGTTCGGGGCGGACCGGCCGGCCGCGCTCTGCCGTGAACTCACGAAGACCTACGAGGAGGTGCTCCGTCGCCCCCTCGGCGAGCTGGCCCGGTGGGCCACCGAGGGGGACCCGCGCGGAGAGATCACCCTTGTGGTGGCCGGCGCTCCGCTGACCGCTGCCGAACGCCCCGACGACGACACCCTGCGCGCCGCCGTCGCCGAGCGGGAGGCCGCCGGCCGGTCCCGCCGGGACGCCATCACCGACGTCGCCACCGAGTACGCGCTGCGCCGCCGGGACGTCTACACGATCGTGCACAGCTGACCGCTGTGGCAGGGTCCGCCGGACGGCGGGTTCACCACGCGGCGGCCAGGAAGCCGACTGTGATCAGCGTGGGGCCGGCGATGGCGGCGGCCACTGCCCAGCGGCGGTGCCGGCGACCGGGCAGCCGGGCCGACCCGGTCCATCGAACGATGCCGGCGGCGCAGGCCAGCACCACCAACAGACCGGGCAGCCACCGCAGGTGCCGGCCCACACCGACATCCGCGTACGCGGTGCCGCTGTCCGGGCCGGTCATCCGCGCCGGCAGCGCGGTGCCGGCCGTGCTCCCCTCGACTGGCACGCCGCTGACCCGGACACCATGGGCGATGAACCGCCCGTCCTCGGCAGTGAAGATCCCCCGGCACCGCAGGGTGAGCCCGCCGCCGGAGCAGTCGTCGATCACCACGGTGCCAGTCCGGGCGTGCCCGACCGCGAGCCAGAACGGGCCGGCGCTGACCCAGGCGAAAAAGGCCGCGACCAGGCTCAGCACCACCAGCGCGGCGAGCCCGGGCAGCGGATCCGGCGGTGGGGGCGTGCGGCTGGGTGCCCGGCGCAGCGCCAGCCGGAAGCCGCGAAGCCGCGCCGGTGCCGGGTCCTTGCGGACCGGGGTGCCGTCCCAGTGCACCTGCTCGATCGGCGCCCAGAAAGCGCCGCCGTCGTCCGGCGGGTCGCCGTCGGGCCCATTGTCGCGCTGTCGGCGACCCTGCTGCCGGACCGGCACCCGACGTGGCACCGCGTCCACCGGAGCGCCGGTGGTCGGCTCCACCTCGACGGGCTCCGCGCCGACCGGTGCCGCGCCGGCCGGCGGGCCCGACGAGCCGGGCCGGACCGGGCTGGGAACGGGTGCCCCCGGGGTCGGACGAGTCGGTGTGGGTGACGGCGCCGCCGGCGCGGGGCGGGCCGGGGCAGCGGACCTCCCCGCCGGGGTGGGCCGCTGCGAACCCGGGTCGGCGCTGGGCACGACCCGGGGCTGCGGCGCGACCCCGGCGAGCCGTGACGCGGCAGGCTCAGGCCCCGGGTCGTCGCCGACCGCCGACCCGGTGGGACGGTCCTCGTGGTCCCGCGCCGCTCCTCTGCCCGTCACGACGTTCATTGCACACCGCGCCAGGAGGTGAAACCGGCAGGTGAGCCGCGTGTCGACGACAAATCGGACCAACGGGCGAGGTGGTCGGCCCGGTCCGACGGTCGGGCACCCCCCATTGGTTCGCGAAGGCCCCGGACGGGTCACTAGGCTCACTGCTCATGAGTCACGTTCTCGCGGCAGTGGCCTGGCCGTACGCCAACGGCCCCCGCCACATCGGCCACGTCTCCGGTTTCGGCGTTCCCTCCGACGTCTTCGCCCGGTACATGCGGATGGCCGGCCACGACGTGCTCATGGTCTCCGGCACCGACGAGCACGGCACCCCGATCCAGGTGCAGGCCGACGCCGACGGGGTGACCCCGCGCGAGCTGGCCGACCGGTACAACAGGGTGATCGTCGAGGACCTGCACGGCCTCGGTCTCTCCTACGACCTGTTCACCCGCACCACCACCCGCAACCACTACGCGGTGGTGCAGGAGTTGTTCGAGGGGATGTACCGCAACGGCTACATCGTGCCGAAGACCACCATGGGCGCGATCTCCCCGTCCACCGGGCGCACCCTGCCCGACCGTTACATCGAGGGCACCTGCCCGATCTGCGGGTACGACAGCGCCCGCGGCGACCAGTGCGACAACTGCGGCAACCAACTCGACCCGATCGACCTGATCAACCCCAAGTCGCGGATCAACGGAGAGACTCCGAAGTTCGTCGAGACCGAGCACTTCTTCCTGGACCTGCCGGCCCTGGCCGAGGTGCTGCGGCAGTGGCTGGACACCCGCGAGGGGTGGCGGCCCAACGTGCTGCGGTTCTCCCGCAACCTGCTCGACGACCTCCAGCCCCGGGCGATCACCCGTGACCTGGAGTGGGGCGTACCGATCCCGCTCGACGGCTGGCGCGACCGGTCGGACAAGCGGATCTACGTGTGGTTCGACGCCGTGATCGGCTACCTGTCCGCCTCGATCGAATGGGCCCGTCGCTCCGGCGACCCGGACGCGTGGCGCAGGTACTGGTCCGCCGACGGCGCGGGGAAGGACGCCCAGTCCTACTACTTCATGGGCAAGGACAACATCGTCTTCCACTCGGTGATCTGGCCGGCGCTGCTCTCCGGCTACTCCGGCGAGGGCTCCCGCGACGGTGAGCCGGGCGAACTGGGTCGGCTCAACCTGCCCACCGAGGTGGTCTCCAGTGAGTACCTGACCATGGAGGGGCGCAAGTTCTCCTCGTCCCGCAAGGTGGTCATCTACGTTCGCGACTTCCTGGAGCGCTACGACGCCGACGCGCTGCGCTACTTCATCGCCGCCGCCGGCCCGGAGAGCAACGACACCGACTTCACCTGGGCGGAGTTCCTGCGCCGCAACAACGACGAGTTGGTCGCCGGTTGGGGCAACCTGGTCAACCGATGCGTCTCGATGGCCGCGAAGAACTTCGGTGCGATCCCGCCGGTCGACCCGGCCGGGCTCACCGAGGCCGACGACGCGCTGCTCGCCGTCGCCCGGACCGGGTTCACCACAGTCGGCGACCTGATCGGCCGGCACCGGCAGAAGCAGGCGATCGGTGAGGCCATGAAGGTGGTCGCCGAGGCCAACAGGTACCTCTCCGAGCAGGCGCCCTGGAAGCTCAAGGACGAGGCGGACAAGCCCCGGATGGGCACCATCCTGCACGTCGCCCTTCAGGTGATCAGCGATGCCAACACGCTGCTCACCCCGTTCCTGCCGCACTCCGCGCAGCAGGTGCACGAGCTGCTCGGGGGCACCGGCGTGCACGCGCCGATGCCGGTGATCGAGCAGGTCGACGACCTGGACGGCGGCCCGGCGTACCCGGTGCTCACCGGGGACTACACAGTCGGCGCGCGCTGGGAGTCGGTGTCGATCGAGGCGGGTCGCCCGCTGGCCGCGCCGAAGCCGGTGTTCCGCAAGCTCGACCCGTCGATCGTCGACGAGGAACTGGCCCGGCTGGCCGATTGAGCACCCTGCCCACGTACGAACCGCGGCCCCGGGGAAACCCCGGGGCCGCGGTTCGTACGGGTGGGCCGCCTTACGGCTGTACGAGGATGTTGTAGGACGAACTCTCCGTCCACGTGCCGTTGGCCAGTCGGCCCCGCACTGTCATCGTGTAGCTGGTCCAGTAAGGCGGAGTCCAGCTGACAGTCGCCGTGCCGTCGACGGCCGGGACGACCCGAGCGTCATCCTCACCGACCTGGTACTCGAACTCGACAATGCCTGCGGTGCCCCCGCTGAAGGTGAACAGGCCGGCCTGACCGGCGCCGCCGCTCCACTGCCCGGCCGGGTACTCCGCCGAGGTGACCAGCGGTGCGGTGCCAACCCGGAAGCGGTATTCGGTCGCCGGGGACATCTCCCCGCTGCGCAGCAGCTGACGGACCGACAGGGTGTTCACGCCGTTCCGGTCCGGGGTGAGGAGGAAACCCGTGCCGGTGCCGTCCGGGTCTGCGACCACAGTCTGCTCGGGGCCGTCGTTGAGTCGGTACCGGTACTCGGCGACGTCCGGGTACAGCTCGGTCCAGAAGGTCATCGAACCCGGCACACCGATGCCACCGGTGACGCTCCAGTCGCTGTAGTAGCCGGCCACGCCCACCCGGTCGCTCTTCACCACGAACTCGTACGTCCGGGTCTGCGACCTGGTGCCGTCCACGCCGTGGCTGGTGACCTCGATCGTCTGGTAGCCGGATTCGCTCGGGGTGTACGTCACGCTGGCCGTTCCGTCGGCGCCAGCGTCGACGCTTCGTTCCTGACCCCAGTTGAGCCGGTAGGTGTACCGCTGCACACCGGGCAGGGCCGGCTGGAAGGTGAACGTGGCCTCCTTGCCCACCCGCCCGTCCGAGCTGCCCGAGTCGTACGCGGCCGACCGGACGACCGGCCCGGTCCAGACCGCGAACGGCCACACCGCCGGGGGAGACAGCTCGCCGGAGGTGTACCGGGAGCGGACCGTCACCTGGCGGTTGCCGGCTCGATCGGGGGTCCAGGTCAGGCGGGCCGTTCCGTACTCCGCCGGCACCGTCTGCTCGGCCTCGCCGTCGAACTGGTAGACGAACTCCGCCACGTCGGGCATCGACGTGCTGAACTGGAACGACATCGGCAGTCCGAGGCCGTCCCGACGCGGCGATCCGTCGACATCCGAGGAGTAGACGGTGGGCTTGTTGTCGACGACCGAGAATTCGTACCGGGTGTTCTGCGAGATCGTTCCGTCGGCCCGCTCCGAACGAACGTTGAGCTGGTAGTAGTTGGGCGACTGCGGGGTCCACGCCAACGACGCCGTCCCGTCCGCCGCCGCGACAATCCGCGACTCCTCGTCGTAACCGAACGAGTAGCGGTAGGCCACCACGTCGGTGGTGCGGGGTCGGAACGTGAACGTTCCCTGCACGTCGACGACGCCGCTGTGATCCCAGGCGAAGTCTGTCGACTCGATCCTCGGCGCGTCGTTGACGGACACCGACTGGTGCCGTGAGCCGGAGAGCTTGTCACCTACGTAGGCCGAGACCACCAGCTGGTACAGGCGGGGTTCGGTGAAGGTGACAGTTGCCGTCGCCGCGGCTTCCGCCGCCAACACCCGTACCTCCTCACCGTCGTCGAACCGGTAGCCGAAGGAGGTCACCTCGGCGACGGGAGAGCGCATGGTGAGCGTGCTGGGCAGGTGGGTGCCGGCCACGTCGACCTGCACGCTGGGCTCGGTGTTCCGGACCCAGAACTCGTACTCGCGGGGCGGGGAGGCATTGCCCACGGCGTCCAGCGACCACACCCGCATGGTCACCGGTCCGCTTCGCTCCGGCGTCCAGGTGAAGGTTGCGGCAGCGCCCGGTGCCGGTGCGTTCACCACGACGATCGTTCCACTGTTGGGGTCGTCGTAGCGGTAGCGGGTCACGTCGGTGTCGCCACTTGCGTCGAAGCGGAACGTGCCCGGCACGCCGACGCCTCCCGAACCCGGAGCACCGTTGGCCGGGTATTCAGCGGAGCTCACCTGCGGAGCCTCGGCGGGGGCCTGCCCGTCCACCCGCACATAGCAGAGGGGAGCCCACCCGGAGTCGCCGTCCCCGTCCGTCGCTCGCGCCGTCCAGGCCAGGACGGTGCCGTGCGGATAGCTCGACATCTCCCACTCGGTCCGGTGCTCCTGGCCACCGCCGTAGCTGCTGCCACCCCGCTCGCGGCGCTGGTCCGGGTGGTCCACCGGCCAGGCCGCGAAGTAGACGTCGGCCCAGTCGTTGGGGTCCGGATCACTGGCCTTTGCCGAGAACGTGATCCAACCGCCCCCGACGGTGACCGGGTGGGTGGCGTCACCGCAGCCCTTGCTCGGGTAGAGGGAGAGGCCGCCGATCGTGGGCAGTCCGTTGTGCTGCACGCTGAGCGTGGGTCGGTAGTACAGCCAGCGGCCCTGACGGGCGTCCCGCTCGGCCTCCGCATTCAGCCGAAGCTCCAGGTGTAGCCGCGTCTCCCCCCGCGCGAGAGCGGCCCGGACGGTGCTGGTGAGGTCCTGGACGAGCGAACCGGGGCACTCGGCGCCGGCGCCGGCGCTCATCGTGCCGAGCTTCTCCCGCTCGACCGGAGGCTTCTTCCAGGAGTTGATGTTGGCGAACCCGGCGGTACGCCACAACTCGACCGAGGCCGCCGCGCCGCAGTCGGTGACCTTCTTCTCCCGCACGATCAGGTCCGCGTCGGACAACTGCCTACCGGCCAGCTCGGCCAGGCTGATGGAGAAGTAGAAGCGGGAGGTGTGGGCGTTCTCCTCGGCGTCCAGCCAGCGCCCGACGGGGGCGTCGGTCTGGGCGTTGACGGTGGCCCGGGTGGGTGTGGCGGAATCGGTGTAGGCCCAGCTCGACGCCGGGATCTGGGTGTTGGTGTAGGCGAGCGCGGGACTGGGCGCGACGAGCGCGCCGACGGCAACGGTCACCGCCACCGTGGCTGCTGACAGCCTTCGACGAAACACTATGGGAAACCTCCGGAAAGACGCCGGCGCGCAGCACGCCGGAGGCTCCGACCCTAATGATCATCGACGTGTCGCGGTGTCCCGTTTCCACGCCGAACGGCTCGCTCTCCCAACCCGGGAGGGGGAGCGCTCACATCGCGTATCGGGTGTCCATCACCTGGTCGTCGGTCACCTCGGCGCCCGGCGCCCAGGCCTCGTAGACGCCGCGTTCCTGACACTGCGCGCCGGTCGTCACCACGGTGTCCGGGTTCGGGTAGCGCAGGCGCACCCGCAGCCAGCCGGCCTCCTCCCGCAGCACCAGGCACGGCACCCCCCGCCACTGGGCGAACCGGAGCCGGCGGGCCACCGCGTCCACCGGGTAACGGGCCGCCCGGGTCATCGCCAGCACCCGGAACCCACCGGGCAGGTCGGCGACGGCCTCGTACTCGCTGTCGCCGTACATGCCGACCAACTGGGTGGAGCGGGGAGCGTCGGCGTTCGGCACGTACTCCTGGTCCGGGGAGAGGTCCGGCACCGCGGCCAGCAGGTGCCGCCACTGCGGGCCCACCATCCGCAGCCACCCGCGCTGCTCGGCCTGGTAGGTGTACAGCACCACCTCCACCCCGTTCGCCGGGTAGGCGATGAGGGCGGCGTTCGCCGGCATCGGCAGGTCGGCGAAGTCCCGGGTGATGAACTCCGGGATGAGCTGACCGTTGCTGGGCACGAAGCCGGTGCCGAGCACCGGCGCGCCGAGCCGGTCCCGGGAGGCCAGCGCGGTCAGGCCGCGGTGTGCCGAGCCCACCGGCACGTCGTAGTCGCCCGGGTCGGACGCGCGCCAGCGCAGCGCGTACGCCACGTCCGGGCCGTCCCGGCCAACGTCACCATCCGTACGCAGCACCGTCGTCGTCGCCGGCGTACGCAGGTGCGCCACATCGTGCTCGCGGTAGCAGAAGCCGTGCGGCAGCCAACCCCGTACGTAGCCGGCGAGCTGCTGGGCCGAGAGCACCTTCACCATCCGGGTGCCCCGCCGGACCACCGCCGACGCGCGCGCCGCCGCCAGCATCGGGTCGCCCGCTGCCGCCGGCTGCTGGCTGAGCTGGTGCAGGTACGCCCAACCCCGCTCGCGGTGAGCGGGCATCAGCAGCGGCGTCTCCGGCTCGTCGGCCGGCTCGGTGGCCCCGTGCACAGCGGTCACCTCGGTGACGTGCACGAACCGGTGCCACGGCAGGGCGCTACCCGGGCGGGGTGCCCACTCGAAGCCGGCCACCTCGTCGGCGCTGAACAACTCGTACGCGGCGCCCCGGGCGATCTCCTCGGCCGGGTACACGCCGCCGCCGAACGCCACGTGCAGTCCGGTCCGTTCGCCGGCGCTGCCACCGGCCTGGGGGGTGACGCTCATGCCGTCGCCTCGCTGCTCGGTGGGATGGGTCCGCACGCTGTCGCGTCCGCTCGTGAGCGACCGTAGAGTCGCGCGGCGTAGTCGGGGTGAACGTCGGGTGGCGGGCAGATGGACAGGCCCGGTGTGTGATGCTGTCGCTGATGAGCGAGCCCACTGAATCCCGCCGCGAGCGCGCCGCCCGGCGGGCCGGAGAGTTTCCGCCCGCCCCCGAGCCGTTGCCCCGGGCGGTGCTGGACAGCCACACCCACCTGGACATCACGGTCAGCGAGGCCGGTGTGCCCGGCGGCGGGCCGGCCGACGACCCGGTTGCCGTGGCGATCGCGTTGGCCACGAAGGTCGGCGTGGACCGGCTGGTCCAGGTAGGCGTGGACGTCGCCTCCTCCCGGTGGGGCGCGGACACCGCCGATGAGTACCCCGCCGTGCTGGCCACTGTGGCGCTGCACCCGAACGAGGCCCCCCGGCTCAGCGACCTCGACGAGGCGTTGCGGGAGATCGAGTCACTCGCGGCCCGCGACCGGGTCCGGGCGATCGGCGAGACCGGGATGGACTTCTTCCGGACCGGCGACGAGGGGCGTGCCGCCCAGGAGCAGAGTTTCCGGGCACACATCGCCATCGCCAAGCGGTACGGCAAGACGCTTGTCATCCACGACCGCGACGCGCACGCCGACGTGCTGCGGATCCTCGACGACGAGGGCGCTCCCGACCGGGTGGTGCTGCACTGCTTCTCCGGCGACGCCGAGTTCGCCAGCGAGTGCGTCCGCCGCGGCTACCTGCTGAGCTTCGCCGGCACCGTCACCTTCGGCAGCGCGACGGCGCTGCGCGAGGCCGCCGCGCTCACCCCGCTGGATCAGATGCTGGTGGAGACCGACGCCCCGTACCTCACCCCGATGCCGTACCGCGGCCGGCCGAACGCGTCGTACCTGATTCCGCTCACCGTCCGTGCGCTCGCCGCGACCACCGGCAGCGACCTGGACGAGCTGTGCGCGGCCATCTCCGCGACCGGCGACCGGGCCTTCGGCCCGTGGTGAGCCCGGCCCGACGGTCGGCGCCGACCCCGTCGCTACGCTGCCAGCCATGACCGGTCTCCTCGGCCCGGCGGAGATCCGGGAACTCGCCGCCCGGTTGGGCGTCGCGCCCACCAAGAAGCTGGGCCAGAACTTCGTGCACGACCCGAACACTGTGCGCCGGATCGTGACCGCCGCCGGCCTCACAGCCGACGACGTGGCCCTGGAGGTGGGGCCCGGGCTCGGCTCGCTGACAGTGGGGCTGCTGCCGGTCGCCGGGCACGTGCACGCCGTGGAGATCGACCCGGTGCTCGCCGGGGCGCTACCGGAGACGGTCGCGCGGCACGCCGGGGCCGACGCCGCCCGGCTCACCGTGCACCGCGCGGACGCGTTGCGCATCGCCGCCGCCGAACTGGCCGACCCGGCACCGACAGCGCTGGTGGCGAACCTGCCCTACAACGTCGCCGTGCCAGTGGTGCTGCACCTGCTCGCCGTGCTGCCCACCCTGCGACACGGCCTGGTGATGGTGCAGAAGGAGGTCGCCGACCGGCTCGTCGCCGGTCCCGGCTCCAAGGTGTACGGCATTCCGTCGGTGAAGCTCGCCTGGTACGCCCAGGCTCGGGGCGCCGGTAAGGTGCCGCCGAACGTGTTCTGGCCGGTGCCCAACGTCGACTCCGGCCTGGTCTCCTTCACCTGCCACGAGCCGCCCCGCACCGACGTACCGCGGGAGCGGGTCTTCGCCGTGGTGGACGCGGCGTTCGCGCAGCGGCGCAAGACGCTGCGCGCCGCGTTGGCCGGTTGGGCCGGTGGCGCGGACCGGGCAGCCGCGGCGCTCACCGCCGCCGGCGTCGACCCCGGCGCCCGTGGGGAGTCACTGACCGTCGAGCAGTTCGCCGCCATCGCCGCGTCGGCTCCGGTCGGTACGCCGGCCGGGAAGTAGGCTGACGCCGTGCCCGCCCAGGACGCTGAGGAGCTGAAAGTGGCCAAGCCGTTCGACATCCGCCTGCGCCTGCGGGACAGCACCCCGTGACCGAGGCCTGGCGACCGGACGACGACGAGCGACGCGGGGCCCTCGGCCCGGTGCGGGTGCGGGTGCCCGCGAAGGTCAACCTGCACCTCGGGGTGGGCCCGCTGCGCCGGGACGGCTACCACGAGCTGAACACGATCTACCACGCCATCTCGATCTACGACGAGCTGACGGCCCGCCGGGGCGACACCCTCGCCCTGACCATGGAGGGTGAGGGCACCGGCGAGCTGGCCCTGGACGACACCAACCTGGTGATCCGCGCCGCGCACGCCCTCGCCGGGTACGCGGGGGTGCTGCCGCACGCCCGACTGCACCTGCGCAAGCAGATCCCGCTCGCCGGTGGCTTGGCCGGTGGCAGCGCCGACGCTGCCGCCGCGCTGGTGGCCTGCGACGCGCTCTGGGGCACCGGGCTGTCCCGCGACGAGCTGGCCGGCATCGCCGCCGACCTCGGCTCCGACGTGCCGTTCTTGATCTACGGTGGCACCGCGCTGGGCACCGGCCGGGGTGAGGCGATCAGCCCCGTGCTGGCCCGCCCCACCTCCTGGCACTGGGTGGTGGCGATCGCCGACGTCGGCCTGTCCACCCCGACCGCGTACCGGGAGCTGGATCGGCTCCGCGACTCCGGTGCCGCCGGCGCCCCGCTGGGCAGCACCGACGCCCTGCTGGGCGCGCTGCGCCAGCGTGACCCCCGGGTGCTCGCCCGCACGCTCGGCAACGACCTCCAGGACGCCGCGCTGGCCATGCGCCCGGCGCTGGCCGACACCCTGAAGGCTGGCGAGGCGGCCGGCGCGCTCACCGGCATCGTCTCCGGCTCCGGCCCGACCTGCGTGTTCCTCGCCGCCAACGCGGCCGACGCGGAGCGGATCGCCGCCGAGTTGACCGCCGCCGGCGTCTGCCGGGAGGCGCGGGTCGCGCACGGTCCGGTAGCCGGCGCCCGCGTCGGCTGACGAGGCGTTCCACCGGAGCTGCTGGCGCGCGGCGCGGACGTTCGGGGCTTCCGCGTACCCTTGGGACAGGCGTCCAGGTGCCCGCCGGCACCCGGACGCTTTGATCATGAAGGGTGGAACGTGGCGAACATCGTCAATCTGGACCGGGTGTCCAAGGGGTACGGCGCCGCCGGGCGGCTGCTCACGGACGTCTCGCTCGGCCTGGACGACGCCGACCGGATCGGCGTGGTCGGCCTCAACGGCGCCGGCAAGTCCACCCTGCTGCGGCTGCTCACCAAGCAGGAGGACCCCGACGACGGTCGGGTGACCCACCGCCGTGACCTGCGTGTGCTCTGGCTGCCGCAGCAGCTCGCCCTCGCTCCCGAGGCCACCGTCCGGGACGTGGTGCTCGGCACCGCCTGGCTCGCCGAGGGCATGGGCGCCGAGCACGAGTGGGCCGGTGACTCCGGTGTGCGGGCCATCCTCGACGGCCTCGGCATGCCGCACCTCGGCCTCGACCAGCCGGTCGGCCCGATGTCCGGTGGCGAACGCCGCCGGGTGGCGCTCGCCGCGCTGCTCGTGCGCGACTCCGACCTGCTCATCCTCGACGAGCCCACCAACCACCTGGACGTCGGCGGGGTCGACTGGCTGGCCCGGCACCTGGTCGGCCGCAAGGGCGCCCTGGTCGTGGTCACCCACGACCGGTGGTTCCTGGACGCGGTCTGCACCAACACCTGGGAGGTCGCCGACCAGACCGTCCGCGCCTACGAGGGTGGCTTCGCCGCCTGGACCCTCGCCCGCGCCGAGCGTGAGCGGGTCGCCGCCGCCACCGAGGCCCGCCGGCAGAACCTGCTCCGCAAGGAGATCGCCTGGCTGCGCCGTGGCCCGCCCGCCCGGACCTCCAAGCCGCAGTTCCGCATCGACGCCGCCAACGCGTTGATCGCCGACGTGCCGCCGGCACGCGACACCATGTCGTTGCAGCGCATGGCCACCTCGCGGCTCGGCAAGCAGGTGTACGACCTGGAGAACGTCGAGCTGCACGCCGGCCCGAAGGAGATCCTTCGCGACGTCACCTGGCTGGTCGGCCCCGGCGACCGGATCGCCATCCTCGGCGCCAACGGCGCCGGCAAGACCACGCTGCTGCGGATGCTCGCCGGCATCACCCGCCCCGATGGTGGCCGCCTCGGCACCGGCTCCACAGTGCGGCCCGCGTTCCTCTCCCAGGAGCTCACCGAGCTGCCCGGGCACCTGCGGGTCCTGGAGGCGGTCGAGGAGGTCGCCCGCCGGGTTCAGCTCGGCGACCGGGAGGTCTCCGCCGCGCAGCTCGCCGAGGTGTTCGGCTTCGACGACCGCCGCCTCTGGACCCCGGTCAGTGACCTCTCCGGTGGGGAACGCCGCCGGTTGCAGATGCTGCGGCTGCTGGCCGGCGAGCCCAACGTGCTGCTCTTCGACGAGCCCACCAACGACCTGGACACCGACACCCTCGCCTCGCTGGAGGACCTGCTCGACTCGTGGCCCGGCACGATCATCGTGGCCAGCCATGACCGGTACCTGATCGAACGGGTCACCGACACGGCGTACGGGATGTTCGGCGACGGTCGGCTGGTGCACCTGCCCGGCGGCGTGGACGAATACCTCGCACGGACCGCCGAGCGGGCCGGCTCGCCCCGGGTGGGCGTCACCTCGACCTCCGCGCCCGGTGCCCCCTCGGGAGGCGGTATGTCCGCCGCCGAGGTCCGTCAGGCCCGCAAGGAGCTGACCCGGCTGGAGCGGCAGCTCAGCAAGCTCGACCAGCGCGAGACCACGCTGCTCGATCAGCTCGCGGCGGACGCCACCGACTACGCCCGGGTCGCCGAGTTGGACACCCAGCTCAAGGATCTGCGCGCCGAACGGGAGCGGATCGAGGAGAGCTGGATGACCCTCGCCGAGGACCTGCCCGAGAGCTGACCGGCCGGGCGCGCCGGCCCGGGCCCCGTGTGCGGCGTCACACCACCACATGCGAGACAATCGTCGGCGACACCTACCCCACGGCGTTGGAGACACAGACATGGCACACACCCCCGTCAACCACCCCGCGCGGCCGATCTACCGGGCGATCGGCGGGCTGACCGGTCTGTACCTGGTCGTCTTCGGTGTGCTCGGCATCATCGCGAGCACCGGCAACGAGATCCTCGCCCAGGACGACACCCGGGTCCTCGGTCAGGGCACCAACCTCGGCTTCTCGCTGCTCAGCGTGCTGCTCGGGATCATCGTGCTGGTCGGCACCGCGCTCGGCCGCAACATCGACGTGGCGATCAACCAGTGGCTGGCGTACGGCCTCATGGTGGTCAGCCTGGCCGGTCTCGCGTTCATCCGGACCGACGCCAACTTCTTCAACTTCAGCATCACCACAGTGGTCGTGGTGATGGCGGCCGCCCTGGTGCTGCTGATGGTCGGCATGTACGGCAAGGTCGGCACCGAGGATGAGGCGGAGGCGTTCCAGAAGGCTCGTCTCGTTCTCTGAGCTTTCTTCGTGGTTGCGGCCGTGGGTTTTCGCCGGAGCCCGAGCTGCTCCGGGCGGTCAGGCTTGATCCCTGCGCAGCTCGGGCTCCGGCGAAAACCTGACCCGGTCCAGCCTTTCGGCGGACCCCTTGGGCTTTGGGGTTCTGCGGACAGTTAGCGCTGCCTTGGGCGACAATTCCCCCTGAAACGGTCACATCAGGGGGTCTGGGCATGCCGCACTTTCCGGTCAACCATCCGGCACGGCCGCTCTACCGGATCCTCTCCGGGCTGATCGGCGTCTACATCCTGGTCTTCGGCGTCTGGGGCGTCGCCGAGACGATCGGGGATCCGCTCTTTGCCCGCAACAGCACCTGGGCCCTCGGGCTCCGGACCAACCTGGCCTTCTCGCTCGCCTCGGTGGTCTTCGGGGTCGTCCTGATCATCGGGGCCTCACGGCGTAGCAACCTCGGCCACTACATGAACCTCACAGCGGGCGTGGTGTTCCTGGTGACCAGCATCCTGATGATGTCGGTGCTGCAGACCGGTGCGAACTTTCTCAACTTCTCGATGTCGACAGTGGTCGTGTCGATGCTGTTCGGCCTGATCCTGCTCGGCACCGGCCTATACGACAAGGTCGGCCCACCGGAGTCCGCCGAGGCGGAGTTGGAGCACCGCAAACACCCGGTGGCCGACGTGCACCGCCGCTGATCGGGGTCAGCTGCGCCGTGCGGTGATCAGCGTCGGCTTGGCCTCCAGGTGTGACAACCCGTTCCAGGCCAGGTTGACGAGGTGTGCCGCCACCGTCTCCTTGCGCGGCTTACGCACCTCCAACCACCAGCGACCTGTCAACGCCACCATGCCGACCAGCGCCTGCGAGTACAGCTCGGCGAGCTTCGGGTCGTACCCTCGGCTCTTGTACTCGGCGCCCAGGATGTGCTCGACCTGGTGCGCCACGTCGTTCATCACGCTGCTGAAGGTGGCGGTGCCGGACATCAGCGGCGACTCGCGGACCAGCACCCGGAAACCGCTGGTCTCCTCCTCGATGTAGGTCAGCAGGGCGAGCGCCGCCTGTTCCAGAAGCTCCCGCGGATGCCCGGCGGTCAACGCCGTGGTGATCCGGTCCAACAGGGCCCGGACCTCCCGGTCCACCACCACCGCGTAGAGCCCTTCCTTGCCACCGAAGTGCTCGTACACCACCGGCTTGGAGACCTTGGCACGGGCCGCCACCTCCTCGATGGATGTGGCGTCGAAACCGCGCTCGGCGAAGAGTTGCCGGCCGGTCGCGATCAACTGCTCCCGGCGTTGGGCGGCCGACATGCGGACCCGGGAGGGAGCTTTGGCTTTCGGTGCCGCCGTCGGCGTCGCCCGTCGGCCGCTGACAGCTGCCGGCGCGTCGTCGCTGACCTCAGGCATGTCGCCGCCTCGCTGGCGCTCGGTGACGCCCTGCCGTGGAATGGTTCCTCCGCTGTGCCCGTTCACGTCGTCGCCTCACTGTCGGGCGGTCCGACCGCCCTGACGCGCCGTTCGACAGTACCCGGAACGGGCTCGGCCTCCCGTCCGCCGAGCCGCCTGGTCCCCCCGCATGGCTCGGGTCATCCGGCCATCCTGCCAGGCGGCATCGTCGAGCACCGTCCGGTTTCAGTGGGGTGCGACAGGCTTCACCAGCTTGGCGGCGAGGCGCTCGGGCTTTGGCCAGCGCACCTGCGTTGCCGCGCCGGCCTTCTCGAACAACCAGATCACCCGGGCGGAGATGTCCACCTGACCGCGCAACACGCCGTGCCGGGCGCTGGTCGGGTCGGCGTGGTGCAGGTTGTGCCAGCTCTCGCCGAACGACAGGATCGCCAGCGGCCAGAAGTTCGACGCGCGGTCACCCTGGCGCATCGCGAACGGACGCTCACCGTAGACGTGGCACACCGAGTTGATCGCCCAGGTGACGTGGTGCAGGAGGCCGATCCGGACCAGCCCGGCCCAGAAGAACGCGGTCAGCGCGCCCTGCCAGGACCAGGTCACCAGGCCGCCGATCAGCGCCGGGCCGAGCAGCGAGATGGCCACCAGCGCGGGGAAGAGCCGGTCGACCCGGCTGATGTCCCGGTCGGCGATGAGGTCCGGGGCGAAACGTCCGCGGTTGGACAGCTCCCGGCGGAACAGCCAGCCCACGTGTGCGTGGAACAGGCCCCGGGTCAACGCCCAGAAGCTGGTGCCGAACCGCCACGGCGAGTGCGGGTCGCCCTCCAGGTCGGAGAACGCGTGGTGACGCCGGTGGTCGGCGACCCACTGGATGATCTCGCCCTGCACCGCCAGCGAACCCGCGACCGCCAGAGTCACACGTAGCCACCGCTTGGCCTTGAACGAGCCGTGCGTGAAGTAGCGGTGGAAGCCGACGGTGATGCCGAGCCCGGAGACGACGTACCAGACCAGGCCGATGATCACGTCGGTCCAGCCCAGCCAGCCGCCCCAGGCCACCGGCACGGCGACCAGCAGGGCGACGAAGGGGATCACCACGAAGGCCCAGAGGGCGGCCAGGATGCCGGGGGACTGGCTGCCGTCGGTGAGTGGTTTGGGGCCGGGGCCGGCGGTGTTGGAATCGAGCAGAGCAGTGGACATGGGACCTCGCAGGGGGATGGTTACGATCACGAAGCTACGCCTACGTCACCGTAACTTACGGCACCGTAGATCGCACGGGGAAGTTTCGAATCGACTTCGCGTAACTGCTCGAAGTCGCAGGTCAGCCGGCCCGATGGCGGGTGCCTGACCGATCCGGGAAGAGAGCGGCCGAGGCGCGGGCCGACCACCCCCGGAAGGCCGACGACATCGATCGGTCGCCGTGCGAAGGGATGAGCGCTGGCATCCGACGGCCGGGGCGCTAAGGTGTAGCGGCGGGATGTCCATCCCTCGTGCGACGTGCTCACGTCGCTGATCGGCCGTGGTGTAATTGGCAACACCCGGGTCTTTGGTACCCGTATTTCAGGTTCGAACCCTGGCGGCCGAGCTGCCCATCTACGTCCGTTTTAGGGTCCGGTGGGGGTAAGAGGGAAACGTGCCGGGCCTCGCGGTTAGCATGGCCGCGAGAGTGTCCGCCGTCCCGACGGGAGCCACGTCGTGCCCCAGCCCCACCCCCGTACCGTCGTCGTACTTGCCGCCGGTGAGGGCAAGCGGATGAAGTCGACACTGCCCAAGGTGCTGCACCCCCTTCTCGGTCGGACGCTCCTCGGTCACGTGCTGAGCGCCGCCGCCCCGTTGGGCGCGGACCGCACCGTTGTCGTGGTCGGGCACGGCGCCGACCAGGTGCGGGCGCACCTGTCCGAGGTCGCCCCGGACGCCACCCCGGTGCTCCAGGCCGAGCAACTCGGCACCGGGCATGCGGTACGGATCGCGCTGGAGGCCGTACCGGACGGTGCCGGCACCGTCGTGGTGATCAACGGTGACGTGCCCCTGCTGCGACCCGAGACGGTGGGCGCGCTGGTGACCGCGCACGAGGAGGCCGCCGCGGCGGCCACCGTGCTGGCCGCCGAGGTGCCCGACCCGACCGGCCTCGGGCGGATCGTCCGGGACGCCGACGGGCGCCTGGAGCAGATCGTCGAGGAGCGCGACGCCGACCCGACGCAGCGCGCGATTCGGGAGATCAACGCCGGCATCTACGCGTTCGACGCGGTGCGGCTGCGCGAGGCGCTGGGCAAGCTCTCCACCGACAATGACCAGGGCGAGGAGTACCTGACCGACGTCTTCGGTCTGCTTCGTTCCGCCGGCGAGCCGGTGGCGGTGCACGTCGCCGTGGACCACGTCGAGACGTTGGGCTGCAACGACCGGGTGGAGCTGGCCACGCTGCGACGGCTGCTGCGCGACCGGATCAACGAGGCGTGGATGCGCACCGGGGTGAGCCTGCTCGACCCCGCCACCACCTGGATCGACGTGACTGTCGCGCTGGACCGGGACGCGGTGGTCGACCAGAACACCCAGTTGCGCGGCGGCACTGTGGTCGGCGCGGGCGCGCTGATCGGGCCGGACGTCACCCTGATCGACACGATCGTCGGTCCCGCCGCGTCGGTGATCCGCAGCCACGCCGTGGGTGCCGAGGTGGGCGCGGGCGCAACAGTCGGGCCGTACGCGTACCTGCGGCCGGCCGCCCAGCTGGCCGAGAAGGCGAAGGTCGGCACGTTCGTCGAAGTGAAGAACTCGCAGATCGGCGCCGGCGCGAAGGTGCCGCACCTGACGTACGTCGGCGACGCGACGATCGGCGAGCAGACCAACATCGGCGCCGCGTCGGTCTTCGTGAACTACGACGGGGTCAACAAGCACCGCACGGTGATCGGCAGCCACGCGCGGACCGGCGCGGACAACATGTTCGTGGCGCCGGTCGAGGTGGGCGACGGGGCGTACACGGCGGCTGGTTCGGTGATCATCGACGACGTGCCGCCGGGGGCGATGGGTGTCGCCCGGGCGCGTCAGCGCAACATCGAGGGCTGGGTGGTCAAGCGTCGCGCCGGCACCGCCGCGGCGGAGGCGGCGCAGCGGGCCCGCGACGCGAAGGGTGCGTCCGGTACGACTGGTGCCGCAAGCCACAGTGAGGCAATCCACGGGGCGACCGAGACGGTGGGCGGCGCATCCGGCGCGGGAGATACTGCAACCGAATAGTCCCTGACCCACCACC
Organism: Micromonospora alfalfae; assembly: GCF_022230925.1. GTDB lineage: Bacteria > Actinomycetota > Actinomycetes > Mycobacteriales > Micromonosporaceae > Micromonospora > Micromonospora alfalfae. Next base: position 76,363 of record NZ_JAKKFH010000034.1, on the reverse strand, counting down.
ACCGGGTCGGGTACCGCCGACATAACGGGAGCAGACGGGCCCATGGGCAGCATCGTCGCCGAAAACCGCAAAAGCCTGATGCTCTTTTCCGGACGTGGCTTTCCGGAGTTGGCCAAGGAGATCGGCGAGGTGCTCGGCGTCGCGCCGACGCCGGCCGACGCGTACGAGTTCGCCAACGGCGAGCTCTTCGTACGGTTCAAGGACTCGGTACGTGGTTCGGACGCCTTCGTGGTGCAGTCCGTCACGCACGGGGTGAACACCTGGGTCATGGAGACCCTGATCATGGTGGACGCGCTGAAGCGGGGGTCGGCCAAGCGGATCACAGTGGTGTTGCCGTTCTACCCGTACGCCCGCCAGGACAAGAAGCACCGTGGTCGGGAGCCGATCTCGGCCCGCCTGGTGGCGGACCTGCTGAAGACCGCCGGCGCCAACCGCATCCTCACCGTCGACCTGCACACCGCGCAGATCCAGGGCTTCTTCGACGGCCCCGTGGACCACCTCTTCGCGATGGACATCCTCGCCGAGTACGTGGAGCACAAGTACGCCGGCCGGCCGATGACGGTGGTGGCACCGGATTCGGGCCGGGTGCGGGTGGCCGAGCGGTGGACCGACCGGTTGGGCGGGTGCCCGCTGGCGTTCATCCACAAGACCCGTGACCCGATGAAGCCGAACCAGGTGGTGGCGAACCGGGTCGTCGGCGAGGTGGAGGGCCGGGTCTGCCTGATCGTCGACGACATGATCGACACCGGGGGCACCATCGCCAAGGCCGCCGACATCCTCAAGGAGTCGGGCGCTGCGGAGATCGTTGTCGCGTCCACCCACGCGCTGCTGTCCGACCCGGCCACCGAGCGGCTGAAGAACAGCTCGATCAGCGAGATCGTGGTGACGAACACCCTGCCGCTCCCGCCAGAGAAGCAGCTGGACAAGCTCACAGTGCTGTCGATCGCGCCGCTGCTGGCGCGGGCGATCCGCGAGGTCTTCGACGACGGCTCGGTGACCACCCTCTTCGGTGGCCTGAGCTGAGCCTGAGCCCCGTTCCCACCACTTGGCGCGCCGGTGGGGGCGGGGCTGGCAAACTGACGGAAACAGGGCCGGCACGCTGGTGGGAGCGCCACCGACGCGCCGGTCCTGAGCCGTGATCGGGGACTGCCGGAAACCCTGGAAACAGCTCGGGTAGACTGGTGCGGTTGCCACGGCGAGGGTGCCCGGCGGGCCGCTGAAAAGCGCCGCACGGAGGCACCGTCATCGACGCGGTGCTCCGGGCAGTCGTTCATGACGCATGAGCCCCAGCGAGCCCCTCGCCCCAGCACCGTTAGACGACAAGCCGCCGCAGCGAAAAGCATCAGGAGTTTCCCCGTGTCCGAGGTAAAGATCAGCGCCGAGCCCCGTACCGAGTTCGGCAAGGGTGGTGCCCGCCGTACCCGCCGGGCCGGCAAGGTGCCCGCCGTGCTGTACGGCCACGGCGAGAAGCCCAAGCACATCGCGCTGCCGTCGCGGGAGTTCGCCGCCGCGATCCGCAAGGGCGGTGCCAACCAGCTCTTCGCGATCGACATCGCCGACGGCACCCAGGTGCTGGCGCTGCCCAAGGCGATCCAGCGTGACCCGATCCGCGACACCTTCGAGCACGTCGACCTGATCCTGGTCCGCCGGGGCGAGAAGGTCACCGTCGAGGTCCCGGTCCAGCTGACCGGCGAGGCCGCCCGGGACACCCTGATCGTGCACGACCACGACACCCTCTCGGTGACCGCTGACGCCACCAAGGTTCCGGACCACCTCGAGGCGTCGATCGAGGGCCTGGAGGCGGGCACCCTGGTGACCGCCGGCGATGTCGCGCTGCCGACCGGCGTCGAGCTGGCCGTCGACTCGGAGCTGACCGTCGCGTCGGTGACCGCCGCCCCGACCGCCGAGCAGCTCGAGGCGACGCTGCCCGAGGTCGAGGTTGCCACCGACGAGGCCGAGGCCGAGGTCGGCGAGACCACCGAGGGCTCCGAGGGCGCGGACGCCGCCCCGGCCGAGGGCGCCGAGACGACCGAGGCGCGCACCGAGGCCTGATCGGTTCGTACTGTGCGACAGGCGTCCCCGAAAGTTCGGGGGCGCCTGTCGGCATATCGGGAGTCGCTGCGTTGGGCGTCGGAAGGGACGGGTCGTGACGGACGAGGCGGGGCCGTGGCTGGTGGTCGGCCTGGGCAACCCGGGTCGGGAGTACGCCGGCAACCGGCACAACGTCGGGTTCATGGTGGCCGAGCTGCTGGCCGGGCGGGTGGGTGCCCGCTTCGGCCGGCACAAGCGGGCGGTGGCCGAGGTGGCCGAGGCGCGGCTGGGGTTCGGTGGGCCGAAGCTGGTGCTGGTGAAGCCACTGACGTACATGAACCTGTCCGGCGGACCGGTCGCGGCGTTGGCGCAGTTCTACAAGGTGCCGACGGCGCAGGTGATCGCTGTGCATGACGAGCTGGACATCGGCTTCGGCCAGGTGCGGGTCAAGTTCGGCGGCGGCGAGGGCGGGCACAACGGCCTGCGCTCGATGTCGAAGTCGTTGGGGACCAAGGACTACGCCCGGGTGCGGTTCGGCGTTGGCCGACCACCGGGGCGGCAGGATCCGGCGGATTACGTGCTGTCGGATTTTGGCGCGGCCGAGCGCAAGGAGTTGGATTTCCTGGTGGACCGGGCCGCCGACGTGGTGGAGTCGGTGATCACCAAGGGCGTGGAGCCGACCCAGAACCTCTACCACGGCGGCTGAGCCGGGCGGGGCGTACCCGAATCGGAAACGGCGGGCCGGTAGTCTGCGCCTTTCAGCGTGCCGCGACCGGCGACGCGAGTCGCGGCGGATCGGCCCGTGCGGGCAGTGCGGCGAGGCGACGGGAGCGGACAGATGAGCAGTCCTCCGATGATCGATGGCGCGTTCGCCCGATGGTTGGCGTCCCGAGCCGGGCAGGCGCTGCTCGACCTGCGCACGGAGATGGGTTTCGCCGACGCCGGTGCGCTGAAGTCGGCCGGGGACAAGGTGTCGCACGACCTGATCCGCACGGAGTTGGCGAAGTGGCGTCCGGGTGACGCGGTGCTCTCCGAGGAGGACGAGGGGTCGCGGTTGGCCTGGGCTGCGGAGGTGAACACCGGAGCGGTGTCGCGGTTGAACGCGGACCGGGTGTGGATCGTCGACCCGTTGGACGGCACCCGGGAGTTCTCCGAGGAGGGCCGCTCGGACTGGGCGGTGCACGTGGCGCTCTGGGCGCGCAACGCGCCGAGCCCGCACGGGCTCGTCGCCGGGGCGGTGGGGTTGCCGGCGCAGCACCGGGTACTCGGCACCGACTACCCGCCGGCGTACCCGCCGATGACCGTGGAGGCGGCGACGGGCGGCGAGCGGAAGATCCGCCTGGCCGCGAGCCGGAGCCGGCCGCCGGTCTTCCTGACCGATCTGGCCGAGGACGTCGGGGCGCACCTGGTGCCGATGGGCTCGGCCGGAGCGAAAATCGCCGCAGTGGTCACCGGCGAGGTGGACGCGTACATCCACGCAGGTGGGCAGTACGAGTGGGACTCGGCGGCCCCGATCGCTGTGGCGACGGCCACCGGACTGCACGCTTCCCGGATCGACGGTTCTGCGCTGAAATACAACGAGGCGGATCCGCGGCTGCCCGACCTCCTGGTCTGCCGCAAGGATCTCGCCACCCGGTTGCTTGCAGCGCTGCAGAAACATTCCGGGTAGCCTGAGCGAACTTTCTTGACATGCCCGACCGGAAAGGTCTGGAAATCGGATGAGCGAGCGAATCGAGCCGGTGTCATGACCACCCCCGCGGCGTACCAGGTCTCCCACCTGGACGCCTTGGAAGCGGAGAGCATCTTCGTGATGCGCGAGGTGGTCGCCGAGATGGAACGCCCGGTGATGCTCTTCTCCGGTGGCAAGGACTCGATCGTCATGCTGCGGCTCGCGCAGAAGGCGTTCGCCCCCGCCAACGTCCCCTTCCCGGTGATGCACGTCGACACCGGGCACAACTTCCCCGAGGTCCTGGAATACCGCGACCAACGGGTCGCCGAACTGGGGTTGCACCTCGTGGTCGCGAGCGTGCCGGAGGCCCTGGCCAGCGGCATGGTCCGGGAGTCCGGCGACGGCATGCGCAACCGGATCCAGACCCCGGTGCTGCTGGACGCGGTGGAGAAGCACCGCTTCGACGCGCTGTTCGGGGGCGCCCGCCGGGACGAGGAGAAGGCCCGGGCGAAAGAGCGGGTGTTCAGCTTCCGCGACGAGTTCGGTCAGTGGGACCCGAAGAACCAGCGGCCGGAGCTGTGGTCGCTCTACAACGGTCGGCACCACCCGGGCGAGTCGATCCGGGTCTTCCCGCTGTCCAACTGGACCGAGCTGGACGTGTGGCACTACATCGCCCGGGAACGCATCCCACTGCCGTCGATCTACTACGCGCACGAGCGCGAGGTGATCGAACGGGACGGCATGTTCTACGCCGTCAACGAGTTCTTCCGCCCCCGCGCGGGTGAGGAGCGGTTCAAGGCGCAGGTGCGCTACCGCACCGTCGGCGACGCCTCCTGCACCGCAGCGGTCCGTTCCGACGCGGACACCGTGGAGAAGGTCATCGAGGAGGTGGCGGCCACCCGGATCACCGAGCGCGGCGCCACCCGTGGTGACGACCGGGTCAGCGAGGCCGCCATGGAGGACCGCAAGCGGGAGGGCTACTTCTGATGAGCACCGAGATCATGGCCCCGGCCTCCGAGGCGCGGGCGATGGACCTGCTGCGGTTCGCCACCGCCGGCAGCGTGGACGACGGGAAGTCGACCCTGATCGGGCGGCTGCTCTACGACACCAAGTCGCTCTTCACCGACCAGTTGGCCGCCGTGGAAGCGGTCAGCGCGGCCCGCGGTGACGAATACACCAACCTGGCGTTGCTCACCGACGGTCTGCGTGCCGAGCGGGAGCAGGGCATCACCATCGACGTGGCGTACCGGTACTTCGCCACCCCCCGGCGCAAGTTCATCATCGCCGACACTCCGGGCCACATCCAGTACACCCGCAACATGGTCACCGGCGCGTCGACAGCGGACCTGGCGCTGATCCTGGTGGACGCGCGCAAGGGCCTCGTCGAGCAGTCCCGCCGGCACGCGTTCCTCTGCTCCCTGCTGCGGGTGCCGCACCTGGTCCTCTGTGTCAACAAGATGGACCTTGTCGACTGGTCGCAGGAGGTCTACGAGCGGATCGCCGACGAGTTCACAGCGTTCGCGGCGAAGCTCGACGTACCGGACCTGACAGTGGTGCCGGTCTCCGCGTTGCGCGGCGACAACATCGTCACCAGGTCCGACAACATGCCCTGGTACGAGGGCCCGTCGCTGCTGCACCACCTGGAGCGGGTGCACATCGCCAGCGACCGCAACCTTGTCGACGTCCGGTTCCCGGTGCAGTACGTGATCCGTCCGCAGTCCACCACTGTCACCGACTACCGCGGCTACGCCGGCCAGGTCGCCTCCGGCGTGCTGAAGCCCGGCGACGAGGTGATGGTGCTGCCCTCCGGCTTCACCAGCCGGATCGCCGCCGTGGAGACCGCCGACGGGCCGGTCCCGGAGGCGTTCCCGCCGATGTCGGTGACGGTACGACTGGCCGACGAGATCGACATCTCGCGGGGTGACCTGATCTGCCGGCCGAACAACGCGCCAGCGGTGGCCCAGGACATCGAGGCGATGGTCTGCTGGATGGACGAGACGGCTCCGCTGCGGGTCGGCGGACGGTACGCGATCAAGCACACCACCCGGTCGGCGCGAGCCATCGTGCGCGGGCTGCACTACCGACTGGACATCAACTCCCTGCACCGCGATGAGTCGGCCGACGAACTGCGGCTCAACGAGATCGGCCGGGTGCGACTGCGCACGACGGTGCCGCTGCTGGCCGACGAGTACCGCCGTAACCGCACCACCGGCGGCTTCGTCATCATCGACGAGGCGACCAACCGCACTGTGGGCGCCGCAATGATCGTCGAAGCCAGCTAACCGCCCACGCCGCCCACCGGCTCGCGCCCACCGTCCCCTGCCCGCGCGCTTGGCTCGCGCCCGCCGCCTCGCGCTCGCCGGCAAGATCGCGCACGATCCAGGAAGTAGTGGCCTCGCCCAACGGCGAGGCCACTACTTCCATGAACAAGCACGATCTCCATCCCCGGCCTTCGCCCGGCCCCCTGCCCGCAGCGGGTGATCAAGAGGTTTGCGTCAGGATTCGGGCTCGAACTGACGCAAATCTCTTGATCACCGGCCGGAGCGGGGGTGGGCGGTGGGGGCAGGGGACCGGGGGCCGGCTGGGGTGGGGTTAGGGCAGGCGGGTGGCGCCGGGGGAGGGGAGGACCGTCACGGTGCCGGGGGCGGTGAAACCTCGTTGCGCGTACGCGTCGGTCACGGCGGCGGCTACCGCGTCGGCACGGTCGGCCTCGATCAGCGCGAGCACGCAGCCGCCGAAGCCGCCGCCGGTCATCCGGGCACCCAGCGCGCCGGCCGCCAACGCTGCCTCGACCGCAGTGTCGATCTCCGGCACGGTGATCTCGAAGTCGTCGCGCATCGAGACGTGGGAGGCGGTCAGCAGCGGGCCGATGTCGCGGACCCGGCCGGCGCGGAGCAGCGCCACAGTGTCCAGTACGCGCTGGTCCTCGGTCACCACGTGCCGGACCCGTCGCCGGGTCTCCTCGTCGTCGAGCCGGGCCAGTGCGGCGTCGAGCTGGTCGACGCCCACGTCCCGCAGCGCGCTGACACCGAGCGCGCTGGCCCCGGCCTCGCACGAGCGGCGGCGGGCCGCGTACTCCCCGTCGGCGTGGCGGTGCGGCGCCCGGCTGTCGATGACCAGCACAGCCAGCCCGTCGGCGTCCAGGTCGAACGGGATGTGCTCGACCGACTCGTCGCGACAGTCCAGGAAGAGGGCGTGCCCAGCGCGGCAACGGATCGCCGCGGACTGGTCCATGATGCCGGTCGGCGCGCCCACGTAGACGTTCTCCGCCCGTTGCGCCAGCCGGGGTTGAAGTTCCGGGGCGAGTTCCAGCCCGCCGAGGTCGAGCAGGGCAGCCAGCACGGCCGACTCCAGCGCGGCCGAGGAGGAGAGCCCGGCGCCCAGCGGCACGTCGGAGGCGATCGCCAGCCGGGCGCCTGGCACCCGGTGACCGGCCTGGCGTAGCGCCCAGACCACACCCGCCACGTACGCGCCCCAGCCGGTGACTCGACAGGGCTCGGCGACGTCGTCCGCGCCGAAGGTGATCGCCTCGCCGGACAGCTCGGACCAGACCGTCCAGTGCTCCCCGTCCTGCCGGTCGGCCGCGACGACGGTGCGCATCGGCAGCGCGAACGGCAGCACGAAGCCTTCGTTGTAGTCGGTGTGCTCACCGATCAGGTTGACCCGGCCCGGGGCTGCCCAGCGGCCGGCAGCCTCGGTGCCGAACTGCGCGGAGAAGCCAGCCGCAGCCCGCTCGGCGACATCACCGCTCGGGTTGGTCATGACTGCCCCAGGATGTGCGTGCGGTAGAACGCCCAGGCATCGCCGACCATGTCGTGCAGTGTCGGCTTCTGCGGCACCCAGCCCAACTCGTCGCGGGCCAGTGCGGACGATGCCACCAACTCGGCCGGGTCGCCCTCGCGGCGTGGCGCGACCTCGACGGGCAGTTGGTGCCCGGTGACCTCGCGGACCACGTCGACCACCTGCCGGTTGGTGAAGCCGTTGCCGTTGCCCAGGTTGTAGATCCGGTGCTGGCTGCCGGTGGCGGCGTCCAACGCCAGCAGATGCGCGCGGGCCAGGTCGGCGACGTGGATGTAGTCGCGGACGCAGGTGCCGTCCACTGTGGGGTAGTCGTCCCCGAAGAGCTGGAGCTTCTCCCGCCGGCCGGCGGCGACGTCCAGCGCTATCGGGATCAGGTGCGTCTCCGGGTCGTGCCGCTCGCCGAGCGTGATGTCGCCGTCGAGGTGCGCGCCGGCCACGTTGAAGTAGCGCAGCGACACGGCGGCCAGCCCGTGCGCGATCGCCTCGGAGGTGAGTGCCATGTCGACGGCGAGTTTGGTGGCGCCGTACGTGTTGGTGGGTGCCTTGACCGCGTTTTCGGTGATGGGCAGCTCGGTGGGGTTGCCGTAGACGGCGGCGGTGGAGGAGAAGACCATCCGGGGCACCCCGGCGGCCCGGACCGCGTCGATCAGGGCGAGCGTGCCGATGGTGTTGTTCTGCCAGTACAGCTCCGGCTTGACCATCGACTCGCCGGCGGCGATCAGGGCGGCGAAGTGCAGCACCCCGTCGAAACCGGCGTCCGCGGTGATGACCTGGGCGGCGTCGTGGATGGACGCCTCCACGTGGGTGGCGTCCGGGGCGAGGGCCTCGCGGTGGCCGGTACGTAGGTCGTCCAGGATGACCACCTGGTGGCCCGCGTCGAGCAGCATCCGGGTCACCACGCTCCCGATGAAGCCGGCGCCCCCGGTGACGAGCAGTTTCACGTCGTTGCCTCCTGCCTGGCCCGCCCGGGACGTGGCCCTTCGGTGATCACACTAGGGCGGTGGTCGGCGCTCTCGCCGTCGCCACCGTCAACCCCATTCCATCATAATCTTTCATGATTAAACAGAGCCGAACATCTCTCCGCCGCTCCACCTGATCCCCGGCGTGGTGGGCCCACGGTGTCTACCATCTCTGTCATGCGGGAAGCGGCCCGTACCGGGCTCCGGCGACACGCGCGGGCACATCCCCGCCGCGACAGTGGCCCGCTCGCCCGGGCCGTTGCCCGGGTGCTGGTACGCGCCGCAGACGGGGCGACCCGACTCGTCACCGATCTGCTCGGGACCGGTCCGACGGCCGGCCGGGAGCACATCTCCGAGGCCGATCTGCGGGACCTGGTCGCGGCGAACACGGTGCTCGACCCGGACGAGCGGCGGATCATCGACGAGGTCCTGGTGGCCGGCGCCAGTCTGATCCGCGAGGTGATGATGCCGCGCACCGAGGTGGTCTTCCTCCCGGCGCGGCTGACCATCGTCGAAGCCGCTCGACTGGTCCGCGCCGAGACGCACACCCGTTACCCGGTCACCGACGGCACACACGACGACGTGGTCGGCTTCGTGCACCTCCGTGACGTACTGCTGCGCCCGGACGCCGACCCGTGCGTCACCGTCGGCGAGTTGGCCCGGGAGGTGAAGCGGCTCCCGGGCAGCAAACGGGTGCTCGCCGCGCTGACCGAGATGCGCCGGGAGGGTCAGCACCTCGCGGTGGTCGTCGACGAGTACGGCGGCACCGCCGGGATCGTCACCCTGGAGGACCTCATCGAGGAGTTGATCGGCGAGATCCACGACGAGTACGACGCCACCCCGGACCCGGTGTACGCGGGCCTGCCCGCGGTGGTGGACGGCCGCCTCAACCTCGCTGACTTCGCCGAGCGGACCGGGGTGGCCCTACCCGCCGGACCGTACGAGACGGTGGGCGGGTTCGTCATGGCCGCGCTGGGCCGACTCCCGGTGACCGGCGACGAGGTGCCGGTGCCGGGTGAGCCCGCCGAGGTCGGCGCACCCGATCCGGCCGAGTTGCCGGCCGGCTGGCTGCTGCGGGTGCTCACGTTGGACGGCCGCCGGGTGGCCCGACTCGCCGTCTCCGCCGCCCGCACCACCGAGCAGCGCCGCGAGCCGGGCACTGAGCAGCGCCGCGGGCAGAGCACCGAACAGCGCCGCGGGCAGAGCACCGAACAGCGCCGCGGGCAGAGCACCGAACAGCGCCGCGGGCAGAGCACCGAGCCGGGTACCGGGCGGCGCTGCGAGTACGACGTTGCGTCGGCCTCGACGGGCGACCCCGAGCCGGCCCGGGAGGCGGTGGCGGGGCAGCACCGCCGGGTCGCGGTCGGGCCGACGCGCCGGGTCGGCGCGGGCGAAGCGGGCGAGGTCAGCACCCCGGCACCGGCGGGCCGGAGCCGACCCGCCGGCCCGTCATGACGGACCGGGTTGCTTGCTGACAGAATTATCGCCATGTCCGACGTTCCCGCCCGGCCCCGCGTCTTCTCCGGCATCCAGCCGACAGCCGACTCGTTCCACCTCGGCAACTATCTCGGCGCGGTCCGGCACTGGGTGGCGCTACAGGACACCCACGACGCGTTCTACTGCGTGGTGGACCTGCACGCCATCACCGCGGGCCACGATCCGGCGCTGCTGCGCCAGCGGACCCGGGTGGCGGCGGCCCAGCTCTTCGCGGTCGGGCTCGACCCGGAACGCAGCACCCTGTTCGTCCAGTCGCAGGTGCCCGAGCACCCGCAGCTGGCCTGGGTGCTCGGCTGCATCACCGGCTTCGGCGAGGCCAGCCGGATGACCCAGTTCAAGGACAAGTCGCAGAAGCAGGGTAACGAGCGGGCCAGCGTCGGGCTGTTCACCTATCCGGTCCTCCAGGCCGCCGACATCCTGCTCTACCAGGCCAACGCGGTCCCCGTCGGCGAGGACCAGCGCCAGCACCTGGAACTCTCCCGGGATCTGGCCCAGCGCTTCAACTCGCTGTTCGGCGCGACTTTCACGGTGCCCGCGCCGCACATCGTCAAGGACACTGCCAAGATCACCGACCTGCAGGACCCGACCGCGAAGATGTCGAAGTCGTCGTCCTCGCCGGCCGGCATCATCGACCTCCTCGACGATCCGGCCCGGTCCGCGAAGAAGATCCGTTCGGCGGTGACCGACACCGGTCGGGAGATCGTCTTCGACGCCGAGACAAAGCCGGGTGTGTCCAACCTGTTGACCATCTACTCGGCGCTCAGCGGCCGCAGCATCGACGAGTTGGTGGCCGCTTACGCGGGCCGCGGCTACGGCGATCTGAAGAAGGAGCTGGCCGAGGTGGTGACGGACTTCGTCCGGCCGATCCAGGAGCGCACCCGCGCCTACCTCGACGATCCGGCGCAGTTGGACAAGCTGCTCGCGGCCGGCGCGGAGAAGGCCCGCGTGGTGGCCGCGACGACCCTGCGGTCCGCGTACGAGCGGGTGGGGTTCTTCCCGCCCGTGCGCGGCGAGTAATTCCGCGGTACAGGTGGACGGTTCGGTGGTCGGAGGGGCGGCGCGAAGCGTGGATCGCAGTGGCGGGGTGCCGCCGACCGGCGACACCATCCAGATCGGCATCGCGGTGGACATTCCCGAGCCGTGGGGCGCCCTGCTCACCCGGCGGCGGGTCGAGGCCGGTGATCCGCTGGCGGTGCCCGCGCACGTGACGTTGCTCGGGCCCACCGAGATCCGGACGGCCAACCTGCCGGCGATCGAGCGGCACCTGGCCGCCGTCGCCGCCGCGCACCTGCCGTTCACGCTGCACCTGCGGGGCACCGGCACGTTTCGTCCGGTCACCCAGGTGGTGTTCGTCGCGGTGGCCGCGGGGATCAGCGAGTGCGAGCTGCTGGCCGCGGCCATCGCCGCCGCGCCGGGCCTGCACCGCGAGCTTCGCTTCCCGTACCATCCGCACGTCACGGTGGCTCAGGACGTGGCACCGGAGGCCCTGGACAGGGTGTACGAGGATCTGGCCGACTTCTCCGCGATGTTCGAGGTCGACGGGTTCACCCTCTTCTCGCACAGCGGGCAGGCCAGGTGGCAGCCGCGTCGGGACTTCTGCCTCGGCACCTGAAGCGCCAGCAACCGAAGCGCCGGCAATCGAGCCGTCAGCACCTGAAGCATCGGCGACGCGCCGGCCGGCGAGCATCGGGAGCCGGTTGCCACTACAGCGGCGGGAGATCGGCGAGGATGATCGCGTGAACGTGATCGGCCGGATCGAGGCGGGCATCGACCGCTGGGTGAGCGCCGCGCGCCACCGGTCGGGGCTCTTCGATCATGTGTGGCGGGCCGGTGTGCTGTACGGCGAGGTGCTGGCCGGCCGACTGGCCGCAGCCATCGCCTACTACGGCTTCTTCGCCGTGTTCGCCCTCGCCCTTGTCGCGTTCTCCATCTTCGGGGCGATCCTGGAGGACAACGACGAGGTCAGCGCGGCGGCGGCCGACTTCCTCAAGGAAAATCTGCCGTTCCTGGACGCCGAGCAGATCGCCAACTCCAGCGGCACTGTCGGTGTGGTCGGCCTTGTCATCCTTGTCTTCACCGGGATCGGTTGGGTCGAGGCCATCCGGTCTTCGCAACGGTTGATGTACCAGCTCAACCAGCAGCCGGGCAATCTGGTGGTGCGGCGGCTCGTCGACCTGGGCGTGATGATCGGTGTCTTCGTGCTGCTCGGCGTCTCGGTCGCGGCGGTGGACGCGTTGGAGTCGCTGCTGCGTTTCCTGCTGCGCAGCACCGGGTCGGTGGGTCTGACCACCATCAGCGCGGTGCTCAGCGTGCTGGTCAACACGGTGCTCGCCACCGCGTTGCTGCTGGCCGTCCCCCGGCTGCGGATGAGCCGGTCGCGGCTGCGCCCGGTGGTGGTGCTGGTGGCTGTCGGCATCACGTTGCTGAACACCGTCGGGCGGTACTACGTGGTGCGGACCGAGCGGAACCCGGCGTACACAGTTGTGGCCGGCGCCGTCGGTCTGCTGCTGTACCTCTACCTGCTCAACCAGTTGGTGCTGTTCGGCGCGGCGCTCCTGGCGACCAGCACCAACGGCCGAGTGGTGGACCTGGCGGAGACCCCCGCCGCACCGAAGGATGTCGACGAGGGCATCGACCCCGGTGCGCCGGGCGGTGGGGGCTGATGACGGAAGGCGCGCAGGTGCTGATCTCGGTCGACCCGGACTCGTCGGTGCCCCCGTACGAGCAGGTGCGTGTGCAACTCGCCGAGCTGATCGGCGACGGCCGGTTGCCGGTGGGCAGCCGACTGCCCACAGTGCGGCAGCTCGCCGCCGACCTGCGGTTGGCAGCGAACACGGTGGCCCGCGCCTACCGGGAGTTGGAGGCGGCTGGGCTGCTGGAGACGCGGGGGCGCAACGGCACCTTCGTCGCCCCCGGGCGGGACGACGCCGTCGACCGGTTGCAGCGGACGGCGTCCGGCTACGCGGCGGAGGCAGCCCGGCTCGGGGTGCCGCCGGCCACCGCGCTCGCCCTGGTCCGCGCCGCCCTGGACGCGGTCCGCCCCGGCTGACCGGCCGCCGATCGACAGTCGGACGGGCGATAACTGAGAAGAACGGCATCGGCGCTCGCGTTCGCGGACCATGATGAGCCGGTGGGCGCACTCATGACACTGGACCTGCCGGCGGACTCACCGCTCCTCGGCCTGCCATGGATCATCACTTTCGGTCCGCTCGGTGATCTCGACGAGTGGGAGCCGGTGGTCTGTGGGCCGTACGAGCGACCGCACGCGTTGGCCCTGGCCGAGGCGGTGGTGGCTGAGGAGCAGTTGATGGCAGTGGTGGAGCCGTTGCTGCCGGCGCTGTCCCCCGACGAGATCCGCAGCGAGATCGCCGCCGCGCAGGTCGCCGCCGAGGACGAGGCCCGGCAGGTGGAGGGGGCCGACCTGTACGGGGACTTCGAGGACGTGATCGACGAGGAGTTGGACGCGGCAGCCGACGAGGCCGGCCACGGTGAGCCCGCCGAACCGCCGGACGAGGCAGAGGTACGCGCCGGCTGGACCCGGATCGCGGCGCTGCTCACCGCGAAGTGAGACGTCAGCGGGTCGGCGCGCGGTCCAGCACGCAGAACTCGTTGCCCTCGGGATCGGCGAGCACAGTGAACTGTTCGGTCCCGGTCTGCCCGACGTCTACCTGCCGCGCGCCGAGGCTCAGCAGCCGCCGTACCTCGGATTGAGGGTCCGTGTCCGCGACCAGGTCGAGGTGCAGCCGGTTCTTGCCCCGCTTGGCGGTGCCCGAGCCCTGCAACCACACGGTTGGCGCGGCGGCGGACGGCTGCCCCGGCGGCCAGAGCTTGGCGCTGCCGTCGTCGCCCTTCTCGACCTCGTAGCCGAGCGCCGCGGCCCAGAACGCAACCATCAGGTCCAGGTCCTCGACGTCGAGCGTGCACTGGGCGATCCGTACCGCCATGGGGGTCACCTCCGTCGTGATGGTGCCCGATTCGGTACCCCGCCAGCTGCGGATTCAACCACCGGCGGCACACGGACACCGGCGCCACACGGAGCGGACTCCGCGCGGCGCCGGTGGCACCTCACCCCCCACCACAAGGGGCCGGTAGCCCAGTCGCCCGTCGGCGCGGGGCACGACGAACGACCAGGTCGAGAACGAGTTACCCGTTCAGCGCCGTTCCAACCAGACTGCCGCGTCAATTGGCAGGAGCTGGCCGGAGCCCTGTTCGGTGAGCTGGTCGCTGGCGACGAGCGGCTGACCGTACCCGTCGATCAGGACCGGCGCGCCGCTGAAGTTGACCACGCAGGTCAGCACGGCCGCGCCGGCGGAGCGGGAGAAGGCCAGCACGCCCGGCTCGCTCTCCCGCCAGGTGACCCCGTCGGCGTCGAGAGCGAGCGCGGGATGAACGTGGCGGATCCGCAGCGCGGTCCGGTACAGCTCCAGGGTCGAGCCGCGCACGTCGGTCTGCGCCGTGACGGACAGCGCCTGCCAGAGCGCCGGGGCGGGCAGCCAGCTCAGCTCACTGCCGGCCGGCCCGAAGCCGTACGGGGCCAGCTCGCCGCTCCACGGAATGGGCACCCGGCAGCCGTCGCGGCTCTCGCCGGTGCGCAGGAACGCCGGATCCTGGCGCAGCTCATCGGGAAGGTCGAGGACCTCCGGCAGGCCCAGTTCCTCACCCTGGTAGAGGTAGGCGCAGCCGGGCAGGGCGAGCATCAGCAGGCTGGCGGCCCGGGCTCGGCGCAGCCCTTCGACGCCGTCGCCGTACCGGGTGACGTGCCGCTGCTTGTCGTGGTTGGACAGCACCCAGGTGGTCGGCGCCCCGACGACTGTCGCCTCTGCCAACGCGGTGTCGATCACCTTGCGGAACGAGTCGGCCGACCAGGTGGCGTCGAGGAAGTCGAAGCTGAACGCCTGGTGCAACTCGTCCGGGCCGATGTAGCGGGCCAGGCGCTGTGGCGTCTCGGCCCACGCCTCGGCGACAGCCATCCGGCCGCCCGGGTAGCTGTCCAGGATGGGCCGCCAGGCCCGGTAGATCTCGTGCACCTCGTCCTGGTCGAAGTACGGCAGCCGGCCCTTGCCGAGCAGTTCGACCTGGCGCTGGCCGGTGGTCGCCGTGCTGAAGCCGACGTCCGGCAGCCCTTCCGCCTTGATCATGCCGTGCGCCACGTCGACGCGGAATCCGTCGACGCCCCGGTCCAGCCAGAACCGCAGCACGTCCTCGAACTCGGCGCGGACCTCCGGGTGCCGCCAGTTCAGGTCCGGCTGGGACCTGTCGAACAGGTGCAGATACCACTGGCCGTCAGGGATCCGGGTCCAGGCGGGGCCGCCGAAGATGCTCTCCCAGTCGTTCGGGGGCAACTCGCCGTGCGTGCCCTGACCGTCGGCGAAGAGGTAGCGGGCCCGCTCCGGTGAGCCGGGGCCGGCGGCGAGCGCCGCGGTGAACCAGTGGTGCGCGCTGGAGGTGTGGTTGGGCACCAGGTCGACGATGATCCGAAGGCCGTGGGCGTGCGCGTCGGTGATCATCGCGTCGAAGTCGGCGAGGGTGCCGAACATCGGGTCGACGTCCCGGTAGTCCGCCACGTCGTACCCGCCGTCGATCATCGGCGAGGTGTAGAAGGGGGTCAGCCACAGCGCGTCCACCCCGAGGTCGCGCAGGTACGGCAGGCGCTGCCTGATGCCCTGGAGGTCGCCGGTGCCGTCGCCGTCGCTGTCGGCGAAGCTGCGGACGTACACCTGATAGACGACCGCGGAGCGCCACCAGTCGTCGTCGGTGGCGTGCGGCGGGGTGGCAGTGCTGATCATCCGAGCAATATGCCGGCCCGTTGCTGCAAGAGTCAAGCAGATCTTGCGTAAGACAAGCGGGCGGAAGTCGGCGCGACAGCTGTCGAGCCGCGCACCACCAGCTCCGGGCGGAACAGGTACTCCGAGTTCGGGGCGCCGTGCCCGTTGATCTCGTCCACCAGGGCGCGGACGGCGGCCACCGCCATCGCGGTGACCGGTTGCCGCATTGTGGTCAGCGGCGGATCGGTGAAGGCCATCAGCGGGGAGTCGTCGTAGCCGACCACGGAGAGGCCCTCGGGGACGTTGAGGCCGCGTTGGCGGGCGGCCCGGACCGCGCCGAGCGCCATCAGGTCGGAGCCGCAGACCACGCCTGTGACGCCGCGGTCCAACAGGCGGCCGGCCGCCGCCTCGCCACCCTCCACTCCGAACAGTGACAGCTCAGCGAGGGGGCCCAGGTCGGCTTCGGCGACGCCGGCCAGCCGGGTCATCGCGGAACGCCAGCCGGCCACCTTGCGCTGCACCGGGACGAACCGGTCCGGCCCGGTGATCAGGCCGATCCGTCGGTGTCCGAGGGCGACCAGATGGGCGACCGCCAGTTCGGCCGCCTCCCGGTCGTCGCAGGAGACGAAGGGCGCGCCGATGCCGGGCACGTACCCGTTGATCATCACGACCGGCAGCGGCCGGGCGAGCAGCGCCCGGTAGCGGTCGTGGTTGGCGGCCGTGTCGGCGTGCAGGCCGGAGACGAAGACGATCCCGGAGACCTGCCGGTCCAGCAGCATCTCCACGTACTCGTCCTCGGTCACGCCGCCGGCGGTCTGGGTGCAGAGCACCGGGGTGAAACCACTCTGCGCCAGGGTGGACTCGATGACCTGGGCGAAGGCGGGGAAGATCGGGTTGTCCAGCTCCGGCACCACCAGGCCGACCAGGCCGGCGCTGCGCTTACGCAGCCGGGCTGGGCGCTCGTAGCCGAGCACGTCGAGGGCGGTGAGGACGGCCTGCCGGGTCTCCGGGGCCACGCCGGGGCGGTCGTTGAGCACCCGCGACACCGTGGCCTCGCTGACTTCGGCCTGCTGGGCGATGTCGGACAGTCGAGCGCGCATGGCGGCACTTTAGCCCACCGGCAAGTTCTTGCGGGGTGTCTTGCAAGCCCTTCCATTCCTTGCAACGTCTTGCTAACGTCCCCGCAACATGCGAGAGCAGCGGCGCAGCATCAATGCGCCGGATGGCAAGAACTTCCAGAGGTTTCCACTGGCGGGCCGCCCTTCCCCCGGCGGACCCGCCATGACGACAGGAGCACCGATGCGCATCCGTACCGCGGGTGTGGTCGCCCTCTTCGCCCTGGCGCTCGCCGCCTCAGGCTGCGGTGGCGACAGCGACGAGCCGGCCGCGAAGGACACCCCCAAGGCCGCCGGCGGCAAACTGGTGATCTGGGCGGACGACAAGCGGACCGCCGCACTCAAGCCGTTCGCCGAGAAGTTCGGCCAGGAGAACGGCGTCAGCGTCGAGGTCCAGGCCGTCCCGAACGAGGACCTCCAGAACAACTTCGTGACCGTGTCGAGCCAGGGCGGTGGCCCGGACGTGGTGATCGGCGCGCACGACTGGATCGGCAACCTGGTCCAGAACGGTGCCATCGACCCGGTGCAGCTGTCCGACGAGCAGAAGGCCGCCTTCAACGAAACCGCCGTCAAGGCCGTCACGTTCAACGGTCAGCTCTACGGCGTGCCCTACGCCCAGGAGAACCTGGCGCTGATCCGCAACACCGAACTGGCCCCCGAGGCACCGAAGACGATCGAGGACCTGGTCGCCACCGGCAAGCAGCTCAAGGCGCAGAAGAAGGTCACCGAGACGCTCTGCCTCCAGGTCGGCCAGAAGGGCGACGCCTACCACATCTACCCGCTGTACAGCTCGGCCGGCGGTTACCTCTTCGGCACAACCGCGAACGGCGACTACGACCCGAAGGACCTGGGCGTGGGCAAGCCGGAGTCGATCGCCGCGTTCAAGAAGATCGCCGCGCTTGGCGAGAAGGGCGAGGGCGTGCTGAAGCGCTCGATCGCCGACACCAACTCGACCGCCACCTTCACCGGCAAGAAGTGCGCCTTCCTGGTCTCCGGGCCGTGGGCCACCGCCGACGTGAAGAAGGCTGGCATCAAGTACGACGTCTCCGCCGTTCCGGGCTTCGCCGGCGGCAAGGCGGCCGCGCCGTTCGTGGGCGTCCAGTCCTTCTACGTGGCGGCCAAGGGCAAGAACAAGGCTCTCGCCCAGGAGTTCGTCGCCAACTACGTCACCAAGCCGGACCTGGCCGTGGCGCTCTACCAGGCCGACCCGCGCCCGCCGGCGCTGACCGCCGCGCTGGACCAGGTCAAGAGCAGCGACCCGGACCTGGCCAAGTTCATCGAGGCCGGCAGGAACGGCCAGGTGCTCCCGGCCATCCCGGCCATGGCCGCGATCTGGGACCCGTTCGGCAAGGCCGAGGCAGCCGTCATCGGCGGCGCCGACCCGACCAGCACGGTTACCGCGGCTGGCAAGACGATCGCCGGTTCGATCAAGTAATGAGCACACCGCTGTCCAGCCCGGGGTCTGCCCAGCAGGCCCCGGGCCGGGGGCCCGTCCGCACCGGGTCCCCGCGCACCTCCCGTACCGCGCGGAACCACGCGCCGATCACCGCGGCCGGCCTCGCCGCGAAGGTGATCCTGCTCGGCCTGGTGGCCGGGATCGCGATCTGGGCGGCCTTCCCGCTCGTGGAGGCCGAGAAGTGGGTCGGGCTGGCGGTGCTGATGCTGACCACCGCCGCACTGTTCTATCTGTACCTGGGCCGCCGGCACGTCCCGGCGAAGTACCTCATCCCCGGCACGCTCTTCCTGATCGCCTTCCAGGTCGTGCCGGTGCTCTACACCGCGAGCACGGCCTTCACCAACTTCGGCGACGGCCACCGCGGCAGCAAGGACGACGCGATCGTCGCGATCCAGAGCTCCTCGGTGAAGCAGGTCCCGGGGTCCACCCAGTACCCGTTGTCGGTAGCCACCAAGGGCGACCCGGCCACCGGCGCACTGGTCTTCCTGATCACCAAGCCAGGAACCGACACGGTCTCCGTCGGCGACGCCGGGGGCCTGCGCCCGCTCGATCCCGGCGCGGCCACCGTCGGCCCCGGCGGGAAGGTCACCGCGGCCGACGGCTACACAGTGCTGAACTTCGGCCAGGCCAGCGCCCGCAGCAAGGACATCACGGACCTGGTGGTGCCGACCGCCGGAGGCGCGCTGCGCTCGTCCGGCCTGTCCCGGGCGTACGAGGGCAAGGCCGTCCGGGCGTACGACGCCGGCTGCGACTGCGTCAAGGACAGCGACAGCGGCAAGACCTGGACCGCGGACGGCGAGGTCGGCGCGTTCGTCGCCGCCGACGGCGAGCGGCTGGCCCAGGGTTGGAAGGTGAACGTCGGGCTGTCCAACTTCACCCGGGTGCTCACCGACGAGCGGATCTCCGGGCCGTTCCTCGGCACGCTGATCTGGAACTTCGCCTTCGCCATCGGCTCCACCGGCGGCACGTTCATCCTCGGCATGTTGATCGCCCTGGCGCTGCACTCGCCCCGAATGCGGGGCACCAACCTCTACCGGATGTTGCTGATCCTGCCGTACGCCATGCCGTCCTTCGCGATGCTGCTGGTCTGGCGGGACATGTTCAACACCGACTTCGGGCTGATCAACAACCTGTTCGGGCTCAGCGTCGACTGGTTCGGGCAGGACTGGTCTGCCCGCGCCGCGGTGATCCTGGTGCAGCTCTGGCTCGGCTACCCGTACATGTTCCTGGTTGCCACCGGCGCGCTACAGGCCATCCCACGGGAGTTGACCGAGGCCACCTCGGTCGACGGGGCGTCGCGCTGGCAGTCGTTCCGGGCGGTCACCCTGCCGCTGCTACTGGTCGCGCTCTCGCCGCTGCTGATCTCGTCGTTCGCGTTCAACTTCAACAACTTCAACGCGATCTACCTGACCACCGAGGGCGCGCCGTTCCCGGCGGACAACCCCAGCAACGGCGCCACCGACCTGCTGATCACCTACACCTACCGGTTGGCATTCGGTGGGCAGGCCGCACAGTTCGGCTTCGCCGCGGCCATCTCGCTGTTCATCTTCGCCATCGTCGCGGTGGTGTCGGCGGTCAGCTTCCGGCGGACCCGCCAACAGGAGGAGGTGTACGCATGACCATGCTCACCGGCGCCGCCGTCACGGGCGGCGCGAATGGCCCGGCGGCGGTCAACCGCAACGGGGGCAAGCGGAAGAAGCGATGGTTCGCCGAGGTCGGCTGGCGGCACCTGGTCGGCCTGCTCGGCGTGCTGTTCAGTCTCTTTCCGCTCGTGTTCGTCGTCTCGGCGGCGCTCAATCCACTCGGCACCCTGTCGTCCACCGAGTTGGTGCCGACCGGCGGGGTGTCGTTGGAGAACTTCGGGAACCTGTTCGCGCGCACCGAGTTCGCCCACTGGTTCCTGAACTCGCTGCTCATCGCCGGTGGGGCCGCGTTCGCCTCGGTCTTCCTCTCCGCGCTCGCGGCGTACGCCTTCTCCCGGATGCGGTTCCAGGGCCGACGGGTGGGGTTGCTGTCGCTGCTGTTGATCCAGATGTTCCCGCAGTTCCTGGCGATCGTGGCGATCTTCCTGATCTTCGGCACGATCACCGACCTGTGGCCGGCCATCGGCTTCAACACGCCGTGGGGCCTGCTGCTGCTCTACCTGGGTGGCGCGCTGGGCGTGAACACCTGGCTGATGAAGGGCTTCTTCGACACCCTCCCCCGGGAGCTGGACGAGTCGGCCACCATGGACGGGGCCTCACACGCCCAGGTCTTCTTCCGGATCATGCTGCCGTTGGTGGCGCCGATCCTCGCGGTGACCGGGCTGCTCGCCTTCATCAACACCATCAACGAGTTCCTGATGGCGAGCGTCTTCCTCACCGACACGGACGCCAAGACCCTCGCGGTCGGCATGCGGGGCATGTTGCAGGGCGGCGAGCGGAACACCAACTTCGGCATTTTCGCGGCCGGCACCCTGCTGACCGCGATCCCGACGGTGCTGGTGTTCCAGTTCCTCCAGCGGTACATCGTCTCCGGTCTCACCTCCGGCGCCGTGAAGGGATAGGTAGTCGACCGTGGCCGGTCGGCCTGGACGCGCCGACCGGCCTACCCACTACTACAAAGTGTCGTTGATGGGAGAGGATGGGCGGCGTGGAAGCTCTCAGACTCATCCTTCTCTACGTCCATCTGATCGGGTTCGCCCTGCTGCTCGGTGGCTCGATCGCCCAGTACGCCAGCGGTCGGCTGCGGATCAACCCGGCCATGCTGTGGGGCGCGGTGATCCAGCTGCTGACCGGGCTGGGCCTCTCCGCGCCGCTGCGCGGCGGCGGCGACGACGAGCCGAACCCGGCAAAACTTGTGACGAAGTTGGTGATCGCGCTGCTGATCTTCGTCATGGTCTTCTTCTCCCGGAAGCGGGACGTGGTCAACCGCGGTCATTTCCTCGCGATCGTCGGTCTGACCCTGGTCAACGCGGCGGTCGCGGTCTTTTGGCGGTAACGTCCGAGGAGGAAAACGCCTCCAGAAAACGGACGTTGCGGACGCCGTGGCGCTCGGTTACCAGCACGAAGAGTGACTTGCCCCACGCAAGGGTTACACCCGGGTAACAGGCGCTCAACAGTCGTGCACGATTGTCGGCCGGTGGGTGGACGCGGGCGTACGCTCCCGTCCGTAACGTGGGACAGCCGGCGGCACACCCGCAGGTCGGCTGATGGGCTGCCACCGCACAAGGCGCGGTGTGCAATGGGAAGGAGACGTCTTGCGCTCGGTGCGTGGGATGCGGATCGCCTCGATCTTCGCGGTGGGTGGGCTCGCGCTCACCGCCGCCGCTTGTGGCGAGGCGCCCAAGGATGACAACAACGCCGGCAGTGGCGCCAAGAAGTTCAGCGCCTGCATGGTGACCGACGTCGGCGGCATCGACGACAAGTCGTTCAACGCTTCGGCCTGGAAGGGCCTGCAGGAGGCCAAGGCCGCCAACGACAACATCGACATCAAGTACGTCGCGTCGAAGGCCGAGGCCGACTACGAGCCGAACCTGACGCAGTTCGTCAACCAGAAGTGCGACTTCATCCTGGCGGTCGGTGGCCTGATGGCCAACGCCACCTCGAAGATCGCCAAGGCGAACCCGAACCAGGAGTTCGGCATCGTCGACGCGAACCCGGGTGACGCCAACGTCTACCCGATGCAGTTCGACACCGCCCAGGCCGCGTTCCAGGCCGGCTACCTGGCCGCCGGGATGAGCAAGAGCGGCAAGGTCGGCACCTACGGTGCTGTGCCGATCCCGCCGGTGACCATCTTCATGGACGGTTTCGTCGATGGTGTGAAGTACTTCAACACCACCAAGGGCAAGAACGTCCAGGCGCTGGGTTGGAACAAGGAGACCCAGAAGGGCTCCTTCTCCAACGCCTTCGACAAGCAGGACGAGGGCAAGAAGGTCTCCGACGCGCTGGTCGCCCAGGGCGCGGACATCATCATGCCGGTCGCCGGCGGCTCCGGCCTCGGCACCACCGCCGCGGCCAAGGCGTCGGGTGGCAAGTACAGCACCATCTGGGTGGACGTCGACGGCTGCGAGAGCACCCCGGACTGCGCGGCGATCATCACCACCGTGGTCAAGAACATCCCGGAGGCCGTCAAGGAGGCCGTGGTCAAGGCCGCCGCCGGTGACAAGCTTCCGGCCAACCCGGGCTTCGTCGGCACCCTGGCCAACAACGGTGTCTCGATCGCTCCGTACCACGACTTCGACAGCAAGGTTCCGGCCGAGCTGAAGGCCGAGGTCGACAAGATCAAGGCGGACATCGCCGCCGGCACCATCACCGTCACCTCGAAGGCCCAGCCGACCAAGTGACAACCGGCCGGCCGCTCCGGTGAGATCATCGGGAGGGCCGGCGGGAGACAGGTACGACCGATCGGCCGCTCCGGCTCTGCGGACACCCCGCGGGGTCGGAGCGGCCGATCGCGCACCACGGCGGCCGGTCCGGTCCGGCCGGTACGACGGCAGCTAGGCTGCACCATCGCTCGCACTCCAGGAGGTTGCGCTGAGACTCGAACTGCGCGGCATCACCAAGCGGTTCGGTGATCTGGTCGCCAACGATCACATCGACCTGACGGTGGAGCCTGGAGAGATTCACGCCCTCCTCGGCGAGAACGGCGCGGGCAAGTCGACACTGATGAACGTGCTCTACGGGCTCTACCAGCCCGACGAGGGCGAGATCCTTGTCGACGGCAAGCCGCTGAAGCTGAAGGGCCCGTCCGACGCGATCGGGGCCGGGATCGGCATGGTGCACCAGCACTTCATGCTGGTGCCGGTCTTCACCGTCACCGAGAACATCATGCTCGGCGCCGAGCAGATCAGGGGCGGCATCGCCGGCTTCCTGGACCGGCGGCGGGCCCGGCGCGAGGTCACCGAGGTGTCCGAGCGCTACAACCTGCGGGTCGACCCGGACGCGGTGATCGAGGACCTGCCGGTCGGCATCCAGCAACGCGTCGAGATCGTCAAGGCGCTCACCCGCGACGTCGACCTGCTCATCCTGGACGAGCCGACAGCGGTGCTCACCCCTCAGGAGACCGAGGAGCTGCTGACGGTCATGCGGTCGCTCAAGGCGGCCGGCAAGTCGATCGTCTTCATCACCCACAAGCTTGGCGAGGTCAAGGCCATCGCCGACCGGATCACCGTGATCCGACGCGGAAAGACAGTCGGCACGGCCTCGCCGGAGGCCAGCCGGGATGAGCTGGCCGCGTTGATGGTCGGGCGCAACGTCCGGCTCACGGTGGACAAGACCCCGGCCACGCCGGGCGACCCGGTGCTGGAGGTGGCCGGGCTGGTCGTCGACGACGACCGGCAGATCCGCGCGGTCGACGGCGTCGACCTGACAGTGCGCGCGGGCGAGGTGCTCGGCGTTGCGGGTGTACAGGGCAACGGTCAGACCGAGCTGATCGAGGCGATCATGGGCCTGCGCCCGGTGCTCGCCGGCACGATCAGCCTGACCGGCGACCGGATCAACGGCTGGAAGCCCAAGAGGGTGCTCCGGGCGGGCGTCGGTTACGTACCCGAGGACCGCAGCGTGGACGGCCTGATCAAGGAGTTCAGCGTCGCGGAGAACCTGGTGCTGGACATCTACGACCGGCCGCCGTTCGGTGCCGGGCTCGCGCTGAAGCCGGACGCGATCGCCGCCTCCGCGAAGGAGCGGATCGAGCAGTTCGACGTTCGTACCTCATCGGCCGACGCGGCGGTGGGCACCCTCTCCGGCGGCAACCAGCAGAAGGTGATCGTGGCCCGGGAGCTGTCCCGGCCGCTGAAGCTCCTCATCGCCGCCCAGCCGACCCGTGGTGTCGACGTCGGGTCGATCGAGTTCATCCACAGCCAGGTCATCCGTGAACGAGACATCGGCACCGCCGTCATGGTGGTCTCCAGCGAACTCGACGAGGTGATCGGGTTGGCCGACCGGATCGCTGTGATGTACCGCGGCCGGATCATCGGCATCGTCGGCCCGGACACCCCGCGTGAGGAGATCGGCCTGCTGATGGCCGGCATCAGCCCGGACGCGGCCCACGACGCCATCGCAGCACCCGCCGCCGACGAGCCTGGAGCGGCGACCGCCGCCGACAGCCCCGGCGTGGCAGATGGGAGCCCGGCGAACGACGCAGGCTCCGCGAGCGAGGACGAGGCATGACCAACCCCAACCCGCAGTCGGGCTCCCCGGACAAGGAGCCGGCGAGCGAGGCGCAGGCCGCGCAGAACGCGCTCGGCAACACCGAACGCGCCGAGGTGGCGACCGAGCCGGACCGCTCGGCGGCGAAGCCGGGCCCGGAGCCTGAGCCGAAGCCGAGCCTGGGCCGGTTGTTCCTGGACAACCTCTGGGCGGCCAACACCTTCACTGTGACGCTGTTGTCGTTGGTGCTGGCGATCGTGGTCGGCGCGGTGCTGATGATCATCTCTGATCCCGACGTGCTCTCCACCTACTCGTACATCACCTCGCGCCCGTCCGACGCGATCAACTCCAGCTGGACGCTCGTCAGCGAGGCGTACGCGAACCTGTTCAAGGGCTCGATCTTCGACCCCGAGGCGTTCTCCGGCTGGTTGGACGGCGCCAACGGCTGGCAGGCCGTGCTCGCGCCGATCTCGGAGACGCTGACCTACGCGGCGCCGCTGGTCTTCACCGGCCTGTCGGTGGCGCTGGCCTTCCGGGGCGGCCTGTTCAACATCGGCGCCCAGGGCCAGGCCACCATCGGCGTGATCATGGCGGCGCTGGCCGGCTTCCTGCTGCCCCTGCCGCCCGGCCTGCACCTGCTGGTGGCAGTGCTGGCCGGCGCGCTGGGCGGAGCGATCTGGGGTTTCATCCCCGGCATCCTCAAGGCCCGTGCCGGCGCGCACGAGGTGATCAACACGATCATGCTCAACTACGTCGCCACGTACTTCCTCACCTGGTTGATCGTGCAGAACGGCGTGCAGGACCCGAACCGCACCGACGCGATCAGCAAGGCGGTCGACACCTCCGCCCAGCTGCCCCGACTGCTCGGCGACAACCTGCGGGTGCACGCCGGCATCCTGCTCGCCGTGCTGGCCACCTGGGCGGTCGCCTGGCTGCTCAACCGCTCGACGCTCGGCTTCGAGCTGCGCGCGGTCGGCGCGAACCCGGACGCCGCCCGGACCGCAGGCATCAGCGTCACCCGGACGTACATCCTGATCATGGTCTTCGCCGGAATCCTGGCCGGCCTCGGCGGCTCGAACATGGTGCTCGGCTCCACCGCCAGCGCGTTGACCCCGCTGGTGGTCGCGCAGATCGGCTTCGACGGCATCCTGGTGGCGCTGCTCGGGCGGGTGAAGCCCTGGGGGGTGCTGTTGGCCGCGCTGTTGTTCGGCGCGCTTCAGGCCGGTGGTAACCGGATGCAGTCGTACTCCGGGATCTCGCTGGAGCTGGTGACGGTGCTCCAGGCGCTGATCGTCATCTTCATCGCCGCACCGGCCCTGGTGAAGGCGATCTTCCAGCTCCGGGCCGCGCGCGCCGCCCGGTTGCAGACGAGCCTGGCGAAGGGCTGGTAACTCATGTCCACCATGGCTGTCCCCGACATCGCGGTCGCCCCGGTCGACGAGGGCTTCTGGACCCGCAGCCGGAAGGTCGGTCTCACGCTGCTCGCGCTCGGCCTGCTGTCAGCGGTGCTCTTCGGCGCGCTCGCCACCGACCAGCAGGCCCGGTTCACGCTCAGCGACGACGCGGCCGGCGCCGCACTGGAGATCAACGGCACGATCGGGGCGATCCTGTTCGGGATCATCACGGTCGCCGCCGGCGCAGCTCTGCTCGCCGGGGTGCCGAAGCGATGGTTCCTACCCGTGCTCGGCGTCGGGCTGGTCGCCTTCGTGCTGTCGTTCCTCTGCTGGCAGGTCTCCGCCGCCCCGACCGGGCAGAACTTCATGCCGCTGGTCAACATCATCCGGGGCACGTTCATCCTGGCCCTGCCGCTGATCTTCGGCGCGCTCGCCGGTGTGCTCTGCGAGCGGTCCGGCGTGGTCAACGTGGCCATCGAGGGCCAACTGCTGATGGGCGCGTTCAGCGGCGCGCTGTTCGGCAGCATCTCCGGCAGCGTCTGGGTGGGCCTCGTCGCCGCCGCCATCGGTGGGGCGTTCATCTCGCTGCTGCTGGCCGTCTTCGCCATCCGCTACCTGGTCGACCAGGTCGTCATGGGCATCGTGCTGAACCTGCTGGCCGTCGGCGTCACCGGCTTCCTCTACGAGCGGCTGATGCAGACCGACGCCGCGAAGTACAACAGCGCGCCCCGCTTCAGCAACTGGGAGATCCCGCTGCTGAAGGACATCCCGGTGCTCGGGCCGGCGTTGTTCCGCGGCAACATCTTCCTCTACCTCGGGCTGCTCCTGGTCCTGGTGATCCACATCGGGCTGTTCCGCACCCGGTGGGGGCTGCGGACCCGCTCGGTCGGCGAGCACCCGATCGCCGCAGACACGCTCGGCGTCAAGGTGCTGCGGGTCCGCTACCGCAACGTGCTGCTGGCCGGTGTGGTCGCCGGCATCGGCGGCGCGTCCTACACGCTGGCGCTCTACTCGTTCACCAAGAACATGATCGGCGGTAAGGGCTTCATCGCCCTGGCCGCGCTGATCTTCGGCCGGTGGAACCCGACCGGCGCGCTGCTCGCCGCGCTCTTCTTCGGCTTCGCCGACCAACTCGCCACCTACCTGGGGGCGATCAACAGCGTCATCCCCAGCCAGTTCCTGGCCATGCTGCCGTACCTGGCGACCATCCTGGCGGTCGCCGGGCTGGTCGGCCGGGTCCGGGCACCGGCCGCCGACGGCAAGCCGTACATCAAGGGCTGACGACTATCACCACAGACCGCTGCGTGCCGGGCCGGGGAGCGGCCCTGCCCGCCTCTGACCTGGGCTACTTCGGCAGAATGATGGCATGACCGACATTGACTGGGCGCAGTTGCGCGCCGCCGCCACCGACGCGATGAGGCACGCGTACGCGCCGTACTCGACGTTCCCGGTCGGCGCGGCCGCGCTGGTCGACGACGGCCGTGTGGTTGTCGGCTGCAACGTCGAGAACGCCGCGTACGGGGTGACGCTCTGCGCCGAGTGCGGGGTCGTGTCCAGCCTGCACGCCACCGGTGGTGGCCGGATCGTCGCGCTCTCCTGCGTCGACGCGACCGGCGAGCCGTTGATGCCGTGCGGCCGCTGCCGGCAGCTGCTCTGGGAGCACGGCGGGCCGGAGTGCCTGATCGAGAGCAAGACCCGGCCACTGCGGATGGCCGAGCTGCTGCCGCACGCCTTCGGCGTGGAGGACCTGGAAGCAGTCACCGGTGAGACACCGGTGCCGGTGGTCCCGGAGCGGCTCGCCGCCTGGCGCGGGCGCGGCACCGTCTTCGTGCACCCGGACATGTCCGCTGGTCAGCAGGTCTGGACGGCGTACTGGGAGCGGTCGGCCGGAGACGACGTCGGCGCCGAAACCGGGGTGCTGGAGGAGGCGCCGAGCTGGGACGACCCGGCCGAGGCGATCACCTGGGGCCTGGCCCGGACGCCCCGGGTGGTTGTGGTGGACGCCACCGGCACCATCTTCTGGGCCGGTGAGGGTGAGCCGCCGGCTGAGATCCCGGTGCGCTGGTCTTGATTGTGGTTGCTGTTTGGGGCCGGGGCCGACCGTCGGGCACGGTTTCTCCAACCGACTAAGAAAGATCTTCTGATGAGTAGTGGTTTTGCTGCTGTTGACGTTATTCGGGTGAAGCGGGACGGCGGGGTGCTGTCGGACGCGCAGATCGACTGGGTGGTCGACGCGTACACCCGGGGGGTTGTCGCCGACGAGCAGATGTCCGCGCTGGCGATGGCGATCCTGCTCAACGGCATGACCGGGCCGGAGATCGCCCGGTGGACCGCCGCGATGATCGCCAGCGGTGAGCGGTTGGACCTGTCGGCGGTACGCCGGCCGACCGTCGACAAGCACTCCACCGGCGGCGTCGGCGACAAGATCACTCTGCCGCTCACCCCGCTGGTGGCGGCGTGTGGCGCGGCCGTGCCGCAGCTGAGCGGCCGGGGTCTCGGGCACACCGGTGGCACGCTCGACAAGTTGGAGTCCATCCCGGGCTGGCGCGCCACAGTGAGCAATGACGAGTTCATCGCCCAACTGGACGAGGTCGGTGCGGTGATCTGCGCGGCCGGCGCCGGGCTCGCCCCCGCCGACCGCAAGCTGTACGCGCTGCGCGACGTGACCGGCACCGTGGAGGCGATCCCGCTGATCGCGAGCTCGATCATGAGCAAGAAGATCGCCGAGGGCACCGGGGCGCTGGTCCTCGACGTCAAGGTCGGCTCGGGCGCCTTCATGAAGTCCGTCGAGCAGGCCCGCGAGTTGGCGCGCACCATGGTCGAGCTGGGCGGTGCGCACGGGGTGCGGACCGTCGCCCTGCTCACCGACATGTCCACCCCGCTCGGCCTGGCGATCGGCAACGCGGTCGAGGTGACCGAGTCGGTCGAGGTGCTGGCCGGTGGTGGACCTGCCGACGTGGTGGAGCTGACCCTCGCGCTGGCCCGGGAGATGCTCGACGCGGCTGGTCTGCCGGACGCCGATCCGGCTGCCGCGCTGCGCGACGGCCGGGCCATGGACTCCTGGCGGGCGATGATCCGGGCGCAGGGCGGCGACCCGGACGCGCCGATGCCAACGGCCGCCGAGGTGGAGGTGGTCCGCGCCGAGCGGGACGGTTACGTCGCGGCCATCGACGCGTACGCGATGGGGGTTGCGGCGTGGCGGCTCGGCGCGGGTCGGGCGCGCAAGGAGGACCCGGTCAGCGTGCCGGCCGGCGTGGTGTTGCACAAACGGCCGGGTGACGAGGTGCGGGCCGGTGACGCGCTCTACGAGTTGCGCGCCGACGACGCGACGCGGATTCCGGCCGCGCGGACCGAAGCCGCCACCGCGGTGCGGATCGCGCCGACGGCCCCGGCGGCGACGTCGTTGGTCATCGAACGCATCGGCTGACCGATCCAGCGTCGCCCTGGCGTGGTGCCGGTCACCTGGGAGCGCTATTGTCGCAGGCCAAGGGGGGACAACCGGCCTTGCGCCGGCGCGAGCAGACAGGAAGATCCGCCGTGACCGTTGCTGCCCCCGACCCACGTGAGGTGCGCGAGGCGAGCCTGGACGAGCTGTCCCGGCTCGGCCTGCCGTTGCCGCCGGCCCAGTTCCCCCTCGTCTGGGAGCCGGGTGATCAGATCGACCTGCGTCCGACAGGGGAGATCGAGGCGCGGATCGCGGTGCTGCACCTGATCCTGGCCCGCTGTTTCGGGATGCCACCGCAGGCGGCGATGAGTTGGCTGCTCGGCTCGCACCTGGTCGACATGGTCACCCCGCCGGAGTGGCAGTTCGTGATGGGCGGCAAAGGCGACCACCGGTCGTTCGTGCTGCACCACGACGCGCTCTTCGCGCTGGCCTGGGTGCTCGGGCTGAGCAAACAGCTCGACCCGACGCTGGCAGTCGACGAACGGCTGGTCGAGCGGCTGCCGCACATCGCCGAGGGGGAGACCTTCCCGCACTGGCGCTCCCGGATCCTCACGGCGCCGCAGCACCCGGCCGACGCGGCCGCCCTGCTCGACCTGCACTACTGCCTCGACTGGGCGTACCTGGAGACCGAGCGTGGTGGCCGGCGGGCACCGGGCCTTGTCGACGCGAACGCGATCGGGCAGCGGCGTTGGGCGCTGGAGTGGGCGGTGATTCTGCGCGGGCCGTACCACGACGAGCCGCCCGGCTGGGAAGAGGTCGACCTCTCCACCTGAGGTCAGCGAGGTCGCAGGACGTCGAGCCGGACCGCCACGGTGACCCGGGCCGGTTCGGGCAGCGCGGCCAGCCGGGTGGTGAACGCGGCCGGGTCGGTGTGCCAGGCGCTGGGGCCCATCCCGACCAGTGTGGCGACCTCCGGCCGGGTCAGTGCCAGCTCGGCCCGGTGCACCGCCGAGCTGACGAGCGTGAAATGCCCGCCCAGGCTGGCGGCCACCCGGTCGGCCTTGTCCGGGTCCACCCGCAGCAGGTCGAGGGCGTCCACCAACTCCGCGAGGTGGTCGGTGTCGGGCGTGACCACCAGCAACGCGCCGGCCGGGTCGAGCACCCGGTGGAACTCCGGGCCGTTGCGCGGGGCGAAGACGTTCAGCAGCACGTCGGTCGAGGCGTCGGCGAGCGGCAGTCGCTGCCAGGTGTCGGCGAGCGCGGCGGCGGCCCGGGGATGCGCGCGGGCCGCGCGGCGCAGCGCCGGCTTGGACACGTCCAGGGCCAGACCCACGGCGTCCGGCAGCGCCGCCAGCACCGCGCCGAGGTACCGGCCGGTGCCAGCGCCGGCATCCACCACCAGGGGGTACGCCCCGAGGTCGGGTGTCGGCGGCTCGACCCGTACCTCTGCTGTTGTGTCCTTTGCTCTGCTTACCTCCGCGCTACGGTCCGGCCCGGAAACCGTTTCGTCGGTTGAAGCAGAGCAAAGGGCGGACGGGGCAGCTTCCGGGTGCCTGGCTGCCGACGCGCGGAGCCGACCGACGGCCTCCGTCGCGGCGGCGGAGAGGGCGGCCGAGATGAGGTCGTAGTGCCCGGCGGCGAGGAAGTCCGCCCGGGCGGCGACCATTTCGGCGCTGTCGCCGGCGTGCGGGGCGCGCCCGGCGAGGAGGTTGACGTACCCCTGCCGGGCGATGTCGAAGCTGTGTCGGCGCGGGCAGCGCAGCGTAGCGGTGCTGCCCGCGGTCGCCTCGGCCAGCGGCTCGCCGCAGACCGGGCAGCGCAAACGGCCGAGGATGCGGGGATCCACGTCAGGCCTCCGCTGCGGGCTGCGGCCGGGTGGCTCGGAGGCCGGGTGCGGCGAGGTGGTCGACCACCCGGTGGGTGAGCGCGCCGAGGGCGTCGACCTCTGCGGGGGTGAGCAGGTCGATCAGGTGCCGGCGGACGGCGGCCACGTGACCGGGGGCGGCGGACTCGATGGCCTGCCGCCCGGCGGGGGTGAGGACGACGACCGACCCCCGGGCGTCGTCGGCGCACTCCTCGCGGGTCACCAGCCCGCGCTGTTGCATCCGGGTCAGGTGGTGGGAGAGCCGGCTGCGCGACCAGAGCATGCGGTCTGCCAACTCCCGCAGGCGCAGCCGCCCCTGCGGTGTCTCGGAGAGGTCGGACAGCACGTCGTAGTCGGCCTCGGAGAGGCCGGCGTCCTGGGTCAGCTCCCGGGCCAGCTCCAGGTCGAGCAGGAGACGCATCCGGCGGTAGCCGCGCCAGGCGCGCTCCTCCCGTTCGTCCAGCCAGCGGGGTGCTTCCACAGGTCGAGTCTAACGCTTTCGTTGACATGTCATCGACTTGCCCCTAGGTTCGATGACATGTCAACCAATTCTCACCGACTGTGGGAGCTGTTCGGTCAGCGGGGGCGCGGAGTGCTTGTCACAGTGCGCCGGGACGGGCGGCCCCAGCTGTCCAACCTCGACTACCTGGCCGAGCCGGAGTTGCTCCGCTGCTCCACCACCGGGGACCGGGCGAAGGTGCGCAACCTGCGCCGCGATCCCCGGGCCAGCTTCCACGTCACCACCCCGGACGGCGGCGCGTACGCGGTAGCGGAGGGGACCGTGACGCTCAGCGAGCCGGCCATGGCCACCACCGACGAGACGGTCGACGAACTGGTGGAGGTCTACCGCCGGATTCGCGGCGACCACCCGGACTGGGCGGACTACCGGGCCGCCATGGTCGCCGACGGACGGCTCGTGATCCGCCTCCACGTGCACCGGGTGTACGGCTGGCGACCGTGACGCCCGGCCGGTCCTGTACCGGTCCGCCCAGGCCCCTGACTAGGGTCTGAGCATGGTCGCAACTATCCGGTACGAGGACATCGTCAAGGTCCCGAAGGCGCTGCTGCACGACCACCTCGACGGCGGGCTGAGGCCGGCGACGATCGTCGACCTGGCCGCCGAGGTGGGCCACGAGCTGCCCACCACCGACCCGGAGGCGCTCGGACGCTGGTTCGCGGACGCGGCGGACTCCGGTTCCCTGGAGCGCTACCTCGAGACGTTCGCGCACACCGTGGCGGTCATGCAGACCGCGCCCGCGCTGCGTCGGGTGGCCCGCGAGTGCGCCCTGGACCTGGCCGCCGACGGCGTGGTCTACGCCGAGGTGCGGTTCGCCCCGGAGCAGCACCTGGAACGGGACCTCAGCCTGGACGAGGTGGTCGAGGCGGTGCTGGCCGGGTTCGCCGAGGGCACCGCCCAGGCGGTCGAGGCGGGCCTGACCATCCGGGTGGGCACGCTGCTCACCGCGATGCGGCACGCCGCCCGTTCCCAGGAGATCGCCGAGCTGGCCGTGCGGCACCGGGATGCCGGAGTGGTCGGCTTCGACATCGCGGGCGCCGAGGCGGGCTTTCCGCCCACCCGGCACCTGGACGCCTTCGAGTACCTGCAACGGGAGAACTTCCACTTCACCATCCACGCCGGCGAGGCGTTCGGTCTGCCGTCGATCTGGCAGGCGATCCAGTGGTGCGGGGCGGACCGGCTCGGCCACGGGGTGCGGATCGTCGACGACATCGCCCCCGACGGCTCGCTCGGCCGGCTGGCCGCGTACGTCCGGGACAAGCGGATCCCCCTGGAACTGTGCCCCTCGTCGAACGTGCAGACCGGTGCTGTGGGCTCGATCGCGGACCACCCGATCGGCCTGCTGAGGGACCTGCGTTTCCGGGTGACAGTCAACACCGACAACCGGCTGATGAGCGGCACCTCGATGTCGCGGGAGATGTCGTTACTGGTGGAGACGTTCGGCTATGGCTGGAAAGAGTTGCAGTGGTTCACCATCAACGCGATGAAGAGCGCCTTCATCCCGTTCGACGAGCGGCTGCGGATCATCGACGACGTGATCAAGCCGGCGTACGCGAAGTTGCTGGCCTGAGCTCAGCCATGTGGGTGGCCGGCGAGCAGACCGGCCACCCGGCGCAGCACCTCCCGGGCCCGGGCCGCCTCCGCGCCGAGGCCCATCTGCCGGCGCAGCACCGCAGGCTCGGCACGGAGCAGCGCCACCCCGCGCCGAATCAGCACCCGAGGCGCCTTGCGCTGCTCGGACAGGTCGCGGGCGAGTCGGCGCAGGAAGGTGGCCCCGCGCGGGCGGCGCAGCGCGTACGCCCCGGCGAGCAGGCCGCGGCGACGGCACTCCTCGACAATCTCGGCGGCGAAGATCCCTTCGGCCACGAAAAGTGGCGATCCGGCGACATCAAATGGCCGGGTGGCTACCCGCCGATCAGCGCCGATCGCATAAACCGGCACATCGGCTCGGCCCTCGCGGGCAAGTTGGGCAATGATTTCCACCGCACTGGGGGCGTCCCAGGAGTGCGGCGATTCCCAATCCACCTGGCCGTTTCGTCTCGGCAACGTAGGGTCATCGCCGTCTTTGTAGAAGTCGTCCAAGCACAGCACCGGCAGGCCGGTTTGCTGCGCTATGTACGACTTTCCGGACCCCGATGGGCCGGCCAGTAGGACAACGCGGTGCGGATGTTCCATTACCTTCAGTTACTCCGGCCAGACAGACTGCTATCAAATCGCATCAACATCTCATCACACCTTCGGTTGGGGACAACCTGGGCTTTCTTCTTGTCGACCGGCGTGATGGAATCTCGGGGGTCCGACCCGCCGGGTCGGTCGCTGGGCGTTGCCCGGGGCAACGCGTTCAAGCTGTAATCGCGAGGGCGGTGACGTGAGCAAACGGCCAAAGACGGCGGGCTCCTTCCTGTCGCGGCTGCGCCGGCCGGCCAGCCGGCTCCGGGACATGCCGATCTGGTCCAAGCTCGGTCTCATCATGATCGTGCCGACCATCGCCACGGTCGTGGTGGGCACCAGTGGTCTTATCGACCACGTGGAGACGCTCAACAATGCCAACCGAGCTGGCGACCTGGCGAATCTGTCGAGCTATTCAGGTGATCTGGTCGACAGCCTGCAGGACGAGCGGACCGCCGCCGTGCTGCTGCTGGGCGCGGACGGGACGCAGCCGACGGCGCAGTACCAGGAGGCCTACAACCGGGTGAACTCCCGGGTGGATCAGGATGCGATCCCCTACCGGCAGCAGCGGACCGAGATCGAGGACCTGCCGAGCAGCCTCGAGAGTCTGCTCGACGGCATCGACCAGAACCTGCAGGACCTGTCGGGCGTCCGCAGCCAGGTGTTCAACGGAAAGCTCGCGCTGACCGAGACCGTGCAGGCGTACGAGGGTCTCATCAGTGACCTGCTCGCCATCCGCGACTCGTCCACGCAGCTCGCCGGTGACAACCAACTCAGCGACCGGATGCGCGCCGCCGCGGCGGTCGCCCGGGAGAAGGAGTTCCTCGCCGTACGCCGGGTCGTGGTGCACCGCGCGCTGGGCGTGAAGGGCGGACAGCGCCTGACCCCCGCACTGCGCAGGGACTACGTCGCCAGTGACACCGGCCAGCAGCAGGCCCTGCAGAGCTTCAAGGCCGTCGCCACCCCCGACGACGCGAAGTTCCACGACCAGACGGTCGCTGGCGGCGACCGTCGGCAGGCACAGAACTACACAGGCTGGATCGACGGCAACACCACCGGCAACATGCGCGGTGCGCCGTTCGGCCCGGACCAGTGGGAGGCCGCCATGACGGCCAACGCCAAGCTGATCCGCACCGTCGAGCGGAAGCTCGACAGTGAAGTGGTCGACCAGGCCGACACCCTCCGCTCGGACGTCCAACGCCAGGTCTTCCTGGAGACCGGCCTGCTGCTCAGCATGCTGCTGCTGGCCATCCTCTTCGCCTACCTGGTAGCCCGCTCGATGGCCCGCTCACTCCGTGAGCTGCGGCAGGGCGCGCTCTCCGTGGCCCAATACGGCCTGCCACAGGCGGTGGCCCGTCTGCGCGACCCGCAGGTCGTCGGCCAGCTCTCCCCGGTGCAGCTGGCCAACCAGATCGCCGAACCACTGCCGGTGCGCAGCAAGGACGAGTTCGGCCAGGTGACCGAGGCGTTCAACGCCGTCCACCTGGAAGCCGTCCGCACGGCCGCCGAGCAGGCGGCACTGCGCGCCTCCGTCGCGACCATGTTCGTCAACCTGGCCCGTCGTTCCCAGATCCTGGTCGACCGCCTCATCGGGCACCTCGACCGGTTGGAGCGCGGCGAGGAGGACCCGGACCGGCTGGCCGAGCTGTTCCAGCTCGACCACCTGGCCACCCGGATGCGCCGCAACGACGAGAACCTGCTGGTGCTCGCCGGTGCCGACTCCACCCGCGTGCAGCGTGAGCCGGCCGCCCTCATCGACGTGCTGCGCGCCGCGCAGTCCGAGGTCGAGCACTACACCCGGATCGAGTTCGGTGTCATCGACCGCGACATCGAGGTCGCCGCGCACGCGGTCAACGACCTGGTGCACCTCGTCGCGGAGCTGTTCGACAACGCCACGGCGTTCTCCCCGCCCGACTCGCAGGTCATGGTCGAGGCCCGGCGCGTCGGCGACCGCTCCTCGCTGTACGTCGAGGACCGCGGTATCGGTATCAGCGCCGAGCAGTTGCACGACCTCAACGAGCGGCTCGCGACGCCGCCGCAGGTCGACGTGGCGGTGTCCCGGATGATGGGCCTCGTCGTGGTCGCCCGGCTGGCGTCCCGACACGGTGTCCGGGTCGAGCTGCGCCCCGGCAACGATCGCGGCACTGTCGCCGACGTGACCCTGCCCACCTCGGTGCTGGTGCCCCGGGCGCTCTCCGGTCGGGTGCAGCAGCCTCCGGCGCTGCCGGCGGCCGGTGCTCCCCAGTTCGGTGGCCCGCAGTCCAATGGGCCCGCGCCGGTCTTCGGCGCGCTGCCCGCGCTGGGCAACGGCCCCCGTCCGAGCGAGTCCGGCAACCAGGTCACCCTGGGCGGTCGCCCGTTCGACCCCGCGACGCGCAACGGTGCCGGCACGCCCGCCAACGGTGGCGCGTACCGGTCGATGCCGGCGTGGTCCGATCTGACCGGCGCGGCCGGGGCGAACGGCGGTGACGGGTTCACCCCCCGGTCGGCCAACGGCCAGGGCATCGACCCGCTGCCGCAGCGCCGGGGCGGGGACGAGACCCCGGGCACCGACCAGCAGCCGTCCATTCCGCGTCAGCTGCCGAGCAGCCCCGAGGCGCACCCGTACTCGGCACCGCCGGTCTCCGCGCAGCCCTACTCCGGTGCGCCGGTCTCCGCCTCGCCGGCCTCCGGCCAGCCGTACTCCGGGCAGCCCTACTCAGGTGCGCCGTACGGCGGCGCGCCGGTGTCCGCCGCTCCGGCCTCCGGGCAGCCGTACGCCGGTCCGCCGGTGTCCGCGTCGCCGGTCTCGGCCTCGCCGGCGTCCGGTCAGCCGTATTCGAACCAGCCGTACTCGGCGCCGCCGGCCTCCAGCCAGTCGTTCAGCGGCTTCGCGCCCCGATCCGCCCCGCCCGCGCAGGCACCCAACGCCCCGGCGCCGCCGGCCTGGCCGCCAGTGCCGGGTAGCGACCGGGACACGGCCACCCCGCCGGTGCCCGAGCGGCTCGCCGCCGCACTGGACATGACGACGGAACTGCCGCGGGTCCCGCGACCCGGCGAGCAGCCGGCCGCAGCCCAGCCTCCGGCTCCTGCGCCGACCCCGGCGGCAACGCCGGCTCCGGCTCCGCAGACTCGGCCAACGCCGCAGACTCGGCCGACGCCGCAGCAGCCGCAGGCGCAGAACCGTCAGCGGTACGCGGATGAGACGATGGAGCTGCCGATCTTCCGGGAGCTCGAGTCGGCCTGGTTCCGTACCCGTCGCCCGGGCTCCGAGGAGACCGCGGCCGGCGCTCAGCCAGCGACGAACGGCGACTCCGCTACCCAGCAGTTCGCCACGGTCGAGGCCACCGGTCGGGCAGTCCACAAGACACCACCCGGGACGACAGGTAACACACCGATGGCAGACACTCCGACGGTCGGAGGAGCGCCGCGGGACAACGGCTCCACAGCGAACGAGGGCACCCGCCCCAGCCTCGCCGAGAGCCTGCCGAACCGCCGGCCCCAACCGCAGAGCAACGGCTGGCAGACCGCCGCCGACGACGGCTGGCGTGCTGCCTCCGCGGCGGCCGGCGCGGCGCCGGTGAACGAGACCACCACTACCGGTCTGCCGAAGCGCAAGCCGATGGCGCAACTGGTACCCGGTGCGGTGGAGAAGCCCACCACCTCGGTCCAGCGGCGCTCCCCGGAGGCGGTTCGTGGCCTGCTCTCCGCCTACCACCGGGGCGTGCAGCGAGGGCGTAGCACCTCGGACAACCCGACCAGCCCGGAGGCAACTCCGGGAGGGCAATCCTCGCAGTCTGGCTCAGGCCCGGTGGCCGGGAGCGGGCAGAAGGAGCAAGAAGGATGACAACTACGCAGGATCTTGGTTGGCTGCTGGCCAACTTCGCCGACCGGGTGCCCGGCGTCGCGCATGCGGTCGCCGTATCGGCGGACGGCCTACTCCTCGCGTCGTCACGGGATCTGCCGCGCGACCGGGCAGACCAGCTCGCCGCGATCTCCTCGGGTCTGGTCAGCCTGACCCAGGGGGCAGCACGCTGCTTCGAGGGAGGCGCGGTGTTGCAGACCGTCGTGGAGATGGACAATGGCTTCCTGTTCCTGATGTCCATCTCGGACGGCTCGTCCTTCGCCGTGCTGGCAGCCCGCAGCTCCGACGTGGGCCAGGTTGGCTACGAGATGGCGCTGCTGGTCGACCGGGTGGGCGACGCACTGACCCCGCAGCCGCGTGCGGCTGCGGGCATGCTGGGCTGACGTCTCGCCGATCGTGAGGTCGGCACGACTGCAACAACGACAACGACGGGTTTCACCGGTGGGAGCCGGTAACGGGTGCGAAGGAGGTGAGCGGCGAGATGGCCGATCGTGACGAACCAACCGGAGCGTTGGTCCGTCCATACGCCGTGACCCGTGGTCGCACCCGTCCCCGGCTCGACATCGCGCTGGAGGCGCTCGTCGAGACGACGGTGCGCGGCCGGGCCGCTGCCAATGGCAACGGCGGCCAGGGCCGCGAACACCAGTACATCGCCGCGCTGTGTGACGGTCGCGTGCAATCGCTCGCGGAGATCGCGGCGCGGATGCAGCTCCCGCTCGGTGTGGCCCGGGTGCTCATCGCCGACATGGCGACGGACGGCCTGGTCGCGGTCCACGAGCCGACCATTTTGGACGACTCCGACGACGCGGTGGGCACTGAACTGCTGGAGAGGGTGCTGAGTGGACTTCGCAGGCTCTGACATGTCGCACCGCCCGCCGAACCCGAGCGGCCGCGTGACGTCGGCGAAGATCGTTATCGCCGGTGGATTCGGCGTCGGTAAGACGACGCTGGTCGGCTCGGTCTCGGAGATCACGCCGCTGACCACTGAGGCCATCATGACCTCCGCTGGCGTGGGCGTCGACGACACCCGGCAGGTGCCGGGCAAGACGACGACCACGGTGGCCATGGACTTCGGCCGGATCTCGATCGACCGTGACCTGATCCTGTACCTGTTCGGTACGCCGGGTCAGACCCGTTTCTGGTTCATGTGGGACGAACTGGTGCGGGGTGCGATCGGTGCGGTCGTGCTGGTGGACACCCGCCGGCTGGCCGACTGCTTCGCGGCGATCGACTTCTTCGAGCACCGACGCCTGCCGTACCTGGTGGCGATCAACTGCTTCGACGGGATGCAGTACCACGACCCGCAGGACGTCCGGGACGCCTTGGCGATCTCGAGCGACGTGCCGGTGGTGGCCTGCGACGCCCGTAACCGGGAGTCGACGAAGCACGTGCTGATCTCGCTGGTCGAGTACGTGCTGACCATGCGCCGTACGCGCGCCGTCGCCCCGGCCTGATCCGGGACGCTGCACGCCCCGGTGGTGGCTCCGGCCGCCACCGGGCGCTGCCAGCCGCCCCGGTGAGTGTCTTCGCGTTGGCTCGTCGCTCAGACGACCCAGCGCGCCGCTGAGCCGCCTCCTGACGACCTGGAAGCTGTCAGCCCCCTCTCGGGGCAGGCCCCCACCCACGGTCCTCGCGAGGCGGCTTCTGCGTGCCCGGGGGATCGCCCTGCTGACGCGGAAGCGCCCCCAGCCAGTTGGCTGGGGGCGCTCACGCGTGTGAGAACGGGGTCAGGACTGGTAGCCCGCCGAGCGGTACTCGTACTCCCGGTCGTCGTCGCGGTCCCCGTGGTCGCGGCTGAAGTCCCAACCGCCGGCCGCCTCGCGACCGGGCCGACCACCCACCGCGAAACCGCCGATCTCCTGGCCGCGACGCCAGCCACGGAAGTAGCCGGTGGTGTTCTCCGCGAGGCTTGCCGCATCACGCACTATCCGCAATGGGCGCTCCTCGCGCAGCGGCGAACCCGGCACCAGGTTGGCCTGCGGCACGCGCTTCGGCAGCCCGGCGTTGGTCTCGGCGCCCACGGCCGGGCGGGCCGCCTGCTCCGCGGCCTGCCAGCCGGTGTCGGCGGTGGTCGACCAGTCCAGGTCGGACTCCTCGGGCTGCCCGACGAACCAGGCCGACTTGGCCTGCGCGAAGATCAGCAGATCACCGTCGCCCTCGTCGGCGACCGGCGGCGGCCGGTGCTCCATGGGCGGCGGCCGGTGCTCGACAGGGGGCGACGGCCGGTGCTCGGCGGCGCGCTCGGTGCGGGCGGCCGCCCGACCGTTGCGAGCGGCCTGCTCGCGGTCGACCAGGCGCAGCGGCGGCGTCTCCAGGTGTTGGTCCGCGGGAGGGGTGAGCCCCTCGCGCAGCGCCCGGTCGGCCAGCGGCGGCGGCTCCACCAGCCGCAGCATCGGCGGCTCCGGTGGCAGGTCGTCCGCCAACCACGGCGGGGTGACCCGACCGTCGGCCCGACCCGGGTCGGTCGGGGCGTCGACACCGCGGCTGCCGCCGTACGAGTAGGCCACCGGGTTGTTCGGTGAGCTGTCGGACGGGTCCTCCGGGTTGTTCACCAGCGGCCAGTTCGCCCGGGAGCCGGGCGGTGCGGCCTCCTGACCCGGTCGGGGGGTCGGCACCGGAATGCTGAGATCGGTGGCGCTGAACCCGCCGGTGGGTGGCTCGTCGACAGGGGGGCGTTGCAGGTGGCTCGGCCGGGGCTCGCCGTTGGTCTTGGGGCGGGGCGGAATGACCGTCCGCTGCCGCTCGGCCCGCGCGTTGTTGATCGCGGCAGTGGTCAGCGTCGGCCGGAACGGCTCACCGGCCTCGGCCGGCGGCACCATGCCACGCTGCGCCGGCGCGATCGGGGTGATCCCGGGCGGCGGAGGCGGCGGCGAGGAGACCGGCCGGTTGGTCGGGCCGTCGATCCGGCTGGGAAGCGGCTCGCCGCGACTGGGCAGCGTGGACTGCGGCGGACCAGCCATCGCCGCCGGAGTCATCGGCGCGGGTGCGACCGGCGGCGGCGTGACCGGCGCGGGTGCGACCGGCGGCGGCCCGAGCGGGCGGGGCGACGCCAACGGCGCGTTACCGGGGACCGGCTCGGGACGGCTGCGCCGCCCGACGGCGGGTGCCGGGTCGGCGGCTGGCGGGGTGGGTCGCACCGACCGCAACCCGGCGTTGGTGCCGGCGAGGCCGGTCAACCCGGCGTTGGTGCCGGCCAGGCCGGTCAATTCGCCGACGGACTCGCCGCGGCGCGCCGCGGCCCGGCGGCCGGGTGCCTGGGCAGGCGTGCTGACCCGCGAGCTGAGCGCGCTGACCAGCGCCTCACACCCGGCGTCGCAGGCCCGCACGGAGGCGACGGCCTGACGGACCGTCTCGGCTACAGCGGACGTGAGCGCCCGGTTGACCGAGGCACGTCGGGGTGTCTCGGAGATGGCGACCCGCAGGGCGGTGACCGCCTCGTTGATCTCCTCGGCATCGGCTACCCCGTCGGCGGCGAGGTGCGCCGCGATGGCATCCGCCGCTACCGACACCTCGCGGCCCCGGGCCACGGTGCCGCCGAGCATGCCCGGCTCGGGCAGCGCGTCCAGCACGGCCAGAGAGACCGGCTCGGCCGGGTCCGGGTAGGCGCGCAGGGCCGCCGGGTAGAGCTCACGCAGAACCTCGCGCAGTGCCACGGCGGCGGAGTGCCGGCCACTGGCCAGCGCGGCGTGCGCGGAGAGCACCTGCTTGTATCCGGCGAGGTCCCGGGGCGCCGGCAGGGTGACGGCGGAGAGCGCCCCCGCCTGCAACGCGCGGGCGAGGCCGACCGCCCGCCGTTCGGCCGGAGGTGACTGCATCTCCTCAAGGGAGTCGTCGTCGGCGAACCGCTCGGCGAAGTCGTCCACCGAGTCGTCGTCGGCGATCGCCAGGGGTCGCCCCGCCGCGCTCAGCAGCGAGGTGACCGTGTGGTCGTCGCTGTCGGCGGCGATGGCCGCACCGCTCGGCCCGCCCGACCGCTCCACGAGCAGCGCGACGAGCTGGGCGTAGCCAGCGGCGTCATCGCTGATCTCGCAGACATGCAGCAGACGGCCTGCGTCGTCGACCACAGCGGACGTCAGCGTCGAACCGGCGGAGGCCGGTCGGTCAGCCGGATCCGCCGAGGCCAGACCGCAGTAAACGCGCACGAGCGCCACGGCGTCGTCCTCCTCCCGGGACAGGTCTTTCCTCTGCCAGCAACTGATGCTCCCCGGTACGGGTCAGTCGCGCCAGTCCACCACCGCAGAGATCTTGCCGACAATGGTGCGCCAACCCAAACTCGCGGTCTGCGCCCCGATCTTCTTCAGCCGTCGCCGAGCCATGAACGCGCCGATCCCACCGTTGGCGGTGCCACGCAGAGCCTCGTCCAGGTCGTCGAGGCTGGAGCCGGCGGAGAGCATGTCGAGTACCGCAGGCAGCCGCAATGCGTACGAGAGGTCACGCGCGGCCTCGCCCGCCTCGATCAGCAGGGTCGAATCCCAGGTGTCGTGCCCGCCGCGCAGGTTCTCCACGACCAGGTCGAGTTCGTAGGTGTCCTCGTCGAGCGGAGCAATATCTGCCGGCTCCACCCGTTCGGACAATTCATTCCAGCTGTCCAGTTGGGACAGATCGTTGGGCGCACCGGATCGGATGAAACTGACAAGCGACTCGGGGGTCTTGAACAGCAGCAGCTTGCCTTGGTTGCTGAGGAAGACCGGCACCTCCTCGTCGTCCGCCTCGTCCGCGACGGCCTCGTCCGACTCTTTGTCGGTCTCGTCGTCGGTGTCGGTGGCGGCGCCGTCCCGGCGGCGCGTCGACTCGTCGTCCTCGTCGGCGAACTCCTGGGCCAGCTCCTCGTCGAGGATGACGACGGTCTCGTCGTCCTCCTCCTCCTCGACGGCCTGGCGGCGGGCGAGGAACGGGTCGTCCTGGTCGCGCTCGGTCACGTCGGTGGGAGTCAGCGAGCTGGCCGGCCGGTACGCCCGAAGCGTGAAGCCGGTGCCGGCGGGCAGGGCGATCTCCACTGGGTCGATACGCAGCTCGTCCCAGAGTGAGCGGTCGATCGACGCCGACGGGCGGTCGGTCTCGGTCTCGTCTGGCTCGGCCGCGCCGGTGGTGTCGTCGAGCTCGGGCTCGTCGGCGTCGGGCCGTTGGGGCGACTGGCGGGCCACGCTGACCTCCGTGTGCTTCGGGTTGCCCACCCACCGGGGTCTCTGACCGGCGAGTGACTCTGGGCACATACCCTAGTCGGCGGCCCTGGGTGACCGATGCCCGCACCCCGGTGGCCGGTTGGCGCACGGGTCCGACCTGCTGGTCGTCGCCGCTGGCGAAGTGACGGTTCGACAAGTAGCGTAGCTACGTATGAAGGCCCAGGCGCTGCA
Organism: Micromonospora alfalfae; assembly: GCF_022230925.1. GTDB lineage: Bacteria > Actinomycetota > Actinomycetes > Mycobacteriales > Micromonosporaceae > Micromonospora > Micromonospora alfalfae. The sequence goes on along the minus strand of NZ_JAKKFH010000034.1, from coordinate 33,415 downwards.
CGGCCATCTCGACGCTCTGCTGCTCGCCGTGCTCGAACAGGGCGCGCTGCACGGCTACGCGATCATCGAGGCGCTGCGCGCCCGCAGTGACGGCAGTCTGGATCTGCCCACCGGCACCATCTATCCGGCGCTCCGTCGCCTGGAACGCGCCGGTCACGTGGCGAGCACCTGGAGCACTGTCAGCGGCCGGGAACGGCGGACGTACCAGCTCACCGACTCCGGCCGGCGGGCGCTGGCGGGGGAGCGGGCCGGTTGGCGCGAGTTCCAACTGACTGTCGGCCGGTTCCTCGACCCGGGCAGCCCGCCCACCCCGGCCTGAACCGCCGCCGATCAGCGGGTGGTGGCCAGCAGCCAGCCGCGCGCCGCGCGGGTGAGCGAGAAGTAGGCGCCGCCCACCAACACGGCACCGATGATCATCGGGGGCCAGTGCAGCGCGGCGTCCCAGAGGTTCAGCGACCAGGTGAAGAGGGCGCCGCCGGCCACTATGCCGAGGACCAGCAGGCCGGTCAGACCGGTGCCCACCGCACGCTGGGCCAGAGCCAGGCCCGGCCGGGGCGAACGGGCGCTGGCCCGGACCACCAGCAGACCGACCACGGCGAGCAGCAGCGTGCTCATCCAGATCCAGTCGACCGAGTTGGAGAGCAGCAGGTAACCGGCCGGCGGACGGGGGCCGTCGCTCCAGCTCGCCCCGCGCCAGGTCAGATCACCGGCGACGACCCCGACCCCGGCGATCGCCAGCATCCGCAGGGAGAGCCCACGCAAAGCGCCCACCGCCAGCTCGGCCTGCCAGGACGGGAGCACCTGCGCCGGTGAGCCGAACTCGACCACCGCCCGGCGCTGCGCCTCGGTGGGTGGCACCCCGCTCTCGCGATACGCCTCGACGGCGTCCAGCAACCCGTGCCGGGCCTCGGTCAGCAGGTCGGACTTGAGTCGTGCCGGCCCCTGCAACCGAGCTGCCAGCTCCCGCAGGTGCTCGTCGACCATCACGTCCTCACCGCGCCGCATGGCACCACAGTGCCACGGACTCCGGCCGGTCGACGTCCGGGAGAACCCTGGTCCGCCCCCGAGGCGGATCAGGGGGCGAGCGCCAGGTAACCCCGTTCGGCAGCGGCCTGGAGCAGCCATTGGTCCCGGTACCAGCCCGGGGCCGCTACCAACTCGGCGTGCCGACCGCGCTGGATCACCCGGCCGCCGTCCAGGACCACTATCTCGTCCAGCTCGGCCAACCCGCTGAGCCGGTGGCTGATCAGCAGCACCGAGTGCCCGGCGGGGGTGGCGGCCAGGGCGGACGCGAGCACCGCGTCCGCGGCGACCGGGTCTAGACCTTCGGTGGGCTCGTCGAGCACCAGCACCGGCGGCGCGGCGAGCAGGGCCCGGGCGAGCGCCAGCCGCTGCCGCTGCCCGCCGGAGAGCTGCCCGCCCTCCTCGCCGACCAGCGTGTCCCAGCCCGCCGGCTGAGCGCGGACCCAGTCCAGCAGGCCGGCGGCGGCGGTGGCCGCGGTCAGCTCCTCCTCGCCCGCTCCGGCCCGCCCGAGCAGCAGGTTCTCCCGCACCGTCGCATGGAACACGTACGCCTCGGCCAGCAGCCCGCCGACAGCACGCGGCAGCGCTTCCTCGGCGTACGCCGAGAGGTCGTCACCGTCCAGGGTGACCCGGCCGGACGCGGGCCGGACGGTGCCGGTCAGCACGGCGGCCAGTGTGCTCTTGCCGGCGCCGCTCGGGCCGACGACGGCGATCCGGCGTCCCGCCGGTAGGTCCAGGCTGACCCCGTCCAGGGCGGGCGCCGCACCGGCCCGGTATCGCACTGTCACGTCGACGAAGCGCAGCTCGTGCGGGCCGGTCAGGTCCGTTGGACCGGTCGCCGGCGGCGCGGTCGGCGGGTCGGCGTCGAGCAGGTCGGCCACCCGGGTCAGGCCGGGCCGAAGCTGCGTCCACTGCCGGGCCGCCGCGACCAACGCCAGCGTCACCTCGACGGCGGCCAGTGTGCCGACGGCCAGGACGCCCACCAGCACCCCCGACACGTCGGCGGCGAGCGCGACCAGCACCACCGCTGCGGCGGTCACGCCGGCGGCCAGCACGCCGGCCGCGTCCACTGCGAATCCGGTGGCGGCCAGCCGACGTTCCAGCCGGGCCAGCCGGTGGGCGCGCTGCTCGGCGGCGCGCAGCGTGACGTCGGTCGCCCCGAACGCGGCCAGGTCGGCCGCGCCGTGGGTGAGGTCGATCGCGTCGGTGGCCAGCGCGCCCCGCAGGGGGGCCACCTCGGCCGCGCTGCGGCGGGTGACCGCGGTGGCCAACGCGGGCAGCGCCACCCCGGCGACCAGCAGCCCGACGGCGAGCGTCCCGGCGGCCGGTGGTGAGATCAGCGCCGCCACGGCGACCGCGGACACACCGACCACCGCCGCCGCCGAAGCGGGCACCAGCACCCGCAGCAGCAGGTCCTGGACGGCCTCCACGTCGGAGACCAGTCGGCTCAGCACGTCCCCCGAGCGGTGCGCCGTGCCACGGCGGGCCGCCAGTGTGGCGAAGACCCGGGCCCGGACGTCGGTGATCATGCGGAGCACCGCGTCGTGCCCGGCGAGCCGTTCGGTGTAGCGGAACACGCCCCGGCTGATCGCCAGCGCCCGGACCGCGACGATCGCCACGGTGAGGCGGTCCAGTGGAGGCTGACCGGCGGCGCTCATCAGCAGCCAGGTGGCGGTGGCCATCAGGGCCAGGCCGGCGAACTCGGTGGCGGCTGCCAGCAGCCCGGCTCCGACCAGGCGGCCCAGGTACGGCCGGGCCAGTCGCAGCACGGCCCGCTCGGCGGCGGCCCGCCCGGCCGGTGCCGCGTCGGCCACCACCGCCGGCCCGTGTTCGGCGGTCATCGGGCGGCCTTCCCGGTCGGTTCGGGCGTCAACTCGGTGACCCGACCGTCCTCGATGCGCAGGATCCGGTCGGCGTCGGCCAGCAACGCCGGTCGGTGCGCGACCAGCAGCGCCGTCCGCCCGGCGACCAGTCGACGGGTGGCGTCGAGCACCACCGCCTCGGCTGCCGTGTCGAGTCGGGCGGTGGGTTCGTCGAGCAGCACCACCGGGGCGGAGCGCAGGAACGCCCGGGCCAGTGCGACCCGCTGCCGCTGCCCACTGGACAGCCCGTGACCGCGCTCACCGAGCACTGTGTCCAGGCCGTCGGGCAGGCCGGCCACCACGTCGTCCAGGGCGGCGTCGTGCACCGCGGCGGTGAGTACGTCGTCCGGGGTGTCCGGCGCGCCGAGGCGGATGTTGTCGGCCAGCGAGGCGGCGAAGAGGTGGGCCCGCTGCGGCACCCAGGCGAGCTGCCGGCGCCAGGCGTCCGGGTCGGCGGTGGCGAGGTCGACCCCGTCTACGGTGATCCGCCCGCTGGTCGGTGCCACGAAACCCAGCAGCAGGCCGAGCAGCGTGCTCTTGCCGGCGCCACTGGGCCCGATGATGGCTATCCGCTCACCGGGCCTGATGGTCAGTGTCACGTCGCGCAGCGCGGTGGTCCGCTCGTACGCCACTGTGACCCCCTCGAACCGGATCACGGCCCGCGCGTCCGGGACGGAGGCGCCCTCGGCGGCCCGGGGCGCTGTGGGTGCGGCGGAGACTGTCAACGCCTCGTCCAGCGCGGCCAGCCCCTCCATGCTGGCGTGGAAGCGGCTGCCGGCGGCCCGCAACGGCAGGTACGCCTCCGGGGTCAGCAGCAGCACCAGCAGCGCGGTCTGCAGGGCCAGCCCACCGCCGAGCAGGCGGATGCCGACCGGCACCGCCACCAGCGCCACCGAGAGGGTGGCGACGAGTTCGAGGACCAGCGCGGAGAGGAACGCGATCCGCAGCGTCTTCATTGTGGCGACGCGGTGACCGTCGGCCATCCGGCGTACCACGTCGGTCTGCGCCCGGGCCCGTCCGAACGCGCGCAGCGTGGGCAGCCCGGCGACCATGTCCAGGAAGTGCCCGCCGAGCAGCGCGAGCCGCCGCCACTGCCGCTCGGTGGCGGCCTGCGCCTGCCAGCCGAGCAACGCACCGAAGACCGGGATCAGCGGCAGGGTCAGGGCGATGATCACCGCCGAACTCCAGTCGGCGAAGACGACCCGCGCCAGCACCGCGAGGGGCACCGTCACGCTGAGCACCAGTTGCGGCAGGTACCCGGTGAAGTACGCGTCCAGCGCGTCCAACCCACGCCCGGCCAGGGTGGCGATCTCACCGGCCCGCTGCCCGGCCACCCACCCGGGCCCGTGCCGGCCCACAGCGCCGAGCAGGTCGGCCCGCAGCGTGGCCTTGACCGTGGCGGCGACCCGCGCCGAGACCGTGCCCTGCGCCCAGACCAGTGCAGAGCGGGCGGCGACAGCTACCACGAAGCCGGCCAGCGCCTGTCGATCCAGCCGACCGTCGATCGCGGTGGCCAGCAGCGACGCGAGCGCTGTGGCCTGCGCGACGATCAACCCGGCGGCCAGCACCCCCAGGAGCGCGAGCACGGCAAGATCGCCCCGGGCCGCAGGGACCCGGCGCAGCAGACGCCTGTCGAACGGACGGCGGCTCACCAGTACACCGGTGCCCTACCGTCGGTCCGTCCTCGGAAAACCCACCAGCACATCGCCTGGAAGCCTAGTAGGGCCGGAAGTAGCGGCAGCGCCACCCAGCCCAGCAGCCGCAGTGTCGGCGCGCTGGCGGCGGCGTCGGCCACCCGCAGCGAGGCGTCCGGGTCGGTCGTGGACACCAGCACGTAGGGCCAGAGCGCGGCTCCGACCAGCAGCACCGGCAGCGCCAGGGCCGCGCCGGTGGCGACCAGAGCCCACCCGGGCCGCCGCCGGGCGAGCGCCGCGCGGGCCGCCAGCAGCGCCGCCACGAGCAGCACCGGCAGGAGTACGGCCACCGCCGGACGCTGCACCGCGTCGCGTACCCGGGCGGAGAGCAGGCCCACGACGGTGGTCAGGGCGACCGCGGTGAGCGCCACCGGCACCAGCCGGCGGGCGGTCCGGCCGACCACGGCGGCGGCCTCGGCGGGCAGGCGCAGGGTGAGGAAGGTCGCCCCGTGCACCGCGACCAGGGCGACCATGGCCAGCCCGGCGGCAGCCGCGAACGGGGTGGCCAGGTGCGTCACCCCGGCGACGTGCCCGTCGGCCTGGAGGGGCACACCCTGCAACAGCGCGGCGAGCAGCACACCCCACCCCAGCGCGGCGAGGGCGCTGCCGATCACCACGACGCGGTCCCAGCGGGCCCGGATCCGCTCCTCGTCGGGTCGGCTGCGCAGTTGCACCCCGACGGTGACCAGGATGACGCCGACCAGGGCACCGGCGACGGCCGGATAGCAGCCGGCGAGCAACTCGCCCTCCAGGAGGGGGAACGCGCCGAAGAGGATGCCCATGGCGGCCACCAGCCAGACCTCGTTGCCGAGGAAGAACGGGCCGAGCGCGGTGAGCGCCTCCCGCCGCCCCGCCGGACCGACGCCGCGGGCGAGCAGCAGCCCGACGCCGTAGTCGTAGCCGGCGAGCACGAGGTAGCTGGCGAAGAAGAGGCCGAGCGCTGCGTACCAGGCGAGGTCCACTGTCTACTCCTCAGAGGAGGGCGGGTTCGGGGTGGGCCGGCTCGCTGGACGGTGCCGGTGGGCGGCCGAGCGCCGGGTCGGCCGCGCCGCGCCTGGCGTGCCGGGCGAGCAGCACCCAGTTGGTGACGGCGAGAGTGCCCAGCAGCAGGCTGAACCCGATCAGCGAGGCGAGCATCAGCGGTGCGCTGACCGGGGAGACGGCCTGCTCGGTGGGGAGCAGCCCGTACGCCACCCAGGGTTGACGGCCGACCTCCCGGGAGATCCAGCCGAGGATCACCGCGATGAACGGCAGCGGCAGGGCGAGCAGGATCAACCAGAGCGGGAAGCGCAGTCGGATGACCCAGTCCCGGAAGAGCAGGGGCAGCAGGAGCCAGACGCAGCCGAGGGTGAAACCGATCAGGATCATGAAGCCCAGCCCGACGCTGGCCAGCACCGGCGGGGTGTAGTCGCCGGGGCCGAACCGGGTGGTCCACTCGGCGATCAGCGCCTGGCTCTCCGGGCCGTTGCCGCCGAACTTGGTCGGCTGCACCGCGCCCACCGGGCCGAACTGGGCGAAACCGAAGCCCTGCACCATCGTGATGGCCAGTGCCGCGGTGACCAGGCCGATCCGCAGCGAGGTGCGAAAGAGCGCGAAGTCCGGGGTACGCCGGATCAGGTGCCCGGCGCTGACCGCAGCCATCAGCATCCCGCCGACCAGCAGCGCCGCCGAGACCACGTGCCCGAAGGCCATGCCGAGGCTGGGGTTGGTGAGCAGCGCGCCGAAGTCGGTGAGGTGGGCGATTCCGTCGCGGACCTCGTAGCCGACGGGATTCTGGAGCCAGGAGTTGGCCACCATGATCCAGAACGCCGAGGCGTACGCGGTGATCGCCACGCCCCACAGCAGCGCGAGGTGGACGCCCTTTCCGAGCCGGTGCCAGCCGAAGATCCACATTCCGAGGAACGTGGACTCCAGGAAGAACGCCACAAGCGTCTCGATGGCCAGGGGTGCGCCGAAGACGTTGCCGACGTAGCGCGACAGGCCACTCCAGTTCAGCCCGAACTGGAACTCCATCACGATTCCGGTGGCGATGCCGAGCACGTAGTTGATCACGTAGAGCTGGCCCCAGTAGCGGGTCAGCCGCTCCCACTTCGGGTTGCCGGTGAGCACCCACGCGGTCTGCATGCCGACCAGCAGGGTGACCAGCCCGAGCGTGACGACCACGAACAGGAAGTGGATCGAGGTGGTGGTGGCGAACTGTAGGCGGGCGAGGAGCAGGGTGTCCATGACCAGCCCTCCATAGCGTTGGCTCCCTTGTCGTAGCCACCCTACACGTAGCATCGCTACATGTCCGCCTACTACGCCCTGTCGTAGGCAACGGTACTACGCCACGTAGTAGTAGAGCGAGATCGCGCTCGTTCCTGGATGTAGTGGTCTCGCGGCCCCGGAATGCCCCTCGATCCTGGATCGAGCGCGATCTTGCGAGGGGGTGCCGGGCGTGCGGGGGCGGGCGCGCAGCGCGGGGCGTGAGGGCGCGGTGCGGGGCGCGAGGGCGCGGTGCGGGGCGCGAGGGCGCGGTGCGGGGGCGCGTGGGGGCCCCAGGCCGCGGGGCAGCGCCCTCCACGCGGTGCGCGGTGCGGGGGCGCGGTGCGGGGCTCGGGCCGCAGGGCAGCGCCCTGCGCGCCGTTCTGCGGCGTGGGCTCAGCGCCGCCTTGGGGGCGTCAGCTCAGGAAGAGGGTGACCGGGAGGGCGACCAGGGTGGTGGCGACCGCGAGAGCGGTGGCACCGAGAACCCGGGGCGGCCGGTCGCTGACCAGCAGGCGCTGCACCCGTACATCGAGATCCCGGTCGCCCATGCCGAGCGCGCCGGCCGGGGTGATCCGGTGCCCGGCGGCGGCGAACCGGCGTAGCGCCGCCGCCAGCGGGGCGTCGGCGTGCAGCTCGCGGGCCTTGTCGTCGGCGCGCATCTCGACCAGCAGGGCGACCCGCTCGTGCGCGTCGCGCACCCAGCCGAACCACGGCAGCGCCCGGCACAGCGCTGTGAACGGCAGCAGCACCAGATCGTGCCGCTCGTGGGCGTGCGCACGCTCATGGCTGAGCACCGCGGCCAGCTCGGCCCGGTCCAACAGGCTCAGGGTGCCGGCGCTGACCACCACCTGCGGCTTCACACCCGGCAGGCAGTACGCGGCGGCGCTCGGATGATCCAAGACCAGCGCGCCCGGCGCGGCCGGGTCGTTCCGGGCGACCAGGGACAGCAGGTCCCGGTGGCGACGCTGGGCGCGTACGGTGCCGTGGATGCTGCGCACCGTTGTCGTGACCAGCACCGCCCCGATGCCGAAGCCCACGCCGACGCCGGCCAGGTGGAACGTGCCCACCCCGATCGGCAGGGTGCCGTGGGCGAGGTCGTTGGCCAGGGCGAGCAGTGCGCTACCGGTCGGCCTGTCGTACGCGCTCAACCCGAGCGCCATCGGCAGGCCCATCGCCGAGAGGCCCAACGCCAGCCCGACAGCCTGCCAGCAGATGATCGCCACCCGGGGGCTGCGCCACGTCCAGGTGGAGCGGGCCAACACCTGGGCGGTCAGATAGCAGGCCAGCATCGTGGCGGCGAAGTGCACGGCGTAGGCCATGGCGCGTGCCCTACCGCTCCGCTGCCTCGTCGGCGGGTCGTCTGCCCGCCGGCCCGTCCACCCGGTCGGTCAGGGCGTCGGCCCCGCCCGTGTCGCCGCCGGTGGAGCCCGGCCCGGTCAGGCCGGCCTCGCTGCCGAGGGCTGCTCGCAGCACCTCGGCCTCGGTGCCGGTCACCGAGCGGGCGAAGCGCACCAGCGCGGCGTCCCGGCTGCCACCCAGGTCGAGGGCGTCGAGCATGAGTTGAGCGATGTGCGCCTCGCGGCTGGCCGCCGGACGGTACCGCCAGGCCCGCCCCTCCCGCTCGCGTTGCACCATGCCCTTGCCGGCGAGCCGGTCCAGCACCGTCATCACAGTGGTGTACGCCAGCTCACGGCCATCGAGCGCGTCGGCCACCTCGCGCACGGTCACCCCGTCCGACGTGCCGGGAACCACGTCCCACAGCACGTCCATCACCGCACGCTCAAGATCGCCCAACCGAGTCACACCGCAATCCTACCCCCGGTAGTAGACCCCCGACCGACCCGACCAGGTCGCTGCCCCGGCCAAGATCCCCCACAAACAACGATGTAGTGGCCTCCAGCCACCAGGAAGCCACTACATCAAGGAAACTGCGCGATCTTGAAGCCGGAGCGGCACGGGGAGGGGCAGCAGACTGGCAACCCAACCCAAGGCAGCGCCCGTGAGCTGACCCGACCGACGAACCCGGCCCACGTCAGGTTTTCCGGGGGAGCCCGCCCACGCAGGGATCAAGCCTGACCGCCCGGAGTGGGCGGGCTCCCCCGGAAAACCAAAGGCCGGGACCGAATCACACCCCCTTGGGGTGCCACACCGTCTTCGTCTCCAACAGCGCGGTCATCGGCGCCACCCCCGGGTCGGCGGTCCAGTCGTGGTCGGCCGGGGCCGGCCGGAGCACCCGCTTGAGGTTCTCCGCCGCCTTGACCTCCAGGTCGGTGGCGAGCGCGGCGTCGGTGACCCCGGTCAGGTCGATCGCGTTGACGTCCATGTGCGCGGCCAACGTCGGCGCGGTCTCGGTGATCGCGCCGGTGAGGATGTTGACCACACCGCCGGGCAGGTCGGAGGTGGCCAGCACCTCGGCCAGCGTCACCGCCGCCAGCGGCTCGGTCGCCGACGCCGCCACCACCACCGTGTTGCCGGTGACGATCGCAGGTGCGATCACGCTGACCAGGCCGAGCAGCGCCGGGCGCTCCGGGGCGACAACAGCGACCACACCGGTCGGCTCGGGCGCGGAGATGTTGAAGTACGGGCCGGCGACCGGGTTGGCGCCGCCGTACACCTGGGCCAGTTTGTCGGCCCAGCCGGCGTACCAGACCCAGCGGTCGACGGCGGCGTCCACCTCGTCGCCGGGGATGCCCAGGGCGACGAACTGTTCGCGGCGGCCCTCCAGCATCTCGGCGGCCCGGTAGAGGATCTGACCCCGGTTGTACGCTGTCGCGCCGGCCCAGCCCTTGACGGCGGCGCGGGCGGCGACCACCGCGTCCCGGGCGTCCTTGCGGGAGGCCAGTGACACATTCGAGGACTGCACGAGATACGACCGTCCCGACTCGCTGCGCGGGAACTTCCCGCCGATGAAGAGCTTGTACGTCTTGCGTACCGCGACCCGCTCAGACATTGAGGTAGCCCTCCAGCCCGTGCCGGCCGCCCTCGCGACCGTAGCCCGACTCCTTGTAACCACCGAACGGCGAGGTGGGGTCGAACTTGTTGAACGTGTTGGCCCAGACCACGCCGGCGCGCAGCCGGTCGGCCATCCACAGGATCCGGGAACCCTTGTCGGTCCAGATCCCGGCCGACAGCCCGTACGGCGTGTTGTTGGCCTTCTCCACGGCCTCGGCCGGGGTGCGGAAGGTCAGCACCGACAGCACCGGGCCGAAGATCTCCTCGCGGGCGATCCGGTGGGCCTGGGTGACGCCGGTGAAGATGGTCGGCGCGAACCAGAAGCCCCGGTCGGGCAGGTCACACGGCGGTGACCAGCGCTCGGCGCCCTCGGCGGAGCCGGCGTCGGAGAGCTCGCGGATCCGCTCCAGCTGGGCGGCCGAGTTGATCGCGCCGACGTCGGTGTTCTTGTCCAGCGGGTCGCCGACCCGCAGCTGGGCCATTCGTCGCTTCAGCGACTCCAGCACCCGGTCGGCCACGTTCTCCTGGACCAGCAGTCGGGAGCCGGCGCAGCAGACGTGCCCCTGGTTGAAGAAGATGCCGTTGACGATTCCCTCGACGGCCTGGTCGATGGGTGCGTCGTCGAAGACGATGTTGGCGGCCTTGCCGCCCAGCTCCAGCGTGAGCTTCTTGCTGGTGCCGGCGACGGACCGGGCGATGGCCCGGCCCACGTCGGTGGAGCCGGTGAAGGCGACCTTGTCCACGCCGGGGTGCTCGACCAGCGCACGGCCGGTGTCGCCGGCGCCGGTGAGGATGTTGACCACACCGGCCGGCAACTCGGCCTGCTGGCAGATCTCGGCGAAGAGCAGCGCGGTCAGCGGGGTGGTCTCGGCGGGCTTCAGCACCACGGTGTTGCCCGCGGCGAGTGCCGGGGCGATCTTCCAGGCCAGCATGAGCAGCGGGAAGTTCCACGGGATGACCTGCGCTGCCACGCCGATCGGCCGCGGGTTGGCACCGAAACCGGCGTGCGGAAGCTTGTCGGCCCAGCCCGCGTAGTAAAAGAAGTGCGCGGCGACCAGCGGCAGGTCGACGTCCCGGGACTCGCGGATCGGCTTGCCGTTGTCGAGGGACTCCAGGACGGCCAGCTCACGGGAGCGTTCCTGGATGAGCCGGGCGATGCGGTACAGGTACTTCGCCCGGTCGCGGCCCGGCATCGGGCCCCAGACCTTGTCGTACGCCTTGCGGGCCGCGCGTACCGCGCGTTCCACGTCCTGGGCGCCGGCTTCGGCGACCTCGGCCAGCACCTCCTCGGAGGCGGGGTTGATCGACTTGAAGCTGCCACCGTCGGTCGGGTCGACGAACTTACCGTCGATGAACAGCCCGTACGAGGGTTTGAGGTCCACCACCGAGCGGGACTCGGGGGCGGGGGCGTATTCGAACATCGGCTATCAGTCCAGGGTGAAGTAGTCGGGACCGGAGTAGGTGCCGGTCGTCAGCTTGGTGCGCTGCATCAGCAGGTCGTTGAGCAGGCTGGACGCGCCGAAGCGGAACCAGTCCGGGTCGAGCCAGTCCGGGCCGACGGTCTCGTTGACCATCACCAGGTACTTGATCGCGTCCTTGGTGGTCTTGATGCCACCGGCGGGCTTCACGCCCACCTGCCGCCCGGTCGCTTCGCGGAAGTCGCGGACCGCTTCCAGCATCACCAGGCTCACCGGCATCGTCGCCGCGATCGGGACCTTGCCGGTGGAGGTCTTGATGAAGTCGCCACCGGCCAGCATGGCCAGCCAGGAGGCTCGCCGCACGTTGTCGTAGGTGGCCAGCTCGCCGGTCTCCAGGATCACCTTGAGGTGGGCATCCCCGGAGGCTTCCTTGGTGGCCACGATCTCGTCGTAGACCTCCTTGTACCGCCCGGCCAGGAACGCACCTCGGTTGATCACCATGTCGATCTCGTCGGCGCCGGCCGCGACGGCGGCCCGGGTGTCGGCCAGCTTGATCTCCAAGGGCGCCTGCCCCGACGGGAACGCTGTCGCCACGCTGGCCAGGTGCACAATGCCAAGTCCGGCCGGCGCGGCGCCGTGCGGCTGTCCCGGCCCGCCGGGTGGCCGCCCGGACCCGGCACCGGATCCGCGCAGCACCTCCGCCACGTAGGGGACCATCGCCGGGTAGACGCAGACCGCGCCGACGTGCGGGCAGGACGGGTCGGCCGGGTCCGGACGCAGGGCCTTCGCGGCGAGCGCGCGCACCTTGCCCGGGGTGTCCGCCCCCTCCAGGGTGGTCAGGTCGACCATCCGGATCGCCAGGTCGATCGCCTGGGCCTTGGCGGTGGTCTTGATGGAGCGGGTGCCGAGCTGTGCCGCCCGCTGCTCCGCGCCGACCTGGTCCACGCCGGGCAGGCCGTGCAGGAAGGTCCGCAGAGCGGTCTCGGATCGTCCCAGCTCGGAGAGCTCCGACCGGGCCGACGTCGTTGTCGCCGTCATGCCGAGAAGTCTACGCACGAGACCACCGAGTGATCTTGCTCACGACCGCCCGATGACGTGCTGACGTGAGCGGCGTCCCTGGTCCGACCGCACCCGCACCGCGCCACGGTACGGACCGGTAGGTTGAGCGATCGTGGACGTACACGTCATTGACCACCCGCTGGCCCAGTCCAGGTTGACTGCCATGCGGGACGCGCGCACCGATTCCTCGACGTTCCGGGCGGCGCTGCACGAACTGACCACCATGCTGGTGTACGAGGCGGCGCGCACCTTCCCCGTCGAGCGGTACCCGGTGCAGACGCCGGTCACCGGCACCGAGGGCACCCGGCTGGCCAACCCGCCGCTGCTGGTCCCGGTGCTGCGCGCCGGACTGGGCATGGCGGACGCCGCGCTGGGCCTGCTGCCCGAGTCGTCGATGGGTTTCGTGGGCCTGGCCCGCGACGAGGTGACCTACGAGCCCCGCGCGTACATGGAGTCGCTGCCCCGCGATCTGGCCGGGCTGCCGGTGCTGGTGCTCGACCCGATGCTGGCCACCGGTGGCTCGCTGGAGCACTCCTGTCGGCTGCTGGCCGACCGGGGCTGCACCGACATCACGGTGCTCTGTGTGCTCGCCGCCCCTGTCGGCATCGAGCGGCTGGAGCGCTCCGGCCTGCCGTTGCGCCTGGTCACGGCCTCGATCGACGAGGGGCTCAACGACAGCATGTTCATTGTCCCCGGCCTCGGCGACGCCGGCGACCGCCAGTTCGGCGGCATGCCCCGCTTCTGAGCTGATACCCGGTCGGTGCCGGGTCCGGCGGGTCCGTGCGCGCGGTGCGCGGACCCGCTACCGTCTCCGGCCATGACTGGTGTTGCGCTCGCCGAGGAGTTGCTGCTCCTCGCCTACGACGACACGACCGGCAAGGCGACCATGCCACGAATCAGCCTGGACCTGGGCATGGCCGCCGCGGTGCTGGTCGAGCTGGCTCTGGCCGGCCGGATCGCGTACGCCGACGGGTCCCTGGCGGTGATCGACCCGACGCCGATCGGCGAGCCGTTCAGCGACGATGTCCTCAGCCGGATCGCCGCCGACACCCCGCACACCCCGGCGTCCTGGGTGCAGCGTCTGCGGCACGGCCTGCGCGACCGGATCCTCGCCGACCTGTGTCGGCAGGGCGTCGTCCGGGACGTCGACGAGACCGAGCTGGGCTTCATCCACGTGCACCGTTACCCGGTCGTGGACACCTCCGTCGAGGCGGAGACCCGGCAGCGGCTGGCCGAGGCGCTGACCGGCGCGGCAGCCCCGGACGAGCGGACCGCCGCGCTGGCCACCCTGGTGGTGGTGCTCCGGATGGAGTCCGCGCTCGGGGTGAGCGGCGAGGCCGCCGCCGACGCCCGCCGCCGGCTGACGGAGATCGCCACCGGCGCCGGGTTCTCCGGCGAGGTGAGCACCGACGACTCGGTGGTCCGTCCGTCGGTCGGCCTGGTCGTCGCCGCCCTGGCCAGGGCCGTCGACCAGGCTCTCGGCCCGCGCCGCTGACCCGGCCCGCCGGTCAGAGCCCCAGAGCTGCGGCGATCTCGCCGCGCAGGGCGGCGACCGCCTGCGCCGCCCGGCTGCGGGCCGTCCGCACGTCGCCGTCCACGACCGGTTCCACCACCTCGAGGTACGCCTTGAGCTTCGGCTCGGTCCCGGACGGGCGGATCACCACCCGGGCCACAGCGGTCCGCAGGATCACCACGTCCGACTCGGGCAGCAGGTCCCGGACGCTGTCCACCGGCTGCCCGAGCAGGGTGGCCGGGGTGGCCGCCCGGATCCGCGTCATCGCGTCGGCGATGACCCGCAGGTCGTCCACCCGGGCGGAGAGCTGGTCGGTGTGGTGCACGCCGAACTCGGCGGCCAGCTCGTCCAACCGGTCGGTCAGCGTACGACCCTGCGTCTTCAGGCCGGCGGCCAACTCGGCCACCGTCAGCGCGGCGGTGATCCCGTCCTTGTCCCGGACGTGCTCCGGGGCGACGCAGTAGCCGAGTGCCTCCTCGTAGCCGAAGACCAGCGGCGCGCTTCCGCCGCCGGCCCGCACGATCCACTTGAAGCCGGTCAGCGTCTCGTCGTAGGGCAGGCCCCGGGCCGCGCACATCGCCCGCAGCAGTGACGAAGACACGATCGTGGTGGCGTAGAGCCCGGTCACCCCCCGGCGCATCAGGTGGTCGGCGAGCAGGACGCCTACCTCGTCGCCCCGCAGCATCCGCCAGCCGGGCCGTTCTTCGCTCCCGACTGCGGGGCTCGCAAGCTCACTCCTCGCGCTCGCTGGCGCGCCCTCCCGGACGACCACAGCGCACCGGTCGGCGTCCGGGTCGTTGGCGATGGCGATGTCCGCGCCGGTGGAGTCGGCCAGGGCGATCAGCCGGTCCACGGCACCCGGCTCCTCCGGGTTGGGGAACGACACGGTGGGGAACGCCGGGTCCGGCTCGGCCTGGTCGGGCACCACCCCCGGGGTCGGAAAGCCCGCGCTGGCGAAGGCGGCGGTGAGCACCGCCGCGCCCACCCCGTGCAGCGGGGTGTACGCCACCGTCAGGTCCCGTGGGCCGTCCGGGTCGATCACCGCGGTGGCCCGTTCGACGTACGAGGCGACCAGGTCGTCGCCGAGCACCTGACCGGGCTCGCCCAACGGCACCTGGGCCAGCGGCCCGACCGATCGGATGGCGGCCTCGATACCGGCGTCGGCGGGGGGCACGATCTGCGCGCCGGATCCCAGCTCGCCGCCCAGCTCCGCGCCGAGGTAGACCTTGTAGCCGTTGTCCTGCGGCGGGTTGTGGCTGGCCGTGACCATCACGCCGGCGACACCGCCGAGGTGCCGCACGGCGTACGCCAGCACCGGGGTGGGCAGCGGGCGGGGCAGCAGCAGCGCCGGACGGCCAGCGCCGGTGGCCACCTGGGCGGTGCGCTCGGCGAACTGCCGGGAGCCGTGCCGGGCGTCGTAGCCGATCACCAGCGGGCCGGTGCCGCCCTGGGCCGCGAGCCAGGTGACCAGGCCGGCAGCGGCCTGGGTGACCACGGCGAGGTTCATGCCGTTCGGGCCGGCTCGCAGCGGGCCGCGTAGGCCCGCCGTGCCGAAGGTCAACGGGCCGGCGAACCGGTCGGCGAGCTCCGGGGCGCTCGCCGGAAGCCCGTCGAGCACCGCCGTCAGCTCGTCCCGGCTGGCCGGGTCGGGGTCGTCGGCCAGCCAACGCCGGGCTTGCTCACGAATGTCGTCGATGTCAGTGGTGTCCGCCGCCATGCCCCTTGATAGCACGGCGACGGATCACCCCTGTGCGTTCCCTCCGGCTCAGCCGTTCCCGGTGAGCTGGAACGTCCGTGCCATCTCGTCGAAGATCGGCTTGCTCTCCGCGAACTTGGCGTCGGTGGCGGTGAGGTAGAACGAGTACGCCTTGCCGTCCTGCGCGACGCCCCGCCAGACGCCGTGCCGCATCGCGTCACCCTCACCGCAGGTGTACTCGAATTCCGCTGCCGGCTTGCTGGCCAGTTCGGTCTCGGTGGAGGCGATCTGGTTGTACGGCTTGACGCAGGAGGTGCTCCGGGTCTTGAGGCCGTTCTCGGCCGTCTCGGCCCACCGGGTGGAGCTGCTGGTCCACTTCTCGGTGATGATGCGGACCTTGCGGCCGCTGTCCGCCGGGTCGATGTAGTCGGTGTACGAGCCGCCGGTGGCCTTCTTCCAGCCCTTCGGCACCATGACCTGGATCCCGCGGGCCGTGTGCTCCTGCATCTCGACGGTGGGGGCCGCCGGGGCGGACGTGGTGGGTTGCGCTGCCGGGGTGCTCGGCGGGGCGTCGTCGCCGCCGGAGAGCGCCACGGCGGTGATCAGCAGCACGACGACCAACCCGCCGGCCGCGGCGAGCTGCACCTTGCGCGGCCAGCCCTTGACGGTGGTGACGAGCTGACCACCGGTGGCCCGGACCTTGTCCAGCGCGCTGCCGCCCGAAGCGGCGGGCGTGGTGGCCCAGGGCTGGCCGGTGCCCGGCACCGACCACTGGTTGCCGCCGCCGTAGGTGCCGCCGACGCGCTGGGTGGCCTCCGGTGCCGCGCCGCCGTACCCGACCTGCTGGGTGGCATCGGCAGGGCTGCCGTAGCTGACCCGCTGGGTGGCGTCGGGGTGCCCGCCGGCGTCCACCCGCTGGGTGGCGTCCGCGTTGCCACCGTAGGTGCGTCCGGCCGCCGGTCGGCCGGGAGTCGGCATCGCGCCGGTCGGCGTGTGCAGCGGACCGGCCAGGGCGTCGGCGCTGGTCTCGTCGAGCCCACCGGTGGTGCCGGCCGCGCGAGCTGCCTGCGGGCGCTCGCCCCGGCGCAGCGAGGCCAGCCGGTCGGTCAGGGACTCACCCGGGGCCAGCATCGCCGGACCGCCGATCTGGCTGTCCGGCTTCGGCTCCGGCTGGGCCGGCGGGAGGACGGGGATGGGGCGCTGCTGCACCGGCACCACGGCGTACGGGTCGGTGACCGAGTGCACAGCCGTCGCCGTGCTGCCCAGCGGGCCGGCGAGCAGCTCGCGCAGCATCGCCCGGGAGGTGTGCACGTCGAGGCGGCGCGCCGGGTCCTTCTCGAGCAGACCCATCAGCACCCGGGTCAGCGGGCCGCTGCGCTGCGGTGGGGCGGGCGGGTCCTCCACCACTGCGTGCATGGTCTCGATCGGGTCGCCCTTGTCGAACGGGGGCCGCCCCTCGACGGCGGTGTAGAGCGTCACACCCAGCGAGAAGAGGTCACTGGGCGGGCCGAACTCCTGGCCCATGGCCCGCTCGGGGGAGATGAAGTGCGGCGAGCCGAGCACCATGCCGGGGGTGGTGAGCTGCACGTCGGTGGGCATCCGGGCGACCCCGAAGTCGGTCAGCACGCAGCGCCCGTCGGTGCAGATCAGCACGTTCGCGGGTTTGACGTCGCGGTGCAGCACGCCGATCGCGTGCGCTACCTCCAACGCACCCAGCAGCGCGATGCCGATCTTGGCGACGGCGCGGGGCGCGACCGGCCCGTCCTCGATCACCATGTCGGCGAGGCTGCGGGCGTCCAGCAGCTCCATCACGATCCACGGTCGGCCGGCCTCGGTGACCACGTCGTACACCTGCACCACAGCGGGGTGCTGGATGGCGGCGGCGGCCCGGGCCTCGCGCAGGGTGCGTTCGTACATCGCGTCGCGGTCGCTGGGGGCCAGCCCCGGGGGCAGGACGACCTCCTTCACCGCCACGTCGCGGCGCAGCAGGGTGTCTGTGGCGCGCCACACCGTGCCCATGCCGCCGTTGCCCACCGAGGACCGCAGCGAGTACCGGCCACCGATGGTGGTGCCGGGCGCCGCTCGTCCGTTGGCGGGACTAACTGGTCCGCCGCTCCACGTCGGGATCTGAGTCACAGAAAAGCCACCGGGGGAAATCGAGGGGGGCTGGGACACAACCCCCCTATCTTGCTGGTTCCGACGCCCGATGCGAAAGCCGACGCGGCGGACGTTTATCGAAGTCGACAGAACGTGCCCTGTCGTTCACCTGGTGTCGACAGGTCGGGACGCACTGTGCGGTATCCCTCACCCGACGACGTGGCCAGGCGTCCTACCATCCGGGGATGAACCAACGGCGGTCAAGTGAGTCCGGTTTCCCGATCAACGGCGTCTACACGGAGGCCGACCTTCCGGAGGAACTGGACTCCCGGCTCGGCAGCCCGGGCGAGTTTCCGTACACCCGGGGTGTCTACCCCACCATGTACACCTCCCGCCCGTGGACCATGCGCCAGTACGCCGGCTTCGGCACCGCCACCGAGTCCAACGCGCGGTACCACCAGTTGTTGCGGGCCGGCACGATGGGCCTCTCGGTCGCGTTCGACCTGCCGACCCAGATGGGCTACGACTCCGACGAGCCGATCGCGCACGGCGAGGTCGGCAAGGTCGGTGTCGCGATCGACTCCATCGAGGACATGCGGCTGCTCTTCGCCGACATCCCACTGGACAAGGTGTCCACCTCGATGACCATCAACGCGCCCGGTTCGGTGCTGCTGCTGCTCTACCAACTCGTCGCCGAGGAGAACGGGGTGCCGGGCACGGCGCTCAACGGCACCATCCAGAACGACATCCTCAAGGAGTACATCGCCCGGGGGACGTACATCTTCCCGCCGAAGCCGTCGCTGCGCCTGGTGGCCGACACGTTCGCGTACTGCCGCAGCGAGGTGCCGAAGTGGAACACCATCTCCATCTCCGGCTACCACATGGCGGAGGCCGGCGCGACGCCAGCGCAGGAGATCGCGTTCACGCTGGCCAACGGGGTGGAGTACGTACGGGCGGCGCTGGCCGCCGGGCTCGCCGTCGACGACTTCGCGCCCCGGCTGTCGTTCTTCTTCGTGGCCCGCACCACGCTGCTGGAGGAGGTGGCGAAGTTCCGCGCCGCCCGGCGGATCTGGGCTCGGCTGATGCGGGACGACTTCGGCGCCAAGGATCCGAAGTCGATGATGCTGCGGTTCCACACCCAGACCGCCGGCGTGCAGCTCACCGCCCAGCAGCCGGAGGTGAACCTGGTTCGGGTGGCGGTGCAGGGTCTGGGTGCCGTGCTCGGTGGCACCCAGTCGCTGCACACCAACAGCTTCGACGAGGCGATCGCGCTGCCCACCGAGAAGGCGGCCCGCCTCGCGCTGCGTACCCAGCAGGTGCTGGCCTACGAGACGGACCTGACCGCCACCGTCGACCCGTTCGCAGGGTCGTACGTTGTGGAGGCGATGACCGCCGAGATCGAGGCCGCCGCCGTCGAGTTGATGGAGCGGGTGGCCGACCACGGCTCGGCGGTGGACGCGATCGAGGCCGGGTTCCAGAAGCGGGAGATCGAGCAGTCCGCGTACCGGATCGCCCAGGAGATCGACTCGGGGGAACGGGTGGTGGTCGGGCTCAACCGGTTCACCGTGGACGAGGAGGAGCCGTACGAGCCGCTGCGGGTCGACCCGACGATCGAGGCGGCCCAGGCCGACCGGTTGGCCCGGTTGCGCTCCGAGCGGGACGCCGACGCTGTCACTCGGGCGCTCGCCGATCTTCGAGCCGCCGCCGAGGGCACGGAGAACGTGTTGTACCCGATGAAGGAGGCGCTGCGGGCCCGGGCGACGGTGGGTGAGGTCTGCGGGACGTTGCGTGAGGTGTGGGGGTTGTACCGGCCCACCGACCGATTCTGAGCGTCCGGCCGCCACTGCGGCCTCGGGGCGCGGTGTGTCCGACGCTCTCAGCGGGTATCCGGTCGGTTGAGCCGGGACGCACACAGTGTGCGCCCACGGTGGATGGGTGCGTGTGAGCGTCCTTATCCGGCTCGTTGCGGTGTGTGGTCGGCTAATTGTCGGAGTGTCAGTTCATCACCCCGACTAATGCGACAATTTGGCAACGGGTCTCCGACTGGCGCCGGGATTCGTGACCGCCGCGATCGGTTACGCGTTGTAGGAGGTGAGGGGCTGATGACGGCGTTTGACCGTGATCTACCTGC
Organism: Micromonospora alfalfae; assembly: GCF_022230925.1. GTDB lineage: Bacteria > Actinomycetota > Actinomycetes > Mycobacteriales > Micromonosporaceae > Micromonospora > Micromonospora alfalfae. The sequence goes on along the minus strand of NZ_JAKKFH010000034.1, from coordinate 13,723 downwards.
TGTCCCTCACCTGGACGAGCGCCCCCAGCAGGGCATACGTGACTCTGCGCGGTCCGATCATTACCGTAACGAGGTTGCGCAGCGTCACCGTCGGAGGTCTAGGCTGTCTGCTGTCCCCGATGATCCATCCATTCCTAGTGATCGAGAATTCGACGTGACGAGTGCGTTGACGCTGCCCACAAGCGGCCAGCTGGCGTCGTCCTGGCCGGAGACGGCACCGGGATCCCAGCCCCTGCCCCGCGAGCTGGATCACCTTCTCGCGCTCCGGGTACCGGGGCTGATCGCTACGCGCCGTCACATCCACTCGCACCCGGAGCTTTCCGGCAACGAGTTCGAGACGGCCGCGCTGATCGCCCGGGAGCTGTCGCTGGCCGGGCTGACCCCGCGTCTGCTGCCCAAGGGCAACGGCGTGATCTGCGACGTCAACGGCAGGCCGGACGGCCCGGTCGTTGCGCTGCGCGCCGACATCGACGCCCTGCCGTTGGACGATCCCAAGGACGTGCCGTACCGGTCGACGGTGGAGGGCGTCTGCCACGCCTGCGGGCACGACGTGCACACCTCGGTCCTGCTCGGCGTCGGCATGCTGCTGGCCCAGCTCGCCGACCTCGGTGAGCTGGACGGTCGGGTCCGGCTCATCTTCCAGCCGGCCGAGGAGATCCTGCCCTGCGGTTCGCTGGAGGTCATCGAGGCCGGCGGCCTGGACGACGTGGTGCAGATCTTCGCGCTGCACTGCGACCCGAACCTGCCGGTGGGTCAGGTCGGCCTGCGGGTCGGCCCGATCACCGCGGCCGCCGACAACGTGACCGTCCGACTCTCCGGCCCGGGCGGGCACACCGCCCGCCCGCACCTGACCGTCGACATGGTCGACGCCCTCGGTCGGCTGATCACCGAGGTGCCGGCCCTGGTCAGTCGCCGGGTGCCGGCCAACAGCGGCCTGCTGCTGGTCTTCGGCCACGCCTCGGCCGGCACCCGCTACAACGTCATCCCGTCCGAGGCGAGCGCCTCCGGCACCCTCCGGGTGATGGACCGCGACACCTGGGAGCAGGCGCCCAAGATCGTCGCTCAGGTGGTGCGGGACGTGATCGCGCCGACCGGCGCCACCGTCGACCTGGAATACCTGCGCGGCCGGCCGCCGGTGTGCAACGACGCCCACGCCATCCAGGTGCTGACCGCCGCCACCGCCGCAGCCCTCGGCCCGGACGGGATCGCCGAGACACCGCAGAGCATGGGCGGCGAGGACTTCTCCTGGTACCTGGAGTACGTCCCCGGCGCCCTCGCCCGGCTCGGCGTGGGTCGCTCCGGCCCCAACGTCGACCTGCACCGGGCGAGCTTCGACGTGGACGAGCGGTCCATCGCGGTCGGCGTCCGCGTCATGGTGCAGACCGCGTTGCGGGCACTGGCGGCGGCGCGCTGACCGGCGCGACCGGAGCCGGGGACTTGCGCCGTCGGCGCAGCACGACCAGCAGCGCCACCAGCGGTACGCCGATCGCCACCAGCCAGGGCAGCAACGCGCCCAGCACTGTGAGCAGGACGGTCATCGAGACGACGAACGCCTTCCAGCCGCCCCTGAGCCCGACCAGGAAGCCGGTCTCGGCCTCTTCCTCGGTGTCCTTCGCCGCCGGCCCCGCGAGCGACACGGTGATCGTGGAGAGGGCGGTCAGGTCGGCCAGGCGTCGCTTCTTGGCCTCCAGCGAGGCCAGGTCGGCCTCCCGGCGACCCAGCTCGTTCTCCAGCGACACCAGGTCGGTGATCGAGGTGGCCCGGGACAGCAACCGGCGGGCGCTCTCCACCCGGGCCCGCTGACTGGTGATCCGGGCCTCCAGGTCGACGCTTTCCTCGGTGACGTCCTGAGTGTCGATCTGCCTGCTCTGCTGCTGACCGAGCTTCGCGATCTCCTCCACCACGCCGGTGAACTTCGCCGCCGGCACCCGCAACTCCAACTCCGCCACCGCGTCGGCGTCGGCACTGCGCCGCTGGTCGCCGCCGACGAAGCCGCCGGCCTGGATGGCTACGGCGGTGGCCTCGCGGGCGGCAGAGTCCACATCGTCCACCTGCACCCGCATCCTTCCGGTGTAGATGATCGCCCGCTGGTCGACCCGTAGGTCCGGTGCGCCGGCGCCGGCCCCCTCCGGCGCGCCAGCTGCGGCGTCCCGGCCCGCCTCGCCGCCGTTGGCCGGCGGCGCCTCGGCCGCCGAGCCGGCGCTGTCCTGCGCCCCGTCACCGGCACCGCACCCTGTCAGCGCCAGGGCCGCCGCCAGTGTCGTAGCCGCCAGCAGCGCACTGCGGCGTCGTCCCACCTGTCCGTCCATCCCCGCTCCCATCGTCGTCAACCGGTGTGGCGATAGCTCGGACGCGACGCGCACACCGGCTGGTTCCGGCAGACTGCGCTGAGGACGTCACGATTCGATAATCGAGGAGTCACGATGCGGCTCACCAAGTACGCCCACTCCTGCCTTCGGGTGGAACACGACGGGGGAGTGCTCGTCGTCGACCCCGGGGTGTTCGGCGACGCCTCGGCGGCGCTGGACGGTGCGGACGCGGTGCTGATCACCCACGAACACCCCGACCACCTCGATCTGGCAGCGGTGCGCCTCCAACTCGACCGACAGCCGTTCCCGATCTACGGCCCCGCCTCACTCGGCGGGACCCTCGGTGACGCGGCCGACGTGCTGCGCCCGGTCAGCGTCGGTGAGTCGTTCACCGCAGCCGGGGTCGCGGTGCGCGCGTACGGGGGGCGGCACGCCGTGATCCACCCCGACATCCCGGTGATCGACAACCTCGGTTACCTGATCAACGACGTGGTCTACCACCCGGGAGACTCGCTCGTGGTGCCCGACGAGACACCGGTCGACACGCTCTTCGCGCCGATCCACGCCCCCTGGTCGAAGTTCTCCGAGGTGGTCGACTTCATCCGCGCGGTAGCACCGCGGCGCGCGTACGCAGTGCACGACGCGTCGCTCAACGACAACGGGCTGGGCGTGCTCGACCGGCAGTACACAGCGCTGTCCGGCACCGAATACCAGCGACTGGAGCCCGGTAGCCGGGTGGACGTCTGACCCGATGCCCGGCCTCTCCGCGGAGCTGGTGCAGCAGCTCTACCGCACCCCACCGGACCGGTTCGTGGCCGCCCGGGACGCCGCCGTGGCCGAGGCCCGCCGGGCCGGCGACCCGACCACCGCAAGGCAACTGGCCCGGCTGCGTCGCCCGACGGTGGCCGCCTGGTTGGTGAACCTCCTCGCCATCCGACGCCCGGAACTGGTAGCCGATCTGGTGCAGCTCGCCGACGCCCTGCGAGTCGCCCAGCGGGAGTTGCGGGGGCCCCGCCTGCGGGAGCTGTCCGCGCAGCGCCGGGCGGCGGTCGGCGCGCTCGTCGCCGAGGTTCGCAAGCTCGCCGCAGCCGAGCCGGACGCGCCACCGGCGAGCCGGCTGCCCCTGGCCGAGGTGGAGGCGACGCTGAACGCGGCGTTCTCCGACGTCGAGGTCGCCGAGCAGGTGCGGGCCGGCCGGCTGCTGCGGGCGGCCAGCTACGCCGGCTTCGGTGAGGTGCCCCGGCCCCAACTGCGGCTGGTCACCGACGATGACGAGGAGCGCGAGGAGGAGCGCCCGGCCCGCCGACCCGGCCCCCAACGGGGCCGTCCCGAGGCGGCACCCCGTACGGACCGGGCTGCCGAGCGTGCCGAGCAGGCAGCACAGCGGGCGGCCCGAGCCGAGCGGGCCCGGCAGCGCCGTGCCCTGGACCGGGAGTTGGCGAAGGCCCAGGCCGAGCAGGAGCGGGCCGAGACCGCGCTGACCGAGGCGACCGGGCAGGAACGCAACGGTGTGGCCGTACTCGATCGTCTTGAGGCCGAGCTGGCCGAGCTGGAACGGCGGCGCGCGGTCGCCGAGCAGGACCTCAGCCGGGCCAAGCTCGCCCGGCGTGCCGCCGAGCGGGCGGTCACTGTGGCCCGGCGACGCGCCGGTGAGGTCGAGGCGGCGGTCGAGGCACTGGCGGCCGAAGAGGGGAATGCGGACGAGGGCGGCGGCGCGGCAGACTGACATCGATGGACGACGACGAGTGTGCGGGCGGTACACGGCGAGTGGCCCCGGGTCGGGGCGTGGTCGTGGTCGCCGGGTCGGGTTGCCCGAGCGGGGCGGCGCGGTGACTCCGGAGCAGGTCGCGGCCGCCAGTAAGCCCGTCGTGCTCGACCTCGGCGACGCCTTCAGTCGGGACCCGACCACGTTGCGCCGGGCCCGACTGCTCGGCATCTCCGGCTGGGCCTTCTACATCAGCGGCCGGGCCGGCGCGCTCGGTGGTGTGCGGGCCGAGACGGCCGCCGCCGCCCTCGGGTTCATCGCCCCGGACGCGGTCGCCGACGGTTGGGACGCCGCCGCCCGGGTCGTCGCGCCGTTCGAGGTGGCCGCCGCGAGCCTCGCCGAGTGCTGCCGGTGGGGGGAGCAGCAGCTCGGCCCCCTGCCCGGCACCGAGCGCCTGTCGGCGCTCGTCGAGCGGGCCGTTGTGGCGGCGGAGGCCAGTGGGATGCCGCTCTTCGCCGCGTGGCGGGCCATGCCGCTCCCGGATCTCTCGCCCGGGGCTCGCAGCGCCGCCGGGCTGCGGCTGCTCCGGGAACACTTCACCGGCGCCTACCTGCTGGCGGTACGCGCCGCCGGGATGACCCCGCTGGAGGCGGTGCTGGCCGGTCCGGAGGGCGAGGCCGGGGCGGTGGCCTGTGGCTGGCCGCCGCCGTACCCGCCGATCGGGCCGTTGGTGCGCCGCCGGCTCTGGGCGGAGGCGGTGACCAACCGGCTGGCCGCGCCGGCGTTCACTGTCCTCGGGCCCGCCGACGGCGCGGAGTTGGTGGAGTTGCTGCACCGCACCCGGGCCGACCTCGGCTGAGCCTGCCGGCGGCCGGAAAATGGGCGGCGTCGGAGCCGAGCGGCTGCCAGGATGTCCTGCCGTGACCCTTCCCGCTGGTTGGACGACGCGCCGACCCACCCTCGACGACGTGCCGGCGATCCTCGCGGTGGTGCACGCCGCCGACACCTTTGCCATCGGCCATCCCGATTTCGACGCCGAGGACGTCGCTGCGTCGCTGACCGGCCCCCACTTCGACCCGACCCGGGACTCCTGGCTGGCCATCGACCCGGACGACACAGTTGTCGGCTGGGCGACGCTGGACAACCCGACCGGGGTGGGCAGGGAGTTCGTGGAGGTCTACGTCGACCCGGTACGGGCCGCCGCCGTCCGCGTGCCGTTGCTGCTCCGCCAACTGGACCGGGTCGCCGAGCGCGCTGCCGAGCGGGGTCTGCCGTCACTCACCGTCCGCTGCGCGGTCTTCGCCCCGGAACGCGACTGGGAACACGCCCTGCGCGGGCTGGGGTTCGCCCTGGTCAAGCGGTACGTCCGGATGAGCCGGCCGTTGATCGACCTGCCCGACGAGCAGGCCGGGCCACCGGCCGTGACGGTGCGACAGGTCCGCCCGGACGACGAGACCGACCTGGTGCAGTTCCACCGGATCTACGAGGCCGCCTTCGGCGACACCCCGGACCACGAGCCGCTGTCGTACGAGCGGTGGCGGGCCCGGATCGGCGACCTGACCGCCTGGGACGAATGGTTCGTCGCCGAGGTGGACGGGGTGCCGGTCGGCGCGTTGCAGTCCTCGGACCAGGCACTCGACCAGCAGTCGGGCTGGGTGAAGAGTCTGTCGGTGCTGTCCGCGTACCGGCGTAGGGGAGTGGGTGCGGCGTTGCTGCGCCGCGCCTTCGCCCGCTACGCCGAGAAGGGGCGGCGGTCGGTCGGCCTGGGTGTCGATCTCACCAACCCGACCGCCCCGCTGTCGCTCTACCGGTCGGTGGGCCTGCGGGAAACCCACTGGACCGACATGTACGAGCTTTCCGTTCCGGCGGCCGGTGTGTGATTGACGACCCCGGTCCGGCCCGGACGGCGCTGCGCTCGACAGCGGGAGCAGACTGGAGGCGTGCGATACGCGCTGCTACGCCGAGGCGGTGCCGGTGGGGCGGGCCCGCAACTCGGTGACGTAGTCGTCCGGGGCGCCCGCCTTCTCGGCGGCGTTCGCGATCTCCGACAGGTACCACGAGGTCGGCAGGCCACCCTCGTACCCGTTGAAGACGTAGATCCACGCGGTCACGTCGCCGTCGAGGGTGGAGACCCGCACGTGCAGCTTGCGGTACGTGCCGGCGGTCACCCCCTCGATCTCGTCGAGTTGGCCCGCGTCGTAGGGGTGGATGTCGTAGAGCGCCACGAAGACCCGGTCACCGGGAGACTCGACGAGGGTGCTCACCGCGCCCTCCCAGCCGATCACGTCGGCCCCGGCGAAGGTCAGCCGCCAGCCCTCCAGCCAGCCGGTGCCCACCATCGGCGAATGCGGACAGTAGGCACGCATCCGGGCAGGGTCGAGATTTGAGCCGTAGGCGGCGTGATGACGCACGGCGATGACGATAGCCCGGCCGACGGGTGGGGGAGAATACGACAGTGCGTGTCGAATGCGCTCGGGAGAAGAAAGTCACTGTGAGCATGGACGAAGGGCTAACGCTGTGAGCCGGATCGTGATCATCGGCGGGGGGCCGGCCGGGTACGAGGCGGCACTGGTCGCCGCCCAGCTGGACGCCGATGTCACAGTGGTGGAGGCCGACGGTGCCGGCGGTGCCTGCGTGCTGTCGGACTGCGTACCGTCGAAGACCTTCATCGCCAGTTCGGGGGTGGTCACCGGCTACCGCGACACCGAGGAGTTCGGGGTGCACTCGGACGGCCTGGAGGCGGTCACCGTCGACGCGCGGGCGGTGCACGGGCGGGTCAAGCGGCTGGCCCTGGCGCAGTCCGCGGACATCCACGCCAAGCTGCTGAAGGCGGGGGTCACCTTCGTGGCCGGCACCGCCCGGCTCGGCGAGGACTCCCTCGGGCACACCCACCGGGTGGTCGTCACCCCCGCCGACGGCGGCGAGGAGTACTCGATCGACGCGTCAACAGTGCTGGTGGCCACCGGCTCGACGCCCCGCCAACTGCCCACCGCCGTACCGGACGGTGAGCGGATCCTGACGTGGCGACAGGTGTACGACCTGCCGGAGCTGCCCGAGCACCTGATCGTGGTCGGGTCCGGCGTGACCGGCGCGGAGTTCGCCAGCGCGTACCTGGCGATGGGGGTCGAGGTGACCCTGGTCTCCAGCCGGGACCGGGTGATGCCGCACGAGGACGCCGACGCCGCCTCCGCCATCGAGCGGGTGTTCCGCAACCGCGGCATGGAGATCCTCAACAACTCCCGGGCCGACGCGGTCCGGCGTACCGCCGACGGTGTAGAGGTCGAGCTGTCCGACGGCCGCAAGGTGACCGGCTCACACGCGCTGATCACCGTCGGGTCGATCCCGAACACCGCGAACCTGGGTCTGACCGAGTACGGGGTGGAGCTGGGCCGGGGCGGTTACCTGACTGTCGACAGGGCTTCCCGGACCAACGTGCCAGGCATCTACGCCGCCGGCGACTGCACGGGAGTGCTGTTGCTGGCCAGCGTCGCCGCGATGCAGGGCCGGATCGCCATGTGGCACGCGCTCGGTGAGGCGGTCCGCCCGCTGCGGCTGCGTACCGTCGCGGCGAACGTCTTCACCGACCCGGAGCTGGCCACTGTGGGTGTCTCGCAGGACGAGGTGGACGCGGGCAAGGTGCCGGCCCGGCAGGTGATGCTGCCGCTGTCCGGCAACGCCCGGGCCAAGATGGATGACCTCTCCGACGGTTTCGTGAAGCTGTTCTGCCGTCCCGCCAGCGGTCAGGTGATCGGCGGTGTGGTTGTCGCTCCGAAGGCCAGTGAGCTGATCCTGCCCATCACCATGGCGGTGGAGAACAACCTCACCGTCAACGAGCTGGCCCAGACCATCACGATCTACCCGAGCCTTTCCGGCTCCATCACCGAGGCGGCCCGCCAGCTCATGCTGCACGAGTTGGAGTGACCCGACCCTCCTCGTCGATCATGGACTTGTGGTGGCCGTTTCACGCAGCCACACCCCTTTTGTGAGGCACCACAACTCCATGATCGACCCGTGCGGGTCGGGTCAGGGTCGTCGCTACAGTGGCCAGGACCGCGACCTCGGTGAGGATCAGGAGGCGCTCGGCCAGGCCGATGAGCATCCGGTCGCCGGGGTAGGCGGACCAGATCATCGCCGCCGCCAGGGCCAGGCTCAGCAGGACCAGGGCGCGTAGCATCCGGGCGGCGGGCGTCAGGTCAGGTCGGCGGGCGAGCAGCCAACCGGCAGCGGGCAACGCCAGGAAGGCGATCACCGACGCGTACCGGTGCAGGTAGGCGGCGGTGGTCATGGCGGTGCCCGGCTCGTTCGTCGGCACCACTGCGGCCAGCAGCAGCCCACCCACCCATGCGCCGAGCAGCAGTTCGGCAGTTCGACCGGAGCGGGGTCGGGGTGGGCTGGCGCGGCGCAGTCCGTACAGCAACGCCACTGTGGCGAGCGCGAGCACCACCATGGCGATGTCGATGACGCCGCCGCGGTCGGAGACCGCGAAGTCGCTGATCGTCAACGCCCACGGGTTGAGGTCGTCGTTGACTTCGAGGTGGCCGATCACGGTGAGCAGCGCCGCCAGGGCGATTCCGCCCAGGGCCAGCAGGCCGGTACTCCGGGGAACAGGCATGCCTCAGCCTGTCGCCGCTGACACCCCACCCGAATCCGGGACAGCCACCGAAAAAGTTCCCCGGGACCACCCCTAGAGGACTGCCGCCAACCCGCCGCGATCTTGCACTTTCGGTCGTCCGAATGCGTGGCATGCCCCGATTGTCGGGACAGTAAGTGCAAGATCGCGGAGGCTGGGGCGCGGCACTCAGTCGATGGAGACGTCGACCGCGGCCACCGCGGCGGCGGCGCGGGCGTGGCGGGCGCTGACCACTGTCATCGCCCATCCCGCCGCGGCGAAGCCGGCCGCCGCGGCGGTGGCGATGATGGCCAGCCGCCAGGCCGACTCGGTCAGTGCGGTGCCGCCCAGGTGCCCGACCAGCGCGCCGTAGGTGGCCCAGCCCAGCGCGGCGACGGCCTCGTAGAGCACGAACAGGCGGTACGGGTAGCGGCTGCGCCCGGCCGAGAAACAGGCCGCCATCCGGCCGCCGGGCACGAACCGGCAGAGCAGGATGACCAGCGGCCCGGGTTGTCGCAGACCCTGGGTGACCCGGCTGGCGACCCGGCGGGCGCGGCTCAGCTCGGCGTGCCGGGGCTGCCGCCGATCCGGTGCGCTGCGCCCGAGCAGGTAACAGGCCAGGTCGCCGACGAATACGCCGAGCGCGCCGACGGCGATGGTGACCGGCAGGCTGAGCCCGCCGTAGACGGTGAGCGCACCACTGGTGATCATGACGATCTGGGTGGGGATCACCGGCACGAAGGCGTCCGCCACCAGCAGCGCGAGCAGCACCAGGTACGCCCACGTCGGCGACGCGACGTCAGTCAGAAGTTCGGGCACGCCTGCCACCTCGCCGGATGCGGCCGATTGGGTGTCTTGAGCCTGACGTCGTGTCCGGCGTCACGGTGGACGGCCCCGGCCCGTCGTGACCGTCGACACGACTGGGCCACCCAGCTACAACGAGGCCGATCGCTGCCGGGTGACGGGCCCGGAGGCTGTTCCACCCGTTCGGGGCGGGCGGCAGAACGGCGTTCGTCGGCGTACCGTTGTCGGCGCGGCCATGCCCGTCGGGTCCCCCGTTCCTGACGATTCGGCCGCCAGGGCCGCCGGCGGGTCCCGCGCCGGCGGCCCACCCCTCCGCCGCAAATCCGGGTGCATCCCCGAACGTCGCGCGGGTACTGTCGCCGTATGCGCAGCGCGGTAGTGATGACCACGACGCCGGGTGTCCCCGGCGCGCCGCTCTGACGTAACCACAGTCGACCAGGCCCCGGGGCGATCCGCCCCCGAGGGCAGCGCGCCGTTCGGAGCTCAGGTCGCCTCCGGGTCGTACCCGATCCAGGAGCCCGACATGATCGACCACCGTAGGCTCGGCCGCGAGCTGGACCTCTTCGTCTCCGACCCGCTGGCCGGTGCCGGCCTGCCGATCTGGCTGCCGGCCGGCGCCGCCGCCCGGCACGCCGTCGAGGAGTACGTCAGGGAGTTGGAGCGCCGCTCCGGCCACCAGCACGTCTACTCGCCGCCACTGGGCAAGCGGGAACTCTTCGAACTCTCCGGCCATCTCGGTTACTTCGCCGACGACATGTTCCCGCCGATGCGGCTGAGCGCCGACGACGAGTTCGTGCTCCGGCCGGCGCTCTGCCCACACCACGCGTTGGTCTTCCGCGCGCGGGGCCGTTCCTACCGGGAGCTGCCGTTGCGGATCGCGGAGCTGGGCGGAATGTACCGCTCGGAGCGCTCCGGTGTGCTCGGCGGGCTGTCCCGGGTCCGGGCCATCTCGCTCAACGACGCGCACACCTTCTGCGCCCCCGAGCAGGTCGGCGCGGAGGTCGTCGAGATCCTCGGGCTGATCCGTGCCGCGCACGCCGCGCTCGGTGTCCGGCCGGCCGGGTTCCGGCTGTCGCTGCGCGGGCCGGGCGAGAAGTACGTCGGCGACGACGCGCAGTGGGCCCGCGCCGAGGAGTTGCTCCGGGAGGCGCTGGCCGGGGTGGAGTACGTCGAGGCGCCGGGGGAGGCCGCCTTCTACGGTCCGAAGATCGACGTTCAGATCGTCGACGCCGCAGGCCGGGAGTCGACCATCTCCACCATCCAGCTGGACTTCGACAAGCCGGAACGGTTCGACCTGTCGTACACCGACTCGGACGGCAGCCGGCGTCGGCCGGTGATGGTGCACCGCAGCCTGGTCGGCAGCATGGAGCGGCTGTTCGCGTACCTCATCGAGGTGCACGAGGGGGCGTTCCCGGCCTGGTACGCGCCCATCCAGTTGGTGTTGCTGCCGGTCAACGACGGTCAGGTCGACGCGGCGGCCGACCTGGCCCGACGGGCGGGCGACGCCGGCCTGCGGGTCGCTGTCGACGCCGCCGGCTCGCTGGGCGCCCGGGTACGGGACGCGGTCAGCCGCCGCGTCCCGTACCTCGGGGTGTTGGGTGCCCGGGAGGTGGCCGACGGGCACCTCGCGCTGCGCCTGCGCGGCGGCCGCGCCCTGGCGCCGATGCCCGCCGACGAGGCTCTCGCCCTGATCGGCGGGCAGGTCGCCGCCCGCGCGACCGACCTGCTGCCGCAGGGCTGAGTCGCCGGCCGTCCCGGGGCGCTGCCACATGTTCTAGACCGCCGCCGGTTCGGCGGCCGGCTCGTCGTCGACGACCGCGCCGGTGAACTGCGAGCGGTAGAGCCTGTGGTACGCGCCCTGGGCGGCGAGCAACTGCTCGTGGGTGCCCTGCTCGACGATCCGACCGTCCTCCATCATCAGGATCAGGTCGGCGTCGCGGATGGTGGAGAGCCGGTGCGCGATCACGAAGCTGGTCCGGTCTGAGCGCAGCGCGGCCATCGCCCGTTGCAGCAGCACCTCGGTGCGGGTGTCCACCGAGCTGGTGGCCTCGTCGAGGATCAGCAGTGACGGCTCGGCGAGGAACGCCCGTGCGATGGTGATGAGCTGCTTCTCGCCGGCGCTGACGTTGCTGCCCTCCTCGTCGATGACTGTGTCGTAGCCGTCGGGCAGGCTGCGCACGAACCGGTCCACGAAGGTGGCCCGGGCGGCGGCGAGGATCTCCTCCTCGGTCGCGTCCGGTCGCCCGTAGGCGATGTTGTCGCGGATGGTGCCGCCGAACAGCCAGGTGTCCTGGAGCACCATGCCGATCCGGCCGCGCAGGTCGTCGCGGCGCATCGTGGTGATGTCCACCCCGTCGAGCGTGATCCGGCCCGCGTCCAGCTCGTAGAACCGCATCACCAGGTTGACCAGGGTGGTCTTGCCGGCACCGGTCGGGCCGACGATGGCCACCGTGTGTCCGGGCTCGGCGACCAGCGAAAGGTCGTCGATCAGCGGCTTGTCCGGCTCGTAGCGGAACGAGACGTGCTCGAACTCGACCCGACCGTGCGGGTCGGTGACCCGGGCCGGCGCGACCGGGTCGGGGGTCTGCTCGTCCGCGTCGAGCACCGCGAAGACCCGCTCGGCCGACGCCACCCCGGACTGGAGCAGGTTGGCCATCGAGGCGAGTTGGGTGAGCGGCTGGGTGAACTGGCGGGAGTACTGGATGAACGCCTGCACGTCACCGAGGCTCATCGTGCCGGAGGCGACCCGCAGCCCGCCGACCACGGCGATCGCCACGTAGCTCAGGTTTCCGATGAACATCATCGACGGCATGATGATCCCGGAGATGAACTGCGCTCCGAAGCTGGCCCGGAACAACTCCTCGTTCTTCGCGTGGAACGCGGCCTCGACCTCACGCTGCCGGCCGAAGACCTTCACCAGCTCATGACCGGTGTACGCCTCCTCGATCTGGCCGTTCAACTCGCCGGTGTGCGTCCACTGGGCGATGAACTGCTTCTGCGAGCGCTTGGCGATGCGCTGGGTGACCAGCACCGACAGCGGCACCGCGACCAGGGCCACCAGGGCCAGCACCGGCGAGATCCAGAACATCACGGCCAGCACGCCGACGACTGTCAGCAGCGAGGTGAGCAGCTGGCTGAGGGTCTGCTGGAGGCTGGTGGAGATGTTGTCGATGTCGTTGGTGACCCGGCTGAGCAGCTCACCGCGCGGCTGCCTGTCGAAGTAGGGCAGCGGCAGCCGGTTGAGCTTCTCCTCCACCTCGGCGCGCAGCCGCAGCACTGTGCGCTGGACCACCCCGTTGAGCAGCCAACCCTGCCACCAGGACAGCAGGCTCGCCGCCAGGTAGAGCCCGAGCGCCAGCAGCAGCACCCGACTCAGGGCGCTGAAGTCGATGCCCACCCCGGGCACCACGTCCATCCGGGCCAGCATGTCGGCGAAGCTGCTGTTGCCGCTGGCCCGGGCCGCCGCGACGGCCTGCTCGGCGGTGGTGCCTGCCGGCAGTTGCCGACCGATCACCCCAGTGAAGATCAGGTCGGTGGCGTGGCCGAGGATCTTCGGCCCGGCAACGCTGAACCCGACACTCACCAGGGCCAACGTGATGATCGCGGCCAGGTGCAGTCGGTGCGAGCGCAGCCGCCCGAGCAACCGCCGGGCCGACGGCCCGAAGTTCATCGACTTCTCGGCGGGCATTCCGGCGCTCATCCATCCCGGGCCGCCGCGCTGACCGCCGGGCAGCCGCTTCGGCGTCGGCGCGCCAGTGCCGGTCTCCGGCGCGGTTTCCCCGCCTGGTTGCTGCGTGGTCTCGTCCGGCGTCCGTCCGTCGCCGGCCGGCTTCTGACTGGGTACGGCCGCGGTGCGCGGCTCGTCACGCTCGCTCATGCCGCCACCTCCGTGGTCTGCTGCGAGGCCACGATCTCGGCGTACGTCGGGCAGGTGTCCAACAACTCCGCATGTCGTCCCACTCCGACGACCCCTCCGTTTTCCAGGACGATGATCTGATCGGCGTCGATGATCGTGGAGACCCGCTGGGCCACGATGACCACAGCCGCCTGTGCGGTGACCGGCCGCAGGGCCGCTCGCAGCCGCGCGTCGGTGCCCAGGTCGAGCGCGGAGAACGAGTCGTCGAAGAGGTAGATCTCCGGTTGCCGGACCAGGGCCCGGGCGATGGCCAGGCGCTGCCGCTGCCCACCGGAGACCGTGGTGCCGCCCTGCGCGATCGGGGCCTCCAGCCCGCCGGGCCTCTGGGCCACGAAGTCGCGGGCCTGGGCGACCACCAGGTCCGCGTCCCGCTCTCCGTC
>NZ_JAKKFH010000033.1 GCF_022230925.1 Micromonospora alfalfae | reverse complement strand
CGGGCGGCGGGCGGCGGGCGGCAGGCGGCAGGCCGGACTGTTCTGGGCCTGGACCTGGCCTGGACTGGACTGGACGGGCCTGGACTGGGCCTGGGCCTGGACTGGCCGGCCCTGGACCTGGACTGGCCGGCCCTGGGCCTGGACTGGCCGGCCCTGGGCCTGGACCTGGACTGGCCGGCCCTGGACCTGGACTGGCCGGGCCTGGACCTGGACTGGCCCGGGGCCCTGGGTTCGGGCTCGGGGTGGTGGGCTCGGCGGGTGGTGCGTTTGCTGGGCCAGTGCGGGTGGCAGACTGGTGGGGTGAGTGAAACCGAGCTGGTCCGCCTGAAGCCCCGCCGAATCCGCGTGGTCTGCTGGTCGGCGGCGGCTGCCCTGGTGGTGGTGTTCGGTCTGGTCGCCACGTCGCTGAGCGGCCCGACCGGCGACGGTTACGGCAGCTTCCAGCGCGGCGACCAGATCGCCATGATCGGCCTGGGCATCTTCGGTGCGCTGGGCTTCCTGCTGTTCACCCGTCCCCGGGTGGAGGCGGACGCGCGGGGCATCCGGGTTCGTAACGTCATCAGCTCGTACGAGCTGCCCTGGGAGGTTGTCCGGGGTGTCCGCTTCGACCGGGGTGCGCCGTGGGCCAGCCTGGAGCTGCACGATGACGACCTGCTGCCGATGGTCGCGTTGCAGGCCGCGGACAAGGAGTTGGCAGTCGACGGGGTCCGCGCGCTGCGTCGGCTGCACGAGGCTCACCAGGCCCGCCTCGCCGAACGCGCCGTCGGTCGCTGACCCCGGATCGGCGCACGACCGCGCCGATGACCGGGCCACACCGATGACCGGCCGACACCGATGACCGGGCCACACCGACGGCCGACCACGCCGACACGAGGCCGCAGGTCATGCCCGGTTTGGGGGTCGTCGGGGCGCCGGTGTAGTGTTATCGAGTCGACCAGGCTGTCTCCGCGTGCGAGCAGACAGCCTTGAAAGCGGAGCGCCTGCTCCCACCCGAGTCGCCGCTACGGTGGCCGGGTCCGGTCACCGGTTCCGGGCATGTCCCGGTGCCGGGTGCGCGATCCTTGTGATCGTGCTGACCGGTCGAGCGGGCCCTGGCATGCGCCGGGGCCTTCTGCTTTTCGGGTTGGTTCCCTCCCGGGAGCCGCAGGGGTCGGCGACAGAGCAGAAACGACTCGAGGAGGCCCCATCAGCGTCGAACCACGCGTGAACGAGCAGATCCGGGCACGTGAGGTCCGACTGGTCGGCCCAGAGGGTGAGCAGGTGGGCATCGTCCCGCTGGAGCGCGCTCTTCAGCTGGCCGCGGACGTCGATCTGGACCTGGTCGAGGTTGCGCCGATGGCGCGCCCGCCGGTGTGCAAGCTCATGGACTTCGGCAAGTTCAAGTACGAGAGCGCACTCAAGGCGCGCGAAGCGCGGCGTAATCAGCAGCAGACCGTCATCAAGGAAATGAAGCTTCGGCCGAAGATCGACCCGCACGACTACGAGACCAAGAAGGGTCACGTGGTGCGGTTCCTCAAGGCGGGCGACAAGGTCAAGGTGACGATCATGTTCCGCGGTCGCGAGCAGAGCCGCCCGGAGCTGGGTTACCGGCTCCTGCGCCGGCTCGAATCCGAGATCACGGAACTGGGATACGTCGAGGCCGCTCCGAAGCAGGACGGCCGAAACATGATCATGGTTCTCGCCCCGCATCGGGCCGTCAAGGCCTCCGCGGTCGCCGCTACGGCGTCTCGCGGCGGACCTCGGGACCGGGCAGCGGACGAGTCCGCCACTCCGGAAGCCGATGAGACCGCGGCGGTCAGCGAGACCGCAGCAGCCGGTGACACCGGCCTCGCCGCCGACACCAGCGGCGAGTAACAGGGGAGAAGACGTTCCACATGCCGAAGATGAAGAGCCACACGGGTATGGGTAAGCGGGTCAAGGTGACCGGCAAGGGCAAGATCGTTGCCCAGCAGGCCGGCCTCCGCCACAACCTGGAGAAGAAGCCCTCCACCCAGACCCGCCGGCTGACCGGCACGGTCGTGCTGGCCAAGGCCGACGTCAAGCGCATCAAGAAGCTGCTCGGCCGCTGACGCGCGCCACCTTACGTAATTAGGAGTTGAGATGGCACGCGTCAAGCGGGCTGTAAACGCCCAGAAGAAGCGTCGTACCCTGCTGGAGTCCGCGAGTGGTTACCGCGGTCAGCGCTCCCGCCTGTACCGCAAGGCCAAGGAGCAGGTGCTGCACTCGATGCAGTACGCCTACCGGGACCGTCGCGACCGCAAGGGCGACTTCCGGCAGCTGTGGATTCAGCGGATCAACGCGGGCGCCCGGGCCAACGGGATGACCTACAACCGTCTGATCCAGGGCCTGCGTCTGGCCGGCATCGAGGTCGACCGCAAGATCCTGGCCGACATGGCTGTCAACGACGCCGCCTCTTTCGCGGCGATCGTCGAGCTGGCCCGGGCCGCGGTCACGGCCGAGGGCACCGGCGGCGCGGCGGCTCAGGCCGCCTGATCCCCACGCACCAGAGCGAGGCGTCTCCCGTGTCGGCACCGCCGTCCGGGGGGCGCCTCAATCGTGCCGGAGGAGCGCACATCATGGCTTTCACCCCGCGTACCCCCAGGGTTGTCGCCGCCCGCCGCCTGCAACGCCGCCGGGACCGCGACGCCACCGGCCGTTTCCTGGCCGAGGGCCCGCAGGCGGTCCGCGAGGCCCTCGCGCGGCCGGGGGTGGTCACCGAACTGTTCGGTACGACCACAGCCCTCGACCGGTATCCGGAGTTGGCCGCCACGGCGGCCCGCGCCGACGTGCCGGTCTCCGAGGTGACCGACGAGGCCATCGCGGCGCTGGCCGAGACGGTCGCCCCGCAGGGGCTGGTGGCCGTCTGCCGGCACCTGGACGTGTCGCTGGAGCAGGCCCTCGCTGGCGGTCCCCGGCTGGTGGCGGTGCTCGCCGAGATCCGTGACCCGGGCAACGCCGGCACTGTCCTGCGCACCGCCGACGCGGCCGGCGCGGGTGCGGTGATCTTCGCCGGTGACGCCGTCGACCCGTACAACGGCAAGTGTGTGCGGGCCTCGGCCGGCAGCCTCTTCCACGTCGACGTGGTCCGCGCCCCAGACCCGGTCGCGGTGGTCGAGGCGCTGCGCGCCGCCGGGCTGTCGATCTTCGCCACCACCGGGTACGGCGACAGTGACCTGGACGACCTGACCGACTACGGTCGGCTCGTCGGGCCGACTGCCTGGTTGTTCGGTTCCGAGGCGCACGGCCTGTCCGAGGAGTTGACCGCCGCCGCCGACACCACGGTGCGGGTGCCGCTGTACGGGCGCGCGGAGAGCCTCAACCTGGCTGCCGCCGCCGCGGTCTGCCTGTACGCTTCAGCGAGAGCGCAGCGCTGAGGGTGATTGCCTCCGGCGCGACTGACAGCAGGGGAGAGCGTCCGTCCATGAACGCGACACGGCGTTCGTTTAGCCAGCCCGCCGGTGTCGGCGGGCGGCGGGCCTGACCTGCTCCCTGCGCAACTCCTACCGGCGGGCTGCGGCACAGCCGCGCGTCCGTAGACTCGCCTAGCCGCCCCGGTGAGGGCTGGCGCCGCCGTGAGGGAGTGCCCGTACGCCATGAGCTACCGCAACGATCCGTACGACCCGAAGCAGGTCGCCCTGCTCGACCCCGCCGCCCTGGACGAGGCCGTCGCGGACGCCACGAAGGCGTTCACCGCGGCCGCCGACCCGGACGCGCTGACCGCGCTGCGCTCGGTGCACCTGGGTGACCGGTCACCGGTCTCCCTCGCTCGCCGGGAGATCGGCGCGCTGCCGCCGGCCGCGAAGTCCGACGCCGGCAAGCGGGTCAACGAGGCCCGCCGGGCGATCGAGACCGCGTACGCCGACCGCGCCGAGGTGGTGGAGCGCGAGCAGGCCGAGCGGGTGCTGGTCGAGGAGCGGGTGGACGTCACCCTGCCCTACGACAGGCGTCCGCGTGGCGCCCGGCACCCGTTGAGCACCCTGATGGAGTCGATCAGCGACCTCTTCGTCGGGATGGGCTACGAGGTGGCCGAGGGGCCCGAGGTCGACCTGGAGTGGGTCAACTTCGACGCCTTGAACATCCCCGCCGACCACCCGGCACGCGGGTTGATGGACACCTTCCACATCGCACCGGAGGGCTCCGGCCTGGTGCTGCGTACGCACACCTCGACGGTGCAGACCCGCACGATGCTCAGCCGCAAGCCGCCGATCTACGTGATCGTGCCGGGTCGCGTCTACCGCACCGACGAGATCGACGCCACCCACAGCCCGGTGTTCCACCAGGCCGAGGGCCTGGTGGTCGACAAGGGCATCACGATGGCGCACCTGCGGGGCACGTTGGACCACTTCGCCCGGGCGATGTTCGGCCCGGAGGCGAAGACCCGGTGGCGGCCGCACTACTTCCCGTTCACCGAGCCGTCGGCGGAGTTCGACGTGTGGTTCCCGGAGCACCGTGACGGCCCGCAGTGGGTCGAGTGGGGTGGCTGCGGCATGGTCAACCCCCGGGTGCTGCGCGCCTGCGGCGTCGACCCGGAGGTCTACTCCGGATTCGCGTTCGGCATGGGCATCGACCGGACCCTGATGGTCCGGCACGGGGTCAGCGACATCCGCCATCTCTTCGAGGGCGACGTGCGGTTCAGCCGCGCGCTCGGGACCGGGGCGTAGGCGATGCGGGTACGAGACACGGGAACGGTGGTCTGAAGTCATGCGAGTTTCTGTCAGTTGGCTGCGGGAGTACGTCGACCTCCCCGCCGACCTGCCCACCGGTGACCTGGAGCAGGCCCTTGTCGACCTCGGCATCGAGGTCGAGTCCGCTGTGGACCTGGCCGAGACCGTCACCGGCCAGTTGGTCGTCGGTGAGGTCCGCGAGATCGAGGAGCTCACCGGCTTCAAGAAGCCGATCCGCTTCTGCCGGGTCGACGTGGGTGCCGCCAACGGCACCGGCGAGCCGCAGGAGATCGTCTGCGGTGCCCGTAACTTCGCCCCGGGTGACCGGGTGGTGGTGATCCTGCCCGGCGGTGTGCTGCCCGGCGGCTTCGCGATCGGCGCCCGCAAGACGTACGGGCACAACTCGGCGGGCATGATCTGCTCGGCCAAGGAGCTGGGCCTGGGCGACGACCACTCCGGCATCATCGTGCTGGGGCCGGACGTGACGGCCAAGCCGGGCGACGACGCGCGCCCGGTGGTCGGCCTCGACGACGTCGTCCTCGATCTGGAGATCACCCCCGACCGGGGGTACGCGCTGAGCCTGCGCGGCCTGGCCCGGGAGCTGTCGCACGCGTTCGACGTGCCGCTGCGCGACCCGGCCCGGGTGCCGGCCCCGGCGGGCACCGAGACGCCGGCGTACCCGGTGGAGGTCCGCGACACGGTCGGCTGTGACAGGTTCACGGCCCGCCTGGTCCGCGGGGTCGACCCGACCGCGCCCACCCCGTCCTGGATGCAGCAGCGGCTCGTCACCGCCGGCATCCGCAGCATCTCGTTGCCCGTCGACATCACCAACTACGTGATGTTGGAGCTGGGCCAGCCGATGCACGCCTTCGACGCCGACCGGATCGCCGGGCCGCTGGTGGTCCGTCGGGCCGAGGCGGGGGAGAAGCTGACCACCCTCGACGGGGTCAACCGGGTGCTCACCGCCGACGACATGGTGATCTGCGACGACACGGGCCCGATCTCCCTCGCCGCGGTGATGGGCGGCGAGACCAGTGAGGTCGTCGCGGGCACCACCACTGTGCTCTTCGAGGCGGCGCACTGGGACCCGGCGATGGTCGGGCGCACCGCCCGCCGGCACAAGCTGTTCAGCGAGGCCGCGAAGCGTTGGGAGCGGGGCGTCGACCCGGCTGTGGCGCTGGTCGCGCTGGAGCGTGCCGTGCGGCTGCTCACCGAGCACGGCGGGGGCACCCCGGGCGCGGAGATCCTGGACATCGACCACGTCCGGCCGCGTACCCCGATCAGTCTTCCGGCTGACCTGCCGACCCGGCGGGTCGGCGTCGAGTACCCGCCGGCGCGGGTGGTCGCCCTGCTGGAGCGGGTCGGCTGCACTGTCGCGCAGGGCGCGGACCGGTTGTCCGAGGATCCGGGCGCGGTCGGCGTGGCCAGCGGCGTCGGGGCGGTGCTGAGCGTCACCCCGCCGACCTGGCGGCCCGACCTGACCGACCCGGCCGACCTGGTCGAGGAGGTGGTCCGCCTCGACGGGTACGACAGGGTGCCGTCGGTGCTGCCGACCGCGCCCCCGGGGCGCGGTCTGACCCCGCGGCAGCGTCGCCGCCGGGCCGTCGCCGGGTCGCTGGCCGAGCGGGGGTACGTGGAGGTGCTCGCGCACCCGTTCGTGTCGCCGGAGCTGGCCGACCAGCTCGGCCTGCCGGCCGACGATTCGCGCCGGCCTGCGGTGCGACTGGCCAACCCACTGTCCGAGGAGGAGCCGTTGCTGCGCACCACGCTGCTCGGCCCGCTGCTCGGCATCCTCAAGCGCAACCTCGGCCGGGGTCACCGCGACCTGGCCCTCTACGAGATCGGTGCGGTCTTCCACCCGCGCGTCGGCGCCGGCAGCCCGCCGGCGATGGGCGTGGACCGACGCCCCACCGACGAGGAGTTCGCAGCCGCCGACGCGGTGGTGCCGGCGCAGCCGGTGCACGTCGCGGTGGTGCTCTCCGGCGACCTGGACCCGGCCGGCTGGTGGGGTCCGGGCCGACCGGCCGGCTGGGCGGACGCGATCGAGGCGGCCCGTGACGTGTTGGCCGCCGCCGGGATCCCCGACGAGCGGGTCGAGGTGCGCGCCGCCGAGTACGCCCCGTGGCACCCGGGTCGCTGCGCCGAGCTGCGGGTCGACGGCTCGGTCGTCGGACACGCCGGCGAGCTGCACCCGGTGGTGGTCGCGGCGTTGGAACTGCCCCGCCGCACCAGCGCGATGGAGCTGAACCTCGACACGCTGCCGCCGACCCCGGTCACGCCAGCGCCGACGGTCTCCGGCTTCCCGCCGGCGCTGATCGACGTGGCCCTGGTGGTGGACGAGTCGGTGCCGGCGGAGCAGGTGCGCCGGGCGCTGGAGGCGGGCGCCGGTGAGCTGCTGGAGGACGTGCGGCTGTTCGACGTGTATTCCGGCGCGCAGCTCGGCGCCGGCCGCCGGTCGCTGGCGTACAAGCTCACCTTCCGGGCACCGGACCGGACGCTCACCGTCGAGGAGGCGGTCGCGGCACGGGACGCGGCGGTCGCCGTCGCGGCGGAGCGCCTCGGCGCCACCCTGCGCGGCGCCTGACGCGACCCACGACGGCCCCGGTACCCGGCAGCGGGTAGCGGGGCCGTCGTCGTTTCGCCGTCGGCTGCGCCGTGTCGGGCTTCCGACAGGCCGCGCCGGCCCTCGTCGGCGGCGATGGCCCAGTGGTCGGGCCGTCGTGGCTGGCACCAGGCATCAGTCGCCGGTGGCATGCGTCGGCGTCGATGCGAAGTGGCCTTCGGGTGACCGGCCGGAGGCTCGGCGTCGACGTTGCCGACCATGTCACGAGCCTTTCCGAGGTCGATACGAATCGGTAGCCTTGCCTGGCGAAGGGGTGAGCGCCGACGCCTGTCGCAGGGCTTCAGGCAAGGAGCAGCGCATGATCGAGGCAATCGTCGCCGCGGCGCTCGTCAAGATCGCCGAGGGGTCCGGGGCAGCACTCGTCGACCTGATCCGGCGGCGGTTCGTCCGCAGCGACGAGCCGGCGGGGATGCTCGAATCCCTGGACCGGGTGGCGCAGGGCGACGTCTCAGCGGACGACATGGCGCGACTCCGTGTGCTCCTGACCCGGTGCGCGGCCGAGGATCCGGAGTTCCTGCGGGAGCTCCGGCAGGGGGCGACGTCGATCGGCAGCACGAACGTGGTGGCCTCCAGCAACGTGGGCAAGCTGGTGCAGGCCCAGCGCGTCGGCGACATCACGATGTAGCCGGAGGTGACCGACATGGAGCCCGCCTCCGGAAGCTCGTCGCACAACATGGCCGAGGGACTGTCGGCGCACCAGGTCCTCCAGGTGGGCTCCTCCGGCCCGATCTACGTCGAACAGCCGCGAGCGGCGGTGCGCGTCCCCGAGCCACCGCACATGCTCCCGGGCGGCATCGGGAGGATCGTCGGCAGGCACCACCTGCTGCACGAGATGGACGAGGCGATGACGACGCCGGGCTCGCGCTGCTGCATGGTGTGGGGTCTGGCCGGCTCGGGGAAGACCACCCTCGCTGTCGCCTGGGCCAGCTCGCGCATCGCCGAATACCCCGACGGGCAGTTCTTCGTCGACATGTGCGCGTACTCCGGCACACCGCGCATCGAGACCCGGGACGCCCTGCGCAGCTTCCTGGCCACGCTGGGGATCAACCGGTCCGACCTTCCGGACAACGAGGCGGAGTGGGGCGGTGTCTTCCGCGCCGTCACCGCCGGCCGGCGGTGCCTCGTGATCGTGGACAACGTGGGCTCGTACGAGCAGGTTCGCGACCTGGTGCCGGGCTTCGGGTCGGTGCTGGTGGTCACCAGCCGCCGGGCGATCCCGGAGATGAGCGTTCGTCACGACGCCCGGGTCATCAAACTTCCGTTGCTCACCCTCGACGAGGGGGTGGAGCTGATCGCCGAACGCGTCGGGTTCGTCCGCGTCGAACGGGAGCAGGCCGCCGCCCAACGCATCGTGCAGCTTCTGGAGGGGCATCCGTTGGCGCTGGCCATCGTCTCGGCGAAGCTCGCCATCCAGACCACCTGGACGATCGACGACGCCGCGAGGGGAATCGAGGAGGAACAGAGCCCACTTCGCTTCCTCGATGACGCCGGCCTGGGCATCGAGGTCGGTCGCGTCATCTCCTGGTCGCTCGACGACCTCGACGCGGCAACGACGAAGGTCCTCTACGTCGCGTCCATGCTGCCCAGCAACGAATGCTCGGTGGCGGTGCTCTGCCTCGTCCTCGACCAGCCACGGCGGGTGTGTGACCGCACTCTCCAATCCCTGTGCCTGGCATCCCTCATCGACGAGATCAGCCCCGGCCGTTACCGCTTCCACGACCTGATGAAGGCCTATCTCGCGGAGACGCTCGGGCAGGTACTGGACCCCGCCGAGCAGGAGCTGACCGCGCGCCGCATCCGCACCGTCTACCTGGCGTTGAGCTACGCCGCCGATCGCGCCATCGATCCACACCGGGACTCCCTGCCCGTGGACCAGGAGCTGCTGACTGTCGCCGGGTCGGCCAGCTTCACAGTGGCGCAGGCCCTCTCCTGGTTCGAGTCGATCACCGCGGCCATCACCTACCTCATCGAGCAGGCCCGGGCCGACGACGACTTCGCCTTCATCACCCGGTTCGCACGGGCACTCAACACGTTCCTCTACTGGCGTCAGGACGTCACGAGAACGCTGTCCGTCCAGCGGGAAGCCGTTGCCGCGGCGGCCGGCGGTGACCCGGCGATGGAGGCGCTGTCCCGACGCGCCCTGGGGCGTGCCTACGCGGACATCGGCCAGCTTGAGCCGGCGAAGGAGCAGTTGCGCGCCTCCATGGCGCTGGAGGCGGCGTCCGGCGACGATTCCGGTCGGGCGTCGTCGCATCACGCCATGGCCGAGCTCTGTCTCCGGTCGGGTGACTACCGGGACGCGCTGCGCTGGGGGCTGCGGGCGGCCCGGCAATCCAGGAACGGCAACAATGTCGTCCGCGAGGCCCGCGGGCTGTACGACGCGGCCCGAGCCCTGAACGAACTGGGCCACTGTTCCTGGGCCCGAGGGCTCGGCCTGCGCAGCCTCGCCATGTGCGAGGAGCGCGGCAACGACTACGGCCGGGCGCTGGCCCTGCGTCTGCTCGGCGCGAGCGGCCTCCGGTCGGGCGAGGTCGAGGAGGGCTGCACCTGGTTGGAGCGGGCCTGGCGGGTCGAGGAGTCCCTCGGCAACTTCCGTTCCGTCCGGACGATCCTGGACCAACTCGAACAGGCGTACGGTCAGTGCGGAAACGTCAGCGCCGTGGAAGAGGTCCGACGGGCGCTGGCCCGCCTGGAGCACTACCCGGATCTCACCCAGTCGACGTTGGTGGTCGGGAGTCCGGCGATATGAGTCCTCGGTACGCGCCGCTCGTCCCGGCTGACGAGCTGGCCAGCCCTGCGTCGTATCGGCAACTGCGGCGGGAGCGGGAAGCCACGAGGTTCCGACGCGAGATCGAGGCGATCGTCGACGGTGCGTGCCGGGCGGAGGCGGCCGCTCCGCTCCTCCGGGACACCTTCGCCTCGCTGAGCGGGAACCTCGCGGCCGAGGGTGCGCTCAGCTTCGCCGGGCTCGTCCCGCCCGAGCGTTTCGACCCCGCGCGGCGGGCGTACGACTCGGCGATCGACACCAGGGGCAGCCGTGGCTCGCTGCACAACTACCTGAACGTCGCGGACGCGGGCTCCCTGGTCGAGCATCCGGAATTCCGGGAGGCGTTCGCTCATCCGCTGCTGGTCGCGCTCGTCGCGCACGCCCTCGGCGGACCCGTGAAGATCATCGACTTGCGGGCGAAGGACACGCAGCCACTCGACGTCGTGGCGCGGGACAACACCCTGCACGTCGACAACAGCCCCTTCATGGACGAGTTCAAGGTGATCGTCACCTGGACGATGGGCACCGGTCGAGGGCCCTCGGGGCAGGGGCTCACCTACCTGCCCCGCACGAATCGGCTCCTGCGGCAGTGCTTCGTCGACGACGACGGCACCGCGTGGAGCGACGAGGACAGCTGCATCTTTCCCTCTCAGGCCCGGGTGGACGAGGCGCTCGCCGCCCAGGCCCGTTTCTTCGACGACGGCCGCCCGAGAGTCGTCCATCTTCAGGACATCGCGACGCCGTGTCACACGATCTTCGCCGCGAGTCGGCTGGTCCATCACCGGTACCGTACGTCCGCTGGCGGGTCACGCAGTGCGATCATGGCGGCGTTCCACCGGACCGACGAGGGCACCGGCTTCCTCGGCGCCGGGGACCTCTCGGGGTCGGCTCTCGACCGGTTCCTGTTGGCGACCGGGGACGGGCGTCCCTTCCTGGAGCTTCTCGCCGACGAGATGCCCCGGGTCGTCGCGGCGCTCGCGGCTGCCGCGTCCAGGCCCGGCTTCGTCGTCGACCCGGACCGTCATCTCCTGCGCGACGAGGGCTTTCGCGCCTGGTACGAGCGGCAGAGCGCGGGGGTTTCCCTCGACCGACTTCGCCGCGCCACGCTGGCCACGGCCGTCGACGACGACGCGCCCATCGCGCAGCGACTCGTTCTGCGTATTCAGTACGACCTGCAGGGCGCCCTCAACATGCCGCTCTACACCGACCTGCGGGAGGAGGTGCGCAAGCGGGCGCGGATCGTGATCCGGGAGATGGCGCCGGAGCACATCCGGGACATCGTCACGCGGTACGACCTCGCTGCGGTCCTGCGCGCGCAGTCAGCGCCACAGCGCCGGCCGGTCAGTGAACTCGCCGAGGAACTGCACGGCGTGCTGGTCGCTCTGCAGCGGCTCCTGTCGACGGCGGTCGCGTCCCGGCCCGCCGGCCCGATCTGGGGTTCGACCGACGGGAACGCGGCGGCGCTGTCCCTGCGGCGCTTCATCGTCGATCTGTGCGTCGCGGCCGCTGACGTCGCCGACGACGCGTCGCTGACCACCGGGTGTGTGTTCGGTGCCCTCGGCTCCGTGCTGGCCGACGACCTCTTCGACCTGGGCGCTGCGGGCCGCGAGATCACTGGCGAGTTGTTCGGGATGTACCTCCGGCTGGCGGCCTCCTCGCTGGGCGAACGCCCGACACACCCGGAGAAGGAGAAGCTGGACACCTACCTCGAATCCGTGAACGAGGAGAGGCAGACCGCCAAGCTGGCGTCCGAGGTCTGGTTCCAGGCCGCTTCCGCCGAGGTGACCGCGCGCAACGACGATTTCGTTCGCGCGTTGCTGCGGCGTGTGCTGCCGCCGGGGCGACCGTCGCCGGAGTCCGGCGATCTCGGCGCGCTGCTGGCGGATCCCGCCGCCCTCAGCGCGCACTACTGGAAGCGGGTGGTGACGGGGAAGCCGGTGGCGGTGCGCTTCGGCGCGGCCGACCTCGACACCCTCGACGGCTACTTCGGGCTGACGGCCGACCGGAGCCTGCCGGCCGCTGTCGTTCGGCTACGCGAGGAGACCACCCCGGGCTCGCCGGCCGAGCGCCTGCTCCGCGGCATCGAGCGGCTCGCGTCACGACGGGGTCAGTCCCACGCCGAGGCGTGCCGGGATGTCATGAGCCGCTTGTCGACGCACTGGCCGGACCT
The DNA here is from genome assembly GCF_022230925.1 of Micromonospora alfalfae. Taxonomy (GTDB): domain Bacteria; phylum Actinomycetota; class Actinomycetes; order Mycobacteriales; family Micromonosporaceae; genus Micromonospora; species Micromonospora alfalfae. The sequence goes on along the minus strand of NZ_JAKKFH010000033.1, from coordinate 20,991 downwards.
TGTTCACCTGTGTCGGGGTGGCCTGGACGCTCCACCGCTGCCGGCCGGCAGCGTCCTCTCGACGCTCCACGATGCGATCGGCGCCGTGGACGAGGAGGGCCGGCGTTCGCGCCGGTCGTCGTCGGGCGTCCCCTCGCCGCGCGCGGGGTCGGCCGAGGTGTTGTTGACGACCGCCGAGGCGCGCGAGTTGGCCCGCGTCTACATGCTCGCCCGGCTCTGCTTCAGCGCTGAGGAGTTCCGGGTCGCGCAGCTGCTGGCCGGCGATCCGCGTGTCCGGTACGCCGTCCTCGCCACCCATCTGTACCTGGTCGACGAGGTGTCGCGGTCGGCGTCGGAACTGGTCGAGGCCTGGGGCACGGCGAAGGTCCTGCTGCCCTTCACCGAGGCCTTCGTCAACGTCTCGGGCTATTCGTCGTCAGTCATCGATCTCGTGCCGAATCCGAAACTGATCACGGTCGTCGGCAACAACCTGTTGCCGGCCGTGGCCGGCGAGTTGCTCAGGCGGGACGCCACCGTCGACGAGTTGGATGCGGACATCCTCGCCGCGGGTGTCCAGGCCGCCGTGCGACGCGGCGTCTTCGACGTCACCATCGGCCTGTTCCACCAGACCGACCGGCGGGACGTGGTGTCCCTGTCCGGCCTCAGCCGGCGGGTCTGTCCCGCGGTCCGGCCGTTCGGCGCGTTCTGTCAGCGTTGGCTGCCGTACTTCTTCGACAGCCATCCCAGCGCTCCAACCGGTCGTACGTTCATGCAGTACTCCACATAAAATTGCAGTCACCACGTAGTGCTGCTAGCCTTCGCTGCATAGTCATGCGGAGGTGAGTATGGGGATCCGAGTCGCGGTCGCTGGAGCGAGCGGGTACGCCGGGGGTGAACTCCTGCGCCTGATCGCCGGGCACCCGGAGTTCGACCTTGTCGCCGCCACCGCACACAGCCAGGCCGGGCACCGCGTCGACGTGGTGCACCCGCAGCTCACCGGGCTCGACCTGGTGCTCGGCGAGACCGATCCGACGATCCTGGCCGACGCGGACCTGGTCTTCCTTGCCCTGCCGCACGGCCAGTCGGCGGCTCTCGCGGCCCAGCTTCCGGCCGAGGTGCGGATCGTCGACCTGGGCGCCGACCACCGGCTGGCCGACCCGTACGCCTGGGCGCAGTACTACGGCGGCACGCACGCCGGCCAGTGGACCTACGGCCTGCCCGAGTTGCCCGGCCAGCGGGAGCTGATCGCCGGCTCCACCCGGGTGGCGAACACCGGCTGCTACGCCGCCGCGATCACCCTGGCGCTCGCGCCGCTGATCGCCGACGGCGCGGCCAACCCCGCCGACGTGGTGGTGGTCGCCGCCTCCGGCACCTCCGGCGCCGGCCGGGCGGCCAAGCCGCACCTGTTGGCCAGCGAGGTGATGGGCGACATGTCGCCGTACCGGGTGGGCACCCACCAGCACGTCCCGGAGATCAAGCAGGCCACCGGCGCGACCGGCCTGTCGTTCACCCCGGTCTTGGCACCGATGCCGCGCGGCATCCTGGCCACCGTCACCGCGGTGCCGGCGCGCGGCGTCGACCCGCAGGAGGTGCTGGCCCGGGCGTACGCGGACGCGCCGTTCGTGCACGTGCTGCCGGAGGGCCGCTGGCCGCACACCGCCGCCACCCTGGGCTCCAACTCGTGTCACCTTCAGGCCACCGTCGACGTCGACTCGGGTCGTCTGATCGTGCTCAGCGCGTTGGACAACCTGGGCAAGGGCGCGGCCGGTCAGGCCGTACAGAACGCCAACCTGATGCTCGGCCTGCCGGAGACGACGGGCCTGTCGATGTGGGGCGTCACCCCGTGAGTGTCACCACCCCTCGGGGGTTCCGGGCGGCCGGTGTGGCCGCCGGCCTCAAGACCAGCGGCGGCGCGGACGTGGCCCTGGTGGTCAACGACGGCCCGGACGCCGGTGTGGCCGGTGTCTTCACCACCAACCGGGTCAAGGCCGCGCCGGTGCTCTGGACCCGGCAGGTGGTGCAGGGCGGTGTGGTCCGCGCCGTGGTGCTCAACTCCGGTGGTGCCAACGCCTGCACCGGTCCGGCCGGCTTCCAGGACACGCACGCCACCGCCGAGCACACCGCCGCCGCGCTGACAGCGGTCAGCCCACGGTTGATCCTCGGCGCCGGTGAGGTCGCCGTCTGCTCGACCGGCCTGATCGGTGAGCGGCTGCCGATGCCGAAGCTGCTGCCGGGCGTCCGCTCGGCGATCCGTGGGCTGTCCCGCGACGGTGGCCCGGCCGCCGCCGAGGCGATCATGACCACGGACACCCGGCCGAAGACCACTGTGACCCGGGGGAGCGGCTGGACGGTCGGCGGTATGGCCAAGGGCGCCGGGATGCTCGCGCCCGGGATGGCCACCATGCTCTGCGTGTTGACCACCGACGCGGTGGCCGGGCCGGCGACGCTGGACGAGGCGTTGCGGGCGGCCACCCGGGTCAGCTTCGAGCGGGTCGACTCCGACGGTTGCATGTCCACGAACGACACCGTGCTGCTGCTGGCCAGCGGCGCGAGCGGCATCGAGCCGACGCCGGCCGAGCTGGCCGCCGCTGTCACCGCGGCCTGTCACGACCTGGCCCAGCAGTTGGTGGCCGACGCCGAGGGCGCCACCAAGCAGATCGCCATCGACGTGGTCGGCGCGGCGGACGAGGACGAGGCGGTCGAGGTGGGCCGCACGGTGGCCCGCAACAACCTGGTCAAGACGGCGTTGTTCGGCAACGACCCCAACTGGGGTCGGATCCTGGCCGCCGTCGGCACCACCGCCGCCGCGTTCGAGCCGGACGAGGTCGACGTGGCGGTCAACGGGGTGTGGGTGTGCCGCCGCGGCGCCGCCGCCGAGGACCGCTCCAAGGTCGACCTGACCGGGCGGGACGTGACCATCCGGATCGACCTGCACGCTGGTACGTCGGCCGCCACGATCTGGACCAACGACCTGTCCCACGCGTACGTGCACGAGAACTCGGCGTACTCGACGTGAGCGCGAGGAACGCAGCGCAGCGGAGTCGGGCAGTCGCGAACGAAAGGCCGGCACTGTGAGTCTCAGCAGCGATCTGGCTCGCGCGCAGGTGAAGGCGGAGACGTTGATCGAGGCGTTGCCCTGGTTGGCACGCTTCAGCGGCTCGACGGTGGTGGTCAAGTACGGCGGCAACGCGATGACCGACCCGGAGTTGCAGCGGGCGTTCGCTGCCGACATGGTCTTCCTGCGCTACGCCGGCCTGAAGCCCGTGGTGGTGCACGGCGGCGGTCCGCAGATCTCCGCCATGCTGGGTCGCCTCGGCATCGCCAGCGAGTTCCGCGGTGGTCTGCGGGTGACCACCGCCGAGGCGATGGACGTGGTCCGGATGGTGCTCGTCGGTCAGGTGGGCCGGGAGCTGGTCGGTTTGATCAACTCGCACGGTCCGTACGCCGTCGGCCTCTCCGGCGAGGACGCCCGGCTGTTCACAGCGGTGCGGCGTCCGGCGTACGTGGACGGGGTGCCGGTCGACGTGGGTCAGGTCGGGGACGTCGAGTCGGTCGACGTGTCAGCGGTGACCGACCTGATCGAGGCCGGCCGGATCCCGGTGATCTCCACTGTGGCGCCGGACGTGGAGGGTGTGCTGCACAACCTCAACGCGGACACCGCCGCCGCGGCGCTGGCCATCGCGTTGCGGGCCCGCAAGCTGGTAGTGCTCACCGACGTGGCCGGCCTGTACGCGGACTGGCCGGACACCACCAGCCTGGTCTCCGAGATCGCCGCGGACGACCTGGCCAAGCTGCTGCCCAGCCTGGAGTCGGGGATGGTGCCGAAGATGGAGGCATGCCTTCGGGCGGTGCGTGGGGGAGTGCCCGCCGCGCACGTCGTCGACGGCCGGGTGGCGCATTCCACGTTGCTTGAGGTGTTCACCTCGGAAGGGTTCGGAACGATGGTGGTGCCGGGAGACGGGACGGACGCGACATGAGCACGTTGGCGCAGCGGTGGAAGCACTCCATGATGGACAACTACGGCACGCCGCCGATGGCGTTGGTCTCCGGTCACGGCGCCGTCGTGGTCGACGACGCCGGCCGGGAGTACCTGGACCTGGTGGGTGGCATCGCGGTCAACGCCCTCGGTCACGCCCACCCGGCGGTGGTGGCGGCGGTGTCGAAGCAGGTAGCGACCCTTGGACACGTCTCCAACCTCTATGTGGCCGAGCCTCCGGTCGCCCTCGCCGAGCTGCTGTTGGCGCTCGCCGGCCGCCCGGGCCGGGTATTCTTCGCCAACTCGGGCGCGGAGGCGAACGAGGCGGCGTTCAAGCTTTCCCGGCGTACCGGCCGCACCCACGTGGTGGCCACCAGGGGCGGCTTCCACGGCCGCACCATGGGCGCCCTCGCGCTGACCGGCCAACCGGCCAAGGCCGACCCGTTCCGGCCGCTGCCCGGTGAGGTGACCCACGTCGACTACGGCGATGTCGCCGCCCTCGACGCGGCCGTCTCCGAGGCCACCGCCATGGTGATCCTGGAACCCGTCCAGGGTGAGAACGGTGTCCTGGTCCCGCCGGCCGGCTACCTCGCCGCGGCCCGACGGATCACCGCCAGGCACGGCGCGCTGCTGGTCCTCGACGAGGTGCAGACCGGCGTCGGGCGTACCGGGCACTGGTTCGCGCACCAGGCCGAGGGTGTGGAGCCGGACGTGGTCACCCTGGCCAAGGGGCTGGGTGGTGGGCTGCCCATCGGTGCGACGCTGGCCTTCGGTCCCGCCGCGGACCTGCTCACGCCCGGTTCGCACGGCACGACGTTCGGCGGCAACCCGGTCAGTTGCGCGGCGGCGCTCGCCGTGGTGGCGACCATCGCCAACGAGGGCCTGCTCGACAACGTCAAGCGGGTCGGCGAGCGGTTGCGCCACGGTATCGAGGCGCTGGGCCACCCGCTGATCGCCGAGGTACGCGGGTCCGGGCTGCTGCTCGGTGTGGCGCTCACCGCGCCGGTGTCGTCGGTGCTGGCCGAGGCGCTGCGGGAAGCCGGCTTCCTGGTCAACCCGGTGCAGCCGGGTGTGGTCCGGTTGGCTCCGCCGCTGATCCTCACCGCCGCCCAGGCGGACACCTTCCTTGCCGCGCTGCCGGCCGCACTGGACGCGACCGCCCCGGCCGCTGCCGGCGCGCAGATCGCACCAGCCACAGTGACCACCACGACGGGGACGACTCGATGACCCGGCACTTCCTGCGCGACGACGACCTTTCGCCGGCCGAACAGTCAGCGGTCCTCGACCTGGCGGCGCTGATGAAGGCGGACCGGTTCGGCCACCGGCCGTTGGTCGGGCCCCGCTCGGTGGCGGTGCTCTTCGACAAGCAGAGCCTGCGGACCAGGATCTCGTTCGACGCGGGGATCGCCGAGCTGGGCGGGCACCCCCTGGTGGTGGACACCCAGGTCACCCACTTCGGTCGCGGTGAGTCGCTCGCCGACGCGGGGCGGGTGCTGTCCCGCTACGTCGCGGCGATCGTGCTGCGGACCCACGGTGACGAGCGGATCGCCGAGGTGGCGGCGGGCGCGACGGTGCCGGTGGTCAACGCGCTCACCGACGGTTTCCACCCGTGCCAGCTGCTGGCCGACCTGCTCACCATCCGGGAGCGGTGCGGTGGCACGGCCGGCCGCACCCTGGCGTACGTGGGGGACGGCGCGAACAACATGGCGCAGTCGTACCTGCTGGCCGGGGCGACCGCCGGGATGCACGTGCGGATCGCCGGCCCGGCCGGGTTCGCGCCGGACACGGCAGTGGTGGAACGGGCCGCCCAGATCGCCGCGCGGACCGGCGGGTCGGTGCGGGTGCTGACCGACCCGACCCAGGCGGTACGCGACGCCGACGTGCTGGCCACCGACACCTGGACGTCGATGGGGCAGGAGTCCGACGGGTTGGACCGGATCACCCCGTTCCTGCCGTACCAGGTCAACAAGGAGCTGCTCGGTCAGGCCGCACCGGACGCGATAGTGCTGCACTGCCTGCCCGCGCACCGTGGTGAGGAAATCACCGACGAGGTGCTCGACGGCCCGCAGAGCGCGGTCTTCGACCAGGCGGAGAACCGGCTGCACGCGCAGAAGGCGCTGCTGACGTTCCTGCTGGGAACCGGCACGGGAGGCCAGGCGACCGGCGATGCCGTCACCGGAGGGCAGCGATGACAGCGCCGCTGACTCGCGCGGCCCGGCACGCCCGGATCGTGGAGCTGATCCGTGACCGGTCGATCCGGTCGCAGACCGAGCTGGCCGACCTGCTCGCCGCCGACGGGGTCGGCGTCACCCAGGCCACCCTCTCGCGGGACCTGGAGGAGTTGGGCGCGGTCAAGGTGCGCGGCGGCGACGGTCCGGCCGTCTACCTGATCCCCGAGGACGGGCAGCGACCGTTGCGCGACGCCGAGGCCGCGCCGGCCAGGCTGGTACGGCTGCTGCGTGAACTGCTCAACGGGGTCGACTCCAGCGGCAACATCGCCGTGCTGCGGACACCGCCGGGTGCGGCCCAGTACCTGGCGAGCGCGTTGGACCGGGCAGGCCTGCCCGAGATCGTCGGCACCATCGCCGGCGACGACACCATCCTCGTGGTGGCCCGTGAGGCCGTCGGCGGGGCGGCACTCGGAGACAAGCTCGCCGGCTGGGCCCGCCGGGAAGACACCGCTGAAGGGAACATCACGTCATGACCGAGCGGGTCGTGCTCGCGTACTCCGGCGGGTTGGACACCTCCGTCGCCATTCCGTACCTGTCCGAGCAGACCGGCGCCGAGGTGATCGCTGTCGCTGTCGACGTCGGGCAGGGCGGTGAGGATCTCGACGCCATTCGGCAGCGTGCCCTGGACTGCGGCGCCGCCGAGTCCGAGGTGGTGGACGCGCGCGACGAGTTCGCCGCCGAGTACTGCCTGCCGGCGATCCGGGCCAACGCGCTCTACATGGACCGCTACCCCCTGGTGTCGGCGCTGTCCCGGCCGCTGATCGTCAAGCACCTGGTGGCGGCGGCACGCAAGCACCGCGGCACGATCGTGTCGCACGGCTGTACCGGCAAGGGCAACGACCAGGTCCGGTTCGAGGTGGGCCTGAACGCGCTCGCCCCCGACCTGAAGATCATCGCGCCGGCCCGGGACTTCGCCTGGACCAGGGACAAGGCGATCGCCTTCGCCGAGGAGAAGGGGCTGCCGATCGACGTGTCGGCCAGGTCGCCGTACTCGGTCGACCAGAACCTGTGGGGTCGCGCGGTGGAGACCGGCTTCCTGGAGGACATCTGGAACGCCCCGGTCGAGGGCCTCTACTCGTACACCTCCGACCCGACCCAGGAGCGCGACCCCGACGAGGTCGTGATCACCTTCGACGGCGGCGTGCCGGTGGCGATCGACGGTGAGACGGTCACCCCGTACCAGGCGATCCTGGAGCTCAACCGGCGCGCCGGCGCGCAGGGCGTGGGCCGGCTCGACATGGTCGAGGACCGCCTGGTCGGCATCAAGAGCCGAGAGGTGTACGAGGCGCCCGGCGCGATCGCGCTGATCACGGCCCACCAGGAGTTGGAGGCGGTGACCGTCGAGCGGGACCTGGCCCGGTTCAAGAGGGGCGTCGACCAGCGCTGGGGCGAACTCGTCTACGACGGGCTGTGGTTCTCGCCGCTGAAGGCGTCGCTGGACGCGTTCATCGACGACGCGCAGCGGCACGTGAGCGGCGAGGTGCGGGTGATCCTGCACGGCGGCCGGGCCACTGTGACCGGCCGGCGCTCCGAGGCGAGCCTCTACGACTTTCAGATGGCCACCTACGACACCGGCGACACCTTCGACCAGTCCCTGGCCAAGGGCTTCGTGCAGCTGTGGGGGCTGCCGAGCCGGATGGCCGCCGCTCGGGACGCCCGGCTGGGCGGTGGCGGCCAGTGACATGTGTGAGCGCGGAGACTGAGCAGGCGCGGCAAGCGGGCCCCGCAGTCGCGAGCGAAAGGCAACCAACGCAATGATGGGCGACGTGGACGACAAGAGCCTGACTGAGAACAGCGCCGCCACCAACCGGACGAGCCTCTGGGGTGGCCGGTTCGCGGGCGGCCCCGCCGAGGCGCTCGCCCGACTGTCGGTGAGCGTGCAGTTCGACTGGCGCCTGGCCCCGTACGACATCGCCGGGTCCCGGGCGCACGCCCGGGTCCTCGCTGGCGCGGGCCTGCTCGATCCGGAGGAGCTGGGCCGGATGCTGGCCGCGCTGGACGACCTGGAGGCCGCCTGCGCCTCCGGAACGTTCCGCCCCACCATCGACGACGAGGACGTGCACACCGCGCTGGAGCGCGGTCTGCTGGAGCGTCTCGGCAGCCTCGGTGGCAAGCTACGCGCCGGCCGGTCCCGCAACGACCAGGTCGCCACCGACCTGCGGCTCTACCTGCGCGACCACGCCCGGGGCGTGGCCAGCCGCCTGGTCGAGCTGGCGGAGGCGCTGGTCGAGCAGGCCGAGCGGCACATCGACACCGCCGCGCCGGGCATGACCCACCTCCAGCACGCCCAGCCGGTCACCTTCGGGCACTGGCTGCTCGCCCACGTGCAGCCGCTGCTGCGCGACCTCGAGCGGCTGCGCGACTGGGACCACCGGGCGGCGATCAGCCCGCTCGGCGCGGGCGCCCTGGCCGGGTCCGGGCTCCCACTGGACCCGGTGGCGGTGGCGAAGGAGCTGGGCTTCCGTACGTCGTTCGCCAACTCGATGGACGCCGTCGCCGACCGGGACTTCGTGGCCGAGTTCCTCTTCACCACCGCCCTGATCGGGGTGCACCTGTCCCGGCTCGGCGAGGAGGTGGTGCTCTGGACCTCGCACGAGTTCGGCTGGGTGGAGCTGGACGACTCCTTCGCCACCGGTTCGTCGATCATGCCGCAGAAGAAGAACGCGGACATCGCCGAGCTGGCCCGGGGCAAGTCCGGGCGCCTGGTCGGCGGCCTGGTGACGGTGCTCACCATGCTCAAGGGCCTGCCGATGACCTACGACCGGGACATGCAGGAGGACAAGGAGCCGGCCTTCGACGCGGTCGACACCCTGGAACTGCTGCTTCCGGCCCTGGCGGGAATGATCTCCACGATGACGGTCCGGGTGGACCGCCTCGTCGCCGCCGCTCCGGTCGGCTTCTCCCTCGCCACCGAGGTCGCCGACTGGCTGGTCCGGCGCAACGTGCCGTTCCGCGACGCGCACGAGATCACCGGCCAGTTGGTGGCACTGTGCGCGGCTCGGGAGTGCGAGCTGAACGACGTCTCCGACGAGGACCTGACCGCGATCAGCGGGCACCTCGACCCGTCGGTGCGGGACGTGCTCTCGGTCCGTTCGGCTCTCGCGGCCCGGACCACCCCTGGTTCCACCGGCCCTGGCCCGGTCGCCGATCAGCTCGCCGCCGCGGCGGACCGGCTGGCCGGTTGGCGGGAGTGGGCCACCGAGGCTGTCGTTCCGCGCTGAGCTGTGCCGTGGCGTCGGCGCTGGCCGCCGGCGCCGCGGCGGTTCAGGCCGTCGGGCGCTCCCGCTTGGGGAGCTTCGCCACCACCATGTCGTACGACGAGTCGACCGCCTCGGTCAGCTCCTCGTCATCGATTCCGCCGTCCAGGCGCAGCGTGTTCCACCCGGACCGGCCGATGTAGGCCATCACGCTGGCGTCGTCGGGGTGTCGGTGCAGCCACTCGTCGGCCACCTCCCGGGTCGCCCCGCACTTGATGCCGACCGTCGGCTTGCCGTTGTCGCTGCCGAGGAACGCGAAGATCCGGCCGCCCACCTTCACCACCTCGTCGCCCTCCCACGGCTGGTCCAGCCACGCTCCCGGCTTGGCCAGGCAGTACGCCAGCATCTCCGCGCGCTCCATGGGTGCCTCCTCGTCGTGCGCACAGTGTGCCCGCCCCGCAGCCGTCGTAGGCGCGGCGTGCCGATCCGGGCGTCGGTTTGAGGACGTACCGGATCAGGGGGTCTGCTCGGCCGAGCGGGCGGCGACCCGCTCGTAGCGCTGCCGGGCCGCCTGTGCGCTGCCCAACCCCAGCCCGTAGGCGATCGCCTGCCAGGTCAGCCCACGGTCGCGGGCCAGCGTCAGCAGGCCGGCCTCCAGGGCGTCGAGCTCGGCGCGGACGTGGGGCAGCAGGGTCAGCGCGGCGGTCAGGTCGGCGGCGTCGATCGGCTCTTCCGCGGGTTCGCGCTCGGCCCCGCCAGCGGCCAGCGCGGTGACCAGGGCGACCGCCTCCCACGGGTCGAGCACGTACGGGTGGGCCCACCGGCCCCGCCGCGTGTCGGTGCCGGCGTGCCGCTCGCTGATCCGTTGCAACGCCTCGTGGGTGCGGTGGGCGCGGGCTCGGCCCGGGTCCGGCGCGGTGAAGATGTCCTCGGTCGTCATACCCCGAGCACACCTTATGAACGTCAGATTGTCAACGAACTGTTGAAGCCTGGCGGCACGGGCATGCCGTGCCGCCAGGCGACGCCTCAGAACGCCAGGTTGAACGGGCGCTCGTCGTGCATGGGTGTGCAGTACGGGTCACAGGGGCTCGCGGTCAGCACGCCGAACGCGACGCCCGCTGCGAACGGACGCTCGACCGGGATCACCGCGATCCGCACCTGCTGGGTGCCCTCCGCGCAGGTGACCCTCCGAACCGTCGTGCCCGCGCGCATCGTCTGGCCGACCGCCTGCGCGACCTTGACCGTGAGATCGAAGTCGACGGCCTTCGAGCAGGTGACGGTGACCGGCACGATCGCCGCCGCGCCCTTCGCCTCGATCTTGCCCGTGGCGCCGACCACGAACGCGGTCACAGACGCGTCGTCGGCCTGCGCCGCGGCCCGCAGTGGGACGCTCGCGCTGGCCGATGGGGTGAAGGCCAGGGTCGCGGCTGCCGCGACGAGACCGGTGGCGATCAGTGGTCGCCGGATGCTCCGTACGGTCATGGTGGTTTCCTCCCGTGTGTGTCGTCGCTCCCTGCGACGACATCGGGAACACTCCCGAGCCGGTGCTCGGGTTTCACTGTTCGGCCGACTGTCTGATCTGCGACGTGAGTCTTGTTCGGGCGGCGCGGAAAGGTCAGCGCGCCGGCCGGTGGCGGGATGGGTACCGTCGGGGACATGACCCTGTCGTCCGGTGACCGCGGCACCGCCGCCGACCTGGTGGCGCTGGCGGACCTTCTCGCCGGTCCACTGCTGCCGGCGGCGCGCGGGCTGCTGGGCTGCCTGCTGCACGTCGGCGGGGTCACCGTCCGGATCACCGAGGTCGAGGCGTACGCGGGAAGCGGCGGTGATCCCGCCTCGCACGCCCATCGGGGCCGCACCCCGCGCAACGCCGTGATGTTCGGCCCCGCCGGGCACGCCTACGTCTACTTCACCTACGGGATGCACTGGTGCATGAACGTGGTCACCGGGGTCGAGGGGGAGGCCTCCGCCGTGCTGCTGCGCGCCGGCGAGGTGGTCGACGGGCTGCCCACGGCACGGGAGCGCCGGCCGGCCATCCGGCGGGACGTGGACCTGGCCCGCGGGCCCGCCCGGCTCTGCTCGGCGCTCGGCATCGACCGCGAGGCGTACGGGGCGTACCTGCTCGGCGACGGTCCGGTCCGCCTGCGTCCGCCGGCCCGGCCGGTGCCGCCGGAGACGGTGGTGGCGGGCCCCCGGGTCGGCGTGACCGGCGCCCACGATCTGCCCTGGCGGTTCTGGCTCGACGGCGACCCCACGGTCAGCGCGTACCGCCGGCACGTGCCCCGCATCCGGCGCTGAGAGCGCCGTCCGCGTGTGGGCACGGAAGTCTGTCGGGGGGTGTGGCCATAATCACCGGATCTGCTCGCCGACGGTTCGGAGGACGTCATGGCAAGACTGCTCGCGATCGGCACGGCCAAGGGATTGTTTCTCGCCACCAGCACCGACGACCGGCGCAGTTGGGAGATCACCGGTCCGCACTTTCCGATGACCGGTGTCTACGCTGTCGCTGTCGACACCCGTCGTTCCACCCCGCGGCTGCTGGCCGGCATGACCAGCTCACACTTCGGCCCCAGCGTCGCCACCAGCGACGACCTCGGCGCTTCCTGGGACGAGCCCGACCAGGCGCCTGTCGCGTTTCCGGCCGACACCGGCGTCTCCCTCGGGCGGGTCTGGCAGTTGATGCCGGCCGGCCCCGACGAGCCGGACGTCGTCTGGGCGGGCACGGAGCCCTCGGCGTTGTTCAAGTCCACCGACGGTGGCCGCAGCTTCGAGCTGGTCCGTTCCCTCTGGGACCACCCGCACCGCCCGCAGTGGGAGGGCGGCTTCGGCGGTCAGGCGGTGCACACCGTGCTGCCCCACCCTCGTGACCCGGCTCGGCTGCTTGTCGCCATGTCCACCGGCGGGGTCTACCGCTCGGAGGACGCCGGGGCGAGTTGGACGCCGGGCAACACCGGCATCCGCGCCTACTTCCTGCCCGACGAGTGGCCGGAGTTCGGCCAGTGCGTGCACAAGGTGGCCCGGGACGCCGGCAACCCCGAGCGGCTGTACGCGCAGAACCACCACGGCGTCTACCGCTCCGATGACGACGGCCGCACCTGGTCCTCGATCGCCGATGGGCTGCCTAGCGACTTCGGCTTCCCGATGGTGGCCCACCCGGGGCGCGGCGGCACGGTGTGGACCTTCCCCTTGGTGGCCGACGGCGAGCGGTACCCGACCGACCACCGGTGCCGGGTGTTCCGTTCCGTCGACGCGGGCGGCAAGTGGGAGCCGCTGTCGGTCGGGCTGCCCGAGGGCCCGTTCTATCCGGCGGTGCTACGCGATGCGATGTGCGCCGACGACGCCACCCCCGCTGGCGTCTACTTCGGCACCCGCTCCGGCTCGGTCTTCGCCAGCCGCGACGAGGGCGACTCCTGGTCGTTGGTCGCGGCGCACCTGCCCGACGTGCTCTGCGTTCGCGCCGCGGAGGTCTGAGCGTGGTCACCGTGCTGCTGCCCGGCCCGCTGCGCGGCGAGGCCGGGGGCGCGAGTCGGCTGGACGTCACCGCCGCCGGGACGCTACGGGCGGTCCTCGACGAGATGGCCGCCGCGCACCCCCGGCTGGCCCGGCGCATCCGCGACGAGCGTGGCGAGCTGCGTCGCTACGTCAACGTCTTCGTCGACGGGGAAGACTGCCGGCACTCCGGCGGTCTGGCCACCCCGGTCAAGGACGGCGCGGAGGTGCAGGTGCTGCCCTCGGTGGCGGGCGGCTGACCGGCCCGACGCCGAGGGAGTTCCCGACCCGGTGTCCGGTTGCGGGGGTGACGGGCGCCACTGCGGGGCGTACCGCCGACGGAATAGTTGCGTCGTCAAATAAGTTGAGAGCTGCGTCCGGGTACCACGACGGCACCCGGTTGACACGCGAGGAGCTGGTCATGCAGTTCGGAATCTTCACCGTCGGTGACGTCACTGTCGATCCGACTACCGGTCGGGAGCCGACCGAGCATGAGCGGATCAAGGCGATGGTCGCCATCGCGTTGAAGGCCGAGGAGGTCGGCCTGGACGTCTTCGCCACCGGCGAGCACCACAACCCGCCGTTCGTGCCGTCGTCACCGACCACAATGCTCGGCTACATCGCGGCGCGCACCGAGCGGCTGCTGCTGTCCACCGCCACCACGCTGATCACCACCAACGACCCGGTGAAGATCGCCGAGGACTACGCGATGCTCCAGCACCTCTCCGACGGCCGGGTGGACCTGATGATGGGCCGCGGCAACACCGGCCCGGTCTACCCGTGGTTCGGCAAGGACATCCGCGCCGGCATCCCCCTGGCCATCGAGAACTACGACCTGCTGCACCGGTTGTGGCGCGAGGACGTGGTCGACTGGAAGGGCAAGTACCGCACCCCGTTGCAGTCGTTCACCTCGACGCCGCGCCCCCTCGACGGCGTGCCCCCGTTCGTCTGGCACGGCTCGATCCGCAGCCCGGAGATCGCCGAGCAGGCCGCGTACTACGGCGACGGCTTCTTCGCCAACCACATCTTCTGGCCCAAGGAGCACACCCAGCGGATGATCGCGCTCTACCGCCAGCGGTACGCGCACTACGGCCACGGCTCCGCCGACCAGGCCATCGTCGGCCTCGGTGGGCAGGTGTTCATGCGTCGCAACTCGCAGGACGCGGTCCGGGAGTTCCGGCCCTACTTCGACAACGCCCCGGTCTACGGGCACGGGCCGTCGTTGGAGGAGTTCACCCGGGAGACCCCGCTGACCGTGGGCAGCCCGCAACAGGTCATCGACCGCACGCTCGGCTTCCGGGAGTACGTCGGTGACTACCAACGGCAGCTGTTCCTGATGGACCACGCCGGGTTGCCGCTGAAGACCGTGCTGGAGCAGCTCGACCTGCTCGGCGAGGAGGTCGTGCCGGTGCTGCGCAAGGAGTTCGCCGCGCTGCGTCCGGCGCACGTGCCGGCAGCGCCGACGCACGCCTCGCTGGTCGTCGCCGCGGGCGGTGCCACTGACAGCACCGTGCACGCCGTCGACGACGTGACGGGCAAGGCGCCGGAGGGGGCGACCCGATGACCCGCCGCACCCTGGCCGTGGTCTCGGCGGGGCTGAGTCAGCCCTCGTCGACCCGGCTGCTCGCCGACCAGCTCGCCGCGGCCACCCGCGACGAGTTGGTCCGGCGCGGCTCCGAAGTGGAGCTGCACGTCGTCGACCTGCGCGAGTACGCCCACGACGTGGTGAACAACATGCTCACCGGGTTCGCGCCGGCAGCGCTGCGCGAGGTCATCGACACGGTGACCGGGGCGGACGGGCTCATCGCCGTCACCCCGATCTTCAGCGCCTCGTACAACGGGCTGTTCAAGTCCTTCTTCGACGTGTTGGATTCCGAGTCGATGGTCGACCGGCCGGTGCTGATCGGCGCGACCGGCGGCACCGCCCGGCATTCGCTGGCACTGGAACACGCCGTCCGCCCGATGTTCGCCTACCTTCGGTCGGTGGTCGTCCCGACAGCGGTCTTCGCCGCCCCGGAGGACTGGTCCGACGGCACCGCCGATGGCGCGTTGCGCGCTCGGATCCGGCGCGCCGCCGGGGAGCTGGCCGACCAGATCGAGCGCCGGCCACCGGCCACCGGTCCGGCCGACCCGTTCGCCCTCACCACCGACTTCCTGCAGATGCTCGGCCGAGGTGACGGCGAGGCGGTCAGCTGACCGGGTGGGCGACCAGCACCGGGCAGTGCGCGTGCTGGATCGCCGCCTGACTGACCGAGCCGAGCAGCAGACCGGCGAACCCGGCCCGGCCCCGGGTGCCCACGACCAGCAGCGACGCCGTGGCGCTGGCCTCGATGAGCCCCTGGGCCGCGCCGTCCGCCCGGACCGGATGCTCCCGCACCACAAGGCCGGGGTGTTCGGCGCGCACCACGGCTGAGGCGTCGGCGAGGAGTTTCACCGCCTCGGCCTGGTACACGGCCTGCGACTCCTCGATCTCGTCGGGCACCCTCCGGTCCTCGTTCGAAGGACCGACGTGCACCAGCACCAGCGGCACGTCCCGCAGCCCCGCCTCGTCAACGCCCAGGCCCGCGGCGAGCCGGGACGACTCGGACCCGTCCACGCCGACCAGCACCGGGCCGTCCACCGGGATCGGCTGCTCGTCCGGGCGGACCACAAGCGCCGGGCAGTGGGCGTGCGCGGCCACCTGCGCGCCGACCGAGCCGAGCAGCAGCCCGGTGAACCCGCCCAGGCCCCGGCTGCCCACCACGACCAGCTCCGCCCGGCGGGACTCCTCGATCATGGTGGCCGCCGGGCCACCCAGGACCTGACGCACCTCGACGGCGAGGCCGGGCCACCTGCCGGTCAGCTCGGCCGCCGTGCTCTCCAACATCTGCTGCGCCTCCTCGGGCGGCGCCGGCACCCCGAGGTCGTACGGGTTGAGCGGCACGCCGTAGCCGGACGGATGCAGGTAGCCGTGCACCAGGAGCAGCGGTCGGGACCGGAGCACGGCGGCCCGCGCCGCGTGCTCGGCGGCGACGAGGCTGGACGGCGATCCGTCAACGCCCACCACGACAGGTCGGTTCATCGGCGCTCCCTGGGTCGGTCAGGTCATTGTCGACCGCTCGGGCGCTCCGCAGGGGCCGGACGCGCCGGCCCGTGGCCGCCGCCGGCTGACTCCGCGCCGCCGCTTCGTGTCACGGCCGTTGCGTACCCTCGGCCGATGACCTCCGATCTGCTGCTGCGCCCGGTCCGTGAGGACGACCTCGTCGAGTTCTTCCTGCACCAGCAGGACCCGGAGGCCAACCGGATGGCCGCGTTCGGCCCCAAGGACCCGTCCGACCGTCGGGAGTTCGCCGCACACTGGGCCCGGGTGCTGACCAACCCGGCGAACCTGGTCCGCACCGCCGAGGTCGACGGCGAGGTGGTCGGCTACGTGACCGCCTTCCCGGCCGAGCGGCAGACCGAGGTCAGCTACTGGATCGACCCGGCGCGCTGGGGTCGGGGCCACGCCACCGCGGCCCTGGCCGCCCTGCTGCGCGAGCTGCCCCGGCCGGTGCACGCCCGCGCCGCCAAGGACAACGCCGCCTCCCTCGCGGTGCTGCGCAAGTGCGGGTTCGTGGTGGTCGGTGAAGACTCGGGGTACGCCAACGGCCGCGGCGAAGACGTCGAGGAGTGGCTGCTGGAGCTGCCCGCCGACGCCTCTGACCTGGGCGGGCACTAGTCTCGCGGCGTGAACTGGTTGGATCTCGTCGGCTGGGCCGGCTCCGCGGTGCTGGTCTGGTCGCTGCTGCAGTCGCGCATCCTGCGGTTGCGGGCGCTCAACCTCGTCGGCTGCTTCGTGCTGATCGGCTACAACGCCGCGATCGAGGTCTGGCCCGGCGTCGGGCTCAACGTCGTGCTCGCGGTGATCAACATCTGGTACCTGCGCGGGATGCTCGCCACCCGGCACGACGAGAAGACCTACCAGGTGGTGGAGGTCGGCGTCGGTGACCAGTTCCTCGCGCACACGCTGCGGGTGCACGCCGCCGACATCGCCCGGTTCAACCCCGGCTTCCACTGGGACCCGGACGCGTCGGGGCGCTCGGCGTTCCTCGTGGTCACGGCCGACGAGGTGGTCGGCGTGGTGCTGTCGCACGCCGAGGCGCACGGTGTCGCCCAGATCGACCTGGACTACGTGACCCCGAAGTTCCGTGACTTCACCCCGGGCGAGTTCGTCTACCGGCGCAGCCACCTGTTCACCGAAAGAGGCTTCCACCGGGTGGTCAGCCCGCCCCGGATGGTGGCCCCCTACTACCACCGGCTCGGCTTCCGCCCGGAGGGCGACTCGTACGTTCTCGACCTGCCGACGTCGCCGACGCCCCAGTCGGCGTAGCGTCGCCGACGCCCCTGCCGGCGTAGCGTCGCCGACGCCGATTCGACGTAGCGCCACCTCGACCGATTCGGCGTAGCGTCGCCGGGGCAGGATTCGGCCGGCGCCGGACGGGGCAAAGACACGCCTACGCCGGGCGGGCTCGCCGACCGGCGGGTGCCGCGTGTAGCGGCCGGTGCCACCACCACGAGGGAGCGAACCGGGCGTGCAGAGCTACGGGAGCCAACTGGCCCTGGTCGGAGTCCTGGTCGTGATCAACGCGCTCTTCGCGGGCAGCGAGATGGCGTTGGTGTCGCTGCGCGACAGCCAGATCCAGCGGCTGGAGCGCACCAGCCGGGCCGGGCGGGTGCTGGCCCGGCTCGCCAAGGACCCGAACCGCTTCCTGGCCACCATCCAGATCGGCATCACCCTCGCCGGCTTCCTGGCCTCCGCCGCCGCGGCGGTCTCGCTGGCAAAACCCCTGGTGCCGCTGCTCGGGGTGTTCGGCGGCGCCGCCGAGACGGCGGCCATCGTGGCGGTCACCCTCGCGCTGACCTTCGTCACCCTGGTCTTCGGCGAGCTGGCGCCCAAGCGGATCGCCATGCAGTCCGCCGAGCGCTGGGCGCTGCTGGTGGCCCGCCCGCTCGACCTGCTCGCCAGCCTCACCCGGCCGGCCGTCTGGGCGCTCGGCGCCACCAGCGACGTGGTGGTCCGCCTGGTCGGGCTCAACCCCAAACACGAGCCGGAGGAGATCGGTCCGGACGAGCTGCGTGACATCGTCGCCGGCAACCACGGCTTCACCAAGGAGCAGCGCACCATCATCGCGGGTGCCGTGGAGATCGCCGACCGGCGGTTGCGGGCTGTCCTCGTACCCCGGTTGCAGGTCTTCACGCTCGACAGCGGGACCACAGCGGAGGCCGCGCGGCTCGTGCTGGCCGCCACCGGGCACTCCCGGGCTCCGGTCGTGCGCCACGGCGGCCTGGACGACACGGCCGGAGTGATCCACCTGCGTGACCTGGTGGGTGTGCCCGACGACCGGCCGGTCGACGAGATCGCCCGACCGCCGATGCTGCTGCCCGACTCGCTACCGGTGGTGGACGCGCTGCGCCAGTTCAAGGCCGAGCGTCAGCACATCGCGCTCGTCGTGGACGAGCGCGGCGCCGTCGACGGCATCGTGACGCTGGAGGACATCCTGGAGGAGATCGTCGGCGAGATCTACGACGAGACCGACCGGGATGTGCGCTCGGTGCGGCGCGACCCCGACGGTGCGCTGGTGCTGCCCGGCACCTTCCCGGTGCACGACCTGCCGGACATCGGCGTGGAGCTGCCGTCGCGCCCGGCCGGTGACTACACCACGGTCGCCGGGCTGGTGCTGACCCGGCTCGGGCACATCCCCACCGTCGCCGGGGAGGACGTCACGCTCGACGGTTGGGTGCTCATGGTGGCCGGCATCGACCACCGGGCGATCACCGAGGTACGGCTCAGCCGCGTACCCGACGAAGCCGACGGCGACGCCGACACCGACCAGGCCGCGGAGCCGATGCTGGACGAGGCCCGCAGTTGACCGGTCCGGCTAGTGCCGCCGCTCAGGCGGGCGAGAGGTTCTGCAGCCGGACCTGACCACGGGCGACCAGCCGCTCGTCGGCGTCGGTGATCTCCACCTGCCAGAGCTGCTGGCTGCGGCCCCGGTGCACCGGCGTGCCGACAGCCCTCAGCTCACCGTCCCGGACGGCCCGCAGGAAGTCGGTCTGGTTCGACACCCCGACCACGCTGCCCCGGTCGGCCAGCCAGAGGGCGCCGCCCACGCTGGCCGCGGTCTCCACGACCGAGCAGTACACCCCGCCGTGCTGGATGCCGAACGGCTGGTGCAGCTCCGGGCGGACCTGCCAGCTGATGACCACCCGGTCGGCGCTGGCCTCCTCGAACTTGAGGCCGAGCAGGGCGACGAGACCGCCCGTCAGATCCGGAATCTCCATGGCAAAGCCCTCCTTGATCAACGGGCGCAAGCCTAGCCGGGGCGGGTTGCGCCAAACCCGGTACGGGTTGGTGCCGGCCATGGGGGAGAATCGGTGACCGTGACCGACAGCAGCCCTCCGCCGCCCGGGCGGGACTCCCTGACCGACGACCTGCTCTGGCGTGGCCTGATCCAGGACTCGACCGGCCTCGACGAGCTGCGCGAGCTGCTCGACGGTGGAAAGTCCGCCACGTACTACGTGGGCTTCGACCCCACCGCGGCGAGCCTGCACGTCGGCTCGCTCATGCAGGTCACCATGGCCCGCCGGCTGCAACTCGCCGGCCACCGCCCGTTGCTGCTGGTCGGCGGGGCGACCGGGCAGATCGGTGACCCGAAGGAGAGCGCCGAGCGGACCCTCAACCCGCCCGAAGTGATCGCCGGATGGGTCGAGCGCATCCGTGACCAGCTGGCGCCGTTCGTGTCGTACTCCGGTGAGAACGCGGCCCAGTTGGTCAACAACCTGGAGTGGACCGGCGAGATGTCGGTGGTCGAGTTCCTGCGCGACGTGGGCAAGCACTTCCCGGTGAACAAGATGCTCGCGCGGGAGGTGGTGCGCGCCCGCCTGGAGACCGGCATCAGCTTCACCGAGTTCAGCTACCAGCTGTTGCAGGCAAACGACTTCTTCGAGTTGCACCGCAGGCACGGCTGTCAGCTCCAGTTCGGCGGCTCCGATCAGTGGGGCAACATCACCGCCGGCGTCGACTACGTGCGCCGACGGGGCGCGGGGCCGGTGCAGGCGTTCACCACGCCCCTGGTCACCAAGTCCGACGGCACGAAGTTCGGCAAGACCGAGGGCGGCGCCGTCTGGCTCGACCCCACGATGACCAGCCCGTACGCGTTCTACCAGTTCTGGCTCAACGTCGAGGACCAGGAGGTGGACCGCTACCTGCGGTACTTCAGCTTCCGGACCCGCGAGGAGTTGGAGGAGCTGGCCAAGGCGACAGCCGAGCGGCCAGCGGCCCGGTTGGCGCAGCGGGCGCTCGCCGAGGAGCTGACCACCCTGGTGCACGGTGCCGAGGAGACTCGACAGGCGATCGCCGCCAGTCAGGCGCTCTTCGGCCGCGGCTCGTTGGACGAGCTGGCGCCGGAGACCCTGCGGGCGGCCCTGACCGAGGCGGGTCTCGTACGCCTCACCGGCGAATTGCCGGATGTGGCGGGTCTGCTGCGCGACTCCGGTCTGGTCAGTGGCCTCAAGGAGGCTCGGCGGGTGATCGCCGAGGGCGGCGCCTACGTCAACAACAACCGGGTGACCGCTGTGGACGCCGTGGTGTCGCCGACCGACCTTCTACATGGGCGATACCTGGTGCTGCGCCGTGGAAAGCGTTCGTTCGCTGGCGTTGAGCTGGGTGAATAGCCATCTGTCGACGATGTGACGGGGGACGCGTCCGGCGGATTTGACGATCATCCCGCCGGACGCGTAACTTTCTCTCTGCCAGCGCGGAACGGACGAAACAGGCGAAAGCCTGAAGCGGCCGGAGCGCCGGCGAACGACCTGGGGGTCGGGTGGGCACGCCCACCGGAGCCCCACCCGGGAGGTGCCGCCAGAAACGCCGCGAGGCGGATTTGGCGCCGCGAAACCGACCGGGTATGGTTACGAACCGGCAGGGCACCGGGCGGGTCGCGGGAAATCGCGACGGCCGGCCTGCCGAATCCATGACGAGAGCGGCGCAAGCCGGTTGCGACATGGTGCCCGCATTATCGGTTGAAGCATGGCGAACCGCGAAATATCGGTTTGACACGGTGGAAACGAGCGGGTAACGTAGTAAAAGTGCCTGGCGCTG
>NZ_JAKKFH010000032.1 GCF_022230925.1 Micromonospora alfalfae | reverse complement strand
CCCCCCTCCGCCCCCCCCCCCCCCCGTGCCTCCCCCCCCGCCTCCCCCCGCGCCGATCTTGCACTTTCGGTCGCGCCAAACCAGGCCGAAAGGGGCGATCCGGGAACCACAAGTGCAAGATCGCGGGCTGGAGGCGCGGGGTGGGGTCGCGGGGTGCAGGCGCGGGGTGGGGAGAGCCGGGGTCCGTTAGGGGCGGGGGCCCAGGCGGGCCTGGAGGGCTTCGCGGACCGGGTCGGGGACGTGGGCGGAGATGTCGCCACCCCACTTGGCCACGTCCTTGACCAGGCTGGACGAGAGGAACGAGTAGAGCGGGTTGGTCGGCATGAAGAGCGTCTCGACGCCGGCCAGACCGATGTTCATCTGGGCCATCTGCAACTCGTAGTCGAAGTCGCTGACCGCCCGCAGGCCCTTGATCAGCACACTGGCCTGCTGTGCCCGGCAGAAGTCCACCAGCAGCCCTCGGAACGACTCGACCCGCACGTTGCCGTACGACGAGGTCACCTCGCGGAGCATCTCGATGCGCTCCTCGACGGTGAACAGGCCACTCTTCGACTGATTCACCAGCACACCGACGATCACCTCATCGAAGAGCCGACTGGCCCGCCCGATGATGTCAAGGTGTCCGTTGGTGACCGGGTCGAACGAACCGGGGCACACCGCACGTCTCATGATCGGCGACCGTACCAAAGGGTGGTCTCGCCGTAACGGCGACTGCGTTCGGCGGTGATCCCCTCCACCCAGTCGAACTCCCTGGTGCGCCGGGACCGCTCCACCACCACCAACGCGTCGGGCGCCAACCAGCCGCCGTCGACCAGCGCCGCCAACAGCGCGGTGATCTCCTCGTCCGGCACCGCGTACGGCGGGTCGGCGAAGACCACGTCGTACGGCTCGCCGTCCGGTCCGGCGGCCAACACCGTCGCCACCTTGCCGGTGACCAGACGGGCTGCCGGACCGGCACGGAGGACCGCCACGTTCTCCCGGATCACCCGGGCCGCCCGCGGGTCGGACTCGACCAGCAACACGTGTCGGGCACCTCTGGAGAGCGCCTCCAGGCCGACCGCGCCGGAGCCGGCGTACAGGTCGGCGAAGCGGGCTCCATCGAGATCGACAGCGGCCTGGACGGCACTGAACAGCGCCTCCCGAACCCGGTCCGAGGTCGGTCGGGTGCCGGCGCCGGGCGGCGCGGCGATCCGCCGGCCACCGAGCGTCCCGGCCACGATCCGGGTCACCGTTTCCTCCTGCTCATGCCCGCGACGCTACGCGATGCGGCGCGGACCCGGTCAGCACGGCGCGGATCGCGGAGCCGGCCAGCGCGGCGTACCTGAGCAGCCACGTCGGCGTGACATCCACCGTGGAGCCTGGACGGGCGGACCGTCCCCAGTGATCGGACCGACACCTTCGGTTCATCAAAGATCACGAATCGACTACATTGCCGGATGGCAATGATCTGAACTCCCCTCATTAACCACCCATCAGTACAGTCTCCCCCTGTCCCCGCTTTCGACGCGGGAACACCACCGCGTCGCGCGACGCCCCGGTGAGCAGGTGACTCCCCGGTCACGATGTCTCCCGGCCTCCCGCCACGCGATCCGTACCCCCCTCACCAGGAGCAGGCGTGAACCCTCCCAAGTCTCCGTTCCGGCGCGTCGCGGCCATCGCCGCAGGCGCGTTGATCGGCCTCGCCGGCGTCGTGACGTTCGCCGCACCCGCCAGCGCCCACCACAGCGAGATCCAGGTCAAGGCCGACTGTGACACCGCCACCGGCGAGTGGGTGGCCACCTGGACCGTCAAGAGCTACGCCCCGGGCAACGTCAAGAACTACAAGTTCAGCGAGGTCTCGGCGAAGACGTACGTCGGCGACACCGCCAGCGACGCCACCATCGACGGCATCGCGGTGACTGAGGGCAAGGTCTACCCGCACGCCGTCAGCGACGCGGTGGTCGCCACCCAGCGCCTGGACGCGAAGACCACCAAGGCCACCCTGTCGGTGCGGGCCATGTGGGACAACGAGTTCGAGGACGACAAGCTGCGCTCGCAGTCGATCGAGTTCAGCGAGTCCTGCGCCAAGGAGCAGCCCCCGGTTCCGGCCACCCCCAAGCCGACCGCCAACGTGGCCGCTGACTGTGACGGCGACGTCGTCGTCAAGCTCGGCAACGCTGAGGACGCCACCGCTCCGGCGAAGTTCACCATCACCGGTGCCGGCGACTTCACCAAGAACGTCACCGTTGCGGTCGGCGAGAGCAAGTCGGTGAAGGTGCCCGCCAAGAACGCCACCGGCATCAAGGTGGTTGCCGACGGGCAGGACAAGCCGCTCTTCGAGGGCACGCCCGCCGCCGCCGAGAACTGCGTCGAGCCCGGCGAGCCGGCCGGCAGCTACAAGTCGACCTGCACCGAGCTGATCTTCGACATCGCCAACCCGGCCGACGGTAAGACGATCACCATCACCTTCACCCCGAACAAGGGCAAGGCCCAGACGCTGACCGTCGAGCCGGGCAAGAGCGGCACCGTCACCTTCCCGGCTGAGGAGGGTCTGACCGTGACCCCGGCCGCCGAGGGCCTCGACGACACCAGCCCGATCGCCTGGGAGAAGCCGGCCGACTGCACCCCGGGTCAGGGTGGCGGCGACAAGGACGAGCCGGCCCTGCCGCTGACCGGTGCTGCCACCGGCGGCATCATCGCCGGCGCGGCGGTCCTGCTGGCCGCCGGTGTGGCGCTGTTCATGGTGGCGCGTCGTCGTCGGGTTCGCTTCACCGCCTGAGACAACACGCTCTGACACCTGAGGGCGCGTCGACCAACCGGTCGGCGCGCCCTCAGCCACGTACTGGCCTGGGTGATCGACTCGACGTCACGGAAACCGGGGTATCCGCGTCGGTGGGACACCACGGTTTCATGAAAGCCGAGTGGATCAACGGCGAGGCGGCCGACGGCCGGGCGTGTGGTCAGCCCTTCTCCAGGTACTCCGCGCGGTCCTCGTCCACCAGGGCGGCCACCGAGGCGGCCAGTGCCGGGCTGCGAGCCAGCTCCGGGTCGTCCTCGATCAGGGTGATCGCCTCGGCGCGGGCGTCGCGGATCAGGTCGGCGTCGCGTCGCAGGGACAGCAACCGCAGGTGCGAGCGGCGCCCGGACTGGGTGGCACCCAGCACGTCGCCCTCGCGGCGTTGCTCCAGATCCAGTTCGGCGAGCTTGAAACCGTCGCCCGTGGACGCCACCGCGTCCAACCGTTCCCGCGCCGACGAACCCTCGGCCGCCTCGCTGACCAACAGGCAGAGCCCGGCGGCGGCACCCCGACCGACGCGGCCCCGCAACTGGTGCAGCTGGGAGACGCCGAACCGGTCGGCGTCCAGCACGATCATCACTGTGGCGTTCGGTACGTCCACGCCAACCTCGACCACTGTCGTCGCCACCAGCACGTCCAGGTCACCAGCCGCGAAGGAACGCATCACCGCGTCCTTCTCGTCGGCCGGCAGGCGACCGTGCAGCACCCCGATCCGCAGGCCGTTCAGCGGGCCCTCGGCCAGCAGCGGGGCCACCTCGGTCACCGCCAGCGGTGGCCGACGGCCGTTGTCGTCGTCGGGTGGCGGCTCCTCGTCGCTGGTCGGCCCGTGTTCGAGGTCCGGCGCCTTCGCGTTGGCCGCTCCGGCCCCGGACCTCGAATCCCCGATTCGCGGGCACACCACGTACGCCTGGTGGCCGGCCGCCACCTCCTCGCGCAGCCGACGCCAGGCCCGATCCAGGTAGGCGGGCTTCTCGGCGGCCGGCACCACGTGCGAGGCGATCGGCGACCGCCCCCGGGGCAGCTGGGAGAGCGTGGAGACCTCCAGGTCGCCGTAGACGGTCATCGCCACGGTGCGCGGGATCGGGGTGGCCGTCATCACCAGCACGTGCGGTGGCTGATCGGCCTTGGCGCGCAGGGCGTCGCGCTGCTCCACGCCGAAGCGGTGCTGCTCGTCGACCACCACCAGGCCGAGATCGGCGAAGTCGACCCCCTCGTAGAGCAGGGCATGGGTGCCGAGCACGATGCCGGCGGCACCGCTGGCCACCTCACCGAGCGCCCGCCGGCGGGCCGCCGCGCCCAGCGAGCCGGTGACCAGCTCGACCCGGGTGGCGTGCTCCACGGAGCCCAGCTCACCGGCCCGCCCGAGCGGACCGAGCAGGTCGAGCATGCCGCGGTGGTGCTGGGCGGCCAGCACCTCGGTGGGCGCCAGCAGCGCGGCCTGCCCGCCCGCGTCGACCACCTGGAGCATCGCCCGCAACGCCACCACCGTCTTGCCCGAGCCCACCTCGCCCTGCAACAAACGGTGCATGGGATGCGGGGCGGCCAAGTCCGCCGCAATCTCCACACCCACCTCACGTTGACCGGCAGTCAGCTCGTACGGGAGTCGGGCGTCGAATGCCTCCAACAGCCCGCCCGGGCGCGCCGGGCGAGGCCGGGCCGGCCAATCGGCCGCCCGGTGCTTGCGCTGCACCAGGGTCACCTGGACGGCGAACGCCTCGTCCCACTTGAGGCGCCGCCGCGCCTGGTGCAGCGCCTCCTTGCTGGACGGCCGGTGGATCTCGGTCAGCGCGACGCCCAGCCCGACCAGCTTGCGGCTGGCCCGCACGGCGCTCGGCAGTGGATCGTCCGGTGGGGTGAACGTGTCCAGTACGACGCGCACGCAGCGCGCGATCACCCAGGTCGGCACGGCCGCCGCCGCCGGGTAGACGGGGATCAGCGCCCCGGCGAACTCCTCGATGTCGTCGCTGACCGCCGCCTCGCCGTCGCCACCCTCGCCGAGCAGGACGTACTCCGGGCCGTTGAGCTGCCGTTTGCCCCGGAACTCGGTGACCTTGCCGGCGAACAGACCCCACCGGCCGGGGCGCAGCTCGCGCTCGCGCCACGCCTGGTTGCCGAAGAAGGTCAACGTCAGCACCCCGCCCGAGCCGTCGCCGACTGTCACCTCCAGCAGGTTGCCCCGCCGCTGCCGCATCGGGCGCACCGCGGTGCGCTGCACCTGGGCCAACACCGTGACCTGCTCACCGACGTCCAGTGAGCGGATGTCGGTGTGTTCGCCACGTTCGTCGTAGCGACGCGGGAAGTGGTAGACCAGGTCACCTGCGGTGTGCAGGTCGAGGTGCGAGGCCAGCGCCTTGGCTGTCTTGTCCCCGACCAGCTTCTTCAGCGGAGTGTCCACAGTGGCTGGTTCGCTCATTCGATCCCTACCAGGAGCGGATAAAACGGCTGACCGCCCGGGTACGCGTGCACCTCGACGAACGGCCAGCGTCGCGCGACGTGCGCGCGGACGGCGTCGGTGAGCCCGGCCGGAGCGTCCACCCCGGCCAGCAGGGTGACCATCTCGCCACCACCACCGAGCATCCGGTCGACCACTGCGGCGCAGGTGTCGGTGAGGTCGGTGCCGATCAGGTGCACCTCCCCCTCCACCAGCGCCAGCACGTCACCGGGACGGCACTGGCCGGCCACTGTCAGCGCCTCCCGGCTGGCATGGCAGACCTCGGCGTAACGGCAGGCGCCAGCCGCCTCGGCCATCGCGATGACGTCGTCCTCGAAACGACGGTCACCGTCACGGACCGCGAGGGCTGCGAGGGCCTGCACCGGCGAGCGGGTCGGCACCACGCTCACCTTGATGCCGTACCGATGGGCCTCCCGGGCGGCGGCGCTCGCCACCGCCTCGGTGTTGGCGTCGTTGGGCAGCACCACCACACGGGCCGCGCCGGTGCTGCGGACGGCGTCCAGCAACTCGCCGGTGGACGGGTTGCCCGGCACGACTGTGGCGCCCTCCGCGGCGAACAGGTCGGCGATGCCGCCGCCGGTGGCCACCACCACCGCGGCCCGGCCGGCCACCACCGGGCCGGAGGGCGACTCCGACTGGTCGGCGAAACGGGTGACCGAGATGCGGTACGGGCGGCCGGCGGCGACACCGGCCTCCACCGCCGCGCCCACGTCGTTGACGTGCACGTGCACGTTCCAGGTGCCTTCCGGCTCACGCCCGTCGCCGACGACGACAAGCGAATCTCCCAGGGCGTCGAGCGCCCGCCGCAACCCGGCGACCGCCTCGGCTCGGGCGTCGAGCAGGAACTGCACCTCGTACGCGTATTCCTCCGAACCGGTCTCGCGGGCGACGGTGGCCGCCGGGCGGGCGGCGGAGCGCGGCGTCGGTGCGGGCCGGGCAGTGGGCTCCCCGGTCAGCACCTCGACCAGAGCGTCGAGCAGCACGCAGAGCCCTCGGCCACCGGCGTCGACCACACCCGCGCGGGCCAGCGCCGGTAGCTGTTCCGGGGTGCGGGCGAGCGCCTCGGCCGCCGCCCGGGCCGCGACGCCGGCCACCGTCGGCAGGTCGTCGCTGTCCGCGCCCTCGGCTGCGGCGGCGGCCGCCGCGACAACGGTGAGCACCGTGCCCTCGACCGGCCGGGAGACAGCGGTGTACGCGGCGGCGGTGCCGGAGCGCAGCGCGGCGGCCAACTCCCGGCCACGCACCGCCGGTGCCCCGGCGACCTGGTCGGCGAAACCACGCAGGATCTGCGAGAGGATCACCCCGGAATTGCCCCGCGCGCCGAGCAGCGCGCCCTGGGCCATCAGCCGCAGCGCGTGCCCGTGCGCCGTCGGCCCGCTGTCGGGGAGAGTGTCCAGATCCATGGCGAGGGCCTGCTGCGCCGAGGTGAGGGTGAGCACCAGGTTGGTGCCGGTGTCGCCGTCGGGCACCGGATAGACGTTGAGCTGGTCGATCTCGCCCTGGTGGCGCTTCAGTGCGGCCAGCCCGCTCGCGCACCAGCGGCGGACCGCGGCGGCGTCGAGGGTGTCCAGCACGGGCAGAAGCCTACTGGCGCGCACCGACACCCGTCGGACTCGTCCGGCGTGTCCTCGCCGGTCCGGGCCGGCGGTGGCCGCAACCGGGACGAGCGCCTCCGGTACCCTTGCCGCCGGGCCGGCCCACCGCAGGGCGGACGGGCCCACGACCAGGCGTGAGCCGGGGCACGGGCGAACGCTGGACCAGGCCGGTTGGCCGGGTCGGCGAGTCATCGGGTAACCTGACCAGGTTGCCCGGGCAGCACCTGCCGGCGACCTCATGAACGTTTCAATCCCAGGAGTATCCCGTGGCTAGCGTGTGCGACGTCTGTGGCAAGGGACCGGGCTTCGGCCACAACGTGTCCCACTCGCACCGGCGGACCAACCGCCGCTGGAACCCGAACATCCAGTCGGTGCGTACCCCGGCCGGTGGCGGCAACACCAAGAAGTTGAAGGTCTGCACCTCGTGCATCAAGGCCGGCAAGGTCACCCGCGCCTGACGCGGTAGCACCCACCTTTTCGTTCGGCTCAGCCGGCGGGCCCCGAGGGTCCGCCGGCTCTGTCGTGTCCCCGGGCAGACGCCGCGGGCCAGGCCCGCCAGGGCCTGATCCAGCAGCCGGTCCGGTCGGGCCGCCAGTGACCCGGCGCACCGGCCAGGCCGGGCCCGCCGAGGGCTGGCCCGCGGGTCAGAGGGTGCGACCGAAGGAGACGCAGCCCTCCGCGTCCTTGTAGAAGCCGAAGTTGGGGATCCGCTCGTACCCGGCGGAGCCGTACATGGCGATCGCCTCGGGCTGCTTGTCGCCGCATTCCAGGACCACTCGCTTGCGGCAGTGCTCACGGGCGGAGCGCTCGACGGCCGCCAGCACCGCGCGGGCCACGCCCCGCCCCCGTGCCTTCGGCGCCGTGTACATCCGCTTCAGCTCCGCGGTGTCCGCCCCGTGGCTGCGCCAGCCACCGCAGCCGACCGGCTCGCCGCCCAGGTAGGCCACCAGGAACGCGCCATCGGGCGGCTCGAACTCGGCGGCGTCCACGGGGGTGTCGTCGCCGGTGCCGCCGTAACGGGCACCGAGGTCGGCCAGTGCGGCACGGATCAGGTGCTGCGCCACCGGTGCGTCGAACCGCACCACCCGGATCTCGATCTCACTCACGGTATCCAGGGTACGGCCGCTCGCGGGCCTCACCGAAAGTGGTCCCAGCCGGTCGGGCCGTCGTAGGCGACGCCGTCGACCGTCACGCCGGCACCGTCGGTGACCAGACCGATCGGCCGCCAGCCCGATGGCAGCACCACCGCCGGGGGGAAGGTCGCGGCCAGCGCGTGATCGTCGCCACCGGCGAGGATCCAGGTGTACGGGTCGACGCCGAGCGCCTGCGCCGCGTCGGCCATCTGCCGGGGCACCTCGAACCCGTCGCGGCGGACGTCGACAGCCACCCCGCTGGCCGCCGAGACGTGCCCGAGGTCGGCGAGGAGCCCGTCCGACACGTCGATCATGGAGGTGGCGCCGAGCTGGGCGGCTTGCGGGCCGGCCTGGTAGGGAACCTGCGGCCGCCGGTACGCCTCGACCAACAGCCGAGGCGTCCGGAAGCCCCGGGTCAGCACGGTCAGCCCGGCTGCCGCGTACCCGGTGCGCCCGGCCAGCGCGAGCACGTCCCCCGGTCGGGCGCCCGAGCGCAGCACGGGCGGACGGCCCGCCAGGTCGCCCAGCGCGGTGACCGCGACGGTCAGTGTGGGACTGGCCGACATGTCCCCGCCGACGACGCTCGCGCCGACCGTCGCCGCTTCCGCGGAGAGCCCGTCGGCCAGCTCCTCCGCCCAGGCGGTGTCCAGGTCCGCCGGCATGCAGAGAGCGACAAGCAGGGCGGTCGGCGTGGCACCCATCGCCGCGATGTCCGCCAGGTTGGCGGCTGCCGCCCGGTGCCCGACGTCGCGGGCCGAGGACCAGTCCCGTCGGAAGTGCCGCCCGTCGACCAGCACATCGGTGGAGGCCGCCACCCGACCGTCCGGCGCGGCCACCACCGCCGCGTCGTCGCCCGGGCCGAGCAGGGTCGTCGGCCCGTACGACAGCCGGGCGGTGATCTTCCCGATCAGCCCGAACTCCCCGATCCCGGACATCCCGACGCCACCGTGGGCGTTCCGCCCGTGCCGCCCGGCTCCGCCGTGCTCGCTCACCGCTGCTCCTTGACCACCGATAGGGATCAGACCTGGTCCGTAAGGTAGTTTCACCCTTCGGGCCGCTCCCGGGCGGCGACGGACGGAGGTCGAGTCGTGGTACAGGCGTACATCCTCATCCAGACCGAGGTAGGCCGCGCACGTGACGTGGCGGGTCTCATCGCGGACATCTCCGGCGTGGTACGCGTCGACGCCGTCACCGGGCCGTACGACGTGGTCGTCCTCACCGAGGCGAACACCGTCGACGAGCTCGGCAAACTCATCGTCAGCAAGGTGCAGATGGTGCCCGGCATCACCCGCACCCTCACGTGTTCGGTGGTGCGGCTGTAAGTGGACGAGATGACGACCTCCTCCTCGGCGCTGGACGACGACGGGGCACGCGACGCGGCCGACGGGCCGTCCGAGCCGGCTGACGGTAACCGCGAGTCGACCGATCCCGCCGCCGCCGCGCCGGCCGGCCGCGATCGGACCATGCGTGGCGCGGCCCTGCTGGCCACGTTGATCGCGCTGCCGATCACGCTGCTGGTGGCCGTGCTGGCCTTCAGCAAGCTCAGCCCGGACGCGCCGGCCGCCGCGCCGACGCCCTCCGCGACCACCGCCCGGGTGCAGTCCACCACCCCGGTGGAGATGGCCGCCCCGGCGCTGGCCACCCGCCCGGCAACTGTCTGCCGGGCCCTGCTCTCCCAGCTTCCGGCCAGCATCCGCGACCTGGCCCAGCGGCCGGTCACCGCCGGCCCGGAGCAGAACGCCGCCTACGGCGACCCCGCGCTCACAGTGGCCTGCGGCGGCACCGAGCCGGCCTTCCCCAGCACCGACGAGGTCTGGACGGTCAACCGGGTCTGCTGGCACCTGGCCGAGCAGGCCGACGCGGCGGTCCTCTCCACTGTCGACCGGGAGACGCTGATCACCGTGCGCGTCCCGCGCTCGTACGAGCAGCCGTTGCAGTGGTTGCCGACGATCTCCAGCACGATCGTGGCGAGCGTGCCCTCCGGCGGCGCGATTCCGTCCGGCTGCCAGCGCTGAACCCGAACCGACTCCGCCCGCGCCGACTGACCGGCGCGGGCGGGGTTCGGACGGTTCAGTGCAGGCCGACGCCGCGCCGCTGGGCGGTACGGATCAGCCGGTTGACCAGCTTCGGGTACTCCAGGCCGGAGGCCGCCCACATCCGCGGGAACATCGACGTCGGGGTGAAGCCGGGCATCGTGTTGATCTCGTTGAGGTAGACGTCCAGCTCGGGAGTGACGAAGAAGTCCGCCCGGGCCAGACCGGCGCAGTCCAGTGCGGTGAACGCGCGGACCGCGTACTCCTGCACCTGGCGGGTCACCTTCTCCGGCAGGTTGGCCGGGATGTCGTACTCGCAGGAGTCGTCGAGGTACTTCGCCTCGAAGTCGTAGAAGTCGTGGTCGGCGACGACCCGCACCTCGGCCAGCACTGACGCCTCGGGCGTGCCGCCGGCCTCGCCCTCCAGAACACCGCACTCGATCTCGCGGCCGACGATCGCGGCCTCGATGATGACCTTCGGGTCGAACTGCCGGGCGGCGGCGACCGCCGCGTCCAACTCGGCCCAGTCGGTGACCTTGCTGACGCCGAACGACGACCCGGCCCGGGACGGCTTGACGAAGACCGGCAGGCCGAGGCGCTCCTTGTCCTGCTCGCTGAGCGTCATGCCGTTGCGCAGCACGGCGTACGTGCCGACCGGGATGCCCTCGACGGCACAGAGCTTCTTGGTGAACTCCTTGTCCATGGCGGCCGCGGAGGCGAACACGTTCGCCCCGACGTAGGGGATGCCGGCCATCTCCAGCATTCCCTGGATGGTGCCGTCCTCGCCGTAGGTGCCGTGCAGCACCGGGAAGACCACGTCCACGTCGGCCAGCGCCCGGGGGCCCTCGGTCGGGTCGAGCACCATCAGTCCGTTGCCGGTGGGGTCGGCGCGCAGCACGATGTCGTCACCCGACTCGGCGGTGATCTCCGGCAGCTGACGGGCGTTGATCGCGAGCTGGGCAGGGTCTCCGTTGGTCAGCACCCACTGGCCGGCCCGGGTGATGCCCACAGGCACCACCTCGAACTCGTCCGGGTCGAGTGCGCCGAACACGCTGCCGGCGCTGACGCAGGAGATGCCGTGCTCCGGGCTGCGGCCGCCGAAGACGATCGCCACGCGGGTCTTGCCTGGGGTGGTCACTCCGGTCACCTCTTCGTACGCGACTGCGGCTGGTCGTGCTCGCCGGTGGCGCTCACCCGGTTGACCTTACTGTGCGTGGCCGCGAGGCGAGGCGATACCCGGCGAGCCACGGCACGACACGGCAAACAGTCAGGAGAGGATATACGGTGTGTAATCGGACGGTAGCGGCGCCGCAGAGCGCTGACCTGGGGCTGCTCAGTCCCGGGAGTGCCGGCGGCCGACTGCGATCACCTTCACCCGCTGCCGGCCGGCCCGCACCATGCCCAGCGCCATGAACGCGCCGGCGATGCGGTCGGCGGCCTCCCGGCTGCTGGCGCCGACGACCTGCCGGCGCCGCTCCGGCGCCACCCGCTCGTTGCGGTTGACGCCCTCGACGGGACGCACGTCGGTGAGCACCACGAGGAAGCGGGTCATCGCACTCCGCCCGAGGGTACGGCGGGGGGCTCCGGGCGGGTTCGCACGTCGTCTCCTTCCGGCAGGCCGGGATGGAGGGGCGGCACGCGACGATCGGGTACGGGGGAGAAACCCGATCGCCGCGCGCCCCATCCCCTCCGGTCGCTCACCACCACCGTCGCCACGACAACCGGCGGTGAGGACGCGATAACAGATTGACACGTGTATAGGCGTGAATGCAACTCCCATCGACGTTCTCTCATGCAGACGTTCCCGCAAATGTATGCGACCATCGATGCATGGCTCCGAAGACCGCCCGCGCCCGCCGGCTCGGCATCGCCCTGCGCCACCACCGGGAAGCCGCCGGGCTGACGCTGGAGACCGCGGCGGATGAGATCAACAGCACCCGCAGCACCCTCTCCCGCTACGAGAACGCCCAGACCCTGATCAGCCCGGCCACCGTGCGCGCCCTGCTCACGTCGTACGGGGTGAGTGCCGAGGAGGTGGCTGCGGCGGTGCAGCTCGCCAAGGACGCCCGCAAGCCCGGCTGGTGGGTGTCGTACTCCTACCTGCTGGATCCGCGCACCATCGACTTCATCGCGCTGGAGGCCGAGGCGACAGCCATCGCCAACTTCGAGCCCTCGGTGGTGCCCGGCCTGTTGCAGACCGCGGACTACATCCGTGGTGTGATGCGCGGCGGGCCGCACACCCTCGGCGACGACCTGGTGGAGCAGCGGGTCAAGATCCGGCTCGACCGACAACAGCGGCTCACCGCCGACCAGCCGCCCATCCTCGACGCGATCATCGACGAGGGCGCGCTGCTACGGCCGGTTGGTGACCAGTCGGTGATGAACGGGCAACTACGGCACCTGGTCAAGATGGCCGAGTTGCCGAACATCAGCGTCCAGGTGATCCCGCTCTCCGCCGGCTACCACCGGGGCACCCGGGGTTCCCTGCACATCCTCGAGTTCGCCGACCCGGAGGACCCGATCATCGCGTCGGTGGAGACCGTTGCGGGGCAGATGATCCTCGACCGCGCCGGCGAGACGCGTACCTGCACCAAGATCATGGAGCATCTCCGAAGCGTGGCGCTCAGCCCGGCGGACAGCCGCGAGATGCTCCTGTCAGTCCTGAAGGGACGGTAGGACCGATGACCCCGATGATCACAGCGGCCTTGGCCGCGGCGCGGTGGCGCAAGAGCAGCCGCAGCGGCGACGAAGGCGCCTGCGTGGAGGTGGCCGCGATCCCGCGGCTCGTTGCCGTGCGCGACTCCAAGGACCCGGCCGGCCCGGCCCTGCTGTTCCCAACAGCGGCCTGGGCCGCCTTCGCCCAGGCGCCACCGCAACGCTGACCAGAGGTGCCGAGCCGGTGCGGGCCGAGGCCCGCACCGGCTCAGGCAACCAGCGGGCAGGGCGCTCCGTAACAACGCCCGCGCCGACAGCGGGCGGGACTCCGGAACAACGCCCGCACCGGCTCAGGCAACCAGCGGTCGGGACTCCGGAGCGGCGCGGAGGGTCTCCAACGCGGCGATGGCGACGCCTCGGGCACCGGCCATGTCCCGATCCGGCACCAGGGCGAAGGTGGCCACCGCGGCCTGCTCCTCGCGGAGCACCGTGTGCTCACGGACCGTGGCCAGGAACCAGTCGCGGAACTCCGGTGCCGCCTCCACCACTCCGCCGCCGACGAAGTACGCGTGCGGGTCGGTGAAGTTCGCGGCGACTGTGAACAGCCGCCCCAGCGCCATCGCCTGCTGGGTGAAGAGGTCCCGCGCTAGGGCGTCCTCGCGCTCGCCGTACCCCCGGACCAGCTTGGCCGCCCGGGCCACCGGCTCGGCCGCGAGCGGGTGGTCGGGGTACCGGGTCAGCCAGTACGGCAGCAGATTGCGTTCGATGCCGGTCAGCGAGGCGACGCTTTCGACATCCCCGGTGAAGCCGCAGGCGCAGGTGGGCTCCTGCTGACCCGGGCCGAGCAACCCGTTCAGCGGGATGTGCACGTGGCCCAACTCTCCCGCCATCCCGGCCGCGCCGGCGATCACCCGACCGCTCTCGACCACACCGCCACCCAGGCCGGTGCCGACGATCGCGGACACCGACGAGCGGTTCATCGCGTCGGCGCCGAAGTAGACGTGGTGGGCGTAGAGCGCGGCCGCGTTGCCGTCGTTGTGATAGACCACCGGCAGTCCGAGCCGTCGCTCCAGCGCCCCTCGGACGTCGAAGCCGCGCCAGGCCGGCTGGGAGAAGTTGGTGGAGCCCCGCGACGAGATGACGCCCTCGGCGCTGGCCGGGCCGGGAGTGTCCAGCCCGACCGCCTGGACCAGGTCGCGCGGCACTCCGGTCTGTGCCAGGGCCCGGTCCAGCGCCTGGGCCAACGCCTCGATCGCCGCCTCCGGCCCGGCCCGCACCTCGCTGGGGATCTCCAACAGCCCGTCCACCAGGAAGCGGCCGTCCACCGTCAGCACTGTGGCGTTGTTGCTGGTGCCGCCGTTGTCCAGCCCGACGACAACCGGCACCCCTGCGCTGCCCACCGAAACCGCCTCCCGCCGTCATGAGTGTGAGCCGAGGCTAGTGCCAACCCCCCTCCCCCGCCATGCCCGGGCGGCCCGAGCACCCTCAGCCGGCCGTGCACCAAACCGCTCGGCAGCCCGCCACAGTCGATCAAGGAGTTGTGGTGGGGGATGAATTTCTCGTTATGGCACTTACCGGGCACCATAACTCCATGATCGACTCGGGTCAGGGGCGGCGGGCGAACACCGCTGTGGCGTCCAGGTCTTCGTCGTGGCGCACTGTCGGTACCAGGCCGGCCGCGCTGAACGCGGTGCAGAGCGTGTCGACCTGGGTGGTGCCGGCTTCGACCACCAGGTGACCGCCGGGGGTCAGCCATCCGGCGGCGTCGGCACCGACCCGACGCAACACGGAGAGCCCGTCCGGGCCGCCGTCGAGCGCCACCGGGGCCTCGTGCAGCCGCGCCTCCGGTGGCATCAGCGCGACAGCGTCGGTCGGCACGTACGGGGCGTTGGCGACCACCAGGTCCAGCCGACCCCGCCACTGCCGGGGCAGCGGCGCGAAGAGGTCGCCCTCGTACACCTCGGCGTCCAACCCGACGACGTTGCGGCGCGCACACGCCACGGCGGCCGGATCGATGTCGGCGGCAGCCTGCCAGCGGGGCGCGAGCCGGTGCGCCAGCGCGACAGTGGTGGCCCCGGAGCCGCAGCACAGGTCGACCACGGCCGGCGCCGCGCCGGTCAGTTCGGCCGCCACCTCGACCAACAGGGCGGTCCTGGCCCGGGGCACGAAGACGCCCTCGTCGACGGCTATCCGCAGGCCGCAGAACTCCGCCCAGCCGAGCAGGTACTCCAACGGTTCGCCGGCCACCCGGCGGTCGGTCAGCTCGGCCAACGCCGCCGGGCTGCGCGCGGCGGCCAGCAGCAGCTCGGCCTCGTCCTCGGCGTAGACGCAACCGGCGGCCCGCAACCGACCCACCAGGGCGGCCCGGTCGGCGGGGGAAGGGAGCGCCATGGGAGCCGTCAGACCGATCCCGCCGCATCCAACGCGGCGGCGATGTCGGCCACCAGGTCCGCGGTGTCCTCCGCGCCGCAGGAGAGCCGGACGAAGCCCGGAGCGGTGTCGTCGCCCCACTGCGCCCGCCGGTCAGCGGTGGTGTGCAGGCCACCGAAGGAGGTCGCCGCCGCGACCAGCCGGGCGGCCTCGACGAATCGGCCCACCCGGTCGGCGTCGCCCAGGTCGAACGAGAGCACCCCCGGTATCCGGCGCATCTGCGCCGAGGCGACCGGGTACGCCGGGTCGTCCGGCCGCCCCGGCCACCGCAGGCCGGTCACGTCCGAGCGGCCGGCGAGCAGGTCGACGACGGCGGCGGCGTTCGCGCTCTGCCGCGCCAGCCGCAGGTCGAGAGTGGCCAGTGACCGGTGGGCCAGCCAGGCGTCGAACGCGCCCGGAACCGCCCCGGTGGTGGTACGCCAGGTCGTCACCGCGTCGATCAGCTCGGCGGACCGGCTGGCCAGGTAACCCAGCAGCAGGTCGGAGTGACCGGTGAGCGCCTTCGTCCCGGAGGCGACCACCAGGTCGGCACCGAGATCCAACGGACGCTGACCGAGCGGGGTGGCAGTGGTGTTGTCCACGGCGAGCAGCGCGCCGGCGGCGTGCGCCCGCTCGGCCAGGGCCGCCACGTCGACCACGTCGAGGCCCGGGTTGGCGGGCGTCTCCACCAGCACCAGCCGGACGCCCTCGAACGACGGGTACGGCCCGACGGTCGGCGCGAACAGCACCCGGACACCGATCGTCTCCAGCACACCGGTGGCGAACGCCCGGACCGGGAAGTATCCGTCGGTGGGGAGCACCACGGTGTCCCCCGGCCGCAGCAGGGTGAGCAGCAGACCGGTGATGGCCGCCTGACCGGTCGCGAAGACCCGGCAGTCACCGCCCTCCAACTCGCCCACCGCCGCCTCCAGCAGCCGACGGGTCGGGTTGTCGGGGCGACCGTAGCCGTTCGGTGACGCGCCCTGTCCCTCAAACGGGTCGAGGTGGTACGGCGCGGCGAAGACCGGCCCCGGCAGGAACGGGTCCCCCGGTGCCGGCTCGGGCAGGCCAGCACGTACGCAGCGGGTGCCGTCTCCCCACTCGCTCATCGGGTTCCTCACTCGTACGACTCGGGTTTGGCGGTACGGCTCATCAGGGTCTCCACCGCGAGGCGCGGGTCCATGCCCTCGTGGCAGATCCGCTCGACGTGCTCGGTGATCGGCATCTCCACGCCGTGCGCCCGGGCCAGGTCGCGGATCGCCAGGCAGCTCTTCACACCCTCGGCGGTCTGCCGGGTGGCGGTCTGGGCCTGCTCCAACGTCTCGCCCCGGCCCAGATGCTCGCCGAAGGTGCGGTTGCGGGCCAGCGGGGACGAGCAGGACGCGACCAGGTCGCCCATGCCGGCGAGGCCGGCGAAGGTGATCGGGTCCGCGCCGAGCGCCACGCCCAGTCTTGCCGTCTCGGCCAGCCCACGGGTCATCAGCATGGCCCGGGTGTTGTCGCCGAAACCCATCGCGGTGGCGATGCCGTACGACAGGGCGATCACGTTCTTGACCGCCCCGCCCAGCTCACAGCCGATCACGTCGTCGTTCGTGTAGGGGCGCAGGTACGGCGTCCGGATCGACGACTGGACGAGTGTGGCGCGGGCGCTGTTCGTCGCGGCGACCACTGTCGCGGCGGGCTGCTCGGCGGCGATCTCCGGGGCCAGGTTCGGGCCGGACACGACGACCACCCGGTCCGCGGCGACCCCGGCGGTCTCCACGATGACCTCGCTCATCCGCTTGGTGGTGCCCAGCTCGATGCCCTTCATCAGCGACACCAGTGTGGAATCCGGGTGCAGGTGCCCGGCCCATTCGGCGAGGTTGCCGCGCAGGGTCTGCGACGGCACGGCCAACACCACGACCTCGGCGCCGGTGATCGCCTCGGCGGCGTCGGCGGTGGCGGTGACGCGGGCCGGGAGCAGCAGGTCGGGCAGGTACTCCGGATTACGGCGCTCGGTCCGGATGCTCTCGGCGACCGGCGCCCGGCGGGCCCACACCGTCACGTCCCGCCCCGCGTCCGCGAGGATCTTGGCGAATGCGGTGCCCCAGGAACCGGCACCGAGCACCGCGACGTGACCGCTCATGCCACCGCTCCGCTTCGCTTCGCGGCGGCCTGAACGGCACCGCTGAGCCGGATGATTCGCTCGCTCCGCTCGCTCATGCCGCGTTGTCCCGCTGCTCGCGGCCGCCGGAGGATTGGGCCGGTCGCTCCCACAGTGGCGGCGGGGTACCGCCACGGATCTCGGCGAGCATGTCCCGCAGCCGCAACATGATGGTGTCCGTCATCTCCTCGAGGGTGGCCCTTGTCGGCTGGGCGTCCGCCCACCGGCTCAGGTCGATCGGCTCCCCGGCGGCAACGGTCACCGGGATCCGGGGGCGCAGGCTGACACGGGTCGTCCGCGGGTCGAAGATCCGTTCCGGCCCCCACATCACCACCGGTACGACCGGGGCGCCGGTGGCCAGGGCCAGCCGGGCCGCACCGGTCTTGGCCTTCATCGGCCAGAGCTCCGGCTGTCGCGTGGTGGTGCCCTCAGGGTAGATCACCACCGCGCCGCCCTCGTCGAGCGCGGCGACCAGTGCGTCCAGCGAGCGGACGGCGTCCACGCTGCCCCGCTCGACCGGGATCTGCAGACACCGGTGCAGGATCCAGCCGACCACCGGCACCCGGAACACGCTGGCCTTGCCCAGGTACTGCGGCCAGCGCCCGGAGTCGTAGATGAAGTGCGCGGACACCAGCGGGTCGGCGTGGGAGATGTGGTTCGCCACGATGATCATGCCGCCGTCGCCATGGAGATGCTCCTGACCACGCCAGGTACGCCGGGTCCAGACGGTCATCACCGGCTTCACCAGCCCCACGGCGAACCGTTGCCAGAACCCCAGCCTCCGCCGTGCCACTGTGCCTCCTCTTCGCGCCCCGACCCCGCCGCGAAATCCCGCCCGCGACGCCCGCAGCGGAAATCATGCCTGCTCGCCCCCGGTACGGCCAGCGAGGGGCCCGCCGTCCGGCTGGCAGGATTGCGGACGTGACTCAGCCGAGGTGGGCCGTGGTGGTGCCGGTGAAGCGGCTGGCCGTGGCGAAGAGCCGGCTGCGGGGCGCGCTGCCCGGCGTACCGCATGAGGAGTTGGCGCTGGCCCTGG
Organism: Micromonospora alfalfae; assembly: GCF_022230925.1. Lineage (GTDB taxonomy): Bacteria > Actinomycetota > Actinomycetes > Mycobacteriales > Micromonosporaceae > Micromonospora > Micromonospora alfalfae. Next base: position 174,380 of record NZ_JAKKFH010000032.1, on the reverse strand, counting down.
CGTCCGACACGCTCCGCGCGGTGCTGGCCTGCCCGGCGGTCGCCGAGGCCCTGGTGGTGACCGACGACGCCCGGGTGGCGGCGGCGGCGCGGGCCGACGGCGCGCGGGTGCTGCCGGACGAGCCGGACGCCGGCCTGAACGCCGCGTTCCGGCACGGGGCGGCCAGCGCCGTCGGCGGGTGGGTGGCCGGGATCACCGCGGACCTGCCGGCGCTGCGCCCGGCCGAGTTGGCCGGTGCGCTGCTCGCGGCGCAGAACAGTCGACCCGGGGTACGCCGGTTCCTGCCGGACGCGCCCGGCGGGGGCACGGTGCTGCTCACCGCCGGGCCCGGTGTGCCGCTGGATCCGCGTTTCGGGGTGGGCTCGGCGGTAGCGCACGCGGCGAGCGGTGCACAGCCGCTGGAGGGCGACTGGCCCAGCCTGCGCCGGGACGTGGACACCGCAGCGGACCTGGTCGCCGCCGCCCGACTCGGGCTGGGGCCGCGCACTGCCGCGCTGGTGGCCGCCGGTCGCCCCGCCCGCGCCGCAGGCTGAGCCGCCCGGTGGGCTGAGCCCGCGCCACCGGGTGAACCACCGGGTGTACGGTGCCAGCATGCAGGGCACTGTGGCCAGCTACGACGCGGCGACGCGCAGCGGTGTCCTGCTGCTCGACGACGGCACCGAGATGCGTTTCCCCGCGCGGGCCTTCGACGCCTCCGGGCTGCGGCTCCTCCGCCTCGGGCAGCGGGTTCGCATCGACATCGATCCCGACGGCGAGGTTGTCCGGGTGACATTGCCGACGATGATCTGACCTGGCGAGCCCAAGTTCATTTTGCGTTTACCGTAATCGGGTGATTATGAGCGGGTGAGCACCCCTCGCGAGCAACCGGCCCACCCGCCCGCCACCGACCTCCGCAACGGCTCCCGTACGCGCGGCACCGATGGGCGGTTCCGCCCGTCTCGCGCTGAACGTGCCGGTGCCGCCCGCGCCGACACGCTCGCCGACGATCCCGGTGCCGCCTCCTCCGGGCTGGACGAGGTCATCGACCCCGCTCCGAAGATCGCAGCGGACGGCCCGGCCGCCGGTGACGTCCACCAGGTCCTGCCCGACGACCTGCCGACAGGTGCCGCGCCGGAGGACGACGACGAGCCTCCGGCGGCCCCGCCGCTGCCCGAGGACCGGTTCCTCAACCGGGAGCTCTCCTGGCTCGACTTCAACGCCCGGGTGCTCACCCTGGCCGAGGACCAGCGCACCCCGCTGCTGGAGCGGGCCAAGTTCCTGGCCATCTTCGCCAGCAACCTCGACGAGTTCTACATGGTGCGCATCGCCGGGCTGAAGCGGCGGCTCTCCGCCGGCCTGCCGGTGCGCGGCGGGGACCGGCTGCCCCTGCGTACGCAGTTGGAGCTGATCGCGGAGCGGACCGCCGCGCTGGGTGCCCGGCACGCCGCCTGCTTCGTCGACGACGTGCTGCCCAAGCTGGGCGACGAGGGCATCCGCATCCTGCGCTGGGGCGAGCTGGGCGACGGCGAGCGGGAGCGGCTGCGCACCTACTTCCGGGAGCACATCTTTCCGGTGCTGACCCCGCTCGCGGTGGACCCGGCGCACCCGTTCCCGTACATCTCGGGGCGGTCGCTGAACCTGGCGGTGGCGGTTCGTGACCCGGACGGCGGTTCGGAGCTGTTCGCCCGGGTGAAGGTGCCCAACAACGTCCCCCGCTTCGTCCGGGTGGACCGTGACCAGCCGGGCGTCCGGATGTTGCCGGTGGAGGACCTGATCTCGGTGCACCTGGGGCAGCTGTTCAGTGGCATGCAGGTGGTCGAGTGCCACCTGTTCCGGGTCACCCGCAACGCCGAGGTGGAGGTCGACGAGGACCGCGACGAGGATCTGCTCCAGGCCCTGGAACGGGAGCTGGCCCGACGGCGGTTCGGTCCCCCGGTCCGCCTGGAGGTCGCCGCGTCCATCTCCGACCACATGTTGGAGCTGCTCGTCCGCGAGCTGGACATGGACGACCAGGACGTACTGCGGGTGCCCGGCCTGCTCGACCTGTCCGCGCTGTGGCAGGTCTACGGCGAGGCGGACCGGCCGGACCTGAAGGACCCGCCGTTCGTGCCGGCCACCCATCCCCGCCTCGCCGAGGGCGAGGTGCCGCGCAGCGTCTTCTCCACACTGCGCGACGGGGATATCCTGGTGCACCACCCGTACCACTCGTTCGCGACCAGCGTGCAGCGCTTCATCGAGCAGGCCGCCGCCGACCCGAACGTGCTGGCCATCAAGCAGACCCTCTATCGGACCAGCGGCGACTCCCCGATCGTCGACGCGCTCGTCGACGCGGCCGCCGCCGGCAAGCAGGTGGTGGTGCTGGTCGAGGTGAAGGCCCGCTTCGACGAGGTGGCCAACATCGGCTGGGCCCGCACGCTGGAACGCGCCGGCTGCCACGTGGTGTACGGCCTGGTCGGCTTGAAGACGCACTGCAAGACCGCGCTGGTGGTCCGGCAGGAAGGCAACCAGATCCGTCGCTACTGCCACATCGGCACCGGCAACTACCACCCGAAGACGGCCCGACTGTACGAGGACTTCGGCATGCTCACCGCCGACCCGGAGATCGGCGCCGACCTCACCGACCTGTTCAACGTGCTCACCGGGTACAGCCGGCAGACCGCGTACCGGCGGTTGCTGGTCGCCCCGCAGGGCATTCGCAGCGGCCTCATCGAGCGGATCGAGCGGGAGATCTCGCACGTCCGCCTGGGCATGCCCGGCCTGGTCCAGTTCAAGGTCAACTCTCTGGTCGACGAGGGGGTGACCGACGCGCTGTACCGCGCCTCCCAGGCCGGCGTCCACGTCGACCTGCTCATCCGGGGCATGTGCACGCTGCGCCCGGGGGTCCCGGGGCTGTCGGAGAACATCAGGGTCCGTTCGATCCTCGGCCGGTTCCTGGAACACTCCCGGGTCTTCCGGTTCGGCAACAACGGTGAGGCCGAGTTCTGGATGGGCTCGGCCGACCTCATGCACCGCAACCTGGACCGGCGGGTGGAGGCGCTGGTGCAGGTGAGCGACCCGATCGCCCGCGCCGAGTTGGACCATGTGCTCACCGCCGCGATGAGCCCCGAAGTGGACGCGTTCGAGCTGGCCGGCGACGGGACCTGGACCCGGCGTACCGGCGGTGACAACGCCGCCCGAGCCCATCTCCAGGAACTGCTGCTGCGCCGCGTCGGTGGCACGGCCAGCTGACCGCGCAGCGCATAGGCTGAGCTGATGGTCGAGGAGGAGCAGAAGTACGAGGTGGACGACGCCTACGTGCTGCCGGACCTGACCGGCACGGCCCCGGCCGGCGGTCGGGTCCGGGCACTGCCACCGGTGACGCTTGTCGCCCGCTACCTCGACACTGTCGACCTGCGGCTGGCCCGGGCCGGTGCCTCGCTGCGCCACCGCCGGGGCGACGAGCTGCCCTGGACTGTGAAACTACCGACCGGGACGCCTGGCGTCCGGCACGAGATCTCCCGTGCCGGGCCGAAGGGGCAGCCGCCTCCGGAACTGGTGGAGCTGGTCACCGTCCTGCACCGGGGTGCGCCGCTGGCCCCGGTGACGGTGGTGCGGACGGTGCGGCACGCGTACGAGGTGTGTGACCGGGCCGGCACCGTCCTCGCCGAGGTGGTGGACGACCGGGTGACGGTGCTCGACGACACCGGCAGCACCACCGACACGTTCCGCGAGGTGGAGGTGGAGCTGAAGGCCGGCGACCGGAAGCTGCTCGACCGGGTCGGCGGGGTGCTGCGCGAGGCTGGCGCCCGGGGCGGGTCGTTCACGCCCAAGCACGTACGGGCGCTGGGCGAGACGGCGCAGGCCGATCCGGACCTGGTCGCGCCGGCCGGGCTGACCGCCGAGCCGAGCGCCGGTGACGTGGTGACCGAGGCGCTCCGCAAGGAGATCCGCCGGCTGTTGGCGCACGACCCGCTGGTCCGGCTGCGCGCCCCGGCCGCCGGTGGCGACACCGCGGTGCATCAGATGCGGGTGGCCTGCCGACGTCTGCGCAGTGATCTGCGCACCTTCAAACCGTTGCTGCGAAAGACCTGGTCCCGCCCGCTACGCACCGAGCTGCGCTGGTTGGCCGACGTGCTCGGCGCGGCCCGCGACGCCGAGGTGCTGCGCGCGCGGCTGCGCCGTACCGCCGACGCCGATCCGCTGAGCCCGCTCGACCGGGGCGCGGTGGACCGCCTCGACGAGGTGCTCGCCGAACGGCAGCGGCGGGCGCTCACCGCCATCGACGAGATGCTGCGTTCCGCGCGCTACCTGGCCCTGGTGGACTCCCTGGTGCTGGCCGCCCGCGCGCCCCGGTTCACCCGCCGGGCCGCAGCGCCCGCCGGGCAGGCGCTACCCGCGCTGGTGGCCCGCCCCTGGCGACTGTTGGCCGGGCCGGACGGCGTCGGTGGGCTCGACGCGCAGTCGCCGGACGACCGCTGGCACGCCGTCCGCAAGGAGGCCAAGCAGACCCGGTACGCGGTCAACGCGGTGGCCTCGACGGTCGGCACTGGCGCACGACGGCTGTCCCGCGCACTCGCCGGCGTGCAGGACGTGCTCGGCGAGCACCAGGACGCGGCGGTGGCGGCGGACACCTGGTTGGAAATCGCCGCCGAGCGACCGGACGACCACGAGCTGGCCGTCACCGCCGGGCGGCTGGCCGAGCGGGAACGTCTGTCGGTACGCCGGATGCGGGGTCTCCTCCCGGCCGCCTGGCACCGGGCCACCCGGCGACGGCGTACCAGTTGGCTGCCGTGACGGGCATCCGGGCGGCCGGCGGGGTGCCCTGGCGGCCGACCGACGACGGCGTACACGTCTGCGTGGTGCACCGCCCCCGCTACGGCGACTGGACGCTGCCGAAGGGCAAGCTGGAGCCGGGCGAGCACGCGCTGGCCGCGGCGGTCCGTGAGGTGGCCGAGGAGGCCGACGTGCGGGGTGTGCCGCAGGTGCGGCTGCCGTCGGTGCGGTACCGCAGCGAGGGGCAACCCAAGCTGGTCGACTACTGGTCGATGCTCGCGGTGGCCAGCGGCGGTTTCCAACCGGACACCGAGGTGGACGACATCCGCTGGCTCGCGGTGGACGACGCGATCCGGTTGGTCAGCTACCCGCACGACGCCGAGGTGTTGGCGGCGTTCGCCGCGCTGGAGTCGGTCACGGCGACTGTCGCGCTGGTCCGGCACGCGCACGCCGGTAAGCGGGCCACCTGGTCCGGCCCGGACGTCGGGCGGCCCCTGGACGCCGAGGGGTGGGCCCAGGCGAGCAGGCTGGCCGAGCTGATCGCCCTGATCCGACCGGCCCGACTGGTGTCGGCGTCACCGCGACGGTGCGTGCAGACACTCGACCCGGCCGCCGCGTTGCTCGACCTGCCGATCGAGGTCTGCGGCGACCTGGACGAGCCACAACCCGGCCAGCAGAGCGACGAGCAGATCCTGGCCACCGCCGCCCGAGTGCTGGAGCTGGCCAGCGCCGGTGGGCAGTCGGCGGTGTGCAGCCAGGGCAAGGTCCTGCCGGGCGCCCTGGAGCGGCTGACCGGCCGCACCGATGAGGACTTCACCACCCCGAAGGGCGCCGGCTGGCTGCTCGCCTTCGCCGCGGACCGGCTGCTCGCCGCCGACCGGCTGTAGGGCACCGCGTTCGTACGGACCCGGCCTGGTCAGCGGGGCGGCAGGGTCACTGTCACAGCGACCGGCAGATGATCGCTGGCGGTGCTGCGCGGCGCGACCGGATCGCCGGGGGTCAGGCCGGGCGAGACGAAGATGTGGTCGATCTGCTGGCGCGGGTCGTCCGCCGGGCTGGTCGCCAGTGGTCGGGCGGCGGCCAACGCGTCGACCAGGCCGGCCTTGGTGAACTGGGCGAACGCCTCGTCGCCCGGCTCGGTGTTCAGGTCACCCGCCACCACCAACGGCCGACCGGCGGCGTACCGGGTGGCGAAGTCGGCGACCGCGCGGGCCTGGACCACCGGGCCCTTGCCGGGCGGCGGTTGCAGGTGGGTGCTGACCACTGCGGTACTGACACCGTCGCCGAGATCCAGCGTGACGGCGAGGGCCTGCGCTCCGGTGGGCGCGCCAACGGCGGCCAGCGGAAGGGTCCGCGGATCGCGTACCGGCCAACGGCTGAGGACCGCGTCACCCCAGACCGGGTCGGCGGCCGGCCCGAAGACGTACGGCATGGCGAGCCGGTCGGCCAGCAGGTCCAGGGTGTCGTGCCCGCCGTTGAGCAGCCACGCCCGGTCCACCTCGCTGAGCAGCACCACGTCGGGCCGTTGCCTCTCGACGACCTGGGCGAGGCCGGTCAGGTCGAACCGGCCGTCCAGCCCGAACCCCATCCGGATGTTGTACGCCACCACCGTCAACCGTTGCGGTGGGCCGTCGCGGTTGCTGGCCACCGGCACCTCGTCGGCGAGCACCGGTGCCAGCACCGCCAGCGCGGTGACAGCGGCGGCGGCCCGGAGCGGCGGAAACGGCCCGGGAAGCCGGGGGACGACGGGCCGGGCGGTGAACGCCACCGCGGCGATCAGCACTGCCACCACCACCGGCACCGCCGCGTTGGGGTAGCCGAGGTCGTAGGCCGAGTAGTAGCCGACAGCACCGAGCGCGAAGACGAGCATCCCGGCGGCGACCGCGTACCCCCGCCGGGAGGCGCTGGCGCCACCAGCGGTGTCGACGTTCGCGGTGTCGTTCGCAGGCTGGCTCGTGTCGTCGGTCAGGGCGAGGCAGGCACCGAGGCCGACAGCGGCGAGGAGGATCGCCGGCAGGAGCAGGTCGCCCCGGTCGAGGGCGAACAGCACCGCGCCGCCGAGCAGCGCCACCGGGCCGTACGCCCGGCCCCACCCACTGGGCGGCCGGGTCAACGCGGCGCACAGGAACCCGGCGACCGCCACCGGCACCGGCGCCAGGCCGAACAGCGGCGAACGAGCCACCCCGTCCCCGGCGACCAGGTACGACATCCCGGTTCGGGCCAGCGCCGGGGAGAGCGCCACCATTCCGGCCAGCAGCAGCGCCGGCCCGGCCAGCAGCCAGGCTCGGCCACCACCAGGGCCGGCAGCGGCGTCAGCGGGGCCGACAGGGCCGGCAGCGGCGTCAGTGAGGGCGTCCCCCGCACCGCCGCGCTGGCCGGGTTGCGCCGTGCCGGCCAGGAACACCACCACCGCGACGGCGCTGAGCAGCCAGGCCACCCAGTCACCCCGCCAGACCAGGTCGACGGTGTCCAGAACCGCGTGCACCGCCGCGTTGACAGCGAATCCCAACGCCAGCCCCGGGACCGGGCGGTCGGTGTCGGCGGCGACGCCGACCAGCCAGACCAGCCCGGCGAGCAACCCGGCGGTGGCCAACCAGAGCTGCGTACGCCCGCCGGGACCGGCGGTGAGCGCTAGCCGTGCGACGGCGAGCGCGACGGCGGCGACGACAGTGACCGGGCGGGCTCCGACTCGGCGGACCACTGCGGGTGCGCCCATCGCGAGCACGAACCAGCCGAGGGCGAACGCCCCCATCAGCTCGGCCGGGGTGGACGCCGCCTGACCGAAGATGGTGATGATGCCGGGCAGCCAGACCCGCAGCACGTCGATGAGGAGGAGCACGCCCAGCGCGAGCGTTCCGGTGGTGAGCTGGCGGTAGCGCACCGGCGCCCCATTTCCCGTCGACGGGCCGGCCCAGGGGTGGCCGGCACGGCGATTCTGCGCGAGCGAGCCAACCCGGTCAACGGTCCCCGTACGCCGAAGAGCCGTCCCGGTACGCCGCAAGGGCGCCCACCCACTGGTGGACGCCCTTGCGGTTCGGGTCGGTCAGCGCTTGCTGGCCGCCTTCTTGGCCGGAGCCTTCTTCGCCGGCGCCTTCTTGGCCGCCGTGCTCTTGCTCGCCGCCGCGGTGGTCTTCTTCGCCGCGGTCGACCGGGTCGCGGCGGTGGTCTTCTTCGCCGCGGTGGTCTTCTTGCTGGCAGCCGTCTTGGTCGCCGTGGTGGTCTTGCTCGCCTTGGCCGGGGCGGTCTTCTTGCTGGCGGCCGTCTTGGTCGCCGTGGTGGTCTTGCTCGCCTTGGCCGGGGCGGTCTTCTTGCTGGCCGCCTTGGCAGTGGCCGCCTTGGTGCCCGCCGCCTTGGCGGTGGCCGCCTTGGTGCCGGTCGCCTTGGTGCCCGCCGCCTTGGCCGTGGCGGTGCTGGTGGCGGTCTTCTTCGTCGCCACCGTGGCCTTCGGCACCTTGCCGCTGGCCACCATCTCCTTGAACCCGGCGCCGGGGCGGAAGGTCGGGACTGACGTCTTCTTGACCTTCACCGCCTCGCCGGTACGCGGGTTGCGCGCTGTTCGCGCGCCACGCACACGCTTTTCGAACGCTCCGAATCCGGTGATCGCCACCTTCTCGCCCTTGGTGACCGCCGCCTGGACCTCGGTGAGGACCGCGTCGAGCGCGGCCGTCGCCATCTTCCGGTCCCCCAGGCGAACGGCGAGCGCCTCGATGAGCTCGGCCTTGTTCACGACTTCCTCCCGATTGTGCAACTGACTCGTCGCGAGCCATTCTGCGCGCACGGTATGCCCTGTGCTGCCGGGACACAAACATTCGGTAGAAAAAAGCCCTTGTGTCGTAACGGATTCACCCCCACCGGTTGGACCGATGGGGGTGAAATCCGCTGTGCGAGCGGCCTAACGGCTATGCCACGGAGGGCAGGAACGGCAGTCGGCGCGCCTCGTAGGAGTCGATGTCGGCGGCGTGGCGGAGGGTGAGTCCAATGTCGTCGAGGCCTTCCAGGAGCCGCCAACGGCTGAAGTCGTCCAGCGGGAATGACCAGCTCGCGTCCCCCGCCCGGAGCTGGCGGGCGGTCAGGTCGACTGTCACCGCAGTGGTGGGATCCGCCTCGACCAGGTCCCACAACTCTTCGACGGCTTTCAATTCCAACTCGACCGGCAACAGACCTTCCTTGAGGGCGTTGCCGCGGAAGATGTCACCGAAGCGCGGGGCCACCACGGCACGGAAGCCCCAGTCCCGTAGCGCCCAGACGGCGTGCTCCCGGGATGAGCCGGTGCCGAACTCCGGGCCGGCGATGAGGATCGACGCCCCGGAATAGTTTTCATCGTTGAGCACGAATGTCGGATCTTCCCGCCAGGCGCTGAACAGCCCGTCGGCAAAGCCCGTCCGGGTCACCCGCTTGAGGTACACGGCGGGGATGATCTGATCGGTGTCCACGTTGGACCGGCGCAGCGGCACGGCGGTGCCGGTGTGGGTGGTGAACTTGTCCATCTCGTCGGTCCCTTCTACAGGTCGGCGGGGGCGGCCAGCCGGCCGGCCACTGCGGTGGCGGCGGCCACCGGCGGGGAGACCAGGTGGGTACGCCCACCCCGGCCCTGACGGCCCTCGAAGTTGCGGTTCGAGGTGGAGGCGGAGCGCTCGCCCGGCTTCAGCGTGTCGGGGTTCATCCCCAGACACATGGAGCAGCCGGCGAACCGCCACTCGGCCCCGGCATCGGCGAAGACCTTGTCCAGACCCTCGGCCTCGGCGGCCTCGCGCACGGCGGCGGAGCCGGGCACCACGAGCATCCGGACGCCGTCGGCGACCCGGTGCCCACGCAGCACGTCAGCGGCGGCCCGCAGGTCCTCCAGGCGACCGTTGGTGCAGGACCCCACGAAGACGACGTCGATGGGCAGCTCCCGCAGCGGGGTGCCGGGGCGCAGGTCCATGTACTCCAGGGCCCGGCGGGCGGCCGTGCGCTCCGAGTCGGTGGTGAACTCCTCAGGGTCCGGCACCGGGGCGCTCAGCGGCGCACCCTGCCCGGGGTTGGTGCCCCAGGTGACGAAGGGGGTGATCTGGCTGGCGTCCAGGGTCACCTCGGCGTCGAAGCGCGCGCCCTCGTCGGTGGGCAGCGTCCGCCACCACGCCACCGCCGCGTCCCAGTCCGCGCCCTGCGGCGCGTTGGGTCGACCCTTGAGGTACGCGAAGGTGGTCTCGTCCGGCGCGATCATGCCGGCCTTGGCACCCCACTCGATGGACATGTTGGCGATGGTCATCCGCCCCTCCATGGAGAGGGCGCGGATCGCCTCGCCGCGGTACTCGACGATGTGCCCGCGACCTCCACCGGTGCCGACCTGCGTGATCAGCGCGAGCACCAGGTCCTTGGCGGTCACGCCGGGCGCGAGGCGACCGGTGACGTTCACCGCCATCGTCTTCGGCCGGCTCTGCGGCAGCGTCTGGGTGGCCAGGACGTGCTCCACCTCGCTGGTGCCGATGCCGAAGGCGAGCGCGCCGAAGGCGCCGTGGGTGGCGGTGTGCGAATCGCCACAGACGATCGTCAGACCCGGCTGGGTGAGGCCGAGCTGCGGGCCGATCACGTGCACGATGCCCTGGTTGTCGTCGCCGAGCGGGTGCAGTCGCACCCCGAACTCGGCGCAGTTGCGGCGCAACGTCTCGATCTGCGTACGCGACGTGGGGTCCGCGATGGTGAGCAGGTCACCACGGCGGAGGCGGAACGCCGGGTCGGCGTACCCGGTAGGGGTGTTGTGGTCCTCGGTCGCGAGGGTCAGGTCGGTACGACGCACCCGGCGTCCGGCGAGCCGCAGCCCGTCGAAGGCCTGCGGGCTGGTCACCTCGTGCAGCAGGTGCAGGTCGATGAAGAGCAGGTCCGGCTCACCGGCGGCGGACCGTACGACGTGCGCGTCCCAGACCTTCTCGGCCAGGGTCCTCGGCTCAGGAGTGACTCCCACCATCTGGACATCCTAAATTCTGGGAGGTAAGTTTCGGCTTGTGGGACACAGTATGAGCGGTGTCGGCGTTCTCGACAAGGCGGTGGTCATCCTGGCCGCCTGCGTCGACGGCGCCAGCCTTGCCGAACTCGTCGAACGCACGAAGCTGCCCCGGGCCACGGCACATCGCCTGGCCCAGGCCCTGGAGATCCACCGAATGCTGGTGCGTGACACCCAGGGCAGATGGCGGCCCGGCCCCCGCCTGGGCGAGTTGGCCAACGCCGCGCCGGACGTTCTGCTGACCGCCGCCGAGCCGCTGCTGGCCGCGCTGCGCGACGCCACAGGCGAGAGCGCGCAGCTCTATCTGCGCCGCGCCGACGAGCGGATCTGCGTGGCGGCGGCGGAACGCGCCAGCGGTCTACGGGACACCGTTCCGGTCGGCTCGGTGCTGCCGATGACGGCCGGCTCCGCGGCCCAGATCCTGCTCGCCTGGGAGCCGCCGGAGGCGGTGATGCCGCTGCTGCCGCGCAGCAAGTTCACCGGCCGCACCCTCGCCGAGGTACGCCGTCGCGGCTGGGCGCAGAGCGTCGCCGAGCGGGAGGCCGGTGTGGCGAGCGTCTCCGCCCCGATCCGCGACCGTACCGGCCGGGTCATCGCCTCGGTCAGCATCTCCGGCCCGATCGAGCGCCTGGGCCGCCGCCCCGGCGAACGCCACGCCATGGCAGTGGTAAGAGCCGGCCAACGCCTATCCGGCCTCTAACCCCACCCCTAACCCCCCCACCCCCACCCTCCCCCTCCCACCCTCTCCCCGTTGATCATGAAGTTATTGCCACCCACTCCGGCGTGTCATGGCAATAACTTCATGATCAACGCCGGGAGGGGGGAGGGGGGAGGGGGAGGGAGGGAGGCTGCGGTGGGTGGATGTGGGAAAGGCTCGTCACGCTTTGCGTGACGAGCCTTTGGTTGTAGCCCCGACCGGATTCGAACCGGCGCTACCGCCTTGAGAGGGCGGCGTCCTGGGCCACTAGACGACGGGGCCAGAACTTTTCCGTTCACCACCCTCGCGGGCGGTGCGAATGTAGTCTAGCGGCACCGCACCCGGGCACGAGCGCGGGGTGCGCTGTCACCCGAGGGCCCGACGGAGGCCGGAACGGGCCCGGCCGCGGACACGAAACAGCCCGCCTCACGAGGTGAGACGGGCTGTGCACGCTGTAGCCCCGACCGGATTCGAACCGGCGCTACCGCCTTGAGAGGGCGGCGTCCTGGGCCACTAGACGACGGGGCCAGAACAACTTTCGCTCCCCCACCTCAGCGGTGGAGGAGCTGCACTCTACCGAAGACCACCCTCCGCCCCCGAAGGGGCGGAGTCGAACTCCGTCAGAATCCAGCGTCTGGAAATTCTCGCGAATTCCAGCAGCGCTGGGGTACCAGGACTCGAACCTAGACTAACTGAACCAGAATCAGTCGGGCTGCCAATTACCCCATACCCCATTGGCCCCTTGCGGCGCCGGGAGTGAACTTTACCCTCCCGGTGCCGGCAGGCCAAATCCGATCCCCCCGAACCACCCGTGAGCTGCGGAAACAGGGGCATCAGACGGATCAGGCGACGGGTACCACCGGGTTGGTGAGCTCACCGATGCCGTCGATCCGCACGGTGACCGTATCCCCCTCGACAAGCGGGCTAACCCCGGCTGGGGTGCCGGTGAGAACGACGTCGCCGGGCAGCAGAGTCATCACGTGCGAGATGTACGACACCAGACCCACCACGTCGAAGACCATGTCCTTCGTCCGGCCAAGCTGGCGTACCTCCATCTCCTCCGGGTTGCGACCCACCTCACACCGGATCTCCAGATCGGAGACGTCCAGACCGGTGGTGATCCACGGGCCGATCGGGCAGAACGAGTCGAAGCCCTTGGCCCGGGTCCACTGCCCGTCCGAACGCTGGAGGTCCCGAGCGGTGACGTCGTTGGCGCAGGTGTAGCCGAAGATGGCGCGTTCGGCGGCGGCGCGGTCGGCGCGGCGCGCACCCGGCGCCCCGATCACGACGGCCAGCTCCGCCTCGTGCTCGACCTGCTTGGAGAAGATCGGCAGCCGGATGGCGTCCCGGGGGCCGATCACCGAGGTGGACGGCTTGAGGAAGAGCAGCGGCTCCTTGGGCACCTCGTTGCCGAGCTCGGCGGCGTGGTCGGCGTAGTTGCGGCCGACACAGACGACCTTGCTGGGCAGGATCGGGGAGAGCAGCCGAACGTCGGAGAGGGCCCAGCGGGCCCCACTGAAGGACAGATTGCCGAACGGGTGGCCCTCGATCTCGGCGATGGTCAGGCCCTGCGGCCCGGCCTCCGCTTCGCCTTCGACGGCACCGAACGACATTCCCTTGGCATGGGCGAAACGAGCGATACGCACCCGGCCAATCTAGCGCCGCCGGTGCCCCGACCGGCCAGGACCGGCTGTCGGGTGTGCTCAACCCGTCAGCCCGCGGCACCCTATCGGAGCTGGAGGTGACCGGGGCGGACTTCTCGACTTCGTACCCGCACGGAGGCGACTCGCCCCTAGCGTCGGCTCCGGAGGTTCGTTCGTATGCCTGCATCGACACGACACCACAGAGCCCTCGCAGTGTTCGTGCACTGCCTCGGCATCCTCGCCGCCGTGCCGGCCCTGCCGACGGCGGCCCCGGAGGCGGCGGCCGCGCCACGACCACCGGCCGCCACGCCACAACCAACGGCGGCCGCACCACCACCGGCCGCCATCCCGCCACCAGCGGGAACCCGGCCGCCGGTGGCGATGGTCGCGCGGGTGACCGAGCCCACCCCGCCCTCGGCGCCACCGGCGATGGCACCACCGACCCGGGCACCGGCGTCGGCGCCCCCGCAACAGGTCACTGTGGCGGTCGCCACGGAGAGCAGCCCGGCACCGAGGTACCGGATCCAGGTGCGCAACGTGAGCAACTCGCCGCTGGAGACCACGGTGCGACAGGAACTCCCGCCCGGCTCGACGACCACCGCGATCAGTGGTGGTGGCCGGTCCACCCCGGCCAGCGGATCGACCACCGAGGTGACCTGGCGGTTGCGGCTGCCCGCGCACAGCACCACCACCCTGGGCACCGCGCTCGCGGCGACCGCGCCGGGCCGGCCGCTGACCGCGCCGACCTGCGCGTTCACCAGTGACGGCAGCCGGCCGTACGACTGCGCCACGGCCACCTGGCAGGCGGCGGCGGCACCGGCGGCCGAGGTGAGCGAGGCGCCGCCGTGGCGCCGCTACCCGGTGCTGCTCGCCGGACTGGCGGTCCTGCTGCTGATCAGCGCCGCGGTGGTGTGGGTGTGGCGACGTCGGCGCGGGCGTCGGGTGACGGCTGCCGCGCTCTCCACCGGCGGCGGCGCCGAGGGTGGCCGTGGGACGGTCTATCCCCGCCCGGCAGCCCCGAGTCCGGTGCGACGCCGGCGTACCCCGCCGGTCTGGATGTTGGTGGGCGCCGCCGTCGTGGTGCTGGCCGGAGTGGTCGGCACCGCCGGTTGGACGGCGACCCGGCAGGTCTCGGCGATCGACACGCAGAAGCAGCCCACCAGCGGCGCGTGGATGGGCACCGGGGTCACCGGGTCGCTGGGCGTGCCGCTGCGCGAGTCGGCGTTCGAGTTCACCGTGTACCGGATGATCTGTGGCGCACCGGGCACCGCGGGCAAGCCCGACGGCGGCGGTGCCGCGCCGGCCAACGGGCGACGCTGCGAGGCCACCGTCGGCGTGCGCAACGTCACCGGCGACCACCAGCCCTGGCACAGCGAACTGCAACGGGCGTACCTGCCCGGCGGCCGCTGGGTGAGCACCGACGAGGCGGCCACCCGGACGGCGAACCTCGGTCGGGACGTCTTCGCCGACCCGATGGCGTCGGGCACCCGGATGGTGCTGCCGCTGGTCTTCACGGTGGACGGGCGGGACCCGCCCCAGCAGCTGGAGCTGCGCAGTGGGGTGTTCTCCGCCGGGGTCCGGGTGCAGATGCCCTGACCGGTGTGCGGGCGGCGGTCGTACCCTGGGGTGCGTGACCGCCGCCCTCGCCCCCGCCGTGCTCGACGCGACGCAGTGGCAGGCCCGCCGACGGGCCCACGAGGAGCGGGTGGACGTCTGGCTGACCCCGCACCTGGCCCGGCGACGACGCGGTGAGCGGCATCCGGTGGCCGACTTCCTGTTCACCTACTACTCGCACCGTCCGGCCCAGCTGCGGCGATGGCATCCGGGGCCGGGGGTCGAGCTGCGCGACGCCGATCCGGCCGAATTCGGCCGCGACTACCGCGCCAGCGCCGCCGGGGTCACCCTCGACACCGAGGGGGTACGCGCCCGGCGCGGCGAGTCGATCGCCTGGATCCGCTCCCTGCTGGAGGCGACGCGGGGACGTCCGGCGCACTTCGGCTGCTTCGGGATGCACGAGTGGGCGATGGTCTACCGGCAGACCCGGGAGGAGCTGCGGCACAACGCCTGGCCGCTACGGCTCAGCGCGGAACGCACAGCCGAGGTCGTCGAGGAGCGGGGTGTGCGGTGCAGCCACTTCGACGCGTTCCGGTTCTTCACCCCGCCGGCCCGCCCGTTGAACCTGCTCACCCCGACCCGCGAGACGCAGCACGCGCACGAGCAGCCGGGCTGCCTGCACGCCAACATGGATCTGTACAAGTGGGCGTACAAGTTGTCGCCGTTGGTCTCCTCGGAGCTGGTCGCCGACGCGTTCGACCTGGCCCGGGACATCCGCACGCTGGACATGCAGGCCAGCCCGTACGACCTGGCGGCACTCGGCTACCCGCCGGTGCGCGTGGAGACTCCGGACGGCCGGGCGGAGTACGCGGCGGCCCAGCGCGGGTTCGCCGAGCGGGCCGCCGTGCTGCGCGACCGCCTGCTAACCGCCGCCCCGGCCTAGCCGTCGCCCCGCGCCCCCACGCCCCACGCCCCACGCCCCACGCCCCACGCCGTCGATTATGGAGTTGTGGTGGGCCACAAAGTGTCCGCTATACGAACAAACTGGGCACCACAACTCCATGATCGACCGGGGCTGGTTTCGTGACTTCGTCAGCGTCGACCTCGCTGCCGGACGGCGTCGGATCAGTCGTCGTCGGCGCGGCGGTCCCGCTTGCGCTGGGACTGGCGTTTCTTCTCGGCCAGCCGGCGTTCCTTGGCCCCACGGGACGGGCGGGTCGCTCGGCGGGTCGGCGGTGGGGGCGCGGCGGCCTCCCGCAGCAGTGCTGTCATCCGGGCCCGGGCCGCCTCCCGGTTGGCCAGCTGGGCCCGGTGCTCGCTGGCGGCGATCGTCAGCACCCCGTCGACGAGGCGGTTGGCCAGCCGGGCCAGTGCCCGCGGCCGCAGCCACTCGGGCACGGCCGGCGAGTTGGCCACGTCGTAGCTCAGCTCGACCCGGGAATCCGCGGTGTTCACACCCTGCCCGCCCGGCCCCGACGAGCGGGAGAAGCGCTCCCGTAGCTCCCCGGCGGGGACGACCCACCGGTCGGTCACCCGCAGTCCGTCGTCCACGCCCCGAGGCTAACCCGCGACGACGCGCCGGGGGTCATCGGTGCGGAGGCTCACTCTGCGTCGGGGACTGGCTGGGCACCGGCCCGGCGGTCTCCTCGTCGGAGCCGACGGCCGCGTACGCCACCGCGCCGAAGAACAGCACCCCGATCACCGCGGCCTTCACGACGACGCCACGGATCAGCGACCAGGCGCCCCGGCGGGCGCCTGGCACCGATTTCTTGACGGTCTGGTAATCGTTCCACCCGCGTCGTGCCCGGGCGTACGCCGACCCCACTGCACATCCGATGACCAGGCCCACCAGCAGGAGGACCGTGAGAAGAGGACGCTCCACCTCCGCCAGTATCCATACCGAGCGTAATATTTCCATGGTCCGATGCCGTCCGGCCGGATATCTGACAGTGCGGGCCCCCGTCAGGGCGTTCGGGCAGTTCAGCCGCCCTTGCCGATGATCGTGTCGGCGGTCTGCTGCACCTGGTCGATCGGGATGGCGAATCCGATGCCGATCGAGCCGTTTCCGTCGATGGTGGCGATGGCGGTGTTCACCCCGACCACTTCTCCACGCGCGTTCACCAGCGGCCCACCGGAGTTGCCGGGGTTGATGGACGCGTCGGTCTGCACCGCGCTGTGCCGGTTGTTGCCGAGCCGCACCTGCCGGTCGAGCGCGCTGACGATGCCAGCGGTGACGGTTCCGGCCAGGCCGAGCGGCGAGCCCACAGCGAGGACCGGCTCACCGACCCGGGTCGCGCCCGGTTTGGCCAGGGGCAGTGGGGTGAGACCGGCGGATGCCGGCACCTTCAGCACCGCCAGGTCGCTGCGCGGTTCCCGGCCGACCACCTCGGCGGCGAACCGGCGGCCGTCGGGCAGCTCCACCGTCACCGGCCCGCCACCCCCCTTGGCCAGGATGTGGTCATTGGTGATCAGGTGCTGCTGGTCGTCCACAGCGAAGCCGGAGCCGGTAGCGGACCCGCTGGTCGCACCACCGGCCAGCACCGACACCACCCCGGGTACGGTCCGTTCGGCCGCGGTGACCAGCTCGGCCGGCACCGGGGCGGCGGACGCCGCGGCCGGGCCACCAGCACCGTCCCGGCTGGCCACCACGCCACCGGCGAGAGCACCGGAGACGGCCGACACCGCCACCACCGCCAGCACGGCGAGCAGCCGCCCAGGCCGTCGCCCGCCCGGGTCGCGCTCGGGTGCGTCCCACCACCCGCGCCCGTCCGGGTCGAGTTCCGGTGAGATGAACCAGGGACCGCGCGGCTCGCCCAGTCCGGTCTGCACAGCCATGCGTGCTCCTCACTGTCGACGTCGGTTGTGCGTGGCGGTCAGGGCAGCCGGGAGAACCAGCGCATCGAGCCGGCGGCGGCGCCCATCGCGAACACCAGTCCGAGGCCGATGAACCGGGCCGAGATGTCCTGCCGCTCGGTGCGGTAGCCGACCGAACTGCCGATGTCGTCGTAGACGGCCCGCAGCTCGTCGGTGGTGCTGGCCTCGTGGAACATGCCGCCGGTCTCCTCGGCGACCGCCTTGAGGGTCTGTCCGTCCACAGGCACCTGGATGGGCCGTCCACCTCTGTCGACGAACCCGGACGGGGTGCCGAACGAGATCGAGTGCACCGGCACCTCCGCCTTCACCGCTTCCGCGGCCGCCTCCATCGGGTCCATCCCGGAGGTGTTGGCGCCGTCGGAGAGCAGGATGACCCGGGCGGGTGGGGGCTCCTTCGCGGCTTCGCTGTCCAGGCTCTTGACCGCGCCGAGTGAGGTGTTGATGGCCTCGCCGATAGCGGTGCCCTGGACACCGGTGATGCCTTCGGCGAGCCGGTCGATCCCCTCGTCGAGGGCGTCCCGGTCGGTGCCCGGTGGCACCAGCACGGCGGCGCTGCCGGCGAACGCGACCAGACCGACGTTGAACTCGTCGGGCAGGCCCTCGACGAAGCGCCGGGCGGCCTCCTTCGCCGCGGCCAGCCGGTCCGGCTCGACGTCGGTGGCGAGCATCGACGTGGAGACGTCCACCGCCACCATCACAGTGGCCCGTTCCCGGGGCACCCGGACCTCGGCGCTCGGTCGGGCGAAGCCGACCACGAGCAGCGCCAGCATGGCCAGGAAGAGCCCGGCTGGTACGTGTCGACGCCAGGCGGGCCGCTGCGGCGCCACCCGGTCCAGCAGCCGCAGGTTGGTGAAGCGGACCGCGTAGCGGCTACGGCGCCGCTGCAGTACCAGATACGCGACGACCACTGCGAGCACGCCGAGCAGCAGCCAGAGTCGCAGCGGCGACTCCCAGCTCACGCGGCACCTCCCCGGGGCCTGCCGGCCGGCGCGGCGGCCAGCCGACGCTGGGCGTGCACGTGCCGGACGATGTCCGCGCTCCAGTCGCCGTCGGTGCGCAGCGGCAGATGGGTGGCTCCGCTGCGGCGCAGCGCCTGGTGGACCTGTTCGCGCTGGGCGGTGGCGGCCTCGGCGTACCGCTCGCGCAGCCCTCGGTCCGATGTGCACACCTCGCGGTGCCGACCGGTCTCCGGGTCGACGAGCGTGATCAGGCCGACGTCCGGTAGTTCCAGCTCACGCGGGTCGGTCACCTCGATCGCCAGCACCTGGTGCCGGACGGCCAGCCGGCGCATGGTCCGCTCCCAGGGCGCTGTCTGGCCGGGGTCGTCGGGCAGTCCGTCGAGGAAGTCGGAGACCACCACCACCAGCCCACGCCGGTTGGCGATCCGGTGCAGCGCGTCGAGGCCGTCGGCCAGATCGGGCGGTAGGGCCTCCGGCCCGCGCCCCGGCCGTTCGGTGGGCGCGGTGGCCCGGGGGGCGGCGAGCAGCGCGCGGAGCAGGGCGAGCAGGTGGGTACGTCCGCTGCGGGCCGGGAAGCGGCGTACCCCGTCGGCGTGCAGCACCTGGGCGCCGAGGCGGTTGCCGACGCCAGCGGTCAGGAAACCGACCGCCGCGACGGCGGCTACCGCCAATTCCCGTTTGTCCAGCTCGGCGGTGCCGAACTCCATGCTGGCGCTGCCGTCGACGAGCAGCCAGGTGGTCAGCTCCCGGTCGGCGTCGACCTGCCGGACGTGCGGCACGGCGGTCCGGGCGGTCACCGCCCAGTCCATCCGGCGGACCTCGTCCTCGCCCGGCCGGTATTCGCGACTGCCCGAGGGTTCACTGCCGGGACCGGGCAGCAGACCCCGGTACTGGCCGTGCAGCAGGCCGTTGAGCCGGCGCGTGACGGTCAGTTCCAGGCGGCGCAGGCGCTGGTCCGGCGCCAGCTCGGCCAGGCCGGGGTCGGCGGGCGCAACGGCGGCGCGTCTCATGCCGCCGCCAGATCCGGTGTCTGCTGCGGGTGTCCGGTGGCCAGCCGGGGCGGCGGCACCGCCTCGACGAGCCGTCGCACCACGCTCTCGGCCGACACCCCGTCGGCCACCGCGTCGAAGGAGAGCACCAGCCGGTGGGCGAGGACGTCCACGGCAAGCTCACGGATGTCCTCGGGCAGCACGTACTCCCGCCCCCGCAGCAGGGCCTGTGCCCGGGCGGCCGCGACCAGGCCCAGTGTGGCCCGTGGACTGGCCCCGTACGCCAACAGCGGGGCGATCTCCGGCAGCCCGAACCGGCCCGGGTCGCGGGTGGCGAGGATGAGCCGCACCACGTACTCGGCCAACGCGTGGTGGACGAAGACCCGCTCGGCGTGGATCTGAAGGTCCCGCAGCCGTTGCGCGTCGAGCACCTGGCGCGGGGTCGGCCGGTCGGTGCTCATCCGGTAGAGGATGGCCAGCTCGTCGGCGTCGCTGGGGTAGTCGACGACCACCTTCATCAGGAACCTGTCACGCTGCGCCTCGGGGAGCTGGTAGACCCCCTCGGACTCGATCGGGTTCTGGGTGGCCAGCACCAGGAACGGCTCCGGCACCGGCCAGCTTCGCCCGCCGATCGAGACCTGCCGTTCGGCCATCGCCTCCAGCAGCGCCGACTGGACCTTGGCCGGGGCCCGGTTGATCTCGTCGGCCAGCACCAGGTTGGCCATGATCGGCCCCAGCTCGATGTCGAAGGTTTCCTTTGACGCCCGGTAGATCCGGGTGCCGACGATGTCGGAGGGCACCAGGTCCGGGGTGAACTGGATCCGGGAGAAGGTGCCGCCGACCACCGTCGCGAGGGTCTGCGCGGCCAGTGTCTTGGCCACGCCGGGTACCCCCTCCAGGAGGCAGTGTCCGTTGGCGACCAGGGCGGTGAGCAGGCGTTCGACGAGGCGATCCTGCCCGACGATCACGCGTTTGACCTCGAAGAGGGTCTGTTCCAGCTCGATGCCGGTCGGCTCCGGATCGACCGGGCTGGGCATGCTGGCCAGGGTGTCCGAGATGTCCGTCACGGTGCTTGCTTCCCGGGCACACGCCCGGCAAACGTGGGATTGTGCGGCCCGGACCGGCCCGGAGTGGCCGGAATGGGGATAAGCCGCGCGGAAGGGTGACGACCGTCGCGAGCCGGCCGAGGAGGGCCCAAAGTCCGCGCGTTCACGGAAGTCGGGGTGTCCCGGATCCCCGGACACCCCGACTTCCTGAAACCCGAGTCGATCAATGCCCGGACCCGGCCGGCCGAGGTGCAGCCGGCGAGTCCCGCGCTGAGCGGACAGGGTCCGGCCCCCGCGCCGGAGGCGACGGGGGCCGGGTGTCGGGTTGGTCAGGGTGTGTGGGTGAGCAGTGTGAAGCCCAGGTTGGCCGGCGCCCCGGCCGAGTTGCGGGTCTGCACGAAGAGCGCGTTGGGCGTCAGCAGCCGCGGGGCGACCGAGACCTCGCCACCGGGCGGAATGCAGCAGGAGCCGGAGAGGGACAGGGTGGCCAGGAAGGCACCAGCCGAGACGGTGTAACCGAAGATCACCTCGTACTCGCCGACGCCGTACTTGACCACGGTGCCGCTGCCGCGCGCCTTGGTGCCGTTGGAGTTGACGACGGTGAAGACGTTGGTGGCCACCAGTGGGGTGGCCGCACTCGCCTTCAGCGCGGCTTTCGCGATGCGCGCCGACTCGGCGCTGACCGGCGGCTGGGCGTTCGTGCCGCGTGCCGGCTGGACCGCTTCCTGCGGCGCCTTCGCCGACGGCTGGGCGATAGCGATGCCCCCACCGGCGAGACTGAGCCCCAGAACAGCGAACGTGACCGCCGCCACCTTACGTCGGAAGGATGTGCTCATGACAGGTCCCCCTTGTGTGACCGTGCGAATTCGGCCGACCCGCGGGACGGGACGGATGACTGCCCATAAATAGGCGTACGACGACAGTTGGGCGGGGGAAAGCTGCCTCGCTCACACCCGACGAGATTGATTAACCATCAATCCATATCCCCTCTGAGCTGCGGTTACTACTCAGAGTTGCGTCGTTTAAGCCAGATGGAACGTAGCACCGGAAAAAGCCGCCAGTCAATAGTTGATCTCGCTTTTCCAGGGTGTCATTCAGCCGTCAGATAATTGTGAAATGTGAGCGCATCGCCATTCATGAAATGGGTTCGTCGGGCCCGACTACGATCAACTCCGTGATCGTCGATGCCCCACCCGCACAGCGGAACACTCGGCTCGGCACTGTGCTCTGCTGGCTTGCCGTCGTACCCACCGCAATCTGGGCGGCCACCCGACTGCTCGGCCTGGACCGGGGGCCGTTGGTGCAGGCGCTCGCCTTCACGCCGTACGCCGCGGGCGTCAGCGTGCTGGTCCTGGCCCTCGCGCTCGCCCTGCGGCGCTGGTGGCCGGCGGCGCTCGCGGCCCTGGCGACGGTGGCGTTGCTCGGCGCCGTCGCACCTCGGGCGCTGGCCAACCCGCAGCCGGCGGCGGCCGGGCCGACCGTGCGGCTACTCACCGCCAATCTGCTCGCCGGGGCCGGCGACGCGCGGACACTGGTGGAGCTGGTCCGGCGACACCAGGTGGACGTGCTCACCGTGCAGGAGTTCACGCCGGACGCGCAGGCCGCCCTGGATCGGCTCGGCCTCGCCACGCTACTGCCGCACCGACAGCTCAACCCGGAGATCGGCACCCCCGGCTCCGGGCTCTACTCGCGGTGGCCGATCACCGACGGCGGCGTCCGACGCAACCTCGAGGGGTGGGGCTTCACCCAGGCGTACGCGACGGTGTCCGTCCCCGGCGGGCCCCCGGTCCGCGTCGAGTCGGCCCACCCCTCCGCGCCGTACGCGCTGGACCAGGTGGGTGCCTGGCGTGCCGACCTGACCGCCCAACCACCTGCCACCCCGGACGGTGGCCTGCGGATCCTCGCCGGAGACTTCAACGCGACCCTCGACCACAGTCCACTGCGGGCCCTGCTGCGCAGCGGTTACGTCGACGCCGCCGACGCCACCGGAGAGGGCCTGACCGGCACCTGGGGTCCCTACGACGGAGACCTCATCCCACCCGTCACCATCGACCACGTCCTGGTCGACCACCGGATAGCGGTCCACTCGGTGCAGGTGTTCACCCTGCCCGGCAGCGACCACCGCCCCGTCCAAGCCACCCTCCGCCTCCCCCTCCCCTAACCACCCACCCACCCCGCCCCGCCCCACCCCGCCCCGCCCCGTCGATCTTGCACTTACTGTCCCGGCATCAGCGACAAAAGCCGCAGACCGTCGACACAAAGTGCAAGATCGCGAGAGTGGGGGTGGGGTTGGGGGTGGGGGTGGGGGTGGGGTGGGGTTGGGGGGTTAGACGGGGGTGGGGGCCAGGCCGTAGGTGAGGGCGTCCACCAGGGCGTGCCAACTGGCCTCGACCACGTTGGGGTGGACGCCGACAGTGGTCCAGTCCCGGCCGTTGTCGTCGGAGGTCTCCAGCAGGACCCGGGTGACCGCGCCGGTGCCGTGGCTGCCCTCCAGGATGCGCACCTTGTAGTCGGCCAACTCGAAGTCGCGCAGCTGCGGATAGTGCCGCGCCAGCCCCACCCGCAGCGCCTCGTCGAGGGCGTTGACCGGGCCGTTGCCCTCGGCGGTGGCGATCACCCGCTCACCGCGAACCCGGATCTTGACGGTCGCCTCGGAGACCACAGCGCCGTCCTCGCGGTGCTCGACCAACACCCGGTACGACTCCAGGGTGAACGGTCGGGCCGGGCTGCCCTCCGGCAGCTCGGAGCGGACCAGCAACTCGAAGGACGCATCGGCAGCCTCGAAGGACCAGCCATCCGCCTCCAGCTCCTTGACCCGCTTGGTGACCCGGGTCAGGGCGTCCGGGCTGGCGGCCAGGTCCAGGCCGAGCTCACGACTCTTGAGCTCGACGCTGGCCCGACCGGCCATCTCCGTGATTAGGATCCGCATGTCGTTGCCCACCACCGACGGGTCCACGTGGTTGTAGAGCAACGGGTCGACCTTGATCGCGCTCGCGTGCAACCCCGCCTTGTGGGCGAAGGCAGCGGCCCCGGCGTACGCCTGGTGGGTGTCGGGGGCGATGTTGGCGATCTCGGCGATGGCGTGCGAGACCCGCACCATCTGCGCCAGGCAGCCCTCCGGTAGGACGGGCATGCCGAGCTTGAGTTGGAGGTTGGCGACGACCGCGAAGATGTCGGCGTTGCCCGGGCGTTCGCCGTACCCGTTGGCGGTGCCCTGCACGTGGCGGACGCCCGCCTCCACGGCGGCGATCGTGTTGGCCACCGCGCAGGCGGTGTCGTTCTGGGCGTGCATACCGAGCAGCCCGGCGTCGATCCCCAGCCTGTTCGTCAGGTCGTTGATCACGGCGCTCACCTGGGACGGCAGCATGCCGCCGTTGGTATCGCAGAGCACCATCCGCTCGGCGCCGGCGGCGAGCGCGGTCTGCACCACGGCAGCGCCGTACGCGGGGTCGTGCCGGTAGCCGTCGAAGAAGTGTTCGCCGTCGACGAAGACCCGTCGCCCCTCGCGGACGAGGTGGTTGACGGTGTCGTGGATCATCGCGAGGTTTTCCGCGCCGGTGGTACGCAGCGCGCGCTCGACGTGCCGGGTGTCGGCCTTGGCGACCAGGGCCACGGCCGGGGTCTGCGCGTCCAGCAGGGCGCGCACCTGGGGGTCGTCCGCTACCGCGACGCCGGCCTTGCGGGTGGCGCCGAACGCGACGAGTACGGCGTGCCGCAGGTCCAGCTCGGTGCGGGCGCGACGGAAGAACTCGGTGTCCTTGGGCACCGCGCCCGGCCAGCCGCCCTCGATGAAGCCGACGCCGAACTCGTCGAGCAGCCGGGCCACTGCCAGCTTGTCGACCACCGAGTAGGTGAGCCCCTCGCGCTGAGCGCCGTCGCGCAACGTGGTGTCGAAGACCTGGAACGTCATCAGGATCCTTTCTCGGAGCAACAAAAAGACCTCCCGCGGATGCGGGAGGTCTGCGCGCTCGGCAGAGGGGAGAGCCGGCGCGCTAGGTCGCAATAATCAGGGCGGTGCTGGTCACGATGGCCACTCTGCCACCTCTCCCCCAAATTTGGGAGGAACAATCCACATGCCGGGATGGTGACGGAGGGTTCGGTCGCCTCGAACCGCCGCTCGTGATCGGCTTCACAAGCCACCAGGCCACTCATCGGTGAAAACAGTCATGCGGAAGCATCTGAACGGATCCGATGATGGCCACCGTGCCGTCTGCAAGGAGGACCTGTGCTCACCGTCAGTGACCGCTTACGTGAGCACGGACTCGCCGCCTGCGTATCGCTGGGCGCCAACAACGCGTCCGAGACGATCGACCACACGTCCCACGAGGGCACGTGGTGTGTGGTCTTCGTCGGGCCGATGGATTTCACCTCCATCAGCCCGGCGGAGATCGCCGACGAGACCCCCGCCTCCGAAGTCTGACCATGGGCCTGGACGCGATCAGGGCAGCACTGCCGGAGTACGCCAGGGACATCAAGCTCAACCTCGGCTCCACCGTCGCTTCCGCTGCGTTGACCCCGACGCAGACCTGGGGCACAGCGCTGGCCTGCGCGGTGACCGCTCGCAACCCGCTGGTGTTGCGGGAGATCGCAGCAGAGGCGCTCGGGCACCTCGGGCCGGAGGGGGTCGAGGCGGCCAAGGGCGCTGCGGCGATCATGGCGATGAACAACATCTACTACCGGGCCAAGCACCTGATCGGCGACGAGCAGTACGCCTCGATGCCGGCCCGACTGCGTATGCAGATCATCGCGAGGCCGGGGGTGGACAAGGGCGACTTCGAGCTCTGGTGCTTCGCCGTGTCGGCCATCGCCGGCTGCGGGGTGTGCCTGGAGTTGCACGACAAGAAGCTGCGCGGCAGTGGCTACACCCGGGAGCAGCTGCACGAGGCCCTGCGGATCTCCGCAGTGGTGCACGCCGCGGCGGTCACCCTGGACGCCGAGGCCGCACTGGCCTGAACACGTACGCCCCGACGGGCCGACGCCGCACCTCGCGGCCTCGACCCCTCCCGTACCGCGCAGCGGCCCGTCGCCGTAGCGCGGCCCGTCGCCGTAGCGCGGCCCGTCGCCGTAGCGCGGCCTGTCGCCGTAGCGCGGCCTGTCGCCGTAGCGCGGCCTGTCGCCGTAGCGCGGCCTGTCGCCGTTTCCGGCCCCCGACGGCCGGGTAGCTCCTGCGGGGAAGCACCCACCTACGCCGAGACGATCGGCGACAGTCAGGAGTGAACGGCATGGACAGGATCGATCCGCACGCCACCCACGCCGGGCCGGACCCGCTGCGCGGCGGCGACCAGGGCACGGTGCCCGGCGGCGCGCCGGCCGGCACGTTCGACCCCTGGCGCTACCGGGACCAGGCCGGCGTGGCCGACGTCGACCTGGTCGGCTACAAGGTCGAGGCCACCGACGGTGGAATCGGCAAGATCGACAGCGCCAGTCACGAGGTCGGCGGCAGCTACCTGGTGGTGGACACCGGGCCGTGGATCTTCGGCAAGAAGGTGATGTTGCCGGCCGGCACCGTCAACCAGGTCGACCACGACGAGCGCGTCGTCTCCGTCGACCGGACCCGGGACCAGATCAAGGCCGCCCCGGAGTACGACGAGACCAGCCACAGCGACCCGAGCTACCGGGATCAGCTGGGTGGCTACTACGACGAGACGTACGGCGCGCTCCCGCCCGGCACCGCACGGTGAGCGATCGACCCGACGGCCGGTGGGGCACTGCCCCACCGGCCGTTACCGTGTGAACGTGGACGCCACCGGGAACAACCCCCAGCTCTCGCTCCCCGCCACCTTCAACTTCCGCGACGTCGGTGGCTACCTCGGCCACGACGACCGGTCGGTACGCCGAGGTCGGCTCTACCGCTCCGACTCACTGCACCGCCTCACCGAGCAGGACCGGGACGCGTTCGCCGCGATCGGGATCCGCACCGTCATCGACCTGCGCCGCCCCACCGAGGTGGAGCGCGACGGCCGGGTGCCGGAGTACCAGGGGCTGACCTACCGGCACATCCACCCGGAGCACGCCGACTGGGCGGGTACGCCGCACGAGGAGGGCGCCGACCTGGCCCGGTACCTCGCGGACCGGTACGCCGACCTGGCCCAGACCGGCACCGCCGGGCTGGCCGAGGCGGTCGGACTGATCGCCGACTCCGCCAATGCCCCGGTCGTGGTGCACTGCGTCGCCGGCAAGGACCGCACCGGCATCGTGTGCGCGCTGACCCTCGCCCTTCTCGGCGTCGACGACGCGGACATCACAGCGGACTACGCGTTGAGCAGTGCGGCGTCAGCCCGGTACAGCGCCTGGTTGGCTTCGGTCACCCCGGGCGGCGTGGACGTGCCGGCGCCGTTCCTGAGCTCACCCGCGGAGGCGATGCAGATCTTCCTGGACGAGCTGCGCGCGGGGCACGGTTCGGTCGAGGCGTACCTGCGCCACGCCGGGGTGACCGACGAGCAGCTCGCCGCGCTCCGCGACCACCTGCTCGACGCGCCCACCGAGGCGCGGCCCACCGACGCGTAGGGCCGACTGCGCCGGCCCGTCCCGGGTGGACGGGCCGGCGCAGCGACGAAGATCAGAAGACCCGCTGCACCCAGCCGTGCGGGTCGGCCGCCTTGCCCCGCTGGATGTCGACCAGCTGCTGACGCAGCGCCATCGTGACCTGACCGGGCTCGCCACCACCGATAAGGAACTCGCCGTCCGGGAAGCGGACCCCACCGATCGGGGTGACCACCGCGGCGGTGCCGCAGGCGAACACCTCCTTCAGGCGTCCGCTGGCGGCGTCGGCCTGCCAGTCGGCGAAGCTGACCGGCCGCTCCTCGACCCGGTGCCCGGCAGCGCCGGCCAACGTGAGGACGGCGTCGCGGGTGATGCCCGGCAGGATCGTGCCGGTCAACGGTGGGGTGACCACAGTGCCGTCGTCGTAGACGAAGAAGACGTTCATGCCGCCCAGTTC
Source organism: Micromonospora alfalfae (assembly GCF_022230925.1). Classification (GTDB taxonomy): domain Bacteria; phylum Actinomycetota; class Actinomycetes; order Mycobacteriales; family Micromonosporaceae; genus Micromonospora; species Micromonospora alfalfae. The sequence goes on along the minus strand of NZ_JAKKFH010000032.1, from coordinate 146,964 downwards.
GTCGACGAACCGGCGCTCCACCGCGTCCAGGAAGACGACCTGGTCACAGCCGGCCTCGATGGCCTCCGCCTGCGCCGCTAGCGACGCGGCGTAGTTGCCACCGCACTTTGCCGCGCCGGTGCCACCGGGCGCGGCCCGGGTGTAGTCCGGGGACACCCAGACGGTGACCGGCTTGACGCCACCGGTGAAGTACGCCCCGACCGGTGAGGCGATCACCATGTAGAGGTACTCGTTGGCCGGGCGGACGCCGAGGAAGACCTCGCTGGCGAACATGAACGGCCGCAGGTAGAGGCTGCCGTCCTCGCCGGTGGGGATCCACTCCCGGTCGATCTCGATGAGCTTGTGCAGCGAGTCGACGAACACCTCCGGCGGCAGCACCGGCATCGCCATCCGCTGCGCGGAGGTGGCGAAGCGGGCCGCGTTGGCGTCCGGCCGGAACATCGTCACGCCGCCGTCGGCGGTGCGGTACGCCTTGAGCCCCTCGAAGATCTCCTGCGCGTAGTGCAGCACCGCGCTGGCCGGGTCCATCGGGATCGGGGCACGGGCTTCCACCCGGGCGTCGTACCAACCCTTGCCGTCGGCGTAGCGGACGGTGACCATGTGGTCGGTGAAGACCCGGCCGAACCCCGGGTTGGTCAGCAGTGCTGCCCGGTCGGCGGCGGATACCGGCGCGAGATTCGGACGGATCTCGAAGTCGAGCTTGTCACCACCGCTCATCGCGCTGACCTCCCTGCGGAACAACGGCATGCGGGACCGCACACCGACATGGCTGTGCCAGAAACTTACCCCGAACGGTCGTTAAGCGGGTAGCGCCGGTCGGGCTGCCCGTGGCAGACCGGCCCCGGGGCCGGTCGTCACTCGGGCCGGGTGATCAGGCTACGGCGTGGGCGGCGAGCCGGTCGCCGACCTCTTCGGTACGCAGCGTTACGCCCGGAACCCGGCTGGCCAGCTCGGCGGCGACCGCATCGTTGACCCGAGCGGCCGACTCGCTGTGCCCGAGTTGCTCCAGCAGCAACGCGGCGGAGAGCACCGCGGCGACCGGGTCGGCGATGCCCTGCCCGGCGATGTCCGGCGCGGAGCCGTGCACCGGCTCGAACATCGAGGGGTACGCCCCCTCGGGGTTGATGCAGCCGCTGGCGGCCAGCCCGATGCCGCCGGTGACGGCCGCGGCGATGTCGGTGAGGATGTCGCCGAAGAGGTTGTCGGTGACCACCACGTCGTAGCGCTGCGGCTGGGTGACCAGGAACATGGCCGCCGCGTCGACGTGCTGGTACTCGGTTTCGATGTCCGGGTGCTCGGCGGCGACCGCGTCGAACGTGCGCGCCCAGAGCGACCCGGCGTGGGTGAGCACGTTGGTCTTGTGCACGAGGGTGACCTTGCGCCGCTCCCGGCGGCCGGCGCGGGCGAACGCGTCGCGGATCACCCGCTCCACGCCGTGCCGGGTGTTTAGGCTCTCCTCGGTGGCGACCTCGGCCGGGGTGTCCCGGTGCAGGGAACCACCGGCACCGGCGTAGAGCCCCTCGGTGCCCTCGCGCACCACCACGAGGTCGACCTCGCCCGGCTTCACGTTGCCCAGCGGGCCGGCGACCCCGGGCCAGAGCCGGGACGGGCGCAGGTTGACGTACTGGTCGAAGGCGAAACGGAGCTTGAGCAGCAGCCCTCGCTCCAGCACACCCGGCGGGACCGTCGGGTCACCGACAGCGCCGAGCAGGATCGCGTCGTGCCCGGCCAGCTCGGTCAGCACCGAGTCGGGCAGCGCCTCTCCGGTACGGTGCCAGCGGGCGGCGCCGAGGTCGTACTCGGTGGCCTGCACGTCGGGCAGCACCGCGTCGAGGACCTTGCGGGCCTGCGCGACCACCTCGGGCCCGATGCCGTCTCCGGCCACCACCGCGATCCGCGCCACGACCGCACTCCTCTGCTCAACGGGTCCGTTCGGGCAACGGTACGTCGCCGTCCCGCCTCCCGGTACGTGACGTCCAAATTGTGGGATTTGCAATGCACAGCACCCTCTCAGCTGGGACTCATGAGGCGGTCATGTCCGCTGCCTAGGGTGGTGGTCGGTGGGTCACGGGGCCCTACTGATCGCCGGGTCGTGACGACTCGGCACCGAGCGCGAGGGGGCAGATGCGATGCGCATCGACGAGCAGCCGCGGACCCGCTGGCCGGACCCGTCGGCGTTCCGCAACCGTCGGCCCGACCTCCGACTCGGCAGCCGTCGGCACCGGATCGACCCCACCGCCGCCACCGAGGGCCGGATCGCGGTGCAGCACACCGTACGTACCGCGACCGCCGAGTACACACTGCTGCTCAACGCCCCCGAGTGGCTCGGCCGCCGGGGCGTGGGCGAGGCGCTGCGGGACAGCGTCGCCGAGCTGCGCGCCATCGACATCACCTACGGCCCCAACCGACCGGAGAGCCTGGTCTCCCGGCTACGTCGGGGGGAGATCAGCCCGGAGTCGTACCCGCCGCTCGCCGATCTGGTCGACCGCTGCGCCGCGATGCGCGCGGCCACCGACGGGTGGTTCGACGCCTGGGCGGTGCCCGGCGGTTTCGACCCGGGCGGCCTGCTCGGCGGTTGGGCCGTGGAACGCGCCGCGGAGCGGCTGCGCGCCGCCGGCATCCACGACTATGCGGTACTCGCCGGCGCCGACCTCGTCGTCAGGGGCCGCGCGCCACACGGCGGACCCTGGCGGGTCGCGGTACACCACCCGACAGCACCCGAGCGCGCGCCGCTGGTGCTGGAGATGACCGCCGGCGCGATCGGCACCTCCGGGGTGACCGGGCGGCAGGGGCACGTGGTGGACCCGCACACCGGCGAGCCGGCCGATCACCTCGTCGCCGCCACAGTGGTCGGCCCCGACCTGACGATCGCCGACGCCTACGCCACGGCGCTCTACGCCGCCGGCCCTACCGGCCTGGCGTGGTTCCGGGGCAACTCCGACTATCGCGCGCTCTTCGCGCACCGTCGCTGAGCCGGTCGGCCCCCACGGTCTCGGCAACGACAGTGGGGGCCGGTCAGCGACGAGTGCGCGTGGCTCGCACAACCGAGGGGTGCGGACCGGTCGGGCCGGACGTCGACCGCGCCACCCGAAGACGGGCCGGCGCCTCGAACTCGGCCAGTGACCGCAGTGCGTACGCTAGCGAATCGACGCAACTCGACGCAAGAGTCTCCACACCGGACCGTCGTGGCCGGAGACTGCGGCGATCGGTGGTTGACCGGCGGCGAGGCAGTTTCGACATGCTGAACGGCGGATGGCACGCTATCCGCCGTGAGTTTCGATCTGAGCGTGTGGGCCCTGGAGGACGGGGCGACGCCCGAGGACGTGCGGACAGCGGTCAACGGTTGCCGGCAGGGGCGGCACGTGGACCGCTACCCCGATCCCCGGGTGGTCAGCTTCTACCGGGCGATCACCGCCTCCTATCCGGACCGTCACCCCGGCCCGAACAGCCCGTGGGCGGTGGCGCCGCTGCACGCGGCCCACGACCACGTCGAGCTGAACCTGCACCCGACCTGCGCGGACCAGGTGCTACTGGACATCGAGCGGCTGGCCGGCGAGCACGGGCTGATGCTCTTCGACCCGCAGGACGGCTCGGTCTACCCGCCGCCGGCGCGGCTGCACGGCTGACCTGACCGGCGGCACGGACGGGAAATGACGAGGGGCCCGGCGAATCGCCAGGCCCCCCACGGTGTTTGTCGTCTACTACTCGTCGCGCAGGTCGGCGGCGCTGGCCGCCGTGGCGCCGATCGACTCGGCGGCCGAGGTGAGCAGGTCGGCGCCGAGCGCCTGGTCGACGGTGAGCGTCATCAGCGTCTCACCGCCCGCCTCCCGACGAGCCACCTGCATGGCGGCGATGTTGATGCCCGACTCGCCGAGCAGGGTACCGACAGTGCCGACCACACCGGGCCGGTCGGCGTAGCGCAGGAAGAGCAGGATGCCCTCCGCGCCGATCTCCACGTCGAAGCCGTCCACCTCGGTCAGCTTCAGCACGTCCCGAGCGCCGGAGTGGGTGACAGTGCCGGAGACACTGACCGTCCGGCCGTCCGGCAACGCGCCGCGCACAGTGACCAGGGTCGGCTGCTCGGCAGTCTCGGCCAGAGTGGCCAGGGCGACCTCGACGCCACGCTCGGCGGCCAGGTGCGGGGCGTTGACGTAGGTGACCTGCTCCTCGACCACGGAGCTGAACAGGCCCTTGGTGGCGGCGAGCTTGAGCACCGACACGTCGTGGCTGACGATCCCACCGCGAACCTCGACAGTGACGCTGGCGGCGACCCCACCGGCGACAGCGGTGAACGCCCGACCCAGCTTCTCCGCCAGCGGCAGCAGCGGCCGAACGTCCTCGGCGACCACACCGCCGGCCTGTACGTTCACCGCATCCGGGACGAACTCGCCCTGCAACGCCAGCTTGACGCTCTTCGCCACGGCCAGGCCGGCCTTGTCCTGCGCCTCGTGGGTGGAGGCGCCCAGGTGCGGGGTCGCCACCACGTTGTCGAAGGCGAACAGCGGCGACGAGGTGCACGGCTCCTTGCTGTACACGTCGACACCGGCGCCGGCGACCCGGCCCTCGGCGATCGCGTCCGCGAGCGCCTGCTCGTCGACCAGCCCACCACGGGCGGCGTTGATGATGCGGACACCGGGCTTGACGAGCGCCAGCTCCTTCTCACCGATCAGACCCACCGTCTCCGGCGTCTTCGGCAGGTGGATGGAGATGAAGTCGCTCTCCCGCAGCAGCTCCTCCAGGCCGACAAGGCGGACGCCGAGCTGCGCCGCACGGGCCGGCTGGATGTACGGGTCGTACGCGATCAGCCGGGTGCCGAACGCGGCGATGCGCTGTGCGAAGAGCACCCCGATCCGACCGAGCCCGACCACGCCGACGGTCTTGCCCTGCACCTCGACGCCGGTGTACTTCGACCGCTTCCACTCCCCCGCCTTGAGCGCGGAACTGGCGCTCGCGGTGTTGCGGGCGACGGCCAGCAGCAGCGCGACGGCCTGCTCGGCTGCGGAGACGATGTTGGAGGTGGGCGCGTTGACGACCATGACGCCCCGCGCGGTGGCGGCCGGCACCTCGACGTTGTCCAGTCCGATGCCCGCCCGGGCGACCACCTTCAGTCGCGGCGCGGCGGCAATCGCCTCGGCGTCGATCTGGGTCGCGCTGCGCACGATGACGGCGTTGGCCTCGGAGAGCGCCGAGAGCAGGGCCGGACGGTCGGTGCCGTCGACGTGACGGACGTCGAAGTCGTGGGCGAGCACCTCGATGGCGGCGGGGGCGAGTTCTTCGGCGATCAGTACGACAGGATTCATCGGTCCTCGTAGAGGTCGTGTTTGCGATCGGCCCGGGCGGCCGGGCGCCGCACTGCGCCCTGCGCTGATCCGTGCCGTGGCCGTCAGGTGCCGGCTGCTGCACCTACAGGCGATCGTAGGGGCCGCGCTGGTCGGCGTGTTCCGGTCTTCGGGGTGAGTGCCCTCACACGCCCGGTCGGGCGACGGACATCGGTCGTTCACCGCACCGACACTGTTGCTCCGGCCGCGCCGAGCACCCGGCGGCGTCGGTCACCCGGTCACTGCGGGAGAGTCGTGGCGCACGAGCACTGCCGCCCGACGTATCGACGGGCGGCAGCATGCCGGGCAGCCCCGGGGCGGCGCTGGGGAGAGCGCCGGCCCGAGGGCTGTCGGTGGATCGTCGTTCGGACGGGTCAGGCGGTCTCGGTGATCGGACGGTCGACCCAGCTCATCATGCCGCGCAGCTTCTTGCCGGTCTCCTCGATCGGGTGCGCCGCACCCTCGGCCTGCCACTTGGTGAAGTTGGGCCGGCCGGCCTCGTCCTCGGCGACCCACTCGCGGGCGAACTCGCCGGACTGGATCTCACCCAGGATCTTGCGCATCTCGTCCTTGACCCGGGAGTCGATGATGCGCGAGCCACGGGAGAGGTCGCCGTACTCGGCGGTGTCGGAGATGCTGTAGCGCATCTTCGCGATGCCGCCCTCGTACATGAGGTCGACGATCAGCTTCAGCTCGTGCAGGCACTCGAAGTAGGCGACCTCCGGGGCGTAGCCCGCCTCGGTGAGCACCTCGAACCCGGTCTGCACCAGCGCCGAGGCGCCGCCGCAGAGCACCGCCTGCTCGCCGAAGAGGTCGGTCTCGGTCTCCTCGGTGAAGGTGGTCTTGATCGCGCCGGCCCGGGTGCCGCCGATCCCCTTGGCGTACGCGAGAGCGAGCGCGAGAGCGTTGCCGCTGGCGTCCTGCTCGACGGCGACGAGACAGGGCACGCCCTTGCCGTCGCTGTACTGGCGGCGGACCAGGTGGCCGGGGCCCTTGGGCGCGACCATCGCCACGTCCACCTCGGCCGGCGGCTTGATCAGGCCGTACCGGATGTTGAAGCCGTGGCCGAAGAAGATCGCCTTGCCCGGGGCGAGGTGCGGGGCGATCGACTCCGCGTAGATCCCGCGCTGGGCGGTGTCCGGTGCGAGCACCATGATCACATCGGCCTCGGCGGCGGCCTGTGCGGGCGTGACCACCCGCAGGCCCTGCTCCTCAGCCTTGGGACGGCTCTTCGAGCCCTCCGGCAGACCGATCACCACGTCGACGCCGGAGTCGCGCAGCGACAGCGCGTGGGCGTGGCCCTGGCTGCCGTAACCGATCACCGCGACCTTCTTGGCCTGGATCAGGCCGAGGTCGGCATCGTCGTCGTAGTACACCTCAACGCTCATGAGAACTTCCCTTTCGTACGACGGCCGGGGCGGCCCGTCGTGGTCTGTGCGGATGAATTCGCCGGACGGCCGGCCGAGGGCCGACCAGCGGCGGGTCAGGCGGCCCGTAGCGCGGGACCGGCGGTGATCGAACGCGAACCGCGCCCGATGGCCACCAGCCCGGACTGCACCATTTCCTTGATGCCGAAGGCCTCAAGGTCGCGTAGCAGCGCGTCGAGCTTGTCAGGGGTGCCGGTGGCCTCGATGGTCAGCGTGTCCGGTGCGACGTCGACCACCCGGGCGCGGAACAGGTTGACGGTCTCCAGCACCTGTGACCGCGCGGACCGGTCGGCGCGAACCTTCACCAGCAGCAACTCCCGGGCGACCGAGACCTGGGGGTCCAGCTCAACGATCTTGAGCACGTTGACAAGCTTGTTCAGCTGCTTGGTGACCTGCTCCAGCGGGGACGACTCCGCGTTGACCACGATGGTGATCCGGGAGACGTCCGGGTTCTCGGTCTCGCCGACGGCGAGGCTGTCGATGTTGAACCCGCGCCGGGAGAACAGGCCGGAGACCCGGGCGAGCACGCCCGGCTTGTTCTCCACAAGCACGGACAGCGTGTGCATCGTCATTAAATGTCATCCTCGTCGAAGGCCGGGCGGACGCCACGGGCGAACATGATCTCGTCGTTGCTGGTGCCGGCGGCGACCATCGGCCAGACCATCGCGTCCTTGCCGACCACGAAGTCGATCACCACGGGCGCGTCGTTGATCTCCATGGCGGCGGCGATGGTCTTGTCCACGTCATCCGCGCTCTCGCAGCGCAGCCCGATGCAGCCCAGGGCCTCGGCGAGCTTGACGAAGTCGGGGATGCGGTGCTTGTGGGTGCCGAGTTCGGTGTTGGAGTAACGCTCGTTGTAGAAGAGCGTCTGCCACTGCCGGACCATGCCGAGATTGCCGTTGTTGATGACGGCGATCTTGACCGGGATGCCCTCCAACGCGCAGGTGGCCAACTCCTGGTTGGTCATCTGGAAGCAGCCGTCCCCGTCCACCGCCCAGACCACAGTGTCCGGCTTGCCGACCTTGGCGCCCATCGCCGCGGGCACCGCGTAGCCCATGGTGCCGAGGCCGCCGGAATTCAACCAGGTGTACGGCTTCTCGTAGGAGATGAACTGCGACGCCCACATCTGGTGCTGGCCCACCCCGGCCACGAAGATCGCGTCCGGGCCGACGATCTCGCCCAGCCGCTTGATCACGTACTGCGGGGACAGGGTCCCGTCGACCGGCTCGTCGTAGCCCAGCGGGTAACGGGTGCGCAGGTCGTTCAGCTGCGTCCACCAGTCACCGAGGTCGGCGGTGCGCCCCGCCGCCCGCTCGGCGGTCACCGCGGCGATCAGCTCGTCGATGACGTGCTTGGCGTCGCCGACGATCGGGACGTCCACGTGCCGGTTCTTGCCGATCTCGGCGGGGTCGATGTCCGCGTGCACCACTGCCGCGTCCGGGGCGAACGAATCCAGTTTGCCGGTGACCCGGTCGTCGAAGCGTGCGCCCAGCGCGACGATCAGATCCGCCTTCTGCAGACCGTAGACAGCGGCGACAGTGCCGTGCATGCCGGGCATCCCCAGGTGCTGCTGATGCGAGTCGGGGAACGCCCCGAGCGCCATCAGCGTGGTGACGACCGGGATGCCGGTCAGCTCGGCCAGCCGGCGCAGCCCGTCGGTGGCACCGGCCTTGAGCACCCCGCCGCCGACGTAGAGCACCGGCCGTCGGGCCGCGGCCATCAGCCGCGCCGCCTCCCGGATCTGCTTGCCGTGCGGGTGCAGGGTGGGCCGGTAGCCGGGCAGGTCCAGGGTGGGCGGCCAGGAGAAGGTGGTCGGCGCCTGGAGCACGTCCTTGGGGATGTCGACCAGCACCGGGCCGGGTCGCCCGCTGCTGGCCAGGTGGAACGCCTCAGCCAGCACCCGGGGGATCTCCTCGGCGTTCTGCACGAGGAAGTTGTGCTTGGTGATCGGCAGGGTGATGCCCTGGATGTCCGCTTCCTGGAAGCCGTCGGTGCCGATCAACGGGCTGGCCACCTGCCCGGTGATCGCCACCATCGCCACCGAGTCCATGTACGCGTCGGCGATCGGGGTGACCAGGTTCGTCGCGCCCGGGCCGGAGGTGGCGATGCAGACGCCGACCTTGCCGGTGGCCTGCGCGTAGCCGGTCGCCGCGTGCCCCGCGCCCTGCTCGTGCCGCACCAGGATGTGCCGGACCGTCGAGTCGTAGAGCGGGTCGTACGCCGGCAGGATCGCGCCGCCCGGAATGCCGAAGACGACGTCGACCTCGAGCGCCTCAAGGGACCGCACAAGCGAGCCGGCCCCGGAGATCGGGTTCGCGGCGGCGGGCCGTACCGCCGGGGCGGCCGGGGTGGCCGTGCGTGTGGCGGCCTGGTCGACGTCGAGGGTCGGGTCGGCGGCCGCGCGGGCCCGGCGGGCGGTGTGGGCGAGGGTCTCGGGCGTGGGTCTCGTCATGGCGGTTCTGGCCTTCGGCTGGAGTGGCTGGTGGCTAGTCAAGCGATGCGACGCGGGCGGGGCCCGCCTCGCCAGGTTCCGATGGCAATAAAAACGGCCCTCGTGCAGATGCACGGGGCCAGCGCACTCTCGGTGAGGGAGAGTGCGCTCAGGTAAGTACTCGCAGCGACCGGTACGACGACATGCGGCTAAGCCTGACGCATCTCACGCGATGAGTCAACTGATCCCACATGTTGGTTAACGGGGGTCGGCGCGTCGGCCTGCGACGCGCCATCGCCAGGCGGGGTGAGCTGCTCGGACCCACCCGCAGCACGCCGTGGCGCGGGCACCGGAGCGGGACGCGCGCCTGGTGACGTGGCCGCCTCCAGCATCGCCTCCAGGTGCTCGGCCGGCACTCCCCAACCGAAGAGCGCGCCCTGGCCGAAGCGGCAACCGGCCGCCACCACCGCGGCCAACTCGGTCGGGGTGGTCACCCCCTCGGCGATCACCTCCAGCCCCAACTGGTGACCCAGGCGCATGACGATGTCGACCATCGGGGCGAACGCCGGGCCGTCCTGGCCGACCGGGCGGACCGGCTCGTGCTCGGCGACCAGACTGTGGTCGATCTTGAGGATGTCGATCGGCAACCGGCGCAGCTGCCCCAGCGACGAGTAGCCGGCCCCGAAGTCGTCCAGCGCGATCCGGACACCTGTCAACCGCAGGGCGGTGAGCCGTCGGATCAGCTCGTCCAGGTCGGTGGCGACAGCGTGCTCGGTGACCTCCAGCACCAGCCGCTGCGGCGGCACGTGGTGGGCGCGCAGCGCCTCGGCGACCTGGACCACGTACTCCGGGGCGTGCAGCTCGCGCGGGGAGACGTTCACCGACACCCAGACGTCGTGCCCGTCCGCCAGCCACCGGGAGAGCTGGTAACAGGCCTGGTGCAGCACCCAGGCGCCGAGCGGGGCGATCATGCCGCACTCCTCGGCGAGCGGGATGAACTCGTCCGGACGCACGTTGCCCAGCTCGGGATGGTGCCAGCGGAGCAGCGCCTCGGCGCCGACCGGCCGCACCGACGGCAGCGACGCCACCGGCTGGAACGCCAACCGCAGCTCGTCGCGGTCGATCGCCCCGCGCAGCTCGTGCTCCACAGTCGTACGACGGCGCAGCAGTTTGTCGTACGCGGCGTCGTACCGCTCGATCCGGTTCTTGCCACGCTGCTTGGCGTAGCGCAACGCCAGGTCGGCGTGGCGCAGCAGCAACTCCACGTCGGGTTCGTCGGCCCAGTCGGCCACCCCGATGCTCACCGACAGGAAGACCGGCCCCTCCGGCTGGTCGTAGGGTCGGTTGAGCACCCCGAGGAGCCGTTCGGCGACGCGGTCCGCCTCGACCGGCCGGCCCTGCATGAGTACGGCGAACTCGTCGCCACCCAGCCGGGCGGCCACGTCGCCGGGGCGCAGGTTGCCGCGCAGCCGCCGGCCCACCTCGGCCAGCACGGCGTCGCCCACGTCGTGGCCCCGCATGTCGTTGACGTTCTTGAAGCCGTCCAGGTCCAGACCGAGCAGCACACACGGGTTGTGGTCGGCGGCGTTGCGGTGCAGCGCCCGGAGCAGCCCGCGCCGGTTGGCCAACGACGTCAGCGGATCGGTGTGCGCCAGCTCCCGGAAGTGCGCCTCCCGCTCGACCAGCCGGCTCGCGTAACCCCTGACGTCGCGAAGGGTGAGGTACTGCCGTGCCACCAGGGCGAAGCCCTCCACGCTGCCGGCCACGATGCCCGGCGCTGTGAACCGGCCGTCCTGGGCGAGGTGGTACATGGCCGAGGCGGCCATCGCCAACATCGGGGCGATCGCGTACTCGCCGTCGCTACCGACCAGGTCCAGGTCGATCTGCCCCGGCCGGTCGGCCCGGTACACAGCGAGCGCGATGGTCAGCAGACCGGCGGCGAGCACCGCCGCACCGGTCAACGCCATGGTCGGTCCGGCCTGGCAGAGCCCGGCGCTGAGCCCCAGCCCGCCGCAGGTCACCGCGCTGATGCCGGCGCCCAGCGCGGCGAGCCGTCGACGTGGCGCGGCGGCCCGGAAGACGACGATCACGACGAGCCCGGCACCGAGCGCCGCACTCACAGTGGCCACCAGGATCGCCGGGCAGGCCATCGGGGTGGCGGCACCGAGCAACCGGGTGGGCTCGGAGAAGAGCACCCAACCGACGAACCACAGCGCCGCCGCCATGACCAACCCGTCCAGGGCGAGTCGAGCAGTTCCGGCCGCTGTGGCGGCCACCCCCGGCAGCCGGAGCAGACCAGCGGCGAAGGCCAGCCCGCTCACCGCCGTGCCGATCGCCACCATTGTCGCCCAACCGGTGCGCTGCCCCTGCTCGTGGGCCCAGTGGTCGTTCGCGCTGAGCGCGGCGACGACCCCGGCCAGGAGGCTGAGCACTGCCACACCGGCGGCCGCCGCGAGCAGCACGTGTGCCGGCCGACGCGGCACCGTCCGCCGCCGGGCGACGAGGGTCAGCAGCACGGTGGCCACCGCGGCGACGAGCCCGCTGAGCGCCGCGACAGCGACCATGCCCGGTGGAAGATGCACGCCTCCAAGAGTGCCGGATGGGCGCACGTCATGGGGGGCTGAGTGTGCATCTGTTGGGACACGGCAGATACCCGGGTGGGTCCGCGCGCCGACGGTGTCATGCTGGTATGCATGCCTGAGCTGCGGTCGAGGACCTCCACACACGGTCGGACGATGGCCGGCGCCCGGGCCCTCTGGCGGGCCACCGGGATGACCGACGACGATTTCGGCAAGCCGATCGTCGCCATCGCCAACAGTTTCACCCAGTTCGTGCCTGGTCACGTACACCTCAAGGACATGGGTGGCCTGGTCGCCGACGCGGTCGCCGAGGCCGGCGGGGTGGGCCGGGAGTTCAACACCATCGCTGTCGACGACGGCATCGCGATGGGCCACGGCGGCATGCTCTACTCGCTGCCCAGCCGTGAGCTGATCGCCGACGCTGTCGAATACATGGTCAACGCGCACTGCGCGGACGCCCTGGTCTGCATCTCCAACTGCGACAAGATCACCCCCGGGATGCTGCTGGCCGCGTTGCGGCTCAACATCCCGACCGTCTTCGTCTCCGGCGGCCCGATGGAGGCCGGCAAGACGATGGCGATCGAGGGCGTCGTGCACAGCAAGATCGACCTGATCGACGCGATGATCGCCTCCTCGAACGAGGCGGTCACCGACGAGCAGCTCGGTGAGATCGAACGTTCCGCCTGCCCGACGTGCGGCTCCTGCTCCGGCATGTTCACCGCCAACTCGATGAACTGCCTCACCGAGGCGATCGGGCTCGCGCTGCCCGGCAACGGTTCGACGCTGGCCACCCACGCCGCCCGCCGGTCGCTCTTCGTCGAGGCAGGCCGGACCATCGTGGAAATCTCCAAGCGGTGGTACGACGGCGACGACGACTCGGTGCTGCCGCGTAATGTCTCCTCCAAGGCCGCCTTCGAGAACGCTGTCGCCCTGGACGTGGCGATGGGCGGCTCCACAAACACCGTGCTGCACCTGCTCGCCGCCGCCCGCGAGGCGGAGATGGACTTCGGCGTCACCGACATCGACGCGATCTCCCGGCGGGTGCCGTGCCTGGCAAAGGTCGCGCCGAACTCGCCGAACTACCACATGGAAGACGTGCACCGGGCCGGCGGCATCCCGGCGATCCTCGGCGAACTGGACCGGGCCGGGCAGCTCAACCGGAACGTGCACGCCGTGCACTCCCCCTCCCTCGCGCAGTGGCTGACCGACTGGGACGTGCGCGGAGGCTCCCCCACCCCGACGGCTGTCGAGCTGTTCCACGCCGCCCCCGGCGGGGTGCGCACAGTCGAGCCGTTCTCCACCACCAACCGGTGGTCGTCGCTGGACACCGACGCGGCCGGCGGCTGCATCCGGGACCGCGAGCACGCCTACTCCGCCGACGGTGGGCTGGCCATCCTGCACGGCAACCTGGCACCCGAGGGCAGTGTGGTGAAGACCGCCGGCGTGCCCGACGACTGCCTGACCTTCCGTGGCCCGGCAAAGGTCTACGAGTCGCAGGACGACGCGGTGACAGCGATCCTCGCCAAGCAGGTGGTCGCCGGGGACGTCGTGGTGATCCGGTACGAGGGGCCCAAGGGCGGCCCCGGCATGCAGGAGATGCTCTACCCCACCTCGTTCCTCAAGGGCCGCGGGTTGGGCCGCTCCTGTGCGCTGCTCACCGACGGCCGGTTCTCCGGCGGCACCTCCGGGCTCTCCATCGGGCACGTCTCCCCCGAGGCGGCCTCCGGCGGGCTGATCGCCCTGGTCCGCGACGGCGACGAGGTCGTCATCGACATCCCGAGCCGGTCGATCGAGCTGAACGTGCCCGCCGAGGAGCTGGAGGCTCGCCGGGTGGCCGAGGAGAAGCGCGACAAGCCGTACACCCCGACCGATCGGCAGCGGACGGTGTCGGCGGCGCTGCGCGCGTACGCCTCGATGGCCACCTCGGCCAGCGACGGCGCCTACCGTCGCGTCCCGGAGTAACCACCCGGCCCTGCCCCGCACCGGCGACGTCCGCGATGTCGGGGTGTCCTGTCGACCCGGATACCCCGACATCAACGATCGCGTCTCGATCAGGCGCGCATCGATGGAAACGCGGTGCCCACGAATCGACAACGTGGGCTAGCGTGTCGTCGGTCTACTGGGGATCGCCCCAGATTCATACGGGGGAAGGCGTGTACGTGTCATCTTGGAAGAAATCCGCTCTGGTGGCGGTCTCGGCGCTCGCTGCGTTCGCTGTCTCCGCCTGCGGCGTGACGTCCGGCGCGTCCGAGGCGCCGAAGCAGCCCAGCGTCCTGGAACTGCTGGCCAGTGATCTCAAGGGGTCGCTGCTGAAGGCGGCCGAGACCACCGACAAGACCGACTCGGTGACCGTGACGATGACGGGCACGATGGGCGGCGAGAAGATCTCGATGCAGGGCGTCCTGGACCTGGGTGATCCGCTCAAGGCCGAGATGAAGATGACCAACAAAAAGGGCGTCACCACCCTTCGGATGATCGGCGCCGTGATCTTCACCGAGATGCCAGCCGAAGCCCGCACCGCCACCGGCGGGAAGCGCTGGATGAAGATGGACCTGACCGGTCTGAGTGGGATGACAGGCACGGATTTCAGCAAGCAGTTCGAGGACGCCGACCCGGTCAAGCAGGTCAAGACGTTGCTCGCCCTGGAGGGCACGACGGTGGTGGGGCAGGAGACGGTGAACGGGGTGCCGACTGTCCACTACACGGTCACCACTCCAGTGGCGACCTATCTCGCGCAGATCGACGCCGCGCGCCGTGACGCCACCGAGCAGACGCTGACCAGCCAGGGCGTCAAGGAGTTGAAGATCGACCTGTGGGTCGACGAGCAGTACCGCCCGCGTCGGGCCGGCCTGGTGATGGGCACGATGGGCGACATGGTGATCGACTACACCGACTACGGCAAGGCAGTGGCCATTGAGCCGCCGCCGCCGTCGGAGACCGCCGATTTCGCCGAGATGCTGAAGGGCCTGACCGCCGACAGCTGATCAGGACAGCAAGGCTGCCCGGCCGGCGCGAAGACGCGCCCGCCGGGCAGCGCCGTGTCCGCCCGCTCGTCGCGCTTGGCTGACAGCCGACTCCGGGTCAGCCGAGGTCGCGCAGGTCGAGGGCCTCGGCGAGGAGGCGTACGCCGTCGTCGTCGTGCAGGTGCACGGTGCAGCCGGCGCGGGTGAAGCGAACGGTGACCACATGCCCGGCGTGCTGGGCCGCCAGGCGTAGCAGTTCCGGCTCGGGATCGGCGACGTGACGCGACCCGGATCAGGGCAGCGGGATGGGCGCCGTCGGGTCGGTTCGGGCGGCCCCGGCGACGGCGTCGGTCAGGCACTCGACGCACCAGGAGAGCGCGGCGGCCAGACTCGGCCGGTAGGGGAAGTCGTCCGGGCGGACAGGTGCGTGAAGCGGCTTCACCTCGACCGACCAGCGCAATCCGTCGGCCAGCAGTGGGTCTGCGGCGTTGCGCCGCAGGTCGCACACGGCCACCACGAGGGCCAGGTCGAGGCCGAGGGCGAGCCGCAGCAACTCGGCCAGCGGCGGCGCGTCGGGAGGCGTCGCCACGACGATCAGCCGGCCAGCCGGCACACCCCTCGCCGCGCTACGCACGTACTCCCCGACCGGGTCGGCCCCGACCCAGGGCACTGTGACGTAACCGTCGCGGAGGTCTTTGCTGATCTGCTGCCCGCCATCGGCGTCGGCCAGGTCGTCGGGCCGCGCGCCTAGCACGGCGGCCCAGGAGCCGAGCCGGTAACGGTCCGGAAGCCGGACGACGGGCTTGCCGCCCGGTTGGGTGGCGACCAGCGGAGCGACTTCGGGCGTACCGGCCTGCCAGGCCAGGTGCACCACCCGGTGCCGCAGGTCGGTGATCGTGACCACCACCGTCCGGTGCAGACGGTGGGTGTCGCCGCAGGTGAAGCAGTGCAGCGCGGATGGGCGCAGGCCGGCGCCGCAGCAGTGCGGGCAGTCGGGGTCGGCCGCGCGATTGCCGAGCCGGCAGTCGCAGGCGCGTAGCCGGCTGTGGGGTTGGCAGTCGGGGCAGCGCTGCCAGTCGACGGGTTCACCCAGCCAGGGCGGGTCGGGCGGTTCGTAGCCGCGGCTGACCGGCACCAGCACACGGCGGACGACCTGGCCGGTGGGCTGCTCCGCGAGGGTCTCCACTGGCTCGCCAGCGCGCAGAGTCGTGTGCCACCAGCAGCCGTTGCGCCACAGGGCCTGCGCGCCGGGCAACTCGTCGCCGCCGGCCGCATCGACGCAGTCGGCGAGGACGCGCCGTTCGAGTTGGTCGACGTCCACGGCCGAAGCGGCGGGTGGGCGCGGCGAGTCGGGGCGCAGCAGCCGGGCGGGAGCGGCCAGGCCGCGCTCGGCAAGGCCGCTGAGCGCCTCGGCCACGTCGGTGCAGGCCAACACCTCCGGCAGGTCCCGGCACCAGCCGGGCGACCCGAGTAGCACCGGGGAGCCGGGCACCTCGTACCAGATGGCCCAGCAAAACATCGCATCCTGCCGGCGGGCCTCGACGACCAGGTCGAGCAGCAGCAGGTCGGCCAGCGCGCACAGCCGGGCCAGCCGTGCGGTCGGGTCGACGCTCGTCGGGGCGGTGGATCGGCCCAGCACCAGCCGCCAGGGAGCGTGATCGGCGCGCAGAATGGCGTGGGCCTCCAGCTCGTACCGAAGCGCTGCGGGCAGGTCGGGCCGCCACTGCCAGTCCAGCCACAGCGAAGGCGCGTCGGCCTCGTCCGGGACCGCGCCGACGGTGGCGGCGAGTTCGCGTACCCGGAAAGAAAGGTCGACCACCCAGTGGCCCGCCGGGTCGCGGTGGGGGTCGAGGCCGCCGGGCACGACCTGGAGGGAGGCGACAGCGCCGGTGTCCAGGTTCGCGACGGTGACCACGAGCTGCGTCCGCCGCCGGCCGCAGCGATAACAGGGGTACGCGACGCTGCCCGCGCCGCGACACTGCTCGCACCTCCGGTACGCCTCCCGGCGCGGCCCGAGCACGTCGGCGTCGGCGAGGAACCGGTCGCCGTAGGTGGTGCACCGGCACGGTTCCAACGTGAAGGTCATCCCGTCGCAGTCCGGGCAGACGACGACGGGCACGGCGGTCACCGACACCGCCGGGCCGCGCAGTCGCCGTCGTGCTCGACGCGTCGCACGCACCGCCGACCGCCGTCGAGCGGTAGGTCGCAGAACACCCGATGGCGTACGCCCTGCGCGTCCTCGGCGGACACCGTGGTCTCACCGGCGTCCACTTCGGTGAGGAAGGTCAGGGAGCGGGCCAGGGTGCCGGCGAAGTGCTGGGCGGCCGGCAGGTCGGCGGCGGTGAACGGCAGGTGCGCCACCCAACGGGCGCTCACCGGCGGGCCGCCAGATCCTCGCGGGCCCGCCGTGACTGCCAGCACTTCAGCGCATCCTTGATCCGCTCGGTCTCCCGCCGGCTGCTGCCCAACGCCGCGTACACCTCGGCCAGATCGTGGGCGACGCGGTCGAGGAACTCGGCGACCTCTGCGGCGTCCACGCCACGCCGGCCGCGTCTGGTGAAGGTGCGCTCACGGACCTGCCAGGGCTTCAGGGGTACGTAGTTGGCCGCCCGATAGGGCGCCGGCCGGGGTGGCTCGGCCCGGAGATGACGGAGAAACGCGCGCACGAAGCAGCACCACCCTTCCTCATATTTGATCGACGATCACCGGCGCGGTAATTGCGCGTCCATCGCTGATGTCGGACCAATCTTGTAAGGTCGGAAGCACCATCGCAATGAATGTCGACTCACACTGTTCCGCTATTTTTGGGCAACATTCCCCTGTTGCAGAACGGCTGTTGGGATGTTGCAAAACTCAACAGGAAGGAGAGCCGGGTGGCCGATGACATGGGCTCGACGGTGCCCCGACGCCAGCTCGGCAGGGCGCTACGTGACCTGCGCACCGAGGCGGGGGCGACCCTCGACGCGGTCGCCGAGGCGCTGGAGTGCAGCCGCCAGAAGGTGTGGCGAATCGAGAGCGGGCTCGGCTCGGTGCGCGGCGTCGACGTTCGCGCGATGTGCGAGCTGTACGGGGCAACGGCCGAGCTGACCCGGGCGCTGACCTCTCTAGCCGGCGAGACGAAAGCGAAGGGCTGGTGGCACGCGTACGGCGATGCCGTCCCGGAATGGTTCGAGCTGTACGTGGGCCTCGAATCCGCCGCGTCCCATCTGCGCTTCTTCAACGAAGCAATGGTTCCGGGTCTCCTACAACATCGGGGTTACGCACTGGGCGTCTACCAACACCGAGCGGAGGTGAGCGACGAAGAGAGGGAGTGCCTGGTGCAGGTCCGCCTGCAACGTCAAGCCCTGCTGAGACGCCGCCTACCTCCACCTCCGAAGCTGGACGTGATCCTCTCCGAAGCTGCCCTCCTGCGGACAGTCGGCAGCCCCGAAACCATGACGGATCAGCTCAATCACTTGCTGATGTTGGGGGACACAGCAACCAACTCGATCCGAATCCTCCCGCTCACTGCCGGCCTGCACCGTGGGGTCGAGGCGGGATCCTTCGTGATGCTCGACTTCCCGTTGGGCAACCGGGCCCAAGCAGAGCCTTCGGTGATCTACTGCGAGTCCTGGACAGGCGCTCTCTATCTTGATCGTCCTGAGGAGTTCGCCGCCTACGAGCAGGTCTGGTCAAGCCTGGATCAGCTTGCCCTCGATGAAGGACAATCAAGGCACCTGATCAACAAGATCATCGGGGAGGTCCATCGTGGTTGATTTGACCGGCGCCCACTGGCGCAAGAGCACCCGCAGTGGCAGCAACGGCGGCGAATGTGTCGAGGTTGCCGACAACCTGCCCGGCATCGTCGCCGTACGCGACAGCAAAGACCCGCACGGCCCAGCCCTCACCTTCTCCCCCACCGCCTGGGCAAGCTTCGTGCGCTCGACCCACTTCTCCCGCTGAGGCTTTTCGGTGGGTGTCTCGGAGTCTCCTGGGACACCCACCCGCCGCGGGGGCTGCGCTCGACGACCGAGTTCGGTTAACGTGCGGCAGTGACCATCGGCAATGTCAAGGTGACGATCCGGAAGGGCGATCAAGCACTCGACAACGCTCGGATGAGCATCGAGAAGGCCAACGCCAAGCTCGCCGACGCGACCGCTTTGGCAATCGCAGCCCTGCACGACAGCGAACGCGGCGAGGCGAGGCGAAGCAGTCCCGGAAGGCCCTCCGTGAGGCTGCCGACTGCCATGTCGGTGCAGGCGTTCCTCTATGTCGTCGCGGTCATCCTGCTCGTGCTCGCCTCGTTGCCGGTCCCCACTCGGGGAATCTCGCTCGCCCTGCTCGGAGCGGCGTGCGCCCTGCTGGCCTATGCCTGGCCGCTCATTACCGGTTAGGTCAACCAATAGAAACGATCAAGCCCGCAACCCGTGGAGACGCCGGTTGCGGCCTTGACTTGTGCGCGATGGCCAGGGCCTGCCTCAGACCCCCCGATCGAGCACCTGGCCGAGGAAGCTCTGTGCATCGTAGGACCTCGGGCCGAGGGCATGTGCGTACGCCTGGAGGCTCACCAACTTAGTACCCCGGGTGGCCTCTCGTACCTTGCGGAACAGCGGCTCCAGCAGGCCACGGAAGTATGCGGTCGCCAGGTCCTGGCTGGTGATCAGTCCACGGTCGATCAGAAACTCGACTCCCGACCGTTGGCTGGCGTACTGCGCGTCGTTGCGGACGACGTCCTCCGACTCCGCCAGCAGTAGCCGGGTGAAGTACTCGGTGGCTCCCTCATTGAAGTCCCAGCCCATGACGGCCCGGAACGTGCGATGGGAAAGCTTGTGCATGGCCTCGTGGTACTCGGTGCCGGTGCCGAGATGGTCGATGCGTACGTAGATGTGATCGTCGAGCCGCACTCCGGGACTTGTCAATCCCTGTTGGAAGAGTTCGGGGTCGTTCTGGCGTGTCTGCTCGATCTCGCCCTCGTCGGCCGGCATCCGGCGAAGCACGAATACCGCCCCCATCTGAGTCGGTGTCGGATAGTGGAGTTGCGTGTCGGTGAGCCAGTCGGAGGCAGGGACGTAGGGCCTGACGATCGTGGCGGTGGTGGCGAAGCGGGCCCTGACTGTGGCGGCCGGCAAGCGGGTCGCCCTGCCCTCTTCCTGAGCCGCGACCACATGCGAGTCGTCGACGCCTTCGACGTCGTCGGGGGAGACGGAGACGAGCACGTCGTCGATGGGCAGCAGGATGGAGAAGGGCGCGAGTTGATCCTGCCAGGTCTCGCCGTCGACGACGATCTGCTTGGTGTACCGGCCCGCCGGGACAGTGACCACGTCAGGCGCAGCTGTCACGGTGGTGCCGTTGATCTCCGTCTTCAACACGATCTCGGCGAGTTCCGCGTAGTGCTTACGCTTCCCGGCCCAGAACGTTTTGAGAAGTTGCTGCCGCGACTGTTCCGCAAGGAGTTCGATTTCCAGTTCGGTTACCCGGTAGGCACCGTCCCGCAGGAACTCGCGGGCGGCCCACACCCGTACCTCACCGGGTGCCAGCGCGAGCACAAGTGCCTGACCGTCAGGGGCCGTCTCCCACACCGCATCGTCGACACCGGTGCTGCTCATGATGACTGGCATCAGGTAGTCGATCTGTTCGGTTAGTCGTGCGCCGACCTGGTCGGTGTCGCCCGCCGCATAGGTCGGGATCTCGTCGTACTTCTTCAGCGGCGCGCCGTTCAACGCGAATGGTTGAGGGTGGGCGGTCCAACCCTTTTCGAAGGGCACGGGGTCTCCGTTTCACTGGGGTCGCTGAGGTCGACGGGAATTGTTTCCGCAGCTTCGTCCCAAGACGCTACGCGTCACCCGCTGGCCCGTCCGTGTTCTGTAAGCAATAAGGCAGGCGCTCGTCGATTCCGCCCGCACGACGCAGCTGACGGACTCAGTGTGGGGGACGGCCGGGGGCGTCGGGCAGCCAGGAGTCGAGGGCGCTCGGATCGGCGACGGCTTCGCGCACCTGATCGCGCTCCGCCGGGGCGAGGGCGAGCGCCCGGAGCCGGTTTCCCCACTCGGGCACCCGCTCCGGCTCATCCAGCGCGGCCGACACCCCGTGACCAAAAGCGCCGCCAGCAGCAGTCTCAAGCAGGAGGCGTGGGTGCGTCCTCGGGTGGTCGTAGTGGCAGAACGCGGCTCGCCGGTCAACGTGGTACGAGGTGCGGCGCGGCGCCGCCAGCGCGACGACTTCGACGAAGCGTGGGCCGTCTGCGACGTCGATGACTTCGCCACCGAGCCGGCGTCCCGCGAAGCTGTAGACGCCGATGTCAATCTGGCCTGGTCCAATCCCTGCTTCGAGGTGTGGCTCCTGCTCCACTACGGCAACTGCACCCGTTTTGTGGACAACGCCAAGCGAGCCCGCGACCTGCTGCGGGAGCACGACCCCGCTTGGGACAAGACCAGGCTTGACTTCGGCAACTTCCGCGACCGGGTTGAGGACGCCTGTCAGCGGGCTGATCGACTCGACCCGCCCCCGGATGGCAATCCGCCTACCTCCGTCGGGCACATAATTGCTGCGCTTCGTTGAGACAGAGAAGCCAAGTCAGGATGGCGCCCACGGTCCGCTGACGAACTGTCCGTTGCCGACGAACGGGCTGACGTTCGGCACGCACCCGCTCAGGCCCATCGTCTGCGTCATCATGACCGGGGCCGGCTTGCCGCGACCGCCGCACTTCATGTGGGCGAAGCCGAGGAAGTGACCGAACTCGTGATTGATCACGCCGGCGTGGTACTCGTCGATGCTGACCGGGTATCCCGGTGAGCCCTGGAGCCACCGCCGCAGGTTGATCATGATTGTCTTGCCGTACTTGCAGGAGTAGACGCCCTCGGTGTCGACGCCGCTCGCGCCGCAGAGCCTGTCCACCGTCCTCGGCGTCGCGAGCCGCACGTCGACGTCGACGGTGGAGGTGCCGACCCGCTGGAAGGACCACGACGCCCGGGTCAGGTTCACCGCCGCGTTGGTGACCGGGTGCTGTGCCGACGTGGCCCACCCGTTCGGGGCCGCCAACACCTGCTCGATGCTCGCGGCGAACCGGTCCGGTTTCCAGGCGGGGATGTCACCCCATTTGATGCCCTTCTCCACCGAGACGCTGTAGCGCACCCGCTTCTTGCCCTTGCCTATCACGCGACCGTTGCCGCTGGCGGTGGTGAAGGTGCCGCCTGCCCTGGTGGGGATCTGCGCGTCGGTCGGGATCTCCGGAGTCGGGCTGGAGGTCGGCGTATCGCTGCGGCTCGGAGCTGAGCTCTGCGCAATCGGGCCGGGGCGTGGGACTTCGGCCTGCCCGGACGCCGGTGTGGACAGGCCACAGGCGGCGGTCGTCAGCACCGCTGCCAACGAGATCGGCACGAGCAACTGTCGGCTGATCCGCACGTCGAAACCTCCAGGAGCGATCACGGTGAAGTGAGGAACACCGGGAGGCTACGTGACTGCGGGTAAGGAAATTGTCAGTAGAAAACTGCCCTACGTGATCGTCGCAGTCGGTTTGAGCGAGGTCAGGCGGCCGCTACGACGTGGTCGATCACCAGGTGGGCGGCACCGGTGATGCCGACGTCCTGGCCGGCGGCCACGCGTTCGATGAGCAGGGTCTGGGTGGCCAGTGGGAGGCACCGCTCGTAGAGGGTGGCCCGCATGCTGGCCAGCAGGGGCTCGCAGTCGGCGAGCCGACCACCGATCGCCACCACCTGCGGGTTGAAGAAGTTGACCACCACGGCCAGGATCTCGCCGACGGCGCGGCCGGCCTGCCGGGCGAGGGCGGTGGCCTGCCGGTCACCGTCGTCGATCAGGCGGATCACACCGGTCAGGTCGGAGACCGGCACACCCTGCTCCCGGAGCGCGGTGACCAGTGCGGCGCCGCTGGCCACCGCCTCCAGGCAACCGGCGTTGCCGCAGGTGCACGGTGGCGCGGGATCGGCCACCACCCGACAGTGGCTGATGTCCCCGGCCGATCCCTGCGCGCCCCGGTGCAACCGTCCACTGGCGATCACACCGGAGCCGATTCCGGTGCCAGCCTTGATGTAGACGGCGTGGTCCAACTCGGAATGCGCGGTGCGGTGCGCGCCGAGCGCCATCAGGTTGGCGTCGTTGTCCACGATGACCGGCACGTCGACACGGCCGGCGCAGAACGCGGCAACGTCGAAGCCGTTCCAGCCGGGCATCCGCGATGGGCTGACGATCCGTCCGGTGGAGTGCTGCACCGGACCGGGAATCCCGATGCCGACGCCGCGGAGCGCGCCTCCCGCGGAGCCACCGGCCACCGCCCCGTCGCCGGCCGCCGGAGCGCTGCCCACCAGCGTGGCGACCTCGGCGAGCAGCGCGCCGAGCACCGCCTCCGGGCCGTCCTCGATGCGGACCGGCAGGGTGCGGGCCTTGACCACCCGCCCGGAGAGATCCAGGGTGCCGACGCGGGCGTGATGCGCGCCGAGGTCGATGGCACCGACCACTGCGCCGCCGGTGGGCACGGCGAGTTGGCGGGGTCGCCTGCCACCCCGGGACCGCCCGGCGCCGGCCTCCTCCAGCAGCCCCTGACTGATCAACGCCTCGACCCGCTGGGAGACCGTCGACGGGGAGAGCCCGGAGAGGCGGGACAGGTCGGCCCGACTGACGGCCGCACCGGTGGCCACCCAGCGCAGTAGCTCCCGGGGGCCGCCCCGGAGGGCATCGCGTGGCGCGTCGTCAATCGTCACGTCAGCTTCTTAGCACCCGGAGTTTGTTCAAGCAACCGGTTGACTTAGTTTGCTGGCTACCTTTAGATGACGCTGTTGGTTCGATATGAAGCTGACTTAGTTTTGTAGTCGAAGGAAGTGAGGCCGTCTGGTGGCACCGGAGACGACGGGTGCGAACCGACCGATGGTGTCGGTACGCGGCCTGAACAAGTGGTTCGGTCCGCTGCACGTGCTCAAGGACATCGACCTCACTGTGGCCGCTGGCGAGGTGGTCGTCGTGGTGGGGCCCTCCGGCTCCGGCAAGTCGACACTGTGCCGCTGCCTCAACCGGCTGGAGACCGCCGGGCAGGGCAGCGTCGAGATCGACGGTGAGCCGCTGCCCGCCGAGGGCCGCGCGCTGGCCCGGCTGCGCGCCGATGTCGGGATGGTCTTCCAGTCCTTCAACCTCTTCGGCCACAAGACGGTGCTGGACAACATCACCCTCGGCCCCACCCGGGTCCGTCGGATCCCCCGACCCGAGGCGCGGCAGCAGGCGATGGCCCTGCTGGAGCGCGTCGGCATCGCCGACAAGGCGGACCACCACCCGGCCCAACTCTCCGGCGGGCAGCAGCAGCGGGCCGCGATCGCCCGAGCCCTGGCGATGCAACCGAAGGTGCTGCTCTTCGACGAGCCGACCTCGGCCCTCGACCCGGAAATGGTCAACGAGGTGCTCGACGTGATGGTCTCTCTCGCCGCCGAGGGGATGACCATGATCGTGGTGACCCACGAGATGGGCTTCGCCCGTCGCGCCGCCGACCGGGTGGTCTTCATGGACGACGGTCGGATCGTCGAATCCGGCGCACCCGACGACTTCTTCGCAGCTCCGCGCACCGAGCGGGCCCGCGATTTCCTTTCCAAGATCCTCCAGCACTAGCCCCCAACGGGAGGGTGTCATGTCAATCCTCAAGATGAGCTTCACCGGGCGGCGGTCGCTCGCCCTCACCGCCACCGCGGTAGCGGTGGCCCTCGCCGCCACCGGCTGTGGCGGCGACAGCGGCGGCAGTGCTCCGGCGCTGCCCGGCAACCCCGGCCTGGGCGGCGACGGCGTGGTCGCCCAGTCGGTGTACGACGCCGCCCCGGTGGCCACCGACGCGGACATCCCGGCCGGTTCGACGATGGACGCGATCCGCAAGCGCGGCTACCTGAACATCGGCGGATCGCTGGACGCGCCGCTGCTCGCCCAGCAGAACCCGGTCAGCGGCACCATCGAGGGCTTCGACGCCGACATGGCGAAGTTGCTGGCGAAGTACATCACCGGCAAGCCCGAGGTGAAGACGACGACCATCGGCACCCAGACCCGGGAGGCCATGCTCCAGGCCAAGTCGGTGGACGCGGTCTTCCAGACGTACACGATCACCCCGCAGCGGGCCACCCAGGTCGCCTTCGCCGGGCCGTACCTCACCTCCGGCCTCGCCGTCGGGGTCCGCAAGGACGACACCTCGATCAAGAGCGTCAAGGACCTCGCCGGCAAGACCGTGATCGTCGGGGCGAACACCCCCGCCGTCACCGCGCTGCCCTCCGCCGCGCCCGGCTCGAAGCAGATCGCCTTCGGCACCGACCCGCAGGCGTTGCAGGCGCTGCTGCAGAAGCGCGGCGACGCGTACGTGCAGGACTTCACGCTGCTCGCCTCGGGCGCCAAGGCGAACCCGGGGATGAAGGTGGTGGGCGAGCCGTTCACCACCGAGGCCTACGGCATCGGCCTCAACAAGGAGGACGCGCAGTTCAAGGAGTTCGTCAACAACTGGCTGAAGAAGATCCAGGCCGACGGCACGTGGGCGAAGGTCTGGGAAGGCACCCTCGGCTCGGTGGTGGAGGGCGGAGCGCCCACTCCGCCCGCCCTCGGTTCCGCCGACGGCTCCTGAGCAGCCTCTCGTACCGATGGAAGCCCTCACCGCCCACCTGAGCGAGCTTGGCCACGGCCTGGTCACGACTGTCGAACTGACAGTCGTGACCACCGTCGGCGCGATGCTGCTGGGCATCGTCGTGGCCACCCTGCGCATCGCCCCTGTCCCGCTGCTGCGCGCCATCGGCACCGCGTACGTGGAGGTGTTCCAGAACCTGCCGCTGCTGGCGTTGCTGGTCCTCTTCGTGTTCGCGCTGCCGACCATCGGCATCACGTTCCCGCTGTTCACCTCCGCCGCGATCGTCATCGCGGTGTACGAGGGGGCGTACCTGGCCGAGGCGATCCGCGCCGGGATCAACACGGTTGGTGTGGGCCAGGCTGAGGCAGCCCGAGCCATCGGCCTCACCTTCGGCCAGTCCCTGCGGCACGTGATCCTGCCGCAGGGACTCCGGGCGGTGATCCAGCCGATCGGCAACATCTGCATCGCGCTGCTGATGAACACCTCGCTGGCCGCCGCCGTCGGCGTGGTCGAGCTGACCCAGGCGGCCAACACCGTCAACCTGGTCGAGGCTCAACCGATCGCTGTGTTCACCGGCGCGGGCCTCGCCTACATGCTGCTGGCGCTGATCATCGGTCAGGTCACCGGCCTGCTCGAACGAAGGCTGGCGATCGTCCGATGAACAAGACGCAACAGATCCTCTTCGACGAGCCCGGTCCGCGCGCCCAACGGCGGATCCGGATCGCCACAGTGCTGGGCGCCGTTCTCCTGGCCGGTGCAGTGGTCGCGGCGGTCTATCAGTTCGCCAGCCACGGCGAGTTGGCCGCCGCCCGGTGGGAGCCGTTCACCACCTGGCCCATCTGGCGGTACCTGCTCAACGGCCTCTGGGCAACGGTGCGCGCCGCCGCCGCGACAGCGGTGCTCAGCGCCGCGCTCGGACTGCTGCTGGCGCTCGGCCGGCTGTCGACGCACCGACCGCTGCGCTGGCTGGCCGGCGCGTACGTGGAGATCTTCCGGACCGTACCCACCCTGCTGCTGATCTACGTGACGCTGTTCGCGCTGCCGCAGTACGGGCTGAACTTCCCGCTGTTCTGGAAGCTCGTGGTGCCGCTGGTGGTCTCCAACTCGGCGGCGTTCGCGGAGATCTTCCGATCCGGCATCCTGGCACTGGACCGAGGGCAGACCGAGGCCGGCCTCGCGGTCGGGCTGCGCCGCGGGCAGGTGATGGCACTGGTGGTGCTGCCGCAGGCGCTACTCCAACTCGCCCCGTCCCTGGTCAGCCAGCTGGTCGGGCTGCTCAAGGACACCTCGCTCGGCTTCGTGGTCAGCTACACCGAGCTGCTCTACAGCGGGCAGGTGCTCTCCTCGTACACCCACCTGCTGATCCAGACATTCCTGGTGGTGGCGCTGATCTATCTGGTGGTCAACGCCTCGCTGTCGAAGTTCGCCCGCGTACTCCAGGCCCGCAACGGCCGCTTCGGCGGACGGCGCGGACGGCGGACCGCCGAACTGCCCCCACCACTCCTCGAAGGGAACACCCCCCGGTGACCATCTTCCGTTACGCCGAACTGGGCCGGGTCGTGCGCAACGGCTTCGTCGAGAGCCGGCACTACGGCAGCGTCGTGGTGCTCGCCCCGGACGGGACTGTCGCCCTCGCCGCCGGCGTACCCGACGAGCCGGTGCTGCCCCGCTCCACCCTCAAGCCGGTGCAGGCGCTGGCCTGCCGGATCGCGGCGGGTGACGAGCTGATCGGGCCGGCGCTGGCCCTCGCCGCTGGCAGCCACACCGGCGAAGACAGGCACGTCGAGGTGGTTCGGGCGATGCTGGCCGGGGCCGGCCTGACCGAGGACGCGCTCGGCTGCCCGGAGGACTGGCCGGAGGACGAACCGACCCGGGACCGGTTGATCCGCGCCGGCGGACAGCGCGACCGGATCCGGATGAACTGCTCCGGCAAGCACGCCGCGATGCTGGTCGCCTGCGTCGCCCGGTCCTGGAGCACAGACGACTACCTCGACCCGGAGCACCCGCTCCAGCGGGAAACCGCCGCCGCCGTCGCCCGGCTGGCCGGCTCGCCGATCGCGCACCACGCGGTCGACGGCTGTGGGGCACCGCTGTTCGGCCTGTCGCTGACCGGCCTGGCCCGCACCTTCCAGGCGTTGGTCACCGCGCCCGCCGGCAGCGACGAGGCGCTGGTCGCGCAGGCAATGCGCCAACACCCTGAGTACGTCGGTGGTTGGAACGGGCACCCGAACACCGATCTCATGCGGGCGCTGCCCGGCGTCCTCGCCAAGGGTGGGGCCGAAGGCGTGCTCGCGGTGGCCGCACCGGACGGTCACGCGGTGGCGGTGAAGGCGATCGACGGTTCGCCCCGCGCCACCACCGCCATCGCCCTCG
The DNA here is from genome assembly GCF_022230925.1 of Micromonospora alfalfae. Taxonomy (GTDB): domain Bacteria; phylum Actinomycetota; class Actinomycetes; order Mycobacteriales; family Micromonosporaceae; genus Micromonospora; species Micromonospora alfalfae. Next base: position 119,300 of record NZ_JAKKFH010000032.1, on the reverse strand, counting down.
CCGCCCTCGACGCTGTGGGCGTACCGGTTGGTGGGGCCGACGCGCTGCGCCAGGTGCCGGTGCTCGGCGGCGGCGTACCCGTTGGTGCCGTCACGGCCGTCATCGACTGGACCACAGCACCGTCTCGGACCGAAGCGGCATCGCCTCGCACGGAAAAGGAAGAATCATGAACACATTCGAGATCTGCATCGACAGCGTCGAGGGAGCGGTCGCCGCAGAGGAGGCCGGCGCCGACCGGGTGGAGTTGTGCTCAGCGCTCTTCGACGGCGGGCTGACCCCCAGCCTGGGCACCATCGAGACGACGATGCGGGCGGTCAGCCGGATCCGGGTACACGTGATCGTCCGTCCCCGGGCCGGCGACTTCATCTACTCGCCGTTCGAGATCGAGGCCATGGAGCGGGACGTGCAGGCCGCAGTGGCAGCCGGCGCGCACGGCATCGTGATCGGCGCGTTGACCGCCGAGGGTGACGTCGACGTCCCGACCACCCGCCGGCTGATCGCCGCCGCGGGCGACGCCAGCATCACCTTCCACAGGGCGTTCGACATGACCCGTGACCCGCACGCGGCGCTGGAGCAGCTGATCGAGCTGGGCGTGCACCGGGTGCTCACCTCGGGGCAGGAGGTCAGCGTGCTGGAGGGTGCTCCGCTCATCGCCGACCTGGTGCGCCGGGCCGCCGGCCGGATCGTCATCATGCCGGGCGGTGGCATCACCCCGCGCAACATCGCCCGGATCGTCGAGGCGACCGGCGCCGACGAGTACCACTTCGCGGCACTGGTCAGCTCGGACAGCCCGGCCGTGCACCGCAACCCCGCGCCGCTGATGGGTGGCAGCCTGAACCGGCCCGAGTACGAGCGTTCGGGCACCTCGGGCGCCCTGGTCGGCCAGGTGCTCGCCGCCGCCCGCGCCTGACCGGAAGCGCGCCCTGACCAGCGGTGGGGCCTGGAGGAGTTGCCTTCAGGCCCGCCGCTCGCGGGTGTCAGCCGATGGACCAGCGCCGCGATGTCACCCCGGGATGACGGCGACCGTCCTCAGTAGCCCAACAGGGCGATGAGCAGCGAGGACACCGCGGCGACCAGGAGCACTCCGCCAGTACCGAGCCCGACCACCGCGCTCACCGCCACGGCACGAGCCCGGGCCACCGGCACCGCCGCGAGGGCCACCACGGTGACGAGCGCGGCGACCAGATGAATCAACGGGTAGTCGATCAGCGCCGCAACTGGGAAGAGGTGCACGCCCACGACGAGGGCGATCCAAGGGGCTGCCAGCTCATTACGCCGCAGCAGAGCGAGCAGCCCGGCACCGACCGCGGCGGCGCCGAACTCGATGCCGACGACGATGCCGAAGGTAGGGCTGGTGTCGGCGTCGAACGCCGTACCGTCCGACCAGTGACGCCAGGCGAGCAGGGCCCCAGCGGCCGCCGTGAGCAGGGACAGAACCGAACCAGCGATGAGCACCGGCCGCCATCGCTTCGGGGGTGCCTCCTGCGCCCAACCGAACCAACTGGTGGCGAAGAAGCCGAAGACGAACGCCGTCGCCGCCGCATCCCGGACATGTTCGGTGATCATTGCGCTCCCCGCGATACCACTGGTTCGACGTCGGACTTCGCCGCTGTCGGGGGCGCTGTCACCACCGGCCACGACGGGGTAATACTGCCCTGACAGGTGTGTTCGAGGAGCGCGTGGGGTTGCGGTCGCTCACGCCGCGGCCCGCTATCCGGTGACGAGGTTGATCGCGACGCCGATCGGGACCGACGCCGCCAGACCCGCGACCAGCCACCACAACTGCTCACGCCGGGATCGCTGCTGCCCCGTATCGATCAGATGCTGAATCTGGGCCACCTTGGCCGCCACCATGGTCAGCTGATCAGCGTCAGGCGACGGCTCGCCCGCGAGGTGCCTGCGCCCGCCGGAGCGCCGCACCCGGCTGGTCGCCGACAACATCAGCCGATGCCGGCGACGCTGTTCGACGAAGACCGGCGGCACCTCACCGCAGTAGTCAGCGCTGGGGGTGGTGACACCGCTGCCCGGCGTCAGGGTGCCGGGCACGCCGCTGCGCCTGAGGCCGAGCCAACGGCGTTTCCGGTGGAAGTCCAGCCACCACAGAGCACCGCCGCCAGCAAGCAGGAGGAGGTTGGCGACGATCGCGGCGACCGCCCACGGCTTGGCGACGAAGAAGCCGACACCACCGATGGGAATGGCGGCCAGGATGAGTACCTTCGCCGTCGCCGTGCCGTTGAATCCCCGCATACCTGTCATTGAACCGGTCGTACCGTCTCGGCGAAGCCCCTGCTGACCAGAAGGCGACACGGGGGCGGCCTACCGCTCAGTCGGCGGGTACGACCGTCGGGTGGTCCGCCGCGGGGAGCGCGACCGTGCGGGCGTACCGGATGGCGGCGGGCGTGTCCGGGAAGAGCAGTTCCTCGCGGCGCAGGTCGTCAGCCACACCCAGTGTGGCCAGCACCTGGTCGTGTGCGGGGGTGATGCCGGAGAGCAGGACGGTGATCCCGCGTCCGCGTAGCCGCCGGATCGCATCGCCGAGGACGTGCGCGCCGGTGGCGTCCATGGTGGTCACCCGGGACATTCGCAGGATGACGACACGGACGTCGGTGACCTCGGAGAGTTCGAGGAGGAAGGTGTGGGCCGCAGCGAAGAAGAGCGGCCCGTCCAGCCGGTACGCGACGATGTGTTCAGTGAGCAGCGCGTACTCCTCGGCGCTGTGTTCGCCTGGGTCGAGGGGCACCTGTTCCAGCCGGGCGCTGCGGGCCACCGCGCGCAGGGCGAGCACCACGGCGACGCCGACGCCGACCGCGACGGCGGTGACGAGGTCCCAGATCACCGTGACGGCGAAGGTGAGTACCAGCACGACGGCATCACCCCGGGTGGCCCGGGCCAGCGCCCACAGCGAACCAGCCTCCACCATGCGGACGGTGGTGGCCAGCAGCACCCCGGCCAGGGCGGCGAGTGGGATCCGGCCGACCAACGGCGCGGCGGCCAGCACGATGGCGGCGAGGGCGACGGCGTGGGTGAGGGCCGCCAGTTTCGAGGCCGCCCCGGCGCGGACGTTGACAGCTGTCCGGGCGATGGCGGCGGTCGCCGGGATGCCGCCGAAGAGGGGGGCGGCGAGGTTGGCCATCCCCTGACCGAAGAGTTCCCGGTCCGGGTCGTGCCGCTCGCCGACGGTCATGCCATCGGCGACGGTGGCGGACAGCAGGCTCTCCAGGGCGGCGAGCGCGGCGACGGCGAGAGCGCTGGGCAGCAGCACGCCCAGCGCGCCGAGGTCGAGGAAGCCGAGCGAGGGCGCGGGCAGGCCCTGCGGCAACGCGCCGATCCGGACCAGATCGACCGGGACGACCTCGGCGACGACGGTGGCGGCCCCCACGCCGAGCAGCGAGAACGGCAGGCCGGGTCGCCACCGGGCACCCAGCAGCATCAGCGCCGCGACGGCGACGGCCACCGCTAGCGCGGCCGGCCGCGGGTGTACGACGAAACGGGCGACCGCGTCGAAGGCGACGGCCCAGACCTTCTCCCCGTGCGCGTCGGTGACGCCGAGCGCGGCGGGCACCTGTTGCAGCGCGATGACCACGGCGATGCCGGCGGTGAAACCCTCCAGCACCGGGGTGGGCAGGTAGCGGACGTACCGGCCCAGGCGGGCCACGGCGAGCGCGATCAGCACCAGGCCAGCCATCGCCCCGACCATCAGCACGCCGGTGGCTCCGAACTGCTGCACCACCGGCACCAGCACCACTGTCATCGCTCCGGTCGGCCCGGAGACCTGGAGGTTGGAGCCCCCGAAGACAGCGGCCACCGCACCGGCGATCACGGCGGTGATCAACCCGGCCTGGGCGCCCAGCCCGGAGGTGACACCGAACGCCAGGGCCAACGGCAGCGCCACGACCGCCACGGTGAGCCCGGCCAGCAGGTCCCGGCGCGGTGAGCGGTGGACCGCGGCCCAGTCGGCCCGCCCGGGTAGCAGCCCGAGGAGTCGCTCTCGGACCACCGGGATGGCCTCGCTCACCTGTCCGCGCCGGTGGCGCGCAGCTCCCCGAGGAGGCCGTCGCGGTCGGTGAGGACCGCGCCGAGGATCCGCCGCCCGGCGGCCAGCAGGTCGGCCACGTCCGGGGTGCTGAGCGCGTACATGACGAGGGGACCGTCGCGGTGTGAGGTGACCATTCCGGCGCGGCGCAGCACCGCGAGTTGCTGGGAGAGGTTGGAGGCCTCGACCTCGATGACGGCGAGCAGGTCGCGGACCGGCTTCGGTCCGTCCTGGAGCAGTTCGAGGACCCGGATGCGCACCGGGTGCCCGAGGGTGCGGAAGAGTTCCGCCTTCGCCTGGTACAGCGGGACCGACATGAGGTTCCTCCCCTCGACACGAAGACTTTAGCACTTGAACAAATCTTCAACTCGATGCCGAGATGTCGTCCCACGCACCACCGGCCGGGTGGCGGGTCAACCCGTGCTGGATCTCTGGACTCCTGGTAGATCAACGTGTGTCGGGTGAGAAGATCGCGCCGATCTTGCAGTTTCGGTTGTCGATATGGGTGGGATGCCCCTTGCGTCGGGACAGAAGGTGCAAGGTCGCGGAGCAGGGGCGGTCCCGCCCCGCCGATCATGGAGTTGTGGTGCCTGGTTTGGTGCTATGCGGGCACTTTGTCACCCACCACAACTCCATGATCGACGAGGCGAGGCGGTGCAGGGCGGGGCGGTGCAGGGCGGTGCAGGGCGGGGCGGGGCGGTGCAGGGCGAGGCGAGGCGGTGCAGGGCGGGGCGGGGCGGGGCGGGGCGGGGTAGGCGGACAGCCACTCCGTCTACGGCAACGGTTTTGACTTCATAGATCGAGCACGATTATGGGACCGTGAGCTGACTCGACGCGATGTCGTTGACGCAGCGCAGCACCGGACGGCTGGCCAGGGCCGCCGGGTCCAACGCCGTGTCGGCGCGCACTGTGAAGGTCGTCGACTCGCCCGGCAACAGGGTGACCAGGGCCTTGTCCACGGTGGCGGTGCCGTCCAGCCGGTCCGCGAACAGCGTCAGGTCGCGCAGCACCGTGCGGGCCGTGACCCGGACCCGCTGCCCGCCGTCGACAGGCTCGACGGTCGCGTCCCAGGCCGCCGCCGGCCAGTCCACCTCCCGGTCCTCGGCGAAGAACCACAGGGCGCGCTCCGCGGTGCCACCGGCCTCCGCGACCAGCACCTCGCGCCGGGCATCCTCCGGCCGTGCCAGGTCCGCCGGCAGCGCCACCACCACCGAGGAGTACGCCGGGACGTCGAGGTCGACCGAGGTCTTCGCCCTCGGCTCCCCGGTGAGCGTGAACCGGGTGACAGCGGCTGTCGCGGTCCACGCCTCGGCGGTCTCGTTGACCGCGACCACTGCCAGCCCGCCGTGGCGGGGCTGCACGGTGAGCAGCCGGTCGGCGTACGCGCGGCGCAGCGCGTACCACAGGGGTTTGCGGCGGCCGTCGCCGTCGACTGCCGACCAGGAGGTCACCGGCCAGCAGTCGTTGAGCTGCCAGACGATGGTGCCCGCGCAGACGTCCCGGTGGGAGCGGAAGTGCTCGACGCCGAGCTGGATCGCCCGGGCCTGGTTGAGCTGCGTCAGGTAGTGCCAGTCGTCGAAGTCCGCCGGGGCGGGCAGGTGCGCGTCGAGGCCCCGCTGGAGCTTGGCGTCACCGCCGGCCGCCTTCTGGTGGTGCGCCATGCCCGGTGAGTCGTGGGCCAGGGGTTCGTCGCTCAACGCGCGACGCAGCGTGGCGTACGCCGGTGGGGCCTGGTAGCCGAACTCGGCGACGAAGCGCGGGACGTACTCCCGGTATCTGGTGTAGTCGTCGGTGTTCCACACGTCCCAGATGTGGGTGGTGCCGTGCGCCGGGTCGTTGGGGTGGATCGCCTCCGTTCCCGACCAGGGGCTGCCCGGCCAGTACGGGCGGGTCGGGTCCAGCTCGCCGACGATCCGGGGCAGCACGTCGAGGTAGTAGCCGCGCCCCCAGGTGCGCCCGGCGAGGGCCTGCTGCCAGTCCCAGTCGTGCCAGCCCCAGATGTTCTCGTTGTTGCCGGTCCAGAGCACCAGCGACGGGTACGGCGCGAGCCGGGTCACCTGCTCGGCGGCCTCGGCGGCCACCTCGGTGCCGAACGGCTCCTCCTCCGGGTACGCGGCGCAGGCGAAGAGGAAGTCCTGCTGGACGAGGAGACCGCGCTCGTCGGCGAGGTCGTAGAAGTCGGCCGACTCGTACCGGCCGCCGCCCCAGACCCGCAGCAGGTTGACGTTGGCGTCGATCGCCTGGTCGAAGCGCTCGGCCAGCCGGGTCCGGGTGATCCGGGTGGGGAACGTGTCGTCCGGGATCCAGTTGACCCCGCGGACGAAGACCGGGACGTCGTTGACCGACAACGCGAACGGGGTGCCGTGCTCGTCGGGTGTGGTGTTCAGCCGTACCGAGCGGAAGCCGATGCGGTGCGACCAGTCGTCCACTGTGTCGCCGTTCGGTGCGTGCAGTGTCACAGCGATCGGGTGACGGGTCTGCTCGCCGTACCCCCGGGGCCACCACAGCGCGGGATCGCGGACGGTGAGGGTCAGCACGGCAGTGCGCTGCCCGGCCGGGACGATCACCTCGGCGCGGACGCCGGCCACGGCGGCGCGCACGGTCAGCGGGACGTCAGCGACCCGCTCGACCTCGACGTGCACCTCGACCCGCCCGTCGCGTCCGTCCATCGTGACAAGTGGACGGACGGTCGCCAGTCGAGCTGTCGACCAGGCGTGCAGGCTGATCTCCTGCCAGATGCCGGCGGTGACCAGTGTCGGCCCCCAGTCCCAGCCGAAGTTGCAGGCCATCTTGCGGATGAAGTGGAACGGCTCCGGGTAGGCGTTCGGCCGGTCGCCGAGCCGCTCCTGCTGTGCCTCGGCGTAGCGGTACGCGGAGTCGAACGTGACGACCAGGTCGTTGTCCCCGTCGCGCAGCAGTGGTCGGACGTCGAAGCGGTAGCCGCGGTGCATGTTCGCGGTGCGGCCGACCTCGACCCCGTTGACTGTGAGCGTGGCGACAGTGTCCAGGCCGGCGCAGACCAGGTCGACGCGCTCGTCGTCGCCCGCCCGGTGGAGGAATGTGGTCTGGTAGACCCAGTCGGTGCGCCCGATCCAGGCCAGCGCCCGCTCGTTGTCGTCGAGGTACGGGTCGGGAATCAGCCCGGCGTCGAGCAGATCGGTGTGCACGCAGCCCGGCACTGTCGCCGGCACGGACCGGTCGGCGACCTCCTCGGGCACCTGTGCTCCGGGGGCCGCTCGCACCGTCCAACCGTCGTAGAGTGCCTGTCGGCTCACGATTTCACCGCACCTTCCCGCATCGAAAGATGCCGAACTGAACCGGATAAGCTGAGCCACCGTACGGTCCGGAAATCCGGGCTGTCAACGGCCAGAGAGCGAAGGAGCACGCCGGTGAAGCGGCCGACAATCGCCGACGTCGCCCAACGCGCCGGGGTGTCCAAGGGCGCCGTGTCGTACGCGCTGAACGGGCAGCCCGGCGTCTCCGAGGCCACCCGGCAGCGCATCCTGGCCATCGCCACCGAAATCGGGTTCAGCCGCAGCAGCGCCGCCCGCGCCCTCTCGGCCGCCACTGCCGGCGCGATCGGCCTGGCCCTGTGCCGACCGGCGCGGACCCTCGGCGTCGAGCCGTTCTTCATGGCGCTGATCAGTGGCGTCGAGGCCGAACTCTCCGCCCGCTCGTACGCGCTGACCCTCCAGGTGGTGGCCGACCCGGACGCCGAGATCGCTGTCTACCGGCGCTGGTGGGGCGAACGACGGGTGGACGGGGTGCTCGTCTGCGACCTGCGCACCGACGACAGGCGCATCCCCGCACTCGAACAGCTGCAACTGCCGGCGGTGGTGATCGGCGGCCCCGGCGGCACCGGTGAGCTGGCGAGTCTCTGGTCCGACGACGCCGCCGCGTTGACCGAGACGGTGGAGTACCTGGTCGCGCTCGGGCACCGGCGGATCGCGCGGGTCGCCGGCCTGCCCGACCTGCGGCACACCGAGATCCGCACCGACGCCTTCGCGGCGGTCCGCGAGCGGCTCGGCCTGGTCGACGCTGTCACCGTCTGGTCCGACTACACCGGCGAGGAGGGCGGTCGGGCCACCCGCCGGTTGCTCAGTTCGGCCAGCCGGCCCACTGCTGTCATCTACGACAACGACGTGATGGCCATCGCCGGGCTCTCCGTCGCCCAGGAGATGGGTCTGACGGTGCCCGGTGATCTGTCTATCGTGGCCTGGGACGACTCGCCGTTGTGCCGCCTGGTGCACCCGCCGCTGACCGCGCTGGGCCGGGACATCCCGGCGTACGGGGCGCACGCCGCCCGGCAACTGCTCGCCGTCGTCGCCGGGCAACCGGCCGGCCGGGTGCAGGACGAGACACCCCACCTCACGCCGCGCGGCAGCACCGCACCGCCCCGGGACAGATGAACCGGTTCAGCGGGACGCTGAGGGAAACTCCTCGAAGTACGCCTCGACCCGTTCGGCAGTCGCCGGCCGGGCCAGCGCGAACCCCTGCCCGTACCGGCAACCACCCCGGCGCGCCCCCTCGACCTGGGTCGACGACTCCAACTCCTCGGCGACGATCTCGACGCCCAACCGCTCGCCCACGTTGACCACCACGTCGATCAGCGGCGGTTGCCCGTCCGGCCGAGCGCCCACCAACTCCGGGCCCACCTTGAGCAGGTCGATCGGCAGGCGGCGAAGCTGGGCCAGCGAGGCGTGCTCGGCCCGGAAGTCGTCCAACGCGGTGCGTACGCCCAACGACCGCAGCCCGGCCAGTCGGGCCACCACTGTCGACAGGTCACCGGCGACCCTCGGCTCACTCACCTCCACCACCAACCGCTCCGGCGGCACCCCGTACGCGGCCAGCACGGCCGCGAGCCGCTGGACGAAGTCGGGAGTGGTCAGCTCCCGGGTGGTGACGTTGACAGCCATCCACAGCTCCCGGACACCCACCGACCAGTCGGACAACTGCCGGCAGGCCCGGTCCAGCACCCACCACTCCAACTCGCCCACCAGGTCCAGATCCTCGGCGACCGGCAGCAACTCGGCCGGAAGCACGGTGCCGAGCACCGGGCTGCGCCACCGCAACAGCGCCTCCGCACCCACCGGCTGCCCGTCGGCCAGGTCGACCACCGGCTGGTAGACGAGGTCCAGCTCGCCGCGCGCCACCGCACCGGGCAGCTCCCGCTCCAGGTCGAGCCGGCGCACCAGTTGTTCCTCAAGGAACGCGTCGTACCACTCCACCCGGTCCCGGCCCAGCTGCACGGCCCGTCGTCGGGCCAGCTCGGCCTGCCGGAGCACATCCGCCGGCCCGGCGCCACTCACCTCGGCCAACCCGATGCTCGTCTGCACGCGCAGCATCGCGCCGGCCAACCGGTAGGGCGGGCTGAGCGCGCTCAACAGTCGGGTGCCCAGCGCGTACGCCAGCACCGGGCCGGCGGCGGTGACCACAGCGAAGCCGGTACCCGTGCAGCCGGTGACCAGATCGTCGGGGGCGATGACAGCGCGTGCCCGGTGCACCGCCTCGACCAACACGTCCTCCCGGGCCGTCGGGCCGAACGCCTCGGTGCCGTGCAGGTCCACCAGCAGCAGCGCACCGGCCGGCGCCGGAACGTCGCCGATCGCGGCCAGGGCGTCCAGCAGGGCGGCCCGGTCGCCCGGGGTACCGCTCGCCGACGCGGGTCGCCGGTTGAGCCCCGACCACGCGGAACCGTGGTCAGGCGACCAGGTCGACCCGGCACCCGTCGCGGTGGCCGCGCCGTCCGGGACGCCGAGGGCTCCCTCTGGCGGCGGCTCCGGGGTGCCCGGCCAGCGTCCCGGTGCCGCCCGGCGGTGCTGCAGCGCCCGACCGGTCGGTCGCCGATGGGCGGCCCGTCGACCGGACGTGGCCGCGTCATTCGCCCGCAGCAGCTCGCGCAACACCAGGGGCGGCACCGCCGCCAGGGCCAACAGCACGCTCGTCCGGTCCGGTGCGCGGCCGGCGCCCAGGTGCAGACCCGACGCCAGCAGCAGCACCGCCGCCGGGAGCACCGCCCTGGGCCAGGCCGCGGCGATCCGCTCCACCGGCTCCGTGTCGTCCGCCGCATCCGCCGCGCCGACCGCGACGAGCAACATCCCGAACACCAACGGGGGTACGGCCAGCAGCGCCGCCCGGCCGGCCGGCGCGGACGGCAACGCGGCCAGCAGCACCAGCCCGCCCACCGTGAGCAGGACGCCGCCCCGGCAGACCGACGCACCCGAGCGCCGTCGTGGCCCCGCGAACGCGTTCAACGAGGCCATGCCCAACCCGCCGAGCGTCAACGCGGCGACCAGCCGAACCGGGACCGGTAGGCCGTCGGTGGGCAGCAGCAACCAGCCGGCGAGGGCCAGACCGACGGCCGGGCCGGTCGACTCGACCAGCCACCGCAACCGGACCGAGGCCGCCGGCCGCGATCGGCCGGGCAGCCGGTTCAGACCGGCCGTCGAGAGGGCCGCCACGACCAGCGACCCGATCAGCACGGCGACGGTGTGCCCGATGCCGGCCAGGGGCACCACGACGGCGGTGAGACCCGCCGCCACCACCGCCGCGTCGAGCAGCACCCCCGCCGCACGCGGTGTCGGATCGGTGCCGCGTCGGTAGGCCAGCCGGGACAGTCGCAGCCCGGCGAGCGTGGCACCGGCACCGGCGGCCAGCGCTGTCACCACGGCCGGCGGGACCAGGTCGACGACACCGGCGAGGAGGAGCAGCGCCACCGCCACGGACGTGGCGGCCTCCGGTGCCGCACGGCGGGGGACGAGAACGCGGAACGGGTACGCGAGGAGCACGGCGGTCGCCTTCGTGAGGGGGCACGGGGGCGGTGCGGCGGTGCGGGACATCGGACGTTGCGAGTCCGCTACCCACGATTGGCAACGATGGACGGCCGAATTGGTTACTTGCCGGTCACTCAGGGGATACAACGACCTGTGTCACTGTACGGCGTACCGCAGGCCGCCGGCACCGCCCGCCGCGAGCCGAAACAACACGAAGTGGGATCATCGGAGGGTGAGTAAGCCCGACACGGTCCGCTTCCGGTACAACCAAGCCATCCTGGTGGCCGCGATCATCGCCTTCGTCGGCGCCCTGCCGCTGGCAAACGCCCGGGACTACCTGCTGCCGGTGCTGCTCGTCCCGCTCGCCGTCGCGGTGTGGGCCTGGCGGGCCGGCACCGACGCCGACGCGCGGGAGCTACGCATCCGGGCGCTGGTCGGGCAGCGTCGGATCGACTGGGACCAGGTCGTCGAGCTGACCACCGACCAGCGCGGGCGCGCAGTGGCCCGACTCGACGACGGCCACCAGGTCACCCTGCCGGCGGTCCGTGGGGCGGATCTGCCCCGACTGGTCGCGGCAACCGGCCAGCAGCTGCCTGACGCTCCGGCGGAGACCCCCGGTCAGTAGCCGTCGACCACCGTGTTGATCAGAGGTTGCCCGGCGGCGAACCGACGGACCTGATCGCCCACCAGCCGGTAGGCCCGGGGCAACAACCCGCGCACCGACCCAGCCACGTGTGGGGTGAGCAGCACGTTCGGCATGACCCACAGCGGCGAGTCCGCGGGCAGCGGCTCCGGGTCGGTGACGTCCAACGCCGCCATGATCCGACCGGTGCCCAGCTCGGCGACGAGCGCCTCGGTGTCCGCCACCGGGCCCCGGGCGGCGTTCACCAGCAGCGCCCCGTTCGGCATCGCGGCCAGGAACGCCTTGTCGATCAGGCCACGGGTCTGGTCGGTGAGCGGCACCAGCACCACCACCACGTCCGCGTCGGGCAGCAGCCGGGGCAGCTCCTCGACGGCGTGCACCCCCTGCTCCGGGCGGGCCGTCCTGGCGACCAGTGTGAAACTCACGTCGAACGGGGCGAGCCGGTCGCGTACCGCGGTGCCGATCGAGCCGGCGCCGATGATGAGCACCCGCTTACCGGTCAGCTCGTCGGTCGGGGCGTTCCCCGCGTACGCCCAGCGCCGCTCGGCCTGCGCGCGGACGAACGCCGGAAACGCCCGCAGCTGGGTGAGGATCGCGGTGACCACCCACTCGGCGGTGGACGGGTCGTGCACACCCCGGGCATCGCAGAGCGTGACAGCAGGCGGTGTCCGGCCGGCCCAGGCGTCCGCTCCGGCGGAGAGCAACTGCACCACCGCCAGGTCGGGCAGCTCCCGCAGCACCGCCGTCGCGTCCGAGCCACCCAGGAACGGCGGCACCCAGAAGCGGACGTCGGCCGCCTCGGACGGCATCCGGTCGGTGTGCTCGAAGACCTCCACCGTCACGTCCGCGGGCAGCTCGCCCAGGAGGTTCACGCCGGCTGGGTGCGGAATCCATACCTTCACGTCCGCTGACGATAGTCCCCGCCGCCGCAGCCGGTGAGGGCACGGCGGTGAACCGGCATACCGAGCGCTGGCGCACAGGGCCGCGGCGGGCGAGACTCAGCACACCGAGGTTCGACCCGGGCCCTGGCGAGGTATAAGGAAGGGTCGGAGGGCCGTCCGCCTCCGCCTGGCAGACAGGTGCACGATGACCGACGGCTCCCCCGCCTCCCCCCGGCGTCCGATCGCGCCACCGATGGCGCTCGGCGACCCAGAACGATTGCGCTCGCTCGCCGTCACCGGGCTGGACGCCGCCCCGGACGAGGCGTTCGACAGGTTCGCCCGGCTGGTCAGCGACCTGCTGGACGTGCCTGTCGCGCTGGTCTCGTTGGTCTCCGCCGACCGGCAGTTCTTCCCGGGCGCTGTCGGGTTGCCGGAGCCCTGGTCGCAGCGCCGGCAGACCCCGCTGAGCCACTCGTTCTGTCAGCACGTGGTGGACATCCAGGTGCCGATGGTGCTGCCGGACGCCCGGCTCTACCCCCGCGTCCGGGACAACCTGGCCATCGACGACCTCGGCGTGGTCGCGTACGCCGGGATGCCGCTGACCGACCTCTCCGGCCGGGTGCTCGGCTCGCTCTGCGCCATGGACAGCAAACCTCGCGCCTGGACTGCCGCGCAGCTGCGGACCCTCGCCGACCTGGCCGCCGCCTGCTCGTCGGAGCTGCGACTGCGGATCGCGCTCGACGGCGCACAGGAGGCTCGGCGGCGGGTCGTGCAGGCGCACGAGCGGCTGGAACTGCTGGCCGGGGTCAGCGAGACCCTCGCTGGCACCCTGGACGTGGGCACCGCGCTGCGCCGGCTCGCCGCCACCATGGTGCCGCTGCTCGCCGACTGGTGCCTGCTCACCCTGATCGGGCCGACCGGCCTGCCCCGCGAGGTGGTCTCGGTGCACCGGGACCCGGCCCGCACGGCGGACGTCGACCGCTTCGGCGAGCTGCTGCGCACCGGGCTGAGCCCCGAGTCGATCATCCGTGCGGTGCTCCGGACCGGCCAGCCCCGGCTCGGCAGCGTGGCGTCCCTGGCAGACGTGACCCGGGGCACCACCCACCCGGAGATGGCGCTCATCGCCAGCCGGCTGGGCATCGCCTCCTACCTGGCAGTGCCGGTGCGCGGCGTCGGCGGCACGGTGCTGGGGGCGATCACCCTCGTCAACGGCGGCCAACGTCAGCAGTTCGACGACCGGGACCTGCTCACCGCCGTCGACATCGGCCGGCGGGCCGGTCAGGCCGTCGGCAACAGCTCGATGTACGGCGAGCAGCGGCACGTCGCCGAGGTCCTGCAACACAGCATGCTGCCCCGACTACCGGTGGTGGCGGAACTGGAACTGGCGGCCCGATACCAGCCGGCGGCCGACCGGGTCGAGGTGGGCGGCGACTGGTACGACGCCTTCGTGCAGCCCGACGGCGACGTGATCGCGGCGATCGGGGACGTGGCCGGGCACGACATCGAGGCGGCGGCGACCATGGGCCAACTGCGCAACCTGGTGCGGGGCAACGCCTTCGGTCGGCCGGACGCGGTCGGGTCCCTGATGAGCGACCTGGATGGCGCCATCCGTGGCCTGCGGCTGCCGATCGCCGCCACCGCGACGCTGGTGCGGATCTGCCCGCAGCGCGCCGGTGTGCACGAGGTGACCTGGTCCAACGCCGGGCACCCGCCGGCCCTGGTGGTCCGGGTCGGCGGGGCGGTGGAGGTCCTGGAGGCGACGCCGGAGCCGCTGCTCGGTCTGGCCCGCCCGTCGCCGCGGAGCAGTCGGTCGACAAGCCTGGCCACCGGCGACACCCTGCTGCTCTACACCGACGGGCTGATCGAACGGCGGGACCGCTCCATCGACGAGGGGTTGGCCGAGCTGGTGGGCCGGCTCACCGGCGCCGACACGCTGCCCCTCGACGACCTGTGCGACCTGCTGCTCGCCTCGATCCGGCACCGCGAGGACGACACCGCGCTGCTGGCCGTACGGGCCCGCTGAGCCGGTCCACCGGAGACCATCGGTACCGGGTGCATCTCGACGGGCCCGGCCGGGTCGCGCGGCGGGCTACCCTGGGCCGGGTGAACGCCCGTCCCCCGTACCCTCGCATCCGCCGCCTCCGGGTGGCCCTCGCGGCGTCCTGCGCGGCGCTGCTGTTCACGGCCGGTTGCAGCTTCGGCGAGCCGGAGCCCGACCCGGCCGGCGAACCGCCCAACCTGCCTACCCCGTCCGCGTCGGCGAGCCCCGGCGGCGCCGGCCAGCAGGCGGTGGCGACAGTGCTCGCCAAGGGTCTGCGGGTGCCGTGGGCGATCGCTTTCCTGCCGGACGGCGGTGCGTTGGTCACCGAACGGGACAACGGCCGGATCCTCCAGGTCGGCCCCGAGTCCGGCCCGGACGGGCTGCGTGTCCGCCCGGTGCAGACCGTCCCGGACGTGGCGGCGGCGGGCGAGGGTGGCCTGCTCGGCATCGCCGTCTCCCCCGACTACGCCCGAGACCGGACGGTGTTCGTCTACTACACCACCGAGCGGGACAACCGGGTCGCCCGGCTGCAACTCGGCGGGCAGCCCACCCCGATCCTCACCGGCATCCCCAAAGCCAATGTGCACAACGGCGGCGGGCTGGGCTTCGGCCCGGACAAGCAGCTCTACGTCAGCACCGGAGACGCCGGGCAGCGCCCCCTCTCCCAGGACGTGAAGAGCCTCGGCGGCAAGATCCTCCGGATCACCCCGGACGGCAGGCCCGCCGCCGGCAACCCGTACCCCAACTCCCCGGTCTGGTCCCTGGGGCACCGCAACGTGCAGGGTTTCGCCTGGGACGCCGCGAAGCGGATGTACGCCGTCGAGTTCGGCCAGAACACCTGGGACGAGATCAACCAGATCACCAAGGGCGGCAACTACGGCTGGCCGGAGGTCGAGGGCCAGGCCGGCGACAAACGGTTCACCGATCCGATCGCGCAGTGGGCGACGTCGGACGCGTCCTGCTCGGGTCTGGCCGCCACGGACCGGCTGCTGGTCACCGGCTGCCTGCGCGGCAAGCGCCTCTGGGTGATGGAGCTGACCGACACCGGCACCCTGCTCGGTCAGCCCAGTGAGCTGCTCACCAACCGCTACGGTCGACTGCGTGCGGTGGCCGCGGCACCGGACGGGTCGCTCTGGGTGAGCACCTCCAACCACGACGGCCGGGGCGACCCGGCGGGCGACGACGACCGGCTCCTGCGGGTGGTCTTCGCGGGTGGTGACGGCGGACGCAGCTGACTGCGTCACCATCCGTTCAGGTTTGCCAAGATCCTCCGACGGGCAGGTCAGACTTTCAGCATGGACGGGCAACGCGACGAGCGGCACGACGACGCCGATGACCGGGACGACCCGGTGACCGGCGGCGATCGGCCGCGCCGGACGGCTTGGTGGGTCGGCGCCGCCGGCCCACTGCGCCGCCTCGGGCTGGTCGTCGCCGTCCTCGCCGTGGCCCTGGCCGGGGCGGTGCTCGGGGTGCTGGCCGGCGGCCAGGTGAGCACCGACATCGGCCCGTTCCGGGCCAATCTCAGCATCTCCCCCGCCCGGGACGGCGGCACCACCGTCGACATCCCGCCGCTCGGCGCGCTGCTGCTCGACAGCCACGACGGGCCGACCCATCTCACCGTCCGGCTGGGCGCCCTCGACCAGGGGCGCACCGAGGCGTTGATCGACGACCCGGCCAGCATCAGCCGGGCCAGTCAGAGCGCCGTGGAGGACGTCCGCTCCGGGGTGATGCGCCTCGGCCTGCGTACCCTCGGCGCGTCGGTGCTCGTCACGTTGATCCTGGCCGGGCTGATCTTCCGCAACGTTCGGCGGACCGCCTGGGCGGGAGGGTTGGCGCTGCTGGTCACCGCCGGCAGCCTCGGCACGGCGGCGGCGACCCTTCGCCCACAGGCCATCGAGGAACCCCGCTACGAGGGGCTGCTGGTCAACGCGCCGGCCATCGTCGGTGACGCCCGACGGATCGCCAACGACTACACGAAGTACGCGGAACAGTTGCAGCGCCTGGTCGGCAACGTCAGCCAGCTCTACACCACAGTGTCGGCGCTTCCGCTGTTGGAGCCGACCCCGGGCACCACCCGGGTGCTGCACGTCTCCGACATGCACCTCAACCCGACCGGCTGGCAGCTGATCCGGACGGTGGTGGAGCAGTTCGGCATCGATGTGGTGATCGACACCGGGGACATCACCGACTGGGGCAGCGAACCGGAGGCCTCCTTCGTGGCCTCGATCGGCCTGCTGAAGAAGCCGTACGTCTTCATCCGGGGCAACCACGACTCCGGCAAGACAGCCGCCGCCGTGGCCCGTCAGCCGAACGCGATCGTCTTGAACAACACGACCACCACCGTCGCCGGGCTGACCATCGCCGGCATCGGCGACCCGCGCTTCACCCCGGACAAGAACACCTCCCCGGCCGGCAGCGGGTTGACCCAACAGGTGGCCGACCAGGTGATCGCGGCCGGCAACCAGCTCGCCGCGACGGTCCGCAGCTCACCGCGACCGGTAGACATCGCGCTCGTGCACGACCCGGCGTCGGCCGGGCCGCTCGCCGGCACCTGCCCGCTGGTGCTGGCCGGGCACACCCACTCCCGGCAGGTCTCCGAGCTGCCGCAGGCGCCCGGGCAGCAGCGCACCACGCTGATGGTGGAGGGCTCCACCGGCGGCGCCGGGCTGCGCGGCCTGGAGGGTGAGAAGCCCACCCCGCTGTCGATGAGCGTCCTCTACTTCGACCAGCAGAAGCTGCTCCAGGCGTACGACACCATCACCGTCGGCGGCACCGGGCAGGCCCAGGTTAACCTGGAACGACGCCTGGTGGAGAACCCGAGCGCCGGCGTCCCCGCCACACCGACGCCGACGCCGAGCGGCGGTGTCCCCGCCACACCCACGCCCACGCCGACCGGCTGAGCCGACGTCGACGCCCGCCGGCGGACCGGCGGGCGGTCGACGGCTCAGCGCAGCGCGATGGCGGCCAGCGCGGCGTTGACGATGCTGCCGGGCAGCAGGTCGTGCAGTTCGTACAGCTCGGCGACGCTGCCGGACTGGCCGAACTCGTCCACGCCGAGCGGCACCGCCGGCGCGCCGACCGCCGAACCGAGCCAGGCCATCGCGTGCGACGCGGCGTCGTGCACCGTCACCACCGGCACCCGATCGGCGAACGCGGACCGCAGCGCCCCCGGCACGCTGGGCACCGTGGCCGTCCGTACGCCCTGGCGAAGGGTGCGCTGCCAGGCCCGGTAGAGCCGGTCGAGACTCGTCACGTCGACAACGTGCGCGGCGACGCCCTCGTCGGCCAGCTCCGCCGCCGCGGCCAGCACCTCGGGCAGCACCGCGCCGGAGGCGGCCAGCTGCACCACCGGGGCGTCGACCAGGTGCGGGTACGCCTGGTGCGCGTCGACCAGCCGGTACGCCCCGGCGACGACCTGCCGGCGCAGCACCGCGTCCCCGAGCCGTGCCCGGGCCGCCTCGAACGGCGCCTGATCCAGCGGTCGGGTGCTCAACCGGAAGTAGTACGCGCCGTCCTCGGCGGGTGCTGCCGTCGCGGCCGGAGCCGACCCACCGGCGATCTGACCGAGCGCGTCGCAGAGAAGCCAGTCGAGGGTGGCCGCGTACGCCGGCTCGACGAACGTCACCCCGGGCAGCTCCAGGCCGACCGACGCGGTGATCGTGGACTGGTGGGCGCCGCCCTCCGGGGCGAGGGTGATACCGGACGGGGTGCCGGCAACCACGAACCGGGAGCCGGAGTAGGTGCCGTACAGGAACGCGTCGAGGCCGCGCAGCACGAACGGGTCGTAGACGGTGCCCACCGGCAGCAGCGGCTGCCCGGACAGGTCCCAGGACAGCCCGAGCTGGCCGAGCAGCAGGAACAGGTTCATCTCCGAGATGCCCAGCTCGATGTGCTGCCCGGCAGGGCTCTCCGTCCAGCGCAGCATCCGGTCCTCGGTCCAGGAACGCTGCTCGGTGGGGGCGAACACCCCGGTCTTGTTGATGAACCCGGCCAGGTTGGTGGAGGTGGCCACGTCCGGGGCGGTGGTGACCAGATAGCGGCCCACCTCCCGGTCCCGCGCCAGGTCCACCAGCACCCGACCGAAGACCTCCTGGGTGGAGATCGGCTTGGTTGCGCGTACTCCAGTGCTCTCCGGGACGGTGACCCCGAGCGCGCGCTCGCGCGGCGCGCGGGACAGCGCCTCCCGGCGGGCGCCGGCCTGGATCCCGGCGGGTGATGCCGGGTCGAGGCGGTCCCACTCGGTCTCGGCGGTCAACCCCTGCGCGGCGCGCAGCGTGTCGACCTGCTCCGAGCTGAGCAGCGCGGAATGGTTGCGCGGATTGCCGGCGATGGGCAACCCCCAACCCTTCACCGTGTACGCGAAGACGACGCTGGGCCGGTCGGTGACCGCGTCGCACTGGGCGTACGCGTCAAGCATCGCCTGAAGGTCGTGCCCGCCCAGGTCGGTGACGAGCGGGCCCAGCTCCTCGTCGGAGACATCGGCGATCAGCTCGGCGATGCCGGCCGGAGCGCCGTCCAGGAACTGCTTGCGCAGTGCCGGCCCGACCAGCCCGAACAGCGACTGGTACTGCTCGTTCGGCATCGCGTCGATCCAGTCGCGCAGCGCCTCACCGCCCGGCCGGGCGTACGCCTCGGCGAGCCGACGGCCGTACTTGACCTCCACGACGTGCCAGCCGGCCGCCTCGAACTGGCCCCGCCACTGGTTGATCCGGATGCCGGGGACCACCCGGTCCAGCGACTGGCGGTTGAAGTCGACGAGCCACATGACGTTGCCCAGCCCGGTGGTCGCCGGGTCGGCGACCGCCTCCCAGATGTTTCCCTCGTCCAGCTCGGCGTCGCCGATCAACGCCACGAACCGGGAGTGCGGGCGGGCCCCGAAGTGCGCGTCGACGTACCGCCGGGTGGCGGCGGCGAAGAGCGGCGCCGCCGCGCCCAGGCCGACCGAACCGGTGGAGAAGTCCACAGCGTCCGGGTCCTTGGTGCGCGACGGGTACGACTGGAGACCGCCACGGGCCCGCAGCCGGGGCAGGTAGGAGCGGTCCAGGTTGCCGAGCAGGTACTGGATGGCGTGGAACACCGGTGACGCGTGCGGCTTCACGGCGACCCGGTCCTCGGCGTCCAGGTGCGCGAACCAGAGCGCTGTCATCGCCGTGACCAGCGAGGCGCTGGACGCCTGGTGGCCGCCGACCTTCACACCGTCGCCGGTGGCCCGGTCATGGTTGGCGGCGTCCACGATCCGGGTGGCGAGCCAGAGCACCCGCCGCTGGATCTCGTCGAGGACATCGAGGTCGTGCTCGGTCACGGTGGCTCCATCCAGGCGTCGTCGTTGACGCCCTCGCGAGGGGTGCGGGGTGGCCGCGTGGGTCGACAGGGGGTGGCCGAAGGCCGCCGCCGGGTCGCGGCGGCGGCCTGCTCCGGGTGGGTCTCTCAGCCCTGGACGCCGAGGCGCTCCAGGATCAGCTCACGCAGGGTCTTCGCGTCGGCCTGCCCACGGGTGGTCTTCATGACCGCGCCGACCAGCGCGCCGACCGCGGCGACCTTGCCGCTGCGGATCTTGTCGGCGATGCCCGGGTTCGCGGCGATCGCCTCGTCCACGGCGGCGGTGAGCGCGCCGGTGTCCGACACGACCTCCAGGCCCCGGCTGGTCATGATCTCGGTGGGCGAGCCCTCACCGTCGACAACGCCCTCCAGCACCGTGCGGGCCATCTTGTCGTTGAGCTTGCCGGCGTCGACAAGACCCTGAAGCTCGGCGACCTGGGCGGGCGTGGCTCCGATCTCGGCCAGCTCCACGCCGCTCTCGTTGGCCCGGCGCGACAGCTCACCCAGCCACCACTTGCGGGCCGCGGCCGGGGTGGTGCCGGCGGCCACCGTCGCCTCGATCAGCTCGACCGCGCCGGCGTTCAGCACCGACTGCATGTCCAGGTCAGAGAGGCCCCACTGCTCCTGGAGCCGACGCCGGTGCACCCGGGGCAGCTCCGGCAGGGCGGCCTTCAGCTCAGCGACCCAGGCCGGGTCCGGGGCGATCGGCACCAGATCCGGCTCGGGGAAGTACCGGTAGTCGGTGGCCGTCTCCTTCGAGCGACCCGGCGTGGTGTCACCGGTGTCCTCGTGGAAGTGCCGCGTCTCCTGGGTGATCCGGCCGCCCGCGTCGAGCACCGACGCCTGCCGCAGCATCTCCGAGCGGACCGCCCGCTCCACCGACCGCAGCGAGTTGACGTTCTTGGTCTCGGTACGGGTGCCCCACTCCGCGCCCGGCAGGTTGAGCGAGGTGTTCACGTCGCAGCGCAGCGAACCCTCCTCCATCCGCACGTCGGAGACGCCGAGGGTGCGGATCACGTCGCGCAGCTCGGCGACGTACGCCTTGGCCACGTCGGGGGCGAGCGCGCCGGTGCCCGTGATCGGCTTGGTGACGATCTCGACCAGCGGGATGCCGGCCCGGTTGTAGTCGACCAGCGACTCCGTCGCGCCGTGGATGCGGCCGGTGGCACCGCCGACGTGCAGCGTCTTGCCGGTGTCCTCCTCGAGGTGCACCCGCTCGATCTCGATCCGCACCGTCTCGCCGCCCACCTCGACGTCCAGGTAACCGTCGACGCAGATCGGCTCGTCGTACTGGCTGATCTGGAAGTTCTTCGGCATGTCCGGGTAGAAGTAGTTCTTCCGGGCGAACCGGCACCACTCGGCGATCGAGCAGTTCAGCGCCAGGCCGATCCGGATGATCGCCTCGATGGCCGCCTTGTTGGCCACCGGCAGGGAGCCGGGCAGGCCCAGGCACACCGGGCAGACCCGGGTGTTCGGCTCGCCACCGAAGTCGGTCGGGCAACCACAGAACATCTTGGTGTTCGTGCCCAGCTCGACGTGGGTCTCCAGGCCGATCACCGGTTCGAAGCGCGCAACGACCTCGTCGTACGCGGGCAGTGTCGTGGTCATGAGACGCTCCAGGCGCGATCCGGGACAGAACCTGTCCAGCCTAATGGGGTTGCCCGATCAATCCTCGGCCGGGTTTCGTCCGGCGTGCGTGGCGTTACCGACAGCGGGGTACGGAGCGACAATGACGAATACGGGGAGAGAGCGAGGAATGCAGGCCCGGCCGGTGCTCGTCGGGGTGGTCGCGGTGTGGGCGGTGGCCGTCGTGGTGACACTGATCAGCTGGTTCGCCTCCGGGGAGGACCGCCAGCCGGACACCACAGCCGAGTTGGTGATCGGGATGCTGCTGCCCGGGGTGGTGGCGGTGGTGATCGCGTACGCAGTGGTGCACCTGCTGGGACGGTGGCGTCGGGATCGGGAGCGGCAGTGACAACCGAAGAGAGTGTCGCCGCCGACGAGCAGGTTTCGCAGGGGCGGCACCACCGCAACACGTACGTCGTCGCCGCGTTGGTCGTGGTCCTCTTCGCCGCGCTGGGCACCGCCGCCGTTGTTCGCGGCGGGCGCCGGCACCCAGGTGCTGGTCCTGGTGAGCGCCGACAGCTCGTTCACCCGGGTGCTGGCCGTGTTGCTGCTCCTGCTCTGGGCCGGGTCCATCTGGTATCGCTGGCGTGGCCTGCGGGAGGCCCGCCGCTACCTCGCCGGGCCGCCGAGCCAGCCCTGATCGACACCCCACCTGCCCGGACGCGCGATCGGCGCCGAGGGACATGTCCCTCGGCGCCGATGCGGTTCCGGTCTAGAGCGTCGGCGGGGTGAGCGTGCCGACGGCGGACTCCAACGCGGCGGCGACCCGGTACATCCGGTCGTCGGCCATCGTCGGGGCCATCACCTGCAGACCGACCGGCAGCCCCTCGGAGAGCCCACAGGGCACCGAGATGCCCGGCCCGCCGTACAGGTTTGTCGGAATCGTGTACAGGTCGGCCAGGTACATCTGGTACGGGTCGGCGGTCCGCGCGCCGATCGGGAACGCCACCGACGGGGTGGTCGGCGAGATCAGCGCGTCGACCCGCTCGAACGCGGCGGTGAAGTCCCGGGTGATGAGCGTCCGGACCTTCTGCGCCTGCCCGTAGTACGCGTCGTAGTAACCCGACGACAACGCGTACGTGCCGATCATGATGCGGCGCTTGACCTCCGGGCCGAAGCCGGCCTCCCGGGTCAGCGACATGACCTCCTCCAGCGACCGGTTGCCGTCGTCGCCGACCCGCAGGCCGAACCGGACGCCGTCGAACCGGGCCAGGTTGGAGGAGCACTCACTCGGGGCGATCAGGTAGTACGCCGGCAGCGCGTACGCGAACGTCGGGCAGGACACCTCGACGACCTCGGCACCCATCTTGGTCAGCGCGTCCACCGACTCACGGAACGCGGCCATCACGCCCGGCTCGGCGCCCTCGCCGACGAACTCGCTCACGATGCCGAGCCGCACACCCGTCAGGTCGCCGGTAGCACCGAGCTTCGCCGCCGCCACCACGTCCGGCACCGGCTGCGGGATGGAAGTGGAGTCGCGCGGGTCGTGCCCGCCGATCACCTGGTGCAGCAGGGCCGCGTCGAGCACCGTCCGGGCACACGGGCCGGGGGTGTCGAGCGACGAGGAGAACGCCACCAGCCCGTAACGGGAGGTGCCGCCGTAGGTGGGCTTGGCGCCCACGGTGCCGGTGACCGCACCGGGCTGGCGGATCGAGCCGCCGGTGTCCGAGCCGATCGCCAGCGGCGCCTCGTACGCGGCCAGCGCGGCGGCGCTGCCACCACCCGAACCACCCGGGATCCGGCTCAGGTCCCACGGGTTGTGCGTCGGGCCGTACGCCGAGTATTCGGTGGAGGAGCCCATCGCGAACTCGTCCATGTTGGTCTTGCCGAGCATCACAGTGCCGGCGTCCCGCAGCCGCTGCACGATCGTCGCGTCGTACGGCGGGCGCCAGCCCTCCAGGATCTTCGACCCCACAGTGGTCGGCACGCCACGGGTGGCGAGCACGTCCTTGACCGCGACCGGCACACCCGCGAGCGGGCCCAACTCCTCGCCGGCGGCCCGGCGCTCGTCCACCGCGCGGGCCGCGGCGAGCGCGCCCTCGGTGTCGACGTGCAGGAAGGCGTGCACCCGGTCGTCGACAGCGGCGATCCGGTCCAGGTGCGCCTGGGTCACCTCGACAGCGGAGGTCTCGCCCCCGGCGACCAGGGCCGCGATCTCCGTCGCGGTCATTCTGATCAGATCGCTCATGCCGTCACTCCGCTTCGCTCCGCGACGCCATGAGGCACCACCGCGCTGCACTGCTGATTCGCTCGCTGCCGCTCGCTCATGCCGTCACTCCGCTTCGCTCCGCGACGCCATGAGGCACCACCGCGCTGCACTGCTGATTCGCTCGCTGCCGCTCGCTCATGAGGCCACATCCTCGGTCAGGATCCGCGGTACGCGGAACCGCTGGTCCTCGGCGTCGGGCGCGCCCGACAGCGCTTCCTCCGGGGTCAGGCACGGCGTGACGACGTCCTCGCGGAAGATGTTGGTCAGCGGCACCGAGTGCGAGGTCGGCGGGATGTCCGCGGCGGCGACCTCGCCGACCTGGGCGACCGCCTTGAGGATCACGTCGAGCTGACCGGCGAACGTGTCCAGCTCCTCCTCGGTGACGGCGAGCCGCGACAGGCGCGCCAGGTGCGCGACCTCCTCGCGGGAGATGGCGGCCATCAGTGCCCCCTTCTGAATTCCTGCTGGTCGGGCGGTGTGCCGGCCGCGCGACAGGTGGAGCGTGACACGCGGTGACCGGAGCGAGTCTATTGTTCCGCTCCGGTGCCGCGTCCCCGACTCCCCCTCCGGCGGCCCTCGTGCGGGGTCAGCGGGTGGGGCGGCGAGCGACATCCGGCTGTGGGAGCCCGCCGGTCGGGCGCACCGGCCGGTACCGGGCCAGCCAGGTGACCAACTCCTCGGCCGGCATCGGCCGGGCGTAGAACCAACCCTGAGCGGCATCGCAGCCGGCGGCGTGCAGCATCCGCCAGGTCCGCTCGTCCTCGACACCCTCGGCGACCACCCGCAGCCCCAGCGCGCCGGCCAGCTCGATCATGGATCGGACGATCGCCGCGTCGTCGGCGTCGTCGGCCATGCCGAGAACGAACGACCGGTCCACCTTCACCTCGGACAGCGGCAGGCGGCGCAGGTGCTGGAGCGAGGAGTAGCCGGTGCCGAAGTCGTCGAGCGCGATGGCCACCCCGATCCGGTGCAGCCGGGAGATGGTGGCCAGCACCCGACGCGGGTCGGCCATCAACGCGCCCTCGGTGATCTCGACCTGAAGGCGCTCGGCCGGCACCCCGTAGCGGGCCAGCCGATCGGCGATCTGGTCGGCGATCTCGCCGGTGTGCAGGTCGCGCACGCTCACGTTCAGCGCCGCGCGCAGGCCGATGCCGGCCGCCGACCACTTGGCGAGCTGTTCCACCACGTCGTCGACGACACGACGGGTGAGCAGTCGCATCACGGCGCTCTGCTCGGCGACCCGGATGAGTTCCTCCGGGTCGACCATGCCCCGCCGGGGGTGCCGCCACCGCAGCAGCGCCTCGACGCCGACCACCTCGCCGGTCGCGATGGCGATCTGCGGCTGGTAGTACATGGTGATTTCCCCGGCGTCGTCGGCCGGCTCATCGTCCGCGTGCGCCCACCCGGTCGGTTCCAGTGGCTGCCCGGACGCACCCGGCCCGACGTCCCGCCGCCCCCCGGTCCGGCCCCTGCCCACAGCGCTCCCGTTCGGGGACCGCCGACCGACCCCGCCCCCGGCGCGCCGCTCCCGGGCCGAGCCGGAACGGGTGCCGGCGACAGTGGCACGGGCGTTGCGGCCGCGGATGGGGTCGGCTCCGGTGGCGATCCGGTTGATCAGCTCATCGGAGTGCACCAGCTCCGCGTCGGTGCGCCGACGCCGTGGCCACCACCTTGTCGCTCCCGGTGGCGCCGGGGCGAGCGTCGGCGCCGGGTCCGTCGCTGGCGCCGACCGGTCCGACGCCGCGGTGGGCAGCGCACCCTCGGCCGGGGCGCCGGTGGGCAGCGCCGCCCCGTCACCGCCGCGCACCTCAGCCGACGCGACAAGGGGTACGTCGGCAGTCCGCTCGGCGTCACCCGGCACGCCGTGCCGGCCGTTCCCGTCCGGCTCCACACCCTCACCCTGGCCCTGAACAGCCGACTCGGCGTCGCCGGCGAACGGCCCCTCGGCCGAAGGGCTGGTCTCCAGTACGCGGCGCAGGTCGGCGAGGAGGCCGAGTCGCTCGGCGGAATTGTGGTCGGACTCCGGGGCGTACACGGCCACCGTGTCGTTGCGGTGTTTGGCGTCGTACATCGCCACGTCGGCGTGGCGCATCAGGGTGGCGAAGTCCTCGCCGTGCTCCGGGAAGAGGGCGATCCCGATCGACCCGCCCACGTCCAGCGGCAACCCGTCGAGCGGCACCGGCTCGGCCAGCGCCTGAACCACCCGGTCGGCCAACTCCCGCGCCTGACCGACGTCGGTCAGCCCGGTCATCACGATGGCGAACTCGTCACCGCCCAGCCGGGCGATCATCTGTGGCCGGGGCTGCATGTCGGTGAGCCGGGCGCTGACCTCGACCAGCAGCCGGTCGCCCACGGCGTGCCCAAGGGCGTCGTTGACGTTCTTGAAACGGTCCAGGTCGATCAGCAGGAGCGCGAGCTGCCCGTCGGGTTCACCACGGGCGGTCCGCTCCGCATGCAGGTGCACCTGCTCGGCCACCTCGGCCAGCAGTGCCTTGCGGTTGGGCAGCCCGGTCAGCGGGTCGGCGGCGGCAAGGTGCTGCTGTTCGTTTGTCAACCGCGCCATCCGGTAGACGGCGAAGAGCGGCACCAGCACCAGCGGGATCAGCGCGGCGCTGACCCGCGCCGCCGCGACCAGCACCGGGGCGAGCAGCAGCAGCGAGCCGGTGGACAGCAACTCGAAGCCGAGGCCCTGACGGACCGTGGGCCACCAGCGGTCCCCGAACCGCAGCCGCACCGCCCAGCTGACCAACCCGTAGTTGACGACGAACCAGGCCAGTACGGCACCGCCGACGGCGGCCACGTCGGTCCAGTGCAACCGCCCGCCGGAGAAGATGGTGCCGGAGCTGAGCTGGATCACCCCGTACGCGGCGGCGAGGGCACACGCGTACTGGCCGACGTTGAACGCCGTGCGCCACGCAGCGTGCCGCATCCGCCAACCCGAGACGACGACGCCCACCGCCTGCACCACCACCGCCGGGCCGAGACCCCAGCCCAGCAGGATCGCGAAGGTGAAACAGGTGGACGGAAACACCGCCGACGTCTGCCGGCGCCCCGGTGGCACGAACGGGCGCGCGTCGCAGATCACGGCGAGCGCGGCCATCGTCCAGAACGCCACCGGCAACTCGGACAACTCGCCGGGGAGCGTCGCGAGTGGAACGGCGGCGGTCAGCGCGGCGACCGCCAGGATGCCGGCGACGAAGGCGGCGAACGGTGCGACCCGTCCCGCAGGAAGCGAGTTGCGTGGGTCGGCGACCTCCACCACACCTCCCGACCGACCATCGGCGTGCCGGTGCGCGCGCCGTGACCCAATGAAACGCCCTCGGCCCCCAGTTTCCCGGTATGACAGTCACGAATCGGTCGTAGTCGTAATTAAGTTGGTATACGCGGCCAGTCGCCGTTCCCGGCCGCCGGCCGGGTCAACCCCCCAGCTGAGCGACCTCCCGGGCGGCGTCCGGGCCCGCGTCCAGCAGGAGCCGGAACCCGTCCTCGTCGAGAACCGGCACCTTGAGACTGACTGCCTTGTCGGCCTTCGACCCGGGGTTGTCCCCCACCACCACGAAGCTCGTCTTCTTGGAAACCGACCCGCTGACCTTGCCGCCCCGGCTCTGCACGGCCTCGGCGGCCTGGTCCCGGGAGAAACCGGCGAGGGTGCCGGTCACCACGACCGTCAACCCCTCCAGCGGGCGCGGGCCCTCGTCGACCGCCTCCTCCGCCATCCGTACGCCGGCCTCAGCCCACTTGCGGACCACCTCGCGGTGCCAGTCCACAGCGAACCACTCCCGGATGCTGGCGGCGATGGTCGGCCCGACCCCGTCGACGGAGGACAGCTCCTCCTCGGTGGCCGCGTCGATGGCGTCCATCGAGCGGAAGTGCCGGGCGAGCGCCTGGGCCGCGGTCGGGCCGACGTGCCGGATGGAGAGCGCCACCAGCACCCGCCACAGGTCCCGTTCCCGGGCGACCGCGAGATTGTCCAGCAACTTGGTGGCGTTGCTGCCCAGGCTGCCGTCCTTGTTGACGAAGAACGGCGACCGGGACAGCTGCTCGGCGTCGAGGTGGAAGAGGTCGCCCTCGTCGCTGATGATCTCCGCGTCGAGCAGGGCTGCCGCGCCCTTGTAGCCGAGCACCTCGATGTCGAAGCCACCCCGGCCGGCGAGGTGGAACACCCGCTCCCGCAACTGCGCCGGGCAACTGCGGGTGTTGGGGCAACGGATGTCCACGTCGCCCTCCTTCGATGGCGCGAGCGGGGTGCCGCAGGCCGGGCAACTGGTCGGCATGACGAACGGCCGGGCATCGGCGGGCCGCAGATCGACCACCGGGCCGAGCACCTCGGGGATAACGTCGCCGGCCTTGCGCAGCACCACCGTGTCGCCGATCAGCACCCCCTTGCGCTCCACCTCACGGGCGTTGTGCAGGGTGGCGAGCGCGACAGTGGAACCGGCCACGCGCACCGGCTCCAGCACGGCGAACGGGGTGACCCGGCCGGTGCGCCCCACGTTGACGTCGATGTCGAGCAGCTTTGTGGTGACCTCCTCCGGCGGGTACTTGAAGGCGATCGCCCAGCGAGGGGCACGACTGGTCGACCCGAGCCGGCCCTGGATGGAAACCGGATCGACCTTCACCACCACGCCGTCGATCTCGTGCTCGACGTCGTGCCGGTGCTCGGCGTAGTAGGCGATGAACTCCGCCACGCCGGCCAGGTCCGGGACGACCCGCCACCGGTCGCTGGTCGGCAACCCCCACGACTTGAGTGCCGCGTACGACTCGGACTGCGCCGTGGGCTGGAACCCACGGCGGGCGCCGATGCCATGCACCACCAGGCGCAACGGCCGGGTGGCGGTGACCCGTGGATCCTTCTGTCGCAGGCTGCCGGCGGCGGCGTTGCGGGGGTTGGCGAAGGGCGCCTTGCCCTGCTCCACCAGCCCCGCGTTGAGATCGGCGAACGCGGCGATCGGGAAGTAGATCTCGCCCCGGACCTCCACCAGCTCGGGAACGTCCGGGAATTCGCCGGACGGTACGAGCTGGCTGGGCACGTCCCGAATGCTGCGCACGTTTGCCGTGACGTCCTCACCGGTACGCCCGTCGCCTCGGGTGGCGGCCCGGACCAGCCGGCCGTTCTCGTAGGTCAGATTGATCGCCAGCCCGTCGACCTTCAGCTCACACAGGTACGGCACCGGGCCGCCCGCGTCCCGTTCGACCCGCTCGGCCCAGGCCGCCAACTCCTCGTCGGCGAAGGCGTTGTCGAGCGAGAGCATCCGTTCGGCATGGGTGACCGCTGTGAAGTCGGTGGAGAACGTGCCACCCACCCGTTGGGTCGGCGAGTCGGGCGTCCGCAGCGCCGGAAACTCCTCCTCCAGTGCCTCCAGCTCGCGCAACTGCCTGTCGAAATCGGCGTCGGGGATGGTCGGCGCGTCCAGCACGTAGTAGCGGTACTGGTGCTCGGTCAACTCCTGGCTGAGCGCGGCATGCCGTTCCCGGGCCTGCGGCGTCGGCTCAGCCCCGGCCGCCGCCTCCTGCGCCGGGCTGACCTGCTGACCGATCTGTTCCTCGGACACACCGCCACCTTCGGACACGCCTGCGACCTCCCTGATCACGCTACTCCGGCACCGTATCGGGCCGGTGGGACAATCCGTCGCCCACCCGCGCCCGACGCGACCTCGCACTCAGCAGCGTCCGGTGATCGCGTGATGCTCAGCAGGCGTCGACGGGCCGATCCAGCTACCGACCATCAAGTGATCGAGGGCGACGGCCGCCGTGTCACCAGGTGGCACGGCGGCGTCGAGGTGGCCTGGCGGCGTCGAGGTGGTCGTGCATCGCAGCGGTGGGGCGGTGGTCGTGCAGCGCGGCGGTGGGGCGGTGGTCATGCAGCGCGGCGGTGGGGCGGTGGTCATGCAGCGCGGCGGTGGGGCGGTGGTCATGCAGCGCGGCGGTGGGGCGGTCGCGGTGTGGTTGGCGGGCGGCACGGGCGACGGCGTGCAAGGATCGCCGGACGGTGCGACCTGGGGGTCGCCGGGAAGCGGAGGTACGGATGCGCGAGGCACTGCTCTGGGCGGTGGCGATCCTGCTGGCCGTGGTCGCCGGCTGGGCGTGGAACAGTTGGCGGCACCAGGTGGCCAACCGGCGTCCGGGCACCCGGCCGGGTGCGGGCGGCACCGGTGGCCGTCGTTCCACCCCGCCGCGGCCCCGTGGCGCCGAACGGCCGTCCACCAAACCCCGCTCGCGCGACACCGACCGGCGCGCCGACGCCCCGTCGCCCGGCGAGATCTGGTGGGCCGACGTGCCGTACGCCGACGGCAGCGGGTCGAAGGTACGCCCGTGCCTGGTGCTGCGCGCCGACTCCCGGGGCGCCGACGTCCTGAAGATCACCAGCCAGGACAAGAGCGACAGGGACGACCACGTACGGATTCCCACCCGGGACTGGGATCCGGGCGCGGAGCACGACAGTTACCTCAGCCTCACCGAGCCGATCCGACTCAACTCGGCCGCCTTTGGCGACCACGCCGGCCGCTGCGACGCCGACCTGTGGCGCAAGGTCCGCAGCCTGCGCCACCTCCCCACCCCCTGACCACCCCGCGAGCACCCACGACCGTCGTCGTTGCCGCTCGCCGGCCATGATCGACTCGCCTTCCTGAAAGTCGGGGTGTTCTGAAGTCCCGGACACCCCGACTTTCAGCACCCCGAGTCGATCAAGCCGGACCAGGCCAAGCCGGACCCAAGGCCAGGCCAGACCAAGCCAAGCCAGACCAAGCCAAGCCAAGCCGGACCAAGGCCAGGCCGAGCCAGGCCAAGCCGAGCCAAGCCCAAGCCGAGCCAGGCCAGGCCCGCAGGGAGGGTCAGTCCCAGGCCGCGCCGAGCGTGGCCAGTTGGTCCGCGTACTCGATGCGGTTGGCCCATTCGCGCGGCCAGGCGGCCATGCCGACGGCCGCGCCGACGAACGCGCCGGCCAGGGCGGCGATCGAGTCGGAGTCGCCGGCGGTGGTCGCGCCCCGGGCCAGCGCCGCTACCGGGTCGCCGGCGTGCCGTACGGCGCAGAGCAGCGCGGTGGCCAGCGCCTCCTCGGCCACCCAGCCCTCCCCGGTGGCCTGACACGGGTCACCACCGTCGTCCGGCCGCGTCAGGGTGTTCGTCAGTCGGCCCAGCACCGCCAGGCACTCGTCCCAGCCCTGGGCGATGAACTCCTGCGGAGAACCGGAACCGGCGTGTTGCCACAGATCGCCCAGCCACCGCTCCCGGTAGACCAGGCGCTGGGACAGTGCCCGCTCGGTGAGCACCGCCGGCAGGTCGGTCAGCGGCGTTCCCGCGCGCAAAACGAAGACCGCGTACGCGGTGAGTTCGCTGGCGGCCAGCCCGGTCGGATGGCCGTGGGTCAGCCCGGCCTGCAACTGAGCCAACCCGGCGAGCGTGTCGAGGTCCACGTCGAGCAACCCGACCGGGGTGACCCGCATGTTGGCCCCGCAGCCCTTTGAGCCGACCACAGTCGCCTCCTGCCACGGCACCCCACGGCTCAGCTCGGCGCAGGCGCGCAGGCAGGTCATGCCGGGGGCACGGTTGTTGTCCGGGCTGACCGCCCAGGCCAGGAAGCGTCGCCGCAGCAGGGGCTCCACCGCCTCCGGCGTGAACGACGGCGCCTCGTGCAGCGCCCAACCCACAGCCAGGGCCATCTGCGTGTCGTCGGTGACCAGGGCGGGCTCGCCGGACAGCTCGCGTGGACCGGTCGGACCGTACCGGCGCTCGATCTCGGCGACGGTGAGGAACTCGGTCGGCTTGCCCAGCGCGTCACCGTAGGCGAGACCGAAGAGCGAACCGGAGGCGCGAAGCGCAGAGGTGTGGATCACGGCGGCAATGATGCCCGGCCGCCGCAACCCACGACGAGGTCAATCCCAGCAGAGGCAGAACGGGTGGCCGGCCGGGTCGGCGTAGACCCGGAAGCCCTCGCCCTCACCTGCCAGCCGCCGAGCACCCAGCGCCAGCGCCGCCTTCTCGGCGGCCTCGATGTCGTCCACAGTCACGTCGAGGTGGAACTGCTGTGGGCGCTCGGGATCCGGCCAGGCCGGTGGGCGCAGGTTGGGCGCCTGTTGGAAGGCGAGGCGCGGCTGGTGACCGGGTGGGCCGCCCAGCACCACCCAGTCGTCATCGGAGTCACCCTCGGCGAGCGGTACGCCGAGCAGCTCGGCGTAGAACGCCGCCAACGCCCGCGGATCCGGGCAGTCGATCACCACTGAACGCAGTTGTCCAATCATGACCGTCATCCTGCCCACCAGGTACGACAGGAAACCTCACGCCTCGGCGAGGCGCCGGCCGGCGTCCCGGCACGCGGCGAGCACCGCCCGCGCGTACTCAGGGGTGGCGCCGGCGAGGCCGCAGGCCGGGGTGACCACCACCTGCTCGGCGAGTTGGCGACGCGGGAAGCCGAGGCGGTCCCAGACCTGGCGTACCCGGTCGGCGATCTGCGCGGAGGTCGGCGCGCCACCGGCCGACGGCGGCCGGGTCGGCGCGGCCCCGGCCAGCAACCCGAGGCCGGCGTCGATCGCCTCGCCCAGCGGGTCGAGCTTGGTGACCAGGTCCAGGTCGAGGGCGACAGCGACGGCGCCGGTGGAGCGGATCAGCTCCAGCGGCACGTCCGGGGCGCAGCAGTGCACCAGCGTCGGCACGCCGACCGCCTCGACGACAGTGCGCAGCAGGGCGGCGGCGTCCACCGACTCGACCGCCCGGTACGCGCCCAGCCCGCTCTCGGTCGGCACCCGCCCGGCCAGCACGGTCGGCAGTGACGGCTCGTCCAGTTGCAGCAGCACCGATGCCTGGGGCAGCCGGCGGGCGACCGCCGCGACGTGCGCGCGCAGCCCTTCGGCGAGGGAGCCGGTCAGGTCGCGGACCGCGCCGGGATCGCGCAACAGTCGGCCACCGATCGGCAACTCCAGGGAGGCGGCCAGCGTGAGCGGGCCGGCGGCCTGCACCTTGATCGGCCCGGCGTACCCCTCGGCCTGCTCGGCGAGCTGGTCCAGGTCGCGTTCCATCAGGTCGCGGGCGCGGCGCAGGTCGCGGCCTGGGCGTGGGGCGACCCGCCACCGCCCCGCGTACACCTCGACAGGCAGCTCGACGAGCAGCCCGGCGGACCGGCCGATCATGTCCGCTCCGGGGCCACGGGCCGGCAACTCGGGCAGGTGGGGCAGCTCGGGAAGCTCACCGAGGACCACCCGCTGAGCCTCGCCGATGTCGGTGCCGGGCAGCGAACCAATTCCGGTTGCCGCGCCGGCCGGCCAGGGCCACGCCTGATCTGTCACGGGCGAAGGCTATCCCGCGGACACCCAGGCCGTGCGGTCAGCCGGTGATGGTCGCGGAGCCGAGGACGACGTCGCCGGCCGGGTCCGGTCGGTACGCCACCACGGCCTGACCGGCGGCCACGCCGCGGACCGGTCGGCGCAGCTCGGCGTGCAGCCGGTCACCGTCGAGGGCGACGGTCGCGGGGACCACCTCGCCGTGCGCGCGCAACTGCACCTCGCACTCGACCGGGGCGTCCGGACGGGCGCCGCCGGTCCAGACCGGACGTACCGCGTGCACGTCGGACACGTCCAGGGCCTCGGCCGGGCCCACAGTCACAGTGTTGGTCTTCGGCGTGATGGAGAGCACGTAGCGTGGCCGGCCGTCCGGGGCGGGCCGGTCCAGGTGCAACCCGCGACGCTGCCCCACCGTGTACGCGTACGCGCCGCTGTGACTGCCGACGACCGCGCCGGTGGACGCGTCCACCACGTCGCCGGGCGTCTCACCGAGCCGGCCGGCCAGGAAGCCGCGGGTGTCCCCGTCGGCGATGAAGCAGATGTCGTGTGAGTCCGGCTTGTCGGCCACGGCCAGGCCACGCTCGGCGGCCTCGGCGCGGACCTCCGCCTTCGTCAAGTCACCGAGCGGGAAGATCGACCGGTCGAGCTGCTCGCGGGTGAGCACGGCGAGCACGTACGACTGGTCCTTGGCCAGGTCGACACTGCGCCGCAGCAGTCCGTCCGCGCCGAGGCGGGCGTGGTGCCCGGTCACCACCGCGTCGAAGCCCAGGGCCACCGCCCGGTCCAGCACCGCCGCGAACTTGATCTTCTCGTTGCAGCGCAGGCAGGGATTCGGCGTACGACCGGCGGCGTACTCGGCGACGAAGTCGTCGACCACGTCCTCGTGGAAGCGATCGGCCATGTCCCACACGTAGAACGGGATGCCGATCACGTCGGCCGCCCGCCGGGCGTCCCGGGAATCCTCCAGGGTGCAGCAGCCGCGCGCGCCGGTCCGATAGGTCTGTGGGTTGCGGGCCAGCGCCAGGTGCACACCGGTCACGTCGTGCCCGGCCGCCACCGCCCGCGCCGCCGCCACTGCCGAGTCAACCCCACCCGACATCGCCGCCAGAACCCTCACCGACCCACTCCCCTTCCCCGTTCCGCCCGTTCCCCCACGACAACCCTATCCACCAGCCCCGCAACCCCCCGAACAGCCGCGCCCACCCGCCCGCCCCGCCCCGCCCGCCGGCGCGATCTTGCAGTTTCTGCGGCGACATATGCCGCACAAGGCGCGAACGGACAACCGAAAGTGCAAGATCGCGGGGGCGGGGGCGGGGGCGGGGGTGCGGGGGCGGGGGCGGGGGCGCGGGGTGCGGGGTGCGGGGCGGGGCGAGGGTGGGGGTTAGCGGGGGGTGCGGAGGGCTGCGGCTCGGCGGGCTCGGTCGACCGCTGCCGGGAGGGCCGCGACGAGGGCGTCGATGTCGGCCTGGGTGCTGGTGTGGCCCAGGGTGAAGCGCAGCGAGGACCGGGCGCGGTCGTCGTCGGCGCCCATCGCCAGCAGCACGTGCGAGGGTTGGGCCACGCCGGCCGAGCAGGCGGAGCCGGTCGAGCAGGCGATCCCCTGCGCGTCGAGCAGGAGCAGCAGCGCGTCGCCCTCGCAGCCGGGGAAGGAGAAGTGCGCGTTGCCGGGCAGCCGATCGGTCGGGTCACCGTTGTAGATCACCTCGGGCACCGCCTGGCGGACCCGCTCGATCAGGTCGTCGCGGAGCGCTGCCACCCGGGCCGCGTACTCCTGCTGACCCTTCACTGCCGTCTCCACCGCGACGGCGAAGGCGACGATGCCGGCGGTGTCCAGGGTGCCGGAGCGGATGTCGCGTTCCTGGCCGCCGCCGTGCAGCAGCGGCGTGGCCGGCACGTCCCGGGCGAGCAGCAGCGCGCCCACCCCGGTCGGGCCGCCCAGCTTGTGCCCGGTGACGGTCAGCGCGGCGACCCCGCTGGCGCCGAAGTCGACTGGCACCTGACCAACCGCCTGGATGGCGTCGGTGTGGAAGGGCACACCGTGTTCGGCGGCGACGGCGGCCAGTTCGGCCACCGGCTGGACGGTGCCCACCTCGTTGTTCGCCCACATCGCGGTGACCACGGCCACCTGGTCGGCGTGCGCTGCCAACTCGGCGCGCAGGGTCTGCGGGTCGAGCCGACCGACGGCATCGACCGGCAGCCAGCCGACCTCGGCGCCCTCCTGCTGGGCCAGCCAGTCGACAGCGTCCAGCACCGCGTGGTGCTCGACGGCGCTGGAGACCACCCGGCGGCGGTCGGGCCGGGCTGCTCGGCGGGCCCAGAAGACGCCCTTGACCGCGAGGTTGTCGCTCTCCGTGCCACCACCGGTGAAGATCACCTCAGAGGGCCTGGCGCCCAGCACCGCCGCCACCTGTTCGCGTGACTCTTCGACCCGGCGGCGGGCACGGCGGCCCGACGCATGCAGGGAGGACGCGTTGCCGACCTCGCGGGCGGTAGCGACATACGCCTCCAGTGCCTCATCGAGCATGGGAGTCGTCGCCGCGTGATCCAGGTAAGCCATCGCCGTTCAGCGTACGGCCGACACCTTGGGGACCGGATGCCGGAGGGGACTGCACGCAACGGCCGGGGTGGAACTCCACCCCGGCCCGATGCGCGCGGACCTGGTCAGACGGGCACGGCGGTGACGACGATGTTGTCGCGGTACTTGCGCGCCTTGGCGTCGAACGGCCCACCACAGGTGATCAGGGTCAGCCGCGGCTTGCCGTCACGGGCGAAGTACCGGTCCAGCGGGATCCTGGTCTTGGCGTACTCCTCCCGGGCGACGACCCGGTAGCGCCTCGCCTCGCCGTCGCTGCCTGTCGCTGTCAACGTGTCGCCCTGGTCCAGCTCACGCAGCCGGAAGAACGCCCCCTTGCCCTGCTTGGCGCTGTCCACGTGGCCGGCGATGACCACCGAGCCGGCCTCGGCCTCCAGGCCGGGGCCGTAGCGGTACCAACCGATCTGATCGACGCTCGGCGGCACCTCGAACTCGTTGGTCCGCTCGTTGATGCCGACAGCGTTGACGGTGGCGGTGACGCCGATCTCCGGGATCAGCAGCCGTACCGGCGGGATGATCTTCGGACCGGCGGGCAGTTCACCCGCGGTGACCGGCACCGACGGGGCACTGGCGGCGGTCGGTGCGGGGCTGGCCAGCGTGCTCGCCTCCTCGGCTCCAACCGTCCCGGCCGGCTGGTTGGCGCACGCCACCAGAGCGGCGGCGGTGAGCGCGGCAACGCCGGCGGCCAGGGCCGCCAGCGCGCCGCGATTGCGCACCGTCACTTGCGGCCGGTCCGCGCGGTCGCCATCCGCACCCCACCACCAAGCAGCAGGAGTACGCCGGCACCGGTGAGCACGTACCACCAGGTGTCCACGCCCGTGCCGGCCTGGCCGCCGTCACCGCTGGGCACGCCGCCCGGGGCGGAGTGCAGGCCGGTGATGGTCTGGGCCACCACGTCGAGGGTCTTGCCCTCGGCGGAGCCGATCGCGTAGACGATCGTGGCGGTGCCCTCCTTGAGGTTGAGGTCCGCCGGGCCGATGGCGACGGTGTCGGTGCCGGCCAGCACCACGTCCGCCTTCACCTCGCCCGCGTCGACGTCACCCTTGGCCTCGTTCGGGTTGGTGAGGCCCTCGAAGACCGGGGTGCCACCGGCGCGCACGTCGACCGCCGGGGCGGCGGCGGTGTGCCGGACGATCAGCCGCGCCTTGCCGGCGTCGACCTTCGACACGTCGTTCACGAACGGGGTGATCTTCGGCTTGCCGGCCGCGTCGAGGTGGGCCGCGATGCTGATGTTCGCACCGCCCGGCACCGCGGCGTTGTCGACGGTGAGGATCGCGCTGCCGATCGGCTCGCCCGGCTTGGTGAGCGCGATGTCGTAGTCGCCCTCCTCCAGGTTCAGCGGGCCGGCGACGTCGCCGGGCTTGAAGTTGTCGAGCGTCTTCTTGCCGTTGACGTAGACGTCGACCGGGGTGTCCGGAATGCCGTGCACGACGGAGACCTTCGACGTGGCGGCGTACGCGGGGCTGGCGGTGAGGGCACCGACGCCGGCGAAGGCCAGCGCGGCGACCGCGCCGCCCGCGGCGACCCGACGGAAGTACGAGAGCTGCATGTCTGCCTCCTGGTATTTGGTGCTGATTCGTCAGGCCTGGCTTGCAGAACGGGTTACGCCGGCTCTCGGACGGGCGGATGCGCCCCGGAGGCACTTTTCTTTTTTGGCCACGACCGCATCCGCAGCGGGGTCCGGGGACGAATAGCTGGTGAGATGACATCGACCGGGGAAGTGGGGCGGAGACTGTGGCAGCTACAGTCGGGCATGCCCCATCGAAGGCGAGCCGCCCGATGACGGCGCTACGACAGGAACCGGATCCTCCGGTGGACGACCTCGACCGCAGGTTCCGCGACGGTGACGACGTGGCGCTCCGCGAGGCGTACGACCGCTACGGTCGTGCCGTGCTTCACCTGGCCACGTCCATGCTGGCGAACCGCAGCGACGCCGAGGACGTCACCCAGGCGACGTTCGTCGCCGCCTGGCTGGGTCGCGACACGTTCGACCCGTCCAAGGGGTCGCTGATCGGTTGGTTGCTCGGCATCGGCCGGCGGAAGGTGATCGACCGGATGCGCGCCTCGGCCCGGGAGACCCGGGTGGTGGAGACGGTCCGACAACTGCCCGAGCCGGCGCAGACCCAGCCGGATCCGGACCGCGTGGTGGACCGGTTGGTGATCGCCGACGAGTTGGCTCGCCTCCCGGACGACCAGCGACGGATGCTGGAGCTGGCCTTCTACGACGACCTGACACACCAGCAGATAGCCACTGTGACCGGCGTGCCGTTGGGCACCGTGAAGAGTCACATCCGACGCGGCATGGCGAGCTTGAAGCGCAGATGGGAGGTGGACGGTGCAGCACCTGGACCACGACCGGCTGGTATTTCTGGCACTCGGTGAGAGCGAGGCGGACAACGGGGAGAGCACCCACCTCGGCACCTGCGCGCTCTGCCGGGCGGAGGTCGCGAGCCTTCAGCAGGTGGCGGGGCTCGGCACCGAGACGCAGGGCCTGGCCGACCTGCCCGACCCGCCGGAGCACGTCTGGCAGGGCATCGAAGCCCAGGTCAGGGCCGCGGAGGCCGGGCCGTTGCTGACCGAGACCCGTCGACACCGGGTGCCCGAGCAGGCCGACACCACGACGACCGAGCAGGCCGACTTCACCACTACCGAGCAGAGTTTCGGCGCGGCGGCCGAGGCGACGGTGACCCGACTGGACCCGGCGCGGCGGTCCCGTCGGGGTCGCGGCTGGTCCGGTTGGGTGGCCACCGCGGTGACAGCGGCCGCTGCCGCGGCGGTCGGCGTGGTGGGCACCGTCTCGGTGCTCCGACCGGACGATCCGACGCCCACTCCGACGCCGGTGGTGGTGGCGAGCGCGCCGCTGGCCGCGTACGGGGCGACCCCGCCGACGGCCACTGGTGACGCCCGGGTTTTCCGGGACGGCCAACTACATCTGCATGTGGCGAATCTCCCGAGCGTCGCGGGGTACTACGAGGTCTGGCTCATCAACCCGACGACGATGGAGATGTTCTCGGTCGGCACCCTGGGTGGCGGCTCGGACGCGCTGCTACCCCTGCCCCCGAATGTCGACCTCAAGAGCTATTCGGTGGTCGACGTCTCCGCGGAGCAGTACGACAACAACACCCGCCACTCCGGCGACAGTCTGCTGAGGGGCTCCCTGACG
Organism: Micromonospora alfalfae; assembly: GCF_022230925.1. Classification (GTDB taxonomy): domain Bacteria; phylum Actinomycetota; class Actinomycetes; order Mycobacteriales; family Micromonosporaceae; genus Micromonospora; species Micromonospora alfalfae. Next base: position 80,747 of record NZ_JAKKFH010000032.1, on the reverse strand, counting down.
GGCTGATCGGCGGGCCGGCTCAGCTCCCCGGCTCGCCGATCAGCTCCCGCTACGGCAGTGGCCGCCCATTCGAACGGGCGGCCACTGTCGTATCGCTGGCTTACTTGCGCTTGCGGATCTCCTCGGCGGCCTGCGGGACGATCTTGAACAGGTCGCCCACCACCCCGAAATCGGCCAGCTCGAAGATCGGCGCCTCGCCGTCCTTGTTGACAGCGACGATGGTCTTCGAGGTCTGCATGCCGGCCCGGTGCTGGATGGCACCGGAGATGCCGAGGGCGACGTAGAGCTGCGGGGAGACCGTCTTACCGGTCTGGCCCACCTGGAACTGGTGCGGGTAGAAGCCGGAGTCGACGGCCGCGCGGGACGCGCCGACGGCGCCGCCGAGCAGGTCGGCCAGCTCCTCGACCAGCTTGAAGTTGTCGGCGTTGCCGACGCCCCGACCGCCGGAGACGACCACGCCGGCCTCGGTCAGCTCGGGGCGGGAGCCCTTCTGCTCGGCGACCCGCTCGACGACAGTGGCCAGCTTGTCGGTGTCGGTGACCGACACACTGAGCTGCTCGATCGCCGGGGTGGCCGCTGCCGGGGCGGGGGTGACCGAGTTGGGCCGGACGGTGACCAACGGCAGGCCCCTGGTGACCTTGGACTTGACGATGGTGGAGCCGGCGAAGGCAACCTGGGTCGCGGTGCCGTCGGCGTCCAGGCCGACAACGTCGGTCAGGATGCCGTTGTCGAGCTTGACGGCGAGCCGGGCGGCGATCTCCTTGCCCTCCTGGGCCGACGCCAGCAGCACGGCGGCCGGCTGCACCCGCTTGACCAACTCGGCAAGCACTGTCGCCTTGGGGGCCACCAGGTAGCCGTCGATCTCGTCACCCTCGGCGGCGTAGATCTTCTCCGCGCCGTACTCGCCCAGCTTGCCGCTCAGCGCCTCGGCGGCGCCAGCGCCGCCGAGCACCACAGCGCTCGGGGTGCCCAGCTCACGCGCGAGGGTGAGCATTTCCAGGGTGACCTTCTTGACGCCGAATTCCTTTGTGGCTTCGACGACGACGAGAACCTCGGACATGTCAGACCCCCCTCTCACACGAACTTCTCGGTGGCGAGGAACTCGACAAGCTTGACGCCGCCCTCGCCCTCATCAGTGATCTTGGCGCCGCCGGAGCGCGGGGGGCGCTTGGTGTGCTCGACGACGGCGCTGGTGGCGCCGTCGAAGCCCACCTCGTCGGCCGCGACCCCGAGGTCGGCCAGCGAGAGCGTCTGCACCGGCTTCTTCTTGGCGGCCATGATGCCCTTGAAGGAGGGGTAGCGCGGCTCGTTGATGGTGTCCCAGACGGAGACCACGGCCGGGGTGGCGGCGGTGACCACCTCGTAGCCCTCCTCGGTCTGCCGCTCGACGGTCAGCGTCGCGCCGTCGACGGTGAGCTTGCGGGCACCGGTGAGCGCCGCGACGCCCAGCCGCTCGGCGATCATGTGCGGCATGACCTGGACCCGGCCGTCGGTGGACTCGGCGCCGCAGATGACCAGGTCGGCATTGAGCTGACCGAGAGCGGCGGCGAGCACCTTCGAGGTGGCGACGGCGCACGAGCCGTGCAGGGCGTCGTCGAGGACGTGCACTGCCTTGTCCGGGCCCATGGAGAGCGCCTTGCGGATCGACTCGGTCGCCCGGTCCGGACCCATGGTCAGGATGGTGACCTCGCCGCCGTGCGCCTCCTTGATCTTCAGCGCCTCCTCGATGGCGTACTCGTCCATCTCGTTGATCACGTTGTTCGCCGAACCGCGGTCGACGGTGTTGTCGTCATTGCGCAGGTTGCGGTCCGCGCCCGAATCAGGCACCTGCTTGACGAGTACGACGATGTTCATCGCGCTTCGACGACCCTCCTGTGTGGTGTTGCGATTCGCTCGCCCGGTCTGGGGCGCAGCGTCGCGCGTCGGTCGACGCCAGGTCAACCGCGGGCGGTTGTGCAGTTGCCCACGGCGCAATGTTACCTGCCAGTAGGTTGCGCTCCGGCAGCACTCAGAGTGACACAGCTCACCGACGCGCCGCCGGTCAGGCCGGCTCGGCCAACGCGACCCGGATCTGGTCGATGGCCGCCGCCTCGGTGGGTGCCACTCCGTCGTGCGCGCGGGCCACCTGGTCCGCAGCGGCCAACACCAGTTCGCGGTACGCGTCCACATCCCGTGGGGACTTCTCGCGCAGGATCCGCACCGCCTGCCCCAGCGCCGGCAGCACCACCGACTCGATCTCCAGCTGCGAGTCCCGGGGAAGTCGCGGCAGCGGGCCGGTGGTCAGCGCCTCCTTGACGGTGCCACTGGCACCGGCCAACGCGCCGGACGCGGCGATGCTCTCCCGGATCACCCCCAGCACACCGGGGTCTGCGTTGGAGACCAGGAAGACGGCGCCGAAGGCACCGGTCTTGAGGGTCAACCGCTCCTCGTCCGTCAACCGCTGCTCCATGATCACGGAGTGTAGACGTACGGGGTGGTGGTAGTGACCGGGACGAGGCCGAGTCGCTGCAGGATGGGCCGGCTGTCCTCGGAACAGTCGACCTGCATGAGCGTGCGACCCCGCTGTTCGGCCAGCCGCGCCCGGTGGTTGACCAGCGCCCGGTAGATGCCCTTGCGCCGCCACTGCGGCAGCGTCGAGCCACCCCACAGCGTGGCGAAGCCGGTGTTCGCCGGGAACCGCACCCAGCCGGCGCTCACCACGGTCCCGTCGGCCTCGGCCACCACCACTGTGATCGAGTTCGGGTCGGCGTCGATCTCCTTGGCCAACCCGGTGACGAGATGTGAACGGTCCGCCTGCCAGACCTCCTCCTCCATGGCGGCGATCCGCTCCAGATCCTCCCGGGAGGTCACCTCACGTAGGCGTACCCCCTCGGGGGTGACCGGCAGCGCGGCGGCCAGCGGCGCTACCGGGCCGACCACGACGGTCTCCCGGTCTTCCGGCACGAAGCCGGCGGCGCGTAGCCGATCCGCCAGGTCCGCCGGTTCGTCGTGCTCGTTGAGCTTCCACTCGACCGACAGGCCGCGCTCGCGGAACAGCCGCACCTGCCGGGCGATCAGCTCGTCCAGCGCGTCACCGGTCAAACCGCCCAGGTCGCGGTAGGTGAGGAACCCGCCGGCGTCGAGCCCGATGATGCGGACCAGCGGCCCGTCCCGCTCCACAGTGACCCCGGCCGGAACCGGGTCGGGAATCTCCGGGCGGAGTTGGTTGTCGTAGGCGGTCCGCAGCGTCTGCACGTCGAGATCAGTCACCGGACCAGGCTAAGCGGGATGGGAAGCGGATATTCTCCCACTGTGTGGGAGGCGATCAAGCGGTGGTTCGACCCGGCGGAGCTGGGCTCGGTCGGTGAGACACCTGACTACCGTTTCTCGCTGGCCAACGAACGGACCTTCCTCGCCTGGCTGCGCACCGGTCTGGCGCTGGTCGGAGGCGGGTTGGCCGCCGCGCAGTTCCTGCCGCCCCTGCCGATGAGTCACCTGCGTGAGGTGATCGCAGTGGCGCTGCTGCTGCTCGGCGCGGCGGTCGCGGTCCGTGCGGTGGACCACTGGGCGCGTACCGAGCGGGCCATCCGGCTCGGCCAGGAGCTGCCGGCGTCCCGGTTCCCCGCCATCCTGGCGCTCGCCGTCGGCGTCGGCGCGTTGCTGCTGGTCGCCGCCGTCCTGATGCGGGCGGTCGGCGGGCGGTGAGCGCCGGACGCGACCCGGGGCTGCAACCGGAGCGGACCCGGCTGGCCTGGCGGCGCACCCTGCTCACGGTGACAGTGGTGACAGTGCTCGCCGTCCGGCTGGCGTCGACCGGCGACCCGACCGGTGCGCTGATCGCCGGTGGCACCGTTCTGGTATGGGGCGCCCTGCTGGTGCTCTGCTGGCCTCGGGGCACCGGCACCGGTCCGGCCCGCACCGGCGGCCGGACACTTCCCCTGGTCACCGTGGGCACTGTGGTGCTGGCGTCACTGGGAGTGCTGCTGGTGCTGCGCGGACTGTGGTGACGCGCGCCGGTGCGTCATCATGGGTGCATGGCCCGGCTTGGCGTACTCCTCTTCCTGGTGCAGATTGTCCTCGCCGTCTGCGCGCTGATCAGCTGCCTCTCCGCCGAGGAGGGCAAGATCCGTGCCCTTCCCCGGATCGCCTGGGTGCTGATCATCCTGTTCTTCCCGCTGGTCGGCTCGATCGCCTGGTTCATCGTCGGCCGGGAGCCCAGCCCCGGCGCCCGCAACGGCTGGCCGGGCGGCGGCGGCGAGCGGCAGCGCCCACGGCCGGTGGCTCCCGACGACGACCCGGAGTTCCTGCGCTCCGTCGAGGAACGCGCCCAGCAGCAGGACCAGGAGCTGTTCCAACGCTGGGAGGAAGACCTGCGGCGACGCGAGGACGACCTGCGCCGCCGCGACGGTGAGCCGCCGCGGGAGGGCGACCGACCGGAGGTGTGAACGCGCCGCCGCCGCCGCAGGGGCGACGGCGGCGGCGGGTGCGACTCAGGCCAGGTTCGACGACCGGGGGTACGCGTCGGTCGGGTCGGTGAGCACGTTCACCAGGTACGGCACCCCGGAGTCGAACGCCCGCTGAAGCGCCGGGCCCAGATCGGCCGCCTTGGCGACCGTCTCCCCCGCCCCGCCGAGCGCGCTGACCACCGTGTCGTAGCGCAGCTCCGGCTGGAGGTCGGCGGCCACGTCGTAGCCGTACATGGCCCGCATCGGGTGCTTCTCCAGCCCCCAGATGCCGTTATTGCCGACGACGATCACCACCGGCAGCTTCTGGCGGACCAGCGACTCGACGTCCATCAGCGAGAAGCCGGCCGCGCCGTCGCCCATCAGCACGCAGATCTGCCGGTCCGGGTGACTGACCCGGGCGCCCATCGCGTAACCCATGCCGGTGCCCAGGCAGCCGTACGGGCCCGGGTCCAGCCACGTGCCGGGCTGGGCCGGCTCCAGGTACCGTCCGGCGTACGACACGAAGTCGCCGCCGTCGCCGATGGTGATCGCGTCCGGGGCGAGCGCCCGACGCAGCTCGCCGTAGATCCGGGCCGGTCGGATCGGGTCGGTCTCGGCGGCCATCTCCGCGGCGTCCCGAGCCTTCGCCGCGTCCTCGGCGACGCGCAGGTCGGCGATCCAGTCGGCGTGGTCGGCCCGATCGCCGGAGTGATCGGCCAGCGCGGAGAGGATCAGGCGCAGGTCACCGGCGGGCGCGACGGCCGGCTGGACGTGCGTCGCCCGCTGGCTGGGGGCGTCGACGATGTGCACCACCTTGGCGTCACCGAAGTCACCGAAGCTGAGCCGGAAGTCCAGCGGGGTGCCCACCACCACGACCACGTCGGCGCCGGAGAGCGCAGCCCGTCGGGCCTTGGCGAACGCCAGCGGGTGCTCCGGCGGGAGCGAGCCGCGACCCATGCCGTTGGTGAAGACCGGCACCTGCAACGCCTCGGCCGCCTCACGCAGCGCGGCGACCGCGTCGCCCGCGTACACGTCGGAGCCGGCGATGATGACCGGCCGCTGCGCACCGGCGATGAGCATCGCCGCGCGGCCGACCTCCTCCGGGTCCGGCGCGACCGGGTCGACACCCGTCACGGTGGGCAGCTCGGCCTCCGCGACCGAGAAGACCGTCTCCAGCGGGAAGTCGAGGAAGGCCGGGCCGCGGTGCGGGGTGAGCGCCGCGTTCAGCGCCGCACCCACCGCACGCGGGATGTCGTCGGTGCTGAACACCGTCTCGGCGTGCTTGGTGACCGGGGCGACCAGCGGCAGGTGGTCCATCTCCTGGAGGCTGCCCGAGCCCCAGCGGAACGCGGGCGCACGCCCACCGAGCACCAGCACCGGCGAGGCGTTGAAGAACGCGCTGGTCATGCCGGAGATGCCGTTTGTGACACCGGGCCCGGCGGTGAGCACGGCGAGGCCGGGGCGGCGCTGGAGCTTGGCCACCGCCTCGGCGGCGAAGACCGCGGACTGCTCGTGCCGGACGTCGTAGATCGGGAAGTCGGTCTTGTACGCGGCGTCGTAGAGCGGGAAGACGTGCCCTCCGGACAGCGTGAACATCTCCCGTACGCCGTGCGCGCGTAGTGCCGCGAGCGCCAACTCGCCGCCGTGACCCTCGATCCGCTCCGTCATGTCGCTCCCATCGTCCGTGGCCGGGATCACAGGTTACCGGCCAGTCACATGGCCCTGCGACCGTGGCCCCGGCCACCGGACGTTGCCAAGGTCAGGGCGCCGCCGGGGCGGGCGGTGTCGGATCAGCGGCCCGGGTCGGGCGGTGTCGGATCAGCGGCCGGTGAAGCGCGGCTTGCGCTTCTCGACGAAGGCCGCCATGCCCTCGCGCCGGTCGTCGGTGGCGAACAGCGCCGCGAAGAGCTGACTCTCCCAGGCCAGGCCCGAGTTCAGATCCATGTCCAGGCCACCGTCGACAGCCAGCTTCGCCGCGCGCAGCGCCTGCACCGGCCCGGTCAGGTACGGGGTGATCAGCGCGACGGCGGTGTCGTACACCTCGGCGGCCGGGACGACCCGGTCGGCCAGGCCGATGCGCAGCGCTTCCTGCGCGTCCACCATCCGCCCCGACATGATCAGGTCCTTGGCGCGGGCCGGGCCGACCAGGCGGGCCAGCCGCTGGGTGCCGCCGGCACCCGGGATGATGCCCAGCTTGATCTCCGGCTGGCCGAGCTTGGCGTCCTCGGCGACCACCCGCCAGTCACAGGCCAACGCCAGCTCACAGCCGCCACCCAGGGCGTACCCGGTGATCGCAGCGACCACCGGCTTGGGGATCCGGGCGATCGCGCCGAGCGCGCTGGACAGGTTCGCCGCCCGATCGGCCATGTCCACGTAGGACATGTCGGCCATCTGCTTGATGTCGGCGCCGGCGGCGAAGACCTTCTCCCCGCCGTACACGATGACGGCGCGGACCTCGGGGTCGGCGGTGGCCGCCGTGGCGGCGGCGCGCAACTCCTCCTGCACCTGGGTGTTGAGCGCGTTCATCGGCGGCCGTTCCAGCCGGATCGTGCCGATGCCGTCAGTGGTCTCCAGCCGAACGAACTCGCCCACGCTGCCCTCACTTCCTCGTCGAAGTCGCGTGCCAACCTTACGACCCGGCTCGTTTGGGTAAGTAGTGTGGTGTCAGCCCCGTGGGCGGGAGTCCAGCCATGATCACGTATTACGACGACAAGTCGGTGCAGGTCACCTCCACCACCCTCCGTGTCGACGGTCGCAGCTACCAGCTGGCCGACATCACGATGATCTGGCACCGCCGTGGCACCCGTTCCTGGCGCGTGCTGGTGGGGCGGGGTGCGATCGGTGCCGCGCTCGCCGGCCCGCTGGTCGCCGCGGTGCTCGGCATCGGTGTGGCCGTCTGGCTGCACCGCTCACCCACAGTGACGATCGCGATAGTCGGCGCGTCGGTGCTGGTCGGGTTGGCCGTCGGGCCGGTCGCCGACTTCCTCTTCGAACACCTGGACCGCTCGTACGCCCGGGGCAGCCGCCAACTGGAGATCTGGGCCCGTTGGCGGGGTCAGCCGGTGCGTCTGCTGCGCACCGGTGACGCGCTGCGCTTCGGGCAGATCTACCGGGCGGTGCAGCGCGCGGTGGAGCACAGCCAACCGGCCCGCCCCGGCACCCGCCGCTAGTCAGCCTGGTTCCGCCGCACGTCCCGACCTGACCGAGGGCCGGTCCCCACCGGTGAGACCGGCACAGCGGGCGCGCGGGCGCGGCGTTCCCGCAGCGGGCGCGCGGGCGCAACGTTCCCGCAGCGCCTATGGAGCTGATATCGAAAACGAATCGGACCGAGGGCCTGCGGTGCCGCTGTGCCGTACCGCCGCAGTTCGCAAGGCCACGGCCCGGCGGGGCGCGGCGCGGCGGGGCGCGGCGGGGCGCGATGTCGCAGACGATTCAGCTCCAAAGGACCGCCGCAACACCACCGCTACCGTCGGGCGGCCCGTCGGATCCTCTGCGAGGAAGCGCCGATCTTCTGCGAAGAAGGCCAAGCGCCGCGGTCCGCGCGAGGCGAGGTTTGCCTGGCGGTGGTTAGGCTTAGTGATGACCCTCTATTACCGGGACGACGCGGTGCAGGTGACCTCCGAGTCGATCCGGGCGGGCGGTCAGGTGATCGCCCTGTCCGACGTGACGTTCGTCTGGCACGCCCGGGGGCAGAAAACTCTCGCCGTGCGCGGCCGTGTGCTGGGGCGCGGTGTCCTGGTCCTGCTGCTCTCGCTGCCGCCGCTGGTCGCCGTGGTCTGCGTGCTGTCGCTGGCCTGGTCGGCTCAGGATCGGGGCAACTGGCAGCTGGCGCTGATCATCCTCGCCGCCTGCGCGGTCGGGGCGCTGGTGTCGCTGCCGTTCCTGGAGATCCCCCTCGGCTGGCTGGACCGCTCCTACGAACGCGGCAGCCACGTGCACGAGTTGTGGGTGCAGCACCACGGCCGGGAGGATCTGCTGGTGCGCACCCCGGACGCGCTACGGTTCGGGCAGATCTACCGGGCCGTGCAGCGCGCCGTCGAACAGCAGGGGGACCATCGATGACCACCCGTCGCGGCGGCGAGGCAGTCGCGCTGGCCGGCCTGCTCGCGGCGGCCGGCGTCACCCACCTGCTGCGACCCGGCGTCTACGACCCGATCGTGCCGCGCGTCCTGCCCGGCCCGCCCCGATTCTGGACGTACGCCAGCGGCGTCGCCGAACTGGCGGTGGCGGCGACGGTCGCGAACCCGGCCACCCGGCGGGCCGGCGGTCGGGCCGCCGCCGCACTCTTCGTCGCCGTCCTACCGGCGAACGTGAAGATGGCAGTGGACTGGCGCGAGCGCCGCCCGACGAAGCGGGCCATCGCGTACGGCAGGGTGCCGTTGCAGGTGCCGCTGATCTGGTGGGCGCTGCGGGTGGCCCGCGCCGCCACCGCCGGTCGACGGCCCCGCTGACCGGCTCCGTCGGGCGGTTGTGGTGCGGCCGACGCACACTTGACCCCATGGCGATTCCCCTCCCCACCCCGGCCGCCGTGGTCGGCCTGACCCGCTCCGCTCTCGACCAGGCGCTCGGCTCCGCGGCCTCGATGGCGGCCGTGCCCGCCCGCGCGTTCGCCGTACTGGACGGGGTGGAGGTGCTGCTGGCCCGGATCAACGGCGTGGTCGACCGGATCGAAACGACACTGGATCGGACCGATCAGGTGCTCACCGACGCCGAGGCCGCGGTCCGCGAGGTGGCAGTCATCAGCGCCGCCGCGACCACCGCCATCGACACCGCGACCGAGGTGGCCACCGCCGCCGCAGTGGTGGTCGCCGAGGCCGACCGGGTCTCCCGGGTGGCAGGCACTGTGGTCGCGGAGGCCGACCGGGTCGCGAACCGCGCTGCCACCACGGTGGGCACCGCGACGGAGGCCGCCGCCACGGCGGCAGAACTGCTGGCGGCGTACGAGCCGGCGTTGCGCCGGGCCGCGCCGATGGCCGGGCGGTTCGTGGAGGAGCTGAGCCACGAGGAGATCAGCGCGGCGATCCACCTGATCGACGAGTTGCCGAAGCTCAAGGAACACCTGACGGCGGACATCCTGCCGATCCTGGCCACGCTGGACCGGGTCGGGCCGGACCTGCACGACCTGCTGGACGTGACCCGCGACCTGAAGCTCGCCGTGGCCGGCATCCCCGGGTTGGGCATGCTGCGCCGACGCGGCGAGAAGCTCACCGACGAGCCCGTCGCCTGACGACCGGCCCGCACGGGCGAGCCGGCCGGTGTGCTGCGGGTGCGGTCAGGCAGGTACGTACAGCTCGTCGATCTCGGCGCGTTGCGGTAGCGCCACCGAGGCCCCGAGCTTACGAACGCAGGCAGCGCCGGCCGCCGACGCCCAGCGCACCGCGTCGACCAGGTCGCGCCCTTCGCCCCAGCCGACGGCCAGCGCGGCGGTGAACGCGTCACCGGCGGCGGTGGAGTCGACCACGTCGACAGGTACCGCCGGCACGTGCACCTCGGTGCCGTCCCGGTCGACGTACCAGGCGCCCTCACCGCCAAGAGTGAGCACGGCCCGGGGGGTCAGGTCGAGCAGCGCGCGCGGCTCCTCCCGACCCCGGCCGGCGAGCGCCTGCGCCTCACCCTCGTTGACTACCAGCAGGTCCACGGCGGCGAGCAACTCGGGTGGGAGGTCCCGCGCCGGTGCGGCGTTCAGGATGACCCTGGTGCCGGCCTCGCGGGCGGCCACCGCGGCGGCCGCCACGGTCTGCACCGGGATCTCCAGTTGGGCGACGAGGACGTCCGCCGCACGCACAGTGGTCAGCTCCTCCTCGGTGAGGCCGACCAGGGCGTCGTTCGCGCCCGGGGTGACCACTATGGCGTTCTCCCCCTGGGCGTTGACCATCACCAGCGCCACTCCGGAGGCGCCGTAGACCACCCGAAGCTGACTGGTGTCCACGCCGGCCGCGGTGATGCGGGCCTTGAGGGTGACGCCGAAGGCGTCCGAGCCGATCGCGCCGAGGAAGGCGCAGGAGGCGCCGGCCCGGACCGCGGCCACGGCCTGGTTGGCGCCCTTGCCGCCGGGCACCATCACGAAGTCGGTGCCGAGCATGGTCTCGCCCTGTCGAGGCAGCGCGGGTGCCATCGCGACCAGGTCCATGTTGGCGCTGCCCACCACGGCAACCCGGGTCTGCGGCACGGCCGTCTCCGCCCTTCCGGCGCTCAGGCGGCGCGAGCCGTGAAGCGGTCGCCCGACCGCTCGACCACAAGTGGCAGCCCGAAGGTCTTGGAGAGGTTGTCACCGGTCAGCGTCTCGGCGAGCAGGCCCTGGGCGACCACCCCACCCTCGCGCAGCAGCATCGCGTGGGTGAACCCGGGCGGGATCTCCTCGACGTGGTGGGTGACCAGCACCATCGCCGGGGCGTCCGGGTCGTACGCCAGCTCGGCCAGACGGGCGACCAGGTCTTCCCGACCGCCCAGGTCGAGCCCGGCCGCGGGCTCGTCGAGCAGCAGCAGCTCCGGGTCGGTCATCAGGGCACGGGCGATCTGCACCCGCTTGCGCTCACCCTCGGAGAGGGTCCCGTAGCGGCGTTCGGCGAGCCCACCGACGCCGAGTTGACTCAGCAGTGCCCGCGCCCGCGCCTCGTCGCCACGGTCGTAGTTCTCCCGCCAACGGCCGACCACCGACCAGGCGGCGGTCACCACCACGTCGCTGACCCGCTCGTCGGCGGGCAGCCGCTCGGCGATCGCGGCGGTGGTGAGCCCGATCCGGGTACGCAGCTCGTTGACGTCGGTGCGGCCGATCCGCTCGCCGAGCACGTGCGCGACACCAGTGGTGGGGTGCAGCCGACCGGCGGCGAGGTTGAGCAGAGTGGTTTTGCCGGCACCGTTGGAGCCGAGCACGACCCACCGCTCGTCCAGTTCGACGCGCCAGGTCAGGTCCTGTAGGAGGGCGGTGCCAGAGCGGCGTACGCCGACGCCGTCGAGGCTGACCACCAGATCCGGGTCCACGAAAGCGGCGGCAGGCGCGGCGCCGGCAGCGCCGGGGATCAGGTCACCAGTCACCACACCATCCAACCACGCAGCGCCTCGGTGCCCCCCATGGGCGGCACCTCAGCCATAGGGTGAAGCGCCGTGTCGTTGATCACCAAGCCCGAAGGACGGCCCATGCCCCGCCGACGTACGGAGCCGCGCGGATGAGCGCGGTCATCGAAATCGAGGGTCTGCGCAAGACCTTCCACAGCCTGCGCAGCGGCCGACGGGTGGCGGTGGACGGGTTCGATCTGCTGGTCGAGGCGGGCCAGGTCCACGGTTTCCTGGGCCCCAACGGCTCGGGCAAGACCACCACCCTGCGGGCCCTGCTCGGGCTGGTACGCGCCGACAGCGGCCGGATGACGGTGCTCGGCGAACCGTCGCCGGAGCTGCTGCCCCGGGTGGCGGGTCAGGTCGGCGCAATCGTGGAGAGCCCGCAGTTCTTCGGCAACTTCACCGGCCACCGCACGCTGCGGTTGTTGGCCCGCGCCGGTGGGGTGCCGGTCTCGCGGGTGGACGAGGTGCTGGATCTGGTGGGCCTGTACGACCGGGGCGATGAGCGGGTGAAGGGCTATTCGCTGGGCATGAAGCAGCGTCTGGCGGTGGCGTCCGCGCTGTTGAAGGACCCGCGGTTGCTGATCCTGGACGAGCCGGCGAACGGGCTGGACCCGGCGGGCATCCGGGAGATGCGCGACCTGACGCGGTCGCTGGCGGCCAACGGGGTGACAGTGCTGGTGTCCAGTCACATCCTGGGCGAGATCCAGCTGATCTGTGACCACGTCACGATCATCTCCCGGGGGCGGCGGGTCGCTACCGGTCGGGTGGACGAGGTGCTGGCGGGCCACGACCGGCACGAGTTCCTGGTCCGGGTGGCCGAGCCGGAGCGGGCCGTCGAGCTGCTGCACGCGGCCGAGCTGACGGCGGTCGTGGACGGCGCAGCGTTGGTGGTGAGCGGGGTGGACGACCCGACGGTGGTCAGCCGGGTGCTCGGTGAGCAGGGTCTGTGGGTGGGCGAGCTGACGCCGCTGCGGCCGGATCTGGAGAGCGTCTTCCTGGAGCTGACCGGCGCGTACGAGCATTCGTCGGTGCCCCGGCAGGTCGGCGACTCGTCGCTGCCGCAGGGCGAAGCTGTGATCGACCTCGATCGGGGAGTGGACGCGTGAACCTGGTGCGTGCCGAGTTGGAGCGACTGTCCGCGCGTCGCTTCGTGCAGCTCATGGTCGTCCTGTTGGTGTTGGCGTTCGCCGTCACGGCGGCGACGACGCTCGCCGGTTCCCACAAGCCGACCGCCACTGAACTGAACTCGGCGCGGCAGCAGGCCGTCGACGCGCGACGGAGTATGGAGACCACGCACCAGGAGTGCCTGGCCCGCCTGCAGGAAAGGTCGCCGACCGACACGAGCGAGTATTTCGCCGACTGCGCGGACCTCGACCCGATCCGGCAGGACCGGCTGCCGATCGCCGCCGACTTCCTGCCGGGGGTGTTCAGCTTCGCTGAGCAGGCCGAGTCGTTGCTCCATTTCCTGATCGCGTTCCTGGTGATGTTCGGGTTCCTGGTCGGCGCCTCCTACATCGGCGCGGATCTGAACTCGGGCGGTGTGGTGAATCTGCTGCTCTGGCGACCGCGCCGGTTGACTGTGCTCGCGGCCAAGTTGGGCACCCTGCTGGGCTCGGTGCTGGTGCTGTCCCTGCTGGCGTCGGTGGCCTACCTCGCCACGTTCTGGATGATCGGGCAGAGCGCCGGGTTGCCGGGCCGGCTGGACGACGGCTTCTGGCGTTCGCTCGGTGCGGTGCACGGACGGGGCCTGGTGTTGGTGCTGCTGGCCTCGGCTGTGGGCTTCGCGATCGCCACGCTGGGTCGGCACACCTCTGCGGCGCTGGGGGCGGTGGCGGCGTACGCGGTGGTGTGGGAGTTGGGCGGCCGTCTGGTGTTGGAGATCATCGACGTCCGACGGTCGGACCAACTGATGCTCTCCAGCTACATCGGGGCGTGGCTCAGTGGCGAGTCGCGGTTCTTCGACCCGCGGCTCTGTGCCGGCACCTCGGGTACCGGCTACTGCTCGGGCCTCTACAGCCTGACCTGGGGTCCGGCGCTGCTGGTGCTGGTCGCGGTGACCGGCGGGCTGACCGCGGCGGCGTTCGCCGTGTTCCGTCGCCGCGACCTGATCTGAGTTTCGGTCCGCCGGGGGGCTGACGCGGCCTTCGGGCTCCCCCCGGCGGGCCGGAACCGGCAAGAGCTTGCGACTAACCATGTAGCGGTGAAATATTCCTTCATGTGACCGCCGCGACGGGCTCAGCCGACGGTGGAGCCGAACACCTCGTCGCGTACCGCGTCCAGGGCGGTGCGCAGCGCGCCGTGCAGGATCGGCTCCTCGGTCAGCCCGGTCGGCACCACTCGCGGCTGGACCAGGGTGATCGCCGCGACCTCCTGCTGCACCCGGTCGGCGAGCGCCGCGCCACCGGCCTGGCCGACCTCACCGGCGAGCACTACCAGCGGTGGGTCCAGCACCACGCAGGTGCTGGCCACGCCGAGCGCGAGCCGACGGGCCAGTTCGTCGAGCATCGGACCACCGTCGGCACCGGCCGCGACGGCCGCGCGGACCGCCTCGGCGGCGTCGGCGTCCGGGTAGCCGTGCTCGCGGGCCACAGCGCGCACCGAGTCCGCACCGATCAGCTGCTGGAAGGCCGGCTTGGCACGACGGGAGACGTCTCGCGGAATGGGCGCGCCGGGCACCGGCAGGTAGCCGATCTCGCCGGCCGCGCCGCTGCTGCCGTGGTGCAACCGCCCGCCCAGCATGATCGCCAGACCGACGCCGGCGCCCACCCAGACCAGCACGAAGTCCGACAACCCCTGCGCTGCGCCGGACTGCGCCTCGGCCACCGCGGCCAGGTTGACGTCGTTCTCGAAGACCACCGGTGTGTGCAGGTCGTCCCGCAACGCGGCGAGCAGACCGCTGTGCCAGCGCGGCAGATTGAAGGCGAAGGTGATGTCGCCGGTGCCGGGGTCGACCAGGCCCGGCGTACCGAGCACGATCCGTCGTACGCTGCTCAGCTGCGCCTGGGCGCTGCTCGCCGCCTGCACGACGGCGTTGTGCACCACGCCCACCGGGTCGTCGGTGTCCCGGGTCGACTGCTCCACCCGGCCGATGACCGCACCGGTGATGTCGGCGCAGGCGGCCACCACCCGGTCCGGCCCGACGTCCACGCCGACCACGTGCGCGCTGCCCGGGCGGACGGCGTAGAGCTGGGCGTTCGGCCCCCGCCCGCCGGCCTGCTCGCCGACCCGCGCGACGAGGCCGCGCTCCTCCAGCCGCTCCACCAGTTGCGAGGCGGTGACCTTCGACAGCCCGGTCAGCTCGCCGAGTCGAGCCCGGGTCAGCGGGCCGCGTTCGAGGAGCAGTTCCAGCGCGGCACGGTCGTTGAGCGCCCGCAACAGACGGGGGGTGCCGGGCAGCCGGGTCGCACTCATGACACGTCCTCTAGTTTTAGTAAACTTTGCTAACTGTAAACCTACCTGCGAACGGGTAGCCGTAGCGTAACGGCCACTCGACTGTGGGACGCTCCGCCAAGTCGGCAGGGCCAGGACCACCACCGGTACGACGTTTCGTACCCGCGGGGCACCGAAGGGGGAAGATCACGTGGGGTTGGATCCAGGACTGCGCCGGCTCGCGCTGGGCACGCTGCTGGCCGCGTACCCGGGACCGGTCCCGCCCGACTGGGCGGTCGACCTGCTGGCCGACGGGCTGGCCGGGCACACCCTGTTCGGCACCAACGTGCACGACCCCGCGCAGGTGGCGGCGAGCACCGCAGCG
Source organism: Micromonospora alfalfae (assembly GCF_022230925.1). GTDB lineage: Bacteria > Actinomycetota > Actinomycetes > Mycobacteriales > Micromonosporaceae > Micromonospora > Micromonospora alfalfae. The sequence goes on along the minus strand of NZ_JAKKFH010000032.1, from coordinate 65,510 downwards.
CTGCGCGCCGGTCGACCCGACGCGCTGATCGCGATCGACGAGGAGGGTGGCGACGTGACCCGGCTGGCGCACGCCACCGGCAGCCCGTACCCCGGTAACGCCGCCCTCGGTGCGATCGGCGACGTGGCGCTCACCCGACGGGTCTACCAGTCGATCGGCGCCGAACTGGCCGCGCTCGGCATCACCGTCAACCTCGCCCCCACTGTCGACGTCAACACCGCCGACGACAACCCGGTGATCGGCACCCGGTCCTTCGGCGCGGATCCGGTGCGGGTGGCCGCCCACTCGGCCGCCGCCGTGGCCGGGTTGCAGGCTGCCGGCGTGGCCGCCTGCGCCAAGCACTTCCCCGGGCACGGTGCCACGGTCACCGACTCCCACCACGAACTGCCCACAGTGGACGCCCCGCTGGGCCTGCTCCGCCAGCGGGACCTACCGCCGTTCGCGGCAATCGTCGCCGCCGGGGCGCGGGCCGTGATGACCGCGCACATCCGGGTGCCGGCGCTCACCGGCGCCGACCCGGCCACCTTCAGCCGGGCCGTCCTTGTCGACCTGCTGCGCACCGAGTACGGCTTCACCGGCACCGTCATCACCGACGCGCTGGAGATGAAGGGTGCCGCGGTGGCCGCCGGCGGGGTCGGGCCGGCCGCGGTCCGGGCCCTGAGCGCGGGTGCCGACCTGCTCTGCATCGGCGCGAAGGTGGACGCCGAACTGGTCGAGCGGGTGGCCGCCGAGATCGTCGACGCGCTCGCCGACGGCCGGCTGGCGAGGGCGCGGGTCGAGGAGGCGGCCGGCCGCGCCGCCGATCTCGCCGCCTGGACCCGGGCCGCCAGCGGGTCGCCGGTCACCGGCGACACCGAGCTGGGGTACGCGGCGGCGCGCCGGGCGGTCCGGGTGGACGGCCTGCTCACCGGCCTGGAGCAGCCACTGGTGGTGCAACTGCACACCGAGTCGACGATCGCCGAGGGTCGGGTGCCGTGGGGCCTCGGTCCGCACCTGGACGGGGTGCCGGAGATCCGGGTGATCGCCGCCGAGACCGACCCGGACACGCTGCGCGGATTGGCCGGTGATCGTCCCATCGTGCTGGTCGGGCGACACCTGCACCGGCTGCCCGGCGGCCCGGAGCTGATCGCCGACCTGGCCGCCCAGCACCCCGTGACAGTGGTGGAGATGGGCTGGCCGGCACAGTGGCGGCCAGCAGGCGTCCGCGCCTTCGTCACCACCTACGGCGCGAGCCACGCCAACGGTCGCGCAGCGGCCGAGGTGCTCGGTCTGGCCGGCTGAGCCACGGCGTTCTCCGGCCGGGCGGAGACGCTCGGCCGGGTGTCGCGCTCCAGCGCCGCGCAGGAGTGTCCACAGTCACTGGTCGCCACTTCTTGAACATGTTCAACAACGGCCCTAGTCTGATGACATCGGTAGTTGAACACGTTCAAGAAGGGCGTCCACATGGACATCAAGGTCTGGATGTACGTGATCTACCTGGCGGTCAGCGTCGGCCTGACCATCTGGGTGGCGCGAGCGCTGTCCCGCAACGGGCTGGTCTTCCTGGAGGAGGTCTTCGCCGAGAAACGACTCGCCCAAGCGGTCAACAGTCTCCTGGTGGTCGGGTTCTACCTGCTCAACCTCGGCTACGTCACGGTGGCGATGAAGCACTCCGACCCAGTCGATTCGACAAGCCAGGCCATGGAGGAGCTGTCCCTCAAGATCGGCCTGGTGCTGCTGGTGCTCGGCGCGCTGCACTTCTTCAACGTCTTCGCGCTCGGCCGCTACCGCCGAAACCGACTCCGCCAGCTCGCCACCCACCCCCCGCTCGCCCCGATCGGCCGACTCCCCATGCAGTCCGCCCCTCCCGGATCGCAGTTGGTCGGCGCGTACCCGGGCGGACCACAGCCGACCGGCGCGCACCCGACCGGACCTCAGCCGGCCGGTCCGCAGCCGGGCGTCGGCCCGACGAACAACCCACCAACCCGATGACAGTGCCCCCGACCGGTGGCGGCGGTCGGCTCCCGGATCCCACCGCTCACTCCGGCGGTGGGATCCGGGGGTTCACCGTCCTGTTCGACGCGGCCTGCCCACTCTGCCGCGCCGCCCGCCGCTGGTTGTCGTCCCGCGCCCAGCTCGTACCCCTGGAGTTCGTGCCGGCCGGGTCCGCCGAGGCCCGGCGGCGCTTCCCCGGCCTGGACCACGACGCGACGCTGCGCGACCTCACGGTGATCGCCGACACCGGCGAGGTGTACGCGGGCGACGGCGCCTGGTTCGCCTGCCTCTGGGCGCTGACCGACCACCGGTCCACTGCCGAGCGGCTGGCCCGACCACACCTGCTGCCCCTCGCCCGGCAGACGGTGGCCGCCGCCTCGGCGATCCGGGAGCGGATCCGCGACCCGTGGGCCGAGCCGACCGACGAACCGGCGGGATACGGTGACCCCGATGACCGAACAGCCTGCGCAGACGACCACTGCGGGTGACCCAGCCACCGCCCGAGGCGAGCAGACCCGGCAGCTGATCCGGGACACCGCGATGCGGCTGTTCCGCGAACGCGGGTACGCCCAGACCACGATGCGGGCGATCGCGCAGGAGGCCGGCGTGGCGGTCGGCAACGCCTACTACTACTTCGGTTCCAAGGACCACCTGATTCAGGAGTTCTACGCCCAGTCCCAGGTCGAGCACCGGGCCGCCGCGCAGCCCGTGCTCGACCGGGAGGAGGCGTTCGGTCCCCGGCTCGCCGGGGTGCTGCACGCGGGGATCGACGTGTTGACTCCCTCACACGGATTCGCGGCGACCTTCTTCAAGACGGCGGCGGAGCCCACCTCCCCGTTGAGCCCCTTCTCCGCGGAGTCCTCCGGCCCCCGACAGGCGGCCATCGACCTCTTCGGCGAGGTGTTGACCGGATCGACGGCCAAGGTCGACGCCGAACTGCGCCCACAGCTGCCCGAGCTGCTCTGGCTCGCGTACATGGGCGTGATCCTCTACTGGGTGCACGACCGATCGCCGGGCCAGACCAAGACCCGCCAGCTCATCGACGGGGCCGTACCACTGATCGACCGGCTCGTGGCGCTGTCCCGGCTCCGGGTCCTGCGGCCGGTGACCCGCCAGGTGCTCGACCTGATTCGCACGCTCCGTCACTGATCCGGCCGGCTCCTTCGGCCGGCGAAGCAGCAGGTCAAGTCCACTTTTCGACACTCCGAACCGACAGCTTCAACCTTGCCCCGGGCCTGTTCGATACGTAGCGTGATCGACACGTAGCGGCACGCCGCTACACCCGGAACCGGGGCCTGGGGGGAGGTTGCGGACCGTGGATCCGGCCCGGGATCCACGGTCCGCGCCCAATGCCCGTTCAGCGCCCCGCCCCGCCCCGCCGCAACCCCGCCTCCCGCCCTCCCGCCCTCCCGCCCTCCCGCGCCGATCTTGCAGTCTCGGTTGCCGAGATGCATGAAATGCCCGCCACGTCGCAACAGAAAGTGCAAGATCGCGGGCCTCTACAGCTTCGGGCCTTGCTCAGCGCGGATAGACCCCGTACGCGCGCCAGCCCCGGTCCGGAAAACCGGCCGCTTCGGCGACCCGGGCCGAGGCGTGATTGTCCCGCTCGTGCAGGTAGGTGGGGACCGCCCCCTCCTCGAGCACCCGCCGCGCCGCCTGCGCCACCAGCCGACGGGCGAGGCCGCGCCCCTGGGCGGCCGGCACGGTGCCAACTGCCAACTCGTGCCCGTACGCGTCGTGCCGCTTGATCCCGGCACCGGCCAGATAGCCGCCGTCCGGGTCACGGACCACCAGCACCGGCCTGTCGAAGAGTCGCAGCCACGGCGGCAGCCCGGTGGCGGTCGGCTCGGTCCACTCCCCCACGTCGGGCAGCGGGGCGGGCGACACGCTCCACCGGAAGGGGCCGTCGTGTACGCAGAATTCGGGCCGGCCGACGGCCTCCGGCAACGCGGCGAGCAAGCGAGCCGGCGTACGGCGAACCAGCGCGCGGATCGCCGCCACACGGTCCGGCGCCACGGAGAGCACGGCGCTCTGCCCGGTGTCCACGGCGAGCGCGGGGCGTAGCCGGCCGTCCCAGGCCGGTTCGGCCCGGCGCTGCGAGGCGACCACGTGCAACCCCGGCCCGGCCGGCCACTGGCCGAGCCAGGTGGCCAGGTGCAGGTGCAGTCGCCGGTCGAGCATGCGCACCTCCCCGCGTCACCCGACCCGTCGTCGATCACCGTACGCCGGACGGCGGGGCCGGGCGCAGGATACGTCAGGGCCGAACGGGAAAGGGTGCCGGAACCGGGCGGCCAGATCGACCGTCATATGTATTTCCATATCTGGACACCTTTGTTTGGGACGGTGAACGCATGCCGATTCAGCCGAGCGACCACTACCAGCAGGACCCTGAGCGACTCTGGCAGGCGGCGGAGGCCGTCGGAGGCAATCCGCCCCAGCCGCGCTACCGGAACCCTCGGACAATCGGCGGCGGTGCCCTGTCGTGGGCCGGCCTGAACAAGCTGTCCGTCGGCAGCTCCGGTAGGCACCGCCTGAACAACCACTGACGCAGCAACGAGTGGGTGGTGGCACCGACGGGCAGCCTCTGACGTTCGCCCGGGGGCCGACACACCGGAGGAGGTCCAGCGGCGGCTTTCGCACACCTGTCGGGTAATTTCTTGTGGTCCGCCATCCCGGCCTACGACAGGAGAAGCTCCGCGCATGGGCAAGAAGACGATCCACGTCTCCGACTTCACCGGCACGGTTCTGCAGCAGGACGACGAGGTGGTCCGTGTCGTCGTGCTGGAGCACCCGGACCTGGTCGCCGGGCCCGTGCAGTTGGACGCCACCCCGGGCGATGTGGAGAACATCGACGACGCCGCGCTGGACGTGGCGGTGGTGGAGATCCACGACCGGCACGGTGGCGGCGAGCCCCGCCGGGTGGTGTTGACCGCCAGCGAGTTCGACGCGATGGCCACGGACGTGCCGATGGCGAAACTGTTGAAGACCGCCGAGCGGGTTCGCCCACCCAAGGTCCGCAAGACCACCGAGAAGATCGACTACGGCACGCTGGAGCACGCCGGCAAGCCCCACCGGGGCCGGGTCACCGAGGAGGAGGCCCGGCTGGTGCGCGAGCATCTCGACGAGGTCAACAAGCGCCTCGCCGACGCGGGCATACGCCAGATCGACACTGCCGATCCGGAGCACGCCCTGCGCTACGGCTTTCCCGAGGCGTCCTGACCCAACTGCGTCAGCACACCTTCTTCGCCCGATCGCGGAAGGCGGTCTCGATGACCGCCTTCCGCTTTGTGCCGCCGTCATTCACGAGAACCTGGTCCGGCCTGAGCCCGGTCACCTCGGCCAGGATGAAGTGGACGGGAGGGCGTTGTGCCGATCCCCGTAGGCGGCGACCGAGTGAGCGCTATCACGCGCGAGAACCCGTGACGACATTCGCACCTTTCCGCACGTCAGTCGTGCGACCGATGGCTGCCGAGGTTCCTTCCGGGTCGTGCCACCGCACCGTCCCGGAGTGGCCTGGCCACTCCAGGCCGATGCGAACGATTTCGGGATGCCTAGCCGGCGTCGTCGCCCTTTGACGCGGCGCTGACCACGGCGGCGAGGGCGGTGGCGAGGTCGGCTTCCACAGTCGCCTTCTCCAGGCCGAGGTTGGTGAGCACTCCGGCGCCGTCCTCCTGCTCCAGCAGGGCGAGCAGGATGTGCTCGGTGCCGATGTAGTTGTGCCCGAGGCGCAGCGCCTCCCGGAACGTCAGCTCCAACGCCTTCTTGCCGCGCGCGTCGTACGGGATAAGGTCCGGAACCTGCTCGGCCCGTGGTGGGAGGGCGGCAGCAACCGCCTCCCGTACCGCCTCGGGGGTGGCGCCGCGACCAGCCATCACCCTGGCTGCCAGCCCGTCCGGCTCGGCCAGCAGGCCCAGCACCAGGTGCTCGGGGCCGATCTCGGCGTTGCCGCTGGCCCGGGCCTCCTCCTGCGAGGCGATCACCACATTGCGGGCACGTGGGGTGAACCGGCCGAAGCCGGCGTTGGGGTCGAGCGCGGCCGCCTCGGTCGCCTTCGGCACGAAGCGCTTCTGGGCAGCCTGCTTGGTGACCCCCATGCTGCGACCGATGTCGGTCCAGGAGGCGCCGGAGCGCCGGGCCTGGTCGACGAAGTGCCCGATCAGGTGATCGGCGATCTCGCCCAGGTGATCGGCGGCGATGACCGCATCGGTGAGTTGGTCGAGCGCGTCGGTGTGCGCCGTCTTGATCGCCTGGATCAGGTCGTCGAGCTTGACGGGGTTACTCATCTGGAGAGGATCTGTCATGCGTCAACCATAGGTTGACGCACTCCTTGCGTCAACCCTGAGTTGACGATCGCCTCCGTTCAGACGGCATACTCCGGCAGGAGCTGGGCGACGGCCGCTGGCGAGGGCATGGCGGCGATCTCCTCGGCGATCAGGCGTGCAGCGTCTCGCTGCTCGACCTGGCCGTGCCGCGGGAGCAGGCGGTGCGCCTGCTCGGCGATGGCAACCGCATCCACCTCGCCGGGAAGGAGCCGCAGGGCGACACCGGCGGCGGTAAGCGTGTCGGCGTTGGCGAACTGGTCGGCGCCCTGCGGCAGCAGCAACTGCGGCACGCCAGCCGCGAGGGCGCCGAGGGTGGTGCCACTGCCACCGTGGTGCACCACCACATCGACGAGTGGCAGCAACTCCGCCTGCGACACCCACTGGTGCACGCTGACGTGGTCGGGGATCTCGCCCAGTTGTTCCAGGGGCACCCGGCCCGCCGCGACCACCACCTCGGCGTCCAGCGCTGCCAGGCCTGCGATGGCGGTGCGGAGCAGCTCCGGCGTGCCGAACGCGGTGCCGAGGGTCAGATAGATCAGGGGTCGGGACGTCCGACGGCCCACCCGTTCGGGCAGCGGGGCGGTTGTCGAGAAGGCGACCGGACGCAGCTCGATCCGACGTTCGGTGGCAAGGAAATTCCTGTCCTGAAGGGAGGGCGGCCAGATGTCAAGGTGCGGCCGACCGATGACCTCGGCGTTCCTGGTGGGCAGTTCCAGGCCGATGCCCTCGGGAAACATCCGGCCGAACCCGTGCCACAGGCCCGGGATCCCCGCGCGGTGAGCCGCCACGCTCGCCCCCGGCAGCCCCCACTCGTGCACCACCAGGTCGGGGCGCAGCCGCGCCAGCTCCGGTGCGAGATCCTCGGCGTACACCTCGTAGAAGGCGTCGCCGGGACGGAACGGCCGAAGGCCGTGCGCGGCGAGCGGAGCGTGCACCTCCGTCCCGGCGGCGAAGTGCACCTCGTGCCCGGCGTCCCGGACGGCGATCGCCAACGGGATCAGCGGGTAGGTGTGACCGACGGACGCAAGACTGGCGAACAGCACACGCATGGCGTCGGACCCTACCCGCCGCACCGTGAGGCGGGCCGGGTCCGCTGGCCCGTATACGGTGGGCTCCGGTCGAGCGCGGTCACCGGCGGGAAGGGCGGTCATGCGTCTGCACGTGGGGTGCGCGATGTGGAGTCACAAGTCGTGGCCGGGCCACCGGCTGCCGCCCACCGAGCGCCTGCGGCACTACGCCAGTTGGTGCGACGCCGTGGAGGGCAACACCACGTTCTACGCGACCCCGGCCCGGGACACCGTGGCCTCGTGGGCCGCCCAGACGGATTCCGACTTCCGGTTCGTCCTCAAACTTCCCAAGGTCATCACGCACGAACGCCGGCTCACCAACGTCGACGAACCGCTGCGCGTCTTTCTGGACGCCATCGAACCGCTCGGCCCGCGCGCCCATGCCCTCTGGATCCAGTTGCCCGGCTCGTTCGCGCCCGCCGATGTCCCGGCCCTGGGCCGTTTCCTGGAGCAGCTTCCGCAGTCCCACCGGTACGCGGTGGAGGTGCGCCATCCCGCGTTCTTCAGCGACGCCAGCGCGACCCGGCTGCTCGGGGCGACCCTCGCCGCCGCCCGCGCCGAGTGGATCCCCTTCGACACGACCGCCTTCTTCGCGAGCCCACCGACCAGCGATGCGGAGCGGGACGCCTGGACCAAGAAGCCCCGCGTGCCGCTCCGGTCCCTCGCGCTGACCGACCGGCCGATCGTCCGCTACCTCGGTCGCGACGACCCGACGCGCACTGTCGAGGGGTGGCAGCGCTGGGTCGACGTGACTGTCACCTGGCTCCGCGAGGGGCGCTCCCCGACGATGTTCATTCACACCCCGGACAACGCCGACGCGCCGGCGCTCGCCCGCCGGTTCCACGACGAGGTACGGGCCCGGGTACCCGGGCTCGGCGCGTTGCCCGAGCCGATCCCGGTCGAGCCGCTGACGCTGTTCTGACCGGTCCGGTCAGCCCTGCTTGTCGAGCAGGTCGTCGAGGTGGGTCGCCGTGCTGATCAGCGAGAGGTGGCTGAACGCCTGCGGGAAGTTCCCGATCTGCTCACCTGTCGGCGCGATCTCCTCGGAGTAGAGACCGAGCGGGTTGCTGTAGGTGAGCATCTTCTCGAAGGTCAACCGGGCGTCGTCGATCCGGCCGGCCAGGGCGAGCGCCTGCACGTACCAGAAGGTGCACATGTTGAAGGTGCCCTCGGTGCCGGCGAGACCGTCCGGCGAGGCGTTCGGGTCGTAGCGGTAGACCAGGCTGTCGGAGACCAGGCCGGTGTCCATCGCCCGCAGTGTCGACTCCCACATCGGGTCGGTCGGCGAGATGAAGTTCAGCCCCGGCATCGCCAGCAGCGACGCGTCCAGGATGTCGGACCCGTAGTGCTGCACGAACGCGCGACGTTCCTGGTTGAACCCACGAGTCATCACCTGCTCGTAGATGGCGTCACGTTCGGCGGACCAGCGGGCGATGTCGCCGGGCCGGCCCCGGCGTCGCGCGATGCGGATGGCCCGGTCCAGCGCGACCCAGGACAACACCCGACCGTAGGTGAAGTCCTGCCGGCCGGAACGGGTCTCCCAGATGCCGTCCTCGGGCTGGTCCCAGTGCGCACAGAGCCAGTCCATCAGCCCAGCCGTCTTGCGCCACCCCTCGTACGGCGCGACCAGCCCGTTGCGGTCCGCGAGCTCCAAGGAGACGAGCGCCTCGCCGTAGATGTCGAGCTGGAGTTGGCCCGCGGCACCGTTGCCGATCCGCACCGGCGCGGAGCCGCGGTAACCCTCCAGGTGACCCAGCACCTCCTCGGGAAGGTCCGGTGAGCCGTCGATGCGGTACATGATCTGCAAGGGGAGGTTGCCGTCCCGTGCCTCGCGGATGCGCGCGTCGAGCCAGAGCAGATACTTCTGGGCCTCGTCGGTGAAGCCCAGGCGCAGCAGAGCGTGCACGGAGAAGGACGCGTCCCGGATCCAGGTGTAGCGGTAGTCCCAGTTCCGCTGCCCGCCGATCTGCTCGGGCAGCCCCGCGGTGGGCGCGGCGACCAGGGCACCGGTCGGTGCGTACGTCATCAGCTTGAGGGTCATCGCCGACCGCTCGACCACCTCCCGCCAGCGGCCCTTGTACCGGGAACCGCCCACCCACCGCCGCCAGTAGTCGCGGGTCTCGGCGAGCAGTTCGCACGCCTCGTCGGTGCTGAGTGCTCGGGGCGCGTGCGGGCAGGCCGTCTCCAGGACCACTCCGCCGATGTCGCCGGCGTGCAGGGTGAACGACGCGGACACGCCGTTGGCGTCGCGGCGGACGTCCCTCGTGCCGAACTGGCGCAGCGAGTTCTTGAAGGCGGCGAGGGTGAGGGTCATCGTCTGGCTGCGGAAGACGTCGCCTTCGGGGTGCACCTCCAGTTCGTACGGATCGCGTCCGTAGTTGAACCGTGGGTGGCAGTGGAAGCGGAACTGCATGCTTCCCCGGACCATCCGGACCAGCCGGATCAACCGGTGCCGGTCGGTGGCCTCCGCACCGGTGACGGGCATGAAGTCCAACAGCTCACCGACACCGTCGGCGCTGTGGAAGCGGGTGATCAGGATCGGTGTGCCGGGCAGGTAGAGCTGCTTGCTCGTGTAGTCGACGCCGTCGGGCGAGAGCTGGAAGTGGCCGCCGTTGCGGCGGTCCAGCAGCGCGCCGAAGAAGCTCGGCGAGTCGAAGCGGGGCGCGCAGAACCAGTCGACAGTACCGTCCGTGCTGATCAGTGCCGCGGTCTGTAGATCACCGATCAGACCGTGGTTCTCGACTGCCGGGTAGCTGTCCACGCTGTCCCCCGCCACTCTCGTACTGGCAATGGCGGCGACTACCCGGGAGCCGACGAAAGATGCGGTCCGCGGCTCGACACGGTCGAGGCCCACCGCTCATTGCGGAAGCAAAGCTTCCGCAATCGTCGATAGCGTCGACACCAACGACATCGACGAGGGGACAACCTGATGAGCCTGCGAGGATTTGCCACACTCAACATCTGGGCGGACGACGTGGCAGCGGCCACCGCCTGGTACGCGGACTTTCTCGGCGTCGAGGCGTACTTCATGCGCCCCGGCCCCGACGGACGCCCGGCATACACCGAGTTCCGCATAGGGGACTACCAGGCCGAACTCGGCATCATCGACAGCAGGTACGCACCGGGCGGCGCGACGACCGGGCCCGGCGGCGTGGTCATGCACTGGTGCGTCGACGACCTCGACGCGACGGTCGAGCGGCTGCTGGCGATGGGTGCCACGGAGTACCAGCCGAAAACTCCACACGGGGACGAGGGCTTCATCACCGCGGCGGTGGTCGATCCGTTCGGCAACGTGTTGGGAGTCATGAAGAACCCGCACTACCTGGACGTGCTCGCCTCGCTGAAGGCGACCTGACGTGCGTGCTGGTTCGGCAGGGTGCGGGCGGGAGAGCCCGGATCAGTCCCACTCGTCCCCGTCCACCGTCCGACGCACCAGCGTCACCGCTGTGTCCATGTCCAACCCGCTGGCAACCAGGAGGTCGTGCGCGACAGTGCGGAACTCACCAGCGGCGATCATGCCGGAGTAGCCCAACCGGTGGGTGTACGGGCGGGTGGGGTCCGCCGCGGTCTCCCCCTGCGCCCTGTCAACCAGGTCGACGGCGGTCAGGATCTGCCGCCGCGCTTCGTCCGGCTCGGCCCGCGTGCGGATCGCGCACCGCAAGGTCTGCACGCTGGAGGCCAGCAGGTCGATGGCCGCCGGAAACTCCTCCGGAATCGGCTCGTCGTCCCGCAGTGCCTTGGCGAGCCGCCTGGCGACGGACCGGCAGCCGTGCAGGGCGCGCTCCTGGTTTCGGACGGCGTTGGTGTAGAAGGCCAGGGACCCGCGGTCATGCCAACGTAGTGGCGCCAGTCGCACCACTTCCTGGGCGGCGTCGAGCCCGTCGTGAAGCGCGGCCAAGCCCGGCCCCAGTTCCCGCAGTGTGCGCAGACACCGCTGGACCGCAGCAGAGTCTCGACGGCAGAGCGCCGCGGCCAGAGCGTGGAGGGAGTCGACAGCCGGGTCGAGGACGGGTTCGGCCAGACGCCGCACCGTCCGCTGCGGATGGATCGGCACCAGCAACAGGCCGACCGCCAGCCCGGCCAGCCCGCCGACCGCTGCGTCGACGAAACGGGGCACGGACAGGTCACGCACTGGTGGTTCCAGGGTGGCGATGAGCACCGCGGTGCCGCCGGCCTGGGTGAGCAGCGCACCACCGCCCTTGAGCAGCACCGCGACGATGATCGCCAGTACGACGACCACGCCGGTCTGCCAGGCGCCAATGCCGAACAGCGGCATGAGCGTGTCACCGACGGCGAGCCCGAGAACGACCCCGACCAGCAGTTCGATGGTGCGCCGCAGGCGTGAACCCATCGAGGCGGCCACGATGCCGACCGCTGTCGTGGGCGCGAGCACCGGCGCGGGATTGTCCAGGAACTGGTACCCGACGAACCAGGCGAGCGACGCCGCAACGCCAGCCTGCACGATGAGCAGCCCGTAGAGACGCAACCGCCAGGCGCGGGCGCGCAACCCCTGCCGCACCCGCTCGGGCAGGCCGGCCCAGGCCCGGTCGACCCGTGACACCCGGCGCGGGGGCGGGTCGTGGTCAGCTGCCGGCTCCTGCTTGGCGGGCATCCGCGCCGCTTACCCGGCGGAGGCGAACCTATCCGGCGAGCGAGCCGGAGCCCGAGGGTGTCCGGTCAGTGGGCGGGGTTCGGCGTGTGCGGAAGTTTGCCGAGCTGGCGCCAGTTCGTCTCGGCGACGTCGACACCGTAGTGCTTGGCGGCGGCGAGGATGTTCTGGAAGGCCAGGTCCCGGTCCTTGTCGGTGACGCCCTGCACCTGATCGAAGCGGGCGATGGCGTTGCGGACGTGGCTGGCATCGGTCATCGGTTCCTTGCGTTTGCCGGGGAACGCGAAGACGCTCTCCGGCAGCTCGCGCTTGTCCTTGTCCGACAGGCCACCGTGCTTCTCGTGGGGCTTCCAGGTTGATGTCATCGTCCGGCATTACCCGCACGCTGTCCGGCAGCACCTCCGAAGCCGACTTTTTCCGAACCACCGCGGACCGCAAGATCCATATCATGCCGACACGGCGGGGTGGAGCCGAAGCCCTGCACACCCCGTCCTTTGTGGAGTGCGAGCATGGCCGACATGGATATCTATGAGGACTCCCGTACGGTGTCACGCTCCGACCTGGCCGCCTGGCTGCGCCAACTGGCGAACCAGTTGGAGGCTGACGGGCGACTCTTCTACGGCGCGGCGGGTGCGGTGACGGTCGCCGACACGGTGCGGTGCGAGCTGGAGATCGAACGGGAGAGCGAGACGGAGGTGTCCGTCGAGATCGAGTTCTCGTGGACCGAGCCCGCGCGCGTCAAGGAGGCGGACGGGGAGGAGCCCTCGAAGGACGACGAGGCCACCGAACCGACCGACGCCGCGCCGCCCGCCGCCTCCTAGCGAGGTCGGGAAGCCGGTCGAGAGCACCGGATTCGGTCTACCACCGCTCGCTCGCCAAGAGCTCGAACGGCCGGATGCCGATGCCAACGGCCTACGCATGATCTCCGGCGACGCCCAGAAACAGCCGGGGCCAGGCCCGTGTCGGCCTGGCCCCGGGGTCTGCTCGGGTCAGCTACGCAACGTCCACTGCTGGTTCGTGCCGCCGTTGCAGGACCAGAGGATGAGCTTTGTGCCGTTGGCGGTGGCGGCGCCATTGGCGTCGAGACAGAGCCCGGACTGGGCGTTCGTCACGGTGCCGTTGGCATTGATGTTCCACTGTTGGTTGAGCCCGCCGTGGCAGTCCCAGATGATGACCGCGGTGCCGTTGGCAGTGCCGGCCCCGGACGCGTCCAGGCACTTGTTGCCGTAGACGGTCAACTGCTTGCTGGCGGTCTGGGTCCACCGCTGGTTGGTGCCGCTGGAGCAGTCCCAGAGCTGGGTCTGGGTGCCGTTCGTGGTCGAGGAGTTGGGCACCTCGGCACAGCGACCGGACTGGGCACCCACGAGTTGTCCGTTACCCGTACCGCTGCCACCGCCCTGCTGCTGCCTGACGATCGAGGTCGACTCGGCCGACCGGTTGCCCTGTGCGTCGACGACGTAGAGCCGGTACTCGCCCTGGGTGGCCGGCACGGCGATGGAGAGGGCGGTGCCGGTCGCCCTGGTCATCGTCGCCCCGGCGGTGAAGGTGGTGGTGCCGTACGGCGCCAACCAGACCGACTTGGTGGCGTCGCCGATGCTCCGGATCGGGATCGACGCCGTGGCACTGGTGACGAAGGTGCTGGCCGACAGTGCATAGTTCGGCGCGGAGAAACTGCTCGCCGGAATGATGTCGCGGTACGCGTCCTCAAGGCCGGAATTCGCGGCGATGCCGTACGCCGTCGCCGGCCAGACATAGTCGGAGGAGACAAGGATGTCGGCGACAGTGCTGTTCGGCAGGTTCTTGTTGGAGACCTTGTTGATCGGGCCGTAGATCTGCGTGATGCTCAGATCGTGCTTCCGCCCGAAGTCGTCGGAGTTGATCATCCAGGTGACGTTCTTGTCGATACTCAGAACGTTGTCGCGGAAGGTGATGAACGCCGAGCCCTCGTCCGGGTGCAGTCCGTACTTGTGGCCCGACGGGACGCCCTGGAGATAGTTGTTGGTGATCGTGGTGCCGGGCTGACTGCCGAGCGTGTAGATCGGAGCCGTGTCGCTGAGGCGCTGCACCGTGTCGATGATGTGGTTGTAGCTGATGGTGTTGTTTCTCGCCGTCGTGGTCGGGCGGTTGGGCACGATCGAGCCCGACGATCCGTCGAAGTTCCACCAGCCCCAGCCGAGCGTGATGCCCGACCACGGGGTCTTCTCGATCCGGTTGCGCTGGATGGTGAGGGTGTCGGCGAAGTACGCGGAGATGGGGCTGTGCCCGTTGAACAGGACCGCGCTGTCGTAGAGGTAGTTGTTCTTGATGTCGATGTTCTTCGGTAGACCCTCGACCGACGCGGAGTACTTCTCGCGGTTGGTCGACGTGCCGTCCCCGATGTAGACGTGCTGGGGATGACCGACGGTGATGGCGGACCCGGCGATGTCGTTCGTGTGGTTTCCGATCAACTGGGTGCTCTGCACATCATTGATCATGTTGATTCCGTCGGCGCCGGTGTGCTGGATCCGGTTACGTTGCAGGAGGACCCCGTCGGCGTTCTGGATCTGAATGATGCCGGGCGTCACGTCCACATTCCGGTAGTAGTAGACGTGGAAGTTGCCCTTCGCGTACACCTGGGCGCCGAGGTTGCCCTGCTGCGCCTGCTTGAAGGACGAGCCGGCGACGTTGAACAGGTTCCAGTCGGAGTGCTGGACCGTCAGTCCGGAGAACGTGATGTTGCGCGCGTGGCTGCTGGTCGAGGTGCCGGCCACCCGGAGCAACGTGGTGACGTTGTTCGGCGCGTAGACCGTCGCGGTCGACATGTTCTCGGCGCTGGCCTTGTAGTAGTAGACCGTCTTGGTGCCCTTGTCGAAATAGAACTCACCGGGCGCGTCCAGGAACTCGTACGCGTTCATGAGTTTGTGGGTGCCGCCGACCTGGGCGTTGCCGTTGAACGCGCCCTGCGCGATGGCCGCGCCCGGTTGCTGGAAGAGGGCGACCCGGTTCGCGCCGTCGGAACTCGTGGTCACCTGGCGGACTCCCACGATGGCAGTGGTCCAGGTCGTACCCGTCTCGATCTCGATGTCGTCCTGGTTGCGCGGAACGGCGGGGAAGTCGTTCAGGCTGTATTTCGCACCGTCACACTGCGACCCCGACTCCCAGGCCCACGAGGCCTGGTTGGCAGTGATGTTGTACGTGCCGTAGCAGCCGGCCGAGCTGATCGTCTTCGACGCCATGTACGCGCGCTTGTCGTTGACGTACAGCGCCCGCAACTTGTTGGCGCGGTCCAGCGGCGCCTTCCAGATGTTGCCGCTGTGCTGGCTCCATCCGGTCACCTGGACGCCACCGTCAAGGACCGGCTTCTCATTGGGGTAGGCCGCGTAACTGACCCGGAATCCGTTGGTGCCGGAGTCGCTCGTCCCGAATTCGATAGTGCTGCTCACCGGGTAGGTTCCACCGCGGAGAAAGACGTTGACGTCGCCGGTCATGTTCGTGGTTACCGTACGAACGATGTCCCGGGCACGTTGCAGAGTCCGGAATGGCGACTGCAGGGTGCCCGGATTGGCGTCGTTACCGTCCGGGGCGACATAGTAGGTCGCCTGGACCGCGGCCGAGGCCGGTAGTTGGTTTGTCAGCACTGCCGGCAGTGTGGCGGCGACAAGCGCCGCCACCGCCAGCACTGACATTCGAGCGGTGGATATGGCTGACTTCACGTCTGTTCCTCTCACTGGTCGTCGATGTGGTGCCCAAAGTGCGTATCGAGCGACGAGTACGGAACAGCGACGCCACTAAAGGCCGGCGGGGACTTTCCGTCGCCCCGACCGCACTCTTTGTTAACCGCCCCGAAATTCTTACTGGGAGCGTAGGTCACACGTCTGACCAATGCAACCGGCAATTGGAGGGCGTCTATGCAGAAATGCCATCGGATCGGGCAGATCAGCCATGCCGCCCGCACCCCCCTGCTTGCGTCGTCCGACGAATCCGCAGCGACGACACGGGGCTCGTCGTCGCTGCCCGCGACCACTCGCACGCACCTCGACGCGCCAGGGCACGCCGGCGGTCCGGCCGCCCTTTGGAGCTGAATCGTCTACGACATCACCGACAGCCGGCCCTCGAACCGTCCCGCGACATGCCCCCACGCGGGCCCCCGCGCCACCACCGCCAGGCAGTTCGCCCACGCGACACCGCGCCACCACCGCCAGGCAGTTCGCCCACGCGATACCGCACCACCACCGCCAGGCAGTTCGTCCGCGCGGTTCGTCGCGGCGCCACCGCCACAGACCCCTGCCTGATTCGTTTGCGGCATCAGCTCCATAGGCACCGAAGCAGCCATCGAACCCCGCCCACAACTGGCGGTCGCGAGAGGCTCAGCGGCCACCCCAGGGCCGGACCGACGACCGTCCCACCCAGGAGCGGACGCCGTGAAGCCCGAAAGACTCCGAAAGTTTCGGCGGCTCAGCGAGCCGAGGTCGCGTCCCGGGCATGCCCACGTCAGGCGCACCGCACACCCGCCAGCCGGCCCAGGAGCCCGCACGTGTGCACAGATCACACATTGACTTGCGTTGATGTTCTGCTTACAGTCACCACCGATATACCGAAAGTTTACCGAAAAGTAGCCCGGGGGTCCGGCCACCTTCCGCAGGTCGCCACGCAGCGACGGCGGCCTGGCGTCGGTCCGCTCCGGCGGTGAACCAGGAGGAACCCCAGCGATGTCGCAGCTCGTCCTGTTCGCGATCGACATCTGCGCGGTGGCGCTGCTCGTCTTCGGGCTCTACTTCCCCCGGCACCGCCGACGCGACCTGGTCGTCGCCTACCTGGGGGTCAACGTGGGCGTCCTCGCGGTGGCGAGCGCGCTGAGCGCCAGCGACGTGGGCGCCGGACTCGGGCTGGGCCTGGCGCTGTTCGGAGTGCTCTCCATCATCCGACTCCGCTCGACGGAGCTCGACCAGCACGAGGTCGCGTACTACTTCTCCGCTCTCGCGCTGGGGATTCTCGGCGCACTCAGCACCACGTCGGTCTGGCTCAGCGGAGGCCTGATGGCACTCATCGTCGCTGTGATGTTCGTCGGCGATCACCGACGGCTGCTCCGGCACTACCGGCACCAGATCATGGTGCTCGACTCCGCGGTCACCGATCACGTCGCTCTCGTCGCCCAGCTGGAGCAACTGCTCAACGCCCGGGTGCACAACGCCATCGTCCAGCGGCTCGACATGGTCAACGAGACCACAGTCGTCGACGTCCGATACTCGGTCGCCCGGCGCAGCACGGCGGCCGGCACCAGCAGGTCGGCACGGGCCGGGGCGCTCCGATGAGCGCGCCACAGCTGGCGACGCTGACGCCGATCGCACTCGCCGAGGTGATCGACCGGGCGGCGCTGCAGTGCAGGGTGGACCGCAAGTACGTCATCGCGGTGGACGAGTTGCCGCACCTGCTGGACCACCTCACCCCGTACGCCCGGGTGCTGGACATCGATGGTGAACGCAGTTTTCGGTATGAGTCCGTGTACTTCGACACGCCCTGCCTGGCCAGCTACCACTGCGCCGCGTACCGGCGGCGCAGGCGCTTCAAGGTACGGACCCGGACCTACCTCGACTCCGCCCAGTGCTGGCTGGAAGTGAAGATCAGCGGAGCACGCGGACAGGTCACCAAACACCGACTGCCGTATCTCGCCGAGGACCGCCGCACCGTCCGGTCCGGTCGCGGGTTCGTGAACGAGGTGCTGGACCGGGAGTCGATCCTGTCCAATCTCACCGGCAGTCCGCTCGAACCGGTGCTGGTCACCAGCTACCGTCGCTCCACTCTGCTGCTGCCCGCAACCGCGAGCCGGGTCACCATCGACACCGGGCTCACCTGGCAGGACGGTGACCGCACACTGCGACTGCCCGGCATCGCCGTGGTCGAGACCAAGACCAGCTCGGCCCCCTCGCTGGTCGACCGCGCGCTGTGGCAACGCGGGACCCGACCCGTACGCATCTCGAAGTACGCCACCGGCCTCGCGGCTCTCCGCCTGGACCTTCCAGACGTGCCGTGGCGACGGACGCTACGCCGCCACTTCCGCGCCGACCCGTCCTCGGCACTCCTGGAGTTGACAGTTCCCACCCGATCAGAACAGGAGGCATCGTGCTCATGACCACCCGCACCACAGGTCTTCCGGTGGCGGCCCTTCGTGCCGCCGGGATCGCCGCCACCGCCGTGTTCGTCGCAGGCCTGCTCGTGGTGTCTTCGCCGCCGGCCGGCGCCGAACTCCTCGCCGGCACCCCGGCCACCGATGCCGCCGCGGCGGACGACCTGGTCGGGGACATCATCTTCTCGGTGCCCAGCGGCACCTTCCAAGGCGAGGTGGCGGTGACGCTGAGCAGCACGGTCAGCGGCGCCCAGATCCGCTACACCACAAACGGGCAACCGCCCACCGCCCAGTCGTCGCTCTATTCGGGCTCGGCGCTGCGCTTCACCCGCACCACCCAGTTGCGGGCACAGGCGTTCGTCGGCCAGACACCGACGGGTGCGCCCGGCACCGCCATGTACGCCGCCCAGAACGTCACCACCGCCCACGACCTGCCGGTGGTGCTGATCGACTCCTACGGCGCCGGCCGGCCCGACCGTGAGTACTTCGACGCCACCACAATGATCTTCGAACCGACGGGCGGCGGCACCACATCGTTGGCGGCCGCCCCGACGCTCAGCACCCGAGCGGGATTCCGGCTGCGCGGCAACTCGTCGGCGACATTCGAGAAGACGCCGTTCCGAGTCGAGTTCTGGGACAACGAGGACGACGACGCCGACCACCCGGTGCTGGGTATGCCCGCCGACTCCGACTGGGTGTTGCGCGGCCCGTTCCCCGACAAGGCGCTGATCCGCGAGGCGCTCGTCTACGACCTCGGACGCGAGATGGGGCTGCCGGCTCCGCGCTACCGGTTCGCCGAGTTCTACCTCAACACGGACGCCGGCCCGGTGGGCGCCAGCGACTACATGGGCGTCTACATGTTCATGGAGACGATCAAGAACTCCAAGGATCGTCTCGACCTCAAGCAGTTGGACTCCGACGATGTGACACTGCCGAAGATCCAGGGCGGGTACATCTGGAAGTTCGAGTGGATGGCGGCCGAGGAGCCAACGTTGCCGTGCACCGGGCCGGCGGCCACCTGTTGGAACTACCTTGAGGTCGCCGACCCGTCGCCCCTGCAACCGCAGCAACGGGACTGGTTGCGCGGTCACCTCCAGGAGTTCAACGACGTGCTGCACTCGTCGAACTTCGCCGACCCGACCACCGGATACCGCAAGTACATCGACGTCGACTCGTTCATCGACCTCATGATCGTCAACGAGCTGAGCCGGGAGATGGACGCCTACGTCCGCAGCTCGCACTTCTACAAGGACCGGGACAGCAAGATCTTCGCGGGTCCGCTGTGGGACTTCGACCTCAGCTTCGGCGTCGGTGGGTTCTTCGGCAACGACCAGGTGTCGGGCTGGCAGCACCAGCAGACCCGGCAACCGTTGCCCAACGACTGGTTCGCCCAGTTGCTGCGCGACCCCGCGTTCGTCAACCAGGCCCGAGCGCGCTGGCAGACGCTGCGACGGGGCCTGCTCTCCGACGTCGCGCTCCAGACCCGGATCAACGCTCTCGCGACCCCGCTGACCAACGCGGCCCAGCGCAACTTCCAACGCTGGCCCAACCTGACGTCGCCGACCGTCAGCTTCTTCCGCACCCCGACCTCGCCCACCTGGCAGGGGCAGGTCCAGGTCATGCGGGACTGGATGCTGCGGCGCGCCGCCTGGTTGGATTCCACCGCCGGCTGGGGCGGGTCCGTCACCACGCCGCCTCCCACGACCCCACCACCCACCACGCCACCGACCACCACCCCGCCGCCGGCGGCCGGCTGCACCGCGACGTACGCGGTGACCAGCCAGTGGACCGGCGGCTTCCAGGGCGAGGTACGGGTCACCGCGGGAACCTCGGCGATCAGCAACTGGACCGTGACGTGGACCTTCGCCGGTGGCCAGAGCATCGCCCAGGCCTGGAACGCGACAGTCACCAGCCAGGGCTCGACGGTCACCGCCCGCAACGTCGCCTACAACGGGGCACTCGGTGCCGGCGCCAGCACCGCGTTCGGGTTCCTCGGCTCGTCCACAGGCACGCCCAGCACACCGACGTTGACCTGCACGGCGAGTTGACCAGCCACAGGCCCGGGGCCGGGTCGACGATCGACCCGGCCCCGGCCTCGGTCACCTGATGGAAAACTCGGCCAGCCGCAGCGGGGAGTCGAACACCAGGTACACGTCGTGGGTGCCGACGGCCCGGGTCAACTCGGTGCTGGTGCTGACGTAGCGGTAGTCGTCGCCGGTGCTGGGCACCGTGGCCGTGCCGAGCAGCCGGCCGGTGGGCGACCCCGTCCGGATCTGGATCGTGCCGGCACCCGCACCGGCCTTGGCGACCTTCGCGCTGAAGGTGCCCGCGCCGGCACGCAGCGCGGAACCGTCGAAGGAGATCCACTGACCGGCGGCGGTGGCACCGACCGCCGTACCGCTGGGTTTCGTCTCGTCGACGAGCCGGACCCCCGCGTACCTGTCGAAGTTCTCTGCCCTGGTGGGCCGGGACAGGTCGCGGGCCGGGATGGTCTCACCGCGGACCCGGACGGCGGCGCGGGCCCGGATGTCCTCGACGGACGCCCCGACCATCAGGTCGTGGACCGACGACTCGACCACCCACCTGCTGCGGGTGACGTCCCAGTGCGCCAGGTCCGCGGCGGGCAGGCGCAGGGTCACCGTACGGGTCTGCCCGGGCGCGAGTTTCACCTGTTGGAACGCCTTGAGCTGGCGGATCGGGGTGGTGTCCCGCGAGGTGCGCTGGTGGGTGTAGAGCTGGACGACCTCGGTCCCGGCCCGGCTGCCGACGTTCGTCACGTCGACACTGGCCGTGATGGTGCCGTCGGCGGCTACCGACTGCGCACCGGTACGCAGTTGGCCGTACCGGAAGCGGGTGTACGACAGCCCGTGGCCGAACGGGTAGAGCGGCTTCGCGCGGCTGTACAGGTAGGTCTGCCCGGACGAGATGATGTCGTACTCCAGCAGGTCCGGCGGTAGTTGCGAGTCCGAGCGGTACCAGGTCTGGGTGAGCCGGCCGGACGGGTTGCGGTCGCCGAAGAGGACGTCGGCGACGGCGTGACCGGTCTCCGCTCCCGCGTGGGTGGTCCAGACGATGGCGGGTACGTGCTCCTGCTCCCATCGGATGGTGACCGGGTAGCTGGTCTGGAGCACGAGCACGGTCCGCGGGTTGGCAGCGGCGACGGCCTTGACCAGCGCCTCCTGGCCGGCACTCAGCGCCGTCGAGGTCCGGTCGTGCGCCTCGCGGCCGTTGATGAACGGGTTGCTGCCGACCACCAGCACGGCGGTGTCGGCAGCCTTGGCCGCCGCAACTGCCCTGTCGATTCCGCTGCTGATCAACTCACGACTGAAGTGGGTCGCGGCGGCCGGGGTCGATGCGCCGAGCTTGAGGGCACCGTCGTCACCGATCGTCACGTACGTGTCGGCACCGAACCAGCTCTCCTTGGTCTCGTAGCCGACGTAGCGCAGCACCACAGTTCCGTCGGCCTGCGGCTCCAGCTTGAACTGCTGCTGGACGTACCAGCCGTTCGGTTGTTCGTCACGGGTGACGAACGGCCCCCAGTTGTAGCCGAGGTAGCGGCCGTTGGCGGCGTTGCGCAGCGTCACCACGTCCTGTCCCCAGTCGACAACGTCGAACTGGGCGACGAGCGCCGGGGTCGCGCCGGTCCCGAGGACCGGGTTGGCGTCGGTGGTGCCGGTGGCCGAGACGTACCGGCCGGTCGCCGTGTCCTTCAGGGCGATCCGGTCCGCCCCGTCGAGCCCGTTCACACTGGCCGAGCTGCCCAGCCGTTCGCGGATGCCGTCCAGCGCCGTCACCTGGTAGGGCAGGTCTGCGCCGTACCAGTCGGAGTAGAGGGTGTCGGCCAGCGGGCCGAGCACCGCCACCTTGCGGGTCCGGGCCGGGTTCAGCGGTAGCGCCTGCCGCTCGTTCTTCAGCAGCACCATCGCCTCACCGGCGGCCTGCCGGGCCAGTCGCTGGTGTTGGGGGCTGTTGATGACGTCAGGGGTGATGCCGCCGTACCGGCCGCCGCCCGGGTCGAACTCACCCAGCCGGAACCGGATGCTCAGGATGTCCCGGATCCGGGCGTCGATGTCCGCCTCGGTGAGCAGGCCGGTGGCGAGGGCCTGCTTGATGGCGGTGATGGTGGGCTGGGCGTTCGTGTCGTCGGTGATGAAGCTGCTGAGTCCGGCCTTGATGATCGCCGCGTTCGCCTCGGCCTGGGTGGGGTAGTACTGCTGCGAGTTCACCAGGTTGTTCGGCGCCCAGGCGTCGGTGACGTTCATCAGGGTCTGGTCGGTCCAGCCGCGGACAACAGTGTCCAGGTCCGGGTCGACTGTGGCCGGACGACCGTTCACCAGGTTGTACGCGGCCATCATCCCGGTCGCCGCGTCGGCGGCGATGGCCGGTTTGAAGGCGGCGCGGTCGTACTCGTTGAGCACCCGAGGCGGCACGTTCGAGGAGGTCACGTCCCGACGGACCTCGTTGTTGTAGGCCAGGTAGTGCTTGAGCGTCGGCGCGCTCTTCAGGTGGTTCGGGTCACCGCCGGTCATTCCCGACCCGTAGGCGGTGGAGATGGCCCCGGTGAGCAGCGGATCCTCGGAGTAGCCCTCCTCGTTGCGGCCCCACCGGGGGTCGCGCAGCAGGTTGACCACCGGCGCCCAGAGGTTGAGCCCCCAGACCCGGGGGTTCTGCGCGTGGTAGCCGCGCGCCTCGTCGCCGACGGCCGAACCGACCTGCCGGATCAGCTCGGTGTTCCAGGTGCTGGCCATGCCCACCGGCTGGGGGAAGGTTGTGCCGCGGGCCTTGACCACAGCGCCGTTGTTGTCGATGTCGGTGGACCAGGCCACCCCGTGCAGCGCCTCGGTGCCGGTCTTGAACAGGCCGATGCCCAACCGGGGAACGGCCGGCTGGTACTGGTGCAGCCAGGAGATCTTCTCGTCCAGGGTGAGGCGGCCGAGCAGGTCGTCGACCCGGGCCTGCACGGGTAGGTCGGGATCTCGGAACGGGTAGGTGGGCTCGGCGAGCGCGGTGCCGGGGACGGCCGGTAGGGCGAGCAGGGCGAGCGCGAGCGCGGTGATTCCGCGCCGAAGGCGCCAGTTCCGCATGCGGTTCTCCTCATGTCGTACGGCAGACGCCCAGCGGGCGCCGAGCGACAGACGCCCAGCGGGCGCCCAGACCGACGTGACCAGGCCCGACACCCGGCTGACGGGCCTGTACGACGAATCGTCGAAGCGCTTCGACGACCCCGCCGCGTCACCACGGCCATGATTGTTGTGATCCGCGCAACTATAGATGCGCACCTATGGCTCGGCAATACCGGCCGGCACCCGCCGCACCCCACCGCCGACGGCCGGGGCGACCGCCCCCGGAATACCGTCGCCCGGCAGCGCGGCGAGACGCTTGACGAGCCAGGCGGACGCACCAGAGCCAGCGGCGGTCCGGCGCCCACCCTCCTGATGGTGCGCGACGACGATGCCGCCGGTCCGGAATCGCCACGTTCGGCGGACCAGGACGCGGTCGCCGTGCGCGAGGCTGGGCACCATACTGTGCCCCACAACCGTAGGCTGCTGCTGATCATCGTCGATTCGCCGCCGCCGAGCGGGCCTCACCGTCCGGTCGGCGGCAGCATGCTGGAAGGCCACACGATGGGGGGCATGGTGCGTCGATGCTGGGGATAGCCGCGTCGCAATGGCGCGTACGGCTGCGCCGGTCGCTGGCCCTGCTCTCGATGATCGCCGTCGCGGTAGCCGGGTTCACCCTGCTCACCGGGGCCGCGGTGACGTCCCGGCTGGATGCGGTGGGCGCGGTCAGCGCCAACTACCGCCCGGTCTACGACCTTCTGGTCCGCCCGAAGGACGCGGTGCTACCGCTGGAGCAGGAACGCAATCTGGTCCAGTCGGGCCAGTTGGCGGGTATGCGTGGCGGCATCACCCACGATCAGTGGCGCGAGATCCAGGCGGTGCGTGGGGTGTCGGTGGCGGCACCGGTCGCGATGGTCGGGTACGTGATGCGCACGGTGCCCGTGACCGTCGACCTGTCGGACCACCTTGACCCGACCGCCGAGCGTCAGGTGTTGCGGGTCCAGCCGACCTGGGTGACGGACGCCGGGCTGAGCCAGATCCCGGACGGGCCGGCGTTTCTCTACGCGACGCGCAACCGGCTCGACGTGGTGCCCAACAGCGAGCTAAAGAGCGGCGGGGGCCTGCCACCACCGGAGGAGGTCGACGCCGACGGCCAGCGGGTCAAGATCTGCCCAGCGTCGGCGGCCATCGCCACGGACGACTGGCTCGCACCAACGGACCTGCGCGCCCGATCGTCGTTGACGTGCGTCGGTGGCATGGGTTCAACGGATCGCGAGGGAAAGGCGACGCGGCCGACCGTCACGTTGGCGTGGACGGTGCCGCTCCTGATGGCCGCGGTCGACCCTGAGTCGGAGGCCGCGCTGGCCGGACTGGACCAGGCCGTCACCTCGGGCCGATACTTCACCTCAGCCGAAGCGCCGACGTCGCGGCGACTGGACGGAATGCCGTACCCCTACTCGGTGCTCCCGATCCTCATCGCGGACCGACCTCAGGTCGACAGGACGCTCGACGTCACCGTGCAGCGCCTGAACCCGGACGCGACCGAACTGGTCCGGACGTCCGCCGACGACCAGCGGCTACGCGCGGCTCTCGGCGACGAGTCCGGCACCCCGATCGCCCAGAAGTCGACGCCGGTGGCGGAGCCGTACCAGGACATGGTCAACCGGATGCTCCACCCGGGAGACCTGGGCGTCGAATACGACTTGGCGACGGCGAACACCATGTGGCTCCACCAGTTCTGGACCGTCGGGCCGGCGAAGACGACGCGCGACGGGGACGGTCTGCGTGCCCAACCGGATCCGTACGACCTGAAGGTCTGGGGCCAGGGGGCCGACGACGGCGGGTCGTCCCGGCACGTACCGATGGAGTTCGCGGACACCAGCGTCCGCAGTGGCGTGGCCGCCCACCGGAACCTGGCCCACGGGTACGAGCCGCAGCCCGGGGACGTGAGCATGCCTGACGCTGCGCTGGGCGCGGTGGGCACCTTCGACCCCGCCAAGGTTTCGCTGGGCAGCGCGCTGTCGGCGGTGCCCATGGACACGTACTTCAACCCGGGCGCCGAGGGCGCCGACGAAGCGTCACGGCAGGCGCTGGGCGGCCGACGCCTGGCCCCGAATTCGAACGTCACCGGCCTGCTCAGCCAACCACCGCTGATGCTGACCACGATGGCGGCCCTGCCGGCCATCTTCGACTCCGGCGCGTACAGCACGGAGCCCAGCTACCCGGAATACCAACTCAACACCACCGCACCGATCAGCGTGGTACGCGTCCGGCTGGCCGGAGACGTCGGCATCGACCCGGTCTCCCGGGAGCGGGTCCGTGTGATCGCCGAGGAGATTGCGCAACGCACCGACCTGCAGGTCGACATCACCCTGGGGTCCTCCCCCACCGCGATGACTGTGCACTACCCGGCGGGCAACTACGGCCGGCCCGACCTCGCCGTGGCCGAGCCCTGGGTGCAGAAGGGCGTCGCGTCCGTGCTTGTCCGCGCGGCCGACCGCAAGAGCGTGCTGCTGTCCGTGCTGGTGCTCGCGGTGTGCGCGCTGGCGGTGCTCAATGCCAACACCGCCGCCATCCGCGCCAGACGCACCGAGTTCGGCATCCTCACCTGCCTCGGATGGGGCCGACGACATCTTCTCCAGCTGATGTTCATCGAGATCGTCGGCATCGGTCTCGCCGCGGGCCTCGCGGGCAGCGGGCTGGCGCTCGGGATCGCGCTCGGTCTCGGGCTGAACATCGCGTGGAGCCACACGCTGCTCGCCGTACCCTCAGCAGTGGCCCTCGCCCTGCTCGCCGGCGGCTGGCCGGCCTGGCGGGCGGCCCGCCCGGACCCCGGCGAGATCATCCGACCCGCCGTCTCGGGTCTCGCCCTCCGCCGGCAGGCGCCGCGCGGGCTGGCTACCCTCGCCCTGGCCAACCTTGCCCGCACTCCCGGTCGGACCAGCCTCGGCGCGCTGAGTCTGATGATCGGGGTGGCCGCCCTGACCATGTTGTTGGCGATCACGTTCGCGTTCCGTGGGGCGATCACCGGCACCCTGCTCGGTGATGCCGTCACCCTCCAGGCCCGCACCGTCGATCACATCGCCGTCGCGGTCACGATCGTGCTCGGCATCGTGTCGGTCGCCGACGTGCTCTATCTCAACATCTCCGAGCGCGCCGCCGAGTTCGCCCTGTTCGGTGCCGTCGGCTGGACCGACGCGATGCTGAACCGGCTGGTCGTGATCGAGGCCGTCGGCATGGGCGCCATCGGTGGCACGCTCGGTGCCGCTGCCGGCCTTGGCGCGGCAGCGGTCTTCGCCGGGGGCGTCACCGCTCCGATCCTCTGGTGTTCTGGAGCCGCCCTGGTGTTCGGCGTCGCCGTCTCCGCCCTGTCGGTGGTGGTGCCGATCGCCGTGCTCCGCCGACTGCCCACCGCCCACCTGCTCGCCGAGGGGTGAGCGGCAAAGGAGTAGGTCCGATGAAACGGACGTCAGCTGCGGCGTCGAGCACGCTCACCGTGCCGCTTGTGTGTCTCACGCGGGTACGGAAGTCGTTCCCGCTGCCCGACGGAGCACCGCTGGTCGCGGTCAACGACGTCAGCCTCGCGATCGCCGCCGGCACCGCGATCGCGTTGACCGGGCCGAGCGGCTCGGGCAAGTCGACGCTCCTGCACCTGATCGGCGCCATCGAACAGAGCGACGGTGGCACGATCGACGTCGGCGGCCAGGAGGTGACCGGCTTGTCCGGCCGGGCATTGGCGGCCTACCGGCGACGGGTCGGCTTCGTGTTCCAACGGTTCCACCTGCTGCCCACGCTCACCGCCCTGGACAACGTCATGGCGCCGCTGATTCCGTTCCGCACCGATTTCGACAAGGTCGCTCGTGCGCGTGAGCTGCTGGCGATGGTGGGGCTCGCCGACCGGGCCGCCGCCCTGCCGTCGCGGCTCTCCGGCGGGCAGCAGCAACGGGTCGCCATCGCCCGTGCGTTGATCAATCAACCTGCCCTGTTGCTGGCAGACGAACCCACCGGCAATCTCGACAGTCAGAACGGCACCGCGATCGTCGACCTGTTGCTGCGGCTGCGCGACGAGCGGGGTACGACCCTCATCATGGCCACCCACGACACCGGCATCGCCGCACGTTGCGACCGGGCCGTCCAGATGCGGGACGGGTGCCTCACCAGCCTGGACCGGTGAGGCGCGGGCCACCCCTCATTCACCAGCGGTGGAGCACATTCACCGCCAGCGCGGCCACCACGGTCACGAAGAACACGACCCAACCCACCAGCTGTCGGGAACGGTGACAGTGACGTAAGCAGCGAACACTCTTCCTCCGTTGTGGTCGTTCGCCGCATGGACGATCCAGCACGGTGGATGTGAAGAGTGCCGGGTGGTGCCGCGATCAGCTCGCTGGCCGCAGCGACCCGAACCGCACGCCGGTGGCCTGTTCGGACATCTCCCACACACGGCGGCCGTGCTCCGGGTCGATCGCCGCCGCGGACAGCTCTCCCGGCGCGGGGTGGCCGCGCAGCTCGGCTGGCCCACCGGGAGCGATGAGCCGTCCCGGTTGCGCCCCGGGGTCGGTGGCGGCGAACAGCTGCGGCCAGACACCCCGCTCGACCGGCTGGGCGAGAAGCGGGTTGCCGATCCGGCCCAGCAACAGCCGCCAGATCGGCGTGCTCGCGCTGCTCTGCAGGTTCGTCGCGGTGTACCCGGGATGGGCGAGGAAGCTGCGCAGTGGGCTGACCGCAGCGTCGAGCCGCCGATGCAGCTCGTAGCCGAAGATCGCGTTGGCCAGCTTGGACGTGTTGTAGAAACCCATCGGGGAGTAGCCCCGCTCGCCGGTCGGGTCGTCGAAGCGCACCTTCGCCTGGCGGTGGTTGACCGAGGTGACAGTGACCACCCGCGGATCCCGGCCGGCCAGCAGGAGGTCGAGCAGGAGGCCGGTGAGCGCGAAGTGCCCGAGGTGGTTCGTGGCGAACTGCATCTCGTGACCCTGCGGGCTGAGGGTGCGCGGCAGGGCCATCACCCCGGCGTTGTTGATCAGCACGTCCACCCGACGGTGGTCGGCGTGCATCCCGTCGGCGAAGGTCCGCACCGAGTCGAGGTCGGCGAGGTCGATCCGTCGGACGTCCAGGTCGACGCCGGGTCGGGCTGCGGCGATGTCGGCCGCCACCCGGCGACCTCTCTCCTCGTCGCGGACGGCCAGCACGACGCGCGCATCGCGAGCGGCGAGCGCCCGAGTCGTGACCAGGCCGAGGCCCGCTGTGGCACCGGTGACGACGAAGGTACGGCCACTCAGGTCGGGGATCTGTTCAGTGGACCAGCCATTGACAGTCATGCGACCTACTGTGCTATCGGTGACACTCAGTGTCAACCAGTGCGCGTGATGCCAACAAGGGCATGGTGTGGCACCGAATGACGTAGCATCGACGGATGAGATCCCGTGCCGACAACAGCCTGGCCGAACGCAAACGCCAGCTCGTTGCCGACGAGCTGCGCGACGCCGCCCTGATGCTGCTCGCCACAAAGGGTTTCGACGCGGTGACCGTCGACGACATCGTGGCGGCGGCCGGCATGTCGCGACGCACCTTCTTCCGCTACTTCGCGTCCAAAGAGGATGTGGTCGTCCGGTTCCTGGCCGACACCAGCGCGGACATCATCACCGAACTCGCCGCCCGGCCGCCCGCCGAGCCACCGTCGGTCGCGCTGCGCCACGCTCTCTGGGTGCCGCTCGCCGCCTGCAACGACCACCCGGAGCACTCCGAGCGAGCGCGGGTCGTCGTCCGTCTGATCCTTGACACAGCCGCCCTGCACGCCCGCTGGCTGGAACGCCAGATCGAGTGGCGAGCCGAGCTGGCCGCCGAGTTGGCCAACCGCCGTCGCGTCGACCCGCACACCGACCCCTACCCACGGATGGCCGCCGGGATGGCACTGCTGGCACTCGACACGGTGCTTCAGCGGTGGCAGCCGGGCGACGACGAGCAGCACCTGGCCGAGCTGATGGACCAGGCGTTCGCCGTCGTGGCACCGGCCCTCGACGCGCCCGCCGCGTCACAGGCCGCCGGCTGATCGGCACCCTGCGCGAGTCAGCGCGGTTTCAGCGCCCTTTCCGGCCAGCTCAATACGTTCGCGGCATGACACTCAAACGTTCCACGCGCACCAGGCGCGGGACTGCCGTGCTGGCGATGATCGCGGTCACCGCGACAAGCGTGCTCCTCGGTGAGCCCGCGTCGGCCGATCCCGTCCCCGTCCCCATCTCTCAGGCGGCTCTCACCGACCGGGCCTTCGGCCAGGTCGCCGAGATCCATCTCCAGGGCGCCGCTCGGATCACTACCGTCGTCCTGTCCGCCGAGTTCGTCCAGTGGCACCGGCTGCACCCGAACGCCACCGCCGAACAGGCACAGGCCCAGCTCACCGCACGCCAGCAGCTACTCGACGGCTCGTTGACCACGTTCGACCTCCTGCTGCCCGAACAGGACCTGCTGCTCAAGTCCGTCGACATCCTGCTCGGCGCGCCCGGCGGCGACACCCGGACCTCGCCGGAGATCACCGGCCTGGTCGAGGCCGTGATCGGCAGGACGGTCGAGCCGTGGGACACCCGCGAGGAACTCGCCTCCGGCGCGCTGCGGACCGCCCAGTGGCTGCGCGGCCGTGATGACGCCTTCGCCGCTGTGTGGTCCGCGGTCCGACAGGCAGGGGCCGCGAGCGCGCCGGTCGCCGCCGCCTGGAACGCCGTCCTCGGTGAGCCGGTCGGGGTGGACATCACCAGCACCTACGAGGAGTTCCAGCAGGATCCCGGGCTTTCGCATGTCGACCTCGACGCGATCCTTGCGCTGCGGGACGACCCGGCGGCGTACGTCGCGGCGGCCAAGCAGCAACTGGCCTCCCTGCACGCGCAGCTGCTCGGCCTGAGCCTGGAGATCCGCCTCGAAATCGGCGAGAACGACCAGAAGTGCCCGCCGGAAGGGCCGCCGAGCGCCGCGTGCACAGCGGCGGCGAAGAAGGCCGCGGAAGACAGGGACAAGGCCCGGCAGCAGACGATCTCCGACGTCAAGGCCGGGGTGGGCATGGTCTCCACCATCATCGGGTTCGCCGACCCCGCCGCCGGCAAGAAGTCCAAGGTGATCGGGGAGGCGGTCCTCACCACGATCAGCGCGATCTCCAAGTACGCGGCGGCGATCAGCGGCCGTGGCCTCGCAGGCTCGATCTTCAGCACCGCGACGTTGGCGATGACCGGCAACATCTTCGGTGCGGTGATGTCGGTCGTCGGGCTCTTCGGCAGCAGCGGACCGTCGCTTGACACGCAGATCCTTGCCCAGGTCAAAGCGTTGCGCGACGAGGTGCGGGCCCTCGGCGACGAGATGCGCTCCAGCTTCGCGCGGGTCGAGGCCCAGATCAACACGGTGTACGCGAACATGATGGCCCAGTTCGACAAACTGAACGCCGCGATCGCCGGCAACACCGCGCAGATCACCCTCGTGCAGCAGCAGGTAGCCCAGCTCGGCCTGCGCCTGGAGGACATCGCCGCCACAGTGCTCGCCGCGATCGGCGACGCCACCCTGCACGACGCCCGCGCCGACATCAACAGGTACATCGGGTACCGGGAGAACTTCGGTCAACCGATCCCGACGTACAACGAGTTCGTCGGCCCGGAGAACGAGTTCCACCTGACCTCGACGCAGCTGGCCAGCGGAGCCGCCTTCGTCGTGCCGAAGACCGACGCCGACAACCCGGCGCTAGACCCGACCACGGTGCTGAACAGCTTCGGCGAAGCCCGGTCGATCAACTACCTGGCCCGGGTCGCCAACGGGCGTGACCCGTCGATGGCCGAGCCGTCGACGCCGGTCGGCAACCCGGCGGTGTGGAACCTCGGCGCGCAGTCGTACGCCATGTTGATGCTGCAGAACCCGACCTACGCCGCCCAG
Organism: Micromonospora alfalfae; assembly: GCF_022230925.1. GTDB lineage: Bacteria > Actinomycetota > Actinomycetes > Mycobacteriales > Micromonosporaceae > Micromonospora > Micromonospora alfalfae. The sequence continues at coordinate 34,470 of NZ_JAKKFH010000032.1, read as the reverse complement.
GTCAGCGCCGGCCGCGCCGCGCAGATCGAGGCGGAGGGCACCCGCATCGCCGACCTCGCGGCCAGCTTCGGTCGACCGGCCGACGGCAACGCCAACGGCCTGATCACCGGGCTGGTCACCGAGTACGTCGCCGCCACCAATGAGCTGTCGACGGCGCTGGCCGCTCTCCGGACCAACGAGGTCCAGGTCCGCTACGAGCCGGACGCCAACGGCGTACAGGTGAAGACGCCCAAGAACTACGACCTGTTCTGGGACACCGACAAGCCGCTCGCCGCGGCGCCGGCGAAGGCCGACGAGGCGACGGTGCCCTCCTGCGAGAGCAGCAGGCAGATCGACCGGCCCAGCAACGTTCGCTACGACCTGATGTCGAACATGGTGCGGGCACTCCAGTACGCGTACACACCGCGCCACGACGAGCCGCCGGCCGGTGTACGGGAGTTGCCCGAGGTCGGCCACTGCTACACGCCGAGCTGGGTGCACACCCGGACGACGGGCAACGGGAGCGGAGTGATCCGCTCATACGGCAAGCTGCGGTTGCAGATCCACAGCCGGTTCCGGCTGAACTCGTCAGCGGCCTGGCAGAACTCGCGTACCGCCGACTACACCTGGCCGGACGAGCAGGTCTACCAGGTCTACTGCGAGTTCTTCAGCTGTAGCAGCCAGACGACGCCCGAGCAGGGTCTGACCCAGAAGTGGCCGTCCGGCAGGTACGCCTTCGCGAGCGGCGCGACAGCAGTGAACAACACGGCACTGGACACCACGCTGACGCCGACCCTGCGCGGTTTCCTCCAGGCCCGGCAGAAGTCCATGTACGACCGGGTACGGGACCAGAGCACCCAGGTCAGCGGGCCGGTGCCCACCGCCCTGAAGAAAGTCAACACGGCGGCGCGGCTGCTCCAGGCGTACACCCGGTTGGGTCTGCCCAACGCCCTCGACTCGGACGACGTGTTGTCCGCGAACCTGTTCGGGCAGTACCAGATCCCGGTGAACATGCCGACGGACGCCAAGATCGGTAATGCCTATGCCAAGGCGAGCGGGAACTACGCCCAATGCGGCCCCACGCCATGCTCGCCCGACCCCAGCCGCCCACTGCGCGACCAGGCCAGCCTCAAGGTGCCCTGCGAGCCCGCTGTCGACTCGTCCAACCTGCCCGGTGACCCACTGGGCGACTGCCTGATCACCAGCGCGCGATCCCGCGCCAACACGCTCATGCGGCGGTACGAGGTGTGGGCGGACCAGATGACCGCCGGCCTGCACCGCGAACGGGTGCCGTGGATGAACGACACCCTTCTGGGCCTGCGCATCGCCACACGCCTGACCCACGCCAACTGACCGGAGCATTGCCGGCGTCTGCGGACGCCGGCAACGCCTTGTGTCGGGTTCAGTGGCGATCCAGTGATGATCACCACGTTCGATGAACTCTCCAGTTACGGAAGGGTAGCTTCGCTGTCGGCGCTCAAGGCGAGGCCGCATCGCTCCCCCCGGTGACCGTGACGTGTCCGGGCGATGCCGCCCTGACGCCGATCTACCGACTGTCGCTGATCGGCGGGTAGCTGCCGAGCGCGTCCCCGGGACGCCCGAGTGGAAATGGCTGTATGTCTTCTGTGCTGTCCGCGGTCAACCGGCCGCGTCTGTCCCGTCCGTCCTGGTTGTCGCCGAAGGTGTTCCGCACCGAGGTCCTCGCCGGTCTGGTCGTCGCCCTGGCGTTGATCCCGGAGGCGATCTCGTTCTCGATCCTCGCCGGTGTCGACCCCCGCGTGGGGCTGTTCGCCTCGTTCACGATGGCAGTCACCATCGCGATCTGCGGAGGGCGTCCGGCGATGATCTCCGCCGCGACCGGAGCCATCGCCCTCGTCGTCGGGCCGCTGGCGAAGGAACACGGTCTGGACTACCTGATCGCGGCGGTGATTCTCGGCGGCGCGATCCAGATCCTGCTCGCCGTGCTCGGCGTGGCGAAGCTGATGCGGTTCATCCCGCGCAGCGTCATGGTGGGTTTCGTCAACGCCCTGGCCATCCTCATCTTCGCCGCCCAGGTCCCGCACCTGCTCGGAGTGCCGTGGCTGGTCTACCCGCTCGTCGCCGTCGCCCTGGCGATCATGGTGGGGCTCCCCCGGCTCACCCGCGCCATCCCGGCGCCGCTGGTCGCCATAGTGGTCCTGACCCTGGTCACCGTCTTCGCCAGCGTGGCGGTGCCGACCGTCGGCGACGAGGGCGCCCTGCCGGACAGTCTGCCCACCCTCGGCCTGCCGCAGATTCCCTGGACCATGAACACCCTCACCCTCGTCGCTCCCTATGCCCTGGGGATCGCGCTGGTCGGGCTGATGGAGTCGCTGATGACCGCCAAGCTCGTCGACGACATCACCGACACCCCCTCCAGCAAGACGCGCGAGTCCTGGGGCCAGGGCGTGGCCAACATCGTCACCGGTTTCTTCGGCGGCATGGGTGGCTGCGCCATGATCGGACAGACGATGATCAACGTGAAGGCGTCCGGCGCTCGTACCCGGCTGTCGACGTTCCTGGCCGGTGTGTTCCTGCTGGTCCTGGTCGTCGCGCTCGGCGACGTGGTGGCGGTGATTCCGATGGCCGCCCTGGTCGCCGTGATGATCATCGTGTCGGTGTCGACGTTCGACTGGCACTCCGTCGCCCCGGCCACGCTGAAGCGGATGCCGTACGGCGAGACCATCGTCATGGTCGCCACAGTCGCCACCACCCTGGCCACCCACAACCTCGCCATCGGCGTCGTGGTCGGTGTCCTCACCGCCATGGTGATCTTCGCCCGGCGGGTGGCCCACCTGGTCGAGGTCACCAGCGTTCTGGACCCGGACGGCACGACACGGATCTACTCGGTGCGCGGCGAGTTGTTCTTCGCCTCCAGCAACGACCTGGTGGGCCAGTTCGACTACGCGAACGACCCCGAGACGGTGGTCATCGACATGACCCACGCCCACGTCTGGGACGCCTCATCCGTCGCCGCCCTCGACGCCATCACGCACAAGTACGCCACCCGCGGCAAGACCGTCGAGATCATCGAACTGAACAAGCCCAGCGCCCGCATCCACGACACCCTCGCCGGTCAGCTCGGCGTTGGCCACTGATGGCCACCACCAGCCGGGAGACCGGGCCGGAGCAGCACGGCTCCGGCTCGGCCACCGGCCGCCTCATGCAGATCGGCGAGGCCGCCGAACGGGTCGGGCTGAGCATCCGCACCATCCGCCACTACGAGGAAGCCGGCCTGATCGTCCCCTCCGCCCGCAGCGAGGGTGGCTTCCGCCTCTACACCGAGCCCGACCTCGACCGCCTCGCCGTCGTCAAACGCATGAAACCCCTCGGCTTCACCCTCGACGAGATGCGGGACCTCCTCACCGTCCTCGACGCCCTCGACACCGCCACCGGCGCCGACCGCGCCGCCCTGCTCGACCGGCTCGCCATGTTCCACACCGCCGCCACCACCCGCGTCACCGCCCTCCACGACCAACTCGCCATGGCCGAAGGCTTCGCCGACACGCTCCGCGCCGAACTCGACCACCACAAAGGCCCGACTGTCTGAACGCCCCCGGCATCGGTGGCCCCGATCTGTGCCGACCGGTCGGCACGCTTGCTGAGCGTCCGGCTTGCATCCGGTACTCAGGTACAGGCTTACCGTCGTTGGTATGACCACTGACTCCCAGGCGTGGGTGCCCGAGTCGTGCACCTTGCCGAGCGGGCAACGGCCCCTGCGGCTGGCCGAATTCGACAACCTGTTCGCCACCGCCCTGCTGGGGCAGCAGCGGCTGTCCCCCACCGAGCTGCTGTGGCATCTCGACCCGAGCGCCGAGGCGACCGCACGGGACCTCATCGCCCGGGAAAGCTCCTGCTGCTCGTTCTTCTCCTTCACCCTCGGCGTCGACACCGGCACGCTGTGCCTCGACGTGCAGGTGCCGGCCGCGCACGTCGACGTCCTCGACGCGCTCGCGCTGCGAGCCGCCGCCGGGCCGACGGCGTGAGCGGATTGCGCAGCGGCCAGGTCGCCGCCGCAGCCGGGGTGAACCCGCAGACGCTGCGCTACTACGAACGCCGCGGTCTCCTCGCCGAACCAGACCGAAGCCTGGGTGGACACCGCCTCTACCCAGCCGAAACGGTCACCGTACTCAGAGTGATCAAAGCGGCGCAACGGCTCGGGTTCACCCTCGACGAGGTCGCCGAGCTTCTCGACGCGGGCCGGCACCGTCACGGACGCCACCCCGACGCCGGCCTGCGGGCCCGCGCCCAGGCGAAGCTGACCGAGGTCGAGGTGAAGATCGCTGACCTACAGGTCATCGCCGGCACACTGCGCGCCGCGGTGAAGGCCGGCTGCGACGACCTCGTCGAGTGCGCCGACCAGCCGTACTGCCCCATCCCCTTCGCCACCATCGCCCCGCCAGGCGCCTGTTCGACCGGGTCACCGGCATGATCGGGGTCCGCTGGCGGATCGGTACGGTCCACCCATGACCGTCGTCCGCTCGATCCTGCTGTTCATCGTCGCCGCCCTGTTCGAGATCGGCGGGGCGTGGCTGATCTGGCAGGGCTGGCGCGAGCACCGCGGCCTGTGGTGGATCGCCGCCGGAGCCATCGCCCTCGGCGCGTACGGATTCGTCGCCACCTTCCAGCCCGACCCGAACTTCGGGCGCATCCTCGCCGCCTACGGCGGAGTGTTCGTCGCTGGATCCCTCGCCTGGGGCATCATCGTCGACAAGTTCCGGCCCGACCGGTGGGACATCATCGGCGCCGGCATCTGCCTGATCGGTGTCGCCCTGATCATGTACGCGCCGCGTTCGGCGGGCGGCTCCTGACAGTAGGTGAAGGCGTCGGCGAAAGTCGTGCTCGACCAGGGCGCAGCCCCGGCCGTGCCGGCGTCGTAGCTCGCGGGCGATGCTGCTCTTGCCGGAGCCGGAGTTGCCCCGGATGCAGACGAGGATCGTGTCCGGGCTGCCAGCGGGTTCAGCGAGCACAATGCCTCCTCGGCTTCAGTCGTTTCGCACTGTGAGGCCGAGGGCGGCGACGGTCAGCTGGGTGAGGTCAGGAAGTTGGCCCTCGCCGAGGGTGACGCCGCGCAAGTTGTCCAGCGGCGTCTTGAGGCCCTTCAGCCGGCTGCCCCGCAGGTCGGTGCCGTCGAGGTGGCAGGAGTCCAGTTCCAGTCCGGCGAGGTCACATGACCGCAGCGCGATGCGCGGTAGTCGGCAGGAGGACCACGCGCCGTTGGTGAGAGTGCAGTCGGTGAAGGCGACCGAGCCGGCGGCGGTGACGCGGTGGAAGGTGGCGTAGTCGAAGCGGCAGCCGTCGAACAGGACGTCCTTGAGGCGCACGTCGGTGAGCCTGGCGCCGGTGAACCGGGAGCCGGTGATCGCGCAGCGTTCAATGGTGACCGACCGAGCGACGACCCAGCACCCGCGTACGCGAAAAGGCCCCGACCCAGTGTGATCCACCAGGTCAGGGCCTTTTTCGTTGGTGCGCCGCCAGGGACTCGAACCCCGAACCCGCGGATTAAGAGTCCGCTGCTCTGCCAGTTGAGCTAGCGGCGCTCGTCGGCAACGGGACGAGACGTTAGCACGGTCCCGGGACACGCCGTCGCCGTGCGGGTCGGGGGTGGTCGGAATGATCCGCGCCCGGCGAGACTTCTCGTCCCGCAGCCGCAGCAACAGGCCGAACGGGCCTGGGGACCGGTCCCGGCCGTGACGTTGACGTACCGGTAGTCGTCGCCGGTGCTGGGCACGGTGGCCGTGTCCAGCAGTCGACCAGGTCCGGTTGATCAAGCGGGTACGCTCGTTACTGCTGCATGCTGCGCTGACCGGCACCAACGGCGCCGAGCTGCCGGCTCGGCCGCGCGCTCGCAGTGGATGGAACCTCGCGCCGCTCCAGGGGGAAGTAACCAGGTGAGCACCCATTCGATGTTGTTGTTCGTGCTCGCCGCTGTAGCGGTCATCGTCGTCGTGCGGTGGGTGGCGGCCCGCACCGGTCTGCCGGCCGCAGCGCTTCTGCCACTCATCGGCATCGCGTACGCGCTGCTCCCCGGCCCCAACATCGGCCTTGATCCCGACTTCGTGCTCATGATCGTGCTGCCGCCGTTGCTCTACAGCGCCGCGCTGGACTCCTCGCTGTTGGACATCCGCCGGAACCTCCGCATCGTGGTCAGCCTGTCCGTGCTGCTGGTGCTCCTCACCGGGGTACTGGTCGGCATCGGGTTCCACCTGTTCGTCGCCGGGGCGACGCTCGCTGCCGGGATCGCTGTCGGCGCCGCCATCGCGCCGCCCGACCCGGTGGCAGCCCTCGCTGTGGGCCGCCGAGTGAACCTGCCACCGAAGATGGTCACGATCATTCAGGGCGAAGGGCTGCTCAACGACGCCACCGCGCTGACGATGCTCAGCGTCGCGGTGGCCGCCGCGGTGGGTGGTGAGTTCTCGTTCCCGTCCGCCGTTGCCCAGTTCGTGCTGGCGGCGGTCGGCGGGGTCGCCGTGGGAGCGGCAGTGGCCTGGCTGGTACGTCTGGCCCGACCGTTCACCGCGGACCCGCTGTTGTCGAATGCCATCTCACTCGCTACACCGTTCGTGGCCTACCTGTTGGGCGAGGAACTGCACGTCTCCGGGGTGCTCGCCGTGGTGATCGCCGGGCTGATCGTCGGTCATAAGACGCCGCAGCTCACCTCGGGTGCCGCCCGGCTGCAGACCAGCGCGGTATGGCGGCTGGTCGACTTCCTCCTCGAAGGCTTCGTCTTCCTGCTGATCGGCCAGCAGCTTCCCGAGGTCGTCAAGGGCCTGCGTCAGTACGACACGTCGACCATCGTCACCGCTGTCGCGGTATCGGTCGGCGTGGTGCTCCTGCTGCGCCCCGCGTGGCTGGTGCTGACCCAGTCCCTCCCCCGGTCGCTGCACACCCGGCTGGGCGGAATCTCCGAGCAGGACGACCCCGGGACCGCCCGGCAGATCGAGCGCGCTGACCGCAACGCCCGCCGACTCACCTCCCGCGAAGTGGTGGCGCTGAGCTGGTCCGGCACCCGTGGCGTGATCAGCCTGGCCGCGATCTTCACCCTGCCGCTGACCACCGACAGCGGCGCACCCTTTCCCGACCGTGACCTCCTGCTGCTCTGCACCTTCGTGGTCGTCCTGGTGACACTCGTCGGGCAGGGCCTGACGTTCGCGCCGCTCGTGCGGATGCTGGGCCTGCGCGCCAACGAAGCCGACCAGGCCCGCGTACGCAACGAGGCCCGCTCGGCAGCGGTCGAGGCCGCCCTGGCCCGGCTCGACGAGGTTGCCGCCGCGGAGCCGGACAGCGCGGCGGCCGTCAACAAGACCCGTACGCAACTGCTGGCCCGACTGGCTCGCTACCGCGGGCGGCTGGACCATCTGGAGCAGAGCGGCTCATCCGAGATACAGACCTCACCGGCGTACGAGGCTGCGCTTCGTGTCCGGCGGACGGCCATCGACGCGCAGCGCGAGGAACTCGTGCGGTGGCGCGACTCCGGCCGGTTGCCGGATGAGGAACTCCGCGTCCTGGAACGTGAACTCGATCACGAAGAGCTGCTACTCCCGAAGCGGGCCACCAGCTGAACTGCCACTACCGCGCACTGCCCTTGGGCCGCTCAGGGCACACCCCGCCAAAGCAGCGGCACGTTGTCACGGTGCCAACTGGTGCAGGATCACCGGATCCTTGATCTTTTTGTCGGCGGCCAACAACAACGCCTTGCTGATGATTTCGCCGAGCCGGCTGTCGCCCTCGAAGGGCAGGAACATCTCCGGCTCCTTCGCCTTCGCCGAGTCGGGAATGATGCACAGGTACCGGTCGTCCGGGGCGATCAGGATGTTGCCCGAGCCGCAGTGGATGCGATACGTGTGCAGGTCACCCCGTACTTCGAGGAACCGGTCGGTGAACGTGCACCTGTTGGCGATCGCCAGCCGGGGAATCAGCTCGGCCAGCACCTCCCGACGAGTCCTGGCGGTCGGGGTGAGGTCGCCGAAGCTGCTCTGCGACCAGTAGTCGCGGTACCGGCCCTGGGGGCCACCGTCGTACCAGTTCGGGTCGTTGCCCACCCCGGCAGCGGCCACGAACAAATCGACGTCGCGCATCACCTCGCTCAACACGACAGCCGGAACCTCCTCCAGCGGCACCGGCGTGCGCTCCCCCCGGAGGAACACCAGTTGGTCGGTCCCCATCGTGTCGAACATCAGATCTTCGACCCGATCCTCGATCCCGGCGATGTGCAGCACGGCGCGCAGCTCCCAGTCCGGAAGGGCCAGCCAGGGGTCCGGGGAGCTGGTGCCGTCGTTGCGGTGTCGAACGTGCGACCAGCCGCGCCGGGACAGCAGCGCGTTGAGACGGTGCTGGCGCACGATGTGCGCGGCGAAGCGATTGGAGTACGTGCCGGTGGCGCGCTCCGCGTCGGTAAGCAGGTACTGCTCGCGGTGCGCCTGCTTGAACGGCTGGGTGATCATGTGCCGGGCCAGGAAGTCCCGCCAAGCCAGGACGGCAGCCGGATCGTCGACCGGGTGCCACAGCCGTACCGTCGCGTCGCCGGCGGGTTCGAACACCGTGTCGTCCACGGTGCGCAGGGCCTCGCCGCCCCAGCAGCAGGCGACGCCGTCGACGGTCCAGATCAGCCGTCGGGCGAGGGTCCGGGCCAGCGGGTGGTCCAGGAACCGCTCCCGCCACTGCTCGACGGTCCACGCGCGGTCGCGCCGCAGCAGCCCTTCCAGGCGGTCGCGGGTCCCGATCAGCGTGGCACCGATGTCCGCGACGGTGGCCTTCAGCTCCTTCAACTCCTCGCCGTGGTCCTTGCGCGCCTGCGCCGGAGGAGCCTTGACCACCTTGCCGTCGGAGTTGCGCCACACCACGACGGCATCGACGCTGCGTACCTCGACCTCGTACGAGCTGTCACCCAGCTTGTCCGCGAGCGGCAGCCCGAAGCCGGGCAGGGCCATCTCCTCGACGTCCTCACGGCCGACGCCGAGCGCCTCGGCGTGCTTGGTCAGGCCCTTCTCGACGATGCGTAGGGTGCTCTTGTAGGTGAGCCGCGACGCCAGCCGGGCCAGTTGCGCGAGGGCGGCGGGGTGATCGGTGTCGACGAGCACCGCGACCGCGACGTTCGCCAGCTTCGGGCTCGACGGACCGTGGCCGGGAACCTTGCGGGCGGCCCGTTCCGCGATGTGGCCGAGGCTGCGCAGGGTCTCCTCCGACGGCGGGCACATCGCTCGCGCCCAGAGCAGGCCCCACAGCACCCCGACGTTGTGGCGGTCGGCCAGCCGCGGCGGAAAATCCTCGATGTGACCGGGGCAGCACGTGGTCATGCGCAGCGGCAGACTGCGCGGCAGGCCCACCAGCGGAAGCCAGTCGTCGAGCCGATCGGTGAACTCGTCGACGCCGACCGCGTCGAGCAGAACCCGGGTGCTCTTCTGCCAGGCGGCCGTCGGCCGCGCCTTGTCCGCGCCGAGCAGGCAATGGGCAAGCAACGCCTGCCACTCGGATCGGCGCTCCTCCGGCATCGCGTCGATGTCCGCGACGGCCCGGTCAGCCCACTGCTCGCCGACGTTGACGATGGGCCACATCGCCTCGCCCTCGGGGCCCATGTCGGAATATCCGCGCTCGATCCGCGTCCGCCGCCAGGTCGCCAGGGCCGCCGGGTGCGAACGCCCGGCGAGGTACTCGGCTTGTAACGACTCCCGGGTGAAGCTCACGAGTGACGCGCTCCACCGATCGAATCCCAGCCACGCCTGACCGCCCAGCCGTTCCAGCCACCCGGATCCAGTCAGCCCGCCGGCCGAGCGCACAGCGCGGATCAGCCCGTTCAGCCCGTGGCTGTCCTGTCCCGGCACGGTCAATGCGTCGAACACCACCTGCCGCGCCCGCACCGGCTGGACGGTCAAAAGCTGCGTCGCCCGCTCCCAAACCTCGCCCCGGGCGACGTCCCACGGCGTGTCCTGGCTGGAGGGCAACCTCGGCAGACCATCGATCACTGCCATCGCCGCGGCGGCCCGGCGGTCGTCATCCGCCCCGTCACCATCCAGCACCGCGACGGCGGCGCCAAGCTCCTCGGCCCGCCGCGTGGCATCCGGCAGCAGTTCGATCTGCGGGGGCGCCAGCTCGTACGGCCCGGCCGGGTCATTGAGCGCGGCGAGCAGCGCCGGCCCGGTGCCGTCCGGCGCCCAGCCGCACACCATGCTCACCCGATCGACGAAGTCCCGCTGATCAGTTTCGTTGAGAGCGTTCTGCCTGCGCTCGCACCGCCCCCTGAAGGTGGTGACCACGTCGCGCAGCGCCTGCTCCGGGTCGAACGTGTCCATCAGCCACCGACCAGAGGGACGAGCTTGAGGAACGTGATCCGGGACCCCGCATGCAGGTGGACCTTGTCGTCCAGGGCCGTCACCTGCCGGTCGTCGACCAGCACCACGAAGCCGTTGCGGCCGAACGCCTCGAGCGTCGCCCGGGTCCGCTCCTCCGGATCGACCTGCCCGCCGGACTCCGCGACCTCCAGAAAGACCCGCCGTCGAATCAGCTCGCCGAGACGTACCTCTTCCTCGAAGATCTCCATGGTCCACCCAGGACCTCTCGGCGCTCCGGTCACTTCATCGGCGATCGTGATCATCGGCATGGCGCAGAGGCTAACTGAGCACTCCGACAGCGTTCCGCTCTCGTTCCACCGCCCGCCGGCCGGTGAACGGAGCGCGATTGATCCGTCGCAAGCCGGGTAGCTGAACGGCATGCGACTACCAACCCTGGCCAGGACCGCGGCAGCGGTCACCGTGACAGCCGCCGCCGGGGCGACGGTCACCGACGCCTCCTCACGCTGGTACCAACGGCTACGCAAGCCGACCTGGCAACCCCCGCCCGTGGCGTTCCCGCTGGCATGGACGCCGCTGTACGCCCTGATCGCGGTGGCCGGCGCCCGCGTGCTGGACCGCACCAGCGGAACCGACCGCGCCGCGTTCACCCGTGCCTACGGGCTCAACCTGGCCCTCAACTTCGGTTGGAGCGCGCTGTTCTTCAAGGCTCACAGACCCACCGTCGCGCTGGCCGAGATCGCCGCGCTCAACGCCTCCAACTTCATGCTGCTCCGTCGCGCCGCACGGACCGACCGTGTCGCGGCCGTCGCACTGGCCCCGTACGCCGCGTGGACGCTCTTCGCCACCGTCCTCAACGGCGCCATCGTCCACCTCAACGCCAACCGTTGAGCGAGAAGATCATCGTCGTACCGCCGTGTGTGTCCGCCAGTTACCGGACGTACCGAAGACACAAAAAAGGCCCCGACCCGGTGTGAACCACCAGGTCAGGACCTTGATCGTTGGTGCGCCGCCAGGGACTCGAACCCCGAACCCGCGGATTAAGAGTCCGCTGCTCTGCCAGTTGAGCTAGCGGCGCTCGTCGGCAACGGAGAGAACATTAGCACCCCCGGAAGGCGCGCTCCAATTCGGTTACCCGGGTCCCCCCTTCGGTCGAGCTTTGCCGGCAAAAAGCCCCAAACCGGCCACCGCCGTCAAGATCGGGGCGTGGGTTGGGGCGGTGATGCGGCACGATGTCCGCCAGGTACGCGAGAACAGAGGTGGGCATGGCACGGTTCACGCGAGCCGGGGCGGTGGTGGGCGCCCTGACTCTGGCGGCGTCGCTGGCACTGACCGGATGCGGCGGCGGCGAGAAGAAGCCGGAATTCGTTGGCGGGGCGTCCTCGGACGTGAGCGCCACCCCTGGCTCGGCCGCACCTTCGACACCGAGCACGCCGAGCGGGCCAGCGCTCACGCTGAGCCCGGCGAACGGCACGAAGAACAGGCCGGTGAGTACGGAGATCAGCGCGAAGCTCCCGGACGGCGGGAAGGTGTCCGCGGTCACCCTGACGGCGGACGGCGGCGGCTCGATCGAGGGCAAGCTGCGTACCGATGGTTCGTCCTGGGTGCCGTCAGCTCCGCTGAAGTGGGGCACCCGCTACACGGCCACTGTGACGGCGAGCGCGTCGGACGGCACGAGCAGCCAGGGCACCAGCAGCTTCACCACGATGGCCAAGCCGAAGTCGACTATCGGTTCGGGCCTGTATCTCTTCGACGACAAGAGCTACGGGGTGGCCATGCCGGTGGTCACCGAGTTCCACCCGGGTATCCCGAAGAAGGACCGGGCGGCGGTGCAGAAGCGGATGTTCGTCCAGACCGACCCGCCGCAGCCGGGCGCGTGGCACTGGGTGAGCAATGGCACGCAGGCCTACTACCGGGCTCCGAAGTACTGGAAGCCGGGCACCACGATCACCGTGCGGATCGCGCTGGCGGGGATGCCGCTGAGCAACGGCAAGTACGGCGACATCGACCGCAAGGCCACCGCCAAGATCGGCCGATCGTTCGAGATGAAGGTCGACAACGCCAACAAGAAGATGACTGTGTACGAGAACGGCGCCGCGGTGCGCACCATTCCGGTGAGCCTGGGCAAGAAGAGCACACCGTCGTCGAGCGGCACGTTGGTGGTGATGGAGAAGAAGGAAGCCACCGTCTTCGACACCCGCGACGACCCGGATCCGGCCAACCGCTACGTGACCGACATCCAGTTCGCCCAGCGGCTCACCTGGGGTGGCGAGTACATCCACGCCGCGCCCTGGTCGGAGCACGTGCAGGGGCGGCAGAACGTCTCGCACGGCTGCGTGAACGTGTCGATGGCGAACGCCAGGTGGTTGTTCGACAAGACCCGGATCGGTGACCCGATCACGATCAAGGGAACCGAGCGCAGGATCGCGGCCGGTAACGGTTGGACGGCGTGGAGCCTGAGCTGGTCGGAGTTCGTCAAGGGCAGCGCGTTGCCGGTGCCCAGTGGTGGGGCCGGCCCGGCGGTCTGAGCCGTCGGCCTCGTTGCGCCGGCTCGGCCGTTGGCCGGGCCGGCGTACCCTTGCACTCCCGCCGCTCGATGACTGCGCGGCGACCCCCACGCTCCCGGCACGGAGACGAACCAGGCTCACGAAACGCCGGATAGTAGCAGGATTCGGGCACTATTGATGGCGTGTTTCGGTTCACCCTCGGCAACCGGGGCCGGCTCTGGCGCGTCAGTAAGAGACGATGGGGCAGCGACCACAACTGTGAGGGAATGCATGCGAGCTAGCCAGGACCAGCTGATCAGGCCCGGTGGGCGACGCCGCGTGTTCGCGGCGGGGCTTCTCGCCGTGGCGTTGGCCTTCACCTCGGCCTGCACCGACGGCGACGGCGGCAAGCCGTCCTCGTGGCACGGCGGCGGGGAGAACCCGGCACCGAAGGCCGCCGCGACGATCAGCGAGCCGGCGGCCGACGCCAAGGACGTGCCGGCGTCCACCGGCATCACCTTCACCACGAAGGACGCCGTGGAGACCGCTGTCGAGCTGAAGGACGCCGCCGGCAAGGCGGTCGAGGGCGCCCTCGCCAAGGACGGCAAGTCGTGGCTGCCGACCGGCGCGCTGGCCTACGGCACGAGCTACACGGCCACAGTGACCGCCAAGGGCGACGACGGACGCCCGGCCACCGCGACGAGCACCTTCACCACAATGGCCAAGCCCGGCAATCAGGTACGGGTGAGCAGCTTCCTCGGCGACAACCAGGTCGTCGGGGTGGGCATGCCGCTGATCGTGAAGTTCAGCCGGGCCATCCCGGAGGACTACCGCGACGACGTGCAGCGCCGGATGACAGTCACCTCGACCCCAGCGCAGGAGGGGATCTGGCACTGGGTCAGCCCCACCGAGATCCGGTACCGGCCGAAGGAGTTCTGGAAGCCGAACACCAAGGTCTCCTACCGGGTGCAGGCCGGCGGCCTGCCGATGGGTGCGGACTGGTACGGCCGCGCCGACCTCTCGGTGGACGTCAAGATCGGCGCCGCGGTGGTCATGACCGTGGACAACAAGACCAAGCGGATGACGGTGACCCGCAACGGCTCCGTGATCAAGACCATCCCGGTGAGCCTGGGCAAGAAGAGCACCCCGTCGTCCAGCGGCACCATGGTCGTGATCGAGAAGCTGCGCAAGACGGTCTTCGACACGTTCGAGGAGCTGGGCCCCGATGAGGGCTACCGCACCAAGATCGACTTTGCGCAGCGCCTCACCTGGGGCGGGGAGTTCATCCACGCGGCGCCCTGGTCCGAGGGGCAGCAGGGCACCACGAACGTGTCGCACGGCTGCGTGAACGTGTCGATGGCCAACGGCGACTGGCTCTTCAAGAACACCCAGATCGGCGACCCGATCACGGTCAAGGGCACCGAGCGCAAGCTCCAGAACGGCAACGGCTGGACCGACTGGAACATGAGCTGGGACGAGTACGTCAAGGGCAGCGCCCTTCCGTACGAGCCTCCGGCCGACCCGGACGCCACCACCCCGACCCCGGACGGGACTGTCACCCCGTCCCCCACGCCGACCGCCTGAGCAAGCCGACGAAAGCCCCCTCTTCGGAGGGGGCTTTCGCGTGGTCCCCCACTTCGCCCGACAACGACTCAGGCCCCCTCCGAAGAGGGGGCCTGAGCAGTGAAACCAACTGGGTGACTGAGGGGAATTGAACCCCCGACAACCGGGACCACAACCCGGTGCTCTGCCAACTGAGCTACAGCCACCATGCCGCCGTCGCCCGGTCGATCGCTCCGGGCGGGGTGCGGACCAATAATAGCCACACCACGGCCGGGCACGTCCAGCGGGTTGCCGGTCAGCGCGGCAGGGGTCAGAGTTCGGCGGCGATGGCCTTGGCGGTCTCGACGTCCGGGCCGGGCAGCGGAACGAAGACGGTGCGCCGGTAGTACTCCAGCTCCCGGATGCTCTCCCGGATGTCGGCCAGCGCCCGGTGCGCGAGACCCTTCTGCGGCTGGCCGAAGTACACCCGGGGGTACCAGCGGCGGCAGAGTTCCTTGATCGACGACACGTCGATCATCCGGTAGTGCAGGTGGGCGTCGAGGCGGGGCATGTCCCGGGCGATGAAGCCCCGGTCGGTGGCGATCGAGTTGCCGCACAGCGGCGCCGTACGCGGATCCTTGACGAAGGTGCGGACGTACTCCAGGACCAGGTCTTCGGCCTCGGCGAGGGTGACCACCGAACGACGGACCTCCTCGGTGAGGCCGGACCTGGCGTGCATGGTCTGCACGACCTCCGGCATCCCCTCCAACGCCGCCTCGTCGGCGTGGATGACCACGTCGACACCGTCACCCAGCACGTTGAGGTCGGGATCGGTGACCAGTGCCGCAACCTCGATCAGTTTGTCCCTGCCGAGGTCCAACCCAGTCATCTCACAGTCGATCCAGACGAGGAGATCAGCCACCGGGACAGCCTACGCGCAGCCCACGCCTCGCGGCTGCGCGCTCTCGGCGGACCGGCCCGCTAGGGTTTCGGGGTGCCAGCAGAACCCGTCGCACCGCCCGCCGTCACCGAAGACGATCCCGGCGGCCGTACGGTCCGTCGTCTGGTCGCGGTGGTGGCCCTCAGCGCCGTGCTGCCAGCGCTGTATCTGCCCGGCCTCGTGCACAACTTCTTCGACCTCAAGATCTACATGTCCGCGATGGACTGGTGGCGCGTCGGCCACCCGCTCTACGACTACGTCCAACCCGACCGGGTGCAGGGCGAGTTGTACTTCACCTACCCACCCTTCAGCGCGTTACTGCTGTGGCCGTTCGGTCTGCTGCGGCTCGGCGCCACCGTGGCGATCTTCACGGCGCTCACAGTGCTGGCCGTGGTGCTGACCACCCGGTGGCTGGTGACCCCGGTGATCGCCCGACACCACCTGCCCCGAACGTTCACCCTGATCTCCGCCGTACTGCTGGTGCTGGCGGTGGAGAGCATCCGCGAAACGATCACCTTCGGCCAGATCAACATGCTGCTGGTCGTGCTGATCCTGGCCGACCTGCTGTTCGCGGTGCCGCAGGCGCGACGCTGGGCCGGGGTGGGCGTGGGGCTGGCGACGGCGCTCAAGCTCTTTCCCGGCATCTTCATCGTGTATCTGCTGGCCACCCGGCGGTGGCGGGCCGCGGCGGTGGCGAGCGCGACAGCGGCGGCGGCGACAGTGCTCGCGGCGGCGATCGCCCCACGTGACTCATGGCGGTTCTGGACACACGAGCTGTGGACCACCGAGCGGGTGGGACGCACCGACATCGTCGGCAACCAGTCGCTGTTCGGCCTGCTCAGCCGGTTCACCGAGCCGGAGAAGCCGGGCCGGCTGCTCTGGCTGCTGCTGGTCGCCGTGGTCGCCGGCTACGGGCTGTGGCGGGCCGCCCGCGCGGCGCGGGCCGGTGACCCGTTGACCGGGCTGACGTTGACCGGGTTGGTCGGTTCCCTGGCGAGCCCGATCACCTGGACCCACCACATCTACTGGTTCGTGCCGGCGGTGGTGCTGCTCGCCGACGCGGCGTTGAGCGCGGACCGCCCGGACGAGGCACGCCGGCGTCGCTGGCTGGCCGGGCTCGCGCTGGGCATCACCGCCGTGACCATCTACGGCGTGGTGACGTTCCAGGCCTGGGGGGCGGGACCGGTCCGCACTCATGACCCGGTGGACTTCGTCGTGCAGAACACCTACGTGCTGCTCAGCCTGCTGCTGCTGGCGGTGTTGCCGGTGCGCTCGGGACCCAGTGCGGAAAATCGCACCAATTGGACAGACCTCCCGAGTAGCCACGTTCAACGCTAATCTGTCCTCATCTACCTCAAGCGTCGCTCGGGTAGCACCGATCCCCCGGTGAGGGTGGCCCTCCGCGTCGGCAGCGCGGAGGGCCACTCGCTGTCTCACCCACCGCCACCGGCTGGGCTGTCACCCGACCGGGCCGCCACGGGCCGGGTCGTCGCCCGGTGCGGCCGCCACCGGCCGGGTCGTGGGCTCCTCCACGTCGGCCGGCGGCCAGGCGAGGCTCAGCGTCACCTCCGGCGGGCGGGGCAACCGGACCGGTTCGTCCAGGTCCGCGAGGGTGGCTGCGCGGGCCCCGCCGATCGCCGACCGGGCGGGTTCCAGGGCCCCGGCGCCGACCGGGGCGAGTTGTCGCGCCGGCGACGGCGGGTTCGGATCGGGTCGGCGGGGGCCCAGGCCACTCAGCGAGGTGACCCCGAGCCGCCCGGCGAGCACCGGCACCTGATCCGGCTCGACCACGAAGATCACCTCGCGTGGCCGTAGCGGCCGCAGGAGGAGCAGCGCCGCGCACACCACCAGCAGCACGCCGACGGTCAGCAGACCCCAGGTGGCCGGGCCGGTCCACCCGACCCGCAACTCGGCGTGCAGGTCCAGGGCCAGGTCGCCCTCGCCGTCGGGGCGCATCACCACCAGGCTCATGGGTTCGCCGGCGAGGTCGTCCGCGCTCCACTCCAGCGAGCCGATCCCCTCGCGTACCCAGAAGGGCCGGCCCAGCGGCGTGACCGGCCCGTCGGCCGGTGCGACACCCGGGGTGTCGGCGGCCGGACCGGCCGGATCGAGCCGGACCGGCAGCGGACCCCGGGCCAGCGCCACCCGACGGACCGTGGCGTGCGGCACCGCCTCCAGCCAACCGCGCACCTCGGCGGTGGGCGCCAGTCCGACGAAGGCCGGCCCGCCCGTGGTGCGGGCGTCCAGGCGCAGCCGGGTCTGCTCGGTACGCGCGAAGGGCGCCTCCTGCCGCAGCAACCGGTCGAGGTCGGTGACGACGATCGCGTGACCAGGGGTGCGGACCGTTTCGAAACGGGCGGCGAAGGACCCGTCCGGGTCGGTGTGTCGGGTCACCAGCCACAGCCCGCCACCGGCGAACAGCGCCGGAATTCCCACTACCAACAGCAGCACTCCGGCGATCACCCGCACGAACCGCATCCGCACCGTCCCCCCTCCGTAGCCAAACACCCGGCCGACCTTACCGACGTACACCGTCTGATCAGGGGATATCCACGGCACGGCCGACATCGACTCCGAAAAGCACGCTGGCCCGCCGGAAGATCCGGCGGGCCAGCGGGTGAACAGGGTCAGGCCTTGGCGACCGGCTCCCGACGGGTACGCGTGAACGCGAGCCCGCCCAGCACCAGGCCGGCCAAACCGGCGACGAGACCGGCCACACCGAGGCCGACAGCGAGCCCGTTGCCGTCGTCGTCGTCATCGTCGTCGGGCGAGGCGACGGCTGCGGCCGGCGACGCCGAACCCGACGGCGCCGCCGCGGCGGCCAGGGTGAGCACCGGGGCCGGGTGCTCCGGCTCCTCGGCACCCGGCGCCGGTTCGTCGATCCACCGCGAGATGTTGCCGTCCGAGTAGGTCTGCAGGACCTTGAAGACCATCGAGTCGACCTGCGGCAGCGGCCCCAGCGAGACAGGGAACTCCTGGAACTGACCCGGCTTCACCCCCGCGTCACCGGAGGCCGTCCAGGTGATCTTGGAGACCGCCTCGGTGAGCTGACTGCCATGCACCTCGATCGGCGGGTCCACCTTGCGCTTCTCCGTGGCGACAGTCCAGCCGGGCACCGGCATCGTCGACACCGAGCCGACCGGGGCGTTCTCCGGCAGCACCACCTCCAGCTTGGTGGTCGACGCGCTGTCGCTCTCGTTGGGCACCCGGAACGCCACCCGGGCGTAGCCACCCTGGGTCGCCTCCTTCGGGTTCACCGTGACGTGCGCGGACGCCGGTCCGGCAAAGCCGAGCACAGCGGTGGCGGCGGCGGTGAACGCCAGGGCGGCTGCGGCGGTTGCGGTACGCCGGAATCGGGTCATGGGTTTCGCGAACCTCTCTAACGGATGGGCACGGTGGCGGTCACCGTGGCCTGGTCGATGTCGGTCGTTCGGGCGGTGATCTTCAGCTGCCACTCGCCGGGGGTCGGCAGGCTGATGTCGCCGTAGGCGTGACTGTCGGTCAACCGGAGCAACGGCACCTCGATCGGCTCGATCCCGGCCGAGGGCAGCGCGACTGTCGCCTTCCACTCCGCGACCAGCAGTGGCTGGTTGGCCTTGTCGTACGCGTACAGGTGCACCGAGTTGTTGCCCCGCTCGGCCGGGCTCACCTCGACCTCGACGGTCAGCAGCGGGCTGGACAGCCTGGTGCTGAAGAAGCCGGCCTCGGCGCCGGCGGACGGGCCGGCCGCGGCGGTGCGGGCGGGCGTGGTCTGCACGAGCGTGGCGGACACGGCCAGCACCACCACTGTGACGGCCAACTCCACCAGGACCGCCCGGCGCACCGGTGCCGGGCGTTGCGCCGCGACGCGGCTGCGCACCAACTTCCGGGAGTACGCGGCAACAGCGATGACCAGCGCGAACAACCCGATCTTGGCGAGCAGCAAGCGCCCGTACGTGGTGTCGAAGAGCGCCTGCGGGGTGGCCACCTCGATCAGCGCCTGGACGGTGCCGGCCAGCAGCAGCGCCGAGACGGCGAGCGCCGCCCAGCGCGACCAGATCGGCAGGATCGCGCCCAACTCCCGCTCGTCGGCCTGGCGCAGCAGGAAGACGGCGAGCATGAGCAGACCGCCCAGCCAGACCGCCATGCTGCCCAGGTGGACCGCGTCGACCACCACGGAGACCGCCGGCGCCGGGGAGGCCGCCGGGTGCCCGGCCAGCGGCCAGGTCAGCAGGGCGGCGCCACCGAGCACGGCCAGGATGATCGCGTCCGCGCGGCCGGCGGGCCGGGCCAGCAGCGGGCGGAGCAGGAAGACGGACGCCGCCAGCAGGCCGAGTCGGACCAGGTGGGCGGCGCCGAAGGCACTGCCGAACACGCTGCCGAACCCCTCGCCGGTGACGTCGAAGAGACCACCGCCGGCCGTGTAGGGCACCTGCAACCACAGGTCGGCGACTGTGGCGAAGGCAACCAGACCGAGGCCGGTCCAGGCCAGCCGGGTCGGCCCCCGCCGGGAGAGCCGTCGCGGCCAGAGCGCGGCGAGCACGAGCGCCGGCCCGACCAGCAGCACCAGGCCGGCGTAGCCGAGGAAGCGGGCCACCTTCACCGCCGTGCCCACCACCGGGTTGGCGCGGCTGTCAGTGCCGGAGTCGACGGGTGGGGTCGAGGGTGCGCCGACCGAGTAGGTGTACGCCCCGGAGACCGGATGGCTGTCGGCGGAGATCACCCGGAAGCTGACCAGGTAGGTGCCGCGGGCACCGGCCGGGTCCACCGGAATGGTCACCACACCGCCGTTGAACGACGGTTCACCCCGGTCGGCCCGGGAACCGTCCGGCGCGATGACGCGGATCTTGCCGGGCACCTTGCGGACCGACTCGCTGAACGTGAGGACCACCTCGGACGGCCCGCTCGGCACGATGGAGGCGGCGGCCGGGCTGCTGCTCTCCAGCACCGCGTGGGCGCTCGCGGAGGTGGCTGGCGCGATCAACAAGGCGACGACGGTGACCAGGAGGCCGGCGGCTGCGGCCAGCCTGGCGGCCCAGCGGCGGGGGGCGACAGTCATGCCGGCCATGGTCGCCGATGGGTGTCCCATTCGGCGACCCGAGGGGGGTGGGCGCGTCGGTTGTCGCACGTCATGAAGTGGTAGTCGGCCCGGATCGGGGAAAAGTTCCCGACGTGGCGCAGACCATCCACGGGCCGAACGACCCTGACGCGCCGCCGGCTGCCGCGTAACCTGATGTGTCGTGATCCCTGTCCCGCGTGACCCCGGTGCCGCCACTCCGGCAGAACCGGTCGACGAGGTCGCCCGGGACCCGGCAACCGGGTGGGCGCTGACCGCCCGCGACGGTGACCCCACCGCCCAGGCGGCGTTCGTCCGGCTGACCCAGGCCGACGTCTGGCGGTTCGCCGCCGCCCTGGTCGACCCGGACAGCGCCGACGACCTGACCCAGGAGACCTACCTTCGGGCGTTCCGTGCCCTCCCCGCCTTCGAGGGTCGCTCCAGCGTCCGCACCTGGCTGCTCGGCATCGCCCGCCGGGCCTGCGCCGACCACCTGCGCACTGTCGTCAGGCGTCGGCGCCTCGACGAGCGCCTGGCAGCGAACGCGTACACCGACCGACCGTACCCGGACCCGGCCGGTCAGCTCGGCGCCGCCGACCTGGTCCGCCGCCTCGGCCCCGACCGCCGCTCCGCGTTCGTGCTGACCCAACTGCTCGGCCTGTCGTACGCCGAGGCCGCCGCCGTCGAAGGCGTGCCCGTCGGCACCATCCGTTCCCGGGTCGCCCGGGCCCGGGACGACCTGGTCGAGGCGGTCGGCGACGCCCTGACCGGCTGAACGTGGAACTTCCGGCGCGGACGGGACGACAAATGAGCGTGACAGCACCTTCCACCCGGGGCGGCCGTTGGCCACTGGTCCGCCCGTGGCTCGGCATCGCGGCCCGGCTCGGCCTCGCCGCCGTCTGGTTGGTCGCCGGCGCGTCGAAGGTCAGCGATCTCGCCGCCTCCGGGCGGGCGGTCAACGCGTACCAGGTGATGCCGTACGACGTGGCGACGGTGATCGGCGCGGCCCTGCCCTTCGTCGAGCTGGCGTTGGGTGTGCTGCTGCTGCTCGGGCTGGCCACCAGGCTCGTCGCCGGGGTGTCCGCCGCGCTGCTGGTGGTCTTCATCGCGGGGATCGCCTCGGCCTGGACGCGTGGGCTGGCCATCGACTGCGGCTGCTTCGGCAGCGGCGGGCAGCTGGCGGCGGGGCAAGCACCCAGTTACCTCCCGGAGATCCTCCGGGACCTGGGATTCTTGGTTCTGGCCGGATTTCTGCTGATCTGGCCGCGTACGCCGGTATCGGTGGACGGGTGGCTTTCCGGCGAACCCGTTGTGGAGGACGAGGATGAGTAGTCGCAAGGGGCAGCGGGACGCCGCCCGGGTGGTCCGCGAGCAGTTGGCCCGCGAGCGGCGCCGCCGCCGCACGATCTGGGTCTCCGCCGCCGCAGTCGTCGTCCTGGTCATCGCCGGCGTCGTCGGGTGGGTCGTCTGGTCCAACCAGCGCTCCGACAGCTTCACCACGCCACCCGGCGCCAACGCGGACGGCACCGGCATCGTCACCGGCGGCGGGCCGGTCACGGTCGACGTCTACGAGGACTTCCTCTGCCCGGCCTGCAAGCAGTTCGAACAGACCAGCGGCTCGACGCTCGAACAGTTGGTGGCCGAGAACAAGGCGACAGTGGTCTACCACCCGGTCGCGTACCTCAACCGTTTCTCCACCACCCAGTACTCCACCCGCTCCTCGGCCGCCTCCGGCTGCGCCGCGGCGGACGGCAAGTACCACGAGTACGCCAAGGCGCTCTTCGCCCAACAGCCGCCGGAGGGCAGCGCCGGGCTCACCGACGACCAGCTCATCGACATCGGCACCAGCGTGGGCCTCGACCGGGGCTCCTTCGGCGGCTGCGTGAAGGACGAGACGTACCGGACCTGGACCGAACACGTCACCGACGACGCCAGCCGGAGCAACGTCACCGGCACCCCGACCGTGAAGGTCAACGGTCAACAGGTCGAGAACCCCACCCCGGACGCTCTCACCGCAGCAGTGGCGGCGGCCGGCAAGTGATCCGTACCCTGCTGGGCCGCGCCGGCCTGATCGCCGCCGCAGCCGGCCTGGTGACGGTGATCAGCGCGGCGCCCGCCGCCGCGCACGGCGCGGACGCACCGGACGGCACCGACTACCGCACCCGGACCACAGGGGTCGCACCGGCGCGGCCAGGGCTCGAGGTACGCGTCATCGAGGCGGGCGCCCGACTGGAACTGACCAACCGCACCGGCCGTGCCATCGAGGTCATCGGCTACTCCGGTGAGCCGTACCTACGCGTCGGCCCGGACGGGGTCTTCGAGAACAGCCACTCCCCCGCCACGTACCTGAACCGCACCATCGCCGGGGACACCGCGCTCCCGGCCGAGGCGGACCCGGCCGCCGCACCCTCCTGGAAACGGATCGACGACGGCACCACCGCGCGCTGGCACGACCAGCGCGCGCTGTGGCAGGAGTCGGCACCACCGGCCGCGGTACGCGCCGCACCGGATCGCGAGCACCGGGTCCGCGACTGGACCATCCCCCTGCGCGACGGCACCGACCCGGTGGCCATCGGCGGCACGCTGGACTGGGTGCCGCCGCCGGACGCGTACACCTGGTGGGCCGTGACCATCGTGGGGCTGCTCGCGGTGGGCGCGCTCGGCCTGTTCGCCGCCACCGCCCCGGCCGGCGCCCGCGCGTTGTCCGCGCTCGGCGTGTTGCTGATCGTCGGCGGCGTGCTGGCCGTCGGGTACCCGGTGGGACGGGAGTTGGACGCTGGCGCCCAGGGCGTGGGCGGCGTGCTGGTCGGGCTGCTCTCCGGGCAGATCTGGTCCCTGCTCACCGGCCTCGGCGCGATCGCCGCCGGTTGGTACGCGCTGAGCCGCCGCCCGGCCGCCGACTTCGTGACCGCGTTGGCCGGGGCCTGCCTGGCGCTCTTCGCCGGAGCGTCGAACGCCGCCGTGTTCGCCAACGCCATCGCCCCGGTGCCCTGGTCACCAGTGGCCGCCCGGGTGATGGTGGCGCTCTTCCTGATCACCGGCGCGGGCGCGACAGCCGCCGGCATCCTGCGCCTACACGCCACCTCCCGCACCACAACCGCAGCACCCGCCCGAACCCCCACCCCCTAACCGCCCCACCCCACCCCGCGCCGCCCCGCGCCCCGCCCCGCCCCGCGCCCCGCCCCGCCGCGCCGCGCCGCCCCGCCCCGCGCCGATCTTGCACTTTGGGTTGGCCATATGCGGCTTTCGCCCCGGAAGGCGGGGACAGAAAGTGCAAGATCGGCGCGGGCGCGGGCGCGGGCGAGGGCGAGGGCGAGGGCGCGGGCGCGGGCGCGGGCGAGGGTGGGGGTGGGGGTGGGGGTGGGCCGCTGGGGGTGGGTTTACGGCTGCGGGGTGAAGCCGTAGGGGAGTTCCAGGCGGTGCTTCGCCAGCAGCGGGGTGTCGTTGAGCAGGGTGCGGGTGGGGGCGTCGGCGACGATCCGGCCGTCGTCCAGGATCACCGAACGCTCGCACAACTCCGCCGCGTACGGCAGGTCGTGGGTGACCATCAGCAGGGTCACCGGGAGGCCGCGCAGGATCTCGGCGAGTTCCCGACGCGCCGCCGGGTCCAGGTTCGACGACGGCTCGTCGAGCACCAGGATCTCCGGGTGCATGGCGAGCACCGTGGCCACCGCCACCCGGCGGCGCTGCCCGAACGACAGGTGCTGCGGGGCCCGGTCCCGATGCTCACTCATCCCCACCGCGGCGAGCGCCTCGTCCACCCGGGCGGCCAACTCGGCCCCGCGCAGACCCAGGTTCGCCGGCCCGAACGCCACATCCTCCGCCACCGTGGGCAGGAACAACTGGTCGTCCGGGTCCTGGAAGACGATGCCCACCCGGCGGCGTACCTCGGCCAGGGTGGCCCGATCCGGGGTGACAGTCAGCCCACCGACGCTCACGCTGCCCTCGGTCGGGGTGAGGATGCCGTTGAGGTGCAGCACCAGGGTGGTCTTGCCGGCGCCGTTGGGCCCGAGCAGCGCCACCCGGTCGCCACGCGGCACGTTCAGGTCGACCCCCTGAAGGGCGACGTGCCCGTCCGGGTACGCGTAGCGAACGCCCCGAACGTCCAGCGAGACAGCGGTCTGCACGACACCGATCATGACAGCACGACGGCGGTGGCGGCGATGGAGGCCGCCAACACCGGCACCGTCGCCGCTACCAGCCACTGACCAGCGCTCGCCGCGCCCTCGCCCTGCCACACGGCGGGCATCCGCCCGGTGTAGCCCCGGGACAGCATCGCGAGATAGACCCGCTCGCCACGCTCGAAGGCGCGCAGGAACAACGCCCCGACCCCGGCGGCGAAGCCGCGCAACTGCCACAGGAAGCGCGGGTCGTCGCCCCGGGAGATCCGGGCCACCCGCATCCGCCGCGCCTCGCCGACCAGCACGTCGAGGTAGCGCAGCATGAACGTGGCGATCTGGGTGAGCACCTGCGGGCAGTGCAGCCGGTCCAGCCCCACGATCAGGTCCCGGGTGGTGGTGGTAGCGGCGAGCAGCAGCGAGGCGAGCACCCCCAGGGTGCCCTTGGCCAGGATGTTCCACGCGCCGTGCAGCCCGTCCTCGGACAACCGCAGACCCAGCACCTCGACCCGGTCGCCGCTGCCGAGGAACGGCAGTGCCACGGCGAACAGCACGAACGGCAGCTCGATCAGCGCCCGGCTGAGCAACCACCGTGGGCCCACCCGGGCCAGCGCCGCCACCGCCGCCACCAGCACGGCGTACGCGCCGAAGGCCCAGAACGCCTCGCGTGGGGTGGCCACCACGGCAAGGGTGAAGACCACCATCGCCACGATCTTGACCTCGGGCGGGAGCCGGTGCACCGGCGAATCCGACTCGCGGTACAGCACGTGCCCGTGACCGGCCCCCATCCGCGTACCCCTTGCTCAGCTGGCCGCGTCGGCGCGGCGACGAACGTCGCCGGACGTCACGGAGTCGCCCTCGGTGGGCGTCGCCGCGTCAGCATCGGTCGGGGCGCCACATCGACGCCGCAGCAGCCAGAACCCGCCGGCCCCGATCGCGAAGGTGACCAGCACCCCGAGCACCCCGGAGAGGCCGGTGGAGACGAAGCTGTTCCGCACGCCCCGGACGCCGTAGTCGGCGAGCGGGCTGTCGGCCAACTCGTGGTCACGGGCCTGCTGGGCCGGGCAGCTACCCCCGACGATGTTGTCGTCGGCGTCGACTGTGCAGCCCTTGAGCAGTGACGAGTCCAGCCCATCCGGGTGCGAGGAGGCGTAGTTGCTCACCACGCCGGCGAGCAGCAGGGCGACCAGCAGGCCGCCGGCCAGGAAGGCCCAGGAGCGGTTCTTCATCGGACACCTCCGGCGACCGGAACGGCGGGAGCGGCGGGCGCGCGCAGGGATCGCAGCGCGTACACCAGGTCGGGGCGTACCTTCGCGACGGTGAGCACAGTGGTCGCGGTGATCAGGCCCTCGCCGATGCCGATCAGCAGGTGGACGCCGGCCATCGTGCCGGCCAGGCCACCCAGGTTGTTGCCCAGGTCGGTGGTGCCACCCAGCCAGTACTCCAGGACGAAGCCCTGCGACGCCACCACCACGCTGAGCGTCGCGGCGACGAACGCGGTCACGGCCAGACCGGCCCGCGTGCGGGGCAGCACCCGCAGCAGCAGCGCGATCAGCGCGTACGCCGCGGCAGTGCCGAGCAACGCCATGTTCGTGATGTTGAGGCCGAGCATCGCCACGCCGCCGTCGCCGAAGATCAGCGCCTGCACGACCAGCACCACTGCCACGCAGAGCGCGCCGACCCACGGGCCGACCAGCATGGCGGCGAGCGCGCCCCCGAGCAGGTGACCACTGACACCGGCCGTGAAGATCGGGAAGTTGAGCATCTGGACGGCGAAGATGAACGCCGCCACCAGGCCGGCCATCGGGGCCAGCCGGTCGTCCAGGTCGCGCCGGCCGCGCAGAACGCAGGCGGTGAGCGCGGCAAGAGCGAGCGCAGCGAAGATCGCTGCCACGGGACCGTCGATGATCCCGTTCGAGATGTGCATCGCCAGTGTCTCCACGCGACCTCCCACGCGTCAGCGGGCCCGACCGGGCCGGCGTGGGTCAGCCTATTTCCCAACCGTCGTTGTTGCCAGACTCTGGCAACAACGCATGGGCTTGATCACTCCAGGTCAGGCCCGCCGACGCGTCCCGTCGGCGGCAGCGCTCGCCGCCACGGCGGTAGGGTCGGGACCATGACCTCGCCCGACCGCCTCTCCCCCGGTGACCCCGCGCCCGAGTTCACCCTCGCCACCGACACCGGCGACCAGCTCTCCCTCGCCGACCTGCGAGGTCGCAAGGTCGTCCTGTACGCCTACCCGGCCGCGATGACCCCCGGCTGCACCAAGCAGGCCTGCGACTTCCGCGACTCGCTCGCCTCACTCCAGGCCGCCGGCTACGAGGTCGTCGGCATCTCCCCGGACAAGCCGGAGAAGCTGGCGAAGTTCCGCGAGCGCGACGCCATCACCTTCCCGCTGGTGTCGGACCCGGACAAGGCCGTGCTGACCGCCTACGGCGCGTACGGCGAGAAGCAGCTCTACGGCAAGACCGTCACCGGCGTGATCCGCTCGACGTTCGTGATCGACGCCGACGGCAAGGTCGAGCGCGCGCTCTACAACGTCAAGGCCACCGGGCACGTCGCCAAGCTCCGCCGCGACCTCGGCCTGGACTGACCTGTCGGACCGTTTCGCTACGGTCCGTCAGTGGTTCGATACAAGTACACGCCCGAAGCGCTGGCCGCCGCTGCCGCCGCCGCACACAACATCACCGAGGTGATGCGGTTGCTCGGCGTTCGCGTCAGCGGTGGCTCGCACGCACACATCAGCCGACAGCTCAAGAGATTCGGCATCGACACGTCGCACTTCACCAGGCAGGCACACAACAAGGGGCGGGCTGGCGAACGGCGCACCACATCCGCGCAGCTCCTGGTCGTGCTGCCCGTTGGGTCCCGACGGACGCCCGGCGCGCGGTTGAAGTGGGCGCTGGGCACAATCGGCGTGCTGGAGGAGTGCGAGGGGTGCGGAATAGGGCCGGTGTGGCGGGGCGAGTCGCTCATTCTGCACGTCGACCACATCAACGGGGATTTCCTCGACAACCGGCCACCGAACCTGCGGATCCTCTGCCCGAACTGCCACAGCCAGACCGACACCTATGCCGGCCGTCGGAACCGAGCTGCTGATCTCATCGTCGCGACGCCGACCGATGGGAGGGAACGCGACGACGGCGCATCCAGCTCCGACCGCCGACCGGCCACTCGCCAGGAAGTCGTCGACCTGTTCGGTCAGGTCGATGCCCAGCAGGTGACGGCCACGCAGGCGGCACGGCAGTGGGGCTGGACCCCGGCGTATCTGCACAAGGTTCGGCGAAGACTGGAGCAGGACGGAGTGTTGAGACCACGTCCGAATCGCAGTTGGCGTTCGAGGGCTCACCGTGCGGCGGTGATAGAACAGGCGCTGAAGCACCCGGATGTCGGGCCGAAGCGGCTGTCCGGCATTCTTCGCGATCTGCCTGGCGGAGGATACAGAGTTGGTCACGGCACGATCTCGACCCTTCTCAAGGAGGCCGGGCTCAACACCGTCGCAGCCAGACACTCTAGACTCAGGGAGTTGGCGGGAGTGGCGTAATGGCAGCCGCGCAGGTCTTAGGAACCTGTATCCGGAAGGATGTGGGGGTTCGAATCCCCTCTCCCGCACAGACAATCAGGAACACGTGCTGAACGGCGGTTGTCGGGCGCGTCACTGTCGCGGGTCATGGGCCTGGTCGTCGGGTCAGGATGGCGAGCGTGAGTCTGCGCTTCGTCCTCGATCCTGACCTGACCCCGCAGCTGCGTGCCGAGATCGTCGACCTCTGGGTGGACGTCAGCAACGCCGGCGGGGCGGTCGGTTTCGTGCCACCGGTCACCGCCACCGACGTGCTCGTCACCGCCGATCCGACCTTCGCCGGCATCGCCGACGGACCGGACCGGCTGCTGGTCGGCTACTCCGGGGACCGGCTGGCGGCGATGCTGATCTTCAGTGACAACCGTTTTCCGCTCACTGCGCACTGGTGTGTGCTGAAGCGGGTGATGGTCCACCCGGACACCCAGGGCGCCGGCTACGGCTCGGCGCTGATGGTGGAGGCCGCCCGACTGGGCAGGGCGTTTGGCCACGAGGCGCTGCACGTCACGGTGCGTGACGGGCTGGGGTTGGACAAGTTCTACGGCCGCCTCGGGTACCGGGAGGTCGGCCGGCTGCCGGGCGCGTTGCGGGTCGCTCCCGATGACGACCGGGACGAGATTCTGATGTGGCTCGATCTGAGGGTGGCCGACTGAGCGGTCAGCCCTCGCACCACCGGGCGTTGGCCCGGGCCGAGCTGGTGGTCGGCGCGTCGGTGGCCGGGGCGCTCGTCCTCGCCACCTCGACCGAGCGACGAGTCGGCGTCGGCGTGACGGTGGGTCGGCTGCTCGGCGGTCGGGGCGACGCGGACGGGCGACGCGTGGCGGCCCCGCCACCGGGTGCGTACATCCGTACCGTGCTGTTCTGCACCTGGCCCGGCGCCATCCGGATGCCGCCGACGGTGACCCGGTTGCCGTACACGTCGGTGACCCGGACGTTGAACGGGCCCGGCCCGGCGCCGGAGGCGATCAGCCAGTAGTTGTAGTCCTGCCGGGCGGCCGACTGCCAGGGGTCGCTGTCACGCTGCCGGACCTCGACGGACCGCAGTGGGTTGCCGTGGTTGCCGACGCGGACGGCGAACCACCACTGCGACGCGCCTTCCTTGATCCGGAAGGTGAGTGGTCCGGGCAGCGGTGGGTTGACCACCGCGCGGTAGGTGACCGGAACGAGGCCCTGGACGGGGTCGGCGATCCGGGCGAACGCCTCGCGGGACAGGTCGAGGTGGCCGGGCTCGCACTCCGGGCACTGGTCCATGATGAGCACCCGGACGGTGCCCCTGGGGCCGACGACGTCGAGGAACCCACCGCAGGCGGCACCTGCGGAGTATTCCGTCGGACCGAGCGCGACGTAGAGCCGGTTGGCCGGGGCGGCCGGGTTCGAGCAGTTGCCGCCGGCACCCTTGGAGTCGTAGAAGGTGGCCTTGCCGGTGTGTGTGGCGTTGCCGGTGGGCGGCGCGGCGGCCAGCGTCCGACCGGCGGCGCAGGCCGGGGTGGAGCCGGAGCGCAGGGTGAGGGTGAGTCCGAGAGTCGCCGCGAGGATGGTGACGCCGGTGGCGACCAGCCAGGGCTTCGCGCCGGACGACGGCGCGGGCCGGTCCTCTGGAGGATGGTCCAGGTCGATGTTGATGTCGACAGCGCTTCCGTCCGTCACGACGGCGATGCTGCCGGACCCGATCGGTGCCGACAAGCGGGCTAAGCCAAAGCTAAGACAGCATCGACGGACGGTGACCGTGGGGTGCCGATTGCCGGTCGGCGGCTTGGTCAGGGCGCGATGACGATCGGGGCGTCCACCGCGAGGGGTCCGCTGTCGAGCGGCACCAGGTTGAGTCCGAAGAGGAGTTTCTGCCTGACGTTGCGGTGCCGCCCGAGGGTGCGCAGCGGTTCCTTGGTGCGTACCCCGGTCTCCTGGTCGGTGGTGGTCACCACGCAGCGGTCGCACGGTCCGGCGGCCTGGAACATCCGCTCGCCGATGCGCAGCCGCCGGCCCACCCAGTCGTCCTCGGCCCAGGCCGGCGCACCGTCGACGACCAGGTTGGGTCGGAACCGGGTCATCGGAACCGGTTCCTCCCCCGCTTCGGCCAGCCAGTCGTTGAGGGCCTCGAGGGAGGCGGCGTTCGTCAGCAGCACCGGGTAGGCGTCGGCGAAACTGACCTGGTCACCGGTGTCGTGTTCGCGGGTCCCGGCGGCCAGGTGGCGGGTCGGCTGGGCCAGCCAGACCAGTCGGACCGGTCGGCCGAGCAGGGCGCCGAGCCAGCCGTCGGCCGCCTGGCCGGCCGGCAGCGCGGGGACCGGGAAGGTGCGGCTGCGGAAGGTACGGACCGATACCGCTTCACCGGCGGTCGGCTCCGGCACGTCGAGGTCGGGTTGCCCGTCGGCGCGCAGCGACAGGCCCCCGGGGCGCACGGCGGCGCGCAGGTTGACGAGCCGGGCCGTGTCCCGCTGGGTGACGCCGACGCCGTCGGCGTCCACGACCATCCAGCGCCGGTCGCCGGCCAGGCCCCACTGGTGCACGAACGCGCCGTCGTGGTCGAGCCGGTGACAACCCTTGACGGGGTACGTGTGGATCGAGGTCAGCCGCACCCGGCTACCATGCCACGCCGATCCCGTCGCCCGGGTACCAGTGGTCGGCTGGGGTCTCCCGGTAGGCGAGGAACCGCCGGCCGGTGCGTTCGGCGTGCTCGGCGAGCACGTTGGTGCTGGTGACGTTGTCGGTGAGCAGGATCGCGCCGGGGGCGAGCTTGGGCTCCACGGCGTTGAACTCACGCTTCTCGTGGGCACGGCTGTGGTCGCTGTCGTGCAGGAACAGGTCGACCGGGCGGTCCAGCGCGCCGATCGAGGCGATCGAGTCGCCGATGACCAGGTCGACGACGTCCGACCATGGCGCGACCCGGGCGAGGTAGCCGGCCTCGGGGTTGATGTCCAGTGAGGTGACCCGGCCCGGGTGCCCCTCCTGGGCGTTGCGCAGC
Organism: Micromonospora alfalfae; assembly: GCF_022230925.1. Lineage (GTDB taxonomy): Bacteria > Actinomycetota > Actinomycetes > Mycobacteriales > Micromonosporaceae > Micromonospora > Micromonospora alfalfae. The sequence goes on along the minus strand of NZ_JAKKFH010000032.1, from coordinate 3,527 downwards.
AGGGCGGACGCCAGGACGACGCTGCCGAGTCCCTTGTCGACACCGGTCTCGACGACGTGGGTGGGGCGGGTGGCACGGACGATGGCGTACCAGCCGATCCGTCGCGCGTAGCGGATCTCCTTGTCGGCGAGGCCGCGCCGGTCGGAGGCGGCGATCGCCGCCAGGAGGTGCTGGCGCAGGCCGTCGTCCGACTCGATCTCGCCGAGGTACGCCCGTACCTGCTTGATCGGGATGTCGCAGACCACGCTGACGAACCAGGCGAGGTGGTTGCGGCTCAACGAGGTGAGGTCGTACGTGTAGTTGTGGTGCTCGCGGGAGGTCAGCAGCCAACGCGCCGAGCGGCGCAGCACCTTGGCGTCGTGCCGCGCGACAGTGCGAAGCCGCTTGGGAAAGGCGGCAATCGGGGCGAGTGGGGTACGCGCGACGGCCCGTCGGAGCTTGATTCGATCCACGGGTGCCGTTGTAGCAGGGTTCGGGCGGCGGCGGGAGGTCATCGCGAAAGCCGATGACCACGTCGTTTCCGTCCTCCCGCCGGGGCGGCAGAATAGGGCCTGCAAAGCGCTTCCGGGCCGGCGTTACCGGCAGTCCGTCCGAACGCAGGGCCGGGTTCGTCGCACCGGTCGGCAGGCACGCGATACCCGAAAGGACGAGGGTGCACGACAGGGACGCGGAATCAGTAGCATCGCCGGCATGTCTGGTGCTCAGCGGTACACCGATGCCGACACCGAGTTCGTCGATCCACACGCAGTCGACCCGTACGAGGATGTCCCGGCCGGAGGCAAGAGGCGACGTCGTGGCCCTCGCTGGCGTCGCGTCCTCGTCATCTGCCTGGTAGTCGCAGCGATCCTGGGCGGCGGCAGCATGATCGGTGGCGCCCTCTATCTCCGCTCGGTCGAGAAGGACATCGACCGGGTGGATGCCTTCGCCGACGTTCCCGAGGAGGGACGTCCGCAGGCGGTGGCCAACGGCGCGATGAACATCCTGATCCTGGGGAGCGACTCCCGCGACCCGGAGAGCACGGGTGGCTCGCGCACCGACACCATCATCGTCGCGCACATCCCGAAGGACCGGGCCAGCGCGCAGCTCGTCTCGATCCCTCGGGACACCTGGGTGAACGTGCCGAAGGCCAAGAACGGCGGGCACGGCGGCCGCGATGCGAAGATCAACGCAGCGTACGCCTGGGGTGGCATTCCGCTGATGGTGCAAACAGTCGAATCGTTCACCACGGTGCGAATCGACCACGTCATGATTATCGACTTCGCTGGCTTCAAGGAAATCATCGACGCCCTGGACGGCGTCGACATCAACGCGGAGAAGTCGTTCACGTCGATCCACCCGCCGTTCCGGAAGTTCGAACAGGGAATGCAGCGGATGGACGGTGAGACGGCGCTGGACTACTCCCGCCAGCGCAAACAGTTCGCCGACGGCGACTTCGCCCGCATCCGTCACCAGCAGCAGGTCATCAAGGCCATCCTCGACAAGGCCGTGTCCGGCGGCATCGTCACCAATCCCGGGCGGCTCAACTCCTTCGTCAAGGCGACCTCGAGCGCCGTGTCGGTGGACGAGAACATGTCGCTCGTCAGCATGGCGACAGACCTGCGGAGCCTTCGCGGCCGTAACCTCACCTTCGTCACCAGCCCGACGAAGGGCACTGGCCGAGTGGGCAGCGAGAGCGTCGTCTTCGCGAACACCGAGAAGGCAAAGACCTTCTACGATGCCGTGCGCCGTGACTCCGTCACCGAGATCCTCGCCAGCGCCAAGTAACACCCGGGCCGGTGGCTGTTGCCGGCCGTCGCCTTGTCTCGATTTACGGGCCGGCCAGGTCAGCCGGCCCTCACGGGGAGGTCCATAATGTCCAATCAGCCCGCCATGTGGCATCGGCCGGTACCGGCCGATGACCGCGACGGCAACGCCACCGATGCCCAGGGCGACGGTGAGGGCGACGACGAGGGGAGCTTCGGCGGGAGTCGCCCTCCCGCCTACCAGTTCCCGGGCTACCAGCCGGCCAGCTACCAGCCTGCCGGTTTCCAGACTTCCGGTTACCAGCCTCCCGGTCACCAGACTTCGGGTCACCAGACTCCGGCCGTGCCGTCGCCCGCCGACCGGCGCTCGGCCCCGCCCGCGCCCGCGCCGGCGCCTGCGCCTGTAGAGCACGAGCCTCGCGCTGGCCTGGACACGACCGCCGTCCTGCCGTACGCCGGCTCACGCGCCTCCACCCGGACCCGGTGGCTGCGGGCCTGGATGATGACAGCGCCGGTCGACGTCCTGGCACTGCTGACGCCGCTGCTGGTCACTCAGCAGTACTGGCGCGGGACGCTGGCCATGACGGTCCTGACCGTGATCGTCTTCGCCAGCGGCGGCCTCTACCGGGCACGACGTCACGTGAGCTTCCTCGACGAGGTGCCGAGCCTCTGCGGGCGTCTGCTGGCCGCGGCGTCCGCTGTCGCCATCGTCGCGGCGATGCGTCACGAGTCCGCCGAGTACGTCTTCAGCTTCACCCGGGGGGTCGCCGCGTCGGCGGGGCTGGTCATCCTCGGGCGGGCTGTCACCCGCGAATTCGCCATCGTCGCCCGCAAGCGCCGGTGGGTCGAGCACAACACCATCATCGTCGGCAGCGGCCCCACCGCCGTGGAACTCGCCCGGCTCCTGCGCCGCTACCCCCAGTACGGCCTGCGCTTCGTGGGTTGTGTCGACACCCCGGACGGCCCGTCGGCGCTGCCGCTGATCGGGTCCCTCGACGACCTCGACAGCCTGGTACGGCTGCGCGAGTGCGACGTGGTGATCGTCGCGGACGCGAGCTGCTCCGAGACCTCACTCATGGAGATCCTGGCCCGGCCACGGACGGCAGAGTGCGACCTGTGGGCGGCCACCCCCCTCTGGGGGTCCCGTTCGCACGGCGACCACATCGGCGCGGTCCCGGTCGTCAGCATCGGCGACATCACCCTCTCCGGCCCACAGTCCGCGCTCAAGCGCGCGTCGGACATCGCGTTCGCCTCGGTGGCGCTGCTCCTGCTGAGCCCGGTGCTCCTCATCTGCGCTGTCGCCACGCTCATCGACGGCGGCCCCGGCATCTTCTTCTACCAGGAGCGAATCGGTCGGCACGGGAGACCTTTCAACATCATCAAGTTCCGGTCCATGCGCCCCGTCGACGAGCACGAGTCGCAGACCAACTGGTCCATCGCCAACGACCGGCGGGTTGGGCCGATCGGTCGGATCATGCGCAGGACCTCCCTCGACGAGCTTCCGCAGCTCTGGAACATCCTCCGCGGCGACATGAGCGTGGTCGGCCCCCGGCCCGAGCGTCCCTACTTCGTCGAGAAGTTCTCGGCCGAATACCCCCAGTACGCGATGCGCCACCGCGTCCCGGTCGGGCTCACCGGCCTGGCGCAGGTCAGCGGGTTGCGCGGCGACACCCCGATCTCCGACCGGGCCCGCTTCGACAACTTCTACATCGAGAACTGGTCCCTCTGGCTCGACGTCAAGGTGGTGCTCCGTACGGTGACCGAGGTGTTCCGCGCCGGCGGCCG
>NZ_JAKKFH010000031.1 GCF_022230925.1 Micromonospora alfalfae | reverse complement strand
CCAGAGACGCCTCCCACGTCGCCATCAACGGCTGGTACCGCTGCCCATACCGCTCGAACCGACCCACCTCCCGTGAGATCGTCGACACCGACCGCCCCAACCGCCGCGCGATCGGACCCAACGACTCACCCGCAGCCCGACCCAACCCAATCTGCTCCCGCTCCAGCGGACTCGACCTCGACGCCACAACCACCCCAACGACAAACACCGAAGAGTGTTGCAACCACCGGTTGAGCCCGCCGTGCTAACGGAAACTGTCCAAGATCTCTCGAGGCGCGGAGGCGAGATGGATTTTGTGGGGTTGGTGGCGGTGGCTGTGCGGCGATACAACACCCACGACACCCCGGCTTCACCAAACCGAGACGATCACTGCGGTCCAGCTCGCCAGGGACCTCCAACAGGGCGCCGCAGACCTCGGGCGGGCGCCGCCGCAGACCTCAGGCTCCAATCGGGCAGGCCTCGGGGCGCACCATGGCAAACCGAGGGCCGCACCACGCCAAACCGCCGACCGCACCACGGCACACCGCCGACCGCATAAGGGGCAAACCTCGAGTCGCATGCCAGCGACGTCGGACGCGAGGCACACCCGACGGACGGAGCACAGCAACGCCGCCGCAGCGGACGGAGCACAGCGACGCACGCCGCAGCGCACGGAAGCGGCGACGCCCGCCACGACGAGCGGAACAACAGCGACGCCCGCCACGACGAGCGGAACAACAGCGACGCCCGCCGCAGCGCACGGAACGCGGCGACGCCCGCCGCAGCGCACGGAACGCGGCGACGCCCGCCGCAGCGCACGGAACGCCGATGGGCGCCCGGCCTGTCGGCCGGGCGCCCATCGGAGGTATCGCAGTAGTAAGGGTTGGTGCCGTGGTGTTACCGGGTCACCCGGCGGCGGCCACCCACACCGGCCACCAGCGCGACGGCGATCGCAGCCACAACAACCTGCACCAGCAGCTCGCCCCAGTCGATACCGCTCGTCTCAGTCGCGATGCCAATGGCCCGCGCCAGGACGGTGCCCAGCAGGGCTGCGCCGATGCCGATCAGCATGTGCAGCCAGATCGGCATGTTCTGCCGGCCCGGGACGACCAGACGGCCGAGCGCGCCGACGATGAGACCAACAACGATCGCAGTGATGATGCCCCACACGGTGAACTCCACGGTCGCCCTCCTTAAAAGAATGTCTGACACACGAGGCGTGTGCTTCCTGTCGTGACGGCTAAGTGCCCGACCCACCGAAAGCCCAAACCGACTCACCTCAATCGACACCGTCATTCGTCAATGTTTAGGAGGTGCGTCGGTTGACGCGTGAGTACGTCCACACAGGTAGGAGCCCATCTCGTCGACCAGTCGGCCCCACCACAGCGACAGAAAAGTTTTCCGCACCCGGCGGTCACACTCCTCGCACCGGCGCACTCAGCCGGCAATCTCGGCGGCCCGACAGACCCGACGGGGCAGAGCGGCCGAGGCAGAGCGGCCGAGGCAGAGCGGCCGAGGCAGAGCGGCCGAGTCGCGCCAGACGAGCCCGCGCCAATCTTCGCCGCACAAGACGTTCGAGCACGCTGACCGGAGGCGCAGGGAAACGCGTACGCGCCCGGGTGCGGGTGGCACCCGGGCGCGTACGGCGGCGTGAACTACTTCTTGCCAGCGGCCTTACCGTCACCGGAGTCGGAGGAGAGCGCGGCGATGAAGGCTTCCTGTGGGACCTCGACCCGGCCCACCATCTTCATCCGCTTCTTGCCTTCCTTCTGCTTCTCCAGCAGCTTGCGCTTGCGGCTGATGTCACCGCCGTAGCACTTGGCGAGCACGTCCTTGCGGATCGCCCGAATGGTCTCCCGGGCGATGACCCGGCTGCCGATGGCCGCCTGGATTGGCACCTCGAACTGCTGGCGCGGGATCAGGGTACGAAGCTTGGCGGCGATGGTGACGCCGTAGTTGTACGCCTTGTCCTTGTGCACGATGGCGCTGAACGCGTCCACCGGCTCGCCGTGCAGCAGGATGTCCACCTTCACCAGGTCGGAGGCCTGCTCGGTGGTGGGCTCGTAGTCGAGTGACGCGTAGCCCTTGGTGCGGCTCTTCAACTGGTCGAAGAAGTCGTAGATGATCTCCGCGAGGGGCAGCGTGTAGCGCAGCTCGACCCGGTCGGCGGAGAGGTAGTCCATGCCGAGCAGGTTGCCCCGCCGGCCCTGGCAGAGCTCCATCACCGCGCCCACGTAGTCGTTGGGCGTCAGCACTGTGGCCCGGACCACCGGCTCGTACACCTCGGCGATCTTGCCGGTGGGGTACTCGCTCGGGTTGGTGACGACGATCTCCTCGCCGTCGTCCGTGATCGCCCGGTAGACGACGTTGGGCGCGGTGGAGATCAGGTCGAGGTTGTACTCGCGCTCCAGCCGCTCCCGGATGATCTCCAGGTGGAGCAGGCCGAGGAAGCCGCAGCGGAAGCCGAAGCCGAGCGCGCCGGAGGTCTCCGGCTCGTAGTCCAGGGCGGCGTCGTTGAGCTTGAGTTTGTCCAACGCCTCGCGCAGGTTGGGGTAGTCGGACCCGTCGATCGGGTAGAGGCCGGAGTAGACCATCGGCTTCGGGTCCTTGTAGCCACCCAACGCCTCGGCCGCCGGTCGGCTGTTGATGGTCACCGTGTCACCGACCCGGGACTGCCGGACGTCCTTCACGCCGGTGATCAGGTAGCCGACCTCGCCGACGCCGAGCGCCTCGGCCTTGACCATCTCGGGTGAGATGACACCGATTTCCAGCAACTCGTGCACCGCGCCGGTGGACATCATCTTGATCCGGTCGCGGGCGCTGATCCGGCCGTCGATGACCCGGACGTACGTGACGACGCCGCGGTAGACGTCGTACACCGAATCGAAGATCATCGCCCGGGCGGGCGCCACGGCGTCACCGACCGGTGGGATGAACTGCCGGACGATCTCGTCGAGCAGGTACGGAACGCCCTCGCCGGTCTTGCCGGAGACCCGGATGCAGTCGGCGGGGTCACCGCCGATCAGGTGGGCCAGTTCCTCGGCGTACTTCTCCGGCTGCGCGGCCGGCAGGTCGATCTTGTTGAGCACCGGGATGATGCGCAGGTCGTTCTCGAGAGCCAGGTAGAGGTTGGCCAGGGTCTGCGCCTCGATGCCCTGCGCGGCGTCGACCAGCAGCACGGCACCCTCGCAGGCGGCCAACGACCGGGACACCTCGTAGGTGAAGTCCACGTGCCCCGGGGTGTCGATCATGTTGAGCACCGCTTGCTCACCAGCCCGCTCACCCTCACGGATGGTCCACGGCATGCGGACGGCCTGGCTCTTGATGGTGATGCCGCGTTCGCGCTCGATGTCCATCCGGTCCAGGTACTGCGCGCGCATCTGCCGCGGGTCGACCACGCCGGTGAGCTGCAACATCCGGTCGGCCAGGGTCGACTTCCCGTGGTCGATGTGGGCGATGATGCCGAAGTTCCGGATGCGACCGGGGTCGGTGGCACCAGGGGCGTTCGCGCCGGGATCGAGCTTCGGTGGCACAGCGGTCCGTTCTGGTCGGCTGACGTGAACAGGCCGGCGCGCCGCCGACCCCCTCTATGTTCCCACGCCGCCGGGGTGCGCCCACTGCGCGGGCGATGGAACGGCCCGAGGACCCCTCACTCCATCGGCGGCTCGACGAAGAGCGCGGCCAGCCGGGGCAGCCGGCGACGCGCCTCGTCCTCGTCGTCGAAGTCCCAGAAGTCGTTGAGATCGGGCGTTCGCACCGGGTCGCGGTCGGCCGGCAGCTCGGTCGCGGTGGCCTTGCGGTACGCGTCCCACGGCACCGAGAGCATCTGCTCGGCGGAGAACTCCTCGCCGCTGAGTGAGGCCGCCCGCACCTGGGGCAGTTCGGCCAGCGAGTCCGGTTCGGCGACCGCGCGGGCGAAGACGGCCCGACCCTGGGCCATCAGCCAGCCCCGGAAGTGTTCGAAGCCGTCGGCCGAGGCACCACCGTTGATCAGGTACGCCGCGCCCCACAGATCCGCCTTGTGCGAGGCGGCCAGCACCCGCGTCTGGTGTCGCGCGTACCCGATGATGTCCTCCGGGTCGCGCTCGGCGAGCAACGCCACGGCCCGCGCGGCGACCGGGCCGGGCTCACCACCGCCGCCGGCCCGCGCCTCGTCGATTAGCTGCCAGAAGTCCTCGGTCCTCATGGCTTGGCAGTCTGGCAGTGTCGCCGTGCGTCGCGCACGTACCCCGGGGCAGCATGGTGGGATGTCCCCTCCCCCGCTGTCGCCGGTGCCGTACCACGCGAGCGCCCTACGTCCGTCGTGGCCGGCGTTGCCGGCGGCGCTGCGGGCCGCGGTCGCCGAACGGCTCGGCGCGCCGGTGGTCACCGCCCGGGTCGCCGGCGCGGGCTTCACCCGCGGGTTCGCCGCGGTGCTCGACACCGCCGACGGTGGTCGGGCCTTCGTCAAGGCCGCACCCGCCGCCGAGCAACCGCATCTGGTCGACTGGTACGCCCGAGAGGCCGCGATCCTCGACCGGCTGCCGGCCGACCTGCCGGCGCCCCGCCCCCGGTGGACCCTCTCCGCGGCCGGCTGGTTCGTGTTGTGCACCGACGCGGTCGACGGGCAAACCCCGCACCTGCCCTGGGTGCCCGCCGAGTTGGACGCCACGCTCGCCGGGTATGCGCAGGTCGCCGCCGCCCTGGCCGACCCGCCGGCCGAGTTGACAGCGCTCGGCCTGCCGCGCCTGGCCGACCTGGCCCGGTCGGACATCCTCTGGTGGGAGGAGGTCGCCGCCGGTCGGGAGCCGACCCCACCACTGCCCGCGCCGCTGCTCGACCGGCTGCCCGAGCTGGTGGAGTTGGAATCCCTCCTCCCCCGGTACGCAGCCGGCGCGACCGGTCTGATCCACGGCGACCTGCGGGTCGACAACGTGCTGATCGGCCCGGACGGCCGAGCCTGGTTCTGCGACTGGACCTGGGTCTGCTCCGGGCCGGCCTGGTTCGACCTGGCCGGCCTGCTGCTCACCGCGTATGCCAGCGGGCTGGACGCGGACCGGCTCTTCGCCGCGCACCCGGCCACCGCCGGCGCGCCCCCGGACGCGCTGGACGCAACCCTGGCCGCGTTGGCCGGCTACTACCTCACCGGAGCTGCGGCGGCACCGCCGACGGCCTCGCCGCACCTGCCCGCCCATCAGCGGTGGAGCGGCGAGCAGTCGCTCGACTGGCTGGCCCGCCGCCAGGGCTGGCGGTGACGCGGGGTGGGCTGGGGTGACGCGGACCGGGTCTGGGGTGAGCTGACAGTGACGCGGGCTGGCCTGGGGTGAGCTCACGGTGACGCGGGCTGGGCTGGCGGTGCGCCGGACCGGCCTGCCGCCGGGCCGGCGGTGAGCCGCCGCAGTGTTCGAGGGCGTAACCTGGTCCCCGACGGGCCGGGTCCGTCCGCGCGAAGGCCGAGCCGTTTTGGCTCGTCCCCGGCGACCTGGTAACCTGGCTCTTCGCGCAGCGATGACGCACGTTCGTCATCACGCGCAATAAGCTGACCAACCCGAGCTATCAAGACGAGGCTGTCGCGTGGCGAACATCAAGTCCCAGATCAAGCGCAACCGGCAGAACGAGAAGGCCCGGCTGCGCAACAAGTCGGTCAAGTCGTCGCTGAAGACCGCCGTCCGGAAGTTCCACGAGGCTGCCGAGGCCGGTGACGTCGAGAAGGCGACCGCGCTCATGCTGGACGCCTCGCGCAAGCTGGACAAGGCCGTCAGCAAGGGCGTGATCCACTCCAACCAGGCCGCGAACCGCAAGTCCGCGATCGCGAAGCGCGTGGTGTCGCTCTCCGCCTGACGACTTCACCGTCAGACTGATTCGGAAAACCCCGGGCCCCCGGCCCGGGGTTTCCGTGTGTCCAGAGGCCGGCAGTGTTTGTCCGGGCCGGCCGTTCTGTGCGTGGCCCCGACGGGGTCGGTCCTCAGTCTGACGGGTTGGCCCGCCGGGGCGGTGGCACCGGGTCGGCGGTGATCACCACGCCGGGAACGCTGTGCGAGACCCACTCCACCCGGGCTCGGCCGACCACCGGTTCCATCTGCCGGCGAAACCGATCCCGTTCCTGCTCGGGCACGAGCGCGGCGGAGCGGACCACGATCGCGGCCACCATGTCGTTGAGCTTCACCATGGCGGCCACCACGACCGGCAGCACCAGCACCGCCCACCAGCTGACCAACTCGGCGAGGGCGAGCAGCACCGCCAGGGCGATGGCACCCTCGAAGAAGAGGAAGCACAGCACGCCACCGGGGTTGACGAACCGCAGGCCGAGGAGTCGGGCGTAGAGCGGTCGGTAACGCGCCTCGTCCACGGGAATGGTGGCCCACGCTGGGCGGTTCGCCCCCGTCACCTGGTGCTGCCCTGCCGGGCCGCCGCGACCGAGAAGACCGCACGCTCCAGGGCGTACGCCCTGTCGTCGGAGCCGCCCTTGACGGCCGCGTTGCACGCGGCGGCGACCTGCATGGCCCGGACCAGGCCCTCCGGCGTCCAGCCCCGACCCTGCCGCTGTGCCCGCTCGATCTTCCACGCGGGCATTCCGAGGCTGCTGGCGAGCTGGTACGGGCTACCCCGCCCGGCCGACGCCACCCGGGCCACCGTGCGCACCCCGTCGGCCAAGGCGTCGGCGATGGGCACCGGATCGACCCCGACGTGCAGGGCCCAGCGCAGCGCCTCGAGCGCCGCCGGCACGTCGCCGACCATCGTGGCGTCCGCCACCGTGAAACCGGTCACCTCGACCCGGCCCCGGTAGTAACGGGAGACCGTCTCGGCGCTGATCCGCCCATCGGTGTCGGCGACCAGTTGAGAGCAGGCGGCGGCCAGCTCACGCAGGTCGTTGCCGACCGCCGCGATGAGCGCCTCGGCGGCGTCGTCGGTGCACTTTCCGCCGGCCCGGCGGATCTCGTCGCGGACGAAGGCCACCCGGTCGCGGTGCCCCTTGAGCTTGGCGGCCGGGACCACAGTCGCGCCGGCCGCCCGCAGACCGTCGGCGAACGCCTTGCCCTTGGCGCCGCCCAGGTGCAGCACCAGCAGCTGCACCTCCGGGTCGGGATTCTTCGCGTACGCCAACAGCGCGGCGACCAGGTCCTTGCGGGCATCCTGGCCGGAACGCAGGATCAGCAGCCGCCGCCCGCCGAACAGCGAGGGGCTGAGCATCTCGGCGATCTCGCCGACGGTCAGCGCACTGGCCTGGTACTCGCGGACGTCCACCTCGGGGTCCACACTGCGAACCTTCGCGACAGCTTCGGTGACCGCGCGCGTGGCGAGCAGTTCCTCGTCACCGAGGACGAGCAGAATGGGGGCGAGGCTGGCGGGGGTCACGCCGCCCATATTCGCACGGCCTGCGGCGGGATCGTGCCTGCTCATTCGCTGCTTGATCGGCGCAGCCCGCACACAGCGCAAATCCAGACATCCAACTCAATTCCCCGCTTAATCCGCAAGTCGCCCGATTAATCAGAGGCCCGTTCTTGATCCACACGGGATCACGGAAACTGCGGTCTTGGACCGCCGCTGACACCCCGAGGTCAGCGATCCCGAGTCGATCAGCGGCCGGACGGTCAGCGCGGGTCCGGCCGCCGGCCCGCGGTCAGGGCTGCCGGCCCACGGTCAGGGCTGCCGGCCCGGGGGCAGAACCGCCGGCCTGCGGTCAGGGCTGCTGGCCTGCGGGCACACCTCGCCGGGCTACCGCCAGACCGCCGCTCGTTCGGACCGCCGCCACGTCGCCGTCCGTGTCGGTACGCAGCACCCGCACGCCGCCCCGGCCCAGGTGGGCGAGCAGCCCCGGACTCGGGTGCCCGTAGGTGTTGCCGGTGCCCACCGGCACGAGCGCCACCGTCGGCCGCACCGCGTCGAGGAAGCCCTGGTCCTGGTACGCCGACCCGTGGTGCGCGATTTTCAACACGTCAGCCCGTAACTGGCCGGGGGCCGCCCGCGCCACCATCGCGTGCTGCTCCTCGGTCTCCGCGTCGCCGGCCAGCAGGATCCGCACTCCGGCCACCGTGGCGCGCAGCACCAGCGAGTTGTTGTTCGGGTCGGACCTGGTCCCGGCCAGTGGGTACGGAGGGCCGAGCACCAGCAGGTCGACCCCGCCCACGGGGTGCCGAGCGCCGGCAACTGTGGTCAGCAGCGCGGCCCGCCCGCCGGTGGCCGCCGCCCGAACCAGGTCCCGTCCGCTCTCCGGGTCGGCGGATGACGGCGTCAGCACGGCACCCACCCGCCGCCCCCGGAACACCCCGGCCACTCCGCCCACGTGGTCCGCGTGGAAGTGGCTGATCACCAGCAGAGGCACCTCCCGTACGCCGAGCCGACGCAGGCAGCCGTCCACCGCACCCGGCTCCGGCCCGGCGTCCACCACCACGGCCCGGCCGGGGTCCACCGGGAGCACCAGGGCGTCGCCCTGCCCCACCGCGCAGGCCACCACCACCCACCCCGCGGGCGGCCAGCCGGCGGCCAGCAGCCGAACCGGCAGGGCACCCAGCACGGCGGCGACCCCAACCACCGCCACCAGGCGGCGTACGAGTGGCCGGCGCACCGCGATCAGCAGCGCGACGGTCAGCCCGGTCAGCAGCAGGGCACCGGGCACCCCGCCCGGCCACGGAAGGGTGCCACCTGGCAGTCGAGCACCCTGACGGGCGATGACCACCAGCCACCAGGCCGGCCAACTCGCCAGCCACGCGACGAACTCGGCGCCGGCCGGCCAGATCGGCGACACCATGGCGGCCAGCACGCCCAGCACTGTCGCTGGCGCGATGGCCGGCACCGCCAGCAGGTTCGCCGGCACCGCCACCAGGCTCACCGTGCCGGAGATCCCGGCGACGACCGGGCCGCAGGCAAGTTGGGCAGCCGCCGGCACGGCCAGCGCTTCGGCCAGCCCAGGCGGGACGCCTCGCCGGCGCAACCCGTCCCGCCAATGCGGCGCGAGCAGCAGCAGGCCACCGGTGGCCAGCACGGAGAGGGCGAACCCGGGGTCCCCGGCCAACTCGGGGTCGACGAGCACCAGCACGGTCACGGCGGCGGCCAGCGCGGGCAGCGCCGCCCGAGGTCGACCGGCGGCGAGCGCGGCGAGCCCGATCGCTCCCATCGTGGCTGCCCGTACGACGCTCGGCGACGGGCGGACCAGGATGACAAACCCCACCAGCGCCACCCCGCACAGCGCGGCGGCGAGCCACGGGCCAGCTCGCGACCATCGGGCCAGCAACAACACCGCACCCACCACGATCGCGACGTTGGAGCCGGAGACCGCATTGAGGTGGGTCATCCCGGTGGCCTGGAAATCCGCCTCGACGGCGGGTGGCAGCCGGCTGGTGTCGCCCACCACCAGCCCGGGCAGCAGCCCGCCGGGGTCGTCGGGCAGCGGCGCGCAGGCCCGTTGCAGGCCGGTACGCAGTGTCCCGGCGGCGCGCTGCGCCCAGGACGCCGCGCCGTGCCGTTCCGGTGGGTCGTTGGTGCTGAGCACCGCCGCGGTGAGATCGCCGCCGCGCGGAACGCCGAGTCGGCCGTCGACGGTGAGGCGCTGCCCGGGAAGCAGGCCCCGCCACGCCGGGTCGGTTGCCAGGACGAGCAGCCGCACCGACGCGTGGATCCGTCGACCATCCGGGCCGGTGAGCCGGACCATCTCGGACGACACCAGCAGCATCCCCGGCCGCCCGGCGCTCCGGATCGGGCGCGGATCGTCCCGGACGACCAGGTCGGCGGTGACCGGAGCGCGTTGTTCGGCGAGGGCACGGATCAGCGGCGCGTCGCTAACGGCGAGCCGGGCGGCGGTGGCCGCACCGCCGCAGACCACTCCGAGGCCGACCGCCACTGCCACCCAGCCGTAGCGCCGCACCACGGCTCGGGGACGGCCGAGGCGGCCGAGCAGGTGCACAGCACCTGTCGCCGTCAGACCGGCAGCCGTGCCGGCCACCAGCAGCGTGGCACGGCTGCCAAGGTGCAGGCCGGCGAGCGCGGTGAGCCAGGCCGCCACGGCGAGCCCAGCCAGTCGCAGATCCGGCGGCCCGGGCTGAGCCCCGTCGACCGGTGGGTCAGCGGGTACGGAGAACCCGCTCACACCGTCACCAGATCCTTGAGCTGCTCGTAGCGGGCATCGCCGATCCCGTCGACCTGGCGTAGGTCGCCAACGGACTTGAACCCGCCGTGCTGGTCTCGATGGGTGAGGATCCGTTGGGCGAGCACCGGCCCCACTCCGGGCAGCGTGTCGAGCTGCGCCAGCGTCGCGGTGTTGAGGTTCAGCGGCCCGGCGGCGGGAGCCGCACCGCCCGCCGCAGGCCCGGCCGCACCGCCCGGCACCGGCGGTGGCGTCACCCCGACCACGATCAGCTCGCCATCGGTGACCTTGCGGGCGGGGTTGAGCAGCGCCACGTCGACCCCCGGGAGCGCGCCGCCGGCCGCCTGCACCGCGTCCGCGAGACGGGACCCGGCCGGCAGGCGTACCAGACCGGGTTTTCGGACCTTGCCCGCGACCGCCACCACCAACTCGCCGGAGCCGGACACGCTGGGGTCGCCCACCGGCGCGGCCGACGCGGTCTCGCTGGCCAGCGGGGCGACCGGCTCCGACTGCGGCCGGGCCTGCCAGGCCCAACCTGCCGCACCCACGACCACCACCACGGCGACCACCGCCAACGCCCGCACACCCCGCCGCCCGGGGTCGAACGCCCCCGGCCCGGGCAACCGTGCCTCGGGTGGGAGCGCGAGGCCGTCCGATCCCGACTCCGCTACCAACGCGGCGGACCGGGGCAGCACATCCGCGGGCGGCGCGCCGACCAGGGACGACGGGGGTACGCCCACGAGCGGCGCCTCCGGCCAGGGCGGCGGTGCGGCAGCCGCCTCCGTCAGCCGGCGCAGGCGCTGGCGTACCTCTGTCTCCTCGTCGTGCGACACATCGCGACGCTATGGCGACGGCCGGGACGGTGGGAGGTGCCGGCGCCGCCCTGTGGACAACCACCGCCACTGTGGACAACGCCCTGATCATGCGCCGATCTGCTAGGCGCGGGTCGACCTACGACGTGCGGCCTGGGCGGCCGGTCTGGTCGCGGACGCCCCCACGGAGCGGGCAGTACGAAGTAGGGTACGTCTTGTCGATCTTGAAGGGTCCGACCACGGAGGTGGCTCAGATGCGGGCTCGACTACGGCAGATACACATCGACGGGCACACCTTCACGTGGCGCGCGGCGCTGCACAGCGTGCAGGTGAACGGTTTCTACCACCGGGCCGTCTACGTGCGCGCCTGGGGTTCCGGCGGCAGGAACGGCCAGAAACTCGAAGCGGATCTGTTGTCGGCCCCCGGGCCGTACGTTGTCGACAACGGCTACCCCACACCCGCCGACGTGCGGGCGGTGATCATCTGCGGCCTGAAGAGTGGTTGGCGGCCAGAGCAGCGGGGCGGAACGTTAGTGCTGTCCGACCGCGAGCACGGGGCCAACTTCGCGGCGTCGGGGTTCCGGCTGACTGATCCCGTACGCCCGGGCGAGAGCGCGGACCCGACGACCCGCGAGGCTCGACAGCAGGGCTGACGGCCGGTGGGGCAACCGCGCCCGACCGGCCGACGGGCCTGCTACAGGTACGGCCGGGTGATGATCTCGATGGCGTGGCCCGCCGGGTCGAAGAAGTAGAAGCCCCGCCCACCGTGCTCGGTGTTGGTCTCCCCCTCCCGCTTCAACTGCGGGTCGGCCCAGTACGTGATGCCGCGCCCCTCGACGAACGCCAGGCACCGCACGAACAGCTCGTCGTCGACGAGGAACGCGTAGTGCTGCATCTGGATGTCCACCGGTGGTTCGGCGAACTGGAGCAGCACACCCTCGTCCAGCTGCACGTTGGCGAACGGTCCCCACGAAGGCGCCTCCGGCAGCTCGAACAGCTCCCGGTAGAACGCGGCCGAGGCGCTCTTGTCCTTGCTGGCGATGATGGTGTGGTTGAACGTGACTGTCATCCGTACCGTCTTCTTCCCGGTCGATCCGAAGACCCGACCGGAGGCCCACAGCCTTCACCCAGCCACGCAGATGACAAAACCCCGAGGGCACCGACGCCCCGGATCCCGCACGAGAGACGCGTAGATCGCATCGATCTCGGCGTGGTGGCTGAAGTAGCCAGAACCTCCGGGGGGGTAGGCCCATCTGGGGCGCGCACGGAGGCTAACA
Source organism: Micromonospora alfalfae (assembly GCF_022230925.1). GTDB lineage: Bacteria > Actinomycetota > Actinomycetes > Mycobacteriales > Micromonosporaceae > Micromonospora > Micromonospora alfalfae. The sequence goes on along the minus strand of NZ_JAKKFH010000031.1, from coordinate 48,452 downwards.
CAGCCGCGCGGGGCAGCGGCGCGACGAGAACGGTCAGCGGGCCTCTGGGTCGAGGCCGAGTACGGCCCGGCCGCCGTCCACCGGCAGCGTCACGCCGTTGACGAAGCTCGCCGCGGGTGACAGCAGGTACGCGACCGCCTCGGCCACCTCCTCGGCCCGCCCGATGCGACCCACCGGGTGCAGCCGGGTCAGCTCGGCGTCGATCCACTGGGCCTGGGTGGGCTCCTGCGTGGCGAGGAATTCGGCGTGCCGTTCGGTGGCGATCGAGCCGAGCGCCACCGCGTTGGCCCGGATGCCGTGCCGCCCGTACTCGACGGCCAATGCCCGGGTCAGCCCTTCCACGGCGGCCTTCGCGGTCGCGTACGGCAGGGCACCGGACACCGGCCGACGGGCCTGGTGCGACGAGACGTTGACGATCGCGCCGCCGGCGGCGCGGGCCAGGAAGCGGCGGACGGCGACCGCGGCACCGACCACGGCTGGGCGCAGGTTCAAGCCGATCAGGTCCAGCACCGTGTCAGCCGACGCGGAGTGCAGTGTGGCGTCGCGGAACACCGCCGCGTTGTTCACCCAGCCGGTCATCGGCGCGGCGCGGTCCGCCAGTTCGGCGGCGCGCTCGGCCACCTGTTCGTCGGCCGCGTCGCCGACCACCGCGACGAGCCGATCGGCGGCCGGATGGTCGGTCAACCAGTCGACCGCGTCGGCGTCGCGTTCCAGTACGACGATGGTGGCGCCGGTCGCCACCAGCCGTTCCACCACGGCCCGGCCGACACCGCGACCGCCTCCGGTCACCACGCACGACGTGTGCACGGGTCAGCCTTCCGGTCGGCGGTGGACGACGACGCAGGCCAGGCCCGGTCCGGCGTGCGCGGCGACGACGGCACCCGCCTCGGAGACGTACGTGTCGTGCAGCCGGTCACCGAACCGCTCGGTCAGCGCGGCGCGCAGCGCCTCGGCTCGTTGCGGCGCGGCAAGGTGGTGCACCCCGAGATCCACGTCGTCGCCGTCGGCCGACTCGACGGCCAGGTCCACGAGACGGGCCACGCCCCGGCTGGCGGTGCGGACCTTCTCTCGCAGCACTATCGCCCCGTCCGGCATATGCATGATCGGCTTGACGGACAGCGCGGTGCCGACCAACGCCTCGGCCGCGTTGATCCGGCCGCCCCGGCGAAGGAACTCCAGCGTGTCGACGTAGAACCAGACTGTGGTGCGGGCGATGGCGGCGAGCGCCGCGTCGCGTACCGCGGCAAGGTCGGCGCCACCCTCGGCGGCGGTGGCGGCGGCGATGGCCGGAAAGCCCAGCCCCATGCCCGCCGAGCGGCTGTCCACGACCTCGACCCGGCCATCCAGGTCGGCGGCGGCGAGCCGGGCGGCCTCCACGGTGCCGGACAGCGCGGCGGAGATGTGCACCGAGACGATCCCGTCGGCGCCGGCGTCGAGCAGTCGACGGTACGTCCGGGCGAACTGCTCGGGTGCCGGGCGGGAGGTGGTCGCGGTGACCCGGCGGGCGCTCAGCGCCACTGTCGCGTCGGCCGGCTGGGTCTCCACCCCCTCCAGCCCTTCCGCGCCGTTGAGCACGACGGTCAACGGCACGACGGTCAGCCGGTGCGCCTGCACCAGCTCGGGCGGAAGGTAGGCGGTGGAGTCGATGACAACCGCGACGGGCATGCCCGGCACGCTAGCCGATCGAGGGCGCGAACGCCGAGGCGCGAGTGCTCAGACCGCGTCGACGGCGACCGGGGCGGTGATCAGGCCGACGTTGTGCGCCCGCAACTGCCAGCCGCTGACGTCCTGGGGACGCCCGATGTCCGGTGCGCGGTCGTCGTGCCGTAGCTCACTCCAGTGGCAGTTGGCCAACGAGCCGATGGAGCGCAGGACACCGGCGTCCCAACCGAGCAGGTGACCGATGCCCTGCCGGGAGCCGCCGCCGTGCGTGGCGATCACCACGGTGCCGCCGGCTGCCGCCTCGGCCGCCTCCCGCAGCGCCGCGCCGACGCGCACGCCGAGGTCGTGCAGGGGCTCCAGATCCGCGCCCGGGTCCGGGTCGCCGGCCCGCCAGCGCGCGTACTCGTCGGGAAATCGCTCGGCGACCTCGGTGAGGTGCAGACCCTGCCACTTGCCGAAGTGTCGCTCGCGCAGCCGGGCGTCGGTGCGGACCGGCAGGCCCGTCAGCGCGGCGAGCGCGGCAGCGGTCTCCGCGGCGCGGCTCAGGTCGCTGGCCACGATGGCGTCGGGCCGCAGCGCCGCGAGCAAGGGCGCGGCGGCGCGGGCCTGGTCGCGCCCCAGCCCATTGAGGGGTACGTCGGTTTGCCCCTGGACACGGTTGGCGGCGTTCCAGTCGGTGTTGCCGTGCCGCCAGACGATCAGTCGGGTCATTCGGCGGCGGCGGACCCGCTGGCGTCGGCCTCGACCAGGTCGCGATCGACGAACGGGATGGTGGGGCAGTCCTTCCAGAGGCGGTCGAGCCCGTAGAACTCGCGCTCCTCGGTGTGCTGGACGTGCACCACGACGTCGACGTAGTCGAGCAGCACCCAACGGCCACCACGCTCGCCCTCGCGCCGCACCGGCTTCGCCTTCTCCGGCAGCTCCAGCAGGCTCTCCTCGATGGCGTCGACGATGGCCAGCACCTGACGCTCGTTGGGGGCGGCGGCGAGCACGAACGCGTCGGTGATGGCGAGCTGGTCGCCGACGTCGATGATCGTGATGTCCTGCGCCTTCTTGTCGGCGGCGGCCTGGGCGGCCGCGATAGCCAGCTCGTGAGCGCGTTCGGAAACTGTCACCGTTCTCCTTCGATCAAGCGTGCGATCCTCCAAGCGTCTCATACCCGCCGGCACTCCGATCGTCCAGTTCTGGTCGGTTAACGCCACGAACCTGGGCATAACGGGTGCACTCAGCGCTGATAGAGGCTCCGCTTGGCGATGTACTGCACCACACCGTCCGGCACCAGGTACCAGACCGGCTCGCCTCGGGCGACCCGAGCGCGACAATCGGTCGACGAGATGGACATCGCGGGCACCTGAATCAGGCTGACGGTGTCCGCCGGGAGGTGCTTGTCGCTCAGCGGGAAACCGGGCCGGGTCACGCCGATGAAATGGGCCAACTCGAAGATCTCGTCCAGGTCCTTCCAGGACAGGATGCGCTGCAGGGCGTCCGCGCCGGTGATGAAGAACAACTGCACCTTCGGGCCGTACTCGGCCTGAAGGTCACGCAGCGTGTCGACGGTGTAGGTCGGCCCACTACGGTCGATGTCGACCCGGCTGACCTGGAAGCGGGGGTTGGAGGCGGTGGCGATCACGGTCATCAGGTACCGGTCCTCGGCCGGGCTGACCGGCTCGTCAGCCTTCTGCCACGGCTGACCGGTGGGGACGAAGACCACCTCGTCCAGGCCGAACCGGTCCGCCACCTCGCTGGCCGCGACGAGGTGCCCGTGGTGGATCGGGTCGAAGGTGCCACCCATGATCCCGATCCGCCGGATATCTTCCTCCACCCAGTGATCGTAGGCCGAGCGTCGTGGCCGACCGTCCCGGCCCGGCACCGCCGTCCGTCACCCCACTCCAGCCCGACTGTCCAGCGAGCCGCGACCACCCCAACGCCCCACCGTGGTCGGCTCGCAGCGGCACGGCGATCAACTCGGCTGCCAGGCCGCGATCAACTCGACTTCCTGAAAGTCGGCCCATCCGGGACACCCGGACACCGCGAGTTCATGAAACCCGAGTCGATCAAGCGAGGGGCACCGCACGCAGGGCACCGCACGGAGGGGTCGCCACGTTCCGCACGTCGGCGTATATTCGTCGACGAGTAACCGTTGACGAGCGAGGGGGTCATCGTGCCGAAGCGGCGCAAGGTCGGCAACCTGCTGGCGCTGGCTGTGCTGTCCGCCCTGGTCCAGCGGCCGATGCACCCCTACGAGATCGCCACCGCACTGCGCGCCTGGGGCAAGGACCAGGACATGGAGTTCAAGTGGGGGTCCTTCTACACGGTGATCGGCAACCTGGACAAACACCACCTCATCGAGGCCGTGGAGAACGTGCGCGAGGGCCGGCGCCCGGAACGCACCGTCTACCGGATCACCGACGCGGGGCGGGCGGAGCTGGTCGACTGGGCCCGCGAGCTGGTCTCCACCCCGATGGCGGAGCATCCCCGTTTCCGGGCCGGGTTGTCGGTGCTCGCCGCGCTGCACCCCGACGAGGCCACCGGCCTGCTGCGGCAACGACTCGACCTGCTGGAGACAGCGATCCGCCAGGACCGCGAGACGCTCGACGCGCACCTGCGGGAGATTCCGCGGCTGTTCCTGGTGGAGTCGGAGTACGACCTCGCCATCCGGGACGCGGAGGCCGCCTGGCTGCGGGCACTGCTCGCGGAGCTGACCTCGGGGAGCTACCCCGGGCTGGACACCTGGCGGGCCTTCCACGAGACCGGCGAGATGCCTGCCGAACTGACCGAGTTGGCCGCGAGAGGCAGCACCCCGAACGCCAGCTCCGACACCCCGACCACCGACAGCCCGGAGGCCCACCCCGACAGCGCCGAACGCCCCGACAGCTTCAGCCGGAGAGCCGACACCACCGGCTGACGAGCGGCCCCGGCGAGGTGCGCCAACACCTCACCGGGGCCCTGACCCCGAACCGACGCCTGGGAAGGCACCCGGCCCGAAGCGGCAACCACGAGGATAACCGGGCTCCCTCCCAGGTCCGCGCGCCCGCGCACGGACGACCACACCAGGGAGAGAGCATGACCACGGTACGAACGGCCATCGTCATCGGCGGTGGCATCGCCGGGCCGGTGACAGCGCTCGCGCTGCGCCGCGCCGGCATCACCGCAACCGTCTACGAGGCGTACCCGACCACGGCCAGCGGCATCGGCGGAACCCTCGCCCTCGCGCCAAACGGCGTCGCGGCTCTGCGTACGGTCGGCGCGCACGAGGCGGTGACGGCGATCGCCACACCGATCGGCAGCAGCGCTCTGGCCGTCGGCCGGCGCCGCATCGCCATGCCCACGCTGACCGGGGTGCCGCCGCTGCACGTGGTGCACCGGGCCGAGCTGTACCAGGTGCTGCACGACCAGGCATTCGCCGAGGGCGTGCCGTTCGCGTACGGCAAGCGGCTGGTCGACGCCGAGCAGACCGGCGACGGCGTGATCGCACGCTTCGAGGACGGCAGCACCGCGACCGCCGACATCCTCGTCGGCGCGGACGGGATCCGCTCCACGGTCCGGGGTCTCATCGACCCGGCCGCGCCCGGTCCCCGGTTCACCGGGCTGCTCGGCTTCGAGGCGGTCGCCCGGCACGAGGTGGACGCCGAACCGGGCACCATGACGTTCGCGTTCGGCCGGCGCGGCTACTACCTGTACTGGCCGGAGCCCGGCGGCGGCACCCGGTGGGGGGCCAACCTGCCGCAGCAGCGGCCGATGAGCCTCGTCGAGGCCCGGGCGGTGCCGTCGGAGCAGTGGCTGGACACGCTGCGCGCCACCTACGGCGACGACGACCCGGGCCGGGAGTTGGTGGCGACCAGCAACGCCGACGACCTCCAGGTCGTCGGGTCGTTGCAGATCATGCCGCCGGTGCCGCACTGGCATCGGGGCCGGATGGTGCTGGTCGGCGACGCGGCGCACGCGCCGTCGAACAGTTCGGGGCAGGGCGCGTCGTTGGCCATCGAGAGCGGGGTGCAACTCGCCCGCTGCCTGCGCGACCTGCCGGACGTCCAGGCGGCGTTCGCCGCGTACGTGCGGCTGCGTCGTAGCCGGGTGGAGAAGGTCGCCGCCCGCGCAGCCCGGATCAACCACGCGAAGGCCCCCGGTGCTGTCGCGCGGACGCTGATGCCGTTGCTGATGCCGCTGATGGTGCGCACGGTGCTGGACCCGGAGAAGACCGTCGCCGACGAGCAGCGCTACGTCATCGACTGGGACGCGCCGGTCACGGCGGAGCCCGCCCTGCGCTGAGCGGTGGCTGCGGGGTGGCCGGCCAGCCACCCCGCAGCGGCCAGCCCGCAGCGGCCACCCCGCGCCGTGAGGCCGCGCTGCTCAGCGCTCAGGCCGAGGCGGCTGCCACCGCCGTCCGGGCGACCAACGCGCGACGCAGGTCGTCGTCGGCGTCGGTCACCACCCGGCGCAGGCCGGGGGTCAGGTCGTCGCGGGCCAGCAACGCCGCGGCCGCCTCCCGGGTGGGCTGCGCCACGGCGTAGCGGGGGAACGCCAGGGCGGCCACCCGGTCGGCCGTCCAGGGGGTACGCCGGTGCGCCGCGGCCGGCATCTCCGCGAAGTACCGATCGACGTACGCGGCGGTCAGGTCGGCCTGCTCGGGTTGCCAGAACCCCTCGGTGATCGCCTCCAGCAGCCGACCGGACAGCTCGGTGCCCCGCACGATGATCTCCCAGGTCGCCTGCTTCGTCGTCGGGTCGGGCACTGCCGCCCGGCAGTAGGCGGCCTGTTCAGCGCCCGTGGAGCTGTTGTCGGCGGCGGCCTCGATGGCGATCTCCGCCTCGCCGGCGGCGCCCAGCACCACCAGGCGACGCAGCACCGCCCAGCGCAGCTCCGCGTCGACAGTCAGACCGGCCGGCACGTCCCGGCCCGCGAGCCAACCGACGAGCAGATCCGCGTCGGTGGTCGCGTCGATCCAACCCCGTGCGGCGGCGAGCTGCAACGACTCCCCGGCCGGTGCGCCGTCGAGCAGCCGCTGGCACGTCCCCGCGACCCTGGCCAGCGCCGTGGAGCGGGTCAGGGGGTCGAGGTAGCGGTCGACCAGGGACCGGCTGAGCGTCAGCACATCCTCCGCGATGATCACCTCTGTCTCGGCGGGCAGCGCGGCGGCCATCAGGTCGACAAGGCCGGTGACCGGCCGCTCGCCGTCGGTCGTCGCGTCCAGTGCCTCGCGCCAGAGCACCGCCCGGGCCAGCGGGTCGGTCAGAGCGGGCAGCACCTGCGGGACGGCGTCCGCCGACGCCGGGTCGAGGCGCACCTTCGCGAAGGTGAGGTCACCGTCGTTGAGCAGCAACAACCGGGCCGCCGGCTCGCCGGTCAACGCACCGAGAACGGTGCGACCTCCGTCGGCGTTCGGGTCGATGTCCGCCTCGTCGCGCCGCCCGGTGCCGTCCAGCGAGTAGCGGCCCACGCCGATCCGGTGTGGGCGCAGCACCGGGTGCGACTCGGGCGCGGTCTGCACCACTGCGACCTCGCTGTAGCGACCGTCCGCGTCCACTGCGACCTCGGCACGCAGCGTGTTGACCTGCGGGCGGCGCAACCACAGCTCGGCCCAGTCGGACAGGTCCCTCCCACTGCTGGCGGAGAGGCTGCCCAGCAGGTCGGCGAGGGTGGCGTTGCCGAAGCGGTGTGCGGCGAAGTGCGCGTTCAGGCCGGCGAGGAATGCCTCGTCGCCGAGCCACGCGACAAGCTGCCGCAGCACACTGGCGCCCTTGGCGTACGAGATGCCGTCGAAGTTGAGCAGGCCCGCCTCGGCGTCGACGACCTCCTGCGGGGCGATCGGGTGGGTGGAGGGCCGCTGATCGGCGGCGTAGCCCCATGCCTTGCGCCGCATGGCGAAGGTGGTCCAGGCCTGATCGAAGCGGGTCGCCTCGGCGGTGACCCGGGTGCCGAGGTACTCGGCGAAGGACTCGTTCAACCACAGGTCATCCCACCAGCGCATGGTGACCAGGTCACCGAACCACATGTGGGCCATCTCGTGGGCGATGGTGCCGGCCCGCTGCCCGCGCTGGGTGTCGGTGACCGCCGAACGGAACACGTAGTCGTCGCGGAAGGTGACGAGACCCGGGTTCTCCATCGCGCCGCTGTTGAACTCGGGCACGAACGCCTGGTCGTACTTGCCGAACGGGTAGCGTTCGGTGAAGAGCTGGTGGAACCGGTCCAGGCACTGCCGGGTGATGGTGAAGATCTCGTCGGCATCGGCGTCCAGGTGCTCGGCGAGCGACCGGCGGCAGTAGATGCCCAGCGGTATGCCGTCGTGCTCGGCCCGCCGGACGTGGTACGGCCCGGCGATCAGCGAGAAGAAGTACGTGGCCAGGGGCTCGCTCGGGGCGAACTCCCAGCGCCCGGGGGCCGGGTTGGCGGCCAGCTCGGCGTTGCCGGCGACGATCCACTGCGGCGGCGCGGTGACCGAGAGGGTGATCGGGGCCTTGAGGTCGGGCTGGTCGAAGGCGGCGAAGATGCGCGGCGCGTTGTCGAGGAAGGACTCGGCGTAGAGGTACGTCTCGCCGTCGGCCGGGTCGACGAAGCGGTGCATCCCCTCCCCCGTCTTGGAGTACGCCATCTCGGCCTCGACGATGAGCGTGTTCTGCTCGGCCAGGTCGTCGAGCGGCAGCCGGTTGTCGGTGAGCAGACCGGGGTCCAGGTCGCTGTCGTTGAGGCGTACACCGCGCAGTTTGGCGGGCTTGACCTCGGCGAAGGTGGCGGTGCCGGCGGTGGCCCGGAACCGGATCTCGACGCGGGAGCGGAACACGTCGCCGTCACCGGTCAGGTCGAGGTCCACCTGATAGGACTCGACAGTAATCGCCGCGCCACGCGCGGTCGCCTCTACACGGGTCAGGCTCGGCATCCGCTTATCCTGCCCGATGGGGATCGGCACCCGGTCACCACACGACCCTCGGCACTGGAGGAAAGAACCATGGCGCAGCACCCCAAGGGCGACTTCGACCTCTCTCGGGCGGTCTGGCAGCGGGCCGAGGGGGACACCTCCGACAGCGCCGTCGAGGTCGCCTTCGTCGACGACCTGATCGGGATGCGCAACTCGGCCGAGCCGAACGGGCCGGTGCTGGTCTTCACCCAGGCCGAGTGGGACGCCTTCGTGGCCGGCGCGCAGGACGGCGAATTCGACCTGGACTGACAGTGCCCGCCGACCCGTCGGTGGTGGATCGCCGTGCCGGTGCCCGAGGTCGGGACACCGGCACCGCCACGCCGGCGGGTTGGCCTGCGCACTCCCGGATCGGCCAACCGGGGCCGGTCGTCAACCATCGCCATCGCCCCAGCCGAGGCCACCCGGACCCGGGGCGTGGTGGAAACCCGGATGGTCGGTCACGTCGACGCAGCGTTCGCCGTCCGGGCCGACCGCGCCGCAGAACAGTCGCTCGGCCCGCTGCCAGGCGTCCGCCGGTGACAGGGCCGCCGCACCGAGTGCCACCTCCGAGCGGAGCAGGCTCAGCGCCTCCGCGTACGCCACGGCCAGCTCGCGCGCCTCGGCCGGGCCGGGCGCGGTGAAGCCCAGGTGCACTGTGAAGAACCGGTGCGGACGAGTGGGCCGCCGCGGCGGCCCGATCAGTGACCGCCCGTCGCGGCCTGCGCCCAGTGCCCCGGCCGCTCGCCGCTGCCGCCAGTGCGGCGATCTGTTGTCGCGCATTCGCCCTCCCCGTGCTCGTCCCACTCGGGCGTGTTTCGGAAGTGTCGGTCGAGCCGAGCCGGAGTCCAGGCCGGCCAGCACTTCCGAAACACGCCCTAGCAGCAAACCAGGTTCCGCCGCCCGTGGGAGGGGCCAGCCGGGCGGGGTTCAGCGGCGAGGACGGGGGTAAGCGCAGCGGCAAACAGCCACCAGCCGCACCTGCGCGTGAGGAGACCCGATGGCGACAATGCCGGCGGACCGCAGCCCGGACAGCACCTTCGCGCTGCTCCGCGCGGGTTACCGGTTCATCGGCGAGCGCTGCGAGCGGTACGGCAGCGACGTCTTCAAGACCCGGATCCTGCTCGCCCCGACCATCTGCCTGCGCGGCCGGCCGGCGGCGGAGCTGTTCTACGACAACGACCGCTTCCAACGCGCCACCGCGATGCCGCTGCGTGTGCAGCGAACACTGACCGGGCGGGGCGGGGTGCAGGGGCTGGACGGGCCCGAGCACTCCGACCGCAAGGCCATGTTCATGTCGATCATGACACCGTCGGCGATCCAGCGACTGGGTCAGCTCTTCGACGACGAGTGGCGGACCCGGGTTGCCGCCTGGGAGAGCGCCGGCCCGGTGTCGCTCTACGACGAGCTGGGCCGAATGCTGACCCGGGTGGTCTTCGCCTGGGCCGGGGTGCCGCTGCCCGCGTCGCAGGTAGAGCGCCGCGCCGTCGAGCTGCACGCCATGATCGAGGCACCGGCCGTGCTGGGCCCCCGGCACTGGCGGGGACGGCTGGCCCGGTACCGCGCCGAACGCTGGCTCGCCGACCTCATCGAGCGGACCCGGGTCGGTTTCGCCCCGGCGCCGACCGGTAGCGCCCTGGCGGTGATCGCCGAACACCGGGACGGGCGCGGCAAGCTCCTCCCCCGGCGGATCGCGGCGGTGGAACTGCTCAACGTGCTACGCCCGGTCGTCGCCGTCGACCAGTACATGACCTTCGCCGCGGTCGCCCTGCACGACCATCCGGCCTGGCGGGACCGGGTCCGTGACGACGACGAGGCCACCGAGCAGTTCGTCCAGGAAGTACGCCGCTACTACCCGTTCTTTCCGATCGCGGCGGCCCGGGTCCGGCGGTCCTTCGACTGGCAGGGCCACCACTTTCCGCGCGGCCGGCGGGTGCTGCTCGACCTCTACGGCACCAACCACCACCCGAGGCTCTGGCCGCAACCGGAGCTGTTTCGCCCGGAGCGGTTCGCCAGCCGCCGGGTCGACCCGTTCGCGCTGATCCCGCAGGGCGGCGGCGACCACTGGGCCGGGCACCGCTGCGCCGGTGAGTGGATCACCATCGACCTGATGAAACGGGCGGTCACCAACCTCGTCACCAGCATGCGCTACGACGTTCCCGTCCAGAACCTGGCCCTGGATCTGCACCGGATGCCCGCGCTGCCGCCCCTCGGGCTGACAATCACCAACGTCCGCCGCACCGGCTGACCCGCCCCGCCGATCGCAGCGACCGGCGAGGCGGGTACGCCCAGCCGTCAGGGATGCAGAACGCTGCGCAGACAGCCGTCCTCCTTCTTCTCGAACAGCTCGTACCCCTGGGCGCCCTGCTCCAGGGAGAGCGGGTGGGTGGCCAGATAACCGGGGTCGATCTCGCCGGCGGCGAGCCGGTCGAGCAACATCGGGATGTAACGCTGCGCGTGCATCTGCCCCATCCGCAGCACCAGGGCCTTGTTCATGGCCGCGCCGAGCGGAAACTTGTCGACCAGGCCGGCGTACACACCGACGATGCTCACCGTGCCGCCCTTGCGGCACGCCATGATCGCCTGGCGGACCGAGGTCGGGCGGTCGGTCTGCAACCGCGCCGCCTGCTTCACCCGGTCGTACGCGTAGGTCGGTCCGACGTCGTGCGACTCCATGCCGACCGCCTCGATGCAGGCGTCCGGCCCGCGCCCGGCGGTCAGTTCACGCAGCGCCTCCAGCACGTCGGTTTCCGCGTAGTTGATCGTCTCGACCCCGATCCGTTCGGTGGCGGTTTTGAGCCGATCCGGGAATCGGTCGATCATGATGACCCGTTCGGCGCCCAGGAGTTGCGCCGAACGGGCCGCCATCTGACCGACGCCACCGGCACCCCAGACGGCCACCACCTCGCCACCGCTGAGCCCGCAGAAGTCCGCCGCCATCCACCCGGTGGGCATCGCGTCGGAGGCGAACACCACCGAGTCGTCCGGCACTCCGTCGGGTACGGCGAAGGCGCCGATGTCGCCGAACGGCACCCGGATGTACTCGGCGTGTGATCCCGAGTAGCCGCCGGCGGCGTGCGAGTAGCCCAGAATGCCGGCCGGTGAGTGCCCCCACAGCTTCTCGGTGAACACCGGTTGCGGATTGGAGTTGTCGCAGAGCGAGTACTGCTCGGTCCGGCAGTACCAACAGCCACCGCAGGCGACCACCGACCCCACCACCACCCGGTCGCCGACCCGGTGCCGCCGTACGCCGGGCCCGGTCTCCATCACCTCGCCCATGAACTCGTGGCCGAGGATGTCCCCCTTTCGCATCGCCGGCAGGTATCCGTTGATCAGGTGCAGGTCGGAGCCGCAGACGCTGCTGGCCCGGACCCGGACGATGATGTCTCCCTCGGCGCGGATCTGGGGCTCCGGCACGTCCCGGACGGTCAGCTTGCCGACGCCTTCCCAGCAGAGCGCCCTCACGCCCGTCCTCCCGTCATCAGCTTCTCCCGCATGTTGTCGGTCGCCTTCTCCTGGGCGGGGCTCCGGCCGGACGGGTCTTCCCGGGTGTCCACCACCTGGCCACACTCGATCAGCGCCTTCACCCGCCGCAACGCGTCCCGCAGCGCCAGGTCCGGCTCGTCACCGCCGACCAGGCCGGCCAACCGACGCACCGGACCGGAGCGGTAGCGCAGCTCGGCCCGGATCTCGGTGCCCCGACCCTGGGGTGCTTCGGCCAGCTCGATCCGCCCCAGCTGCGGCATCGGCCCGTCCTCGACCCGCCACGTCAGGGTGCCCGCCCCCTCGACGGTGATCTCGGCCCGCCACTGCGTCTCACCGCCGGCCCGGTCGCGGGCCACGCACCGCCAACGCCGCTCGTCGAGTTGCTGCAACGTGGCCCACCCCGCCAGCGCGCGGTCCAGCCGTTCGCGGTCGGTCCAGAAGCCGATCACCTCGTCCCGGGACCGGTCCACGGTCACCCCGCGACGCACCACGTACCAACCGTCCTGTCGCTCCGGCTGATGCCGATGCCGACGGCGGGCCACCGCCCGCCCCACGCCGACCGCCGTCGCCGCGGTGACGCCGAGCAGCGCCCACCTGGTTCCGTTGTTGGTCATCACGTCTATCTCCTCCACCCGGACAACCGGGCATGGACAGCTCTTGAGGGCAGCGCTACCCGGGGTCCGCCAGTCGAAACGACCAGCTGTTTGATCGACGGAAATGCGGGCAGATGCTGCTCAACACCGACCACGACCTGTCCGCCACGGAGTTGTCATGTCCTTGTTCAGCCCTACCGGAGACGCCCGGCCCGCCACCCGCCGGTGCGAGGTCGCACCGGCCGGCACCGGCACGTCGCCGGTGCGCCTACCGATGACGTACGTGCTGCCGCTGCGCTGGCACACCGACACCGGCCTGGCCGAGCTGACCGACTACCTGCGCTGGCTCGGTCACCGGGTAGAGGTGCTCGTGGTCGACGGCTCCCCTCCGCCCCTGTTCGCCCGGCACGCCGAGGCGTGGCGAGGGCTGGTCCGGCACCTTTCACCGGATCCGGGCGAGCGTGGGCTCAACGGCAAGGTGCTGGGCGTACACACCGGCGTCCGCGCGGCCGGCCACGAGGACGTGGTGATCGCCGACGACGACGTCCGGTACGACGAGTCCGCGCTGCGCGCGGTACACAGGCTGCTGGACCGGGCCGACCTGGTACGACCGCAGAACTACTTCGACCCGCTGCCCTGGCACGCCTGGTGGGACACCGGCCGCACGCTGCTCAACCGGGCGCTCGGGGCGGACTACCCGGGCACACTCGCCGTGCGGCGCAGCACCTTCCTCGCGATGGGCGGGTACGACCCGGACGTGCTCTTCGAAAACCTGGAGCTGATCCGCACGGTGCGCGGGTACGGCGGCACCGAGGCCGCCCCGGCCTGGCTGTACGTCCGCCGGCTGCCTCCGGACGCCGCGCACTTCCGCGGTCAACGGGTCCGTCAGGCGTACGACGATCTGGCTCAACCGGCCCGCCTGCTGGCCGTGCTCGCGGTGTTGCCGGCACTGGCGGCGGCCGTCGCGTCGCGCCGGCCCAGGCTGGTGCTCGGCGCGGTGGCCGGGGTCGTCGCCCTGGCCGAGGCGGGTCGCCGCCGCGCCGGTGGCACCCGGGTCTTCCCGCCGGCCACGGCGTTGGCGGCCCCACTCTGGCTGCTGGAACGCGGTGTGTGCGGCTGGCTGGCGGTCAGCCAGCGTCTCCTGCTGGGCGGCGTCCGCTACGGCGACACCCGAATCCGCCGAGCCGCCAACCCCGCCCCGCGCAACCCACGGCTCCCCGCGATCTTGCACTTCCGGTTGGGACAAAACCGTCGGTAGACCCACGAAACTCCGGCCGAAACCGCAAGATCGGCGCTGACCTCAACGCGACAGCTCGCGGGCACCGGAGGGTGACCGCGAGCTGTCGTGCTGTTGGGGTGGGTCAGGGGGTTGCGTGGTCCTTGACGTGGTGGGCGGCGGACTTCGTGTCGTCCTTGACCGCGTGCACCGCGTCCTGAGCGGTGGACTTCACCGACTCGGCGGCCTGCTGGGCCGGCTCGCGCAGCTCGCTGGCCACCTCGCCCAGCTTCTCCTTCACGGCCCCGCTGTGCTCGCTGACCTTGGCCTTCACCTGGGTTGCGGCCTGCTGCTCGCGGCGGGAGGCCGGGATCAGCGACGAGGCCAGCCAGCCGACCCCGAAGGCGATCAGGCCGGCGGCGAGAGGGTTGCCCTGGGACTTCTGCCGGATCACCCGCGGCGCGCTGTGCGCGGCGTCGCTGACGGTGCTCGCCGCCGAGTGCGCGGCGTCGCTGACGCTGGAGGCCGCCGACGAGGCGCGGTCACCCACCGAGTGGGCGGCCTGGCCGGTGCCGTGGCCGAGGTCAGACGCGGTTCCCATGACCTTGTCCCTCACATTCTGCAGAGCGGAACGGGCCCGCTGCTTACGGTCGTCGACGATGCGACTCGGGCTGACCTTGTACGCCAGCGCATCCACATCGGAGCTGAGGCTGTTACGGGTGGCTTCGATCTCCCGGCGGATCTGATCGGGATCGGTGCTCATCGGGTGACTCCCTCCGGGTGCGGCTTGAGCGCGTCGGGGATCCGCTGCACGCTGTCGTTGGTCTGCCTGAGCCCGCGTACGTGCTGGGCGTTCTTCTTGGCCATCGAGTAGAGGACCGCGGCGACCACGGCCCAGATCACGGCCACGATCAGCGCGGCCAGGCCGGAGTCCATGACGTTGTCCAGGAACTGCCAGATGGCGATGGACACGAAGAGGGCCACCATGTAGCCGCCGAAGCCGGCACCGCCGAAGAGGCCCGCGGCCTTGCCGGCCTTCTTGCCCTCCTGCCGGATCTCGGCCTTGGCCAGCTCGACCTCCTGACGCATCAGCGTCGACAGGTCGGTGGTGACCTGACGCATCAGGTCACCCAGCGAGCTGCTCTTCACCTCCGACGCGGTGTGCGGGGCACCCGCGTCGGGGTGGTAACCGGAGTCCAGTCCGGACCCCTGCGTCGGCATGCTCATGCCGTCGCCTCCCTTCGGATGACTCGGCGGCTCACGGGCGAGGGCTGCCGCTGGACGGCACGCCCGGCAGCGGGTCGGTCTGGGTCACCGGTGGCAGCGGCTGGCCGGTGCCGGAGTGCTCCGGGTAGTCGCCCCGGCCGGGCTCGACAGAGCCGCCGGGCGCCGGGTCGGCGTAGCCACCGGGCGTCTGGTCGGCGTAGCCACCGGACGTCGGCGGGGTGTGCGTACCGGGGGTCGGGTCGAGGTAGCCGCCCGGCGGAACGGCGTCCGGCACCGCGCGGGGCGCCGGCGGCGGCGTCGGGATCACGGCGGTCTGCTCCGGGTCGTACGCCCCGGCGCCCCGGAAGGTTGAGGAACCGTTGCCGGAGTCGTCGCCCGCGGCCGAGATGCCACGGGTCAGCCGGCCGGCCAGCACACCGAGCACCGCAGCGCCGACCAGGAAGGTGCCCGGGTTACGCCGCGCATAGTCGCGTGCCTCGGTGATCAGGTCGCCGGGCTCACGCTGCTCAAGCCAGCCGGCGACACCCTGCACCCGGTCGGCTGCCTGGCGGGCCAGCTCGGTCACCGGGCCGGCCTGGCCACCCTGCTCGGCCATCGAGCGCATCTCGTCGGCCAGCGAACGCAGCCCACCGGCGGCTCGGCGCTGCTGCTCACCGGTCTGGCTGGCGAGCTGGCTGCGGGCCTCGCCGTACAGGTTGCGGGCCTGCCGGGCCGTCTCACGGCCGACCTCGGTGCCCTGCTCCTTGGCGGTCTGGGCGACCGCGCCACCGGCCTGCGCGGCCTCCGACCCGACCTGGCGCGCCTGGTCGCGGACGCCACCGCCGTTGGTCGACTGCTGCCCGTACGTGGAAGACGTAGGTGAAAGATCGTAAGTCATGATTTCCCTTCCGCTCAGAAAGTCGTAGCGGTTGTGCTGGGGGGATGCGGCGCGTTGCCGCCGCCGCTGACCATTCACCTACCCTGCGTTTCGGCTTCCATACCTCTTCGTGCATTTATCTGCGCGGCCCACCGGTTGGTCTTCAAAATGGAGGATCGTCGGGCTGCGTCACGTCGCCGCTGCGGACAGTGAGGTTCGCGAGGCCGGCAGATCCACGGAGGGGGCAGCGATGGCACAAGGCGCACGAGGCGGCCGAGCGGCCGGTCCCCGACCCCGGGTCCAGCTGGCCGCGCTGGTAGTGGCCGGCGTCTTCCTGCTGATCGGCGTCCTCGGCTTCATCCCCGGCATCACCACCGACTACGGCGAGCTGCGGTTCGCCGGGCACCACTCGGACGCCCGCCTGCTCGGGCTGTTCCAGGTGTCGATCCTGCACAACGCGGTGCACCTGCTCTTCGGGCTGGCCGGCCTGGTGCTGGCCCGCAGCGTCGCCGGCGCCCGCGTCTTCCTGGCCGCCGGTGGCGCGGTCTACCTCGCTCTGTGGCTGTACGGCCTGGGGATCGAGGCGGTCAACCCGGAGGGCGGGGCGAACATCCTGCCGGTCAACGACGCCGACAACTGGCTGCACCTCGCGCTCGGCTTCGGGATGCTCGCGCTCGGGCTGCTGCTGTCGAACCAGGCCGGCACCGGCGGACGCCTGGACAGTCCCGCCGACCGGCACTGAACTGGACTTTTGTGGTTTCGCGGTCACACCCGCAGGGGTAACTGACCGGCGAAGGAGGTGCGACCATGCCTCGTTGGCTGCGTGACAACGCCCTGGCCGTCGCCATGCTGGGGGCGTTCCTGGTCTTTCTGGTGTTGCAGAGCGTCTTCGGCTGGCAGACCCACAATGAGGAGCTGACCGAGTTCGGGGCCGCGCCGCTGAGCTGGCCGGCGTACCTGACCAGTGGGCACTTCGCGGAGTCGGTCTTCGAGAACTGGGAGTCCGAGTTCCTCCAGATGGGCGGGTACGTGCTGCTCACGGCGTACCTGGTGCAGCGGGGCTCGGCCGAGTCGAAGCCGATGGACCAGACCGACCGACCGGAGGACGACGAGCGCCGGGCGACCCCGCAGTCACCCTGGCCGGTACGCGTCGGCGGCCTGCCGCTGGTGATCTACCGCAACAGCCTCTCCCTCGCGCTGCTGCTGATCTTCGCCGGCTCGTTCGTCGGTCACCTGCTCGGCGGCACCGCCGCGTACAACCAGGAGCAGGCGCTCCAGAGCGGGGCGCCGCCGATCGGGGTGTGGGACTTCCTCGGCACCAGCGACTTCTGGTTCCAGTCCATGCAGAACTGGCAGAGCGAGTTCCTCGCGGTCGGCGCGCTGATCCTGCTGAGCATCGTGCTGCGCCAGCACGCCTCGCCGGAGTCGAAGCCGGTGACCGTCGAGCACGCCAGCACCGGCGCCTGAGACGGGGGCGCGACGCCGCCGACCGTCAGGCCGCGACCGGCAACCGCTTGGCGAAACAGACGCTGTACGGGTTGCCCACGTACTCGCCGTAGACCGGGACCTGCTGGTAGCCGCACGAGGTGTACAGCGCGATCGCGGCCGGCAGGTAGGTGCCCGTCTCCAGGCACACCACCGAGTGCCCCTGCCGGAACGCGCACTCCTCCAGCGCGGCGAGCAACTGACGAGCGATCCCCCGCCCCCGGTACGCGGGCCGGACGTACATCCGCTTGACCTCGCCGGTCTCGACATCGAGCGCCTGGAGCCCACCGCAGGCGACCGCCCGACCGTTCACCACCACCGCCAGGTAGCGGACGTCGTCATGGGGGACGAAGACCTGCCCGTCCAACCCACCATCGGCCTCGCGCAGCTCACGCTGCTGCGCGATGATCATGGCGGCGATCTCCGGGTCGGTGCCGGGCCGGGACTCGATCAGCATCACCCCACGCTAGGACGCGTGGATTTCGGGGAGGTTTCCGGAAATCAACCCCACCACGGAGCGCAACGAACTACTCGGCGTCGTCCTCGTCGTCGATGTCGTCGTCGGACGCGTCCGCGCCCAGATCGTCGGCCGAACGCACCCGGCGAGCCTTCCGGGCGGCGAGCCGATCCGCGGCGGAGGCCCGGTTCGACTTCTCCTCCAGGCGGACATCGGTGCCCCGGTTGCCGGGTACGAAGTCCACACCGGCGAAGAGGGTCGGCTGCCAGTCGAACTCGCGCACGCCGATCCGGACCAGGTCACCGGGCTGCGCGCCGGCCTTGGCCAGCTTGTCCTCCACCCCGAGCCGGGCCAGCCGGTCAGCCAGGTAGCCGACCGCCTCGTCGTTGTCGAAGTTGGTCTGCTTGACCCAGCGCTCCGGCCGCACACCGCGCACCGTGAACGAGCCGTCCGCCTCGGCAGTGATGGTGAAACCGTCGTCGTCCACGGCGATCGGGCGGATGACGATCCGGGTCGGCTCGGCGGGCGGGGCGGCCTTACGCTCCGCGTCGACAAGCTCGGCCATCGCGTAGGTCAGCTCCTTGAGCCCTTCCCGGGTGGCCGCAGAGACCTCGAACACCTGGTAACCGCGCTCCTCCAGGTCGGGGCGCACGATCTCGGCGAGGTCCCGGCCGTCCGGCACGTCTACCTTGTTGACGGCGACCAGCCGTGGGCGGTCGGCCAGACCGCCGTACTGGCTCAGCTCGGCCTCGATGGCGTCGATGTCGGCCACCGGGTCACGGCCGGGCTCCAGGGTCGCCGAGTCGATGACGTGCACCAGCACCGCGCAGCGCTCGATGTGCCGCAGGAACTCCAGGCCCAGGCCCTTGCCGGTGGCCGCGCCGGGGATCAGGCCCGGCACGTCCGCCACGGTGAAGGTGTGGTTGTCCATCCGGACCACGCCGAGGTTGGGCACCAGGGTGGTGAACGGGTAGTCGGCGATCTTCGGCTTCGCGGCGGAGATCACCGAGATCAGCGACGACTTGCCGGCGGACGGGAAGCCCACCAGGCCCACATCGGCGACGCTCTTCAGCTCCAGCACGATGTCCAGTTGGTCGCCGGGCTCCCCCAGCTCGGCGAAGCCGGGCGCCTTGCGCTTGGCGTTGGCCAGCGAGGCGTTGCCCCGCCCGCCGCGCCCACCGCGGGCGACCTCGAAGGTGGTGCCGGCGCCGACCATGTCGGCCAGCACTGTGCCATCGGAGGTCTGCACCACTGTGCCGTTGGGCACCTTGAGCACCAGGTTGTGGCCGTTGGCCCCGTCCCGGTTCGAGCCGGCGCCGCCCTTGCCGTTGTCGGCCTTGACGTGCGGGTGGAAGTGGAAGTCGAGCAGCGTGGTCACCTGCGGGTCGACCACCAGGGACACGCTGCCCCCGTGCCCACCGTTGCCGCCGTCCGGTCCACCGAAGGGCTTGAACTTCTCGCGGTGGATCGAGGCACAACCGTGCCCGCCATCGCCGGCCTGCAGATGCAGAACGACCCGGTCAACGAACGTTGCCACGGCGTCAATCCTTCCAGCGAGGTCCAACCTCGCACTTCGCGAAAAAGGCTAAGCGGGCCGGGACCCGGAGGTCCGCGGCCCGCTTAGCCCGAGAACTACTGCTGCGGAACGATGCTGACGGTCTTGCGACCGCGCTTGGTGCCGAACAGGACCGCACCGGCGGACAGCGCGAACAGCGTGTCGTCGCCGCCACGGCCGACCAGGTCACCGGGGTGGAACTTGGTGCCACGCTGCCGGATGATGATCTCACCGGCGCTGACGACCTGACCACCGAAGCGCTTCACGCCGAGTCGCTGGGCCGCGGAGTCACGACCGTTACGCGAGCTGGACGCACCCTTTTTGTGAGCCATTGGAGGACGACCTACTTCCCGCTGGAGATGCCGGTCACCTTGACCTGGGTCAACGGCTGGCGGTGACCCTGGCGCTTGTGGTAGCCAGTCTTGTTCTTGAACTTGTGGATCCGGATCTTCGGGCCCTTGGTGTGCGCGGCGATTTCGCCGGACACCGCGACCTCGGCAAGCTTCGCCGCGTCGGTCACCAGGTCGTCACCGTCGACGAGGAGCACCGCGGTGAGCTTCACCGCGTCACCGGGGGCACCGGTGAGCTTCTCGACCTCGATCACGTCGCCCTCGGCGACCTTGTACTGCTTGCCGCCGGTCTTGACGATCGCGTACATCGGAGGCGGACTCCCTGTCGTTGAGGCTGCTGGCGGTCGTTCCCGCAGCGGCTCGCCGGGTAGCAGTGCACGGCGGCGCGGGCACACGGGAACTCGGCACACCAAAGGTGGGCCGCAGGCAAGAGTACGCCATCGCTGGCCCGGACCCCAAACCGGCCCGCCCTGGTCAGCGCGCGCAGAGCTGGTCGAGGCGCTGCTGGAGCCGGTCGAGTTCGGTCTCGTCGATCGACTCGACGTCGGCACCGAGCGCGGAAATCTCGGTGCCGAGGTCGGTGAGCAGCGTCTTGAGCTGCGGATCGTCGGTCCGCTCCGACTGCTCCCGCAGTACGGTCCGCCAGCCCGCCAGCGCCGCCTCGGCCCGTCCCCGGGCGGCCTCGGCCGTGCGGCTGTCCCCGGCGCCCACCGCCGCGAGCATCTGACCCAGCTCAGCCACGTACGTCCGAACGGCTGTGGTGCTGGCCTCCTGCGCGGCGGCGCAGACCTGGGTGGCGTCGCCGCCCGCCACATGACCGCTGGCCGGCGTTGCGGTCGGGCCGGCAGGGGTGCCGGCTGCCGCCGAGCCAGCGCCCTCGGCGGTCCCACCGGTGGAGCAGCCGGCCGCGACGGAGAGCATGGCGAGCAGCGCGGTGACCGCGAGCAGACGGCGCATCTTCTTCTCCTGACCTGGGACAGCCGATCGAGGACCGGGTGGCCACAACGGCGAGGTCCCTCCCCCGTCACTTTGCCGGGAGAGGGACCTCGTCAAACACGTGGCCGGTCAGGCGCTCAGGGGCGGGTCCGCCGACGGGTGCCACCGCGACGCGACCGGCGACGGCCGCCACCGCCCTCGGTGGTTTCCTCGTCGCCCTCACCGTCAGCGAGCGCGTCCGGGTCGTCCGCCGCGGCCAGCCGAGCCGACTCACCCTGCTGAGCATCGGAGATCGCCGGCGCGGCGGCGGTGTCCGACTCGTAGCGGGACAGGTCGTAGCCCATGGTGTCCTGGTAGTCGGCGTCCGGCTCGGCCGTGGTGTCGGTGTCGACGACCTCGACCGCGGTCCGCTCGGCCGCGGCCGGGGCGTTCTTGCGCGCCCGGCGGCGGGACGAGGTGGCACCCTGCTCGGCTGCCGGAGCGGGAGCCACCGCTGAGGCGACCGCCTTGACCTTCTCCCCCGCACCGGCGGGACGCGGCTTCTCCGGCACCGGCTCGGTGTGGATGATGACGCCCCGGCCCTTGCAGCACTCGCAGGTCTCGCTGAACGCCTCCAGCAGGCCCGCGCCGATCCGCTTACGGGTCATCTGCACCAGGCCGAGCGACGTGATCTCGGTGACCTGGTGCTTGGTGCGGTCCCGGCCCAGGCACTCAGTGAGTCGGCGCAGCACCAGCTCACGGTTCGACTCCAGCACCATGTCGATGAAGTCGATCACCACGATGCCGCCGATGTCCCGCAGCCGGAGCTGACGGACGATCTCCTCCGCCGCCTCCAGGTTGTTGCGGGTGACGGTCTCCTCCAGGTTGCCCCCGGAACCGGTGTACTTGCCGGTGTTGACGTCGACGACAGTCATCGCCTCGGTGCGGTCGATCACCAGCGAGCCGCCGGAGGGCAGGAAGACCTTGCGGTCCAGGCCCTTGATGATCTGCTCGTCGATCCGGTACTCGGCGAAGACGTCGCTCGTGCCGACGTGCCGGCGCATCCGGTCGACCAGGTCCGGGGAGACGTGCGACAGGTACGACTCGACCATGTCGTACGACTGCTCGCCCTCGATCACCAGCTCGCGGAAGTCCTCGTTGAACAGGTCCCGGACCACCCGGATGACCAGGTCGGGCTCCCCGTAGAGCAGCACCGGAGCGCCACCCTCGGCGGCCTTGGCCTGGATGTCCTCCCACTGCGCCTGGAGCCGCTTGACGTCGCGGGCCAACTCGTCCTCGGTGGCGCCCTCGGCGGCCGTCCGGACGATCACGCCCGCGCCGTCCGGGACCAGCTTCTTGAGCACGTCGCGCAGCCGCTTGCGCTCGTTGTCCGGCAGCTTGCGGCTGATCCCGGAGGCGTTGCCGTTGGGCACGTAGACCAGGTGCCGACCCGAGAGCGCGATGTGGCTGGTCAGCCGTGCGCCCTTGTGCCCGATCGGGTCCTTGGTGACCTGGACCAGCACCGAGTCGCCGGAGCGCAGCGCCTGCTCGATCGAGCGGGCCCGCCCCTCCAGCCCGGAGGTGTCCCAGTTGACCTCACCGGCGTACAGCACGGCGTTGCGGCCCCGACCGACGTCGACGAACGCGGCCTCCATGCTCGGCAGCACGTTCTGCACCTTGCCGAGGTACACGTTGCCGGCCATCGTCCCGGAGGAGTTGCGGGTGACGTAGTGCTCGACCAGCACGCCGTCCTCCAGGACGGCGATCTGGGTGCGGTCACCGCGCTGGCGGACCGCCATCACCCGGTCGACGGCCTCCCGGCGCGCCAGGAACTCCGACTCGCTGAGGATCGGCGGGCGGGTACGGCGCTGCTCCCGACCGTCCCGGCGACGCTGGCGCTTGGCCTCCAGCCGGGTCGAGCCGGACACACCCTGCACCTCGTCGACGGTCCGGCGCGGCTCGCGGATCTTCACCACTGTCGGCACGCCGTCGTCCGCCGCGCCCTCCGTGTCACCGGCGCCACGACGGCGACGGCGACGACGGCGACGGGTCAGGCCGTCCCCGCCCTCGGACTCCTCGTCCTCGTCGCCCTCGGCTTCGGCCTCGGCGGTCTCTTCCTCATCGGCCTGCGCCGCCTCCTCGGACTCCTCGTCCTCGGCGTCGTCGGCCCCGCCCTTGCCCCGGCCCCGTCCCCGGCGACCACGTCGGCGGCGGCGGCGCGCGGCGGCGCTGTCCTCGTCGTCCTCATCCGCCTCGGCGGCCTCGTCGGCCTCCTCGGTCGGTTCCTCTTCGGCCTCGATGGCCTCGATCGGCTCCACCGGCTCGACCTCGCGGCGACCACGCCGACGGCGGCGGGACGGCTCGGCGGCTTCCTCGACGGCCGGCTCCTCGGTCGCCGCGGCGGGCTCCACCGGTCGGGTCACCGGCACGGCGTCCGGCTGGGGTGCCATGAACAGCACTGTGGGCGCGGAGAGCGCAGCGCGCCGACGACGGGTACGCGGCTGCTCCGGCTCGATCTCGGCCGGCTCGTTCGGCTCATCCGTCACACCGGAGACGGCCACACCAGGTGGCACCTCGCCGGAGCGCTCCTGCGCACCGCTACTCCAGGCCAGCTCGGCGGCGGACGTGCTCGGGAGGGCCGGGGAGTCGTTCAGCTCGGCCTCGGCCTCGCGCAGGTCGGACTCCGCCGGCGCCTCGGCGACGTCCGGCTCCTCGACGACCGGCTCCTCGACCGCTGGCGGCTCGTCGACGGCGGTCGGCTGTTCGGTGGCGGGCGGCTCCTCGACGGCAGCCGGTGTGGCCTTCTTGCGCCGGGTACGGGTCACCTTGACCGGCGGCACCACCTCGGCCGAGGCCGCCTCCGCAGAGGCGGCGACCAGCGGCTCCTCGGCGGTCGTCTCGACGGGGGTGGCCTTGCGGCGGCGCCGGGGAGTCTTCGGTGCGACGTCCAGGTCGCCGGAGACCGGGGCGAAGACCTCCGCCTGCGGCGACTCGACGTTGCCGGCGCCACCGGTGGGCGCCTCGATCGGGGCGTCGGTCTGCTCCGGCTGGTTGAGCGGGGCGGCCCGACGACGGGTCGCCCGGGTGCGCCGCGCTGGCGCGGCCGGTTCGGCGGCCTCAGCGGGAGCGCTCTCCGCGCCGGCCGGTTCCACCGAGGCCGAACCGACGGCCGTGGTGGAGGTCTCGACGGCGGCACCGTCGGCCGTGGTGCTCTGGTCGGCGGTTGCACCGGCCGGCTGTGAACCGGTCCGTTCGCCGCCCTCGGGCTCGTTCTCGAGCATGGACGTTCTCCAGTTCTGGCTAGCCCGGGCGCGGGTGAGCGCTGCCACGCAGGGTCGCCGCAAAAGTGTTTCCGCCGGGCGCGCGTGGTGCGCGACCGCCGAAGTCTGCCTGCCAGAACACCGACCGTCGGTCAGTGCCCAACGATGGCTGCCCCGTCGCGGTCCGCATCCAACGGATCCACGATCGCACCCTGCGCGGTCAACGTGCCCTGAGCCAGCCGTGTCACCCTCGGCGAAACCGGCGGCTCCAGGTCGGCCACCACGCGGAGGCCGGAAAGGACGTCATCGGGCCGTACGGACGGGGTGACCTGCCGCACGACCAGTTCGAGTATCGCACACGGTACGGCCGGCGCCCCGGAAGGCGTCGGCGTAGGCAGTTGGACATCGATCGATATCACGGCGGCTCGGGCGTCGAAAGTGCGTCGACCCTGCTTGGTCATCCGCTCGACCAGCACCTCCTCGGCCGCCACGAAGGCGTCCACCGCAGCGCGCAGCACCGCCGTGTCGACCTCAGGCAACTCGATGTGCCAGTGCGACGCCTCGATCCGGTCGGGCAGGTTGCCCCCTTCGGCGATCACGGCGTCCAGGACGTCCAGCCCCGGCGAGAGCGCGGCGTCCAACGCGGCGCGCAAGGCCGCCGGGTCGACGGCCGCCTGAAGGGCGATTTCCAGGTACTCCGCCTCGCTCGCCACCCCGGTGGGCGCGGCGCTGGCGTAGGAGATCTTCGGGTGCGGATGGAAACCCTGGGAGAAGGCGACCGGCACGGCGGCCCGGCGTAGCGCGCGCTCGAACGCCCGGGCGAAGTCCCGGTGCGAGGTGAATCGCAGCGGTCCACGCTTGGCGTACCGGATGCGGACGCGCTGGACGACCGGTGCCTGGCCGCCCTCGGGTTGAGGCTTTCTGGCGATCGTGGGCTCCTCGGGTGTACCTGCGTGTCCGCCCATCCTGGCGCAGGGCTCGTGACGGTACGCAGCCGGGGCGGCCGATTGGCCCGACAGACGGGTGCAAAATGGTCGTACGAGTCGTGACCACCGGCCGGAAAAGCCCGATGGCCGGCTGGTGACCCGCAAGAGTCACCAGCCGGCTACCACGATCAGGACCGGTTACCGCTCCTGCGGCGGGGCGGGCGGCGGTCCGCCCGGGGGGCCGTAACCGGGAGGCGGCGCATAACCGGGAGGCGGGCCGTAGCCGGAGGGCGGGCCCTGGCCGGGGGGCGGAGCGGCATACCCGGCGGATGGGGCGTACCCGGGGGCTGGCGGGTAGCCGGACGGCGGGGCGTAACCCGCGCCCGGCGACGGGTAGGCACCAGAGAGCGCCTGGTCCAACGCCTCGTCCGGGATGTCGGCGGCCCGAGCCGCCTCCCGCCGGTACCGCCGGCGGTTCCAGATGAGGAACACCGCCAGCCCCAACAGCAACACCAGCACCACGGCGATGCCGATGCCCACCACCATGACCTGCTGGTCGGTCGGGCCACCGCGATCGCCGTGCTGGGTGACGTCGAACTCCTCGTCCGGACCCGCGGCACGGGCAGTCGAGCCCGGGTCGACCGGCGCCGCGGCCGGGTCGAGCAGCGGGTTGGCGCTGACCGCCGGCACGTTCGCGGTCAGCGCCTTCATCGGGTCGATCACTCCGAAGCCGTACTGCGGATCGCGGCCGGACGGGCCCGCGTCCCGCACGGTCCGGATGATCCGGTTGATCACGCTCGGAGCGTTGAGATCCGGATACTTCGACCGGATCAGCGCGGCCAGACCGGAGACGATCGCACCGGAGTCGGAGGTGCCGTCACCCCAGCCGTAGCCACCCTCGTTCGTGACGTTGTAGACGCTGTCGCCGGGAGCGGCGACCACCGCCTCCGGCCCCTGGACGGAGCCGGACCAGAACGCTCCGCCCTTTGTCGTCCCGGTCACCGCGACCACACCGGGGGTGTTGGCCGGGGTTCCGACCGCGACGTGGCCCTTGGCGGTGTTACCGGCGGAGGCGACCACCACGACGTCACGGTCCAACGCGTACTTGATCGCGTCCCGCTCCACCGGGTTGGCGAGGCCCGGGCCACTAATGGAAATGTTGATCACCTTTGCGCCGCCGTCGACGGCCATCCGGATGCCCCGGGCGATCCCCGCGCCCTTGTAGACCCCGTCGTCCTTGCGCATCTTGATGGGCAGGATCTTCACACCGGGGGCGATGCCGACCACCCCGTCGCCGCTGGATTTCGCCGCGATGATGCCGGCTATGTGCGTGCCGTGTCCGTCGTCGTCGGACCGGCCGTCGCCGGAGGTGCCGTAGCTGCGACCACCGGCAAGCACCTGACCGCGCAGGTCCGGATGGCTGGCATCGACGCCACTGTCGATCACGGCCACGACCACGCCCCGCCCGGTCGAGATCTTGTGCACCTGGTCGATCCGGAACTCGTCCAGATACCACTGCTCGGCCCGCCGGGGCGCGGCTGCCGCCGGCTGAGCGGCCCCCACCACCAGGAGCCCCGCCAGCAGGCAGGCGGTCACAGACCGGAGGCTTCCGACGTTCACCCTCATCCGTCCATCCTCATCGAAGGACACCCGGGGACGCCCCGTCACCAGGACCCCACGGATCGTCATCCTCAGTCAACCACGACGAGTGCTCGGAGCCGGTGCCACCGCC
Source organism: Micromonospora alfalfae (assembly GCF_022230925.1). Lineage (GTDB taxonomy): Bacteria > Actinomycetota > Actinomycetes > Mycobacteriales > Micromonosporaceae > Micromonospora > Micromonospora alfalfae. Next base: position 21,843 of record NZ_JAKKFH010000031.1, on the reverse strand, counting down.
GTGCCCGGCGCCGCCCGCGCCGCCCATCATGCCGCCGCCCATCATTCCGGCGCCGCCGACGCCCGCACCACGCGCGCCGCCCGCCATCCCGGCGCCGCCTGCGGCCTGGGCGGTGCGCAAGGCGTTCGCCGCGCTCGTCATCGGCGGCAGCTTTCCGTTGCCGCCACCCACCATGCCGGGGATGCCGCCCACGCCGATCCCGGCACCGCCGCCCAGGCCACCGCCGGCACCGATCCCGCCGGCCGAGCCGACGCCGGCACCGCCTCCGAACCCACCGCCAGCGCCACCGAGACCGGCGCTGCCGACCCCGCCGCCGCCGATGCCACCACCCAGGCCACCGACGCCGCTCGGGCTGGCGCCAGCCAGACCGCTGCTGTAGCCGGCGTCGCCGTCCGGGTAACCCGGGTAGCTGGAGCCCGTTGACGGGGGTGTGAGCTGACCGGTGCCGCCGGTGGGCGAGCCATCGCCGATCCCACCGGGCTTGGTCGGGGAGAACGCGTCCACTGTGGACGTCGGACCGCCAGTGTCGCCGATGCTCGGCGGCCTGCTGCCGATCGAGGGGCCGCCACCACCGATGTCGGGCTTCCCGCCGAAGTCGCCACCACCGATGTCGGGTCGCCCCGTTGGCGGAACCCGGGTGTCACGAGTGATGTCGTTGACCTCGGCTCCGGCATCCGGGCCGTTGACGGTGAGCTTGGGGCGCTCCGTGTAGACCGCCTGGGGCAGCGGGGCCATCGCGGTGTTCGCCGCGTTCTGATTGTCCCGGTACCAGTTGTCCAGGTGGGCTCCGGTGTCCCACCAGCCGCCCCGCTTCTGGTCACCGGCCTGGCCGTCGACCTTCATCGTCGCTTCCAGGTCGTCGGCCTTGTCACGGAACGCGCCGTCGGCGTACGAGCCGGGGTTGCTCTGGTAGTCCTTGCGCAGCGCGGCGAGGAACCCCGACGAACTCTCGCCGTCGCGGGCATCGTCGAGCTCGGTGCCGTTGGGCAGGCTCCACTCGTTGAACCCGAAGTCGTCCATCAGTGGGATCGGGATCGTGGAGACCGACTTGCGGATGTCGCCCTCGATCCGCGTCAACGCGCCACTGACGTTCGTCGCGTCGGTGATCAGATCCTCGATCTGCTTGCCGATCTTGCCCAGGTGCTCGCGGTACGCGTCACCACCGCTGCCCTTCCAACCGGCGAGCATCCCGGGCAGACCGCCGACGTGCGGGCGTTCCTGGCCCGTCGCGATCGGGCCGACGAACGAGCGCCCGACGAGCGCGTCGCGCAGTTGTTGCAGGCCGCTGGAGAGGTTGCTCCAGCCCGCTCCGACCGATCCGACCGTTTCCGGGTCCGCGGAGAGCGTCACCTCGCGGACGCACCGCTCCCAGGTTCCTCCAGCCATGACGTCCCCCTCAGGCCGTGTACGGGTAGGTGGGTGCGCCGCTGGCGGTGGGCGGCGGCGCCGCCGACTCCAGCAGCCGCTCGATCTCCTTGCCGTTGGCGCCGTTGCGCGCCTCGGTGTCGCGGAACGCCTTGGCGATATCCTCGGTGCCCTCCTTCAGCGCGGCGAGCTTCTGGGAGAGCGTCGTGAGGTGCGCTTCCATGTTCGCCGTGGAGGTTTCCAGGGCCCGCCACTGCATGCGGGCGTCCTCGTACGCGCCGAACGGGGTGCCGTTAGGGACGGTCTGGGCGTTGTTGCTGTCGCCCTTCATCCGCTCCTTGATGCGTTCCATCTCGTACTTGATGGTGTCGTCGATGTACTGCCTGAGCCGCTCGACGTACGTGGCGGCGGCGTCCAGGTCCTCGACGCTGACTTGCAGATCGCCGATACTCGGCGGCGGGATGCTCCCCATGCGATTCCTCCCCCGTCCCCGACCCGCCGGGTCGGTCCATGTCAGACGCAGCGTATCGAGTCTGACCTAGTCGGGGCAGCCCCAGCCACCAGCACGTGGTACAGATGACGGCCGATATCACGGAAGGTCCGGTGTCCGGCCGCAGCGCGGCCGGGCCCCGGACAACGCCAACGGGCCCGCGAGACGCGGACCCGTTGGGTGACATGTCGGATGTGGAGGGTGGTGGGTCACCGCCAGCCGGCGCTGCCCGCAGGCAGCCCGGTCAGGGGTGCGAGTGCGAGTGCGAGTGGCCCGACGGGACCTTCATGCCGTTGCCGCCCAGCGGGGTGAGCGGCAGCAGCTTCTTGCCGGTGGGGCCGATCTGGATCTCGGTGTCCATCGATGGGCAGACGCCGCAGTCGAAGCAGGGCGTCCACCGGCAGTCGTCCTGCTCGAACTCGCTGAACGAGTCCTGCCAGTCCTGCCAGAGCCAGTCCTTGTCCAGGCCCGAGTCGAGGTGGTCCCAGGGCAGGACCTCCAGCTCGTCGCGCTGACGGGTGGTGTACCAGTCGAGGTCCACCCCGAAGGCGGGCAGCGTCTCGGCCGCCGCGTCCACCCAGCGCTGGTACGAGAAGTGCTCGCTCCACCCGTCGAACCGGCCGCCGTTCTCCCAGACCTTGCGGATGACCGAACCGACACGGCGGTCACCCCTGGAGAGCAGCCCTTCGATGAGCGACGGCTCGCCGTCGTGGTACCGGTAGCCGATGGCCCGACCCAGCGAGCGGTCCGCGTTGATGGCCTGCTTGAGGATCTTGAGCCGGTGGTCGATGACCTCCGGACGGTCCATCGCGGCCCACTGGAACGGGGTGTGCGGCTTCGGCACGAACCCGCCGATGGAGACCGTGCAGCGGATGTCCTTGGAGCCGGTCGCGGCCCGGCCGGCCCGGATCACCTCGTGGGCCATCTCGGCGATCTCGAGGACGTCCTCGTCGGTCTCGGTGGGCAGGCCACACATGAAGTAGAGCTTCACCTGCCGCCAACCGTTGGTGTACGCGGTGACGACAGTGCGGATCAGGTCTTCCTTCGACACCATCTTGTTGATGACCTTGCGGATCCGCTCCGACCCGCCCTCCGGGGCGAAGGTCAGACCGGTGCGCCGCCCGTTACGGGACAGCTCCTGCGCGAGGTCGATGTTGAAGGCGTCCACCCGGGTCGAGGGCAACGACAGCGAGACGTTGGTGCCCTCGTACTGCTGGGCGAGGCCCGAGCACATGTCGCCGATCTCGGAGTGGTCCGCCGAGGAGAGCGACAGCAGGCCGACCTCGGAGAAGCCGGAGAACTCCAGGCCCTCACGGACCATCTGCGCGACAGTGGTGATCGACCGTTCCCGCACCGGGCGGGTGATCATCCCGGCCTGGCAGAACCGGCAACCCCGGGTGCAGCCCCGGAAGATCTCCACCGCGTACCGCTCGTGCACCGTCTCGGCCAGCGGAACGAGGGGCTTCTTCGGGTACGGCCAGGCGTCCAGGTCCATCGTCGTGCGCTTGTGCACCCGGAACGGCACGTCCGCCCGGTTCGGTACGACCCGCTGGATCCGGCCGTCCGGCAGGTAGTCGACGTCGTAGAAGCGCGGCACGTAGACGCTCTCGGTGCGGGCCAGCCGCAGCAGCAGCTCGTCGCGGCCGCCCGGGGAGCCCTCGGCCTTCCACTCCCGGACGATCGCGGTGATCTCCAGGACCGCCTCCTCGCCGTCGCCGAGCACAGCGGCGTCGATGAAGTCGGCGATCGGCTCCGGGTTGAACGCGGCGTGCCCACCGGCCACGATCACCGGGTCGGCGTCGGTGCGGTCGGCGGCCAGCATCGGAATGCCGGCCAGGTCGATCGCGGTGAGCATGTTCGTGTAACCCAGCTCGGTGGAGAAGGAGATGCCGAACACGTCGAACCCGCGCACCGCCCGGTGCGCGTCGACGGTGAACTGCGGCACGCCGTGCGTGCGCATCAGCGTCTCCAGGTCCGGCCAGACCGCGTACGTCCGCTCGGCGAGGGTGTCGGGCAGCTCGTTGAGCACCTCGTAGAGGATCTGCACGCCCTGGTTGGGCAGGCCCACCTCGTAGGCGTCGGGGTACATCAGCGCCCAGCGCACGGTCGCCGCGTCCCAGTCCTTCGTGACCGCACCCAACTCGCCGCCGACGTACTGGATGGGCTTGGAGATCTGGGGTAGCAGCGGCTCGAGCTGGGACCACACGGAGTTGGTCGCGGCCGCACGCGGCGTCGTGGACGGGGCACTCATGATGCCCAAGGGTACGCGTTCGTCCGGCGGGCATCGCGCGCACGCCCGATCGGCGATGGTGGCGGCGCGGTATTAACCTCGGTTCGGCGCGAGAGGAGATTGCCGCGATGCCGGAGCCCCAGCCGGGAGCACGGCCGGCCGACGGGAGCACCCCGGGCGCGGAGCCGGAGCGGGACCCGGCGGTCGCCGACGAGCCGACCTCCCCACCCGTACCCTCGGACCAGCCGGAACCCCCGGACCAGCCGGAACCCCCGGACCAGCCGGAGCCTGCCGCGACCGCGGAGGTCCCGGCGCCCAGGTGGAGCGGTTCGGCCCCGGTGCCACCGCCGCTGCCTCGCCGACCCGCCTGGGGCGAGTCGGCCGAGCCAACCCCTCCCCCGCCGGTGGCCGTCGGGCCGCCGGAGCACCAGACTCCGGTCGACCCGTGGGCCGGCGTGGACACCGGCGGCTGGGATCTGCCCTCCGCCGAACTGCCCCCGCTGCCGCCCACGATGTCGTATCCGTCGCCACCGGACACCAGGCAGTGGTCCGGGCCGCCCGCTCCTCCGGCCCCATCGCGGGACACCAGGCAGTGGTCCGGGCCGCCCGCTTCCCCGGCCGGGCCGCACCCGGTGCCGCCGCCGGCCGCCTCGAGCGCACCCCGGGCCATCGGACCCGTGGTGCCGGCCCGGCCGATGTCGCCACCCGCACCACCCGCGCCGCCGAAGGTGCCGAAGCAGCGCCGGGGTCGGCGATCCACCGCGCCACCGCCATCGCCGCCGCCCGGGTGGCAGGCCCCCAAGGGGTACGTGCCGGTACCGGTCCGCCGACGACGCCGCTGGCCGTGGCTGCTGCTGCTCAGCCTGGCCTGCTGTTGTGGCTGCCCCGCCTACTACGGGTTCCCGATCTCGGCCCAGTACCCGGCACGCGCGGCCCTGCCCGTCCAGGTGGACGACCTCAGCCTGCGGCAGGACAGCCGCAGCACCGAGGCCGCGCAGAAGTTGGAGAACGAGGTACGCAAGGAGCACTGGCTGGCCGAGGACACGTTCGCGGGCGTCTACGCCACGACGAGCGGCAAACGGGTGACCGTCTTCGGCGGCACCGGCTTCCGGCTGAGCCCGGAGTCGGACGCGGAGGCCGAGATCAGCCGGCTCACCAAGCGGTACGCGTTGGATGCCCCGGAGAGCGTGGACACCGGTGTGCGGGGCCGGCACGAACGGTGCGCGGTGGGTAGCGCCGACGGCAGTGCCGTTGTCGTCTGCACGTCGGTCGACCACGGCAGCATCGCCACCGGCGTGTTCACCCGACTCTCCGTCGCCGACAGTGCCGACCTGCTGGGCACCCTGCGCGCCCAGATCGTCCAGCCCGAGCGGGGCTGAAGCCGCACCCCGGCCAGGCCGGGGTGCGGTGATCCGCATTCGGGCGTTCGGGCCGCGCGGCCGGGCAGGGTGCGCCCGGCGGGGTCAGGCGTCGCGGGTCGGGTCCGGGTGGGCGCGCGGCGGGGCGTAGCGGGGCACGTACTCCTGGCCGGTGAGCTTCTGGATCTCACTCATCATCTCGTCGGTCATCTGCCGCAGCGAGGTGCGATCGTCCGGTCGGCCGGTGAAGTCCAGCGGCTTGCCGAATCGAACCGTGATCTTGGCAGTGCCCGGCCGGGGCACCCGGGCGCCGATCGGCTGCGCCTTGTCCGTGCCGATCATGCCGACCGGGATGATCGGCACACCGGCCGAGATCGCCAGCCGAGCCGCGCCGGTCCGCCCCCGGTAGAGCTTGCCGTCCGGCGAGCGGGTGCCCTCCGGGTAGACCACCACCAGGTCACCGCCCTTGAGCGCCGGGATCGCCGCGTCGAACGCGGACAGCGCCGCCCGGCCACCGGCCCGCTCGACCGGGATCGCGCCCAGGCCGGTGAGGACGAACTTGGAGATCGCACCCTTCACGCCGGCGCCCTTGAAATATTCCGACTTGGCCCAGAACGCCAGGTGCCGGGGCACGACAGTGCCGAGGAACAACTCGTCGGCCACCGAGAGGTGGTTGCCGGCGAAGACCGCACCACCGGTCTCCGGCACGTGTTCCAGCCCCTCCACGGTCGGGCGGAACGCCAACCGCAGCGTGGGCGCCACGGTGAGCTTGCCGATGGTGTAGAGCAGGGGCACTGGTCCTCCGGCAGATCAGGTGCGAACAGGCGGTGTCACGGTAGCGGACGCCTCCACACCTCCCGGACGGAGGTGGTGAGGCGCCCGCACCCTGGCGATGGTCCGTTATACCCGGCGGACGACCACCGTTACCCGCTCACCATCGCCGACCTCGCCAGCGAAGCCCTCCAGGCCCTCGACGGCAGAGCCGTCCGGACCCTCGACGGCGGAGCCGTCCGGACCCTCGACGAAGTCGACCGAGTCGGCCAGCACCTCTGCGGCGACGAAGTCGACGTACGCGGACACCGCCGCGCGTACCTCGTCGGACGCCGACACCGACACCACGATCCGGTCCGAGACGTCCAGGTCGGCGTCCCGGCGGGCCTGCTGCACCACCCGCACGACGTCGCGGGCCAGCCCCTCGGCGGCCAGCTCCGCTGTGACGTCGGTGTCGAGCACCACCACGCCCTCGCCGCCGGGCAGTGGCGCGGAGTGCTCGGCGTCGGCGGCGACCAGGCGCAACTCGTACTCACCCTCGGCGAGGGTGACGCCGGCGGCCACCGGGGCGCCGTCGACCAGCTCCCACTCGCCGGCCTTGACCGCCTTGATCACCTGCTGCACCTGCTTGCCGACCCGCGGGCCGAGCGCCCGGGGCACCACTGTCAACACCTGCTCGCAGTACGCGGACAGCTCCGCGCTGAACTCCACGGTCTTCACGTTGACCTCGTCGGCGACCAGGTCGGCGAACGGCCGCAGCTGCTCCGCGGCCGGCGAGGCCACCGTCAGCTTCGACAGCGGCAGTCGCACCCGCAACCCCTTGGCCTTGCGCAGCGACAGCGCCGCCGAGGCGACCGCTCGCACGTTGTCCATCGCGGCGACCAGGTCGTGGTCGGCCGGGAACTCGCTCGCCTCCGGCCAGTCGGTCAGGTGCACCGAACGCTCCCCGGTCAGGCCACGCCAGATCTCCTCCGCGGTCAGCGGCGCGAGCGGCGCCACCACCCGGCAGAGGGTCTCCAGCACCGTCGACAGGGTGTCGAAGGCGTTGGCGTCACCCGACCAGAACCGGTCCCGGGACCGGCGCACGTACCAGTTGGTCAACGCGTCCAGGTACGACCGGACAGTGGCGCAGGCACCGGAGATGTCGTACGCGTCCATCTGCGCGCCGACGGTGGACACCAGCTCGTTCGTCTTCGCCAGCACGTACCGGTCGAGCAGGTGGGTGGAGTCGGTACGCCGCCGGGCCTGGTGCCCGTCGGCGTTGGCGTAGAGCGTGAAGAAGTACCACACGTTCCACAGCGGCAGCAGCACCTGCCGGACGGCGTCGCGGATGCCCGCTTCGGTGACCGCCATGTCCCCACCGCGCAGCACCGGCGAGGACATCAGCATCCAGCGCATCGCGTCCGAGCCGTACGCGTCGAAGACGTGGTAGACGTCCGGGTAGTTGCGCAGGCTCTTGGACATCTTGCGCCCGTCCGAGCCGAGCAGGATGCCGTGGCTCAGGCAGTTGCGGAACGCCGGCCTGTCGAACAGCGCGGTGGCCAGCACGTGCATGGTGTAGAACCAGCCGCGGGTCTGCCCGATGTACTCGACGATGAAGTCACCCGGGTAGTGGTGCTCGAACCAGTCGGCGTTCTCGAACGGGTAGTGCACCTGGGCGAACGGCATCGATCCGGACTCGAACCAGCAGTCCAGCACCTCCGGCACCCGACGCATCATCGACTGCCCGGTCGGGTCGTCCGGGTTGGGGCGGACCAGGTCGTCCACCGCCGGCCGGTGCAGGTCGGTCAGGCGTACGCCGAAGTCCCGCTCGATGTCGGCGAGCGAACCGTAGACGTCCAGGCGCGGGTAGTTCGGGTCGTCGGACTTCCACGCCGGGATCGGCGAGCCCCAGAACCGGTTCCGGCTGATCGACCAGTCCCGGGCGTTGGCCAGCCACTTGCCGAACGAGCCGTCCTTGATGTGGCCGGGCGTCCAGTTGATCTCCTGGTTCAGCTCGACCATCCGGTCCCGGAACTGCGTCACCGCGACGAACCAGGACGACACCGCCTTGTAGACCAGCGGGGTGTCGCAACGCCAGCAGTGCGGGTACGAGTGGGTGTAGGTGTCCTGCTTGAGCACCACCCCCCGGTCCTTCAGCTCCCGGATCACCGGCTTGTTGACGTCGAAGACCTGCTCACCCTGGTACGGCGGGACCAGCGCGGTGAACCGGGTGTGGTCGTCCACAGTGACGATGGTGGGGATGCCGGCGGCGTTGCAGACGTTCTGGTCGTCCTCACCGAAGGCCGGGGCCAGGTGCACGATCCCGGTGCCGTCCTCAGTGGTGACGAACTCCGCGCCGAGCACCTGGTAGGCGTTCTCCCCGGCCTGCTCGACGAGGAAGTCGAACAGCGGCGTGTAGCGGCGTCCGACCAGGTCCCGGCCATACACCGTGCCGACCTGCTCGTAGGACTCCAGTTCCTTGGCGTACGCGGCCAGCCGCGCCGCCCCCACCAGGTAGCGGTCGCCGTCGCGTTCGAGCACCGCGTACTCGATGTCGGGCCCGACGGCGAGCGCCAGGTTCGACGGCAGGGTCCACGGCGTGGTGGTCCAGACGCCCAGCTTGACCGGCCCGCGCACCAGCTCCGGCGCGGACTCGTCGGCGGTCAGCTCGAACCACACCGACAGGGTGGGGTCGTGCCGGTCCCGGTAGACGTCGTCCATCCGGGTCTCGGTGTTCGACAGCGGCGTCTCACAGCGCCAGCAGTACGCCAGCACCCGGAAGCCCTCGTAGATCAGACCCTTGTCGTGCAGGGTCTTGAAGGCCCACATGACGCTTTCCATGTAGTCCAGGTCGAGGGTCTTGTAGTCGTTCGTGAAGTCGACCCAGCGGGCCTGCCGGTTGATGTACCGCTCCCAGTCCTGGGTGAACTCCAGCACCGAGGTACGGCAGGCCTCGTTGAACCGGTCCACGCCCAGGTCGATGATCTCCGCCTTGCTGGTGATGCCGAGCTGCTTCTCGGCCACCACCTCGGCGGGCAGGCCGTGGCAGTCCCAGCCGAAGCGCCGCTCCACGTGCCGGCCGCGCATGGTCTGGTAGCGCGGCACCACGTCCTTGACGTAGCCGGTGAAGAGGTGACCGTAGTGCGGCAGGCCGTTGGCGAACGGCGGGCCGTCGTAGAAGACGTACTCGTTCTTGCCGTCCGTGCCGGCCGGGCGGGCCTCGATGCTGGCCTCGAAGGTCTTGTCGGCCGTCCAGTGCTCCAGCACCCGGCGCTCGACCGCGGGCAGGTCCGGGCTCGCCGGTACACCGGCGGCGGTCGGGTCGTGCAATGGATAGGCCATCGGGGGTCGCTCTCCTCGTGCAGCTCACTCAACGTGGGACTGCGAGGACGAACCTTCCGGGGTACGCCAGGAACGGCGCTCCCGGGTGGCCCGCGGTACCACCCCGCTTGGCGGTCAGGATCGACCGCCCGCTCATTGTCGGCTGTGACGGGCCGCACCCGTCCGGTTCTACTGGGCCGGTTGCCCGGCTGTTCTTCCGGAGGCTCACCGGTGATGGCCGGGTCATCGCCTTACGGGGTCCAACGATACTCGACGCGCCGACCGCCGCGCCTTCGAGTGATGACCCACGCCGGCACACCCTAGGCTGGCCGGGTGATCCGGATCGAGTTGGACGAACCGACGCTGTCCCGCACCCGGATCGCCACCAGCCCCCTGTGGGAGGTGCTGACCAGCCTGTTCGTGCTGCACCGCCATCCGGTGGAGGCACCCTGGCCGTACACGGCCTGGGCGCGGCACGCACGGCGGGTGCTCGACGAGGTGCCGGCGGCCGCGCCGGCCCGGCTGCTGACCATCGGCCTACCCGCACCGGACTTCCTCAGCCCGATCCCCACGTCGGCCGCGCCGACCCTTGCCGAACAGCTCGCCGAACTGCGCGCGACGCCGGCTGAGGTGATCGCCGAGCAGATCCCTCACTACTACCACCCGGACGACCTGCCGGAGTGGCTCGGCCCATTCGTCACGGACCGGCGGGCCGCCCTGGACCGGCTCGCCGACGGCATCGAGGCGTACTGGGACGCGGCCATCGCGCCGTGGTGGTCGGCGATGCAGGCGGCGCTGGACGAGGAGGTGCTGCACCGGGCGCGGGCTCTCGCCGCGTACGGTCCGGACGCGCTGCTGACCGACCTGCACGAACGGGTGCGCTGGAAGAAGCCGGTGCTGACGCTGGTGAAGCCGTCGGAGCAGCAGTTCACCGCGGTGAACCAGCGGCTGTTGCTGCTTCCCCTGATCTTCTCGCAGGGAGCGCTCATCTGCGCCACCGACCATCCGGAGATCATCGCCGTCTCCTACCAGGCGCGCGGGGCGGTGGTGCTGGCCGAGGGTGGGCCCGCCTCGGCGCCCCGGACGACACCGGCCACGGATCGCCTGGCGGTGCTTGTCGGCCGTGGTCGTGCCCAGGTGCTGCGGGCGCTGGCGAGGCCGGCCACCACCGCTGGCCTCGCGGCGACCTTGGGGCTCGCCCCGAGCACCGTGTCGGAGCAGCTCTCCGCGCTGCTGGCCGCCGGCGTGGTGCACCGCCGCCGGGTGGGCCGGCGGGTGTTGTACGGCCTGGAACCGGCCGGCCTGGCTCTGGTACAGCTCGTTGGTGACGAGCCGACGAGCGCCTCGGCGTGAGCATTCGGCTCGATCCGAATCCGTTTCCCACCAGTTCCCGGCACTCCTAGCCTGCGGATATCGATCGAACACGCGATCGAGGCGGTCGGGGTGAGCCGCAGGTGCCGCAGCCGCCCCGGGATGGTCACGACCCCAGCGCCGTGAGGTCCGGGCAGTCCGCGGCGTCGACCTGACGGTCGGCAACGGGGAGCTGTTCGGCCTGCCCGGCCCAACCGGCGCTGGCAACACCAACCCCCACCCCCTCGGTTGACCGTGAAGTTCTCGCCTCGCTCGACGGCGTGGCGTGGCCACAACTCCATGATCAACCGAGAGGGAGTCGAGGTGGGATCAGGGAGCGGGGAGGGTGGTGCTCCAGAGGGAGGCGCCGTCGCGGTCACGGAGGTGCACAGTCAGGGCCTCCGACTCGCCATCGATGGACACCTGACCGAAGTGCTGGAAACCCTCCGCCGGCGAGGTGTTGGCCACCGGAGGGGCGTGCACGAAGGCGGCCCGCGGTCCGAACGTGCCGTCCAGCGCGTTCGGGCCGAACGCCCCGGCGTGCGCCGGGCCGGAGACGAACTCCCAGAACGGGGTGAAGTCGCCGACCGCAGCCCGGGACGGGTCGTAATGGTGCGCGGCCGAGTAGTGCACGTCGGCGGTGAGGAAGACCATGCCGGTCACCCCGGCGCGGTGGGTGGCCCGCAGCACCTCGGCGAACTCCAGCTCACGCCCGGCCGGTGCGCCCGGGTCACCCTGCGCGACACCCTCCTGCGCGGTCGGGCCGTCCGGCACCACCACCCCGATCGGCAGGTCGTTGGCGATCACCTTCCAGGTCGCCGTGGACCGCTTCAGCTCCCGGATCAGCCACTCGCGCTGCTCACGGCCGAGTAGACCGCGCTTCGGGTCGGCGTACGTGTTGCCGTCGTTCGGGTCCTTGTGGGTCCGCATGTCCAGCACGAACACGTCCAGCAGCGGCCCGTGCGAGATCCGCCGGTACAGCGGCCCGTTGTCCGGCACCGGCAGCCACTCGCCGAACGCCTGGCGGGCCCTGGCGGCGAGCACGTCCACCCGCCGCTCGGTGTAGCGCGGGTCGTCCAGGACCTCGCCGGGGTACCAGTTGTTGAGGACCTCGTGGTCGTCCCACTGGTTGATCTGCGGGACCGCCGCGTTGAACGCCCGCAGATGCTCGTCGATCAGGTTGTACGCGTACTGCCCCCGGTACTCGGTGAGCGTCTCGGCGACCTTGCTCTTCTCCGGCGTCACCACGTTGCGCCAGATCCGCCCGTCGGGCAGGGTCACCGACTCGACAAGCGGGCCGTCGGCGTACACCGTGTCACCGCTGCACAGATAGAAGTCGGGACGGGCCTCCCGCATCGCCCGGAAGATCGACATCCCACCGAAGTTCGGGTCGATCCCCCAGCCCTGCCCGACGATGTCGCCGGTCCAGACGAACGTCACGTCGCTGCGCCGGTGCCGGCCCGGCGCCGTGGTCAACGTCCCGGTCAGCGGCTCGCTGACCACTCCGTGCCGCTCCAGGCTCTCCACCCGGACCCGGTAGTGCAGACGCTCGGCGTCCGGCAACCCCCGCAGCCGGACCTTGCCGGTGAAGTCGCCGTTCGGGGTGAGCACCGGGCCGCGCAGCTCGCGCGCCCCCCGGAAGTCCGGCCGGCGGCTCACCTCGACCAGCATCCGGCCCGGCCGGTCGGCCCGGGTCCAGACCAGCGCGGAGTCCGCTGTCACGTCACCGCTCTGCACGCCGTGGGTGAGCACCGGGCGGGCGGCCGGGCGCCAGGCCGGGGCTGCGTTCGCGCCAGCGCCGCCCAGCAGGGTGCCGCCGGCGACTCCGGCGCCGACCACCAGGCCGGCCCGCAGCAGGGTACGTCGATCAAGCTCGGTCATTCTTCCTCCCGGTCATGGGTTGACCCCGTCGGTCTACCGGGCGGAGATGACCGCGATCGGCGGCCCGGGTGACCGGCGCCCGAACGCCTGTTGTCCGGCCGGAACGCCGGCGGCCGGCCCACCACGCGTGACCGGGGTCACCACGACGGTTGTCACGGCCGGCCCCGGTCGGACCGTCGTAGCGGTGTCGGATCGAACAGGGAGTTGGTCATGCAACGAATGAGGCTCTTCGAGGTCGCGCCGCAGGGATACCAGGCCGTGTCGGGCCTGGAGAAGTACGTCCAGGCGAACGTCGACCACACAGTGCTGGAGCTGGTCAAGCTGCGGGCGTCGATGCTGAACGGCTGCGCGTACTGCGTCGACATGCACAGCCGCGACGCCCTCGCCGCCGGCGAGTCGAGCCGGCGGCTGTTCGCGGTGGCCGCCTGGCGGGAGGCGCTGTCGTTCTTCGACGAGCGGGAACAAACCGCGCTGGCGCTCACCGACGCGGTCACCCGGCTCGGCGAGCACGGAGTGTCGGACGAGGTGTGGGACGCCGCCGCGAAGGTCTGGTCGGAGAAGGAACTGGCCGATCTGGTCCTCGCGATCGCCACAATCAACGTGTGGAATCGTATCGCCGTGACGACGCACACGGAGCCCCCGGCGCAGGTGTGACGACCGAGGCAGCAGAGGCGGCCGATGCGCTCCAGGCGCATCGGCCGATGCTGCTTGGGCTCGCCTACCGCCTGCTCGGCAGCCGACACGACGCGGAGGACGTGCTCCAGGAGGCGTACCTGCGCTGGCTCGGCGTGGACCGGTCGGCGGTGGAGGAACCACGCCGGTACCTGTCCCGGGTGGTCACCCGGCTGGCGATGGACCGGCTGCGAGCCCGGCAGGCGGCCCGCGAGACGTACGTCGGGACGTGGCTGCCCGAGCCGGTGCCAACCGCGCCCTCGCCGTTCGGACCGTTGGACCGCGCGGAGTTGCGCGACTCGCTCTCCACCGCGTTGCTGCACGTCCTGGAGCGGCTCACCCCGCCGGAACGGGCGGTGTACGTCCTGCACACGGCCTTCGACCTGCCGTACGCGGAAATCGCCGAGATCCTGGACCGGTCCGTCGCCGACTGTCGGCAGCTGTACCACCGGGCGACCGCGCGGGTACGGCAGGAGCAGCGTCGGTTCACCGCCAGCCGCCCGGAGCGGGAGCGGCTGCTGGACGCGTTCCTCGCCGCCGCCCGCGACGGTGACCTGGCGAGGCTCACCGACCTGGTGGCCGCCGACGTCACAGCGTGGAACGACGGCGGCGGTCGGGTGCGGGCCGCCCTCAACCCGGTCACCGGCGCGGACCGGATCGCCCGGTTCTACGCCGGGGTCTACGGCCCGCGTCACCGGGTCGCGATGGATCCGGTCGAGCTCAACGGGGAACCGGCGATGCTGATCACCCGCGCGGACGGCAGTCGGTACACGCTGACCATCTCCGCGGCCGACGGACGGATCACCGGGATCTACGTGGTCGGCAACCCGGCGAAGGTGCCGGCGGTCGGCTGAACCCGGGCGACGTCGGTCGACCCCGGGCCGGTGGACGTCAGCCCAGCTCGGGGAACCAGAGCGCGATCTCGCGCTTGGCGCTGTCCGTCGAGTCGGAGGCGTGCACCAGGTTCTCCCGGTTGGACAGCGACAGGTCACCCCGGATGGTGCCGGCGGCGGCCTTGCGTCCGTCGGTGGCGCCGACCAGCCCGCGGACCACGTCGATGACCTGGTCGCCGGAGAGCACCAGAGCGACCAGCGGACCGCCGGTCATGAAGTCCTTCAGCGGCGGGTAGAACGCCTTGTCGACGTGCTCGGCGTAGTGCTCGTCGGCGAGCGCGGCATCCATCGTCCGGTGCGCCATCGCGTCGATCCGCAGCCCCTTGCGCTCGAAGCGGGAGAGGACCTCGCCGACCAGGCCGCGGCGGACCGCGTCAGGCTTGATCAGAACGAGGCTGCGCTCATCCGGGCTGTTGCTGGACACGCTGGGTTCCTCCTGTACGCGCTGAACGCTCGGGATCGGTACGGTCAGCCTAGCGACCCGGTCCCGGCGCCGGCGCGGCGGCCGGTCTTTCCCCCGGTGGCCGATTCGGCCTAGCCTGGTCCTGACCCCGGGAGGTCCACTGTGGCGAATGGCGGGAACCGACCCATCGCGCCGGTACGCAAGCTGATCGGCGCGGTGCTGGGCACCGTGGCCACGTTCGTCGTCCTGTTCGGCCTCGGCATGACGAGTTGGGCCATCGTGGCTCTCGGGGTCGCCCTGCTGGTGCTGGCGATCGCGCTGGCGACCGTACGCGGCGGCGGTCGCACGTGGGTCGTCGGCGTGGGGCACGTGCACAGCGCCTCCGAACCACCCACCCAGTACGCGTTCGGCCGCTGCGAACTGCAACTGGTGATTGACGCCCCTGGTCTGCCGCCGCGGTCCAAGAAGATCATTGAGCCGAGGGTGCCGGTCTCCAAGTGGCCGTCGCTGGGCCAGACCCTGCCGATCCGGGTCGCACTGGACGACCAGCGGCACGTCAAGGTCCTCTGGGACGAGGTGCTCACCCATGCCGAGACCGCCGCTGCCGTCGCCGATATTCCGCCGGAGTTCGCCGACGCGGAGGCGATGGACGAGCTGTTGATCCAGCAGGACGCGCCGCCGTGGGCCGACCGCGCACCCGACGACGACCTCCGCGACGACTTCCGCGACCCGGTTGGTGACCCCTTCCGGGACCCGGTCGGTGACCCGTTCCGCGACCCGGCCGGTGACCCGCTGCGCACCGACCCTTCGCGCATCGACGTCCGGCGCGACGACCCGAGCGTCGCGCCCGAGGAGCGCGAGCCCGTGGTGATGCACCAGAGCCCGGGCGGCCCGGTGGTGTTGGAGGGTGTCGTCGTCGAGCCGCAGGCCGGTGGGCTGCCCCGACGGGCGACCACTCCGGCACCCCGCCCGCCTGCCGAGGAGCGCTTCGACGAGCCCGCCGCCGACCGGTTCGACGCTTCGGAGGAGGGCGGCAGCACCGCCCCACCCGCCGAGGACCCCGTCGACCCTCCCAGCGCCCAGCGCTTCGAGCAGCCCGACGCGCAGCGCTTCGACCCACCGCCCGCGCAGCGGTCCGGCCCGGGCGCGACCGACCCGCTGGACCCACTCGATCTTCCGCTGGACGATCCCGCCCCGGCCGGGGCGGCACGCACGACAGTGACCGACGAGGAACTGGACCAGGCGATCTTCGGGTTGGACGCCGGCTCGGCCGCGGATCCGGCCGCGCCGATCAGCGGGGTGGGCCTCACCCTGCTGGTCACCGACCTGCCCCGGTCGCTCGGTTTCTACCGCGACGTGCTCGGCTTCAGCGAGGTCGACCAGGGTGCCCACAACGCCGTCCTGGCCTCCGGGTCGACCCGGATCGTCCTGCGCGAGGTGACCGGGGCCGCCCCCATCAGCCGCCGACTCGTGCACGTCAACCTTGAGGTGAGCGACATCGAGGCGGCGTACGAGCGGTTGCGCGAGTCGGGCGTCCGTTTCACGTACGCGCCCCGGGTGGTCAACAGGGGCACCAAGCTGGAGGGGTGGGCGGCTGCCTTCCGCGACCCGGATGGCCACGGCGTCGCGCTCACCCAGTGGCGCGAACGCGCCGACGCCTGACCCGGCCCACCTTCGGACGGCGCCGGCCGGGTCCGGCGTCAGCCGAGAATGACGCGGCGAACGTGCAGCGCGTACGCCCAGACCAGGGCGAAGATGATGCCCAGCCCGAGCAGCGACCAGTGCAGCAGGCCACCCAGCAACAGCAGGCCCTGGAGCACTGTGCCGGCGTTCCAGGCCCAGGGCCGACGCATCATGCCGGCGAGCACCACGGCAGCCACCGCCAGTGCCACCACCGCACCGATCGCGGCGCCGCCGAGGTCACCGCCGACCACCCGGATCGGCTGGATCGCCAGCAACAGCACCAGTGCCTCCAGGCTGAGCGTGCCAGCACCGAGACCGCGTACCGCCCGCTCCGGGTTGCGCAACCCGGAGCGTCGCGGCTGCCCTGCCGCGGGCTCCTCCCCCGCCGGCTGCTCGACCGGCGGGGCGGTCGGGTCCTCGGTGGGGTGCGGGTCCCGCTCCGGGCTGGTCATCGCTTCAGCAGCCGGCGCGCGTCGGCGACCGTCACCACGGACCCCGTGATCAGCACCCCGACCCCGCTCAGCTCACCGGGAACGTCCTCCTCGGCCAACGCCACAGCCAACTCGATGGCATCCGGCATCTCCTCGGCCGAGTCCACCCGCTCATCGCCGAAGATCTCGGCGGCCAGCGCGGCGAGTTCCTCCGTCGGCATCGCCCGTGGCGAGCTGTTGCGGGTGACCACCACCTGGTCGACCACCGGCTCCAGCAGCTCCAGCAGCGCTTCCGCGTCCTTGTCGGCCAGTACGCCGATCACGGCCACCAGCTTGCTGAACGCGAACTCCTCCTGGAGGGCGGTGACTGTGGCCTTCATGCCGTGCGGGTTGTGCGCGCCGTCCAGCAGGATGGTCGGCGCGTTACGGACCCGCTCCAGCCGACCCGGGGAACTGGTCGAGGCGAAGCCCTCCCGGACCGCCTCGATGTCCAGTTGACGACGAGCCCCCGCGCCCAGGAACGCCTCCACGGCGGCGAGCGCCATTGCCGCGTTCTGCGCCTGGTGGGCACCGTGCAGCGGAATGAACACGTCGTCGTACACGCCACCCAGCCCCTGGAGGGTGAGCACCTGGCCGCCGACAGCGACCGCCCGACCCAGCACGCCGAATTCGCCGCCCTCCCGGGCGATGGTGGCCCCGACCTCGGCGCAGCGTTCGAGGAGGGGGCCGGCGGCCTCCTCCTCCTGGGCCGCCGAGATCACCGTGGCCCCCGGGTGGATGATGCCGGCCTTGGCCAGCGCGATGTCCTGGAGCGTGTCACCGAGCCACTCGGTGTGGTCCAGCCCGATCGGGGTGATCACACAGACCCCGGCCTGGAGGACGTTGGTGGCGTCCTCGGCACCGCCGAGGCCCACCTCGACGACAGCGATGTCGACCGGCGCGTCGGCGAAGGTGGCGAACGCCAGCGCGGTGGTCATGTCGAAGTACGTCAACGGCTCGTCCGACCGCGCGTCGACCAGCTCGGCCAGCGGTTTGATCTCCCGGTACACCGACGCGAACCGTTCCTCGCTGACCGGCTCCCCGTCCAGACTGATCCGCTCCCGGACGGTCTCCAGGTGCGGGCTGGTGTACCGCCCGGTGTGCAGCCCGTGCGCCCGCAACAGCGAGTCGATCATCCGCGCGGTGGAGGTCTTGCCGTTGGTGCCGGTCAGGTGGATCGCCGGGTACGCCCGCTGCGGGCTGCCGAGCAGGTCGAGCAGCGACTCGATCCGGTCCAGCTCGAAGACCATGCGGGTGAAGCCGCGGGCGTTCAGCTCGGCCTCGACGGCGGCGAATTCGGTACGGTCGGTCACGAGGGCAGTGTCTCCAGAGCAGCGTCGATCCGGACCAGGTCGGCCTCGGCGGTGGCGAGCCGGTCGCGGATCTTCGCGACCACCGGCTCGGGGGCCTTGCCGATGAAGGCAGGGTTGTCGAGCTTCGCCCGGGCCTGCGCGACCTCCTTCTCGGCTGCCGCGCGGTCCTTCGTCAGCCGGGCCCGCTCGGCGGCCACGTCGATCGACCCCCGGGTGTCCAACGCGACACCGACGGCGCCGGGCATGGCCAACGTGGCACTGGCCTGGAAGTCGTCACCGGCCGGATCCAACCGGACCAGCGAGCGGATCAGCGGCTCGTGCGCAGCGATACCCGCGCCGGACAGCCCGTCCAGGCGGGCGGCCACCCGCTGCGTGGGCCGCAGCCCCTGGTCGGAACGGAACCGGCGGATCTCGGTGACCACCCGCTGCACGCCGACCAGCTCGGCCTCGGCGGCGTCGTCGATCAGCGACCGGTCGGCCACCGGCCAGGCGGCGGCCTGCACCGTCTCGCCGCCGGTCAACGCGAGCCACAGCTCCTCGGTGACGAACGGGATGACCGGGTGCAGCAGCCGCAGCAGCTGGTCGAGCACGTGCCCGAGCACCCGACGGCTGGCCTCCGCGCGCTCACCGCCCTCGGCGAGCACCGGCTTACTCAGCTCGACGTACCAGTCACAGACGTCGTCCCAGGCGAAGTGGTACAGCAGGTCGCACACCTTGGCGAACTCGTACGCCTCGAACTGCTCGTCGACCTCGGCGGTGACGTGCGCCAACCGGGACAGGATCCACCTGTCGACGGTGGAGAGCTGCTCGACCGGCGGCAGGTCGCCAGTGGTGTGCGCGCCGTTCATCAGCGCGAACCGGGTGGCGTTCCAGAGCTTGTTGCAGAAGTTGCGGGAACCCTGGCACCACTCCTCGCTGACCGGGACGTCCTGGCCGGGGTTCGCGCCCCGAGCCAGGGTGAACCGGGTGGCGTCAGCGCCGTACCTGTCGATCCAGTCCAACGGGTCGACCACGTTGCCGAACGACTTCGACATCTTCTTGCCGAACTGGTCACGGACCATGCCGTGCAGCGCGACCACGTCGAAGGGCGGCCGGCCGTCCATCGCGTAGAGACCGAACATCATCATCCGGGCGACCCAGAAGAACAGGATGTCGTACCCGGTGACCAGCACGCTGGTCGGGTAGAACTTCGCCAGGTCCGGGGTCTGCTCGGGCCAGCCCAGGGTGGAGAACGGCCACAGGCCGCTGGAGAACCAGGTGTCCAGGACGTCCTCGTCCTGGTGCCAGCCCTCGCCGGTCGGCGGCGCCTCGTCGGGGCCGACGCAGACGATCTCGCCCGCCGGGCCGTACCAGACCGGGATGCGGTGCCCCCACCACAGCTGGCGGGAGATGCACCAGTCGTGCATGTTGTCGACCCAGGCGAAGTAGCGCTTGGCCAGCTCGGCCGGCTCGATGCGCACCCGGCCGTCGCGCACCGCGTCACCCGCGGCCTGGGCCAGCGGGGCGGTGTTGACGAACCACTGCAGCGACAGCCGCGGCTCGACTGTGGTCTTGCACCGCGAGCAGTGCCCGACCGCGTGCACGTACGGGCGCTTCTCGGCGACGATAAGGCCCTGCTCCCGCAGCGCCGCCACGATCGCCGGCCGCGCCTCGAACCGGTCCAACCCCTCGAACGGGCCGGGCACGGTGATCACGCCGCGCTCGTCCATCACTGTCAGCGCGGGCAGGTCGTGCCGCTGGCCGATCTCGAAGTCGTTCGGGTCGTGCGCCGGCGTCACCTTGACCATGCCGGTGCCGAAGGACGGGTCGACGTGCGCGTCGGCGACGATCGGGATCCGGCGGCCGGTCAACGGCAGCTCGACCTCGGTGCCGATCAGGTGCTGGTAGCGCTCGTCGTCGGGGTGCACCGCCACTGCGGTGTCGCCGAGCATCGTCTCGGCCCGGGTGGTGGCCACCACGACCTCGTCGCTGTAGCGGATCGAGATCAGCTCGCCGTCGTCGTCGGTGTGCTCGACCTCGATGTCGGAGAGCGCGGTGAGGCAGCGCGGACACCAGTTGATGATCCGGTTGGCCCGGTAGATCAGGCCGTCGTCGAACAGCTTCTTGAAGATCGTCTGGACGGCGCGGGTCAACCCCTCGTCCATGGTGAAGCGCTCGCGGTCCCAGTCGACGGAGTCTCCGAGGCGGCGCATCTGGCCGAGGATGGCGCCACCGGACTCGGCCTTCCACTGCCAGACCCGCTCGACGAACTTCTCCCGGCCGAGATCGTGCCGGGACAGCCCTTCGGCGGCGAGCTGACGCTCGACCAGGTTCTGGGTGGCGATGCCGGCGTGGTCCATGCCCGGCAGCCACAGCGCCTCGAAGCCCTGCATCCGCTTACGCCGGGTCAACGCGTCCATCAGCGTGTGCTCGAACGCGTGGCCCATGTGCAGCGAACCGGTGACGTTCGGTGGCGGGATGACGATGGTGAAGGGGGGCTTGTCGCTGTCGGCGGAGGCCCGGAAGTGCCCGCCGGCTACCCACTGCTCGTACCGTCGCTGCTCTACCTCACCGGGCTGGTACTGGCCGGCAAGGGTCGGGGCGTCGGGGCGTCGGGCATCCAGTCTCTCGGTCACCGGACAAGTCTACGGAGGGCTTCCGCAGACCTGACGTGCGCCACCTGCCGTTCGCGTACGGTGTCGGCTATGTCCGACGCACATCTCACCGAGCGGTCGCGCGACGGCGGCCGCGAGCCGGTAGAGCTGACCGAAGAGCCGATCCAGCTGAGCACCCGGGACTCTGGAGGCGACCCCGACGAGCGGTCCAGCGGCTGGTCACGCCGCCGCAAGATCGGTTGGACGGTCGCCCTGGTGGTAGGTCTCGCCGGAGCCGGCGTGCTGGGTGTCGCTGGGTGGCGGGTGGCGCAGCAGAAGGACACCCAACTGGCGTCACCCGATCGGGTGGCTGGTCTGACCCGCGACGACAGCGAGCGGGCGAAGAGCACTGCCGACTATCTACGCAGCGGTCTGGCGGCGAACATCGAACTGGACCGCAGTTTCGGCACTGTCTACCGCGACCCGGCCGACGACAAGCGCTCCGTGCTCATCTTCGGGGGCACCACACTGCTCTGGCAGCCGGAACGGGACCTGGACAGCCTCTTCCGCCTGATGTCTGACGAGACCGGTGCGGTGAACGGTCTGCGGGAGCTGCCCGCAGGTGACCTCGGCGGGGTGCTGAAGTGTGGCAGCACCAGCGGCGAGGGCGGGGACTTCGCGGTGTGCGGCTGGGCCGACCACGGCAGCGTGGTGATGGCAATGTTCCCGGGCCGGTCGGTCAGCGACGCTGGCGGCCTGCTGCGCAACCTCCGCGACGGTATGCAGACCCGAGACTGACCGGGCACTGCGGCTCCCCCGCACTGGACCACCGACCCGCGGGTCCGCTGCCTGGCTCTGCAGCAAGATCGCGCAACATCCTGGATGTAGTGGCCTCACGAGGCGCGGACACCACTACAACCAGGATCCAGCGCGACCTTGCCGGATTCGGGCACGTCGGGCACGCTGTTCCCGGCCTCGCCGGCCGTCCTGCCGGGATGTCAGGGGAACGGAGGCGATCATGCAAGGAAAAAGGGAAATGCAGAAAGGGCCACCCCCTGTTGGGGGCGGCCCTTTCTGAAAGATTGTCC
>NZ_JAKKFH010000030.1 GCF_022230925.1 Micromonospora alfalfae | reverse complement strand
ACACCCGTGTCGTGATGCCGGGGTTGTTTGATATGTTCATAGAGTTACGGCGGTCATGGCGGAGGGGAAACGCCCGGTTACATTCCGAACCCGGAAGCTAAGCCCTCCAGCGCCGATGGTACTGCACTCGTGAGGGTGTGGGAGAGTAGGACGCCGCCGGACAATCTTCCAGTCGAGGGCCGCCCCATCCGGGTCGGCCCTCGACTGCGTAGCGCCATTGGTGGCGCAATCAGGAAGGATGTACCTGTGAGTTCAGGACCGCAGGGCGGAGACCGTCCCCGTCGTTACGAAGACCGTACTGACGGCGCGGGCGGAAGCGACCGCGGCCCACGCCGCGATGATCAAGGCCGGCCCCCGTACCGGGGAGACCGCGACAGCGGCGGCGGCAGCCGAGGCGGATACGCCGGCGGCCGTGACTCTGGCTCCCGTGGTGGTGACCGGGACAGCTCGCGCTCCAGCGCCCCCCGTGAGGGCGGCTACCGTGGCGGCGACCGCCGTGAGGGTGGTTTCCGGGGCGGCGACCGCGACGGTTCGCGTTCCAGCGCTCCGCGTGAAGGTGGCTACCGTGGCGGCGACCGTGATGGGTCACGCTCGGGTGCTCCGCGTGAGGGTGGTTTCCGGTCCGGCGCTCCCCGTGAGGGTGGTTTCCGCGGTGGCGACCGCGACGGTTCGCGTTCCAGCGCTCCGCGCGAGGGTGGCTACCGGGGCGGCGACCGTGACGGTGGTTTCCGTGGCGGCGACCGCCGTGAGGGTGGTTTCCGGGGCGGCGACCGCGATGGTTCGCGCTCGGGCGCTCCCCGTGAGGGTGGCTTCCGGGGCGGCGACCGCGACGGTTCGCGTTCCAGCGCTCCGCGTGAAGGTGGTTTCCGGGGCGGTGACCGTGAGGGTGGTTTCCGTGGTGGTGACCGTCGTGAGGGCGGTTACCAGGGCGGCGACCGCACTCGTTCCGGCCCGCCGCGTGAGGGTGGCTTCCGCGGTGGTGACCGTGACGGTGGCTTCCGTGGCGGGGACCGTCGCGAAGGTGGTTTCCGTGGCGGTGACCGGGACGGTTCGCGTTCCAGTGCCCCCCGTGAGGGTGGTTTCCGCGGCGGCGACCGGGACAGCTCGCGTTCCAGCGCCCCCCGTGAGGGCGGTTTCCGCGGTGGTGACCGTGACGGTGGCTTCCGTGGCGGGGACCGTCGCGAAGGCGGCTTCCGCGGCGGTGACCGGGACGGTTCGCGTTCCAGCGCCCCGCGTGAGGGCGGTTTCCGTGGCGGCGACCGTGACGGTGGCTTCCGTGGCGGCGACCGCCGTGAAGGTGGTTTCCGGGGTGGCGACCGTGACGGTTCGCGTTCCGGCGCTCCCCGTGAGGGTGGTTTCCGTGGCGGTGACCGCGAGGGTGGTTTCCGTGGGGGTGACCGTCGTGAGGGCGGTTACCAGGGCGGCGACCGCACTCGTTCCGGCCCGCCGCGCGAAGGTGGCTTCCGGGGCGGGGACCGGGACGGTTCGCGTTCGGGCGCTCCTCGTGAGGGTGGTTTCCGTGGCGGCGACCGGGACGGCTCGCGTTCCAGTGCCCCCCGTGAGGGTGGCTTCCGCGGTGGTGACCGGGACGGCTCGCGTTCCAGTGCCCCGCGTGAGGGCGGTTTCCGTGGCGGCGACCGCGAGGGTGGTTTCCGTGGGGGCGACCGTCGTGAGGGCGGCTACCAGGGCGGCGACCGCACTCGCTCCGGCCCGCCGCGCGAAGGTGGCTTCCGCGGTGGTGACCGCGACGGTGGCTTCCGCGGCGGCGACCGTCGCGAAGGCGGTTTCCGCGGCGGCGACCGGGACAGCTCGCGTTCCAGTGCCCCCCGTGAGGGCGGGTTCCGCGGTGGTGACCGGGACAGCTCGCGTTCCAGTGCCCCCCGTGAGGGCGGCTTCCGCGGCGGCGACCGGGACAGCTCGCGTTCCAGCGCCCCCCGTGAGGGCGGCTTCCGGGGCGGCGACCGTCGTGAAGGTGGCTACCGTGACGGTTCGCGCTCGGGTGCCCCGCGTGAGGGTGGCTTCCGTGGCGGTGACCGCGAGGGCGGCTACCGGGGCGGAGAGCGTACCGGGGGTTTCCGGTCCGACGATCGGCCGCGTCGCGAGGGGGAGTTCCGTCGCGATGACCGCGCGGGTGGCTCCGAGTCGGCCGAGGGTGGGCGTAGCTCGGCGCCGGCGCTGCCGGACGACATTGTCGCGACCGACCTCGACAAGGACGTCCGCGCTGAACTGCTCTCGCTGAACAAGCCGGTCGCCGAGACGGTGGCCCGGCACCTGGTCGCCACCGGGCAGCTGATCGACGAGGACCCCGCCGAGGCGTTGGCGCACGCGCTGGCCGCCCGGCGGCTCGCGTCGCGCATCTCCGCTGTCCGTGAGGCGGTCGGCCTGGCCGCGTACCGCGCGGGAGAGTGGCAGTCGGCGATTGCCGAGCTGCGCACGTACCACCGGATGAGCGGACTGCAGAGCCACCTGGCCGTGCTCGCGGACTGCGAGCGGGCTCTCGGCCGGCCGGAGCGGGCCATTGACCTGTTCCGTGGCGCGGACCGGGAGAAGCTGGACCAGGCCGTGGCGATCGAACTGCTGATCGTCGCCGCCGGGGCGCGGGGTGACCTCGGGCAGAAGGACGCCGCTGTCGCGATGCTCCAGGTTCCGGACCTCACCAACGAGGCCACAGTGCCGTGGACGGCCCGGTTGCGGTACGCGTACGCCGACGCGCTGCTCGCGGTGGGTCGGCGCGAAGAGGCCCGCGAATGGTTCTCCCGCGCTGCCGACGTGGACACCGAGGGCGAGACCGACGCCGCCGAGCGGCTGCTCGAACTCGACGGCGTGCTCATCGAGGGTGACGACGAGGACGAGGCCGCCGAGGAGATCGCCGCGGGCCCGGGTGCTCCCGGCGCGGTGCCGGCCCGACCCGACGCCGACCTGGCCGGCGACGACGACGATCGCGACGACGACGATCGCGACGACGACGATCGCGACGACGACGATCGCGACGACGACGATCGCGACGACGACGACGACGACGACGATGACGACGACGACGACGATGACGACGACGACGATGACGATGACGATCGCGACGACGACGAGGACTTCGACGACGACGAGGAGGAGGACGCTGTCGGCCGTCCCGCTGACGACGAAGGCTTCGACGACGAAGACGAGGACCGCCACCCCACCGAGAGCGGCAACGCCGGCGCGGCCACCACTGGCGGCAGCGGCGTGACGGACGGGGACGCGGCGAGCAGCGACGCGGCGACCGCCGACGAGACCGTCCCGGCCCGGGACGACGAGTCGGGGTCGACGCAGCGGTGAGCGCGGGCGTGGGGGAGCGGCTGGTCGACGGGTACACCCTGGTCGTCTTCGACCTGGACGGCGTGATCTACCTGATCGACCGGCCGATCCCCGGCGCCGTCGATGCGGTGGCCCGGCTGCACGCCGAGGGACGGGCGGTGGCGTACGCCACCAACAATGCGTCACGCCGGTCCAGCGAGGTCGCGGACCTGCTGACCGGGATGGGCGTGCCGGCCCGGCCGGAGGAGGTCCTCACCTCCGCGGCCGCCTCGGCCGAGTTGCTGCGCGACCGGCTGCCCGTCGGCGCGTCGGTGCTGGTGGTCGGTGCGGAGGCGCTGCGCGCGGAACTGCGCGCGGTCGGCCTGAACCCGGTCACCCAGGCCGACGAGAAGCCGGCCGCGGTGGTGCAGGGGTACGGCCCGCAGGTCGGCTGGGCCGAGCTGGCCGAAGCGTCGGTCGCGGTGCGGGCGGGTGCGATCTGGATCGCCACCAACACCGATCGGACCCTGCCCAGTGGGCGGGGACCGCTGCCCGGCAACGGTTCGCTGGTCGCCGTGCTGCGTACGGCACTGGAGCGGGACCCCGACGTGGTGGTCGGCAAGCCGGAGCCGGCGCTGTTCGAGACCGCAGCCAAGCGCAGTGGCGGTGGGCGGAGCCTGGTGGTGGGTGACCGGCTGGACACCGACATCGAGGGTGCCCGCCGGGCCGGGCTGGACAGCCTGCTCGTGCTCACCGGCGTCAGCGGCGTACCGGAACTGCTGGCCGCCGAGCCGCGGCGACGTCCCACGTACGTCGCGAAAGACCTGGCGGGGCTCTTCGACCCGGCTGCCGCCGTGCGGGTCCCGGGCCCGGCGGACGCCGGCGGCTGGTCCGTGACCGACCGGGACGGCACGCTTGAGCTGGCCGGGGCCGGCCGGCCGCTGGACGCCCTGGCGGCGCTCTGCGCGGTGGCCTGGTCGGCGCCGGTGCCGGCGCTGCCGAAGATCCGTCCGGTGGGCGCGGACGCGGCCCACGCGGTGGAGAGTTTCGGGCTGACCGCGACGGCGTGAGCCGGGCGGTCGTCAGAGCAGCTTGCGCAACTTGAGCAGGTCGAACGGGTTGGCCTTGATCGACACCCGGCGGGAGGTCACCGCGCTGGTGACGTCCAGGTCGCCCCGGACCAGGGCGAGCAGGTCGTCGCTGGACGTGCTCATCGCGATCTTGGCCTTGGGGTCGTCGCCGTCGGTCAGCTCGACCAGTCGGCCGCCGGTGATCCGGCCGTGGAACGCGGTGTCCAGGTCGGTGATCCGGCAGGCGAGCGTCCGGTCCAGGTCGATCCGTTCGCGCACCGTCTCGGCGTTGCGATCCAACCGAGCGGCCAGCTCCTGCAACGCCTGCCGGCACTCGTCCACGCTGGCCACATCTCCCCCTCGCTGATCGCCACGCCGTCCTCGGCACCGTACCGCACGGGTCGGTCGGAGGTGCCCGGTAGCGTGACACCTGCACACCCCGCCCCGTGGAAGGACTCAGGCATGCAGGACGCGTGGCGCGCCTACCTCGAGCTGGCCATGGGCCTTGCGGAGGCGCCCCGGAAGAAGGCCCAGGACGTGGCACGTCGCCTCGTCGGCTCCGGCGGTGCGACCGCCGCCCAACTCCAGGCCCTCGGCGAGGAGCTGGTCACCACCGGCGCCGCCAACCGGGAGGCGCTGACCAAGCTGGTCCGCTTCGAGGTCGACCGGGCCCTCGGCGCTGTCGGTCTGGCGACCGCCGACGAGGTGGCCGAGCTGACCCGGCGGGTGCACGACCTGGAACGGCAGTTGCGGGAGGCGCGGTCCACCGAGCCGGCCGATGCGCCGACCGCCGGCCCCA
Source organism: Micromonospora alfalfae (assembly GCF_022230925.1). Taxonomy (GTDB): domain Bacteria; phylum Actinomycetota; class Actinomycetes; order Mycobacteriales; family Micromonosporaceae; genus Micromonospora; species Micromonospora alfalfae. The sequence goes on along the minus strand of NZ_JAKKFH010000030.1, from coordinate 75,622 downwards.
CGCCACAACCCGACCCGACCGTCGCCGCGCAGCCTGGCACCGGTCTCGTGCCGTCCGATACCGCGGCCGGTGCTCCGGTCTCCGCGCCGGTGGCGAAGAAGGCCGTCGCGAAGAAGGCGGTCGCGAAGAAGGCCATCGCCAAGAAGGCGCCGGCGACGATCAGCCGGACCTCCGACGAGGACGTCCCGACGCCGGCCGTGATGCCCGCCAAGAAAGCGGCGGTCCGCAAGCAGCGGCCGGACGACGCCGAATGACCCGCCCCGGTCCGCCGGCTGGCGGCTCGTTCCCGGCCCGACCCGGTCCGCCGGGTGGCGGCTCGTTCCCGGCCCGGCCGGGCCCGCCGGTGGGTGCCCGCCCCGGACCGCCGCCGGATCTCGGGGACGACGAGCCACGGCATCCGGCGGTGGACGCCGCCGTGCGGGCCATCGCCAACGCGGCGACGCTCGCTCCCGCCGACCAGATCGCCCAGTACGAGGCGGCCTACGAGACGCTGCGGGAAACCCTCGCCACAATCGACCAGACCTGAGCGGGACGACCAGGCCTGAGTAGACCGGAGAACCACCCATGGCACGTCGTAACCGGCTGGACGCCGAACTCGTCCGCCGCGGTCTGGCCCGCTCCCGTGAGCAGGCCGCCGCGTTGGTGGAGGCCGGCCGGGTCCAACTGCGGGGCGTGGTCGCCCGCAAGGCGGCCGCGATGGTCGACCCCGCCGACCCGCTCCTGGTGACCGGTGCGGACCCGGCCGAGGAGTACGTCTCCCGGGGCGGGCACAAGCTCGCCGGCGCGCTGGCCGCGTTCGCCCCCGGTGGGCTGCACGTGGCCGGGCGGCGTTGCCTGGACGCGGGAGCGTCGACCGGTGGGTTCACCGACGTGTTGTTGCGCGCCGACGCGGCCGAGGTGGTGGCCGTGGACGTCGGCTACGGGCAGCTCGCCTGGCCGCTGCGGACGAACGAGCGGGTCCGCGTCCTGGAGCGCACGAATGTCCGTACCCTCGATGCGGACACGATCGGTGGCCCGGTCGACCTGACGGTGGCCGACCTGTCGTTCATCTCGTTGCGACTGGTGCTGCCGGCGCTTGCCGGCTGCACCCGCGACGACGGTGACCTGGCGTTGATGGTCAAGCCGCAGTTCGAGGTCGGCAAGGACCGGGTCGGTGCCGGCGGTGTGGTCCGCGATCCGGAGCTGCGCGCCGAAGCGGTGCTGGACGTGGCCGCGACGGCCGCGCGGCTCGGCCTCGGACTGGCCGACGTTGCGGCCAGCCCGTTGCCCGGGCCGAGCGGCAACGTGGAGTTCTTCGTATGGTTGCGCCGGGGCGCACCAGAGGCCGACCCGGAGCGGGTGCGGGCCGTGGTGGCGGCCGGGCCGGACGGCTCGACGACGGCCGGCGACGTGCCGGACGTGGCGGCGGAGGAGGTCGCAGGGTGAACGCGCGCAGTGAGGGCGTCGCAACGGGCCGCGCGGTGACACGCGGCAGTGCCGAGGTGTCGTCGCCGGTGGCGCGACGCCGCCCGCTCCGGCGTGAGTGGGCGGTCCGATGAGCCGGACCGCGCTGCTGGTGACCCACACCGGCCGTCGGCGCAGCACGGAGCACGCCCGGTCGGTCGCCGCCGACCTGATCGACGCCGGTTTCGAGGTACGGGTGGTCGCCGACGAGGCCGACGACCTCGACCTGCCCGGCGTGGTGCCGGTCGCCGGCCCAGAGGCCGCCGAGGGCGCCGAGATCGTCTTCGCGCTCGGTGGGGACGGCACCTTCCTGCGCGCCGCCGAGCTGGCCCGGCCCGCCAAGGCGCCGCTGCTCGGCATCAACCTCGGCAAGGTGGGCTTCCTGGCGGAGGCGGAGATCGACGATCTGGACACCGCCGTCCGGGACGTCGTCGGCCGCAACTACACGGTCGACGAGCGGTTGACCCTGGACGTCACCGCCGAGTTCGACGGTGGGCCGACGATCGAGTCCTGGGCGCTCAACGAGATCAGCATCGAGAAGGGCGAGCGGGCCCAGATGCTTGAGCTGCTCGTGGACGTGGACGGCCGGCCGCTGTCGCGTTACGGCTGCGACGGTGTCGTCTGCGCCACTCCCACCGGCTCCACCGCGTACGCGTTCTCCGGTGGCGGCCCGGTGGTCTGGCCGGAGGTGGAGGCGCTGCTGCTGGTGCCGATCAGCGCGCACGCGTTGTTCAGCCGCCCGTTGGTCACGGCCCCGACGTCCACCTTCGTGATCACCGTGGACCCGTTCACCACCCTCGCCGTGCTCTCCTGCGACGGCCGGCGCGTCTACGACCTGCCACCCGGCGCGCGGGTGACGGTGCGCCGGGGCGCCCTGCCGGTACGCATCGTGCGGCTGCGCCCCCGCCCGTTCACCGACCGGCTGGTGGCCAAGTTCGGCCTCCCCGTGCACGGTTGGCGTGGCAGCCGCCGGTGACCGCGGCGCACACTGTCGGTGGATGTCGGTTGTCCACCTGACGACATGTCGCCGCTGCGGCGGCGGGCGACTAGTGACCTGATGACACGCTCCGACGCAGACTCCGATCGGCCCTCGTCTACGGATGACGGGCCTGGAGGAGTAGAGGAGCCCATCGCATGCACTGGTCCCCACGCTGGCTCGCCGTCGGCGCGGTCGGCGCGTTGGTGGTCGGCGTCGCCGCACCGGCGTCCGCCGACCCGCCCGCCCGGCCCACCGGCCCGACGTCGGGCACGCCCGCCCAGCACGCACCCGTCCGCATCACCCTGATCACCGGCGACCAGGTCGACCTGGTGCAGGCGGCACCCGGTCGGGTCGCCGCCACCGTCCACCCCGGCCCGGGGCGCAACCGGATCGCCTTCCAGACGGTCGAGGCCGACGGCGGGTTGCGGGTGCTGCCCAGCGACGTCATGCCGTACCTCTCCGCGGGGGTGCTCGACCCCGATCTGTTCGACGTGCAGGAGTTGGCGGCCGACGGGTACGGCGACGCCGCGCAGGGCGCGTTGCCGCTGATCGTCCGCTATCAGGAGCCGGCCGCCGGACGGGTCAGGCCGCTGGCCGGCGCGACCGACGCGCGTCCCCTGGAGAGCATCAACGGCGCCGCGCTGCGGGTTGGCAAGGGTGACCTGGGTGGTCTGTGGACGTCGCTGCGCGGCGCGCCCGGGCAGCGGGTGACAGCCGGTTCGCCGGCCCGGCTCGGCGCCGGCGTCGCACGGATCTGGCTGGACGGGAAGGTCCGCCCGACGCTGGAGCACAGCGTGCCGCAGATCGGTGCCCCGATCGCCTGGGCCGCCGGCCGGGACGGTGCCGGCGTCAAGGTGGCGGTGCTCGACACCGGCGTCGACGCCACCCACCCCGACCTGGCCGGCCGGGTCGCCGAGGCGCAGGACTTCTCCGGCAGCGGCAGCGCCCGCGACGGGCACGGCCACGGCACCCACGTGGCCGCCACCATCGCCGGCAGCGGGGCGGCGTCCGACGGGAAACGCAAGGGCGTCGCCCCGGGCGCGCGGTTGCTGGTCGGCAAGGTGCTCGACGACGGTGGCTCCGGCTACAGCTCGTCCATCATCGCGGGCATGGAGTGGGCCGCCCACTCCGGCGCGAAGGTGGTCAGCATGAGCCTCGGTGGCGACCCGACCGACGGCACCGATCCGATGAGCCAGGCGGTGAACGACCTGACCGCTGAGACCGGCGCGCTGTTCGTGGTCGCCGCCGGCAACTCGGGCGCCGCGCGTACCGTCGGCGCGCCCGGCGCGGCCGCGTCGGCGCTCACCGTCGGCGCTGTGGACGGTGCCGACAACCTTGCGGAGTTCTCCAGCAGGGGCCCTCGCCTCGGCGACAACGGCCTCAAGCCGGAGATCACCGCGCCGGGCGTCGGCATCGTCGCCGCCCGGGCCGCGGGCACCGCCATGGGTACGCCGGTGGACGACGCGTACACGACCGCGTCCGGCACCTCGATGGCCACCCCGCACGTGGCCGGGGCGGCGGCGATCCTCGCCCAGGAACACCCCGACTGGTCCGCCGCGAAGCTCAAGGACGCGTTGGTCAGCACCACGAAGGCGAACCCGGCGTTGACCGTCTTCGAGCAGGGCGCCGGCCGGGTCGACGTGGCCCGCGCGCTCGGCCAGCGGGTGTACGGGTCCGGCACCGCGGACTTCGGCCGGCTCAGCACCGGTGGTGCACCCGCCGAGCGGACAGTGACGTATACCAACGGCGGCACGGCCCCGCAGACCCTGCGGTTGGCACTGGAGCTGCGCAACCTGGACACCCGGGCGGCCGAGACCGACGGGGTCGCTGTCGGCGGCGCCGAGGTGACAGTGCCGGCCGGCGGCAGCGTCGCCGTGCCGCTGCGGGCGGACCCGGCGAAGCTGGACCGTGGTGTGCACAGTGGATGGCTGGTGGCCACCGGCGCGGACGGCGTCGCCGTGCGTACCGCTGTCGCGCTCACCCTCAGCGGTCCGCTGCACACGGTGACAGTGAAGGCGCTGGACATGCAGGGTCAGCCCGGTCTCGCGTCGGTGCTCACCCTCTTCGGTGAGCAGCCCGAATCCGACTGGCTCGGCTGGGTGGGCGGCGAGGTGCAACTCCAGGTCGAGGAGGGCCCCTACCTGGTCGAGGCGTTGATCGAACACGGCGCACCGCTGGACGAGCAGATCACCCTGGTCACCGACCCGGAGCTGCTGGTCGACCGGGACCTCACGGTGGTGCTCGACCCGCGCAAGGGCACCCCGGTGCGGATCGAGACGCCGAAGCCCACCGAGCAGCGCTCGACGATCAGCTTCTACGAGCACCGGGTCTTCGGCAACGGCCGGCAGGTCGACCACGGCGTGATGACCTACAGCACCATTCAGCAGGTCAACGTCACCCCGACCCGCCCGGTGCGGCAGGGCGAGTTCGAGTTCGCGTCGCGCTGGCAACTGGTCGCGCCGATGGTGGACGCGAAGATCAGCGGGGTGTCCGGTCCGCTGGACATCAACCTGATGGGCTACTCGCCAGCGACGGCCGACCGGCGCAGGCTGCCGCTGATCTGGGCCGGCACCGGCACCCCCGCCGAGCTGACCCGGGTACGCGGCGCCGCGGCACTGCTCACCACCAGCCCGGACGCCTCGGAGGAGGAGCAGATCGCGGCGGCGGCCGCCGCTGGCGCGACTGTGGCGCTTGTCGTCCGACCGGCCGACCAGAGCGCGTGGACGTCGTGGACGCCGTTGGGTGACCGGCTGCCGATCCCTTCGATGGCGGTGGCGTACGACGACGGGCAGAAGATCATCGCGGCGGTCCGGAAGCGCCACACGACGCTGGACCTGACGTTGACAGTGGAAAGTCCGTACCTGTACGACGTGTGGCAGGTCTCGAAGGACCGGGTCCCGGAGCGGATCCTGCACAAGGTCACCGAGCGCAACACCGCCGAGGTGACCAGCCACTACGGGAACGTCGGCGGGGAGTGGGCCAGCGAGCAGCGGTTCGGGTGGCGTCAGTGGCAGGACACCGCGTGGAACGACAACCAGCGGCTGGTCCGCGCCGGCACCACCCGGCGAGAGTTCGTCAGCTCCGGCGACAACTGGTGGCAGCAACGGGTGCTGCACAAGCTCATGTTCATGCAGTGGGGGCAGCTGACCGGTGGCCTGACCCAGCAGCCCCGGCGCTACGCCGCCGACGACCGGGTGACCAAGACCTGGCACGCGCCGGTGCTCCGGCCGGCCGTCCCGGCCAGCGGGGCGCCGGTGCCCACCCGCACCGGTGACAACCTGGAGTTGTGGGTGCCCGAGTTCGTCGACGCCGAGGGGCACTACAGCGTGGCCGGCGAGAGCGAGGAGTCGGACACCGTCACCGCACGGGTCAGCCGCGACGGGCAGCTGATCGCGGACCTCTCCGACGGTTGGGCGTCGGTGCCCACGACCGCCGGGGCCGCCCGCTACCGCCTGGACGTGACCACCCAGCGGTCCTCGGCCGACTGGCGTTACGGCACGCGGACCGACACGGCCTGGGAGTTCACCTCGGCCCGACCGGCGGGCGACACCGCCACGCCGTTGTCGCTGCTCCAGGTGGACTACCGGGTGCCGGCCGACCTGCGCGCCACGGTACGCGGCAACCGGCCGCACCAGCTCGGGCTGACAGTGCGGCAGCCGGCCGGGGTGCTGGCGCCGACCGGTACCAGCGTCCGGGTGCAGGTCTCCTTCGACGGGGGCGTCACCTGGCGCAACGCGCCGACCACGGGGTCGGGCACCCGGTACACCGCTACCGTGCCGGCGGGGCGCGGAACGGTGTCGCTGCGGGTGCGCGCCGCCGACCGGGCCGGGAACACCGTCGACCAGACGGTGCTCCAGGCGTACGGGCTGCGCTGATCGGGTGGGGCGGGGCGGCCTGGCCGTCCCGCCCCGCCTCGTCGGTTGAGGGTCCGCCGTCGGTCGACGGCGGGCCCTTTGGCGTCAGAGCCAGCCGCGTCGGGCCACCTGGAACGCCAACCCGGGCCGGGTGTCCACGCCGGCGGCGGCCATCAGGTCGGCGATCCGCCGTTGCACTGTCCGCCGGCTCACCCCGAGCTGGGAGGCGATGGACTTGTCCGGTACGCCCGCCACGAACAGCGACAGCAGCCGGGCCTCGTCGGCGTCGGGCTGGTAACCGTCGCCCGGCTGCTCCGCGGGCTCCGGCCGTCGAGCCTCGGGGGCCGCGACGGCGAGGGGGTCGTCGAGGCGCAGCCGGGTGGCCACCCGCCAGTGACTCTCGAAGAGGGCGAGCAGCGCGTCGAGCAGTTGGCTGCGGCCGATCACGGCGGCGCTCGGTTCGCCGCCGTCGCGGTCGGGCACCAACGGGCAGATGGCCGTGCTGGCGTCCACTATGGCCAGTCGGACCGGCAGCCGGTCCAGGACGCGGGCCTGCTCCCCGGCGGCGACCCCCTTGGCCAGGTCGGCCAACGCGCCCGGCTCCAGCAGCAGGTCACGCTCGTAGATGGCCCGGTAGCTCACCCCACGGGCCAGCGCGTCGAACTCCTCGACGTTCTCCGGGCCGGCCATGGCCAGGGGATTCGCCCGGCAGAACCAGAGCACCTCGGTACGCGCCGAGTTCTGCAGGTCGCGCAGGCGGTCGCGAAGGACCCGGGCGCCGGTGATCACCTCGACCAGATGGTCGACGTGGTGTCGGCGCAGCCCGGAGCGGTACTCCTCGGCCAGTTGGGTGACCAGTCGGCGGGCCGACTCCAGGTCCTCCTGACGCCGCAGCAGCGTCCCGCCGAGGGCGACGTCCGGGGCGGTCGGGCGCAGCGGGGCGTCCGGGTCGTTGTCGCTGCGCTGCACGAGGCCCTTGCCGCGCAGTGCCTCGACCTGGGCGACGACCTGCTCATGGGGTCGGTGCAGGCGACGGGCCAACTCGTCGATGCGGGCCGTGGTGAGCTGGAGCAGGCAGCGGTAGAGCTCCTCCTCAGCCGAGGTCAGGCCGATCACGTCCAACACGGGGCAGAACTGTACGTCGGCCGGGTACGGGCCGTACCCGGGCCCGTCGGCTGGTCAATTGTCGGGCCTCGCGTCTACTGTCGGTGGCTGTGCTGGAAGAGCTGCGCATCACCGGACTGGGCGTCATCGAAGACACCACGCTGCCGTTGACCGGCGGCATGAACGTCATCACCGGCGAGACCGGTGCGGGCAAGACGATGGTGGTCACCGGCCTCGGCCTGCTCTTCGGCGGCCGGGCCGACGCCGGGCGGGTCCGCGCCCAACCCGGCCGCGCCGTGGTGGAGGGGCGGCTGCGGCTGCACGGGCGGGTCGCCGACGCCGTGCACGCGCGGATCGTCGAGGCCGGCGGCGAACCCGACGAGGACGGCTCGGTGCTGCTGAGCCGCACGGTGACGGTGGAGGGGCGCTCACGCGCCCACGTCGGCGGCCGGAGCATGCCGGTGTCGATGCTCGGTGAGGTCGGCGAGCAGGCGGTCGCCGTGCACGGCCAGTCCGACCAGCTGCGGCTGCTGCGCCCGGCCGAGCAGCGGGCCGCACTGGACCGGTTCGCCGGCCCCGCGCACGAGAAGCTGCTCGACGCGCTGCGCGAGGCGTACACGGGGTGGCGTCGGGTCGTCGACGACCTGGCCGACCGCCGACGCAACGCCCGCGAGCGCAACCAGGAGGCCGACCTGCTGCGGTTGGGCCTCGACGAGATCACCCGGGTCGATCCGCAGCCCGGTGAGGACGACGAGCTGAAGACCGAGGCGCAGCGGCTGGAGCACGCCGAGGGCCTGCGGACGGCCGCGCAGATCGCCCAGCAGTGCGTGGCCGGTGGCGCGGAGGCCGCCGAGGAGACCCCGGACGCGGCGGGGCTGCTCGGCACCGCCCGGCGGACGCTGGAGGCGCAGTCCGGCACCGATCCGGCCCTCGGTGAGCTGGCGGCCCGCCTGGAGGAGGCGGCCACGCTGGTCACCGACGTGTCCGCGGAGCTGTCGGCGTACCTGGCGACGTTGGACGCGGACCCGGCCCGGTTGCAGCACGTCTATGAGCGGCGGGCGGCGCTGCGCGGGTTGACCCGCAAGTACGCCGACGACGTCGACGGGGTGATCGCCTGGGCCGATCGGGCGCGCACCCGACTGTCCGACCTGGACATGTCCGACGACGTGCTCGACGAGTTGGAGCGGGAGGGCCAGCGGCTCGCCGTCGAGGTGGCCGACCTGGCCGGGCGGGTGTCCACCTCCCGGCAGGAGGCGGCGGTCCGCTTCGCCGACCAGGTCACCGTCGAGCTGGCCGGGCTGGCCATGCCGCACGCGCGGATCGAGGTGGCGGTGCTGCCCCGTCCGGCCGGGCGTGCCGAGCCGACGCTTGCGGTGAACGGCGTCGAGGTGGGTGTCACTCCGGACGGCGGTGACGAGGTGGAGCTGCGGTTGCTGGCCCACCCGGGCGCGCCGTCGCTGCCGTTGCAGCGCGGCGCCTCCGGCGGTGAGCTGTCCCGGGTGATGCTCGCCATCGAGGTCGTGTTCGCCGGCTCCGGCGGCCCGCCCACGTTGGTCTTCGACGAGGTCGACGCGGGGGTCGGCGGGCAGGCGGCGGTGGAGATCGGCCGCCGGTTGGCCCGGCTGGCCCGCAGCCACCAGGTGCTGGTGGTCACGCACCTGCCGCAGGTGGCCGCGTTCGCCGACCGGCACCTGGTGGTGGCGAAGGACACCGGCGGCGCGGTGACGACCAGCGGGGTGCGGGTGGTGGAGGACACCGAGCGTGCCCGGGAGTTGGCGCGCATGCTGGCGGGTTTGCCCGATTCAGATCTGGGTATCGCCCACGCCGAGGAGCTTCTGGCAGTGGCCGCCAAGGAAAGGCGGTTGTGACGCCGCGTATTGTGAGCGCAAGCACACCGGCTTGTGCCGGTGTGTGCTTCCCTGGGTAGGCGGCCCTGCTCAGGCATGTCGCGACAGAAAAGCCTGCCTCACATGCCAGGATGGTCACGATGCGTCTACCCACGTTGCGCCGGAACCGGAACTCCGAACCGGGCAGAGTCCTCGGCACCGCGCGCCTTGATCGCCGGACGAAACGCCTGGTCGGTCGGCTGCGCCCCGGTGACATCGCGGTCATCGACCACGTCGACCTGGACCGGGTGGCGGCCGACTCGCTCGTCGCCGTCGGGGTCGCGGCGGTGCTCAACGCCAAGCCCTCGGTCTCCGGCCGTTACCCGAACCTCGGCCCGGAGGTGTTGATCGCCGCCGGCATTCCGCTCCTCGACGACCTGGGGGAGGGCGTCTTCGAGCGCATCCGCGAGGGCGACCAGGTGCGCATCGAGGGCAACACGGTCTTCGCCGGTGACGAGCCGGTGGCCCACGGCAGCCTTCAGGACGCCGAGTCGGTCGGCAAGGCGATGGCGGACGCCCGGGAGGGTCTGTCGGTGCAGTTGGAGGCGTTCGCCGCCAACACGATGGACTACCTGCGTCAGGAACGTGACCTGCTGCTCGACGGTGTCGGGGTGCCGGACATCGAGACCCAGATGCAGGGTCGGCACTGCCTGATCGTGGTGCGCGGCTACGACTACAAGGCCGACCTTGACGTGCTGCGCCCGTACATCCGGGAGTTCAAGCCGGTGCTCATCGGCGTCGACGGCGGCGCGGACGCCCTGGTCGAGGCCGGCTACACCCCCGACATGATCATCGGGGACATGGATTCGGTCACCGACGACGTGCTGCGCTGCGGCGCCGAGGTGATCGTGCACGCGTACCCGGACGGGCGCGCGCCCGGCCTGCCCCGGGTCAACGGCCTCGGTGTGCCGGCGATCACCTTCCCGGCCGCGGCGACCAGCGAGGACCTGGCCATGCTGCTCGCCGACGAGAAGGGCGCCTCGCTGCTGGTGGCGGTCGGCACCCACGCCACCCTCGTCGAGTTTCTCGACAAGGGTCGCGGCGGGATGGCCTCGACGTTCCTGACCCGGCTGAAGGTCGGTGGCAAGCTTGTCGACGCCAAGGGGGTGAGCCGGCTCTACCGGCAGAGCATCTCCGGCTCGTCGCTGCTGCTGCTGGTGCTGTCGGCGATCGCGGCGATGGCGTCCGCGGTGGCCGTGTCGACAGTCGGAAAGGCGTACCTGGGCGTGGTCGCCGAGTGGTGGGACAATTTCGTGTTCCAGCTGTACCGGCTTTTCTAGTTCCCGACCGATCAAGAGGCTGCAAGCGTGATCAACTTCCGCTACCACGTGGTGTCCCTCACCGCGGTCTTCCTGGCTCTGGCGATCGGCCTGGTGGTCGGCACAGCCGCCCTCAACGGCCCGGTCGCCGACTCGCTCAAGGAGCAGGTCACCGGGCTACGCAAGGACAACCAGCAGTGGCGTCAGACGGTCAGCAACATGGAGAAGCAACTCGCGCTGGAAGAGGAGTTCGCCGAGGAGACCTCCCAGATCCTCCTTCCCGGCACCCTCACCGCGCGTCGGGTCGTGGTTGTCAGCCTGCCCAACGGGCGCGACCACACCGAGAGCGTGCTCAAGAAGCTCCAGCAGGCCGGGGCGACCATCACCGGCCAGGTCGACCTCCAGGACAAGTTCATCAACCCGGACAACAACTCCAACCTGCTGGAGTTGGCCGTCACCGCCGCCCGCCCGACCGCGCAGACCACCGGCCTGCCGGGCAACGGGCACGGCGTGGAGACCTCCAGCGCGCTGCTGGCCAGCGTCCTGCTGGACCGGGCCCAGGGCGTCGCGCCGGTCAGTGACGCCGACCGCCGGGCGGTGCTCGCCGCCTACAACAACGCCGGCTACCTGACCACCGACAGCAACAAGGTCACCGCCTCGGCCGAGGCGGTCGTCGTGGTCAGCGGTCAGCCGTACGTCGACAAGGACTCCGACAAGCGGGACGAGTCGGTGGTCAAGATCGCCGAGCAGTTCGACCGCACCGGGGCGATCGTGGTGGCCGGCAATGGTTCCGTCGGCGGCAACCTGGTCGGCGTGGTGCGCGGCGACCCGGTGCTCGCCCAGACCATCTCCACGGTCGACAACGCCAACACCGTGCAGGGCCAGGTGGTCACCACCCTCGCCCTGGTGCAGCAACTCACCGAGAAGAAGGCCGGGCAGTACGGCGTCGGCGACAACGCCGCGTCGCTGCTGCCTAGACTGCCCCAGTGAGCGAACGACGTACCCCCGTGTCCGGATCCGACCAGGTGGCGCGTGACCGAGCCAGCGAGGTGACGGCGTGAGCACCCTGGGCCGCCTGCTGATCGCCGGCGCGGGCGCCGCGGCGGCACGCTACGCGCTGCGTGAGGCGCGCACCTCGCCGGCCGGCCCCGCGCTGGAGCGCACCAACTTCCGTGGCCGCACGGTGAGCCTGGCCGCCGGGCCGGCGCTCGCCGCCGGCGCTGCCGCCGCCGGTGCGTTCGGTGCCACCGGCGGTGCCGCCGGTGGGGCCGCAGTGGTCGCCGGTCTCGGCGCGGGCGGCGTCGGCCTGTACGACGACGTGGTCGGCGCGCGGCCGGAGCAGAAGACTGCCAAGGGCTTCGCCGGGCACCTCGCCGCGCTGCGCGAGGGGCGGGTCACCGCCGGTCTGGTCAAGGTCGTCGGGGTGGGCGCCGCCGGGCTGGGCGCCGCCGCGCTGCTCGCCGCCGACTCCCGGGTCGCCGCGCACCCGCGCCGGCAGCGGCACGGTGCGTTCGGCCGGGGTGTCGACGTGCTGCTCGGCGCCGGCGTGATCGCCGGCACGGCCAACCTGCTCAACCTGCTCGACCTGCGGCCGGGCCGCGCCCTCAAATCCGGGCTGCTGCTCGCCGCGCCGCTGACCGGCGGCCCGCAGGGCGGGATCGCCGCGGGCGCGGCCGGCGCCGCCGCCGGCCTGCTCCGCGACGACCTGGCCGAGGACGTGATGCTCGGCGACAGTGGCGCGAACGCGCTCGGTGCGGTCCTCGGCGTCGCGCTCGCCGCCCGTACCGGCCCACTCGGCCGGGCCGGTCTGCTCGCCGTCCTGGCCGGGCTCACCGCCGCCAGCGAGAAGGTCAGCTTCACCGCGGTGATCCAGCGGACCCCGGGGCTACGCGAACTCGACGCACTGGGCCGACGCGCCGACTGACGTGAACAGACCGGCACCCCTCGCCGGCGCCGGCCGGCTGGCCGGGGCAGCCGCGCTCATCGCCGTCCTCACCGTGGCCAGCCGACTCGCCGGCTTCGGTCGCACCGCAGTGTTCACCTGGAGCTTGGCGCCCACCGACCTCGGTGGCACCTACGTGGTGGCCAACGCGGTGCCGAACTTCATCTTCGAGATCGTCGCCGGGGGAGCGCTGGCCAGCCTCGTCGTGCCGCTGCTCGCTGGCGCCGTCGCGGCGGGCGACCGGACGGCCGTGGCCCGGACCACCGGTGCGCTGCTGACCTGGACGCTGGCCCTGCTGGTCCCGCTGGCGCTGCTCGTGGTGCTGCTCGCCGGCCCGGTGGTCGAGTCGCTGGGCCACCACCTGACCACCGCCCAACAGCAGAGCGGCGTGCGGATGCTGCGGGTCTTCGCGCCGCAACTGCCGCTGTACGGGGTCGGCATCGTGCTCACCGGCGTGCTCCAGGCACACCGCCGTTTCGCCTGGCCGGTGCTCGCCCCGTTGCTGTCCAGCCTCACCGTCATCGTCGTGTACCTGGGCTTCACCGTCACGCAGGGCCGCTACGCCACTGTCGGCGGGGTCAGCCCCGGCGGTGAGCTGCTGCTCTCCGGCGGCACCACCCTCGGCGTGGTGGTGCTGTCGCTGTCGTTGCTGATTCCGGTCCGCCGGTTGCGCCTCGGGCTGCGGCCCGGGTTCGGGTTCCCCACCGACGCGCGGGCCCGGGTCGGCGGGTTGGCGGTGGCCGGCGCGGTCACCGTCACCACCCAGCAGATCGCTCTGATCGTCAGCCTGAACCAGGTCACCGCCGGTGCGCGGAGCAACCCGGGTGTCTACAACCTGGCGCAGACCGTCTACCTGTTGCCGTGGGCGGTGCTGGCGGTGCCGCTGGCCATCGCCGCCTACCCGACCCTGGCGGCGGCGCGGGCCGCCGGGGACGAGCAGACCTACCGCACGACCCTGGCACCGGCAGTCCGCGGTGTGCTCCTGTTCAGTTGCCTCGGCACGGCCGCGTTGATCGGGACCGCAGGCCCGGTCGGGCACTTCTTCTTCCCGTCGGACACCGCGTCGACCGCCGCCGCCGCGATCATCGGGTACGCCCCCGGCCTGGTCGGCTACGGCCTCTTCGCGGTGCTCACCCGGGCGCTCTACGCCAGGGGCGAGACCCGGGCGGCGACGCTGGCCACGGCGGTCGGCTTCCTGGTGGTGCCGGCCGTCGTCCTGCTGCTCGGCGCGGTGCTGCCACTGCGGGACCGGGTGCTCGCTGTGACGTCCGCGAACTCGGTGGGGATGCTGGTGCTCGGCGCCCTGCTGCTCCTGGCGGTGCTGCGCAGCGCCGGCCGTCCCGCCCTCGCCGGAGCGGCACGGGCCGCAGCGGCCGGTGGCCTCGCCGGTGTGCTCGCCGGGCTCGCCGGGTGGGGCCTGAGCCGTTGGCTCGACCAGTCGGACGGCGGCACCCCGACGACGGCGGCGGCGTTCGGTCAGGGCATGCTGTCCGGGGTTCTGGTTGGGGTTGTGTTCCTCGCCGTGGTCTGGTTCGTCGACCGGCGGGACGTACAGCCACTGCTCGCCGGGGTGCTGCGGCGTCTGGGCCGGCGGAGGCCGTCCGACGGTGCGCCGACACCGGGCGCGGGCTCCGCGGAGCGGGGCGACGGGAAGGAGACGGCGACGCGATGACTGAGCCAGCTCTGCCTGCCGGCTGGTCGGGCACCGTCGCGTTGGTGCTCGCGTCCAGCACCGGCGGGGTCGGCCAGCACGTCCGTTCGGTGGCCCGTGGCCTCGTCGCGGGCGGCACCACCGTCCTGGTCTGCGGGCCCGCCGCCACTCAGGAGCAGTTCGACTTCACCGGTGTCGGTGCGCGGTTCGCGCCGGTGGAGATCCCGGCCAGCCCGACTCCGGCCGACGCGCGGGCGGTGCTCGCGCTACGCCGGGTGCTCGCGGCCGCTCACGTCGACGTGGTGCACGCGCACGGCCTGCGGGCCGGGTTGGTCGCGGTGCTGGCCCGTCCGGCCGCCCCGTTGATCGTCACCTGGCACAACGCGGTGCTCGCGGGGGGACTGCGCGGCGGTGTGTCCCGGCTCGTCGAACGGGTGGTCGCCCGGGGCGTCCGGGTGGCGCTCGGCGCCTCCGCGGACCTGGTGCGACGGGCCGCCGAGGTGGGTGCCGCCGACGCCCGGCTCGCCCCGGTCGCCGCGCCGACGCTGCCCGCGCCGCGTCGACGCCCGGCGGCGGTACGCGCCGAGTTCGGCGTCCGCCCGGACCAGCCGTTGATCGTCTCGGTTGGTCGGTTGCACCCACAGAAGCGCTACGACGTGCTGATCGACGCGGCGGCCCGCTGGCGTACGCGTACCCCGCCGCCGGTCGTGGTGATCGCGGGCAGCGGGCCGGCGTATCTGCCGCTGGCCGCCCGGACCTCCGCCGCTCGCGCCCCGGTGACCCTGCTGGGGCACCGCACCGACGTGGCCGACCTGCTCGCCGGCGCCGACCTGGCCGTGGTGACCAGCGACTGGGAGGCGCGACAACTCTTCGCCCAGGAGGCGCTGCGCGCCGGTGTGCCGCTGGTGGCCACCGCTGTCGGCGGGCTCCCGGACCTGGTCGGCGACGCCGCGACGCTTGTCCCCGCCGGTGACGTGGACGCTGTCGACGCGGCCGTCCGCGCGCTGCTGGACGATCCGGCGGCTCGGGCGGAGTTGGGCCGGCGTGGCGCCGAACGGGCGGCGACGTGGCCGACCGAGGCGGACACCGTCGCCACGCTTGCCGCCCTCTACGCCGAGCTGGCCGGGAACCCCGGTGGTCCGGCGGCCGCCCCGGGCTCCGACGCCCCGAGAACGGGACACCGGTGATGCTGCGCCGAATCGCCCCCGCCCTGTTGACAGTGCTCGTGGTGGCGCTGGGCGTCACAGCTCTCGCCGCCCGCCCACCCCGTGGCACCCCGCAACGCACCGCCGACTTCGTGGTGCTCGCCGGGATCGCCGGGCTGCGCTGGGAGGACGTGGATCCGCAGAGCACCCCGACGCTGTGGCGGATGGCCCAGGACGGCTCGATCGGCTCGCTGTCGGTGCGGTCCGCGCACCGGCCCACCTGCCCGGTGGACGGCTGGCTGACCCTGGGGGCGGGCAGCTTCGCCGCGTGGAACGGCAGCCGGTCGGTCGACGGTTGCCCGTCGGCGGCGGTGACTGTGGAACAACCGGACGGCATCGGCGCGAACCTGCCCGACCAGGAGAGCGTGGTCCAGTACAACCAGCAGCGGCTGCCCTGGGGAGCCCTGCCCGGCTCGCTGTCCGAGTCGGTGCGGTGCTCCGTGGCCGTGGGCCCGGGCGCGGCGGTGGCCGCCGCCCGACCGTTCGGCCGCGTCGACCGGTACGCCTCGGGGTTGCCGGCCGACCCGCGGTCGCTGCTCGGCTCGTGTGTGCTGAGCATCGTCGACCTCGGCACTGTCAAGGGGGCCGACCCGGCCACCCGCGCCGAGGAGGCCCGCGCGGCGGACGCCGAACTGGCCCGGGTGCTGGCAGCGCGACCCCCACGGTCGTTGGTGCTGGTAGCGGGGATCTCCGACACCACCCAGCCGGCCCGGCTGCACGTGGCGGTCGCCGACGGGCCGGGCTGGGAGCGGGGGTGGCTCACCTCGGCCAGCACCGGCCGGGACGGGTATCTGCAACTTGTCGACCTCGCGCCGACCGCCCTCGCCGCGTTGGGCCGGCCCATGCCGGAGCGGCTCTTCCTCGGCCGTCCGGCGATCAGCACCGGCGGCCGTCCCGCCGACCTGGCCGAGGCCGTCAACGCGCCGGCGAACGCCGACCGGGAGGCGGCCGCCCAGCGTTCCGTCTCCGGGGCGTTCTTCGCGTTGCTCGCCGGGGTGCAGGTGCTGCTGGCGATCGCGATCCTGCCGCTGCTGCGCCGGGCCCGTCCGCACGCCGGCCCGGCCGGCCCGACGCCCGTCTCCGGGCGGATCGTCGCGGTGATGGAGCTGCTGCTGGTCGCCGTGGCGTTGACAGTGCCGGCGGCGCTGCTGGCCGACGCGGTGCCCTGGTGGCGCGGCGAGCACCCCGGGTGGATTTTCGCCGGGGTGACAGCGCTGCTGGTGGCCGCCGGCACCGCGGCGGTGCGGTTCGCCCCCGGGTACGCGAACACCCTCGGGCCGCTCGGAGCGGTGGCCGGCCTCAGCACGCTCGTGGTCGGGCTGGACGTGCTCACCGGGGCCCGCCTCCAGCTCAACAGCGTGGTCGGCTACTCCGCGTTGCAGGGCGGCCGGTACGCCGGGCTGAGCACTGTGGGGTTGGGGGTGTTCCTCGCCGGTGCGCTGGTCACCGGTGGCTGGTTCGCCCAACGGGTGCACCGGGGCTGGCGGCCGGCGGTGATGGTGGCGGTGGGTGGCCTCGCCGTGGTGGTGGTCGGCAGCCCGTACCTGGGCGCCGACCCGGTCGGCGCGATCGCGCTCACCGCCGGGGTGAGCGTCGCCGCCGTGATCAGCGCCGGTGGCTGGTTGACGATCAGCCGGCTGGCCTGGGCCACCATGGCCGCGCTGGCGGTCGGTATCGGGTTCGCTGTGGTGGACCTGCGGCGTCCTCCGGCGGAGCGAGGCAGCCTGGGCCGGTTCCTCTCCGCGCTCGGTGACGGCACCGGCGGGTTCGCTGTGCACCGGTCCAGCACTGAGAATTTCGAGACGTTGGTCAACAGCCCGCTGACGGTGCTGGCGCTGGTCGGCGGGTTGCTGGTGTGGTTCGCCCTGTTGCAGCCGTGGGGTGGGCTGATGCGGCTGTTCGGCATCTACCCCGCGGTCCGGGCCGCGCTGGCCGGCACCGTTGTCGCCGCGATACTCGGTGGTGTGCTCGACGGCGCGGCCCTGGACGTGATGGGCGCTGCCGCCGCCCTGGTGGTGCCGATGGCCGCCCTGGCGTCGCTGCGGGTGCTCGGGCACGCCGCGGACCGGACCCGCCCGGTAGCGGGCCGCCCCCGCGCCAGCGGCGCCGACGACGACTCGGGGTCCGGCGGGGTCGGCCCGGTCGGTGGGGGCGACGGTCCGACCGGCGGCGGTGGGCCACTGGGTGCCGTGCACCCCCGTCCGATCGCCGGCCCGTCTCCGAGCGCCCCGGCGACCCTCGCCCAACCGGCGTCGGACAGTCCGGGCGAGCGTCACGGGGACGCCGACGAACCGGACGAGCCGACCGCGAGCCTGTCGACGCCGGACGCCGCGCCGACGGTGCCCGTGCCGCCCCGGCAGGTCTCCCGGTCATCGACGGAGGTTGCCGCGTCCTGAGCGTCGGGCCTCGCCAAGATGGCCCGGAGGTGTCGCAGCCGGGGTGCGGCCTGCGGGTACCCGGCCGGGAGGTGTTACCGTCGAATCCCGTGGATCGCGTGATCACTTTGCTGATCAAGCACGGCGGTCTGCATGACCGCGACAGACGACACGGGAGCAGGCCTTGGCCCCATCAGCACGGACGACCAGGCACATTTTCGTCACCGGGGGCGTCGCCTCCTCGCTGGGTAAGGGCCTCACCGCCTCCAGCCTCGGCAACCTGCTGACCGCGCGCGGGCTGCGCGTGGTGATGCAGAAGCTCGACCCCTACCTGAACGTCGACCCGGGGACGATGAACCCGTTCCAGCACGGTGAGGTCTTCGTCACCGAGGACGGCGCCGAGACCGACCTCGACGTCGGGCACTACGAGCGGTTCCTCGACCGGGCGCTGTCCGGCAAGGCGAACGTCACCACCGGCCAGATCTACTCCGACGTGATCGCCAAGGAGCGGCGCGGCGAGTACCTGGGCGACACCGTCCAGGTCATCCCGCACATCACCAACGAGATCAAGTCGCGGATCCTGGCGATGGCCGACCCGGACGAGGACGGCCAACTTCCCGACGTGGTGATCACCGAGGTCGGTGGCACCGTCGGCGACATCGAGTCGCTGCCATTTTTGGAGGCGATCCGTCAGGTCCGCCACGACCTGGGCCGCGACAACTGCTTCTACCTGCACGTCTCGCTGGTGCCGTACCTGGCGC
Source organism: Micromonospora alfalfae (assembly GCF_022230925.1). Classification (GTDB taxonomy): domain Bacteria; phylum Actinomycetota; class Actinomycetes; order Mycobacteriales; family Micromonosporaceae; genus Micromonospora; species Micromonospora alfalfae. The sequence continues at coordinate 57,163 of NZ_JAKKFH010000030.1, read as the reverse complement.
CCTCGGGTGAGCTGAAGACCAAGCCGACGCAGCACTCGGTGGCGCAGCTGCGCAACATCGGTATCCAGCCGGACGCGATAGTGCTCCGCTGCGACCGGGAGATCCCGGTGAAGCTCAAGGAGAAGCTGTCGCTCTACTGCGACGTGGACGCCGAGGCGGTCGTCGCCGCCCCGGACGCCCCGAGCATCTACGACATCCCGAAGGTGCTGCACCGGGAGGGGCTCGACGCGTACGTGGTGCGCCGGCTCGGCCTGTCCTTCCGGGACGTGGACTGGGCCAGCTGGGACGACCTGCTGGAGCGGGTGCACCGCCCCCGGCACACCGTCACCGTCGCCGTGGTCGGCAAGTACGTCGACCTGCCCGACGCGTACCTGTCGGTGAGTGAGGCCATCCGGGCGGCGGGCTTCGGCCACCGGGCCCGGGTGCAGCTGCGGTGGGTGCCCAGCGACGAGTGCGTCACCCCGGCCGGCGCCGCCGCGGCGTTGGCCGGCGTGGACGGCATCCTCATCCCCGGCGGCTTCGGCGTCCGCGGCATCGAGGGCAAGATCGGCACCGCCCGGTACGCCCGCGAGGCCGGCATCCCGCTGCTCGGTCTCTGCCTCGGCCTGCAGTGCATGACCATCGAGGTGGCCCGGCACCTTGCCGACCTGGACGGCGCCAACTCGTTGGAGTTCGACGAGCAGGCGGCCCACCCGGTCATCGCCACGATGGCCGACCAGGAGGACATCGTCGCCGGCCGGGGCGACCTGGGCGGCACCATGCGGCTGGGCGCGTACCCGGCGACGTTGACCGAGGGGTCGATCGTCGCCGAGGCGTACGGCAGCACCGAGATCAGCGAGCGGCACCGGCACCGCTACGAGGTCAACAACGCCTACCGGGACGCGCTGACCAAGGCGGGCCTGCACATCTCCGGCACCTCGCCGGACGGCCGGCTGGTCGAGTTCATCGAACTGGACCGGAGTCTGCACCCGTTCTTCGTGGCCACCCAGGCGCACCCCGAGTTGAAGAGCCGCCCGACCCGCCCGCACCCGTTGTTCGCCTCGTTCGTCAAGGCCGCTGTGGCGTACTCGCAGGCCGACCAGCTGCCTGTCGACCTGGACGCGGCGGCGGAGGCCCCGACGACGCGCAAGGCCGCCCGCAACGGGGCCGCGACGAAGGCGTCGTCGGCCTCGTGAGCGAGCGCAGCGAGCGAACCAGCAGGCTCAGCAGCGTGGCGCCTCGCGCCGTCGTCGAGCGCAGCGAGGCGACGGCGTGAGCAACCTGGAGCACCGCTACGAGGTGCGTTCCCGGCAGGAGCGGTACCGGGGGCGGATCTTCGACGTGGTCACCGAGGAGGTGACCATGCCGGGCGGTGGGACCGGGCTGCGGGACCTCGTCCGGCACGTCGGGGCGGTGGCAGTGGTGGCGCTCGACGACGCCGGCCAGGTGGTGCTGATCCGGCAGTACCGGCACCCGGTGGGGCGGCACCTGTGGGAGCTGCCGGCCGGTCTGATGGACGTCTCCGGCGAGGAGTTGCCGGTGGCCGCGCTGCGGGAGCTGGCCGAGGAGGCCGACCTCACCGCCGGGCGGGTCGACGTGCTGGTGGATCTGCACAGCTCGCCGGGGTTCACCAACGAGATCGTCCGGGTGTTCCTGGCCCGCGACCTCGCCGACGTGCCGGCCGACGAGCGGCACGAGCGCCACGACGAGGAGGCCGACCTCCAGGTCGTCCGGATCGACCTGGACGAGGCGGTCGCCATGGTCCTGGCCGGTGAGATCACCAACGCGTCAGCGGTGGCCGGGCTGCTGGCCGCGGCCCGGGCCCGGGACACCGGCTTCGCGCAGCTGCGTCGGGCGGACGCGCCGCTGCCGCGCTGAGCGTCGCCGCCGGTCCAGCCGGTGGGGGAGTACGCACGAGAGGGGCCCCGCGGTCAGCCGCGGGGCCCCTCTCGCTGGTTGGTCTAGGAGTCGCGCAGCGGACGGCCCTGCGCGTCCGTGCCGCCGTTGACCAGGATGAGGATGCCGTCGACGACGCCCCAGAGAGCGCCGACGCCGCAGGTCACCAGGCTCACGACGAGCTGGAGAACGGCGATCTTGGTGTGTCCGGTGTAGAAGCGACCGGCACCGAAGGTGCCGAGCAGGATGCCGAGGATGCCCGCGACGATCTTGCTCTTGTCGGAGACGCCCTGGGGGTACCCCGGCTGGGGGTACCCGGGCTGGTAAGGAGGAGTGGTCATGGGCGGACACATTAGTGATCCACTCGCCGGCTGTCCGCACCGCCGCCCGGCAGATGGGACGATAATGGTGAAACACTGTCCTGTTGGCTGAGGTGACGCCCGGCCGCCGAATCTCGGCGCCGCCCTGACACTTCGTCAGGACACCCGGGCACCGGGTGCCACTGTGCTGGCTCGCGGCGGCACCGGGCGCGCCTAGACTGCCGCCGCAGGACCGGTGTACCGCGATGGCAAAGGGGCCGTCGTGGCACCGAGCAGTCGGGGGAGAGCAGCCCCGAAGAGAGGTGTCTGCATCGTGAAGGTCGGAATCCCACGCGAGGTCAAGAACCACGAGTACCGCGTGGCGATCACGCCAGCGGGTGTCAACGAGTTCACCCGCAGCGGCCACCAGGTCTTCGTCGAGTCCGGCGCCGGGGTTGGCTCCAGCATCACCGACGAGGAGTTCGCCGCCGCCGGCGCGAAGATCCTCGCCACCGCCGACGAGGTGTGGGAGACCGCCGAGCTGGTGCTCAAGGTCAAGGAGCCGATCGCCGAGGAGTACCACCGGATGCGCGAGGGGCAGGTGCTCTTCACCTACCTGCACCTGGCCGCCTCCAAGGAGTGCACCGACGCGCTGATCGACCGCCGGGTCACCGGCATCGCGTACGAGACCGTCGAGCTGCCCGACCGGTCGCTTCCGCTGCTCGCCCCGATGTCCGAGGTGGCCGGCCGGCTCGCCCCGCAGGTGGGCGCCTTCTACATGATGCGTACCGGTGGTGGGCGCGGTGTGCTGCCCGGCGGTGTCTCCGGCGTGTACGCGGCCAAGACCGTGGTCATCGGCGCCGGCGTCTCCGGCATGAACGCCGCCGCTATCGCGCTGGGCCTGCAGTCCGAGGTGCTGCTGCTGGACAAGAACGTCGCCCGGCTGCGGCAGGCCGACGCGATCTACCGGGGCCACCTGCAGACCGTCGCCTCCAACGCGTACGAGGTCGAGCGTGCCGTGCTCGACGCCGACCTGGTCATCGGCGCGGTGCTGGTGCCCGGCGCGAAGGCCCCGACGCTGATCTCCAACGAGCTGGTCTCCCGGATGAAGCCGGGCAGCGTGCTCGTCGACATCGCCATCGACCAGGGCGGCTGCTTCGAGGACTCGCGCCCCACCACGCACGCCGACCCGGTCTACAAGGTGCACGAGTCGATCTTCTACTGCGTGGCGAACATGCCCGGCGCGGTGCCGAACACCAGCACCTACGCCCTGACCAACGTCACCCTGCCGTACGCCCTGGAGCTGGCCAACCAGGGCTGGCGTGAGGCGCTGCGCAACGACCCGGCGCTGGCGTTGGGCCTCAACACCCACGCCGGGCAGGTCACCTACGGCCCGGTCGCCGAGTCGCACGGCATGGACGTGCTCCCGCTGGCTGACGCGCTGGCCTGAGCGGTGGCGGGCTGACCAGCGGCACGGACTCCGCCGGCGTGGGCACAGCACCCACGCCGGCGCTGCGCCGTGCCGTTCGCGGTTACCTCGACCACCTGACCGTCGAGCGTGGCCTCTCCGCCAACACGCTCTCCTCGTACCGCCGGGATCTGGACCGCTATCTCGCCACCCTGGCCGATGCCGGCGTCACCGACCTCGCGTCGGTCGGCGCCGGCCTCGTCGAGTCGCACCTGGCGCGGCTACGCGCGGGCGACGACGCGCACCCACCGCTGGCGGTCTCCTCCGCCGCCCGCGCGGCCAGCGCGGTACGGGGCCTGCACCGCTTCGCGTTGCGCGAGGGCCTGGCCGGCGCCGATCCGAGCCGCGACGTCCGCCCGCCCACGCCGCCCCGCCGGCTGCCCAGGGCGCTACCTGTCGACGACGTGGTCCGGCTGTTGGAGACCACCGGCCCGATCACCGCGACCGGCGACGACGCGCCCCTCGCGCTGCGCGACCGGGCACTGCTGGAGTTCCTGTACGGCACCGGCGCGCGCATCTCCGAGGCTGTCGGCGCCGCGGTGGACGACCTCGACACCGACGACGGCGCTGTGCTGCTGCGCGGCAAGGGCGGCCGGGTGCGGCTGGTGCCCATCGGCGGGTACGCCGTCGACGCCGTCCGCGCCTACCTGGTCCGGGCCCGCCCCGGGCTGGCCGCCGCCGGCCGGGGCACCCCGGCGGTGTTCCTCAACGCCCGCGGCGGCGCGCTGTCCCGCCAGGGCGCCTGGGGCATCCTGCGCCGCGCCGCCGACCGGGCCGGGCTGCCCGTCGACGGACCGGCCGCGGTCTCGCCGCACACACTGCGCCATTCCTACGCCACCCATCTGCTCGACGGCGGCGCCGACGTTCGGGTGGTCCAGGAGCTGCTCGGTCACGCGTCGGTGACCACCACCCAGGTCTACACGTTGGTCACCGTGGAGCGGTTGCGCGAGGTGTACGCGACCGCCCACCCCCGCGCCCAGGGCTGAACCGGTCGCTGTCGACGCCGACACGCCGGGCCGGTGCCGAACCCCCTGCTGGTCGGTGGCGTACAGTCGGCATCGGCGCGGACCTCCTGGAGCGACACGACCGGGGTGCGCAGCGGCGCCGCGAAGGACGTCGGACGGCTCCGACGCCGGGTGGGTCGTCGGGAGGGGGCAACGAGCACATGGCTGGCAACGGTGACCGTGCCGAGACCTGGACGTCGGAGCTCCGCGAGCAGCAGGCCACGCTCGGCGCGGACCTGGGTCCTGCGGACCCGGCTGCCTACACGATGCGCAAGCCCATTCCCGAGCCGATGCCCACCGACCGGCACGGCCCCGCGCGCATCATCGCGATGGCCAACCAGAAGGGTGGCGTCGGCAAGACCACCACCACCATCAACCTGGGCGCCGCGCTCGCGGAATACGGTCGCAAGGTGCTGCTCGTCGACTTCGACCCGCAGGGCGCCCTCTCGGTGGGCCTGGGCGTCAACCCGCACAACCTCGACCTGTCCATCTACAACCTGCTCATGCAGGACGACATCCTCGCCGAGGACGTCGTCATCAAGACCGACGTCGCGGGACTGCACCTGCTGCCGGCCAACATCGACCTCTCCGCCGCCGAGATCCAGCTCGTCAACGAGGTCGCCCGGGAGATGGCCCTGGCCCGGGTCCTGCGCACGGTCCGCAAGGAGTACGACTACATCCTGATCGACTGCCAGCCGTCACTCGGCCTGCTGGCGATCAACGCGCTGACCGTCGCGCACGGCGTGCTCATCCCGCTGGAGTGCGAGTTCTTCAGCCTGCGCGGTGTGGCACTGCTGCTGGACACCATCGACAAGGTGCGCGAGCGACTCAACTTCGACCTGGAGCTCGAAGGCATCCTCGCCACCATGTACGACAGCCGCACCACGCACTGCCGCCAGGTCCTCCAGCGGGTCGTGGAGGCGTTCGGCGACAAGGTCTACCAGACGGTCATCACCAAGACGGTGAAGTTCCCCGAGTCCACCGTGGCCGGTGCCCCCATCACGACGATGGATCCGGCCTCCTCCGGGGCACGTAACTACCGTCAGCTGGCCCGCGAGGTGATCGCCGCCCAGTCGGAGCGGTAGCCGGAACGCCCGGTGCCCGACTCGTGGACTACGGTCGTCCGGTGACCGCGCCACCCCTCGACCCACCAGAGACCGCCGACGCGGCAGTGGTCGACGGCGTGCCGCCCACCGACCCGGTCGCCAGCGGTTTCACGGTCCGGCTGGCCAACTTCACCGGCCCGTTCGATCTGCTGCTGCAACTGATCGGCAAGCACAAACTCGACGTCACCGAGGTGGCCCTGCACACGGTCACCGACGAGTTCATCGCCTACATCAGGGCGATGGGCGACAACTGGGACCTGGACGAGGCCAGCGAGTTCCTGCTGATCGCCGCGACCCTGCTCGATCTGAAGGCGGCCCGGCTGCTGCCCGCCGCCGAAGTCGAGGACGAGGCCGACCTCGCCCTGCTGGAGGCGCGGGACCTGCTCTTCGCCCGGCTGTTGCAGTACAAGGCGTACAAGGAGGCGGCGGCGCACATCGCCGAGCTGGAGGCCGTCGGCGGCCGACGCTATCCGCGTGCGGTCAGCCTGGAGGCCCGCTACGCCGAGGCGCTGCCCGATCTGGTGCTCGGCATCGGCCCCCAGCGGCTGCTGAAGCTGGCCGTGAGGGCGATGACCCCGAAGCCGGTGCCGGAGGTCTCCATCGCCCACGTGCACATGGTCCGGGTCAGTGTCCGGGAACACGCGGCGATTCTCGCCGCCCGGCTACGCCGGGCCGGCACCGCCACGTTCTCGCTGCTCTGCGCCGACTGCGAGGCCACCCTGGAGGTGGTGGCCCGGTTCCTCGCGTTGCTGGAGCTGTACCGGGAGGGTCTGGTGTCGTTCGTGCAGGAGCAGGCCCTGGAAGAGCTGACAGTGCGCTGGACCGGCCCGGTCGACGGCGACACCGAGCTGCACGTCGACGAGTACGCCGGCACCCCGGCCGACCCGGAGTCGCCTGGGCCTGGGCCTGCGGTGGTTGGCCCTGAGCCGGCGGTGGCAGAGCCTGCGGGGCCTGGGCCTGAGCCGGCGGGGGCTGGGCCTGGGCCTGCGGGGGCTGGGCCTGAGCCGGCGGTGGAGGCCGGCGGGCCGGACGGGACGGGAACGACGGAGGGTGCGCGGGATGAGTGACGAGCAACGTCGGGACTCGCTGGCCGATCAGGCCGCCGCCTGGGTCCCCCCGTGGGACCGCCCCCGCCCGCCCGCCGCCGACACCCCCACGGAGCCGGACGACTCAGCCGCAGCACCCGACACCGAGGAGTTGGCCGAGCCGACCACCGATCGGGCCGCGTCGGCCGAGGCACTGCCTGAAGCGGCGGCGCGCCGACCGGAAATCGACGCCGCCGCCGATTCCGCCGAGCCGGACATGGTCGCGTCGGGTTTTGCGCAGGTTGACCCGGATGGGCCGGGCCCAGACGACGCGGGCCCGGGTGGACCAGGCCCTGTCGAGGTGACCGCGGGTGGGCCCGATCCCCTTGAGGTGGCCTCGGACGAGGCGGGCCCGGGTGAGCCAGATCGCGTTGAGGCGGCTGCGGACGAGGTGGGCCCTGCGGGACCGGGCCTCGGTGCGGTGACCGACGGCACGGTGGGGGAGCCGGGTGGCGCTGGGGGCGTACCCCGGCGGCAGCTGGCGGGGCGGCGGCGGGCGACCGTCGCGGCGGAGCCCGCGCCCGAGCTGTCCGACCCGGAGCTGCGCGGCGCGTTGGAGGCGATCCTGCTGGTCGTCGACGAGCCGGTCAGCGAGCTGGTGCTGGCCCAGGTGCTGGAGCAGCCCGCCGAGCGGGTCGGGCCGATGCTCGACGAGATCGCCGCCGGTTACACGGCGGCCGGGCACGGGTTCGAGCTGCGCCGGGCGGCCGGCGGGTGGCGGCTGTACACCCGGCCGGAATACGCTACGTACGTTGAGCGGTTCGTGTTGGACGGGCAGTCCGTGCGGCTGACCCAGGCGGCGCTGGAGACGCTCGCCGTGGTTGCGTACAAGCAGCCGGTGACCCGTTCGCGAATCTCAGCCATCCGGGGTGTGAACTGCGACGGGGTCATCCGTACGCTGGTCACCCGTGGCCTCATCGAGGAGTGCGGCACCGAAACGGACAGCGGGGCGTTCCTCTACCGGACCACCACGTTGTTCCTGGAGAAGCTCGGGCTGAACACCGTCGACGAGCTGCCGCCCCTCGCACCCTTCCTGCCCGACGACGTAGAAGAGCTTGCTGATGCGACCCGATAACCGTTCCCCCAAACCCGACGCGCCCGTCTACGAGGGGGCTGAGCGCCTGCAGAAGGTGCTCGCCGCCGCCGGCGTGGGCTCCCGGCGTGCCTGCGAGGATCTGATCTTCCGTCGCCGGGTCACCGTGGACGGGCGGGTCGCCAAGCTCGGCGACAAGGTCGACCCGGCCACCTCCGTGATCCATGTGGACGGGGAGCGCCTCCAGGTCGACATTCGCCTGGTCTACGTGGCGATGAACAAGCCGCGCGGGGTGGTTACCTCCATGGCGGACGACAAGGGGCGCAACGAGCTGGCCGAGTTCATCGGCAACCGGGTGGAGCAGCGGGTCTACCACGTGGGGCGGCTCGACGCGGACAGTGAGGGCCTGCTGCTGCTCACCAACGACGGCACCCTCGCGCACAAGCTCATGCACCCCTCGTACGAGGTGCTGAAGACCTATCTCGCCGAGGTGGTCGGGCCGATCCCGCGCAACCTGAGCAAGCGGCTGTTGGCCGGCGTCGAGCTGGAGGACGGGCCGGTGAAGGTCGACTCGTTCAAGGTGGTGGACACTCTGGGTAAAAGCGCCCAGGTGGAGCTGAGCCTGCACGAGGGCCGCAAGCACATCGTCCGACGGCTGATGGAGGAGGTCGGACACCCGGTTACCCGGCTGGTGCGTACCTCGATCGGTCCTATCCGGCTGGGTGAACTGCGGACCGGACGGATCCGGCGGTTGACGAACGCCGAGGTCGCCGCCCTGTTCAACGCGGTGGGTGACTGACCCCCGAGTTCGGGGTACGGCAGCCGGTAGGCTCCACCGATGGCCGGGACGCGGCCGCCGGGTGGCGTGGGTCGCCTCCGGCGGCGTCGCGCGCGGGTCCGCCAATGGACCCGGGCATGATTGATGACGATTGACAACCGCTTGCGGCGCCAGCTCACCGGGCGATCCGTGAGGTACGGGCTGAGGAGGACACGGTGGAGGAAAACGTACGGGCCGGGCGATGTGTGGTCGCTGTGGACGGGCCGTCCGGTTCGGGTAAGTCCACCGTGTCGCGGCGGCTCGCCGCGAGCATCGGTGCGCGCTACCTGGACACCGGGGCGATGTACCGGGCGATCACGTGGGCCGTGCTGCGCTCCGGCGTGGATCTCACCGACGCCGCGTCGGTGGCAAAGGTCGCCGGCGAGGTCAACCTGCGCATCGGCACCCACCCGCAGGGGTACGCCGTGACAGTCGACGGTGTGGGCGTGGACGCGGACATCCGTGGCACCGAGGTGACCGGCGCGGTTTCCGCCGTCGCCGCCGTGCCGGCTGTCCGTGAGCTGCTCGTCACCAGGCAGCGCGAGATGATCGCCAACGCTGGTCGGATGGTGGTCGAGGGTCGTGACATCGGCTCGGTGGTGGCGCCGGACGCCGACCTGAAGGTCTTCCTGACCGCCTCCGAGGCGGCCCGTGCCGCCCGGCGCAGCGCCGAGGACGCCGCCGACGTGGCGGCCACTGCCGCCGATCTGGCCCGGCGGGACCGTCTCGACTCGACCCGCAAGGTCAACCCGCTGGCCCAGGCGCCCGACGCGGTGGTGCTGGACACCACCGAGCTGGGCATCGACGAGGTCGTGGCGCGGATGCGTGAGCTGCTCACCGAGCGGGGCGTGGCGATGAGCCGTGCTGTTGCGTCTCATGACGGTCCGGAGCGAAGCGGAGGAGCGGCATGAGTAGCGATGGCGGCGGGTGGGTCGAGCTGCGTGAGCCCGAGGTCGTCCTCGAGGAACCGAGCGGCCCGCAGCCGGTGGTGGCCGTGGTCGGCCGCCCCAACGTGGGCAAGTCGACGCTTGTCAACCGGATCATCGGCCGCCGGCAGGCGGTCGTCGAGGACGTCCCCGGCGTGACCCGTGACCGGGTGCCGTACGACGCGCAGTGGAACGGCCGGGCGTTCACAGTGGTGGACACCGGCGGTTGGGAACCGGACGCCAAGGACCGGGCCGCGGCCATCGCGGCGCAGGCCGAGACGGCGGTCGTCACCGCCGACGTGGTGCTCTTCGTTGTCGACGCGATGGTGGGCTCCACCGACGTCGACGAGGCAGCGGTGAAGATGCTGCGGCGCAGCGCCAAGCCGGTGATCCTGGTGGCCAACAAGGCCGACAACAACTCCATCGAGATGGAGGCCACCTCGCTGTGGTCGCTCGGTCTCGGTGAGCCGTTCCCGGTGTCCGCGCTGCACGGACGCGGCTCCGGCGACCTGCTGGACGCCATCCTCGCCGCGCTGCCGGAAGCACCGGCGATCGTGGAGAACCGCCCGCGTGGACCGCGCCGGGTGGCGCTGGTCGGGCGGCCGAACGTCGGCAAGTCCAGCCTGCTCAACCGGTTCTCCGGTGAGGAGCGGGCGGTCGTCGACTCGGTGGCGGGCACCACTGTGGACCCGGTGGACAGCCTGGTCGAGATCGGTGGTCAGACCTGGCAGCTGGTCGACACGGCTGGGCTGCGCAAGCGGGTCGGCAAGGCCAGCGGCACCGAGTACTACGCCAGCCTGCGCACCGCCGGCGCGATCGAGGCCGCCGAGGTGGCAGTGGTGCTGCTGGACTCCAGCGAGCCGATCAGCGAGCAGGACCAGCGGATCCTGTCGATGGTGACCGAGTCGGGCCGGGCGCTGGTCATCGCGTTCAACAAGTGGGACCTCGTCGACGCCGACCGCCGGTACTACCTGGACAAGGAAATCGACCGGGAGCTGCGCCGCATCCCCTGGGCGATCCGGCTGAACCTGTCGGCGATGACCGGCCGTGCCGTGGACAAGCTGGCCCCGGCCCTGAACAAGGCGCTGGCCAGCTGGGAAACCCGGGTGCCGACCGCACACCTCAACCAGTGGCTGACCGCGCTGGTGCAGGCCACCCCGCACCCGGTGCGTGGTGGGCGGGCGCCGCGGATCCTGTTCGCGACGCAGGCCGGTGTGGCACCGCCACGGTTCGTGCTCTTCACCACCGGCCCGCTCGACGCCGGCTACCAGCGCTTCGTCGAGCGCAAGCTCCGCGAGGAATTCGGGTACGAGGGCAGCCCGATCGAGATCTCGGTCCGCCCGCGCAAGAAGCTCGGCCCCGGCGGCCGAGGCAAGGCGCACGGCTGACCCGGTCCAGTTCGCTCGATTTGCCGGATGGGTGGTCCCCGCCCATCCGGCATTTCTTTCAACCCCACCCTCCTAGGACGCTCTAGAGGGTGTGTGGTGGCTCCTTGTGGGTTGGTTCGGCTGCCTCGCGACGCCGGTGGGGCCTGTGCGGACGACTCGGAGCTGCTGCGCTAAGCTGTACCGGCTGCCGCGGGGGAAACCACGCGGGGGCGGGACGTGGCGCAGCTTGGTAGCGCACTTGACTGGGGGTCAAGGGGTCGTCGGTTCGAATCCGGCCGTCCCGACAGGAAGATCCCCGCTCTGAACAGGGAAGTCCTCCTGTTCAGAGCGGGGATCGCTCGCTGCCGGAGGAAGTACCCGTCTCCCTTCGCGGGGACCACTTGGGGACCATTCTCGGCAATCCGCCTGAGGCAACGCTGGCGAGCTGCCTCGACGAGCGTGGAGTGAATCTCACATGGAACCTCTCGCAAGGCTCTGGGCGTCCGTACGGGACTGGTGGTTGTGGGACACACTTCACGACTGGAACGCCGGTAACTGGTCAGCTGCCGCCGCTGTGGCCACTCTCCTCGTGGCTACCATCGCCGCCTTTATCGCCTTGGGGCAGGCCCGTGAGGCGCGGAGGTTGCGCAAGGAGCAGGCCCAGCCTTACGTGGTGGCGTTCATGGAACCAGCTGAGGTGAGTCCCGCCATCGTCGACCTCGTAATTCGCAACTTCGGGACGACCGCTGCCTACGACATTGAATTCCGGTCAACTCCGCCACTTCAGAGGAGCGGCGGCGACGCAGGAGGCGTGGAAGACGTCTGGGTCTTCGATAAGCTTCCGATCTTGGCGCCCGGGCAAGAGTGGCGGACGGTCTGGGACTTCTCTCAATCGCGTGGACAGACCGACCTGCCGGATTGCCATGATGTGCTCGTGTGCTATAAGGATTCACAAGGCAAGGAGACGTATAAGTCTCAGTCGACGCTCGATTGGTCGATGTTCAAGGGTCGAAGGTGGACGGTCACGTACGGAGCGCATGATTCGGCAAAAGCGCTGCGCGAGATTCAGAAGACACTTAAAAAGTGGCAGGAAGACATCCACGGAGGCCTGCGAATCTATGTGCGAGATGGTGCAGCGAAAGACGAGAAGCGACGGCAGGAGTACGAAAAATGGGAGTCCAAGCATGAAGTGTTGGCACAGCGCCTTGGTGTAAGTGACCCGGCTCAGAACACTTTGCACGATCCGGTCGAAGCCGTTGAGCCCTCCGCCGCCGGAGATCCTGCACAACCGCCTCAGGTTGAAGAACAGTTTTTGCCTATGGAGGTAGTGGACCCTCCCATGCGCGCTGATGCCGAGGAGCCGGCTCCGCAGGTTGCCTCCAAGGAGATGCCTCCGGATGAGGTTCAGCTAAAACAGAGGGCAGGCGACGGCAGCTAATCGGGGAATCAGAGCATCCGCCGTTCCTGCGAACGGCAGCGTCAGGTAATGGGCGAAAGTGACGCCCGCCTGTCCCAAGGACTATGGCGGGCGTCGCATTCGCTACACCGCTCGGAGCTGCACTACAGATTTCTGGTTATGGGCGATATGAGCGCTTAGAGCCGCGCCCGCGTCCGTGATTGATTGCCGGTCCGGGTGAAGGTATCGCTGGGTCGTCGTGAGAGATCCGTGCCCAGCAATCTTTCGTAGGACGTGCACCGGCACGCCTGCATCCGCCATCCATGTCAACCCCGTGTGCCGCAGATCGTGCCGGCGTAAGTGTTCGTAGCCGAGCGTTGCCACCACCTCATCCCAATGGGTCGCGTCCCGCAGCACGGCAGTGCTGATCCGTCCGCCACGCGGCCCGGTAAACAGTCGAGAGTGCGGCTCGGCGGCCGAGTCCAGGCGGCGAGCGACGATCGGCCGCACCTCTTCGATCAGCGGCACCATGCGGGCGCGCTTTCCCTTGGTGCCTTTGTCGATTAGGCCACCGGGGCCGGGTGTGGTCTGCCGGCGGACGGTCCACATCCACGTTTCCCGGTCGATGTCCTCGGCGCGGACGCCGGAAACCTCGCCGATCCGCGCGGCCGTGCATGCGGCGAAAATCGTCACGTCGCCCCAACCGGGAAACCCGTTGGTGGACCGTTCGACCAGTGCGGCGGCGAGCCGTGTCAGGGCTTCCCAGTGGGGCAGAGCCAGAGTGCGCGGGTTGTCCAACTCGTCTTCTGCCCGCTGGTATTCGCGCTGCCACCCGGTGACCTGAGCAGGGTTTCGCGCAATGATGCCGTCCCGTACGGCCTGTTGCATTACTCGGACCAGCACGGCAAGGCTGTTCTTGACCGTCGATCGGCTGCACTCGTCGGCGATCCACCCATGGACGGCCCGATCTACCGCACCGTTGGTAATCATGCGAATCGGAATGTGTCCGAGGGCCGGCACCACCCGCTTACGCCAGCCGGCAAGATATGGGTCTAGCGTCTTCCGCTCCAGGCCGCGCAGCGCCAGCGTCATCACGCTCTCGCCGTATTCGGCCAGTCGCTTCGTTGCCGCGAGCGGGTCGACGCCTCCTTGCGCCGCGCTGACCATTGCGTCGATCCACGCTTGCGCCTCTTCCGGTGTCGCCACCGACGTTGACTTGGACAGGCGGCGCTTGGTCGTTGGGTCGACCCACCGGACCCGCGCCCGGTAGGGGCGCTCCCGACCTGCTCGCATCTCCACGTCGGAAGCGGGCTGTACGCCGATCGGCGGTTGCTGCGGAGGGGTCATCAGGCTGCCCTCGGGTGGACCCGGCGGGCAGAAAGCCACCGTTCCACATCGGCCGTCGCGTACTTCACCACGCGGTCGGAAATCTGAATGAACGGCGGACCCTGCAAGGGTGGAACGGTACGCCAACGCCGGATGGTCGACGGGTCGACGTCTAGCAGCTCGGCAAGTTCCTCGGTGGACATGAACAGCTTGGGTGAAAGCCGGATGGTGCCGTCCGCTTCCGGAGTGGCGCGCCTATCCGGAGCGGGACTCTGCGTCACGAGTCGCACGGTGAGGGCCTTTCGGTCGACGTTGGTCGCTTGTGGAGGGATCAGAGTGGCGGTTCGGCAGAAGGGCGCAGGGCGGCTCGCTGAGAGCGTCGTGGGGGCAAGACCTGGGTAGGGTCGGGGTAAGGCATAGGGCCAAACCGTCTGTGTGGCTCTCAGCGGGCCGTTTTCCGGTGCCGGTCGCTGGGCGGCGGCGCGGGTGCGGGCCGGGAGGCGTTGACACGTTGACAATCGGCCGACCCGGGCACGTTTCCGCAGGTGAGGTGGGTGTCGGGGGTGTCAACGCCCCCCGTTGACAGGCGTTGACACCCGTTGACACCGGGTCGACCGGCGACGGATTGTCAACGCCTGTCAACGGCTGTCAACGCACCCCGTTGACACCTTCGTGGGTGGTCTGAGCTGCGGAAACGTCGGCATCGGGGGCGGTTGTCAACGTGTCAACGCTTTCGGGCACCTCGGCCACGGCGCGCGGGTGCAGCTCGTAGCGACCATCCGCGCCGGAGCGGACCCACCCGAGGGCGGCCAGCTCGGCGAGCACCGCCGACACCTCATCGGACTTCGGCAGCCGGCGGGACACGCGGCGGTGCAGTTCCCGGCGGGTGAAGGTGGCCATGCCCTTGGTGGTGAGCACCCCGAGCACGTACCGGGTGTTCTCCATCGCGGCGTCGCTGCCGATGGTGGTGAGGGCGGCCCGGTAGTGCGCGGCGAAGAACTCGGCCAGCCGCACGGCGTCGGTCATCCGGTCGGCGTCGATGGGGCGTCGCCACGCGTCGGCGGGGTGGTGGGCAACGTGCAGCAACCCGGCCAGCCGCAGCGTCGCGCCGGAGAGCTTGTTGCCCCACTCCCGCATGTCGTGCAGCGTCCCGCCGGGGCGTAGCTGAGCCTCCACCTCCTGAGCGGCGGCCAGCCGCACCCGCCCCGCCTCGGGGGTGAGGGTGACGACGGCGGGGTCTTCCCACTCGGCGAGGGTGGCGGCCAGGTCGTGCACCCGGTGCCGGTAGCCGGCCGTCACCTGCTCCGGCACCGGTTCGGTATCCACCAGTCGATAACCGGCCAGGGACCGGGGCAGGGCGAACAGGAACCGGGCCGGCAGGCCACGCCCGGCGAGGTCGGCGTTCCCGCCGAACTTGCGCAGCACGGTCGGTTGCGCCATCACGCACACGGTCAGCGCGGGCTTGTCGACCGAGGCACCCTCGCGGGTCTGCCGTTCGTTGCTCATCGGCTGCCCCGCATGGCCTTTCAGGTAGGGGTCAAGGTTCGGGGCACCGGAGTACCGACCAGCGAGGGTGTCAAAGATCCCGCCCTCATCGCTGATGATCGCCATCCGCCCGCCGTTGGCAGCCATCAAACCGATGAGGGCTTCCGGGGTGGCGTCGTCGACGATCAGGCGGGGTAGGACGGGAACGATGATCGCCTCGGCCGCGATCGCAGCCGCGACGGCCTCGGCGGCGGCCTCGTCGCGCTTGCCCGGGTCGCTGGCCTTGGCCGCTTGGGTTTTGGCCTGTTCGGCGTGCCGGTCGGCGATGTCCCGCAGCGCGGCAGCCTCGGCGATCCGAGGTCGCATCGCCTCACCCAACGTCGACTGTGCGGCGAACAGCGGCGCGGTCATGGCCCGGTGAACCGGGCTCTTGCGTTCGCCGGGGCCGGCGATGACGGCGGCGAACACGTTCACCGGCTCGCGCCACCCGCCGACCGGCTCTACCTCCATCCGGCCGCCCGCGCACGCGGAGAGCACGGCTACGGCGAGGGTGCCGGCCATCGCCGGATCGGTCTGCGTGAAGCGGGCAACACCGGTCACCATGTCGCCCAACCAGCCGGGGAACACGTCGACCGGGAACGGCGGCGGCGCGGTGGACGGCCCGGTCAAGGGCACTGGAACATCCCACAGCGGCCCGCCGCTGGCCGGTGGTGCGTCGGTGGCTTCCGGGTGGTCGGTGACGAGGTGAAGGCGGGCGGGCGTCATGCGGCACGTCCTTCCGGTATCGGTGCGGTGAAACGGGGATTGGTGACAACCGGGGTTGTCGCGGTGCGCGCCAGCTCGGCGAGCACGGCCATCTGTTCGGGCATCCCGCGCGTGCCGTCAAGCGGCCGGCGCGCGTGCGGCCACACCGCCGATACCGGGTCGGCGTAGTCGCGGCCGGCCAGCACGGTCACGGTGCCGGCCACGTCGATGCCGAAGCGGCGCGCTTGCGCGTACAGGGCCGGCACGGTGACGGCACCGGGTTGGCCCATCCGCAGCTCATACGGCTCAATCACCGTGTCCGGGGTGAGCAGCCCATAGCGGGCGGACAGGATGACCAACCGCCCGCCGACCCGGTCGGCGGCACGGCGGCAAGCGCGGTGGTAACTGCCGGTGTACATGCGCCCGGCGGGTGCGGGCTGGTCGAGCTTCGCGGTGCCGCATCCCACGATCACCACCGCGTCGTCGCGGCCCATCACGCTGCGGCGCATCCGGGCGTTGACCGGGTCGGCGTAGGCCTTGCTGGCCGCCTGCCGGGTGGTGCCCATCGCCCGGCCGACCTCGGCATACGACCATCCGTCGTTGAGCACGAGGTCGACCGCGATCCACTCTCGGGCTTCCCGGCACGCGGCCTCCATCGCGGCCAGCGCGGCCAGGACATCGGATGGCGTTCGGGCGGCGGCCAGCGCGGCGGCGTGGTCGGCCACGTAGCCGGCTGCGGGGTGGAGCTGGGGCGCGCGGTGACAACTGCGGTTGTCGTCGGGCCGGGTCACGCGGCCACCTGCCGGGGTCGCTTGCTGCCGGCGGCCAGCCCGGATCGGATGGTGCGTGCGGTCTCGAGGTGGCCCAGCCCGGCCCGCGCTGCGGCTTGTTCCAGCACGCTTTCGGCGTCCTCTGCGGTGAGCGACCCACCGGCGGTGAGTTGCCCGAGTGCCACGGCAGCGACGTAGAGGCAGCGGTTGCGCTCCCCTGCCGGCGCGGTGGTTACCCGGTCAGCTTCCCGGGTGATCGCGGCCCGCACGTACGCGCCGCTGCGGTCGGTCGGCAGCGACACCACCACCGGCCGCTGCGCCGGAAGCGGCGCCGGAATCAACCGGCCGACCAGCCACCCGGGCAGCGGGGCGGGGTCGGTATCCAGGTCGACCCGGTAGGGCCGTCCGACCACGGTGCTGCCGGCCGCGACCACGTAACCGCCATGGGCGCGGCTGTCGACCAGCGGCCCGAGCGTGCCGGCCGTGTTGCGCAGCTCCGGCCCGCCGTCGGGGTGGCGGTAGTAGAGGTGAGTGCCGCCCCGCCCGGTGGTCACCGTGTACGTCGCTTCGATGCCGGCAGCATGCGCGGCGGCCAACTCGGCGAGGGTGTCCAGCCCTGTCGGGCCGCTGGTGCCGTCCTTCGGACGATCGAGGTCGACCACGACCAGCCGGGACGGGCCGCAGGCCAAGCCGATGCCGTAGGGGCGGGCCGTCCACGCTTGGCGGATGCGGTCCGCATCAGTGGTGGCGCGGGCTTCCCACCCGAGGTGGTGCCCGGCGCTGCGGCAGCGCGGGTCGCGGCCGGTGCAGTCGTCGCCAGCGTGGTCAGGGAACGCGGGTCGCTTGTCGTCGGGGCGTAGCGGAAAGACATGCCAGCCGCGTTCGGCGTGCGCAAGCGCGGCGATGAGCAGTGGGTTGTCAGGCATGGTGCGGGTCCTCTCCGGTGGTGCGGGTGAGGTGGTGAGGCGAACGGCTTGCGGCCGGCCGTGTCGGCGTTCGTGGCGGCCTTGCGCGCAGGCGGCGCAGTCGCGGCGTCGTAACAGGACGGGCCGGCCGCTGCGCGCGATGTCGGCGGTGAGCAGCCGCCCGCAGATGTGCGGGTATGCCTCGGCGTCGGTCACCTGCCGGCCGAGTACCGCGCTCGCGACCAGCCACCGGGCGGCCAACGGGTCACCGCCTCGGCCGGGGCCGCGCGGTGATCGCGGCCTGGGTCACCGCGTGCCGCAGGTCGCCGAGCAGCCCGACCAACTGCCGGCGGGCGGCCAACTCGGACGGTGCGAGCGCGACCCTGACGCGCACCTCGGCGTGCTCGCGGCCGGCGGCGGTGCGCACCCGCACCAGCACCGCGCGGGAGCGGCCGGCGACGTCGACCACGATCTCTTCCGATCGGTGCTCACCGAGGCCGCAGCGGTGGCCCTTGCCGCACCACTCGGTGTGCCCGTCGCGGGCGCGGCGGTTCATCGGTTCGCCTCGGCGCGCAGCCGGTGAAAGTGGTTGTAGACGCGGCGGCCGGTGCGCAGCCGGTGGCCTCGGTCGCAGCGGCGGCAGGCACGCGGGCGGCGCAGGACGCGGGTGGTGATGTGGCCGGTGCCGGCGCACCGTTGGCAGGTCTTGACGGGCTTGATCCAGCACAGGACGGCGTAACCGAGCGTTATCAGGGCGGGGATTGTGGCGAGGGTGATAGCGGCGGTCAGGTGGGGGTTCACGGGTGCCTCCTGGGCCGGCTTTTGGGTGCACGGGGCCGTGAGCTGCTATCTGCTAGGTTGCAGCTCATGATTCGGGTGGGGTGCTAGCGAGGGTGCTAGCGCTAGCAGGACGGGCCGCTAGCGCTAGCACCCTCGCGGCGGGTTAGCCGGCGGATCGCTTCCGGTCACGCTCCGCGATCGCGGCGAGAAGGTCGGGGTGTTTGATGCCGCGTCGGGTGGTGGCCTTGCCGTCGATGCGCCGCCCGACGTCGCCGACCTTCACCGCCGGGTGGGGCTTGAGCGCGGTGGTGAGTTGCGCGGCCTCCCACCCGCCGTAGACGTCGGGCCGCAGTTCGGCCAGCAGCGCGCACAGCGTCTCGTTCCAGACGGCCTTGTCGTCGCCCGGCCAGATCCGTGCCAGGTCGCCGAGGACGTCGGCGACCGGGGCCACGTCGCGGGTCTGCTCGTCGAGCTTCGGCAGGGTTCCCGCCGTGGTGCGCAGCGCGACGGCGCGGGCGACGATGCGGGCGGCGGCGGTGGTGTCGACGTAGAACGAGCGCACCGCCGACGCCTTGGGACCGAATCCGCGCAGGATGCCCCACCCGGCCTCTACCACCGGCTGGAACACGGTGGCGCGGTAGCCGTTCTTGTAGGCCGACGTGCCGAGGATCATGTCGTTTGCCGTCTGGTCAGCGACGCTGAGGCAGAACCGGCTGTTGACGTTGCGGGTGATGCCGGTCGGCAAGCTGTCCTTGTCGGGGATCTGCGTACCGATCAGGATGATCACCCCGAGCGCACGGCCGAGCTTGATGACCTTTTCCAGGATCTCTCCGGCGTCCTTGCCGTACTTGCTGGTCATCAGTTCTTGCAGCTCATCGAACCATGCCACCAGCGGGTGAAGCCCCGACCCCTTGAGGCTGGCCAGTTCGGGCGTGACCTTGTTCTCCGGGGCCTTGCCCAACCTCGCGTAGTGCTCGATCCGCTTCGACCGGCGGCGGCACTCCTCATACAGCCACTCGATGAAGGCGAAGCAGCGGGCGAGGGTGTCGTCATCGAAGCCGTTGCCGTACTCGGCCATGACCGGCTCCAACACCGCGAAGTCCCCGACGCCTTTCAGTTCGTAGCCCCGGATCTCGGTGCGGGCGTCGAGGGCTGCGGCCAGGATCAGATCCCGCAGCGCGAACGTCTTCCCGGAACCGGGCTGGCCGCCGAAGAGGAAGTTGCGGAACATCAGGTCCACCGCGACCGTGTCGAGGCGAGGTGTGGTGGCCAACGGGAACGCCTTGAACACGTCCACCTTGGCCGACTCGGACAGCAGCGGCCACGCGGGTTGCTTCATCTGCGACGCCGGTTCGTAGCCGACCCACAACGCCAGTCGGCCGGTGTGACCGGGGGCCGGTTCGGGCCACACCTGATCCAGCGGCAGCCGCATGGCCGAGGCCAGCCGGCCGCGCCGGGCGACCACCTCGGCGGCCTCCACTCCGTACGGGAGATCGACCACGGCCAGGTGCCCGGGGCCGTCGCGGTGGATGTCGACCGGGAAGCTGATGGCCTTTGGGTCCTTGGCAACCGCGCTGTTGATGGCGGCCATCTGCAACGAGGTCAACGCCCGCCGCACGAGGTCGGCGGTCAGCTTGCGGTAGCGGGTGCCTTCGGTGACCCGGTCGGTGAGGGGCTTGTCGGCCGGTCGGCCGAGGGTGGCCAGCAGCGGCACCACCACGGCGAGGGCGACCCACCGCCACCACGGCGGACCCATGGCCAGGACGATCGCCACGGTCACGGTCGTGCCGGCACCGGCGGCGAGCACCCACCACCGCCACACGCTTTGGCGCTGCCGGCGGGCGTCGAGCTTGAGCCACACGTCCGCCTCACCACGGGTCGCGGCGGCCTGCCGCAGGTGCCAGTTGCCCTCTTCGGCGCTGGCCCAATGCAACGCCCGACCAAGGCCGCGGACCACGCCAACGGGTGCCCACAAAGCTGTTTTCGCCGCGTACTTCGGCAGCCGCACCGCGTGGTAGGCGGTGACGTAGCCGGCATCCTTGCTCTGGTGCCGGGCCGCCGCGCGCAGGCCGCGCCACGACCGCGCCCACTCGGCCAGGATCGGCCGGCGCTCCCGCTGCCGGGCGAGCACCTCCGGCGGGATGTCCTCGGCCGCGTCGACCAACCCGCCGAGGCGCTCGGGGCCGTCGTCGACCGTCTCGGCGTCCTCGCCGCTGTCGGCGGCGGTGTCGTCGCCGCTGCCGGCCGGCGGGCGGGGGCGGGGCACCCGGCGGGCGCGGGCGTCGTCCAGGTCGACCACCTCGGCATCCGGGCCGGCGGCGGTGGGGTCGGTCAGGTCGTTCTCTGCGGCCTGCCAGTCGAAAGGGTTCTCATCGGGGGCAGTCATGATGGGGGTTCCTCCAACGGTCGGGAGATCGGTAGGGGGCCGGCGGCGCGGCGCAGGTTGGGAAGCCAGGGGCCGCGCCGCCGGGCGGAACTAGTCGTGCGTGCGAACGAGGTGCGCGAGGGCTGCGCCCATGCCGAGCACCGCGACCGGGAGGCAGGCAACGGCGGTGGTGATCCACCACGGGGCCGAGGTGACGCCGGCGGCCTCCAACAGGTGGTAGGCGACCTGCCCGAGAGCGCCGATCGCGAGGGAACCGAGAGCGGACTACTTGGCGAACCGGCGTGCCCGCTCGGGCACCCGACCGGACAGCCACACGTACAGGGCGTAAGCGCCGTAGGTCTCCACTCCGATGGGGAGGGTGATCGCGCTGTTGATGGAGAAGCTGTCCCAGATCCCGGGGAGCGGGTGCACGATGCCGAATCCGGTGAGTCCGCCGAGGCCAACCCACCCGGACCAGATGGCGACGAAGGCGGGTAGCGCGAGCAGCACCACCGGCCACACCACCGCCGTTCGGACCGGCGCGGGTGGGGCGGGCGTGTCCGGGCGACTGACCGGCGCGACCTCGGCCGGCGGCGTCGGCGGTGTGATCTCCGGGGCCGGCGTCGGGTCCGGTACGACCGGCGGCGCGGGCTCGGGTGCGGCCGGCGCAGGTGCCGGGTCCGGGGTGGCCGCCTCGGTGGTGTCGTCCGGCGGCGCGGCGGGCGTGGTCTTGAGCAGCGCGAGCAGTTCGCCGGCCTTGGGTGCGCCGATGCGAAACTCCCGCATGAGCCGGTTGCGCGACGGGAACGCCTCCCCGTCCGGCAGGTCCAGCGCGCGGGCGGCGGGCAACAGGTCTTCGATCGGTTGGGGGTAGCGGGTGCCGTTGATGGTGGGGGCGGTCATGCTGCGTCCTCCTGGGGGAAGGCACACGCGAGGCATTCGCCCAGCGAGCGCGGAATGAAGTACGGCCGCAACGTGCGGCAGATGCGGCAAGTGCGGCGGGCCGTGAGTGCCTTGCCGATCGCGGCTCGCTGCGCGGGGGTCGCAGTGCGCTTCGGCGCGGCCAGGTCGACCCGGTAGAGGTACGCGGTGCGGGTACCGCCGACGCCGCGCCAGAGCACCTGAGCGGCGACAGGTTGACCACCGGGGCGCAGGCCGGCGGCGGTCAGTTGACGGCGGGTGGCGTAGCCCGGCGGGGCACCCTTCCACCAGAAGGTGGGGATGCCGTACCGCGTGCCGTCCGGGTCGTGGAAGGCGGCGCGGATGCGGGCCATCAGGCCGCGCGGCGCGGGTCGGTACGGGTAGCGGTGTCGGTGGCGGCGCGGGTGACGCGAGCCTCGGCCCGACGCACCCGACGCCAGTCCAGCTCAGTCGGGCCACCGTGATCCTCGGCGTAGAGCAGCGTGATCTCGGCGTCCAACAGATCCAGCTCGGCCGCGATCAGCGGCCACTCCGCGTCGATCGCGGCCAGGTCGGCGGCGGTCGGTTCGGCGGTGACGGGGGCGAGGTACGTGCGCACGGGGGAACCTCCGGTGAGTCGATGAAGTGGGGGAACGTCCGGGGTGCGACCAGCTCGGCCGCACCCCGGGGCGAACAGGAATCAAGAGGCAGAAGTCCAATGCCGCGCGCCAGATCCGGCCCGCTCGACCCGCTCGCCCGGGATCTACCGGGGTCGGCCACCGTGTGGCTCAAGGCGGGGATGCCGCAGACGGATCTACGCGGCGCTTCTGCTGTGAAGTTCTCAATGAACGACCACGCGACCGGCCCGTGGGCATGCGCAGCGCAATGCGCCACCTTCCCCGGCTTCCGCTCGGCTTGTTGTGCCTGGCTAGTCAGGTGCAACGAGTAGAACTTAGGTCGGCTTGGCTAGTCAGGCCAAGAGGGCGCGGCGAACTTTCCTAACTTGGCTAGTCAGCGCTACCGTGAGCGGGTGAGCGACAACCTTGACTTCCTCGGCGAGCTAGATCCCGACGACCCCAAACAGGCCTCGCAGCAGATTGCGAACAAACTGCGGGCGGCCATCCTCACGCGTCGACTCGCGCCCGGTGACAAGCTGCCGTCGCAGCCCGACCTAGCCACCCGCTACGGCGTGGCGCGAGAGACGGTCAAGCGAGCCTTGGACCTGCTCAGGGCAGAGCGGCTGATCGTGTCCCGGCAGGGGAGTGGAGCCTTCGTCCGCGCGCAGACACAGCGGGCAGTTGAGCTACGTCCGCACATCGAAGCCTCGTTCGACCGACCTCACGTCACCATCGATTTCGCCGGATTCTCCGGTGAGACGCTGCGCGACGCGCTCGCCGAAGCACTCGACAAAGTGCGCGTCGGTCGGCTCGCACCCGAAACGATCGCTGTGCGGGTCCTGATCTCCGACATGGCCGTGCCGATGGCGCTGCCGTCGCGGGCCGAGACGCAGGCGGACGACCCAGCAGTACGCGAACGCGCGGAGCGGATCACCCGCCGGGCGGCAGACGGAATCATCGACCAGGTCGCCGAGCTTGGCGACCTCGGCCTGATCCGGTCAGCCACCGTTGATGTGCGGATGCATCGGGCGTCTCCGCTGTTCAAGCTCTACATTCTGAACGGCGAGGAGGTCTTCTACGGCTTCTACCCGGTCGTTGAGCGCACCGTCTCCATCAAGGGTGAGCCAATGGCGATCTATGACCTCATGGGCAAGGACGTGCCGCTGTTCCACTACGCGGTGACCGATGACGACGCCTCGCACGGGACGCAGTTCGTGGAGGCTTCCCGCCAGTGGTTCGACTCGGTGTGGTCGACCATCGCCTACCGGTACGACGGATGAGCGCCGACCTCGGCCGGCTGCTCGGCGAGGTCGGCGCGGTGCTGCTCGACTTCGATGGGCCGGTGTGCAGCATCTTCGCCGGCTACCCGGCCCCGCAGGTTGCCGCCGAGCTGGTCGACGTGCTGCGGCGGCGAGGTGTCGACATTCGGCCGGACCTCGCCAGCGAGCCGGACCCGCTTGAGGTGCTGCGCCGGACCGGTGCGGCCGGCGATCACGGCATCACGCGGGCGGTGGAGGATGCGCTCTGCGCGGCCGAGCGCCGGGCGGCCGAGACTGCCGAGCCAACGCCGTACGGTCGAGAGGTCATTGTGGCTGCCAGGCAAGCCGGGATGCCGGTGGCGGTGGTCAGCAACAACTCGGCCGGCGCGGTGAGCGCGTACCTGACAGCGCGCCGTCTCGCCGCGTACGTCTCGCCGGTGGTCGGCCGGGCGTACGCCGACCCGGACCGTATGAAGCCCAACCCAGAGCCGATCCTGCAAGCCGTGCGTGCCATCGCTAGACCGGCGAGCCGCTGCGTACTGGTCGGAGACTCGCTTTCAGACATTGAGGCTGCGAGGGCGGCGGGTGTGCGGGTAATCGGCTATGCCAATCGGCCGGCCAAGGTCGAAACCTTCCGGACTGCTGGCGCGGACGTGGTGATTACGAGTATGGGCGAGATAGCTCGTTTCATGACGAACGTATGACAGAGATCTGCATCCAGACCTTCACGGCCGCCCTGCCGGGCTGTTGCGCGCCTGTTCCAGGATCGCCGCCAGTCTGCTCGCGGAGTTGCTCGTCCCCACGTCCGCACCTCTCGTTCAAGTGGCCCACGGCAGTCCACGGGCACTGGGCTATACCGCTCGTGCCGTGCGGGGCGACAGAGCGGGGTGTTCCGGCAGGCCCACTTCTGAGTAAAGACTGATTGCTGGTCGCCGCTGCCTCACCGGCCTGGAAGTGATCAGTCCGGTCTGCTGCGGCAAATCAGCGGTGTCTTTCCAGCCGCCACCAATGCCCCGTTTTGCTTCGCTCGAAACGCCGCCAATCATAGCCAAAGCTACGAGGCCAGCAGGTCCAATCCAAAGCCGACAACGATGATTGCTACCGCACTCCATCGTATTCGAAGTGCCGGCCGTGTCGCCACCAGCGCTGTGGCCAAGGGCCGAACAATCCCAATATCAAAGGCCGCGCGCGCGGCGACACCCGCAGCCTGTAGCAAGGCGATGAGGAATCCCGGCAAGAGCCAGACAAGCACAATGCCGGCCGATGCGAGTGGTATTTGATACAGCTGAAAACCGTCACCGCTGCTCGAATGCGAGCCTGGTTTGACCGTATTTCCAACGGTAATGCTGTAAATTGCGTACGCTGGGGGGCCTAAAATCCACAGCACCACCATTGCAGTCAAGACCCACGTGTCGATCGGGTATCTGGCAAAGAATTTCTCAGACGCTTCCTGTGATTTTAAGTGGCGCTCTTTCTGTGCCCGCTCACGGTCCTTTTCTTTAGCGTATAGCGCATCTTTCCTGTACCCTTCCAATCTGAACAGGTAGAGCGCAAATGCAAACGGCAGTTTATGCAGCACCCTTACAAGCCTGCTTACGCGCTCCAGGCGTTCGGCGTCGGGCTCCCTAATGCGGGTACCCCAGTTGCGGAGGCGTTCAGGTCCAATCAAATCGAGGATGACGACAAGTCCGCCCAGGAACTGAAGAAGCTTGCCGACGCGGCCCCACCAGATCATTGACAATCCGAAAATGTGGATATCCGATGTCTCTTTGCCAGCTATCCAGAGCCGAAACAGTTCCTCTAATGCGTTCATCTTTCCTCAGCGCCTGAAGTTTGTTCACTGCAGCGTAGCGGGCGAGTGCAACGAAACGCACCGCCAGCACAGCACGCGCCGCATGACACTCTGGCGGCTCACCACCGACTGGCAGTGGCGCATGGTCCGGTCCGGCCGATTCCACTCGCGTAGTTGCTCGCAGCGCGAGCCCGTGTGTGGCAAATCGGCGGTAGCTAGTCACGCTGACTGGCCGTTTACCCTGGTCACCCGAATGCAGGTGATGGTCTTGAAAACCTGTGTGTGGCAGGCCGTCGGGTCAGGGGCTGCATGGCGTGCTCGTGGCGGTCCGCTTAGCTACCTGTTGCGCTGAGCGGCGAGCAGATGCACCCATTATTGACCGAATCGCGGGTGATCGCCGAATTTGTCCACGATCGGTGACGAGGTGGAGACGAGCGGGCGTCATGCGGCACGCGGCACGTGCCGTGCTCGCCGAGCTGGCGTGCGCGCCGACAACCCTGGTTGTCGCCAATCCCAGTGTCGCCGGATTGGTGGCTGTGGGCCCTGGCGCTAGGTGCCCAGTCCTGTCGCACACGGCGTCTACTCTGCTCGCTAGCCAGTGGCGCCTGAAAGGAACCGCTGATGAACCTACGCGACCTGATCGCTGGCATTGGCTCGAAGTACGACAGGGCTCTGAGCATGAGCAGCGAGGCCCAGCAGATGCTGCGTAGCGCCAAGACGGCGCTCCAGCAGTGGTTGCGGGCCGGATACATCCCGGAGGGCAGCGGAGGCAAGGGCGGCGCCTATCTAGATCTGCGGGAGGGGCCGCCGACGAGGGCGTTTGCCCATGTCAGCGGCCCCTGTTCGTCAATCAAGCCGAAGTTGCAACGGAAGTGGCCTGCTGCTATGCGTCGGCTGAGAGCCATATGCCGAAGTCAGCCAAGCTCATGGGCTCGCCAGCGTGTTCCGATTCCTCGATGTAATCGGCTAGTTCGTTGGCCACTAGCCGGAGCAGTTGAGGGCCTGTGACGGACTGGTTGACATCGACAACGCGCGTTTGATCCTCCATGGCACCCATTGGATCACGGGCCGCCGCAAGCTCTCAGTCCGCCCGGCCGTACATGATCCTCCGAGCGGATTGACCTCCCGGTTTGTCCGTACCTAACAGTTCACCCTCGTGTCGAACATCGGCCGCGCACTGTGGGCGGGCTTCCGGAGCGGCAGTGGGACTCATGGCCGCAAGGTCGTGCGGTTGCCCAAGCCCTAAACCCTTGGGGAAATGCAGGGGGACCTACATGGCTTGCCTACTCCGCCTACTAAACGCATGCGCGGTCATCCTGCTGGAGGGCCTAAGTCGTGCGGGACCTGACGCATGTGCCTGCTCGCCCGGTCTGACAATGGTTTTCAATCGCAACCCTCAAGTTCGCCACCGGCTGATGGGTCACTTGGTGGGTTCGTCGACGGTGGCGGTGAGGTCGGTCCACTTGTTGGAGAGAATCTTGTTGACGACGGTGCCGATGTGGGCGGCCGTGTTCTGAGCCCTGCCGTCGACGATGAGCCTCTTGCCGCCGGGGCCGTCCTTGATTTCCCGCGTCTTCTTCTTGCCGTTCCGGTCAAGTTTGTACCCGGTCAGACTGATCCAGTGCTTGCGGTAGCGGAGCCAGTCGATGGTGTGGATCCGGTGCGCGAAGTCCTCGAAGCTGATGACCGGCTCGGGTGCGTCATTGCCGGACGCCTTCGCCAGGAAGAGCTCTTCAGCTTCTTCTGCCGTGCGGTGCTCATCGCCAGAACCGGTTCCGATGGCAGCTGCGAGGGGGGCGATGAGGTCTCTGCGGCAGTCATGGTAGGCGATGGCCAAGGCCTTGAGGGCGAATGCCCATCCGTGGATGTAGATGAGTCGGTACGGTTCGCTGCCCTTGGGGCTGGGATCAACCCATTTGTCGCCGAATTCGCTGTCGAGCAGTTCAAGGAATTCCCGGCAGAAGGGAAGGAAGTGCTTGATGTGGTAGAGCTTGATCTGCTCTTCTTTTCTTGCACCGCGGGAGATCACGTTCAGTAGGATCTGGTCCATGGTCGAGAGGTCGGCGATGTTCCTCGTCGCGGTCTCGCTTGCTCCACCCGTTCGCCCGTCGGCAAGACGGTCCTCGAAGACGGTCCCGGCGACGGCCTGGTTGCGTAGGCGGGCCATTGCTGAGGAACTGTCGAGGGTCGCGACGAGGTTCTTATTCTTCTTCGAGCCGCGGCCGTTACGGTCAGCAAAGCTCTGCGCGGCGCGTTCGGGCGTGACGTTGAGTTCGATTTCCAATGTGGTACCGAAGCTGTCCAAAGCGCCGGCCTTGATCGCGAGGCCGGTGTGGGCCGCCTGGAACAGTGCGGCGGTTTGGGTCTGGCCGTCAGACTGCATCACAGGCTTTTTGGGCAAGTACAAAATTCCGTACAGGGCCATCGGGTTGCTCTCGTCTAGAGCCACGAAGATTGTCTCGGGGAAGACAGCGGCCGACTGCCACCCGCTGATGGTCGGAAGATAGGCGACGCGTTCTTCACGGATAGCTTCAACGTTGTACTGCTTGAAGTTGGCCAGGTTTTCCTTCTTTGCGCCCTTGAAGTCTTGCTGGGTCTGCTCGTGGGCCTTCAGCATGCCCTGAGCCTCCCAGTCCTCAATCGGCGGAGCCGAAGGGTCGTACTTGACAATCTCAGTAAACACCCTCAGCGTCGGGTGCATCGTCGCTGTGATTCGGTAGTTCGGCTTCGCTCCTTTGAGCGCCAGCACCACGCCGTGGATCATGTGACGCTTTCCCAGTTCGTGCTGAAACTCGTACTGGTTCTGGGCGACCGCGGTTTGCGCCTTCGGGTCGCTCTGATACCGGACGATCCTGAGCCCGTCAAACTCCTTGTCCTCGGGTATGGCGTCATCGGCAATCAGCTTGGTTTGTGGGAATGTGGGCAGCGTTGCCATCAGGACTCCTTGAACGTTGGTGGCAGCAGGTCGGTCAGGTGGGGGATTGTGGGAACTGACATGGCTGTTTCGATGTCTGGGACGCCACCCGCTAGGCGGAGCTTGGCGGGTAGTTCGACGAGTTCGATGCCCAGATTCAGGACCTCGATGGTGGTGCGGATTTCGGGCTGGAACGCAAAGGCGGCGAGCACGGCCCGGATCGGGCGACCGAACTCTTGTTCCTTCCTCGCCAACGCCAGGTACGTGAGAGCCTGGCCGAGTCCCTCGTAGCCTGCGAGGATTTTGAACTCCCATACGCGGATCACTCCGTCGCTGCTGACCGTGCGCATGTCGGCGCGGACGCGGGATCCGGCATAGGAGTGCTCGGTCTTGAGCAACATCTCCTCCGGCCGGAACTCGGTGAGCCTCCTGGCGTACAGGTCGCGGACGTGGCACTCGTGCGCGTAGCCGTCTCCCAGCGGTGGGGTGGACGCGGCAAGATCAGTGGTCACATCTTCAAGATATCACCGTCCATCGTGGTGCTAGCCCTCGACATCTGGTCGATGCCTCAACGTTATCTTCGCTATCGTGTCCGGGCTGGACACTCGCGCACGTAGCCAAGTTGTAGACGGCATCCCTTGCTCGGCGAGATCCGTGGGGGACCACAGTGGGACCACACGTAGTGCGCGTTGGCGGACAACAGGCACTCGACGGCACGGCCTGATCATGGCTACAGCGTGCATGACGTGCGCGAACGTCCAACGCAACGTCCTGGGGGTCAAGGGGTCGTCGGTTCGAATCCGGCCGTCCCGACGCAGGTCAGAGGGCTGATCCGGAAATCGGGTCGGCCCTTTCGCCGTTCTGGGGACCAAGATCAGTCAAGTTGGAGTGTGTCTAGCGCTGCTTGACCGCTGGTCAAGCCATGTGGCCAGCCCTGTTGCCCGCCGAATTGCTCTCTTCGCATCGTCAAGGCGACCCCGTCGCGGGCCGCCTTGACGACGCCGGACCTGGGCCGGGCCGATGGCCTCCCTAGACGCGCGGCAGCGCGAGCCAGTCCTGCCAAGATGATGTCGGAGCGTGTTCTGGTGCTGGATGGCGCCTGGGGAACGATGTTGCAGGGCGCGAAGCTCACCGCCGCGGACTATCGAGGCGGCCTGATCGTCGACCATCCGCAGGACGTCGCCGGCGATCCCGACCTGCTCAACCTCACCCGGCCGGACGTCGTTCTGGACGTACACCGGCGGTATCTGGCCGCCGGCGCCGATATCACCACCACCAATACCTTCACGGCGACGAGCATCGGCCAGGCCGACTACGGGCTCCAGTCACTGGTTCGTGAGATGAACGTTCAGGGTGCGCGGCTGGCCCGGCAGGCGGCGGACGAGTTCGGCGGCCGGTTCGTGGCTGGCTAAGTCGGGCCGCTGAACGTGACGCTGTCGCTGTCGCCGCGGGTCGAGGACCCGGCGTATCGCGCCGTCGACTTCGACGAAGTGCGCGCGGCGTACGCGGAGCAGATTTCGGCCCTGGCCGAGGCTCCTCGCCCTCGGAGCTGCGGATGGCCCGAGCCAGACCGCCGTACCGGACGCGGCGTTCGCCGTCGGCTGGGCGCACGCCCTCGCACTCGCATCGTCGAGGCTGTTCGGCGGACGCGCGCACCGCGGCTGCACCTGTTCTTCGCCGCACCAGCAGGCGCGACGCTGATGCTCGGCCACCACTGGAACCTCTTGCCACCCACGGTGGTGTACGAGCACCTCGGCACGACATACGCGCCCGCCATGACGATCAGCTGACGGAGACCCCGGCGGATCGCGTGTCGAAGATCCGCCGGGCAGGTTAAAGATCAAGTTAGCCACGAAGACGTCGCCGAGATCATCTGCGGCTACCGGCACCGCCTCGTAGCCCTGCCCCGAACAGGCCACGCCGACCGGGACGGCCCAGGAGAGCCGGGCTCGCGCCAGCAAGGGTCAAGGAACGAAGCGCCCTCGCAGGGAGGCCTGACGGCGCCGTTGCGTTGAGCGTTGGCAAGATCGAGGCAGGCTTGAGCGGTGAAGGCATCAACCCGTCCTCGCACCTGGACGCCGCCGAAGTCGGCGTTTGCCGGGTTCCGGTTCCCGCCGGAGGTGATCGTCCTCGCGGTCCGCTGGTATCTGCGGTTCAACCTGTCCTATAGGGATGTTGAAGAGCTGCTGGTCGAACGTGGCGTCGAGGTCGACCACGTCACCGTCTACCGATGGGTACAGCGGTTCACCCCGCTGCTGGCCGACGCCGCCCGCTTCAACCGCCACTCACCCGGCGACAGGTGGTTCGTTGACGAGACGTATATCAAGGTCAATGGGGTATGGCGCTACGTGTACCGGGCGGTCGACCAGTACGGGCAGGTCATCGATGTGCTCGTCTCGACCCGCCGCGACGCCGACGCGGCCCGCAGGTTCTTCCGCCGGGCCCTATCGACGCTGAAGGCGACACCCAGCGAGGTCGTCACCGACGCCGCCGCCGTCTACCCCGGCGTGCTCGACGAACTGATCCCGTCCGCGTGGCACCACGTCGAGCAGTACGCCAACAATCCGATCGAGGCCGATCACAGCCGGCTCAAACACCGGCTGCGGTCGATGCGCGGGCTGCGAACCGACAAGACAGCATAAGTGATCATCGCCGGACACGCCTTCATGCAGAACCTACGACGCGGACACTACGAACTCGCCGTCGACCCCCGGCCGACAACGCGGGTCGCCGCCGCGTTCACCGAACTCGCCCGAGCGATCTGATCCCGGGGATCCAAGGCAGACTCAACGCGTCCGGCGATCCGATAACGCAACGGCGCCCGGCCCAGCGTGTCTTGAGTGTCGCGGGCCCGTTCGGGTTCGAGCTGCTGACCACTTACGCCACAGCTGTCCAGACCCAAACCGGGCGTGCAGTCGAACCGGCCCGAGTGACCGCGTTGAGCGAGCGCATCGCTCGAACCCTCGCCCTCGGCTCGAACGAGGGCATGCTCGCCCGCGAGATCGCTGCCGCCTTGCGCATGACGGAGTCGCCGGAGTACGCAGCAGTGAAGGTCCGCTCGGCGCTCCGCTGCAGTGCCGCGTTTGTTGAAATCAGCCGCGGACGGTGGCAGCGCGGATGTCGCGCTACTTCCGAACCGCTGCCACTGCCTGACGATGAGTATCAGGAGTGGATGAGGCGTGCCTTCGGGTACCTGCTGAGGCAGGTCGCCGCACGTGCCGGGTTGAAGAACGAGATGACTAGGCCGCCGCTGCCAACGCAACGGGGCGACCGGTTGTGAGGCTTTCGCCGGTCGGCCCGGAACTGTCCATGTCAGACGCCACTGGCCCATGCCACAGCGGCGCGTGAACCATGCAGACCGGCTAGAGGGTGTTCACCTGTTGTGCCGGTCGGGTACGATCCAACGCGGAGCAGGGCCCCTGAGTCAGGGGCCCGCACCGACTGACGCGCCCCCGACCTCTGTGAGGATCGCTGGGGTATAAAGCTAAAACTCGGCTGTGACGCGAAAGTCAGTCCGGTGTCCTGGAAGTCCTGGAAGAGACCCAGGGGACCGGTGCTTTGTAGGGCCTGAGTACGGGCACATTGCAAGACCTGCACTACTGCACTATCTGAGACCTTCTCGCCGTTCAGCCGGTACGCGGGGAACTCAGCTTCACCAGTCATGCACTGGTCGAGCTGAGCCCTGCGCCCTTCTCGACCACACGAGTCGAGGGGCAAGACGTGGGGCTGACGTTCCTAGAACCGCTGATGGCAAACGGTCCATGGGCGGCTGTGCTGGTCACCTGCACGCCAATGGCTGCCATAATGATCATGTTCATCTGCGCGCTGTTGCTTGTAGAGAAGTCCAAGCGCGTCGAGGCGATCAAGGCGATGGCTGAACTAGTCAAGGCGTTGCGCCCGGGCAAGAAGAACCAGTTGCCATGATCATCCAACGGGCATCACGGGGAGCCGCAGGCGCCAGCGCCAAGCCCACCTCAGCGACTGCAGATTCCACAACGCCGGCACCGGACGCCGCCGCTGTCGTCAAAGAGGTACACCCAGACCCGGCCGACGCGAACGGCCGACGGCCAGGTCAGTTCCACCCACTGCGTGACGGACTCCGGCCGGGTGCCCCAGCTCGAGTTCACGGTGTCACCGGACGATGCCGTTGCGCGGCCGTCGTTGATGCGGCCACCGATTCACACGACGAGGTGTTCGACCCCGACGCGGTCGCAGTGCTGGACAGATGGGCCTCGGTCGGGATGGTCGTTCCGTCGATCGCTACGAAACACAACTTCGATCGGTCAAGCACCACCAGCGAGGGCGTCACCGTTGGTGTGAAGGGCCGGCATGCTCCGCGCTTCGGTACTGACGAACACCCTGCACATTGGGCCCTGTGAAGACCGCGTCGTTATCTCTCTTTAAGCCTCCTGAGCAGCGTCAACTCGTGCAGGCTGGTCGTGCGATGCTCGGCTGCGGTAACGGGCAGACGTCCGCTACCAAGAGGGCTTAAAGAGCCCCCCACGTCGCATCCACCGACGCGAGGCAGGGGCCGTGCAACCGTCCCGGCAACGGCAGCGGTCCCCTCATTTACCCCCCGAAAACCCGTGTCAAGGATCGACTGTCAGTGGCAAGCGTTGACGAGTCGAACACGGGGTCTGCGCAGTTCAACGACGGGTCATGACGATCAATGAAAAGTCCGGTACCGTGACGGTTGGTAACCCTGTGTTGTCAACTCTTGTCATCGTTACGCAGTGTCGAAGCGAGGGGCCAGCGGGCATCGTCTCCCTACCGCAAGAGCTGTCTGTGGCGAGCCGGACATGGTCCAGCGCCGTACGCGGTGGTGGCCGGCGCGCCGGGTCAAGCCCACTACTCACGGCTCCTCCCTTAGGGTCAGCATCCCGACACTGTCGAGCCGTGACATCGAAAGTAGACGTTGTTAGAGTCAAGGACTCGCTGCGGGCCGCGAGATCACTCGGATCATCCCGTGTGACAGCTGCGCCCAGGCTTCGACGCTTGTCCACACCGACCGGTGATGTACCGTGGTCATGGTTGCCGGTCGACGCGTCGATCCTGGTTTACCGCAAAGGGATTCTGCGTGTTTCACGTCTCTGCTTCGAGTTCCCGTAAGCCAGACGGGCCGATACTGGCCGGTGACATCTTGCGCGGCCGGAAGGTAGCCGGGTTCGCGTATGCGGAAGAACCGATGCCACCCACCCGCTACAACGACCGGCTCCTGTTCGAGGGTGACCAGGAGCTGGCGAAGGTCCCCACGGTAATTGTCCCGGTGGACGCCCGGGAGGCTGATCGAGTTGGCGTCGGGCCATTCGACCGGCTACCCCCGCAGTCGCGGCGGTTCGCCGACGAAGTCTCCGACGGGCTCAGCGATCGAGTGGAAGCTCTGCTGGGCCGCCCGGACGCGAGTTGGCGCGGAATGGCGTCCGCGTTGTTCGAGGCGTTGCGGGAGGCACAGCACGAGGTGTATATCGCTGGCGGTGCGGTCCGTGACCTCGTTGCTGGAACCGGGCCGGAAGTGGTACGTGACCTTGACTTGGCCGGCACTGCGCCGCCCGGCAGATTCCACGACGTCATGTATGACGTCTTGAAGGTTCTCGGCGGCAGCGAGAGTGACATGCGACTGTCCCCTGACACCCTGGTCTGCTGGACCGCGCCGGAGGATCCAGAGCTCGCAGAGACTGCGCTCGTCGAGTACCGCAGCTTAGCTCTTTCGGGGTTTCGGCTTCCTGGCACCAGCAGCGACTTCGCCGATGATGCGCGCCACCGTGACTTGACCGTTAACAGCCTGTACTACGACCGGCGCCGAGCGGTCGTCGTCGACCCGACCGGGCGAGGCGTCGACGATCTGACTGGTGGGACGCGGCGCATCGTCTGCTGCAGGGCGTCGCGCAAGCCGCGAGAAACGGCCGTTGTGGTCATCCGCGCGATCAGGTTGGTGCTGCGGTGGGAGGACGAAGGCGTCAGTGCGCGGCTCGACGACCTGCGGCGGTGGGCGGAGGAACTCCCCGCCGGACACTGGGAAGGGCTGCCCGGCCTCCTCTGGAAAAGTATCCGCGACGACCATCGGGAATACCTTTCGGGCGCGGGTGCCGCACGGCAGTTACAGACCGCCCGTCTCATCGGCGTGGAAGCCGCCGCACTGATCGGCAAGCTCTTGGGGGTGCGGTCATGACCAGCGTGCATCGGCCACTGAGCACATGGGTTGCGCGGCTGTCCGCATCCGGAGAGATCGGCCCGATCAACGGCGGACGCGAGCAGGCAGACGCGCGTACGCTCCCGTGGTTCGGGACCGAGTGGACCAGGGCGCGGGTACCCGCCATACGAATCGGGCAATCCCCGCGCGCCGAGCTCGCGCTTGCGCTTATCGAGGACGGCACGGGTGCGATCGTTGTGGAACTCGACAACTACGGTCAGGGGCTGCCGGTGAGCGAAGCCGGTCTGGCCGCTGTCGCCGACGCGGAGCGGCACTGGCCGGACATCACCTCCGGGCCGGGATGGACCGTTTTGACCGACGAGCCGCTCCAGCTTCGGTATCTGCTGCTCAAGCGCTTGGTCGCCGAGTCCGGCTCTGCACCGCCTACTGACCTGTTCCACATCCTCGACTGGCACCTGGTGCAACGGCTGGCCGAGCAACTCGCGCGGGCGACCATCGGCGAAGCCGCCCGCGGTGCGCCGATCGTGTTGCGGCACTGGTTCTCCTCCGCGGTACGAGGGCTTACCGCGGCGCTGGAGCAGCTGGACGCTGGGCAGCGAGCCGCGCGGGCTGACGTCCAGCAGCAGGGTATTCAGAACCTCCTCACCGCACTGAGGCGAGCCGATGTTCGCCGCATTCCGGAGTCACCTCGCTCCGCACTGGCCACTCTGCTGACGGCGATTGCTGACGCAGAGCCGATCTACGCCTTCGCGGTGCGTGCCAGAAGGCAGGCCCTGACCGATTCGGCGGGCGATCGCGACTCTCTCTACATCGCATTGGAGCCGCATCTCGCGGCTGCGGCAGCCGGGAATGAGCGGGAGCAGCAGACCGATCGTTTCGGCGAGGCCGGGTTCTCCCTGGCGGCGACCCGCTCGGCCCGTGGCCTGCTGACCATCAGCGCCTACCTCGCGGCCGCCGATGTCGCTGTGCTACCGCTGTTCCTCGCGATCCGGGTCGAGCTACCGCAGGCGCCGGCTGAGGACCGGATCTACTGGGTGGCGCTTCGGCTTGAGGATGACCAGCTGACAGGTTCCGTCGAGGTGCCACTTCCTGGGCGCACTTTCGTCGTCAGCGCCGACGATGTGCCTGTCGGCTTGGCGGCTCTGCGCTTCACCGACCCGGCGATCCTGCTCAGATCCATCCGGGTCAGTGAATTCGAGACCGGGAACACGTGGCTGGAGGCGGCCGAGGAACTGCCAGCCTCGCATGCTGTCCGGGTAGCTGCCGTGCGCTTCGGAGAGCCTGAGTGACCCCATCAGACAGTGCAGTCGCGAGTGCCAGTCTCGGGGAACTGCTGGAGATGCGGCTGGATGACCGACGCAATCTTCTGATCGGCGCGTCGCAGGTCCTAGTCCAGGCGATTCGTCGAGCCGTCAAGGAGGGAGACCTTGAGGCGTTAAAGCTGGCCTGCGCGGGAAGGACAAGGCGGCACAAGGAACTGCCCGCCGGCGCGGAGCACCGAGTCGCGCATGATGTCCTGTCCAGCCCGTATCGGCCGCTGAGTGAGTCGACCGTCGCACACGCCCTGCGCGCGCTGTCCGCGCTGGGGCTCGCGCTCCTCGTCGATGATTGTCACGAACCGGCTCCACGGGGCTATCTGGCTATCGCTGAGCACTGGCTGGCAGCCTCGCGTCTTTGCCTGACGCCGTCAGGGAATGAGGGAGCGGCCTCCGCGGACGAGGTGGCCGCTGTGCTGAGTCTCCTCGGCGACCGTGCGGGCAGCCGAATCGGCGTGCTCACTGACGGTGAGACGCTGCGTGATCCTATGCGTCTCACCGCTTGGTTGTGGCTGCTCGACTTGGCCGGACGGCTACCTGTACGGAAGGCAGGGCCTTCTTGCGGCGTGGTCTTCGACATCGGTGAGAGCGGTCAGCGAGCAACCCTGACGCTGAGTGTGGTGCCTGGCTTGCCGTCGGTGCTGGCTCCGGATCCCGCCACTATGATGCTCTGCGCGGTCGATTCCACCTTCCAGGACATGCTTGGAGACGTTCGCCAAGTGTCTGCGACGTTGCCTGGTGCTCTGCTGTGGTCGGCGTCCACTGACGGCCGGCAGCTCACTCGCCTCACCGGGCCATCGATCGGCGGCGCCTTCGCCGTCCTGCACCGTGATCTGACCCGTCGCAGGCCGATCCTGCGCGGCTTAGGCTTCAGCGAGCGGCGTCCCGACACCCTCATCGTCGGGGCAATTGACCGCAACCGGCCGGATGTGTTGTGCGCGGTGGGCGGCTACTCGGCGAAGCTCAAGGAGGTGGATCAGCGTCTGAGGCTGATCGTGCCCGCGGACGATTACGCGAGGGTCGTCGAGATGAACCGCACCTCCGGTGCGAATCCGACCATTCTCAAAGCTGAAAGCGTAACCGAGGCCGCCCGGCTCAGCCGGCGGCCACAGCGGCGCAAGGTCCAGTTGGCGGTGCTCATCCTCGTCGGTGCCGTTGCCTTGGCAGCCACCGGATTCGGCCTGTGGCAACGGCAGGAGGCACGAGCCACCCAGCTGCAGTCGCTGGCCGCACAGGTGGGTGAGGCAGCGCTGCGTAGTCCCGGCGCTGATGGTCAGGATCTGCTGCTGGCGATGGCGAGTGACGACATCGCCGCGCTGGCCGGTCAGAAGACCACCGTCTTCGACAGCCTCAGCCAGGACCGTGGAAGCCTTGCCAAGATTTACCGTTCGACGGCCGGAGCGTTTCGTCATGCGGCCCTGTCCGTGTCCGGCGACCTCGCGGTGATTACCGGAGATGCGGGCACGATCCGCCTGATCGACACCGGTAGCCGCGACGTTCTCTGGTCCGAGAATCTCCCACCCGGCCTCGTCATGGCGGCCGGACAGGTGCACGCGACCGCGTCGGCGGTGTCGGACAAGGGCACCGCTGCGATCGGGCTCTCCGACCGGCGCATCCTGCTGGTCAGACGGGACAAGGGCGCTTGGACCGTAGAACCCGAGCCGATCACTTACCCCGGCACCGACAGCGGCGGCCTGTACGGTTCGCACGCCGTCACCGAGATGGCCATTGACGGCGACGCGAAGCATCTCTACACGGCCGGGCTCGACGGTGTGCGGCGGTTCTCCCTCGACGGCCGGGGGCCGCTGCTGAAGTGTCCGGCAATGAAGGCCGTCCAGTCGATCGAGGTGAGCGACGACGGCCTGCTGCTGACCCTTGAGGACCGGGTGGTGACCGTCGCCTTCCCGCTGTGCACGGTAAACACCATCTTGCGTGCGCCGGACGGACTCACGCTCCACGGCTCAGCCATCGTCGGGGCGAAGAAGCGGGTGGCTGCCGGAACGATCGGGAATAAGCTGGTCACCGTCGATGTGCGGGGCCAATTGTCGACAATTACCGAGAATGGGCCATACGACATCTCCGAGGTTTCCAACTCGCACGTCTCGGCCGTCGATCGGCGTACCGGGGCCGCGGCGCTGTGGGACCTCGATGACGGGCGGCGGGCCTTCAATGCCGGTCGCGGCGGGACGATCCATGCCGCCGGAGGGCACGTGATCTGGTTGCACGACGGGCTGGCAGAGCTGCACTCCGCCGAGCTCGACACCTTCCTGACGCTGCGCCTCATAGATGACCACGGCGCTCGCTTCGCCCGGTGGGCCGGGCCGCATCTTCTGGTCGGTGGCTTCTCCGGGGTGTACGTGTTGCGAGCCGCCGCCACCAAGCCGTTCCTCGCCGGGCGACTCGGCCTGCCGGCGCCGAAGAACAGCTTCATCGAGACGATCGCGGCTGACGACACCGGCTCCTGGGGCGCCGCCACCTTCCGGGACAACAAGACAAACAGCATGCGCCTTTCGGTGTGGGACCTGAACGCCCTGCGGGAAGTGCCCGTGCCGACCCCCGGGGACGACCACCCTTTGGCCGTGGAATTCGCCGGCGACCGGTTGTACGTCGGTTACCGCAGCGGCTGGCTGCGAGCGTTCCGGCTCACCAACGGGCAGTGGGAACCTCACGCCCAGGATCGACTCTCCGCACTGATCCGCGACATCGCGGCCGCTCCGGACGGGCGGACCCTGGTCGCTCTGGCCGGCAGTTCGACCAAGCCGCCGACCGCCTATGTCCTCAGCGCGGAGAAGTTGGACCGCATCACCGAACGCAAACTCGCCGGACCCACCGCTCTGGGACAGATCGTGGTGCTGCGTGATGGCAGGATCGTGGCGGCATACGGATCAGGCAGTGTCGTCTTCATGCAACCTGACCTGGCGGAGATCCGTACGTTCCAAGAACCCGAAGCCGTGTACATCGTTGCCCTCGGCGAGGTACCCGGACGCTCCGAACTGATCGTCGGTGCCCGCTTCCGGTCCCTGGTGTACAACGCACAAACATATGTGAAGGTTTCGCCCGACGGCTGGGGTGACGCAGGCGCGACCGCCGACCTGGATGCGTCCAGCTCAGGCGAACTGCTCGCTACGGTCCGCGGAGACGGCTACGCCGCGCAGATAGCCATCTGGTCCATGGCGCCCGGAGTGCGGAGGGCGAACGCCTGTGCCGCCATCGGCCGGGACCTGTCACAAGACGAATGGGCCCAATTCGTGGGCTCCACCGTGAAATACCGGCCCGTGTGCTGAGACCGCATCGCACCGAAAGAAGGCAAACCATGCGTCTGATGCGTCGATGGCCAGTCGTCCTAGCCGGCGGCGTCCTCCTCACTGCGACGGTCGCGGCTTGTGGCGAGGAGAAGGCGGCCCAGCCGGATGGCGCACTAGCCTTCGCCTACCAGGACCGCGACGGCTTTGCCGTGCTGAACGGTGAGCGGCAGGTCGCCCGTATCGGTGGCACCTTCGCGGGTCCGCTTGTCTGGACGACGGACGCCAAGTACGCCGGGATGGTCGCCATCGACTGGGATTCCGAGGGCAGCGGCAAGGTGGTTTCGGTCGAGGTCGCCACCGGCAAACAACGCGAATTGGCCTGCGGCTGCTTGGGTTTCGCCGGTATCGGCGGCGCGCGAATCGCCTGGGCGAACGATGACGGCAAGCTGTTCACCGCCGATCTGTCCACCGACAACCCGCCGGACTCCCTGGAGGCGCGATTGCCTTCCGGCTTCCAAGCGGAGACCGTCGTGGCCGGCACTGACGGACTGATCATGGTGCACACGTTGCCGAGAAACGACGACCCGGACGCCACCTCTCCGGACGAGCAGAGAGGTTCCGTCTACGTCGTGCCGGTAACCGGGGAACCGGTCCTGGCCAGCGGTTTCGACCCGGTCCAGGACGTCCGGCCGGTGGCCGTGTCCGGCCGACGGTTCGCGTACGGAGTGATCAGAAGTCAAGGCGACTGCGCGCACTGGGGACCGATCAACATCTTCGACCAGGCCGCGGCCTCGATCACCGGCACCGACAGCGCTGCGGTGCTGCGGATCGGCCCAGCGGACAGTGAGGTTGCCGTCGATGACCTGTGGTGGGCGGCGGACGGCTCGCTGCACGCGTCCCTATCCGTCGTGACCTGCGATCCCGAAGGCGGCAAGATAGCCGTCCCGGCGAGCCGTTGGCGACTGGACGGAACGGTTTGGGTTGGTGTCGACGAACCGTCCGTGGTCCGTGAGCGACCGGTGCGCGGCGGTGGACGACTCACCCTTGACGGTGACGGGGCGCTGCGTCTGATTACAGCCAGCGGCAGCCGGGACGTTGCCACCGGTGTGCAGTCCATTTCCGCCCCGCCCGCGAGGCCTGCATGACGACCGCCGACGCCACCGACCCGCGGATCTTCGACGCGCAAAACTCTACGGACGCCCGCCGGTTGGTAGCGGCCCAGGCCAGGATCTACTCCGACACGAAGATCTTCGCTGGGGTACGGCTGACGGTGGTGATCGGACTGTCGATCGCTGCCGGGGTGGTCGCCATCCGCTTTCCTGGCCTGCGTACAGCAGCCGGCGTCGGTGGCGGTACTGCGCTGCTCGCGGTCTCATTCGTGACCGCCAGCGTGGAGAAACGGCTGCGCATGATGGCTGCGGCCGCGCAAGAGGAGTTTGACACCCGAGTGTTCCGCCTCGACTGGAACGGCGTGCTGGTCGACCGGCCACCGGCCGCCCGCGTCGCCAAGGCCGCCTTCCGCTACCGAGGTGGCCGCGACGCGAACTGGTACGACGACACCGAAGCCACCCACCGGCCGTACGACGTGCTCATCTGTCAAGCCACCAACCTGGGCTGGGGCGCCTCGATGCACCGGCTCTGGGCCTGGATCCTGTCCGGGCTGGGCCTCCTCGCAGCCTGCGGGGCCATCGCCGGAGGCATGCTCGCCGACCTCGGCTGGAGCGGGCTACTCACCGCCGTGATCGTCCCCGCGCTCTCCCCGATCAAAGAGATTGCCGAACAGATCCGTCTCAACTTCGACAACGCGCGGTCCAAGGAGAGCGCCGAACGGAAGATCGCAGAGCTGTGGGCGGCCGGCATGAGCGGTGCCGCGACACCCTCCACCACGCAACTACGGACTCTGCAGGACAAGATCTTGCAGCTCCGGCAGACGAACGCGTTCGTGCCGGACTGGCTGGACACAGTCTTTCACCGCCGCAACGAAGTGGCGATGAAAATGAGCGTCCAAAGCCGGGTAGAGGAAGCGCGCCGCAACGGCCACGGTTGACAAGAGGGCTGAGTTGAACGTACTGAGGCGCACGGTAGCGCTGGCGACAATTTGCCTGATCGGAGGCTGCGGAAGCGGCGGCGACCTGGAACCGGGACCGACGCCGGCCGCGGAGCTAGTTATCGGGTTCGGCCACTACGGTGCCCTGAAGGTGGGAATGAGCCGCGATGCGCTGCTCGCCGCCACTCCGGTAAAGCTCACGGAGTATGGGGGCAACCCGGCGTGCGCGTGGCTGGCGGACAGCCGGTACCCCGTGCAGGCCCCATACGGAGAGCTACACGTGACTCTCGACGACAAGAACAAGCTCGTGGGAATCGACGCGCCGTCGGCAGCCCGTACCGACCGGGGCGTGACCGTCGGCTCGTCGCGCGACCAGGTAATCGCCGCCCACGATGACCCGGTAGACGAAGGCGCCAACGAGACCGGCGACTACATGCTGTTCGGCAGCCCCAACGAGGGATGGCTCACTTTCAACCTGAACTCTTCCGGTGCGGTCGTCTTGATTCGCACCGGAACGAAGGAGTACGCGTCCGGCATGAACGTATGCTCGGGCGACTGATGTGCGCTGCCGAGCCGTGCTCGGCGTTGGCAACGAGGGGCAGCCGCGATGCCTCAAAGCTGTTCGCTGACGCAGCGCGGCGCGGACTCAATGCTGCGATCCACGTGCCGGCTCGTGCACGGGTTATGGGCGGCGAATCTTGGCGAATCGCCAAGCCTCAAACTTCAGTCGGGACCTGAGGGAGCACCTTGCCGGCTGGATGGATGATGCAGGTCGGGTCGAGGCCGACGCGGGTGTCGTCCCGCTCCCGGTGACGTCGGCTGATGGTGGCGCAACCGCTTGCCGCCGACCGGCTCGAAGGACTTCTGGACGGGCCACGGCTCGGCTGGCCGCGGCAACGGCAAACGTCCGCTACCAGGAGGGCTTGAAACCCACCACGTCGCATCCACCGACGCGAGGCAGGGATCCGTGCAGCCGTCCCGGCAACGGCCAGCGGTCCCCTCATTTACCCCCGAAAACCCGTGAATAGGATTGACTGTCAGTGGCAAGCGTTGACGAGTCGAACACGGGGTCTGCGCAGGTCAACGACGGATTATGGCGATCAATGACAAGCCCAGCGCCGTGACGGTTGGTAACCGTGTGTCGCAGGCTCAGGTCCTCATCGGATGCTCCACAGGCCAGCACCTAAATTAGGCAACCCGACCTGTGCCCCAAACGCGAATGGGCGGAAACCCGCCCGGCGTCGCCAACTTGGCGTGCCTGCTCTTCAGGACGCTTCGGTCTAGACCGAGACGGGGAGTTTTCTCAAGGGGAACACCATAGTGACCCTTATGGACGCTGCTGGTCGGGATGGTTCGCCCGATCTGGCTTGCCGACGAGGCGATGTAACGAAGCGGCCGACGGCGAAAGCTGCCGCCGGGCGGCGTTGACGAACTCAAGGCGCCGCAACTCAACCTCATCGCGCAACTGACACCAACCGACCTCGTCGACGTTCTCCCGGATGCCAGTGCCGATGCTCCAGAAGGCCGCGTCCAGCTTGAGGGCCGCTTCCACGA
This sequence comes from Micromonospora alfalfae, assembly GCF_022230925.1. Lineage (GTDB taxonomy): Bacteria > Actinomycetota > Actinomycetes > Mycobacteriales > Micromonosporaceae > Micromonospora > Micromonospora alfalfae. The sequence continues at coordinate 14,617 of NZ_JAKKFH010000030.1, read as the reverse complement.
TGCTCGGCGGCCCCACCAACTGCACCCGAGCGAGAGCTGCGTTCCCTCCCGCCCAGTCAACGCGCTCAAGCTCCTTGGACCGCCAACGCACGAGCCCCATGTAGGTCGTGGCCTGCTCCTGTAACAGGGCCGCGGAGGTGTCGGTTAGCACCGAGCGGGACCAAGCTCGGCTCTGGCTGCGATTGCTCATCCAGCCGCCGACGGCCACACCCAGCAGCGCCACGAGAACGCCGGTAGCAGTGGATAACCCCATCTCCCAATTCATGGGCCCTCCGTCTCATCGCAGTGGCCACCACCGATGGTGTCAGCTACCTACAACGAGGCCGAGAGACGCTGAGGCCGCGACGACCGCGTGGTCGGCGCCGTCGGGTCTGGTGCGATCGCCGTTATGCCGTGCTCGCCGCTGGAGTAGCTGGTCCAGGCGCGCGGTGAATCGGCACCATGGCGAGCGGCCCGTGAAGCCGTGGCAACGGCGGTTGCAGGACGGTGTTCAGCTCGTGGGGGATAGCCGGCCTGTCTCGGAGCCGTGGGCGTTCAGAACCACGAGGACTTTTCCGTCGAACCCAGCTCGTCTGGCCGTCGTGACCCATTGTTCGATCGGCACGCTGTCGGCGCAGAACGCCAGCGTGGCTGCTCTTGCGGTGGCGAGCAGGGTGCCGCCGGCAGCGGCGATCCACCGACCGCTTTGGTCGTTGCAGCCGTCGGATCCGTGCCACTCTCCGTCGGCCGTGAACTCCAGGTAGGCCGCCTTGTGTCCGCTCTTGGGCGCCCAACGGCCTATCAACTGGCGCTGATCGGCGGGGACGAGCGTCGCCGGTAGTGCGACGGCCGTTGTCAGGGCCCGTCGCGCTTCGTCGGTGACCATCGGCGGCTCCAGCACGGAGTCGGCCTTGTCGGGCTCGGGGGTAGGTGTCGCCCCGGGGATCAGCCGGGCGACCGCTTGCCCTCGTCCGTCCAGGAGTACGGGCAATCCCGCCCCGTCGAACTGGTATGCGGTCACGCTCCGCAGCCACCCGGGTGTCTCTTGACTAGCCTTCTCGCAGCCCGGCCTGTTTTCGACGACGACCGTGGAAGCCGACCAGACGTCGGCGAGGAACACACCTTCATCGTTGGCCCGCCAGGATCCGCCCAGGGTGCCGCAGTGGCTTCCGATCAGGTGCAGTTCACTGTCTGCGAGGTGCAGGATCTTGCCCGCGCCGGTGTCGGCGACGTCCACGAGCTTCCAGGAGCCGATCAGCATCTCCGGCGCCATCGACTCTGCGGCCCCCGTGGTGCCCATGGCCGGCGGCTTTGTGGCTGCTGCCTCCGGATGGCCCTGCCTCGCGCATGCGCTGAGCAGCACGCCCATCACTACCAACGTCGCGAGGCGGCCCTGACGCGCCTTTTGGCTTCTCATCCTGCGGTTTCCCGGCTCCTCCAGGCACCGTCGGGCCGGAGTTGGGCGGCACTCGGCGAACGACAGTTGCACTTCTTCTGTCTGTGCGCCCACGCCTACCTCGCCGTCACGGCCACCCAGGCCAAAGAGGGGGCGTCGAATCCGAGGACAGCCTCATTCCGCTCACCCTCGGCGAGGTCCGCCGTCTCCTGGCACACCTGATCACCACCCCCTTCGGCCACCACGCTGGAGGCACCAGACTTCCTGGATTTCGTAGCACGGCGCGGTACTCAACCCTGCCCCAGACAGGCACGACGGTCGACGCCACCAACCCTGCTCTTCAGGAAGGAGCTGGGCCCTGCCCGCACCCCGGCCCTCCCTCGGAGACCGCACGGGTCCCCTCGCCCGGGCACCACAAGGGCTGCCCGAGAACACCGGCCAGGCTCAAGGCTAAGCCGCTACGCGGTCGCCTTCGGCGAGCCCTCGACCCGACCGAGAACCCCGGGCAGGAAAACGCCTGCCCGACCGAGGAGACCCTGCCCACCGCACGGCCCGCTCGACAACCGCCATTGTGACTCGTCCAGTACGGCGCTCCACCTTGGCCTAGCTCGGGGAGGCTGAATGGTCTACAACTGCCTGACAAGGAGATTCGCTAGGAGTCTTCAGGCTCAGCGGCAGATTCGACTACTTCGGCCTTACTCCACCTCTGGACGAAGGCGCGCCCTGTATCGGTAAGCGCGTACTGCACAGCTTGCGGCACACCCATAATCTCCATCTGCACCCTTCCTTGAGGAGGAAGGCGCGTGAGCAGCCCGTCGCGGAGTAGGTACATCAGGAGGATTTCGAAGGTTCCCGGGAACTCAACGTATGCATGAAGCTGGCCCGACGTGGCGAAGAGTTCGAGCACACGCCGTTCGACCTCTCCGTAACGGTTGTTCAAGACGGCGAGATTGGCCTTGTACTGGTGCAGAGACTTCCTGTCGATCTGTCCAGCGGTCTTACGCGCATGGCAATTCGCGCATAACACGATCATGTTCGCGAACTCGTGGCGTTGGACTTTCGCCCAGTCCTCGATGTGCTCTAGCTGAAGCGGTGTGGGCTGCCTGCACGTAGGAATCGTGCATCGATGCCCTGCCTCAACCAGAAGATCCCTGCGCAACTGCGCCGGGACGGCAGGCCGCCCTTCCGCCATCAGCTACTCCGATCATCGGGACTCTGTCACAAGACACGGCTCGGGCCGATGTCTCCGGGCGCATCGTAGGGGGTGCCCCCCGACACGCTCCGTCCCGGGCGGCTGTACAGCCAGCCGTACAGCCAGACCACCGGCTGACACCGACGCCCTCCGACCAGCCGTCTGCGATCTAGTTCTAATCCAAGGGCAGGTCCAGGCCGCCGGCACCCGACGCTTGACAACCGCCATTGAGACTCATCCGGTAGGGCGCTCCACCTTGTCCCCGTCCGGGGAAGCTGGACGGTCTGGCGACTGCCCGACGAGGAGATCCCTCGAAGCAGCGCCCACGTTTCACGCCCCAAGGCGCCTAGGACCGGGCCCGAAGGGCGCCCTTCGACAGCCAGTGGACGAGCGTGGCGGCAAGCATGTAGGCCGCTTCCGCCTCCTCAAGGGTGTTCGGCCTGGCGGACTCGCTCCCCGCGTGACGGGACCTGTGCCCTTGCCACAGCAGTGCGACCATGCCGGCGACTGCCGAGACTGACGAGGGCGATCCTTGCTGGTCGGGGATTACAAGCTCCCACTTCGGGCTAGTGGCCTGCGCATCCCCACGCAGCGCCGTCAGTACGTTACCGAGTGTTGGCGGACGGGATGAAGGCGGAACGACCAACGGGCAAGCAACCGCCTCAACGGCGCGGACAGCCTCTGCATAGGCAACATTGGGATCTGGTTCGATACCGAAGGCCGCCAGCCAAGAGGCGCGCAGGTGCTGTGCCGCGGTCGGCTCGGCCTCGTCCTGGCCCTTCTGTATCGCGTTCCGGACGGGGCCATCGATCCGTCTAACCAGCTTGGGCGGGTCACCGAAGTCGACCTCATAAGCGGAGCCGCTCGCGGCGAGAATCGGAGCGAGTCGCTCAGTTGCATCGCCCAAACGGCCAGGTGGCGCGAAGTGCAGGATCGCATTGACTACTCGGAGGAGCTGCTCCCGCTCGGCGAAGAAGAGGGCGCCTTGGTGAGGGCTGAGGCCGTGTTGCGAGGTCTGCGGTGGCAACCGCAGCCGCAGAGCCAAGACCTCCGCCCACTGCCGGGCAGAATCCTGCTCGGTGCGGTTGTCGAACAGCACCCAGAGGGTTTCCTTGATCCACGCGCGGAGAGACGGCGCAAGAAAATCAGGAACGCCCTCGTAGGGCACGTCGTCTGGCGGTAGCGCCAAGGGATCGGTGAGGTCGGGCTTGCTCACTACGCCTCCTCCAGACCAGGCACTTCGCCGCTCCGACCGGGCAAGCGCCCGCTGCGGAAGGCTGTCTTCATCGGAGTCCGTACTGTGCTGCTAGCCAGGGCCTTTCTGACAGCAGCGTTGCCAGTTTACTTTCCGGCCAGAGGTCAATGAACGGCATCTTTCCGCTCTCGTTGTGCTTCTCCGTCCAAGCCACGGCGTCAGGGGTGAAGTGCCCACTCGTCGCGACGACGAGCCCGCGAATCACCGGAGGCTCCCACAACGCGAGCCTGGTGAGAGCACCGCTGATCTCTTCCGGCGGCACTGACCTCGACAGCCAGTGCTTCGCCTGCACCATTACACGCTCGGTCCGCACGCTGCCTGACCCGTCGGTGATTACGCGTTCGGCCGAGAGGTCGCGGCCGCGATCTGCAGCGTTCTCCTTCATGAGTAGCTGAAGATTCTGGTAGCCAGGCAGATGCCGCAACAAATCGTACAGCAGCCGTTCGAAGGCACCCGACGTGATCCCCTCCCAGTTCAGGGCAGTCGATGCTGCTCCCGCTGGCTGCTGGGCAGCGGCTACGCCGAGATCGACTTCAGGCACGGGTAGCGGTTCGACTTCCGAGAACATTGCGGCTTCGATGTCTGGTTTCACGCTTGGCCAGTCAACACTGTGGATGTCATGCCAGTCGTGAAGGTGGCTGAAATGCAAGTGGCGATGTAGGTCGTTCCACCGACCTTGGCGAGCCGCGGTGCCGCCCATTAGTCGCTCGAGCTCGGTGATGGAGGATTCCACCTCGGACACGCCGGGGTGGTCTAGCGGGCGATCACCAAATGCGTCATCGCTGTCGGCCAAAATCTGCGGAAGTAGGGTGTCGACCTTCGTGGTCAGCTCTTGGATTCGCTCGCGGACAGCTCGCCGCCGTGCTCGGTTCAGACGGTGGCGGTACTCCGAGAGAGCCCGCCCGGGCGCTTCCTTGGCATGCTCCAATGCCTGGGATGGCTCACTGAGTTCAAGATAATCGATGTACGCTTGGCCGATGCCGCCCATGTCCGGCAGTGATTCGCTGATGGTCCAACCGTTGATCCTTGGAAGGCCCGGCAATAGGTCGTTCCAAGCTCGGGTCAGGTCGTCGTATTCGTTGGTTGACCCGGCGGACGGGCCGGTCGGCAGTAGGGGGTAAGCGCGGTCCCAGATCGCCTGCAAGCGTTCGAGGTTGGCTGACGTCCGGTCCATCACGGTGAGTAACTCATCCAGGCCCAACCCATTCTGCTTCGGTGGTGGCATGGTCATGAGCGTTCCTCCGAGGCGCTGCGTAAGGCGAGAGAGCTACCTTAACGCCGCCATGAGACAGCCACCGCCAGCCGAGCGGGCCGGGGATGACAGACCGTCGCTCAGCCCGCATCACTGCCAAACCAGGTCGCCCTCACCAGCAAGGTCCGGGTCGTTGGAGCGAGGGATGAGGCTGGCGCGGCTAGCGCCAGCGAGCTCAACGTGTACCGGAACCGCTGCAGCCGCCGTGCGAGTGCCCCGTGCACCGGTCGTTGCGGCACAGCACCGAGAGGCCACCGTCGCATGAGGTTTCGGTGATTTCGAACTGACCGAGGATGGGCTGCCGCAGGTTCAGTCAGTACGCACACTTTGAGACGCGCAGGCCACCGGCGGCAGAGTAGGCGGGTGCGGTCAGGCCTGACCGCGTTCTGGTTGGCCCCCCGATTACCCCCCGAAAACCCCGGCCGAGGTTGACAAACAGTGACAAGGAGCGACCACTGCTTGTTCGTGTCTGTGCAGCTCGACGCCTAGTTCTGACAGTCAATGACAAGGTCGGGATGGTTACGGATGGTAACAAGGGGTTTTGACAAGCAATGACAAGCAATGACCCAGCCCTGAACGAGGCTTGGCATGAGGTTTTCCTGGGTTCAAATCTCCTCGTTCCCACGAGGGCTGGCCTGGCAACACACCCCGCGGTCACGGTAACCGATACGGAGGAGCCTGGAGGCGCGGAACCGGCAGCTGTAGAAGTCGCAGGGTTCGTGCTGGTAGAGCTTCATCGGGGGTAGACGTTCGACGACCAGTGAGTCGTTCGGCTGGGGTGACTGTCTCACTGTTCGGTGGAGCGTATGTGGCTGCGGCGGTCACGACAATTGTCGTACGCCCTCTCACTGGAGACGCCGTGCAGCAGACACCTGATTCGTCGGAGCCATCTGCTCAGCATCCGCCCGGAGTCGACGCGTCGCCGCCTGCTGGGCGGTCCTCGGCGCAGCCGGTGGTTCCGGCTGCCCAGCTTCGGGCGGGCGTGAGGGTGGGAGTCGTCCTGTCAGTGGTAGTCGTTGGTGGACTCTTCATGTGCTGTGTCGGTGTGGGCGCTCTTGCCGCTGTCGGTTTGATCATCGGCGAGGCGCCACCTTCTCAATCCGCTCCGACTGTCTCTGCCGCCGGACCGACGCCATCACCAAGTACCCGAACACCTGAGCCGGTTCGCACCACCACTTTACCTAGCCAACCGGCCACCGCCCCCGCACAGCCGACTCGGCTACCGACGCCTGGACAGCGCCTACCCGTCTTCGACACCTTTGAGCGTCGGGACGTCAGCTCCGGATCCGGCGCTCGCCGTCTGGCCTTGCGGGTCGAGCTACGCGTCTTTCCCGTCGACGGCCGGCAGGTCATCGACGTGGCGACGCAGATCGTGGAGAGCCATCGAGGGCAGGGGTGGCAGGCGCTGTCAATCGTTGTCACGTACGACCGACGTGAGGTGGTGCCCAGCTACGCGGTGTTCGAATGGGCGCCCGAGGGGCGCTGGACGGACGCCGCCAACGGAGACGCCGCTTCGTGGCAGGGCTACCGGCTGCATCAGGCCGTCGTTCGCGACAAGCTGTCGCAGCCTGATGAGTGCCAGGTGCCGTCGGAGCAGGCCTATGTGCTCAACGCCGAGTTCAACCAGGCAACCGAGGACAACGTCGATGTCAGCGAGGAAGCAGTGCTGGCGGATATCGCTGAACAGCACAGCATCTCGGTTGTCCGCGCTGAAGAACTGGTCCTGGCTGTCGAGGACTGGACAATGTGCTGAGCCCCAACACGCAGGGCGTGTCCACCCAGTCCTTTAGGGCATCGGTCGATCCCGCGGGCGGGCCGAGCACGAAGATCCACCTCGCGGTCGACAGACGCGGCCGACCGTTGTCGGTCCTGCGGCGCGATGACCTGGTCGGTCAACTGGGACGTGAGGAACGGCAACCGCTTCGCCAACACGGTCGGCCCGTACCTGGACGCGCTGCCCTGAGACCGGCACCGCCGGCACGGATCCCGCAACGGGATCCGTGCCGGGCGGGCCGATCAGATGAACGTGAGCGAGCTGAAGAACGCCGGGTAGCAGTCGACATAGATGTCGTAGACGCCGGGCGGCACGTGCACGGGGCCCAGGGTGGCCCCGTTGGAGCACCGGGCGCTGACCGCGGTCGTCGGCTGGCCGGTGAGGGTGCAGCCCTGGAACACGATCAGCCACGGGTCGATGTACTGCCCGGCGTACGGGCAGGAGCCCGACATCACCGAGAAACCGCCGCCCTTCGCCGGTGAGGCGGCGGCCGCCGTCGACGTCGTGACGCTCAACGTGCCGGCGGAGCTCGCCGATGCCCGCTCGGCTCCGATGGCGGCGACAGCCGCATCGCCGCTCGGCGCGGGTGCCGCGACCGCCGCGGACGGTGCGGCCATGAACGCGGCGAGCATCGCCGTCGCGGCCAACAGCAGACTGGATGCGCGGAGAATGCCGGATCGTGCTCCGGCGGAGGGTCGACTACGCCATGTCATAACCAGAACCACCTCTCGAGTGCTGTGCGATCTGCGGATGCCGGGGCGCGTACCTGGTCGCACCCGACCCGGCCGGGCCGTCGTCCGACGTCCATGGCGAAGCGTTCCAGGGTGCCGGTGGCCGGGTCTTCGTGATATTGCGAGAACCGGGTCGCCGGCGTACCCCGGTTCTTGCGAATGTCCGCAAGGCTGTCCGGTCCGCGTCAACCGGGCGTCGTGGCCGGAGCGCATCGATTACCGTTGACCGGCATGGGCGGTCTGTTCAGCCTGTGGCGGCAGCGAGTGGCCGACAACGCCCGCCGGGCGGTGGACGCCTACCAGGAGGAGCTGCTGGAATACCGCAACCTCGCGGCCATGCCGCGGGTGCGGTCGGAGATGCTCGATTTCGCGGTCTTCCTCCGTCAGCGCACGGTCGACCTCGCGGCGGACAGCGCGCCGTTCCACGTGCAGGATCTGGACCTGATGGCCGCGATGGGCCGCCAGCGCGGCGAGACGGGACTCACCCTGACCGCGCAGCGGCAGGTGCTGCTCGTGCACACCCGGCTGACGCTGCGCGAGGTGTACGAGGCGGCCGGCCCGAACGACATCGCCGCGACGATGCACACGCTCGCCTGGCTGGCTCCCGCGGGACTGGCCGCCCAGGGCGCGTACACCCGGGGCTGGATCGAGGGGCAGCGGCGCACGCTGGCGACCGTCGCCCAGGTGCGGCTGCTGACGGTGATGCTGCTGGCCGGCGACGACAGCGCGACCGTCCTGGCGCGCGGCCTGCACATGCCGGTCCCCGACCACGTCGTCGCGACGGTGGTCCGGGTGGCCGGCGGGTCGTCCGGGCCGGACCAGGCGGCGCGGGACGAGTTCGCCGGCGCGCTGCTGAAGACGCACTGGATGCCGCTGAGCTGGCCGGAGCCGCACGAGGTGGTCGCGCTGATCCCCAGTTCGCCGGGCGGCCGGCAGCCGGCGGTCGAGCGCGGGCTCGCGCTGGCCCGCGACGTGGCCTCGATGACCGGCCGGCCGTGCGCGGTCGGAACCGCGCCTGGGCGGGTGCGCGCGTTCGGCGATGCCGTGGCGCTGGCCCGGCAGGTCAGCGAGGTCGCACCGGTGCGGGCCGTGCCGCGCCACGCGTACACGGTCACCGACGTCTTCGCCGAGCTGGGCGCGGCCCGGCTGGCGGAGGTCGGGCAGTGGCTCCAGGTGGTGGCGGCGCAACTCGACGCCGGCCCCGACCTGGTCGCCACGCTGGACGCCTACTACCAGCACGACATGAACCGGCTCGACACCGCGGCCGCGCTGTGCATCCACCCGCGCACGCTCGACTACCGGCTGACCCGGGTGCGCGACCTGACCGGGCTGGAGGCGGGCTCGACCCGCGGCGTACGCGTGCTGAGCACCGCCGTCGCCCGGATCCTCGCCGGCTAGATCAGCAGCCGGGTGAGCTCCATGTTCTTCATACTGATGTAGCTCAGCTTGTTACCGAAACGCATCGAAACCTGTCGCGAGCTGATCATGCACAGGCGGTGTACGCGCACTTCAAGCGGCTAAACGACGGGGTGTGACCGAGCGGATCCTGACCGAGTTGCGCGAGCAGGTGCGCTTGGCGCATGGCCCGCAGCCGGAGCCGACGGCGGGGATCATCGACTCGCAGAGCGTCAAGGGCGCGGACACCGTGCCCCGCGCCACCCGCGGCTACGACGCCGGCAAGAAGATCAACGGCCGCAAGCGGTTCATCGTCACCGACACCCTCGGCCTGCTGGTCACCGTCTGGGTCCTGGCCGCCTCCTGACAGGACCGCGACGGCGCCAAAGGAGCCCTGCTCGCTACCTACGCGGCCACCCCGATCCGGCACATCATCGCCGACACCGGCTTCGCCGGCCGCCTGGTGGACTGGACCCGGGACCTGCTGCGCACCACCCTGGAGATCGTCCGCAAACCCGCTAACCAGCGAGGCTTCGTCGTGCACCCCCGCCGCTGGGTCGTGCGGACCCTGGTCTGGCTCACCGCCCACCGCCGCCTGGCCCGCGACTACGAAACCCATCCCGGCACGTCAGAGGCAATGATCCGCTGGCCGTCATCGGCGGCATGCTGCACCGCCTCACCCGAGGCGCGTCCGCCACCTGCCAACAACGCCGCACCTTCAACCCGCCCGACTAACACAGATGTGAAACGCGCCTTCTAAGGGATTCGGCAGTAGCAACCGATCGAGCCGAGGGGCATCGCACTCATCGGATCGACCGTGCTCCAGTTCTGCCTGAGGGCGAGCGAGAGGCGGTAGGAAGCAACAGTCGTCGTCGGGGCCGGCCATCAGTTGGCATGATGGGCCGGTGACCGAGCCGGTATTTCGTTACCACCCTGATCCCTTGGCAACGGGCTCGGCGGTGCGAATCGAGCACGAATGCAGCGTCTGCGGTCAGCTTCGGCAAACCCGCTACAAGGGACCGATCTACGGCAGGCAGACCGAGAGCCTATGCTTGCACTGTATCTACTCCGGTGCGGCTTCCAGGGCACTCGGCGGTGTTGCCGCCACCACGGATGGCAGTGACATTCTGGAGATGCCTGCCGAGTTCAGCGACGCAGTCGACGTGCCTGACAGTGTGCCGCAGCATGTGACTGAGGAGATCACTCGCCGCACCCCCGGCTTCACCGGTTGGCAGCAGCAGTCGTGGCTCTATCACTGCGACGATGGCGCGGCCTTCTTCGGCCCGGCCGGCTATCCCGATCTCGAACCTCATCCGGACGCACTGAACATGCTCCGCGCAGGACACCGGCAACTCGGCTGTTCACCCGAGGAAACCGAGGAGTTCCTGCACCGGCTCGACCGCCATGGTGAGCCCACCGCGTATCTGTTCCAATGCCTGCGATGCGGGACCTACCTCGCGTCCTGGGATATCGGTTAATCGCACCTCAACGCCGGAACGCGGACGCACCTTCTTCGACATGAGCACCACCGCGTTGGGATCGAGGAGCCGCACCCCGCTTCCGGTCTGGGTTCGACCCGAGATCAGAGGACCGTCACGGCTGTGCTGGGGGCCGAGCGTGTCAGGGCCGGGTCCACATGGGCGGGCCATCAACAAAACTGTTGACGATGCGTCAGCGTGAGCCGTGCTTACCACCCCCGGCAAGGCGGTCACGGAGTCGAAGCCCGACTCTCCCGAAAGGTGAACAGGACTTACGTGATCGAGGCGGGGTAGCCATCCTCGCGACTACCCGCTACTGGTACCCGTATCGGTGCATGATCGCGTCGATGTCTTGCCTTTCTTGACACGCTGTGCGCTGCTGGTTGACGGCGCTGGTGATTGCGTCGATCTCTGCGGTGGAAGTCGCCGGATGGTGGAGGAGGGTTAGCCATGCGCATCTGCGTCGGGTGTCGAGCGGACCAGCGCACCGTTGTTCGTATCGGCAGTTGGGGCGTGGCGCACGGTGCTCCCGGGCACCAGGTCAACTACCGCTGGAGGAGCCTATTCGCCTGCCCGCAGTGTGGGGCTGGCCTTCTCGTGTACTTCGATCATGATTGCTTCCATCAGCCGTGGGAGGAGCCGTGGGACATGGACTGGTCGTGGCCGGTCGCCGCCGACGGGGTTCAACGGTTGACGGCTGCTCTTGCCCGGTGTTCGGATCCGCTGCAGTCGTCGTGCGAATGCCCTGTGCACCGGTCGTTGCGGGACAGCATCGAGAACGCGCTGCCACGTGAGGTTCCGGTGACGGTCGCGCTGACGGCGGAAGGGCTGCCACAGATTCGGTCAGCACCCATGCCGTGAGGCGGGCGCGACACGGTGACAGGACCAGAGGAAGCGATCAGACCTTGGCGGGATTCAGTGTGGGGACCCCCGGTTTACCCCCCGAAAACCCCGCCCAGTCGTTGACGAAGGGTGACAAGGGGCGATGAACGTCCGTCGCTGTCTCCCAGCTCAGCGCTCACTTTCGGCAGACAATGACAAGCTTCGGCCGATCACTGTCGGTAACAAGGGGTCGTCGGTTCGAATCCGGCCGTCCCGACGCAGGTGAGGGGCCATCTCGAAAGATCGAGACGGCCCCTTTGTCGTACCTGGGTGACTAACTGAGTGACTACGCCTCAGCGTCGAAGATCCGGTCGATGGCGACTGCGCCGCCCAGGAGCACCGGCCGTAGTTGGTGCCGGTAGACGCTCTCGGTGACCGTCGTACCGGAGTGGCCGCAGAGGTCCGCGATCTGTTCAAGGCTCATGCCGCTGTCCGACAGTAGGGACACGAAGCTGTGCCGCAGTTCGCGGGGGGTCCAGTCGCGCGGGTCGAGGCCCGCTTTGACGACGACAGGGCGGAAGGCCCGAAGCACGTTGTGCCGATCGAGGGCCGTGCCGGCGGCAGAGGCGAAGACGAGACGGTCAGCGGCAGGCTGGCCTTGGCGCTCGTGGTGGGTGGTGAGCGCGGTGACGCACCGGGCAGGCAAGGCCAGGGTGCGACGCGACTTCTTGGTCTTGGTGTCTCCATCGGCGCGGACCGTGCGCCAGACCTGAATGGATGGCGGCACCGGGGGATCGTTGTCCGGCTTGCCGGCGAGGTCGACGTGTGACCAGGTGAGGGCTCGCAGTTCCTCGGTGCGAGCGCCGGTCAGCAGTGAGACGACGATGTAGGCGTGCAACGAGCTGCTCTCGGCAGCGATGAGAAGCGCCTTGGCATGGTCGAGCGTCAGCGATTTCGAGGGACGGCCGCCGCGACCTGTGGGCACTTCGCAGAGTGCCACAACGTTGCGTTTGACCTTGTCCCGCGCCATGGCCCGATTGACTGCGCGGTTGAGCAGCGAGTGGAGGAGCCGCAAAGTGCGGGTGCTCAGGTGTTGGGCTTTGCCCATGAGCCAGCGGTCGACGTCGGTAGCGCTGAGATCTCGCAGCTTCCTCGCGCCGAGGCCGCTGATGATGTGGGAGCGCACAAGGATGGCGTAGTTGGTCTTCGTGCTCTCGGACTGGTTGCTCAGGCCGTAGGTGAGCCAGTCGGTGAGAGCGTCGACCACGGTGTGTCCGTCTTGGACCAGGGCGAGGCCGTCTTCGTAGTCGCGGATTTTCTCCCGCAGTTTGGCGCGGGCTTCGGTCTTGGTTTTGCCGCTGCCTTTGCGCACGATGCGTTTGCCGGCTGGGGTGTAGCCGACGGTGATGGTGGCGATCCAGCGTTGCCGGGACTCGTCCCAGTGCAGGCCGCCTTCTCCTCGGGCGCGGCGGGTGGTCATCGGGTACCTCCTTTCTGTGCTTCGTGTTCGAGCAGGTCGACGTAGGCGGTGATGGCGGTGTCGGGGACGAGGCGGGTGCGGCCTTGTCGGACGGTGCGCAGTCGGCCGGCGCGGATCTGTTCGTAGATCACGGAGCGGGACAGGCTGAGCATGGTCATGGCTTCGGGGATGCGGTAGAGCGCCTTTCTCTCGGGTGCGGTCAGGGTGGTGGGCAATGGGCTACCTCTCCTCGGATCGGCGGTCGACCGTCAAGCCGGTCTTGACGGCGAAATCGGTGGGCGGTCAGGCCACGGCGGCGAACTCCTCGCGGGCTACCTCGCGCCTCTCGCGGGCCATGGCGGCGGCGGTGTTGGCGAGCAGTGCGTCTCCGGTGGTGCGCCATCCGGAGCCGGTGTAGGTGAGCAGGCCGATGATGAGCGTCGTCTCGTCCTCGGTTTGGTCGGCGTATTCGTGGCCGGTTTCGGTGCGTCGCCAGATGACGCGGGCGTCGCGCAGGATGCGGAAGGTGGTGGAGTAGCGGCGGCTTTTGGTGAGGAAGTGGCCGCCGAAGCCGAGCATGTGTGCCCAGCGTCGGAGGTGTTGCCAGTCGCGGTTGCCGCCGAGGGTGGCAGCGACGACGCCACCGCCGTCTACGCCGCTTGACAAGGGTGGCATCGGTGAAGCAGAGGAAGTCCAAGGCAGGAACGTCGAGCTCGTGCGCTTTCTGTGGCAGCACCAGCGGTTTCTCAAAGAAGCACGTATGGCCTCAGTGGCTGCGCCCATACGCGGGAGAGCTTGAGCCACGGCGATCAACCCATTCGTACGGCTTCGGTCAAACCGACAGGGAGACTTTCACCGAGCTGCCTACCATCACAGTCGAGCAACCTGGCTCGGTACTCAGTATGACTACCCGCGAGGTTTGGGGAACCTGCAACAACGGCTGGATGAGCCGGCTAGAGATGCAGGCTCGCACTTTGCTGGTGCCACTCATGGACGCTGCCTCTGTTCGGCAAGTAACGACCATTGAGCCGGACGACGCTGCGCGGCTTGCGACATGGGCCGTCAAGACCGCCTGGATGCGCGAGCTGAGTGCGAGCAGTGTCAGTCAACAGAGCAAGCTCTATCTTTACCTACGTACGCAGCTGTTGCCGCCGCCGGACAGTTCAATCTGGATCGGTCGGCACTCGGGCCTGCGAAACTTCGACATCCTTCAGGCCAAGATAGACATTCGCCACCGCGATCTGCCGTGGAACCACGGTGAGATTCGGAACGCACTCCGGACAAATCTGACCTTTCGCGAGCTCTCTCTGTTGGTCCACACTGTGAACGGGCCAGGCACGCCGGCTCAAGAGCGAGACCCAGAGCGGTGGTTACGCCTATGGCCAGCGTCCGCAACCTTGAGGTTTCCACCTCGCTTCGCGGTGTCCGACTCTGACGTCTGGGAGTCCGTAGCCATCCAAGCGCCCTACCTCCGGGTGCCAGACCTGCCGCATTTCCGCCGCGACCGAGCAGGACCCCAAACTCGTCGTCGGAACTAGCTGTGCGCCGGCTGCCGGCGATGTCGGGCTCCACTTGATGCGTTACGGATCGCTGTCACTTGATCTGTAACATCCATCCATGATCGTCTAGCCGGACGTGTTACAGATCAAGTGACAGCGATCCGTAACGCATCAAGTGGAGCCCGACATCGCCGGCAGCCGGCGCACAGCTAGTTCCGACGACGAGTTTGGGGTCCTGCTCGGTCGCGGCGGAAATGCGGCAGGTCTGGCACCCGGAGGTAGGGCGCTTGGATGGCTACGGACTCCCAGACGTCAGAGTCGGACACCGCGAAGCGAGGTGGAAACCTCAAGGTTGCGGACGCTGGCCATAGGCGTAACCACCGCC
>NZ_JAKKFH010000003.1 GCF_022230925.1 Micromonospora alfalfae | reverse complement strand
AACAACTTCATGATCACCGAGGTGGCGCGGGGGCGCCGGAGGTCAGGCTTCGAGGCAGGAGCGGACGGCGGCGGTGAGGCGGTTGGCGCGCTCGTCGCCCATCCCCCGCATCTGGTTGACCACGTAGCCGAACCCCACCTGGTGCTCGGCGTCGGCGAAGGCCAGATTCCCGCCCGCACCGTCGTGGCCGAAGCTGCGCTCCCCCAGCAACGGCCGCGCCGGTGGCGAGTGCAGCAGGAAGCCGGTCCCCCAACGCTGCCCCGAGTCCGGCGGGCCGTGTCGCTGCTGGCCACTTGAGCGGACGACCACCGCGTCGTCCACCGACGCCGCCGTGAGCAGTGGCCCACCCGCAAGGTCCGACACACAGGCGGCGTAGAGGCGCGCGAGGCCCTCCGCGGTGCTCACCGCGCCCGCGCCGGGAACACCGGCGGCCCGGATGGCGTCGTCGTTGAAGCTGACCAGGCCGTCGGCGTCGGCGGGAAAGGCGAAGGCGCCTCCCATGGTGATGCCGCGTTCGGCGACCGGGTCCACGAACGGGTCAGCGTCCGGGGGCGGTGCCAGGCCCCAGGCGACGGTGTCGCTCTCGGCGGCGGGCAGCCCGAGCCAGGTGTGCAGCCCGAGCCGGTCCGCGACGATGTCGGCGAAGAACGCACCGGGCAGTTGGCCGGTGATGCGGTGAATCACCTCGCCGACCAGCCAGCCGTAGGTCATCGAGTGGTACCCGTGCGCCGTACCCGGCTCCCACAGCGGGGCCTGCGCCTCGATCGCCTTGACCACCGGATCCCACGCCAGCACCTCGTCGAGGGTCAGCGGCCGGTCCACAGCGGGCAGACCTGCCTGGTGCGTGAGCAGCCAGCGCACCCTGATGTCCGCCTTGCCGTGCTGTCCGAACTCCGGCCAGTAGCGCGTCACGGGAGCGTCGAGGTCGAGCCGGCCCTGTTGGGCCAGCAGGTAGGCGCAGATCGCCAGGATCCCCTTGGTGCAGGAGAAGACGACGACCGGCGTGTGCGCGTCCCACGGTCGCCCGGTACGGGTGTCGGCCACCCCGCCGTACAGGTCGACGACCTTGCGGCCCCGCGCGTAGACGGTGACCGCGGCGCCGACCTCTCCCCGGGAGGTGAAGTTGTCGCGGAAGACGTCGGCGACGCGCCCGAAGCGATCGTCGACGTCGCCGTGGATCTGCGGCTGTGTGACCACTGCCTACCCCTTCACTGACCCTTGGATCAGGGCCTTGATGAACTGTCGCTGGAAGATCAGGAACACGATGAGGGTCGGGGTGAGGATCAGCAGCGACCCGGCACACAGCAGCACCAGGTCGGTGCCCCACTGGCCCTGGAACGCTCCGAGCGCCCCGGCCATCGTGCGTTTGCTGGCGTCGTCCACGAGGACGATGGCGAGCAGGAACTGGTTCCACGTCCAAAGGAACATCAGGATCGTCAGCGAGGCGATCGCCGGCCGGGCGAGCGGCACCTGGACCCGCCAGAACAACTGCCACGTGCTGCTGCCGTCCACCCGGGCCGCCTCGGACAACTCGACAGGCACGTTGGTGAAGTGCGCCCGCATCCAGAACACCGCGAACGGCATGTACAGCCCGATCAGCGGCAGGATGATGGCCCAGCGGGTGTTGAGCAGCCCGAGGTCCTGCATCTGGTAGTAGAGCGGCGTGACCACGGCCTCGAACGGCAGGGTCAGACCCAGCAGGAAGAGACCGAAGACGAGTCGGCCACCGGGGACCCGCAGCTGACCGAGCCCGAAGCCGGCCATGGTCGCGATGAGCACCGACACCGGTACGACACCGGCCACGATGAGCAGGCTGGAGCGGAGCAAGGCGCCCATGTTCGCGGCGGTGAAGGCGTCGGCGAAGTTCCCCCACTGTGGGTCCGACGGCCACTCCAGGCCGCTGGGCACTGTGCCCCGGGGCTGCAACGCCGCCGAGAGCATGCTCACGAACGGCAGCAGGGTGACGACGATCAGGGCGATCAGGAAGACCCGGCCGGTCAGCTGTTCGCGTCGGCTCAGGTTCACGGCTTCTCCCCTCGGCTCAGGCGCTGGATCGGCAGCACACACGCCAGCACGAGCAGCATGAGCACTACAGCGAGCGCCGAGGCGAGCCCCACCTGCCGCTGCGAGAAGGCCAGCCGGTAGATCTCCAGGCCCGGCACCGTGGTCTGGAGGCCGGGGCCACCGCTGGTGGAGATGTAGACGATGTCGAAGCTCGCCAGCGCCGCGATGATCGTGACGGTGAGGCAGACGCCGATCTCCTGGCGCAGGCTGGGCAGGGTCACAGCGAGGAACTCGCGGACCGGACCGGCACCGTCGAGGCGGGCGGCCTCGTACAACGCCGGATCGATCTTGCTCATGCCGGTGACCAGCAGAATCGTGCAGAGGCCGAGCAGGACCCAGGCCCCGATGACGCCGACGGCAGGCAGCGCCGTGTCGAAGTCGCCGAGCCAGGCACGAGCGACGCCACCCAGCCCGACCGCGCGCAGCGCCTGGTTGACCAGACCGTTCGACGAGAGCAGCCAGCTCCACGCGATGCCCGCCGCCACCAGGGGGATGACCTGCGGCAGGAACAGGATGGTCCGGACGACGGTGCCGAACGCGCCGGTGGTGATCCGGCGAACCATGCTCGCCACCAACAGCCCGAGCGCTACGGGAATGAAACTGAAGAAGACGATCAGCACTATCGCGTTGCCGATGATTTTCAGCAGGTCGCTGTCGGTGAAGACGGTGAGGTAGTTGTCAAGGCCCACCCAGCGGGCCACCCCGATGCCGTTCCAGTCGTAGAGCGAGTACTGAAGCGTCAGGACGAGCGGGCGCAGCACGAACACCGCGTACATCACCAGGGCGGGCAGGACGTACAACCAGCCCGTCCCGGCCGCGCGGGCCCACCGGAATCGGTGGGCCCGCGCGGGGGTGGGGCGGGCGCGACGATCGTCACGCCCGGTTGGTGCGCTGCCGAGGGCAGACGTCATCGGGACAGTTCCTTCTGATACTCGGCCTGGACCGCCTTCACGTACCCCTCGGGCGTCTGCTGACCGGCGATCAGCTTCTGCATCTCCGGCGTGATAGCGGCGGCGAAGATGCCGCCGGTCGCGTTCGCCGTGAAGTCCACAGCGCCGTTCTCCGCGCCGAGTTGCTGCGACGCCTTCAGGGTCTCGGCCAGCACCGTGTTCGGGGCGGCGCTCGGCACCGGCAGGTCACTCGGGCCGCCGGGGCTGGAGCCGCCGACGGTCACCGAGATCTCGCGGGCCTTGGCGTTGGTGTGCACCCAGTTCAGGAAGTACGCGGCGGCGTCCGGGTTCTTGGCCTTGGCGGAGACGCCGAAGGTGTTGGGGGCGGACATCGCCACGTGCTTCCCACCGGGAGACTCGGTGGGGAAGAGGAAGAAGCCGACGTTGCCGGGCATCGACTTGTCGAGGTTGGCCGACTCCCAGTCGCCGTTGAACATGAACAGGCCGTTGCCCTTCTGGAACTCCCCCACCATGCCCGCGTAGTCAAGGGCGTTGGCGTCCTTGGTGAAGTAACCGGCCTGGGCCCACTTCTGGATGGTCTGGGTGGCCTTCAGGGCGGCCGGGGTGTCGAACGTGGCCCCCGGCTTCTGGAAGATCCAGTCGGCGACCTGGGTCGGGTCGCCGAACTGGTTCTGTAGCGCCTGGTGCGGGAAGTTGATGCCCGCGGTGTTCTTGTTGAACTGCATGATCGGCTGGACCCCGCCGGTCTTCGCCTTGGCCAGCAGCTCCTCGAACTCGGCGACAGTGGTCGGCGGCTGGGTCATGCCGATCTGACTGGCCAGCTTCTTGTTGTAGAAGACGCCGGTGACGCTGTAGCCGAGCCCCATGCCGTACAGCGAGCCGGTGCCCCGGGTGTTCTCGCCGACGCGCAGCTGCATGAGCTGCGAGGCGGGGAACTTGTCCCAGCCGTACGCGGTGAAGTACGGGTCGAGGTTCTTGAGCAGGTCGTCCTTGACCAGGTCGACCATGGTCGGGAGCCGGATGATGTCGGGCGAGTTGTCCGAGGCCATCACCCGGGGCGCGTTCTCCACGATCACCGTGAACTGGTCCTCACGGATGTTGAACTTGACGTTCGAGTGCTGCTTGGAGAACTCGTCGGCCAACGCCTTGGCCAGCGGGAAGCCGGTCTCGGCGTACATGTCCAGGGTGATCGGGTCGGTGCCCAGCTCCGTCTTGACGGCGGCATCGGACTTCTGGGTCGACGACCGGTCCTCGCCCGGCGCGCTGCAGGCCGTCGCGGTCATCCCGACCGCGAGCAGCGACGCGAGGAGCACAGTTCTCCGTCGCGGAAACTTTGTCAGCAATTCTGTCATTTCATGACTCCTTGACATCTCCACGCGTCCCGCGACCCATGGCCGCGCGACGGCTCCACCGGGACCACCGCGACCGGGTGGCCGCCACGACACGTACGCCGTGACCTGTCGCCCGGGCGCAGCACCCGTACCGTCAGCAGAAAAGAACCCGGCACGGCCACCGAAGGCGCCTCTGGATGCACCAGAAGTGGTCGCTAAACTGATTTAGCAGAGCATGCGCGTGGCGCGGGGAGCTGTCAAGGACAACTTGGCAACGGTGCGGAAACGTCGGGTTCACACCGCGCCGACGTGACCGGCGCTCGTTCCCGGACGGCGACGCATCATGATGGGCGGGAGCGGCGCCTGTGGCACCGCGCCTGATTCGGAGGACTGATGGGCCGCAACAGAGCAACACTCGCCGACGTCGCGCGCAGAGCCGGGCTGTCCAAGACCGCCGCGTCGATGGTGCTCAACGGCAGGGAGGGCACCCGGCTCTCGGCCGAGGCGCACCAGCGGGTGTTCGCCGCCGCCGAGGAACTCGGCTACCGGCCCAACCTCGCCGCGCGCAGCCTGCGCACCCGCAAGACGGCCACCATCGCGTTCGTCTCCGACATCGTGGCCACCACCCGGTTCGCCGGCGACCTCATCCGCGGCGCCCTCGACGCGGCCCGCGAACGGGACCACGTCCTGCTCATCACCGAGACGCAGGGCGACGCCACCTTCGAGCAGTACGCCATCGAGGCCGTCCTGGACCGGCAGGTCGACGGGGTGATCTACGCGGCGATGGCGACCCGACGGCTGACGGTGCCCGCGGCCATCCTCGGCGGCCCGGTGGTGCTGCTCAACGCCACCAGCCCCGACGGCCTGCCCAGCGTGGTCCCCGACGACGAGGGGGCCGGACGCTCCGTCGCCAGCGCCCTGCTGGAGCTCGGCCACCGCGACGCGATCGCGCTCATCGGGCGCAACCGACTCAAGGAGGACGACCCGGAGGTCTCGCTCGCCGCCCGCGCCCGCCTGCACGGCATCCAACAGACGCTGGACGAGGCGAAGGTCCGCCTCCTGGCCGAGTGTTTCTGCACCGAGTGGTTGCCCGAGCACGGGTACGCGGCCATGCGCAGCCTGCTGAGCAAGCCGAAGCGACCCAGCGCGATCATCTGCATGAACGACCGGCTGGCCTTCGGCGCCTACCAGGCACTCGGCGAGGCGGGGCTGACCGTCCCGGAGGACATCTCGGTCATCTCGTTCGACGACGACCCGATCGCCGCCTGGTTGCGTCCCAGCCTGGCCACCACCGCGCTACCGCACGAGCAGATGGGGCGGCGAGCTGTCGAGCTACTCCTGGACGGGGGTGCCGCCGAACCCTCGCTCGTTCCGATGCCCCTGCGCCGACGCCGGTCCCTCGCGCCACCGGCCGGCTGACCACCGGCCCTCCGATCCGTGCCGACGGCTTGGGCTTTGACCGACGCTAAAACGGTTTAGTGCTAGGTTTCCGTCCATGCTTTGTCTACCCGACCACTGGGTGTGGGACAGCTGGTACGCGCGGGACGACAACGGCCTCTGGCACGTGTTCTTCCTGCGCGCGTCCCGCGCCCTGCACGACCCGCACCGCCGCCACCGCCGGGCCGGCATCGGCCACGCCGTCTCGACGGACCTGCGCTCGTGGCGCCTGGTCGCCGACGCCGTGGTCCCCGCCGACGCGCCCAGCTGGGACGACCTGGCGACCTGGACGGGCTGCACGGTCCGCGGGCCGGACGGACGGTGGTACCTGTTCTACACCGGGGTCAGTCGTGCGGAGGACGGGCTCGTCCAACGCATCGGACTGGCTGTCTCCGACGACCTCATGACCTGGCACCGGCACGGCACCGAACCGGTCGTCCAGGCCGACCCCACCTGGTACGAGCTGCTGGACAAGGAGCTGTGGTACGAGCAGGCGTGGCGTGACCCGTGGGTGTTTCCCGACCCCGACGGCGAGGGGTGGCACATGCTCATCACCGCCCGCGCCAACACCGGTCCGGCGAACACCCGTGGCGTCGTCGGCCACGCCACCTCCACCGACCTCGTCACCTGGACCGTCGCGCCGCCGCTGTCGACTCCGGCCGGCTTCGGTCACCTGGAGGTGCCCCAGGTGGCGGTCCTCGACGGGCAGCCGCTGCTGCTCTTCTCCGCCGAGGCCACCGGCAGCGCTCGGCACGACGACCACCGGATCTGGGTGGCGACCGGCGAGACCACCCTCGGGCCGTGGGACATCGCGTCCGCCCAGCCGTTCGCCCACCCGCACCTGTACGCGCCCCGGCTGGTCCCCGGACCCGCCGACGGCTGGTCCCTCATCGGCTTCCTCGACCACGTCGACGAAACGTTCGTCGGGGAACTCACCGATCCCATCCCGGTCCGCTACGAGGCCACCACCGGGTTGACGGTGGACCCGGCGAGGGCGAACGTGGCGCGCTGAACCGGATGGGTCCGGGCGGAGGCGTCACGCCCCCGGCCCGGACCCGTCGGTGTCCAGCTACTGGATCAGCTGCGCAGCTGCCACTGCTGGTTGGTGCCGCCGCTGCAGGCCCAGAGGATCAACTTCGTGCCGTTCGCCGTAGCGGCGCCGTTGGCGTCCAGGCAGAGACCCGACTGCACTCCCGTGATCGTGCCGTTGGCGTTGACGTTCCACTGCTGGTTGGTGCCACCGTTGCAGTCCCAGATCACCACTGCGGTGCCATTGGTGGTTCCCTGGCCGGAGGCGTCCAGGCACTTGGTGCCGTAGACCATGAGCTGCCGGCTCGCGGTGTGGGTCCACCGCTGGTTGGCGACGTTGCTGATGCAGTCCCAGATCTGGGCCTGCGTGCCGTTGGTCGTGCTGGAGTTGCCGATCTCGGCGCAGCGGCCCGACTGGGCGCCCACGATCTGCACGTTCGTCGGGTTGGTGCTGCCGCCGCTCTGCACGCCAGCCGTGTTGATCACCGTCTGCGCGCCCGACGGCCAACTGCCGTTGCTGACAGTGACGTTGCTGTTGACCACGTTGCCACGGTCGCCGTTCGTCACGTTCGTGCTGCCGTTGGTCGACCAGTTGTTGGTAACGGTGAAGTTGCCCATGTTCTCGGCGTAGTAGTAGTTGGCGGTCGCCCAGGTGCCGGTGGAGGAGAACACGTTGTTGCGGGCGGTGTAGTAACGCGAGCCCTCGTCGAAGTAGAGCCCGAACCAGCCGTTGGTCCGCAGGCAGTAGTTCTGGGTGATGGACCCACCGGGGTTCGCCGACAGCGTGTAGATGCACCCACCGTCTGTCATCTGCTGCATGACGTCGTGCACGTAGTTGCCGACGACCTGGTTGTTGGCAGCGGTGGTCGCCGTCGTGTACCGCGGCTGGTAGTTGTACAGGCCACGGTTGGCGTAGTGCTGGCTGCCTCCGGCGTCGTTGGCGCCCCAGCCGTAGCCGACCGACAGACCGGTGTACGGCATGTTGTAGACCTCGTTGTGCGAGACCAGCGAGGTGCTCACGTAGGTCGTCAGGATCGAGACGACACCCCGGTACTCCAGACCGAGATCGTGCACCTTGTTGTTGCTGATGGTGACGTTGCGGTTGACCATCCGCTGGTCGCTGGGGTGGTGGGCGTCGGCGCGTACGCCGCCGACCACGACGCCACCGGCGGAGTTGCGGGCGATCTCCGAGCGGGTGACGGTGATGTTGTTGGCCCCCAGCCCGACGCCGCTGGCGTGGGCGTTGGCGTCGTTGCCGATGCCGATGGCCGTCTGCCCGAGGTTGACGAACTGGGAGTCACTGAAGCTGATGGTGTTGGCGGCGGAGACCTGCACCGCGGCCGGCATCTGCGCCCAGCTCGGGCGGGTGGCCTCGAACAGCGGGCAACCCTCCTGGCAGGAGGTCAGCGCGTCCGACGGGCGGGCCCAGGAACCGACGATGTGCGCGCCGGTCTGCTGGTCGGCGAAGCCGTTGCTGCTACTCGGGCCGAGCCAGCTGGTGCCGGTGAAGGTGATCCCGCTGAACGAGATGTGGTGCGCGGGCGCGTCGTAGGTGCCGCCGACGTTCACCAGGGACTGCAACTGCGGCAGCTCCACGCTGACCGAGCTCATGTTCTGTCCGCTGAGCGGAATGTAGTTGAGCTGGCCGTTGGTCGGGTTGAGATACCACTCCCCCGCCGAGTCCAGGAACTCGTACGCGTTGGCCAGGTAGAACGGGCCGGCCCGGTGCGGGCGCGACAGCGTGTCGAAGCCGAAGGTGTTGTTGTTCCAGGCGGGCTGCTGCATCGTCAGGAAGTTGCCGCTGATGCTCTGCACCGGCGAGTACCGGTCGGTGAACGAGCCGACGCTCTCCACCTCGACCCGGTTCTGGTTGCCGAGGTTGTTGAGGTAGTTGAGCGCGCTGTTGGTGAACCGCATGCCGGACGTGGTGAAGGTGAAGTCGGAACGGTTCACTGCGGTGCGTGCCCGGGTGGCGACGACCCCGTTGACGTAGAGCTGACGGGAGTCGAGCCCGGCGGGAACGTTGGCCCGCCAGATGTTCTTGCCGGAGTCGACGAGCGACCAGCCGGTGACCGCCCGGGCGCCGGTGATCGTCGGACGTGCGCCGGAGGCCGCCCGCCAGATCACCTGATAGCCGTTGTTGCCCGAGTCGGCAGCGGTGAACCGCAGCGGCGACGAGAGCCGGTAGGCGCCGTTCGCCAACTCGACGACGATGTCACCGGACATCGCGCTGTTGATCGCCCGCACCGCGGTCTGGGCGGCGCCCAACGAACACGGTTGGCTGGCGGAACACGTGGTGCCGGTGCCGGAGGGCGACGCGTAGAGGGTGGTGGTGGCCGCGAGGGCCGGGGAGGCCGAGGCGGTCACCGCGACCACTGCGGTCACCGCTGTCGCGGCGGCGCCGGCCAGCAGTCGGCGCAGCGACGAAAGGGACGAGGACACGGGACGGTGCTCCTGACGTGAGAACGGGGTGGGGGTGGTGGAACGGCCTCGACCGGCGCGGGGGTGGCCGGTCGAGGCGGTCATCCGAGGATCTCCCGGAGATAACGCAGGCCGTCCGTGGCGAGACGGTCCTGCGAGGGGGCCAATGGACGCCAGATCGCCGCGGCGGTGGCGATGGCATCGTTCTCCGCCGTGAACGACTCGATGCAGATCGCGCCCTGGTAGCCGGTGTCCCGCAGGACGGCGAAGAAGCGGGGCCAGTCGAAGTGGTCAGCGCCGGGAGCGCCCCGGTTGGTGCCGCTGACCTGGACGTGTTTGATGTGCGGGCCGGCGACCGCGAGGGCCGCGTAGGGGTCCGCCTCCTCGATGTTCATGTGGTACGTATCGATCATGATGCCGACGTTCGGCGGTAGCCCGTCGATCAACTCGATCGTCTGCTCGATGGTGTTGACGACGCTCGTCTCGTAGCGGTTCAACGCCTCGACACCGATGCTCACGCCCACCTCGCCGGCCTGCTCGGCTACCGGCGCCAGGGCCCGCCGGAAATCCGCGTAGCAGGCCGCGCGGGCCGCCGCCGACATCCGCCAGGTGCGGCCGACCGAGGCGTACGCGGGGCCGCCGACGCAACCAGCGCCGACGGCCGCCGCGCTCGCCACGCAGCCCTTGAGGTACGCCACCGTCGACTCGACGACCGCCGGTGCGGCGTCGACCAGTTCCCGCCCCGGCGGGGTGACCGCGCAGACACCGGCGGCGACGAGGCCGTGCGCCGCCAACAGGTCCCGGGTACGGATCGGGTCCCAGTCGCCGGGCTGCTCGATCGGCAACTCGACCGCGTCGAAGCCGAACGCGGCGATCCGCGGAATCAGCTCGGCCAGGGCCTCGTCGTCGACCGGCGAGGCCCAGACCCAGGGGTTGACGCCGATGGCGTACATCGGACTCCTACTTCCAGCGCTGCGGGTAACCGGGCAGGTCGGTGCAGCCGCACATTGCGTAGTGCAGCGGCGGCATGCCCGCGTCGAGGTACTGGTCGAGGTTGTCCTGGGTGACGGTCGGCTGCGGCAGCTTCCACGGGTTGGAAACCTGCTGACCGTCGAGGATCCGCAGCGCCGCGATGATCGGCGTACGCCACTGGTAGGTCGGGTAGGTCGGCGCGATCGCCGTGAGCTTCTTGTCCTTCCAGATCTTCAGGAAGTCGAGCTGGTCCTCGCCGTTCATCGGAGGAACCGGCTTGCCCGCGTCCTGGAACGCCTCGACCGCGGCGACGGCCACCGCTCCGGCGTCCATCCAGACCCCGTCGATGGTGCCGTACCGCTGGATGTAGTCGTCGACGATCTTCTTGGTCTTGGCCGGGTCACCATCGGTGAACTCGACACCGACGACGTCGACCTTCGCCTTGTCGAACGCCACCTTCGCCGCCGACCAGCGGGTCTCCAGGACGTCGACGCCGGGCAGGATCCGCAGGGCGAGGACCTTGCCGCCGGGCTTCATCTTCTGACTGACGAACTCGGCCCCGACGTGGCCGAACCCGTAACCGCCGATGGGGTTGATGAACGTCACCGGGCACTTCGTGTCGACCCCACGGTCGAAGACGACGACCGGCAGCCCGGCCTTGCAGGCTGCCTCGACGGCCGGGGTGAGGGTGGCGGTGGTGTTCGGCGAGACGATGAGCGCGTCGCAGCCCTTACCGAGCAGATCGTTGATGTCCGCGATCTGCTTCTGGTCCTTGCCCTCGGCGTCGACGTGCACGAACTCCTTGATCCGGCTCTTCTGCGCCTCGACCTCTGCCTGCATGGTCTTGAAGCCGACCTGCCGCCAGGGGTTGTTCAGCGCCGCGTTCGAGAAGCAGATCTTGTGGGGACCGGCCTTCTTGAACTTGGCGGTGTCGACCATCGTGGGGTTGAGCACCTGCTCCCACGGCTTGTCGGCAGGGCCCGTCGGTGCCGCGTCCAGCAGCGCCAACTCGGCGTCGTAGTCGGCCTGCACGAAGAACTTCGACTGGTCCCCGGTGCCGGAGCCAGTGGCGGCGGATGCACTTCCCGACGGGCCGGCGGCCGGCTCGTCGGTGGCACAGGCGGCGAGGGACAGCACTGTGACAGCGGCAATCGCCGCCATGGAACGTCGCACTATGGTTTCCCCTTTATCTCGAAGAAGAACGCGTTGCCGAGACCGCCACCGCGAGCAGGATGATCCCGCCCTGGACGGTCGATCTGAGGGCGCCGGAGACGCCGTAGAAATTCATGAGGGCGAACAGCAGTTCGAGGGTCAGCGCGCCGAGCATCGCCCCGACGACAGCGCCGCGACCCCCGCCGAGGGCCACCCCACCGAGGACGACAGCGGTGATCGCGCCGAACTCCAGGCCCGCGCCGGCCTGGAACGACACGCCGCTGTAGCCGCCCAGCAGAATCGCCGCCACCGCCGCCGCGAGCCCGCTGAGGATGAAGGCGAAGGTCCGGGTACGCCACACGCGTACACCGCTGAGCTCGGCGGTGCGCGGGTTGTCGCCGACGGCGACCAGCGTCCGGCCGAAGTCGGAACGCATCAGCAGCACGGCCGCCACCGCCAGGACCACCAGGACCAGCAGCGCGTACGGCACACGGCCCAGCAAAGGCACGTCCTCGAAGGCCCGCCGGCCGAACCGTCGGAACTCCTCGGAGAGCCCGCCCTTCGGTGCGCCATCGGACCACAGGTAGACAGCGCCGACGAGGATCAGGAACATGCCGAGGGTGGTGATGAACGACGGCACCCGCAGCCGTGTCGTGATCAGACCGTTGACCAACCCGACCAGTGCCCCGAAGGCGAGCAGGAGCAGCACCACCGGCCAGGTACGCGACGGGTCGCTGTCGATCAGCCGGGCGGCGACCACCACCTGAGCGGTGACCAGGGAACCGACCGAGAGGTCGAACTCGCCGGACACGATCACGAAGTACTGGCCGGCGGCGAGCAGGATGATCGGCGCCGAACGACCGAGGAAGGACATCAGCGACTGCGGGGCCAGGAAGTCGGGCTGCCGGATGCCGACGAGCACCAACAGCACCGCGAGGATCGCGAGGATCGGCAGGACACCACCGGGACGCATCCGCGGCAGACGCAGCGGCAGGGAACGGGGCTGGACGGTCTGCATGGCTAGGCCGCCTTTCGCATGGCCCGGCGGGCGTAGACGGCGACCGCGGCGATGATGATGACGCCCCGGATCACCTGCTTGAAGAAGGCGTCGACCTCAAGCTGGTTGAAGATGGCGTCGATGCTGGCCAGCAGCACCACGCCACCGACAGTGCCGATGACACCGCCACGCCCACCGGCGAGGGCGGTACCGCCGATCACCACAGCGGCGATCGACTCCAGGTCGTAGAGGCCCTCGGTGCCGACGCGCGGGGCGCCCGAGCCGAGCCGACTGGCGAGGTAGATGCCGGCGAGCCCCGCGCACATCGAGCACAGCACGTGGGCGGTGACGAGGACCCGGTCGTTGCGGACGCCGGAGAGCCGGGCCACCTCCGGATCCCCGCCGACGGCGACCAGGTGGTGACCGAAGCGGGTCCGCGAGAGCGCGAACCAGGCCGCCGCGGTGACAGCTATCAGCAGCAGGAACGACACCGGCACCGGCCCGACGCGCTGGTAACCGAGCGCCTGCACCAGCGAGGGTGCCGTGGTGCCGGCCGGGCCGTCGTAGCCGTTGTCGAGGTAGCCCTTGAGCAGCAGCCCGACGCCGAGGGTCGCGATGAACGCGTTGACCCGGAACCTGGTCACGAGGAGCCCGTTGAGCAGCCCGACACCGGCGCTGACGACGAGCACCAGGCCGATCGCCGGCAGCACCGCGCCGTCGCTGCCGTTCATCGTCTCGGCCGCGACGAGGGTGCTGAGGCTGATCACGTACGCCACCGATAGGTCGAGCGAGCCCCCCAGGATGACCAGGGTCTGCCCCACCGCGACCAACCCGAGGCCGGCGGCGACGTGCAGCAGGCTCACAGTCGTCGACTGGTTGAAGAGCTGACCACCGTCGAGCAGGACGACCAGCCAGCCGATCGCCAGGGTCAGGGTCAGGGCCACGAACACGCCCGGTACCGAACGCCGGGCCGGCAACAGCGACAGAGCGCTCACTGGGCCACCTCGCTTCGCGACTGCGGGGCTCGCAAACCCGACTCACTCCTCGCGCTCACTGGGCCACCTCGGTTCGCGACTGCGGGGCTCGCAAACCCGACTCACTCCTCGCGCTCACTGGGCCACCTCGCTTCGCGACTGCGGGGCTCGCAAACCCGGCTCACTCCTCGCGCTCACTGGGCCTTCTCCCGTACGGTGCCGACCGCCAACGCGACGACCTCCTCCTCGGTCGCGCCGGCGGGCAGCTCGCCCGCGACGTGGCCGTCCCGCATGACGACGATCCGGTCACTCATCCCCAGCAGCTCCGGTAGATCGGACGAGATCATCAGCACGGCCGCGCCGTCACGAGCGAGGCGGCGGACGAGGTCGTGAATGGCTGACTTCGCGCCCACGTCGATGCCCCGGGTCGGCTCGTCGAAGAGCAGGATCCGCGGGTTGAGCGCGAGCCATCGGGCCAGCACGACCTTCTGCTGGTTGCCGCCGGACAGAAAGCGGATCTCCTGGTCGTCGCCGGCGCCGCGGATCTCCACGGCGGCCAGCAACTCGCGTACGCGGGCGGTCCTCGCGGCCCTGCCGGACCGGGCGGCGAAGACGGCCCGGCTGGCGAGCAGCGCGTTGTCCAGTACCGACTGCCGGGGGACGATCCCCTCGCCCTTGCGGTCCTCGGTGACGTAGGCGATGCCGGCCCGCATGGCGGTGCGGGGTGAGCGCAGTCGGACCGGCCGGTCGTCGAGCGTGACGTCGCCGGTCGTGAACGGCGACACCCCGAAGATCGCGCGGGCCAGCGCCGAGCGTCCGGAGCCCTGGAGGCCGCCGATGCCGAGCACCTCACCGGCGCGCAACTGGAGGTTGACGTCGCGCAGCTTCCGGTTGCCAGCGTCGCGGAGGTTGAGCCGCACCGGGCCCCGGTCCTCGGGAGCGGCCCGGTCCGGGTAGTAGCTGGACAGTTCCCGGCCGACCATGTGCCGCACCAACTCGTCTGCGGTGGTGCTCGCGGTGTCCACAGTGGTGACCCGGCGGCCGTCCTTGAGCACTGTGATCCGACCGGACAGGTCGAAGACCTCGGCGAGCCGGTGCGAGACGTACAGCAAACCGATGCCCCGCTCCTGGAGTCGGCGCACCAGCCCGTAGAGCAACTCGACCTCGTGGTCGGCGAGCGCGGCGGTCGGTTCGTCCATGATGAGCAGCCGCGCGTCCAGGGCGAGGGCCTTGGCGATCTCGACGACCTGCTGCTGTGCGACGCCCAACTGCCCCACCCGGGCGTCGGCCGGCAACGTGGTCTCACCGATCGAGGCCAGCAGCCGCGTGGTGCGGTCGAGCATTCCGCGACGATCGACGAGCCCGCGTCGGACCGGCTCGTGCCCCAGGTAGACGTTCTCCGCGACGGTGCGCTCCGGGAGAAGGTTGAACTCCTGGTGGATGATGCCGATGCCGGCCCGCTGCGCGTCGCGTGGACCACGGAACGTACGCGTCGCACCGGCGAACTCGACAGTGCCGCCGTCCGGGGCGTGCCCGCCCGAGACGATCTTCATGAGGGTCGACTTCCCGGCACCGTTCTCACCGACGACGGCGTGCACCTCGCCCGGCGCGACATCGAGGTCGACACCATCGAGAACGCGGACTCCGAGGAAGGACTTGCCGATGCCCCGAAGGGTGAGAAGCGGCGTCGGCGGCGGATCTGACATCCCGAAGGCCCTCACAGACAGTAATGATAGATATATTTGGATGCCACACTACGGCGGCTTCAAGGCGCTGAACATCAAGCTTTCGTGGCAACAACCACGACTTACGTTCTTGCGGTGCAAACATTCCCTTGACACCGACGAAACATCACACGTATGAAGATAGATGTTTGGATGCGGGTCCGCAATCCTCGATCAAGTCCGACTGCCAGGTCGGGCCGGGATCGACAGGCGGCGCCGCAGCAAGGGAGCCGAGCACGGACGTCGTTCACCGGGCAGGACGTCGGACGTTACTTTGTTGATTGACAGCCATCGATCTCTGGCTCATCCTGACCTCGTGGACCACGGGACGAGAACCACAGCCACCATCACGCTGTGTGACGTCTCGCAGGTCTGACTGCCGTTGCGGCGAACGGCATGAGGACAGACCAGCGCGCCCGTGTCCCCGCACGTGTCCAGGGTCAACCTGACGCGTGGTAGGGCCCCGTGGTCGCAATCCCTACGCCCGCCCAACCTAGGAGACGGCATGCGTCGCAACACATTGCTCATCTCAGTGATCGCCGGCCTGTTGCTGGCGCTCGGACTCGCTCCACCCGCTTCGGCGGCCCCGGCCTTCCGGGCCCTGGTGTTCAGCAAGACCACCGGCTACCGGCACGACTCGATCCCGGCTGGGATCAGCATGCTCCAGCAGCAGGCCTCCGCGAACAACTTCGAGATGGTGGCGACCGAGGACTCGAGCGTCTTCACCGCCGCCAACCTGGCGACCTTCGACGTGATCGTCATGCTCCAGACCTCCGGCATGGTCTGGACCTCGGCGGCGCAGCGCCAGGCGGTGGAGGGCTACCTCGCCAGCGGCAAGGGCATCGTAGCCATCCACAACGCCCTCGACATGGGCATCGAGTCCGAGTACCCGTGGTGGGACCAGACCATCAACGCCGGCGCCCACATGCCCGAGCACTCCCCCGGCGTGCTCCAGGGCACCGCCATCGTCGCCGACAAGAAGCACCCGTCGACGGCCAGCCTGCCGGACCGGTGGACCCGCAGCGAGGAGTGGTACAACTTCGACGCCAACCCGCGCGGCAAGGTGCACGTGCTGGTGACCGCCGACGAGCGCACCTACAACCCGGGATCCCGGGCGATGGGCAACGACCACCCGATCTCCTGGTGCCGCGACACCGGCGGCGGGCGGGTGTGGGCCACGGCGATGGGCCACGCTATCGCCTCCTACAGCGAGGCGAACTTCCAGAACCACGTGCTCGGCGGCATCAAGTGGGCGGCCGGTAACGCCGCCGGAGACTGCGGCGGCACCGTGTGGGGCAACTTCGAGAAGCGCACCCTCGACGACAACACCGTCGACCCGATGGCGATGGGCGTGGCCCCGGACGGCCGCGTCTTCTACGTCCAGCGCGGCGGCCAGGTGAAGATCTTCAAGCCCTCCACCAACAGCACCGTCACCGCCGGCACCCTCAGCGTCTACACCGGTGGCGAGGACGGCCTCACCGGCATGGCGTTGGACCCCAACTTCGCCACGAACGGGTACATCTACCTGTACCACTCGCCGGCGAGCAGCAGCACCGACGTCAACCGGGTCTCCCGTTACACGGTCAGCGGTGACACGCTGAACACGTCGAGCGGTGTGACGATCATCGACATCCCGGCGTACCGGGACCGGACGTTCCCCGAGCCCGGCCACACCGGCGGCTACATCAAGTTCGGTCCGGACGGCAACCTCTACATCGGCACCGGCGACGACACGCCGCCGAACCTCGACCCCAACTGGCAGGGCTACGCCCCGCTGGACTGGCGCTCGGGCAAGTCCAACCTGGACGCCGCCCGCAGCGCGGGTAACACGAACGACCTGCGCGGCAAGCTGCTGCGCATCCGGCCCGGGGCCAGCGGCAGCTACACCATCCCGAGCGGCAACCTCTACCCGCAGGGCACGGCCCAGACCAAGCCGGAAATCTACGCGATGGGCTTCCGCAACCCGTTCCGCTTTTCGATCGACCCGGCCAACGGCTGGGTCTACCTGGCCGACTACGGGCCGGACCGCAACCCGCCCACCACCAACCGGGGTCCGGAGGGCCTGGTCGAGCTGAACGTCATCAAGACGCCCGGCAACTACGGCTGGCCGTTCTGCCACGGCAACAACCAGCCGTACGCGCCGTACAACCCGGACACCGGCGTGGTCGGCGCGAAGTTCAACTGCTCGGCACCGGTCAACAACTCGCCGAACAACACCGGTCTGACCAGCCTGAAGCCGGTCGTCATGCCGAACATCTGGTACGGCTACCCGGCCTCGACGACGTTCCCGGAGCTCGGCTCCGGCGGCTCGGCGCCGATGGGCGGCCCGGTCTACCGGTACGACGCGTCGAACCCGTCCGCGACGAAGTTCCCGCCCTACTACGACGGGGTGCACTTCTTCTACGAGTGGGCGCGCAACTACATCAAGGAGGTGCACTTCGACTCCTCCTCGGCGGTCACCCGCACCAACCCGTTCCTGTCCGGCACTGGCTTCAACAAGCCGATGGACATGGAGTTCGGCAAGGACGGTTCGCTCTACCTGCTGGAGTGGGGCACCAACTTCGGCGGCGGCAACAGCGACTCCGGGCTCTACCGGATCGACTACATCCAGGGCGGCCGGTCCCCGATCGTCAAGGCCACCGGCACGCCCACCAGCGGCAGCGCGCCGCTGACGGTCCAGTTCAGCAGCGCTGGCACGTCCGACCCGGACGGCAACACGCTGAGCTACCTGTGGACGTTCGGCGACGGCACCACCTCGACGGCGGCCAACCCGTCGAAGGTGTACACCTCCAACGGCAACTACACCGCCCAGTTGAAGGTCACCGACAGCACCGGCAAGACCGGCTTCGCCAACGTGCCGATCACCGTCGGCAACAGCGCCCCGGTGGTCACCATCACCACACCGGGCAACGGCGGCATGCTGACCTTCGGTGACAAGGTGTCGTACCAGATCACCGTGACCGATCCGGACGGCGGAACGGTCGACTGCTCGAAGGTGTTCCTCAACCCGGCGCTGGGTCACGACGACCACGCGCACGAGACCACCGAGTATCCGGGCTGCTCGGGCACCATCTCCACCGACCTGCTCGGCGGGCACCCCGATGGCGCCAACCTGTTCTACGTGCTGAACGCGCGGTACACCGACAACGGCGGCTCGGGCGGCGGGTCCCCGCTCACCGGCACCGCACAAGCGATCCTGCAGCCGAAGCACAAGCAGTCCGAGTACTTCAGCAGCCAGTCCGGCATCCGGGTCATCGACCAGGCCGCGGCGGAGAGCACCAAGCGCATCGGTGACATCTCCTCGAACGACTGGATCGCGTTCAGCCCGATGAACCTGTCCGGTATCTCCACAGTGAGCTACCGGGTGTCGTCGCCCTCCGGCGGCGGTTCGATCGAACTGCGGTCCGGCTCGCCGACCGGGACGCTGCTGGCCACCACCACGGTGCCCAGTACCGGTGGCTGGGACAACTACCAGTCCACGACACCGGTGAGCGTCGCCGCCAGCAGTGGGGCACAGACGCTCTACATGGTGTTCAAGAACGCCAACAACTCGTTCGACCTGGACTCGCACACCTTCGGCGGGAACGGCGTCGGGACACCCGGCACCGGCACCGGCACCGGGTTGGCGGGCAAGACCTACACGGTCACCGCGCAGCACAGCAACAAGCTGATGGACGTCAGCGGGGTCTCCACCGCCGACGGCGCCCAGATCACCCAGTGGGCGTCGACCGGCGGCAACAACCAGCGGTGGCAGGCCGTCGACGCCGGTAACGGCGCGCTCTACCTCAAGGCGGTGCACAGCGGCAAGTGCGTCGAGGTGGTCGGCAGTTCGACCACGGCGGGTGCCTTCCTCCAGCAGGCCACCTGCAACAACGGCAACCAGCAGAAGTTCACCGCCACCGCGACGGGAACCTCCGGCGTGTACACGGTGAAGAGTGTGCTGAGCGGGCTCTGCCTGGACGTCAACGGTGCTTCCACGGCCGACGGCGCCCGGGTGTTGCAGTGGACCTGCAGCAACGCGGCCAACCAGCAGTGGCGCTTCACCGCACTCTGATCTGCGGCTGTCGCGGTAACAGATGACGTCCCGGTCGGGACCGGTGTCCGGAAGTCGGAGCCGGTCCCGGCCGGGACGTCGTCGTCGATCAGGCAGGCTGACCGGGCGGCGCGGCGAGCAGCCCGGCCGCCGCCAGGTCGTCCCACAGCTCCTCCGGCACGACGATCCCGGAGCGTCGCACCGTCTCGACCGCCTGTGCCTCGTCGCGGACGCCGACCACCGTCGACACCACGGCCGGGTGCCGGCGGACGAAGGCGAGGGCCGCCTGCGGCAGGGTCACCCCGTACGTCTCGCAGACGGTGGCGATGCGCCGCGCCCGCTCGATCAGCGCCGCCGGGGCCTGCTGGTAGTTGTAGACGGCGTCGGCCGGCGGCCGGTCCCGCGAGAGCAGCCCCGAGTTGTAGACGCCCGCGATGACCACGCCCACCCCCCGGTTCTCGGCGGCCGGCAGCAGGTCTGTGGCCGCGCCCTGTTCGAGCAGGGTGTACCGCCCGGCGCACATCATCACGTCGACGTCGGTCTCCCGGACGAACCGCGCCAGCATCGCCGACTGGTTCATGCCGGCGCCGATGGCACCCACGACGCCCTGGTCCCGCAGGTCGATCAGGGCGGGTACGGCCTCGTGCGCGGCCTGCTCCCAGTGGTCGTCCGGGTCGTGCAGGTAGACGATGTCGATCCGGTCCAGCCCGGTCCGCTCCAGGCTGGCCTCGATGGAGCGGAGCACGCCGTCGCGGCTGAAGTCCCACACCCGCCGGTGGGTCGCTGGCACGTCGAACCCGTCGGAGTCGCGCCGGTGCGCGTCCTGAGGCGTCGGCACCAGGAGTCGCCCGACCTTGGTCGACACCACGTACTCGTCGCGCGGCCGTTGGCGCAGCGCGGCACCGAGGCGGCGCTCGGACAGCCCGAGACCGTAGTGCGGCGCGGTGTCGAAGTACCGGAGGCCCGCCTCCCACGCGGCGTCGACCGCCGAGGCGAACTCCTCGTCCGTCGTCGTCCGGTACAGGTTGCCCCCCTGGGCCGCGCCGAAGCCCAGCTCGGTGAGCCGTAGCTGCGGGCGGCGCGGCAGTGCGCGCGCCATCATGAGGGCCCCAGCCCGTAGACGCGGCGTGCCGTCCCGCCCCAGACCGACGCCCGGCCGGGACCGTCCTGGCCCTCCAGCAGCTCCGCCAGGGTGTCGACCCACCGCTGGTACGAACTGGCGAGCAGACAGACCGGCCAGTCCGAGCCGAACATCAGTCGGTCCGGCCCGAACGCGTCGAGGGCGTCCTCGACGGCGGGTTGAAGGTCAGCCGGCGTCCAGTGCGCGAGCGGCACCTCCGTCACCAGCCCGGAGAGCTTCGCCGTCGTGTTGGGTGAGGCGGCCAACGACAGCAGGTCCCGCCTCCACTCGGCCATCTCCGGGCTGCCGAGGGCGGGCTTGCCCAGGTGGTCGAGGACGAAGCTCACCTCGGGCAGGTCGCGCGTGAGACGCGCGGCCATGGGGAGCTGGTGTTGGCGTACCAGCAGGTCGAAGACGAGGCCGGCGGCACCCACCGCCGCGATCCCCCGACGGACGTCGGGACGGTCCAGGTACGCCGGGTCGGTCTCGGACTGCACGAGGTGGCGGATGCCGACGAGGCGTTCCCCGCCTCGGGCTGCCCGCAGGCTGTCGAGGCGGTCCGCAACGTCCTCGGCGGTCAGGTCCACCCAGCCGACGACCCCACGGACCACTGTGTCCTCGGCCGCCACCCCCAGCAGGTCGACCGTCTCCGCGTCGGAGGCGACGGACTGCACCACCACTGTCGCGGTGACCCCGGCGGCCCGGGCCGGCGGCGCGAGATCGGCGGGTTCGAAGTCGGCGTCGATGGCCGCCATGGTCACCGGGTCGATCCACGGCTGCGGGTGCCGGGCGCGGACCCAGAGGTGGTGGTGCGCGTCGACGATCCCGGTGCGCCCGGGCTCCTGTGCGCCAGTCATCGGCCCAGCCACCCGCCGTCGACGGGCAGCACGACGCCGTTGACGTAGTCCGACGCTGTCGACGCCAGGAACACTGTGGCGCCGCCGAGATCGTCGGCCCGGCCCCACCGGCCGGCCGGGATCCGGCCGAGGATCGCCTCGTTGCGGTCGGGGTCGTCACGCAGCGCCTGGGTGTTGTCGGTGCCGATGTAACCGGGCGCGATGGCGTTGACGTTCACCCCGCGGGCCGCCCACTCGTTCGCCAAGGCCTTGGTGAGGCCGGCCACGCCCGACTTCGACGCGGCGTAGCCGGGGACGGTGATGCCGCCCTGGAAACTCAACAGCGACGCGGTGAAGATGATCTTCCCTCGGCCGCGCTCGACCATCGTCCGGCCGATCTCCCGACTGAGGATGAACTGGCTGCTGAGGTTCACCTCGATCACGTGGTCCCACATCTCGTCCGGGTGCTCCGCGGCCGGGGTCCGGGCGATCGTGCCGCCGTTGTTCACCAGGATGTCGACCGGCCCGAGGGCGGTGATGTCGCTGGCCAACCGGTGCACTGCCGCCCGGTCGCCGAGGTCCGCCCGCAGCGCGGTGAACCGGCGGCCGGTGGCGCGCACCCGGCGTTCGACCTCGCTACCCTCCGCTTCGAGTTGGGCGGAAACGCCCACGATGTCGGCGCCGGCCAGGGCCAGGGCCTCGGCCATGGCGAGGCCGATGCCACGCCGGGCCCCGGTCACGACAGCGGTCTGACCGGACAGGTCGAACAGGGCCGTCACTTGTTACCCTCCCGCACATCGAGCAGCACCTTCATGACGCCGCCACCCTCCAGCGCCTCGAAGGCCGCGCTGGCCGCCTCGACCGGCTCGACCCGGGAGATCAGCTGCTGTGCCGGGATCGCACCCGAGGCGACCAACCGGATCGCCTCCACCATGTCGTCGCGCTGATACAGCCGGGCACCCAGGAGTTCCAGCTCACGCCAGAAGAACCGGTGCAGGTTGACCTCCCGGGGCTGAGGGTGGATCGCCACCATGACCAGCCGCCCGCGAGTGGTGAGGACGTCCACCGCCGTGGTGACGCCGGCCGGGGAGCCGGACACCTCGAAGGCGATGTCGGCGCCCGCGCCATCGGTACGGTCGTTCACCAGCGCCACCACGTCGGTCGCTCGCGGATCGACGGCCTCGATCCCGATCCCCTCGGCAACCTCGCGTCGGAACGGGTCCGGCTCGACGAGGAGCACCCGCGCTCCACGGCCCCGCGCGACGGTGGCGATCAGGACGCCGACCGGTCCACCACCGACCACCACCACCTGGTCGTCGGCGCTCACGTTCCCCCGGCGTACGTCGTGCACGGCCACCGCCACCGGCTCGACGAGCGCCGCGTGGTCGAGGGGCAGTTCCTCCGGAAGCGGCAGAACCAGCTCCACCGGCACGGTCCAGGAGGACTGCATGGCACCCGGTGAGTCGATGCCGAGGAAGTTCATGGCGTGGCAGACGTGGGAGTTGCCCCGCTGGCAGGCGGCGCACCGTCCGCAGGGTCGGGTCGGCATCACGGTGACGGCCTGACCGAAGTCCCAGCCGGTCACGCCCTCGCCGACGGCCGCGATCCGACCGGACATCTCGTGCCCGATGATCGCGGAGTCACCGACCCGGGCGTCCATGTCCCCGTGGTAGATGTGCAGATCCGTACCGCAGATCCCGGTGTACGCCACCTCGATCCGTACCTGGCCGGGGCCCGGTGGCTCCGGGTCGCGGTTCTCGATTCCGAGGTCTCGCGCTCCCCGGTAGACGACTGCCTTCATCGTTCCTCCGTCTCGACGGTCGGTACGTCGGTCGTGCCGACCGGGCATGGTCGTGGGTGCACCGCCGTCGCGATGCACCCACGCCCTTCCTGTTCCAATGGTCAGCTCAGTGCCGTACGGTCGGCGACACCTCGTTGCGGGAGTTCAGCGCCACGACAGGCACCTGGCGGGTGGGGATCACCCCGTCGACTCCGGCCAGCAGCCGACGTCCGGCCCGCTCCGGCCGAACATTGGGGCTGTCGGCCATCTGCGCCTGCGGGCGGCGGTTGACCGCCCGGATCCGCTCCTCGTCCACCCGGACCCCGAGCCCGGGTGCGTCGCCGAGGATGAAGGCGCCATCCTCGACGTGCAGGTCGATGGAGACACCAACTGGTGTGTGCAGGTCCTGCAACTCGCTGGTCAGGTGGTTCGGCACCGAGGTCGCGGCGTGCAGCAGCCCGACCGGGCTGTTGCCGATCGGGCTGACCGGCAGGTCGTGGGCGTGGGCCAGCGCAGACGCCCGCAGGAAGTGGGTGACCCCCCAGACGGCCGCCATCTGGACGATGTCGACCGCGCCCGCCGCGATCAGCGGACGGTACTGTTCGAGCCCGGTCAGATTCTCACCGGTGGCGACCGACGCGGACACGCCTCGGCTGACCGCGGCCAGACCCTCGGCGTCCCAGCGTCGGACCGGCTCCTCGATCCAGATGAGGTCCAGGGTGCGTTCCAGCTCGCAGACGTGCCGGACGGCCTGCTTGCGGGTCCACGCCTCGTTGACGTCGAGCATCAGGCCCGGCCGCCGGCCGTGCCCGGCCTCGGTCAGGACCTCCCTGACCAGACTCAGGCGGTGCCGATCGCGCTCGATGTCGAGGCCGCCCTTGAGCTTGGCGGCCCGCAGGCCGTGGCTCGCGTAGACCTCGTACTCCGCGACGAGTTCGTCGTCGGTGAGCCCGATGTCCAGACCGGACGCGTAGGCGGTCACCCGCCGGTCCCGTCCGCCCAGCAGCCGCCACAGCGGTTCGCCGGCGGCCTGCGCCTTGATGTCCCAGAGTGCGGTGTCCAGAGCGCCGATGGTGCCGAACACCGGCCCGGCGTGGCCGGCCTTGAAGGTGTGCCGCAACATGCGGTCGTACAGGGACGTCACGGCACGGGGGTCTTCGCCCTCGATGGCTGGGAAGATCCGCTCGATCTCGACGTGCGGCCCGAGGCCCACTCCCGAGATGCCCTCGTCGGTGTCGACGATGACGATCGAGACCGGGACCACCCCGTCGGCGAACACACCGTTGGCGTCGCCGACCGGTCGGCCCCATTCCTGGACCGTGGAGAGCGTCCGATATCCCGTGATCCGCATGTTAACCCTTCGTGGAACCGGCGGCTACGCCGTCGGCAATTTGGCGCTGGAGGAACAGGTAAACCAACAGGACGGGTATCGCGGCGATCAGCACCCCGGAGGCGAACGTGGGGATGTTGTCGGAGTACTGCCCGCGCAGCGAGGTCACCCCGATCATGAGCGTCCGGTGATCGGCCGAGGGCATCATCACCAGCGCCATGAGGACGTCGTTCCAGCAGAACAGGGCGTTGAGGATGCCGACCGACAGCAGCGCCGGAGTGCCCAGCGGCAGCATGATCCGGCGGTACACGCCGTACACCGTGCTGCCGTCGATCCGCGCGGCGTCGACGATCTCCGGCGGAATGCCCTTGTAGTAGCTCGTCATGAGAAAGACGGTGAAGGGCAGGAACTGGGCCACATAGACCAGGATCAGGCCCGGGTACGTGTCGATGAGCGCGGTGTCGGCCATGATCCGCGCGAGCGGCACCATGATCACCTGGAACGGGATGAAGAGCCCCGCCAGGCAACCCAGGAACAACGCCGACGAGCCGCGGAACCGCAGTTGACTCAGGGCGAAGCCGGCCATCGAGCCGAACAGCAGGAGCAGGAGCACCGACACCGTCACCACGAACAGCGAGTTGACGAAGTAGCGGCCCATACCGACGCTGGTCCACGCCGTGCTGATGTTCTCCCAGCGCAGCGTGTCGGTCAGGCCGAACCGGTCGAGGATGTAGTCACGCCGCGTCTTCATCGCGACGTTGGCGGTGAACAGCAGGGGGTAGATCGTCGCCAGGGCGAGCAGCGACATGGGGATGGCGATCAGCCACCGTCCCAGGCGGAGGCGAGACATCAATCCTCCTTTCCGGATCGTTCGAGCAACTTGATCTGCAACAGCCCCACGACGAGCATGATCATGAAGAGGATCGTCGAGGCCGCAGACGCGAGAGCCGGACGGTTCATCTGACCCTGCTGGATCCAGATGTAGTACTCCGGCAGGTACGTCGAGCCCTCCGGCCCACCGCTGGTCATCACGAAGAGCAGCCCGAACATCGAGGTCAGCATCCCGATCATCGTGGTCACGAAGACGAACTGGATGGTCCGGGCGAGGCTCGGGATGATCACGTGCCAGACGACCTGGCGCAGCGACGCCCCGTCCACCCGGGCCGCGTCCAGGAGCGCGGCGTCCAGCGTGGCGAAGCCGGCGAGGAACACCACCAGCGCCATCCCGAAGGTGGCCCAGATGTGCACTCCCACCACCATGAACATCGCGATGTCCGGGTCCCCGAGCCAGTCCACCGGACCGACACCGAACGACCCGAGCACGGCGTTGAGCGGGCCGTCGAAGGCGAGCAGCAGGTTGAAGATCGCCCCGACGATGACCGGCGAGAGCACGGCGGGAAAGAAGTAGACGCTGCGGTAGAAGCGGTGGCCGGGCACCCGAAGGTAGATGAACGTCGCGAGCAGACCGGGAATCGCCACCGCCACCGGCAGCAACAGCACCAACAGCCCGACGTTGCTCAGCGCGGTCCGGAACAGCGGATCTCCGAACAGCTCGCGGTAGTTGCCGAATCCGACCGAGGTCCCGTTCTGCGCGCCGTCACCGGTGAAGGAGAAGTTGACGCCCAGCAGCAGCGGGTAGAGCCGCAGCAGCACGATGATCAGGACGGCCGGGAGGACCAGGATGTAGGGGGCGTAGCGCTCGGCGCGAAGGCCGCCACGGGTGCGACGGGGTCGTGCGCCACTCCGATGCGCGGCGGGGGAGACCGCCGCCCCGCCGGCCCGTCCGGCCGAAGCCGGACGGACCGACGGTTGCGTGTTTCCGATCGGCACGAGGTCAGCCCGCCTGGTCGGAAGCGGCCAACTGCTTCACCACCTCGTCGACGGTGATCGAACCGCTGAGCAGCTGCTGGGAGAGGCGCCCCATCAGGTCGATCGTCTTCGAGGAGAGCGCCACGTGCAGAGCGGGCTTGCCGCTCTTCAGCTCGCCCACGATCGTGGCGACGGCCGGCCCGGCCTGCGACACGTCGATGGTGGTGTCGGCGGCGATCGCGCCGGCGTCGGCGTAGAAGGACTTCAACGCGTCGGCCGAGCTCAGGGAGCGCGCCAGGTCGGCGGCCATCTTCGGGTCCTTCGTCCACTTGGCGACCGCGTACCCGATGCCACCGTCGTACGGGAGGCTCGGCGTGGTGCCGGCGGTGACGACGGGGGCCTTCATGACGCCGAGCTTCTCCGGGGTCAGGAACTCGTTGAAGTCCTGCCAGTGCCCGACGTCCGACATCAGACCCATGACGTGGGCGGCCTTACCGGACTGGAAGTACGCGAAGGAGTCGTTGAACATGGCGGTCGAGTTGGCCCCGTCGCTGTTCATCTTCTTGTCGCCGGTCTCCTTCCAGAGCTGGAAGAGCCGCTTGACGTTCGGCGAGTTCCAGTCGCGCTTGCCGGCGATCCAGGCGTCGTACTCGGCGGCGGTGAGGGTGGTCGAGCCCATGCTCGACATCCAGAACTGGATGCCGACACCTTCCTTGTTGCCGAGGGCGAAGCACTTGGAGCCGGCCTTGGCGATGGCGTCGCAGTCGGCGACGAACTTGTCCCACGTGGTGGCCGGGCTCGCCGGGTCGAGGTTCGCCTTCTGGTAGATCGTCTTGTTGTAGTAGATCGGGTAGCCCTGCAGCGTCACCGGGGTGGCGTAGATCTTGCCGTCCTTGCTGAACGCCTCCCAGCCGGCCAGCCGCTGCTTGTCCTCGGCCACGTACTCGGTGATCGGCACCAGCGCGTCCACCCGGTCGCGGATCTGTCCGCCGCCGTTGAACATCATGACGTCCGGGCCCTTGCCGGACTGGATCGCCGCACCGAGCAGCGTGTAGTACTGGTCGAAGGGCTGTGCGACGAACTCAACCTCGACGTCAGGGTGCTTCTTCTTGAAGTCAGCCTTGGCCTTGTCCAGATAGGATTTGGCGAACGGCTCGCCGGACTTCCAGTCCCACACGACCAACTTGCCGTCCGAGCTGGTTGACTTGCCCGAATCGCTAGCACTTCCACAACCGGCCAGGGCCAGGCCCACAACGAGGACGGCCGACCATATTGCGCGCTGTCTCATCGATTGTCACCTCTATATGGGGGGTGGCCGGCGGGTGTCCCGCGAGCCAAATGTTGACCGGAAGGTAACTCGTATGACGTGTGACGTCAACAGTCGGCCGTACACTGACCCAGACGTCGTGCCACGGCGAGCCATTCGGAGGGGGACATGACGCCACCGCAGGAGACAGCCCTGAACAGCCCGGCGACCCCGGCGTGGGTGCGTCGGCCGACCAACCTCGCCAGGGCGGTCACCGCCGAACTGGTGGAGCGCATCGTCCGCGGCGTACACCCGTCCGGGACGTCTCTACCCCCCGAGCCGATCCTCTGCGAGACCTTCGGCGTGAGCCGGACCGTCGTCCGGGAAGCAGTGAAGATCCTTCAGGAGAAGGGCCTGGTGCAGGTCCGTCAGGGCGCCGGCACCATGGTCACCCCGCCGGCTCACTGGGACATGCTCGACGAACTGGTCCTCGCGGCCACCATCGCGGTGGACGACAGCCTCGCCATCCTCGACGACCTGGTCGTCACCCGGCGGGTGCTGGAGTCCGACATGGCGAACGTCGCGGCCCGCCTCGCCGACAGCGAGACCGTCGACCGACTGCGGGCCATGGTGGACCGGATGGACGAACTCGTCGACGACCACGTCACCTACCACGACCATGACCGGGCCTTCCACGACACGATCATGCAGACATCCGGGAACCGCATCGCCCGCGGCGTCGTACGCGCGCTGGAGAGCCAGGTCATCAACACCGCGCGATACATGGGCCGGACCGAACGGGCGTTGTGCGTGGCGTCCAACCAGGGGCACCGACGCATCTACGAACGCATCGCGGCCCACGACCCCAACGGCGCCGCCGAGGCGATGTTCACCCACATCACCGAGGCCTGGCTGGTCCGTCGCAGTGGCTCGGGGAGCCCGGTCCGTCTCGAACGCTGACCGTCTCGGGAAACGGACGGCGCCCGCCCCCGAGGTACGGGAACAGGCGCCGCCAACCGTGGTTGCCAAGGGTCACGAGAACTGGGCGAAGAACCTCCAGATCTCACCCTTGGTCCAGGTGGTGATGCCGCTCTCGGCGTAGGTGCCGTCCACCGGGCCGGGCATGTGGCCGTTGTCGTACGCGGCCCACTGCACCGGGTAACCAGCCCGGCAACCCGAGTAGGTGGTCGTGATGTGGGTGCGACTGCCGCCGGCCGGCTCGCGCGGGCTCTGCGCGGTGCAACCGTTGTTGCGGACGAAGGTGTCCCGCAGCGCCCTGCCCTGGGAGATGTTCAGGACGTTGTCCGTGATGCCGTGCAGCCCGAAGTACGCGATCGGCTGCGTACCGCCGCTGCACCCGCTGATCTGCGCGCCGGAGATGACAGCGACGGCCCGGAAGACGTTGGCTCGCGCACAGGCGACGGCGTAGCTCATGCCGCCACCCCAGCTGAAGCCGAGCGCGAACCGCTGCCTCGGGTTGACGCAGAGGCTGCTCTCGATCCGGCTGATCATGTCATCGACGAAGGTGATGTCCTCACCGCCGGAGTTGCCCCAGCCGTTGCCGAATCCCTGGGGCGCCACCAGGATCGCGCTGTTGTTCGACTGCTCCTGCTGCCCGTAGTAGGACCACGCGGTCCCGCTGGTGCCGCCGGAGGAGATCTCCTGCATGGTGCCGCCCCGCCAGTGGAAGGCGAAGATCAGCCGGTAGGGGTTGCTGTTGTTGTAGTTGGCGGGCACCCGCAGGATGAAGGTCCGGCTCTTGCCGTTGCTCTGGATCGTGTGCGTGCCGCTGGCCAGCGCCGGCGCCTTGCCGCACCCGCTGCCACCCGACGGGGGTGGCGTCGTGGGGTCGGTCCCGCCGTCGATGCGGACGAGCTGCCACTGCTGGTTGGTGCCGTTCCAGTCGGCGTACTGCACGACGTTGCCACCGTCGGCGGTGGACGCGCCCTGCACCTCGACGGCCTTGTTGCTGTTGCGGTTGATCAGCCGAACGTAACCACCGTCGGAGTCCGCCAGCCGGAACTGCTGGTTCGTTCCGTTGAGATCGGCCCACTGCACTATCGCACCACCGTCAGCGGTGGAGAAGCCGCTGACGTCGAGCACCTTGCCCGAGTGGCGCGACTTGATCCGGTAG
Organism: Micromonospora alfalfae; assembly: GCF_022230925.1. Taxonomy (GTDB): domain Bacteria; phylum Actinomycetota; class Actinomycetes; order Mycobacteriales; family Micromonosporaceae; genus Micromonospora; species Micromonospora alfalfae. Next base: position 52,505 of record NZ_JAKKFH010000003.1, on the reverse strand, counting down.
TAGCCACCCCCGGAGTCCACGAACTGCCACTGCTGGTTCGCGCCGTTGTTACGCGTCCACTGACTGATCCGCGCCCCGTCGTTGGTAGCCGACGCGTACAGGTCCAACGCCTTGCCACTGTTGCGATTCACCAACACGTAGGAGGCGTTGGTGTCGACGGTTGCTGCCGCCGCGGGTGCCGCGTTGACCGCGACGAGTGTGCCGGCTGCCATGACCGCGGCCGCCGCCGCAGCCAACCCTGACCGCCTGCGAGATCTTTGTCGAGAGGCGGGACGAGCCTCACCGAGGGCTTTCATGGTCCACTCCTTCGATCGGGGTCACCCACGAGCGAGAGCGCCCGCGCGTGCCCTGGCGTGCGTGCCGGCGTCGTGGTGGTGGCGTCAGCACGTCTGGGGGTGTTGTGCGGGCAACCCGCCGTCAACGGCGTACGTCGATGGCGATGGCGACGCCACGATCCGGCCTTCGTGGCAGGCCGCGCCGATCCCAGGCGATGCGACGTCCTGGCTCCCGGTGACCGGGTGGTCCGCGGGGTGAAAATTAGCGGGTAAGACGTCATACGTCAAACGATTGGTATCGATCCGCGCGATCGCGTCGAGGGGCAACCTGGCGGTCACGGCGGCCCGCCCCGGATGGGGCGGGCCGCCACTGGTCACACCTCGCCTGGGCGGGCGCCGGCCGGATCCCGAGCGGCCGGCAGTTCCCGCTCCCCCTGGTCGATGGCGACGGTCGTCAGCCGATCCGGACCAGTTGCCACTGCTGGTTGTTGCCGCCCCAGTCGGCGTACTGGACGACGTTTCCACCGTCGGCGGTGGATGCGCCCTGCACCTCGACGGCCTTGTTGCTGTTGCGGTTGATCAGGCGCACGTAGCCGTCGGCCGAATTCGCGAGTCGGAACTGCTGGTTCGTGCCGTTGAGGTCGGACCACTGCACGATCGCGCCGCCGTCGGCGGTGGAGAAGCCGCTGACGTCGAGCACCTTGCTGGAGTTGCGGGACTTGACCCGGTAGTAGCCACTCCCCGAGTCCACGAACTGCCACTGCTGGTTGACGCCGTTGTTGCGCGTCCACTGGCTGATTCGCGCCCCGTCGGTGGTGGCCGAGGCGTAGACGTCCAGTGCCTTGCCGCTGTTGCGGTTCAACAACACGTACCAGGCGCTGGTGTCCACCCCGGAACCCGGCGGGGGCGTGGTGGGCGGGGTCGAGCCGCCGTTGAGGGCGTCCAGGACGGCGGTGTACGCGGCCTTCTTGTTGCCGTTGCAGTCGAACAGCAGCGCGTTGTCCGAACCACGCCACGAGTCGCAGTCGCGCACGCCCCAGGTGGTGATGCCGGTGCAGCGCGAGACGGCCAGGCAGGCGCGGGTGACGGCGCCGTAGATGTTGGCCTGGTTGCCGCCGGTCATCACGTCCAGCTCGGTGATCTGCACGTCCACGCCGAGGTCGGCGAACCGCTGCAGGTTGGCCTGGTAGTCACCGGCCAGTGAGGTGCCCAGGTGCGACTGGAAGCCCACGCAGTCGATCGGCACGCCACGGGACTTGAAGTCCCGCACCATGTTGTAGATGCCCGTCGACTTCGCGTTGATCCCGTCGGTGTTGTAGTCGTTGTAACACAACTTCGCACCCGGATCCGCCGCCCGCGCCGCCCGGAACGCCGCCTCGATCCAGTCGTTACCGGTGCGCTGCAGGTTGGAATCACGACGCCCACCACCACCACCATCGGCGAACGCCTCGTTCACCACGTCCCAGGCATAGATCTTGCCCCGGAAGTGCGTCGCCACCTGCGTGACATGGTTGATCGCCGCGTTGCGCAACGCACTGCCCGACATGCCCTGCGCCCAACCCGGCTGCTGCGCGTGCCACAACAACGTGTGACCCCGCACGCTCATGCCGTTGGCCTGCGCGTGGCTGACCAGGCGGTCGCCGCTCGAGTAGGTGAAGGTGCCCTGCTGCGGCTCGGTGGAGCTCCACTTCATCTCGTTCTCGGGCACCACACTGTTGAACTCACGGTTCAGGATGGTCGTGTAGGCGCTGGTGGACAGCTTGCCGACGGCGACGGCCGCGCCGAAGTAGCGGCCCTTCTCGGCGGCGGCCGCCTTCAGGGTCGTGCCGGCACCGGATGCGGGGGTCATCGCCACCGTCATGCCGGTGGTGAGGGCGACGGCGATTGACGCCGCAGCCAGCATCGTTCTCATGGATTTCATGGCGTTCCTTTTCAGTGGTTGCATCGGTGGTGGTGATGTGCCACTTCACTCGGGGCGACCGATCGGGGCGGTCATCCTGGCCGCCCGGCATCAGCACGCACAGTCCGAGAGGGCTGTCGCCGGCACCTGCCGGGTCCCGAGGTGACGTCCGCATGCCCTTGCGGACGTCGTGATCGGAGGTAACGACCCGTGCGGCTCGCCCGGTGAGCCACGACAGCGATCGTCCTCTATATCGAGAGTGAGCGATAACATGCCGTTCGTCAAGACGTAACGGGCCGTTCACGCCGATCTCCCGGAACGCCACGTTTCACCCGGTACCAAAGGCCCAGGGCAACAGTGCTCAGCCACGGTGGGGTCAGCTGACGGGTCGTAGCACCGGGCCGCTCGGAGCACGCCGGACGGCAACCCTGTTATCGCTCACAGTCGCCGGCCACCACTGTTCGCGGTTCACGAACTCCCGGCGGCCGGGCCACTCGGAGACGTTTGCGCCGAGCCGGCGTCGGCGCGCATTCCGGCGACCAGGTCGGCGGTGGTGTGGGCCGCGATGCCGGGCTGCGAGGCGTCGACGAACCGCTCGACGACCGCCCGGACGTGTCGCTCGGCGGGTGCGGCGAGACCGTCGTAGACGGCCTCGAACAACTCCCGCGCCGGCTGCCTGAGCCAGTCCCGTGGGAGGAGTTCCACAGGCAACTGCGGATCGAGGACGGGGAAACGCCGGAAGGTGTCCATCACCTCGGTACGGGCCCGCACCGCAGCGGCGCCGGCGACCTGCCCGGACACCACGGCGGGCAACAGAGGCGTCCACCGCCGGAGGAACGCGTCATAGCTCCGGCTGATCGCCTCGATGTCCCAGGCCTCGATCGGCGCACGGTGAATGGTCGAGGCGAGCGCGGTCTGCCGCCCGCGAAACACGGTCACGGCGCCGAGGGTGAGCCGGTCGAGCTGGGCCCGAGCTGCGGGAGTCAGCTCCTGCGGGGAGATCCACAGTCCGTCGTACAGCGGTGCGTAACCGAGCCACCGGAGTTGCGCCCGCAGGGCCCGACGCTGCGTACTGCGATCCTGCGGCAGCGAGAAGGCGACGATCGTCCAACACCCGTCCCACCTCGCCGTCGAGGTGGTGGAGGCGAGAATCCAGTGCCCGCCGGCGGAGAGGTTGGCGGCGGCGGCACGGCTGAGCCGGTAGGAGCTGCGCCGTCCCAGTCGGCTGCCCTCCAACACGCCACGGCGGGCCAACCGACTGATCGCCGTCCGCGCTCCGGCCGTCGTCACGCCGGTCTCCCCGAGCAACGCGACGATGGCGGCGGACGGGAGGGCGACCCGGGTCCGCAGCGTGTAGTCCGCCAACAGGGTCACCGCGACACCCTGGGGCGAGTTGCCGACCTGCCGGCGGGGCAGCCGGAGTGGGTGGTCTCCGTCGTCCGGATAGATCTCGTCGATGTCGAAGAGGCTTGCCACAGACGCTCCGTGCTCCTCGGGGGACGGTATGACGACTCTAGACGGACCTCCGCGACTCGTCATAAATAGAGAGCCCTCGATTGACACTTGTTGGCCCGAGGGGAACACTAATTGCCACGCGATGCCATCCGAAGCCGGGCTGGGCGAGCCACAGGTAGCGGGCAGCGTGCGATCACCGCGGGAGTCGGGCAGACCCGCGACCCGATCGCACGGCCAATCCCGCCTGCACAGCCAATCGAAGGAGTCGTCCGTTGAGAATCAGAAGGAAACTGCTGTTCGCCCTGGCCGCGTCACTGGTGGCGGCCGGCCTGGTGGCCCCAACTGTCGGGCCCGCGTACGCGGCGTCACTGACCGAGGTGACCAGCTTCGGTGACAACCCCGGCCGGATGCGCATGCACGTCTACGTGCCGGACAACCGCCCGGCCCGGCCGGCGGTCGTGGTGGCCATGCACGGCTGCGGCGGGTCCGGCCCCGGCTTCTACTCCGGGAGCGAGTTCGCCAGCCTCGCCGACCGCTACGGGTACATCGTGATCTACCCGTCCGCCACCCAGCAGGCCGGCTTCGGCAACTGCTTCGACACCTGGTCGGACGCCGCCAAGCGGCGAGGTGGGGGCAGCGACCCGGTGTCGATCATCAGCATGATCCGGTACGTGCAGCAGCAGTACGCGGCCAACCCGGACCGGGTCTACGCCACCGGCAGCTCGTCCGGCGGCATGATGACCAACCACATGCTCGCCCTCTACCCCGACGTGTTCAAGGCCGGCGCCGCGTTCATGGGAGTGCCGTACAACTGCTTCGCCAACGCGGCGGACTACCCGCCCGGCAGCAGCCAGTGCACCGGCGGGAACATGAACCGGACCCCGCAGCAGTGGGGTGACGCGGTCCGTCAGGCGTACCCCGGCTACTCCGGGCCCCGGCCGCGGGTGCAGCTGTGGCACGGCACCAGCGACACGCTCGTGCCGTACTCGCTGTTGCAGGAGACGATCGAGCAGTGGACCAACGTGTTCGGGCTGAGTCAGACACCCACCTCCACCGACACGCCGCAGGCCAACTGGAACCGGCGTCGGTACGCCGACAGCGGCGGCACCGTCCAGGTCGAGGCGTACAGCATCCAGGGGGCCGGACACAGTCTGCCCTCCGGCGGCATGGCCGCGTCCGCCATCGCGTTCTTCGGACTGACCGACCCCACGACGCCGCCACCCACGACACCGCCACCCACGACACCGCCGCCGACCACACCTCCCCCGACCACGCCGCCGCCGACCACGCCGCCGCCAGCTTCCGGCACCTGCCGGGTGACTGTCGACGTCAACGCCTGGAACACCGGGCTGACCGAGAACATCACCGTCACGAACACCGGCACCAGCGCCGTCAACGGCTGGTCCGTGGTCTTCACCCTGCCGGGTGGGCAGACCATCACCTCGGGCTGGAACGCCACCTACTCGCCCAATTCAGGGCAGGTGACGGCCCGCAACGTCGCCTACAACGGCGGCATCCCTGCCAACGGGTCGGTGAGCTTCGGCTTCCAGGCCACCCACACCGGTAACAACGCCCGACCGTCCTCGTTCACCCTCAACGGCGCGTCCTGCACCGTCGCCTGAGGCCAGTCCCGTCCACGAGCGTGCGCCGGTCACCACGACAGTGGTGACCGGCGCACGGTTCGTGCGTTGCCCGGGGTCAGCGGTAGCCGGCGGCTATCACGCTGGCCTGCACGGCGTTCTCGGTGGCGTCGGACGGATAACCGGCGACCATGGCCCCCTCGTAGAAGGTGCCGGCGCTGAGGTTCGCGCCGCCGTCGGGCTTGCAGCAGTCACCGCCACTGCCCAGGATGATCGCGCCCTGCTTCTTCATCGGGCTGTATCCCGGCGGAAGCGAGCCGTCATAGAGCGTGTAGAGGCTGCCGGACTGGGCGTTGCTGCCCTTGATCGCGAAGCGGGACGTGCCGTTGTTCTTCAGCGTCGCGGTCACGAACTTGCTGGTGAACGCACGCTGGTTCGGGTTCCAGGAGCTGCTCCCGCCGGGGAACAGGCCCCACTCCAGGTCCGCCTGCACCCAGGGGCCGGTGCCGGAGCAGCCGCCGAACCAGCACTGCTTGCCGAAGTTGATGGCGTCCATCGCACCGGCGGCGTCGGCCTTCCTGGTCGTCTCGCTGTTGCCGTAGTCGAAGCAGCAGCCGCTGTTGACGTGGGTGCCGCTGGTCACCATGTACATGCCCTCCGGCGCGGCGCCGGTCGGTACACCGGTCAGGTGCCCGTCCCGCCAGTAGCTGTTGCCGGGGTTGATGTAGAGCGAGTACGCCTTGGAGCCGCCCACCGTCAGAGACTCCGTCGTCGCGGTCGCCGGCCGGCTCTGCGGTGACCCCGGGACCACGCTCGACCCCTGGTACCAGAGGTCGTTGCCGCGCCCGGACTGGTCGAAGACGACGGTGATCACGCAGGTCGTGCCGGTGCAGAACGAATCCTGCGTCGCCGCGTTGGCGGTGCCGCCCGTGCCCGTGAGCCCGATGTTGCGGGTCGTGTTGTCCGACGAGCGCCGGACCTGGTAAAGGTTGCCGGCGTACGCCTCGTAGAGCGCCCGCGTGGTGCTGTGCGCCGCGATGCAGGGAGTGCCGCCCGAGGCGTAGATGTCGCAGGGGCGCGCGCCGGTCGGCGGGTCCGTCGGCGGGTCCGTCGGCGGGGTGGTGGTCGGCGAGGCCCACTGCTGGTTGGCACCGCCGTTGCAGGCCCAGAGGATCAGCTTGGTGCCGTTCGCGGTGGCCGCGCCGTTGGCGTCCAGGCAGAGCCCGGACTGCACGCCGGTGATGGTGCCGTTGCTGTTGACGTTCCACTGCTGGTTGTTCTGGCCGTTGCAGTCCCAGATGATTGCCTGGGTGCCGTTGGTGGTGCCGCGGCCGCTCGCGTCCAGGCACTTGTTGCCGTACACCTGGAGTTGCTTCGCCGACGTCCACGTCCAGGTCTGGCCGGCGGCGCCGTTGCAGTCCCAGAGTTGCGTCTGGGTGCCGTTGGTGGTGCTGGAGTTGGGCACCTCGATGCAGCGGCCAGACGGCGTACCGACGATGGTGGTGCTCTGCCCCGGCGTGATGGCGGCCGCCATCGCGGCCGATCCGGCGAACGGCGACGAGGCACCGGGGGTGGCGCCGAGGCCGACGACAACGCCGACCAGGGCGGCCGCCAGGGCTGTCAAACGTCGGGCGCGATGACGTCTCGGGATGAGTTCACGGGCTTTTCCTGGCCCGGTGGGGGACGGGGTTCGCACGAGGTGGCTCCTCGGAGTCGTGGAAGCGCGGTGGGGGTGTCGACGCGCCAGGGGGGTGGTGGTGATGGCGAATCGATTCGCAGCGAATCGTATGACCTTTGTTTAATTCATGTCAATGAATGCGGTGACGGGGTGGCGCGCTGGCCGTTGGGTAGACGGCCAGCACACCACCTCCCCAGGGACGCCTACCGCCCCAGGAGCCGCCACGTCTGGTTCAACGGGCTGCCCTGGTTGACCGCCTTGCAGGTCCACTGGTGAACCAGCGCGCCGGCCGCCGTGGAGACCGCGTTGACGTCGACGCACTTGCCACTGTGCCGGGCGACCAGTTGATAGTCGTGCGAGTCGTTGCCCGAGTAGGTCACCTTCCGCAGCGTGAACTGCTGATTGAGGCTGTTCAGGCAGGTCCACTGGTGCACTGCCGCGCCGTCGGCGGTGGACACTCCGCTGACGTCGAGGCACTTGCCGCTCTGCTGGTTGACCACCGTGTACGTGTTGGCCACGCCGGCGACCGGGCGGAAGTTCCAGAACTGCTGGTCACCACCGTCGCAGTAGTTCTGCTGCTGGACGTTGCCGTCGGTGGTGCTCAGGCCGGGGTTGTTCAGGCACTGCTGGGAGTGCTGGGCCACCGCCACCGACTGGAAGCCACCGTCCGAGGGGGGCAGCAGCGTGACAGTGTACGTGTCGGTCTGGTTGGTGTACGGCACTGTCACTGTGGCGTTGTTGTTGGACACCCCGACCACGCTGTTCGAGACAGTGACCGGCCCGGCCACGGCACCGCCACCGTTGTGCGGGATGCGTTGGGTGAGGACCCTGACCTGGTTGTTCTGCACGATGCCGCTGGTGGTGTCCAGGCGTTGCAGGTTGACGGTCAGGTTCCCGGTGGTACGACCACCGCCGACCAGCACCTTCGCCACCCCGGCCGTCTTCGTGGCGTACGCGTCGTACGACTGGCTGGGGGTCACCGCGACGATCTCCCCGACCTGGGAGGCGTAGAAGCGGTAGTTCCACCACTCCCCCTTGGGCTGGTGCTGGCCGGCCGAGTTACGGATCAACAGGTTGCCGAGGTCATTGTGCAGGCTGCCGCCGCTGGCCCAGTTCGCCCGCAGGCCGTCGGCGCGGGCCCGCTCCAGGCGCGCGATGTACCAGGCGCCGTCGGCCGGGTTCTGCTCGTCGGGCGCGCCGTACTCGTTGATCTGGTACGGGCGTGGGTGGGCGATGCCGCGCGGGTCGAGGGTGGCGTTGGCGGCGGCAACGTTCGCCACCGGGTCACCGGGCAGCGAGTGCCAGCTGATGATGTCCGGCACCGTGTTCGTCGAGCGGACGAAGTCCAGGTACTGGTTCCAGAAGGCGTGGTTGGTCGACGGCACGCAGGCGCAGCTCGGCCCGACGATGAGCTGGCTGGGGAACTCCGCCCGGATGCGCTGGTAGGTCCGGCGCCACAACTCCAGGTACTGGGAGATCGGCCGGTTCCAGAAGATGGTGATGTTGGGTTCGTTCCAGATGTCCCACTGCACCGACAGGCCGGACGCCCGGACGTCGTTGATCAGGCGGGTCAGGAAGTTGTCGTAGTCGGTCCAGTTGCCGTTGTCGCCGGGGAAGCGGGAGATTCCGGCGCCGTCGGCACCCCAGAGGTCGTGCGGCAGGATGATGAACTTGCCGCCGAGGGCTGTGGTGCGACGTGCCTGGGCGACTGTGGAGTTCCAGCGACGGTCGTAGGTGCCACCGACCCAGCCACTGCCCGGGAGCTGCGCGCCGCCGGCGCGCATGTACTGGAACTTGACGTCCCGGTAGAAGTGGTCGGCCGGACCGCTGGCGTTCTCGGTCATGCCGTAGATCCAGCCGGAGGCGCGGTAGGTCGGCGCTCCGTTGGTGGTGGCGAAGTTGACGCTGATCGACTCGTCGGCGGCCTGGGCGGGGGACGAGACGACGGTGACGGCGGCAGCGGCGGCGAGCAGGCCGACGACGAGTCGGGCCACGAGCACGCGGGCTCGTCCTGGCCTGCTGCGGGACGGGGTTTTCACGGGCGGCTCCTTGGTGGGGCGCGGGGGACGCTCTCCGGAGGGCAGCGCTTGCGAATCGATTCGCACGGATCGTAGGACCGGGGACTGAACGATGTCAATGAAGTGACGGCCGGATGAAGACCGTGTTGCCCAGCTTTCCTCTTGACGCGGCCGACCAGCCCTTGACCCCCGGGTATGGCCAGACCTATCTTCGGGCGAACCGATTCGTCGAATCGATTCGCATACTGGCCGGACTGGTCCGGCCCGCGACGATCACATCCGCACGACCCCTGATGATCGATGTGAAGTGAGGCCACACATGACCGGACTCAGTCGTCGGCGGCGCCTGGCCGCCGTCGCCGTGATAGCACTCGCCGCAGTGACAGGCAGCGCCTGCTCGTCGTCCGCCGACAGTGGCGCTGACGGTGGCGCCTACCTCGTCTGGGACCCGTACCCGCAGTTCGCCGACGACTCCGAGTGGGTCGCGCTGCTGAAGAAGTGCGGCACCTCAGCGGGGGTGACGGTCGAGCGGACCGGCTACGACACCACCGACCTGACCAACAAGGCGCTGCTCGCGGCCCAGCAGGGAAACTCACCGGACGTGCTGATCGTGGACAACCCGGTCATCTCAACTCTGGCCGAGGCCGGTGCGCTCACCACCACCGACGACAACAAGCTGGACGTCTCGGCCATGGAGAAGAACCTGCTCGGCGCCGGCCAGAGCGGCGGCAAGACCTACGGGGTGCCGATCGGGGCGAACACCCTCGCCCTCTACTACAACAAGGATCTGCTCACCGCCGCCGGCGTCGATCCCGCCGCCGTCAAGGACTGGACCGCACTGACCGCGGCACTGACAAAGGTCAAGGCCAAGGGGAAGAAGGGCATCACCTTCTCCGCGATCGGCACCGAGGAAGGCAGCTTCCAGTTCCTGCCCTGGTTCTGGGGATCGGGTGCCCAACTGACGAGCCTGGACTCGCCGCAGGCGGTGTCCGCGCTGACGCTCTGGACCGACTGGCTCAAGCAGGGCCACGCCCCGAACTCCGTCATCAACAACACCCAGACCACGAGTTGGCAGGAGTTCGCCACCGGCGACTACGCGTTCGCCGAGAACGGCACCTGGCAGCTGGCCAACGCGGAGAAGCTGGGCTTCTCGTACGGCACGATCGCGATCCCGGCCAGTGCGGGCGGCCCCGCCCCGGCGCCCACCGGCGGTGAGTTCGTCTCCATTCCGGTGCAGAAGAAGACCGGCCGGTACGAGACGTCGCAGAAGCTCGTCACCTGCCTGACAAACGCCGACAACCTCCTCACCACTGACACCACGCTCTCCTACGTCGCACCCGTCGCCGCCGTGCAGGAGCGACAGGCCACCGCGGACCCCAAGCTCAAGGTCTGGGTGGAGGCGGTCCGGGCAGCCAAGGGCCGCACCGGTGACGACCTCGGCACGAAGTACCCGAAGATCTCCGAAGCGCTGTGGACAGCGGTGCAGTCGGCCCTCAGCGGCGGGAAGTCGCCACAGGAGGCACTGGCCGCCGCGCAGACCGCCGCCACCACCAGGTAAGCGATCCGACCCGACACCATGCCCTCCACGACAGAGACCTCCACCGACGTACGGGACCAGGGTGGGGCGGCGACCGCCGTCCCACCTGGGGCTCCCCCGTCCCGTGCCCGCCGGCCCAGCCGATGGTGGGCGTGGGGCTTCCTGGCACCCGTGACCATCTACCTGGCGGCCTTCTACGCCTACCCGCTCTACCGCCACGTCGAGTTGAGCCTGCGGGAGTACACAGTCCGCTCGTTCGTGCAGGGCGGAGCGCCCTTCGCCGGCCTCGACAACTACCGGACGGTCCTGACCGACCCGGCGTTCGGGCCGACGCTGACGCACACAGTGGTCTTCACAGCGGCCTCGCTCGCCTTCCAGTTCACCATCGGCATGGCCCTGGCCCTCTTCTTCCACCAGCACTTCCCGCTGTCGCGCACGCTGCGGGCGCTGATCCTCGTACCGTGGCTGCTGCCGCTGATCGTCTCGGCGTCGACCTGGTCGTGGCTGCTCAACAGCGACTCGGGGCTCGTCAACGCGGCACTCGGGGTCGTCGGGATCGACGCGGTCAACTGGCTCACCTCGCCGGGCTGGTCACTCACCTCGGTGATCATCGCGAACGTCTGGATCGGCATCCCGTTCAACCTGGTGGTGCTCTACAGCGGCCTACAGGCGATCCCGACCGAGATGTACGAGGCGTCCGCGCTCGACGGCGCGACGGGGTGGCAACGGTTCTGGGGGATCACCTTCCCGTTGCTGCGGCCCGTCTCCCTGATCACGCTGCTGCTCGGGCTGATCTACACGCTGAAGGTCTTCGACATCATCTGGATCATGACGAAGGGCGGCCCGACCAGTTCCTCGGCAACCCTCGCCACCTGGTCGTACCGGCTCGGCTTCGGCAACCTGCTGCCCGAGTTCGGCCCGGGCGCGGCCATCGGAAACCTGCTCATCGTGCTGGCGCTGATCGCCGGCCTCCTCTACATCCGGATCGAGCGGAGGCAGCAGCTGCGATGACCACCTCGACGCCTCGGGCCTGGTGGAAGACCGGCGTCGGCCTGGTGCTGACCGGGCTGATGCTCTTCCCCGTCTACTGGATGATCAATGTGTCCTTCACCCGGGACCAGGACATGCGGGCCAGTCCCCCGCACCTGTTCCCCACCAACGGCACGCTGGACGGCTACCGGGCGGTGCTCGACCAGCAACTGCCGTACCTCGGCACCAGCTTCCTGGTCGGCCTCGGCACTGTGGCGCTGACAGTGGCGCTGGCCGCTCCCGCCGGTTACGCGCTGGCGAAGCTCCGGCCACCCGGCGGCCCGGCGCTGAGCTTCGTGCTGCTGATCGCGCAGATGATCCCGGGGATCATCATGGCGATGGGCTTCTACGCCATCTACCTCACCCTCGGCGTCCTCAACACGCTGCCCGGCCTGATCCTGGCCGACACGACGCTCGCGGTGCCGTTCGCCGTCCTGATCTTCACGGCCTTCATGTCCGGCATCCCCGACGAGCTGCTCCAGGCCGCCGTGGTCGACGGGGCCGGACGGCTGCGGACCTTCTGGTCGGTGGTGCTGCCGGTCAGCCGCAACTCGATCGTCACGGTGTCGCTCTTCGCGTTCCTGTGGTCCTGGTCGGACTTCATCTTCGCCTCGACCCTGGCCGGCGGCGGCGACTACCAGCCGATCACCCTCGGCATCTACCACTACATCGGCAACAACAACCAGCAGTGGAACGCCATCATGGCCACCGCCGTCGTCGCCTCGATCCCCGCAGCCGTGCTGCTGATCCTGGCCCAGCGGTACGTCTCGATGGGCGTGACCGCCGGCGCCGTCAAGGACTGACCATCCGCGGCGGTCGAGGACTGACCACCCGCACCACAGAAAGGCACCCGCCACCCATGACCGTCGCCCCGTCCGGTCCGGAGTTCGGAATCCAGGACATCCCGTTCAGCTACCGCGGATCCTGGTTCAACATCTCCCCGGTGGTAGCCGAGAAGACGTACGCCGACGACCTGCACCTGGTCTCCCACCAGACCGGGCTGCACCCCGTACTGCGGCTCACCCCCACCGTCGCCGCCACCACAGTCGTCGCCACGCCCGCGCTGCTGACCTGGCGAAACGGGGCCGACCGGATCGAGGCCGTCTACGACGGGCCGGACACGGTCCGGATCCGGGGCCACCGACTCGGCCTGCGGGTGGCAGCCGCCGCGCCCACCCTCACCCCCTTCAGCGGCACCTACCTGTACGCCGACCCGGTCGACGGATCACACGTGTTCACCTCGTACGAGACCGGTCGCCGATACCGGATCACTGTGCTCTCCGGCGCCCTGCTGCGCACCAACGGCGCGCAGGCGCTCGGCACCGCCGACCGATTCCTGGACCTTCCCGGCGACCAGCCCTGGGAGATCGCGATCGAGGAGTACGCCACCGCCCGCCGCCCGTACGCCGGATCGGTTCCGTTCGAGCAGTTGTGCCGTGACCGGTTCGCCGAGTTCACCGCGTTCGTCGACGCGATCGCGCCCTGGCGCGGCCCAGAGACCCCGGCCGCCGAGCTGGCCGCGTACGTCCTGTGGTCGGCCACCGTCGCCCCGGCGGGCTTCGTCACCCGGCCGGCCGTCCTGATGTCCAAGCACTGGATGGACAAGGTGTGGAGCTGGGACCACTGCTTCAACGCGATCGCCCTGGCGGCCGGCGAGCCGGAGCTGGCCTGGCACCAGTTCCAGTTGCCCTTCGACCACCAGGACGAGGCCGGCGCCCTCCCCGACTCGGTCACCCACTCCGAGGTCCTGCACAACTACGTCAAGCCCCCCATCCACGGCTGGGCCCTGCGGCACCTGCGCCGCCGCCTTCCCCAGCCGCCGGACCGGGCGGCGCTGGCGCAGACCTACGACCGGCTCGCCCGCTGGACCGGGTTCTGGCTCGACGCGCGGCGCGCCCCCGGCCACGACCTGCCGCACTACCAGCACGGCAACGACAGCGGCTGGGACAACGCCACCACCTTCGACGAGAACCGGGTCCTCGAGACGGCTGACCTCGCCGCGTTCCTGGTCTCGCAGCTGCGCTGCCTCGCCGACCTCGCCACCGAGCTGGGTGAGCCCGTCACCCGCTGGTCCCGGGAGGCCGACCGGATCCATCAGGCCATGCTGCGCGACCTGTGGGACGGCGAACGCTTCTGCGCCCGAGACCCCCGCACCGGGCACCGGCGACCCAGCCGCAGCCTGCTCGACCTGATGCCCGTCGCGCTCGGGGCCGACCTACCGGCCCCGGTCGCCGCCGCGCTGGCCCGCGGCGTCGAAACCCACCTGACCACGCACGGGCTGGCCACCGAGCCGACGGACTCGGCCCACTACCTCGCCGACGGCTACTGGCGTGGCCCGATCTGGGCACCCTCCACCGTCCTGGTCGAGGACGGTCTGCGCCGGGCCGGGCAGACCAGGATCGCCGACGACATCAGTCGGCGCTTCCTCGCGCTGTGCGAGAAGTCCGGCTTCGCGGAGAACTTCGACGCCGAGACCGGCACCGGGCTGCGGGACCGTGCCTACACCTGGACCGCCAGCAGCTATCTCATCCTCGCCGCCGCCCAGGAGGAACGGCGGGTCACCGGCGGGTAGCCGGTTCGGATCAGCGGGCCCGGACCGGGCCGGTGCTGGAACGCAACGAGATGGGCGGGCTGTAGAGGCGGTGTCGTGGCACGGCGCCGGGAGCGGCGATGCTCTCCAGCAGCAGCGACACCGCCTCGGCGCCCATCTCGACCATCGGCACGTCGGCGGCGGTCAGCGGCGGGCGGAAATCCTCGGCCCAGTGCTGCGCGGCGACTCCGGTGACGGAGAAGTCGCGTGGCACGGACAGCCCGGCGCCGGTCAACGCGCGCTGCATTCCGGGCAGTGCGGCCTCGTTGATGGTGGCCACCGCCGTGACCTCCGGGTGCGTCGCGAGCAGTTGCTCCATACACGCCTCGCCGGAGGCGGTGTCATCGCCGCTGCAGACCTCCACGCCGGTCAACCCCCGCTCCACCGCCGCCGCGCGAAAGCCGGTCAGCGCGCGATGGCTGGGGCCGTACCCGGCGGCCACCAACTCGGCGGAGCGATTCACGAGTGCCACGTGCCGGTGCCCCAGATCGGCCAGGTGCTGCACGCACCGGGCGATCAGCCCGGCGTAGTCGATGTCGATCCAGCTCATTCCGTGCGGCTCGGCGGTCCGGCCGATGGTGACGAACGGCAGCCCGGCCCTGGTCAGCCGGGTCACCCGGTCGTCTGCCAACCGGATCTCCATGAGGACCACGCCGTCCACCCGACGCCCGGTGACGATCCGTTCGAACGACCGGTCATGGTCGCCACCGGAGGGGGACAGCAGCACGTCGAGGTCGTGTCGGGCGGCGGCCTCGACGACGCTGGCGACGAAGCCCAGCTGCATGTCGGTCAACCGCTGGCTCGCTGGCGGGATGACCAGCCCGAGGGTACGGGTGCGCCCCTCCTTCAGAGCACGGGCGCTGGCGTTCGGCCGGTAGTCCAACTCGTCGATGACCGACTGGATCCGTTGTCGGGTCGCCTCCGACACGCTGCGTTTTCCGCTGAGCACGTAGGAAACGGTGCTGCGGGACACCCCCGCCCGGCGAGCGATCTCCCCGATGTTCATCAATCGCCCTCGAATCGATTTTTGCCCCGATACGGGGACGCACCGTGCTCCGCTGACCAGCATATCCGTCCTCAGGCTCATCGATCGATGACCAACGCGTGCCAACTAGCGCTAATAGATGGACGACCATTAATGTCACAGGTATGACGTGTGACGTCAATTCCATCGCCGCACCCCACCCCACACCACCCACCGGAAGGTTCCAATGAAGGTGAAGAGAAAACTGGGTCGCCTGATGGCCGCCGCCGGGACCCTGTTCGTCCTCGTCGTCGGCGCTGGCGCCTACGCGGTCTCGGACGCGCCGGGCGTCGCCCACGCCGCCGGCACCGGCCCGTGTGACATCTACGCCTCCGGCGGCACGCCGTGCGTGGCCGCGCACAGCACCACCCGCGCGCTGTACGGCGCGTACAACGGCCCGCTCTACCAGGTCCGACGATCGTCGGACAACACCACCCGCGACGTCGGTGTGCTCAGCGAGGGCGGCTACGCCAACGCCGCCACCCAGGACACGTTCTGCGCCAACACCAACTGCGTCATCACGATCATCTACGACCAGTCCGGCCGCAACAACCGTCTCACCCAGGCGCCCCCCGGCTACTTCGTCGGGCCCGCTCCCGGCGGATTCGACAACCTCGCCGACGCGAAGGCGGCGCCGGTCACCGTCGGCGGGCAGAAGGCGTACGGCGTCTACATCGCCCCCGGCACCGGCTACCGCAACAACAACACGAACGGGGTCGCGACCGGCGACCAGCCCGAGGGCATCTACGCGGTGGTCGACGGCACGCACTACAACCAGTGGTGCTGCTTCGACTACGGCAACGCGCAGACGAACAGCCTCGCCGACGAACGCGCCATCATGGAGACCGTCTACTTCGGCGCCAACAAGCAGTGGGGCTACGGTGCGGGAGCCGGCCCCTGGATCATGGCCGACCTGGAGTGGGGGCTGTTCTCCGGGGTCAACGCGGGCTACAACAACATCGCGTCGATCAACCACCGCTTCGTCACCGCCATGGTCAAGGGCGAGCCGAACCACTGGGCGATCCGGGGCGGCAACGCCCAGTCGGGCAGCCTGACGACCTACTTCGACGGGCCACGCCCCAACGGCTACCACCCGATGAAGAAGGAGGGCGCCATCCTGCTCGGCATCGGCGGTGACAACAGCATCACCGGTCGCGGCACCTTCTTCGAGGGCGTGTTGACCTCCGGCTACCCGACGGCGGCCACCGAGAACGCCGTCCAGGCCAACATCAACGCCGCCGCCTACGCGCCGTCCGGCGGCGGCAACCCGCAACAGAACGTCCAGGTCGTCGGCGCCCAGTCCAGCCGCTGCATCGACGTACCGAACGGCAGCACCACCAACGGCACCCAGGTCCAACTCTGGGACTGCACCGGCAACACCGCGCAGCGCTGGACCTACACCGCCGGCAAACAACTCCAGGTGTACGGCAACAAGTGCCTTGATGCCTTCGGCCAGGGCACCACCAACGGCACCCAGGCCGTCATCTGGGACTGCCACGGCGGCACCAACCAACAGTGGAACCTCAACTCCAACGGCACCATCACCGGCGTCCAGTCCGGGCTCTGCCTCGACGCCAACGCTGCCGGCACCGCGAACGGCACCAAGCTCATCCTCTGGGCCTGCAACGGCGGCACCAACCAACGGTGGTCCACCCGCAGCTGACCCACCGCACGACTGATCACCAGTGCCGCCCCCGCAGTGCCACCGGGGGCGGCACGACCTTTGAGGGCGTGTTTCGGAAGTGCTGGCCAGCGACCCGGTGCGGGTATGTTTCGGGGCTGGCGAACAGCGGGGGTCGGATGGTCAAGGGTTGGCACGGCTGGCTCGGTACGTTCAACGGCGTCGTCCTCATCACTGTGGTCGTCCTGCCGTTGGCCGCGCTTGCGGTGTGGGCGTTGGCCCGCCGCCGACGGGCCGCCGGCGCCACGTCGGCGTGGCGGACGTCGCTGGCCGACGTCGGCATTGTCTACGGCACGGTCCCCTGGGTATGGATGATCATGCTGCCGGGTGACAAGGCCGGTGCCGTCTCCGGCCGGGTGACACTGGTGCCGCTGCGCGACCTGCTCACGATCTTCTCCGACGGGGGGCCGCTGACGGCGACGGTCCAGGTCGTCGGCAACCTGCTGGTCTTCGCGGCTCTGGGGTTCCTTGCCCCGCTGCGGTTCCCGGCGCTGGCGTCGGTGCCGCGGATCCTGGTCCTCGCGGCCGGCTGCTCGGTAGTGGTCGAGACCGCCCAGTACGTCCTGCGGCTGGACCGGGTGTCGTCGGTGGACGACGTCCTGCTCAACGCAGCGGGCGCCGGGCTGGCGGCGCTGGCGTCACGCCGTTGGTGGCCGGCCAAGCCCGACGCGTCCACAGATCGTCGACCTCGGCCGGCCCCGGCAGCGCGACGCTGAGCGTCGGAGGAGGGAGCTACCATCCGCTGGTGATCGAGGAATTGATCAGGAGAGTGGCGGACGAGGACGACGACGCGATCGAGGAGTTGAGCGAGATCGCCGCTGCCGATCCACAGCGGCTGTCGCCGTACCACGGGGCCCTTCTCGACCTCGACCTGCTGTGGCCGCCGACGTTGTACCGGGCGGCGGGCGCCGACGTGGTCGGCCGGGTCGTCGAGCAGGTCGACGGCGGGCGGACACCGGACCGACTCAACCATCTGCTCCTCATCCTGGCCCACAGCGCCCACCCACTCGCCGAGAACGCCCTGCGTCGCTGGTCGACGCACCCGCCAGCCGGCGCGGACGACCTGCACGTGGGTGCGCTGAGCTACGCGGTCGAGGGCGGTTGGACGATCGGCCCGGACGGCAACCGACGCGACCTGTGCGCTGACGTCGCGTACCGGTGGGTCATGCGGGACGCGCCGGCGCCCGCGGACCGCACCGCCTGCCCCTGGTGCGCGTCTCCGCTCTGGGTCGCTGCCGACCTCGACACCACCGACCCCGCCATCGGTGCCGCGCTGGCCCACACCGGCTGGTCCGGCCGCCTGGTCATCGAGACCTGCCACTTCTGCGCCTGCTACACGACGTTGTACAGCCGGGTCACGCCGGCCGGCGCCACCACCTGGTGGGCCGACAACACCCGTCCGAGCTACCTGGGCGCCGGTGCCGGGCCGGAGGACCCGCCGACACTGCTCCCGGTTGCGGGGCCGGCACTGGCGAGCCCATACCAGGCCAGCGCCTGGAATCAGGGCGGCTCCACCCTGGGTGGCCGACCGGACTGGATCCAGGACGCCGAGCACGCCGACTGCCCCGGCTGCGGGGAACCGATGGACTACCTGGGTCTGATCGGCGGCGCGGACCTGGACGACGTCGGCGAGGGCGCCTACTACCTGCACCTGCACCAGCTGTGCGGGTTCGCCGCGGTGAACTACCAACAGAGCTGACAGTCGATCAGGTCGGCGGCTCTGCCAGCCGCTCCAGCCGCGCCAGACCATCCCAGCCACGCTCACGCATCAGACCCAGCAGTCGCTTCACCCGCGGGTCCGCCTCGACGGCCAACGCGTCCAGAAGGTCGAACGGTAGATCGTCCTGCGCCACCTCACCGAGGTCGATCTCGCCAGAGCGGTATGCCTGCTCGGCCAGGCTGGCCAGGATGTCGGCGGCCTCCACCAGACCCGCGTCGTCGCCGCTGTCACTCTCGAAGATCTCCGACAGGATCCGATAGAGCCGGATGAGTTGCGGGTCGTCGAGCTGCGCGATCTTGTCAGGCATCCATTCGCGGACACGATCGGGCCAGCGCGCCGACATCAGGATCCAACTGTCCCGCTCACCCGCCACCACCCGCTCGGAGACGCCAATGTCCCGGAGCCGGTCCAGGTAGGTGGTCACCTCTGGTGCGAGCGCCAGACGATCCCCGGCGGCGAGTTGCGCGATCTGCTTCCGGCTGGCCTCCAGTCGTGCGATCTCGTCGCCCAGTTGCCTGTCGATCTCCTCGACGGCGGCCGCGAAGGTCGACGCGTCGGCCTCCAGCATCTGACCGATCTGGGACAGCGGCACGCCGGCGTTGGCGAGAATCCGGATCCTGATGAGGGACACCACAGCTCCCGCGCTGTACCGCCGGTAGCCCGAGGCGTCCCGCTCGGGCTCCGGCAGCAGGCCGATCTGGTGGTAGTGCCGTACCGCCCGCACCGTGACGCCGGCGTACGCCGCCAGTTGACTGATCGTCAGCATGCCCTGATCCTGCCCCTCGACTCGCTCGGCCCCACCCGAATCCAGCTCAGGAGATCTTGCGGCGGTAGGTCAGGTTGGCGAACAGGTAGGCCACCGCGAGGATGCCGACGCACCAGGCGAGGGCGGTCCAGATGCCCGATCCGACCGGCTCCTGCGCGAAGAGGTCTCGGATCGCGTTGACGATCGCGGTCACCGGCTGGTGCTCGGCGAAGGCGCGCACCGGGCCGGGCATCGACGCGGTGGGCACGAAGGCCGAACTGACGAACGGCAGGAAGATCAGCGGGTACGAGAAGGCGCTCGCACCGTCGACTGACTGGGCGGTGAGGCCGGGAATGATGGCGATCCAGGTCAGCGCCAGGGTGAACAGCACCAGGATGCCGGCCACGGCGAGCCACCCCAGCACGCTCGTCCCGGTGCGGAAGCCCATGAGCAGGGCGACGAGGACGACGACGACCAACGAGATCAGATTGGCGACCAGTGAGGTCAACACGTGCGCCCAGAGCACCGAGGATCGTGCGATCGGCATGGACTGGAACCGTTCGAAGATGCCGCCCTGCATGTCCAGGAAGAGCCGGAAGGCGGTGTACGAGATGCCCGAGGCGATCGTGATGAGCAGGATGCCGGGGAGCAGATAGTTCACGTACGAGTCGGAGCCGGTCTCGATAGCGCCGCCGAAGACGTAGACGAACAGCAGCATGAAGGCGACAGGCATGACCGCCGTCGTGATGATGGTGTCCGGGCTGCGGGCGATGTGGCGCAGCGAGCGTCCCAGCAGGACTGTGGTGTCGCCGAGGAAGTGCCTGTTCATCGTTGTTCCTTCTCGGTCTTGGCGCCCACCAGGGTGAGGAAGACGTCCTCAAGGGTCGGCTGCTTCTCGACGTACTCGATCTCGGCTGGTGGCAGGAGCTGTTTGAGCTCTTCGAGGGTGCCGTTCACGATGATCCGTCCCTCGTGGAGGATCGCGATCCGGTCGGCGAGCTGTTCGGCCTCGTCGAGGTACTGGGTGGTCAGCAGCACCGTCGTGCCGCCGCGGGCGAGTTCCCTGATCGCCTGCCACACCTCGATGCGCGCCTCGGGGTCGAGCCCCGTCGTCGGCTCGTCGAGGAAGATGACCGGCGGGTTCCCGATCAGGCTCATCGCGATGTCGAGACGGCGACGCATGCCGCCGGAGTAGGTCCGCACCCTCCGGGCGCCGGCCTCGGTCAGCGAGAAGCGCCGCAGCAGGTCGTCCGCTGTCGAACCGGGCTCCTTGAGGTGCCGCAGCCGGGCGACCAGGACCAGGTTCTCCCGCCCGGTGAGGATTTCGTCGACCGCCGCGAACTGCCCGGTGAGACTGATCGACTGCCGTACGTCGGCGGCCTGGGTCGCCACGTCGAAGCCGGCGACCCGGGCCGTCCCGCCGTCGGCCCTGAGGAGCGTGGCCAGGATCCTCACCACTGTGGTCTTGCCGGCACCGTTCGAGCCGAGCAGGGCGAAGATGCTGCCCCGCGCGACGTCGATGTCGACGCCGCGCAGCACCGTGAGCTGCTTGAACGACTTCTCCAGGCCGTGCACGTGGATCGCGGGCTGCTCGGCCTGAGCTGTTGTGTGCGAATTGCTCATGGCGGCAGCATGGAGGGTTGACGCAGCGTCAAGGTCAAGCCCGGCGCCGCGGGTCTCAGTCGGGCTTGGGTTGGGACCGCAGGCGACGCATCTGGGCGTGGCTGACGTCGTGCGCTCGGTTCATGTGGCGTGTGACCACCTCCAGCTCCTCGTCGGTGTGCTCGTCGAGAAGTGCCTGCCAGGACTGGCCGAGGTCGTCCCAGACCGCTGTGACCCGGTCGAGGCGATCCGGCACCGGGGTGACCAGCACCCGACGCCGGTCCTCCTGATCGGGCGTCCGTTTGACGTAGCCGCCACGTTCGAGCCGGTCGACCAGTCGGGTGGCCGATCCCGTGGTCAGTCCGGTCATCTCGGCGACCTCGCGCACAGTGGGCGGCGCGGGAGCCGCCGAGAGCAGGCTCAGGAACTGCACGTCGGTCGGGTGGAGCCCCAGGTGGTCGGCGATGGCCTGGTTGAACAGGACGTACGAGGCCAGATAGCGCCGGGACGCCATCGACAGCTCCTCGAACAGCCGGCTTCGACGCTTCGCAGTCATCCGCATCACATCCCAATCAGTTGCGCGACGCAGCAATCCGCCATAATCTGCTGCGTGGCGCAGTTAATGCGTTACGCAGCTATCTTACCTCCTGGAGGACCCATGCTCACCGTCGCCGTCACCGGCGCCACCGGAGCCCAGGGCGGTGCCACCGCCCGCGCCCTGCTGGCGGCCGGTCAGCGGGTACGCGCCATCACCCGCCAGCCCACCTCGCCGGCCGCCGAAGCCCTGCGCGACCTCGGGGCGGAGATACGCCAGGCCGACTTCGACGACAGCGCGTCCCTCGACGCCGCGCTCGCCGGATCCGACTCGTTGTTCGCTGTCACCACACCGTTCGGCAGCGACCTCGCCACCGAGGTCCGGCAGGGCCGGGCCCTCGTCGATGCCGCGGCAGCCGCCGGCCTCAGCCACCTCGTGCTGACCACCGTCGCGCACGCCGACCGCGACACCGGCGTCCCGCACTACGAGAGCAAACACCTGGTCGAGCAGCATCTGCGCACCTCCACGGTGCCCTGGACGGTCATCGCGCCAGCCGCCTTCATGGACAACTACGCCAGCGGCTGGACGCTCGACGGCCTGCGCAGGGACACCTTCGCCTGGCCGATGCCCGCGAACCGGCCGCTCGCCCTCATCCCGGCGGTCGACATCGGCACCTTCGCCGCGCTCGTCCTCCAGCGCTCGGACGAGTTCGCCGGGCGCCGCATCGACATCGCCTCCGACGAACGCACACCCACCCAACTGGCCGAGATCCTGGCGGGCGCCATCGGCAGCCCGATCACCCACGTGCAGGTGCCGCTGGCCCAGGTTCGACAGCGGTCCACCGACCTGGCGGCCATGTTCGACTACTTCAGCACCGCGGGCCTGACCGTCGACGTCGCCGCGCTGCGTCGCGACTACCCCGAGGTCGGCTGGCACAGCTTCGCCGACTGGGCCGCCGCCCAGGACTGGCCCGCCCTGCTGCCGGCGACGCGTGCGCGACCCTGACTCTTAACTCCGATGTCACCGCCCGATCCCATTGGTGACGTGTCGCTGTTCGCCCGAAGGAGTTGGCTGCCAGACGTCGCACTTGCCTGGACCAGGAGTTGATCCACGTGCCTTCCTCTCGTCGTACCTTCCTCGCCAGTGGCGCCGCCGCCGGCGTCGGCCTTGCCGTCGCGGGCGGCCTGCCGTCCCTGGCCCAGGCCAGCCCGGCCCGGCCGCACCCGCCGGTGAAGCCCGGTAACGTGCCCTTCCCGCCGCTCGTGGACGACCCCAGGGGAATCCTGGCCCTGCCCAAGGGCTTCAGCTACACAGTAGTCACCCGGACCGGTGTCACCCGACTCGACCGCGGCCAGGGCGTCACCCCGTCGGACCACGACGGCATGGCCGTCTACGACGCCGGCCGCGGCCGGTACACCCTCATCCAGAACCACGAGATCGACCCGGGCGCCGAGTTCGGCGTGCCGCACGTCAAGGGCACGGTCTACGACGCGGGCGCCGTCGACGCCGGTGGTTGCACCGTGATCAGGACCGACCTCGCGGGCCGCAACCTGGGTGAGTTCGTGGCGCTCTCCGGCACCATCTCCAACTGCGCCGGCGGGCCGACCCCCTGGGGCACCTGGCTCACCTGCGAGGAGACCGAGGACCGGGCCGGCGACACGTGGGAAGAGGGCGGCCGGTCCGGCGTCTACCAGAAGGACCACGGCTACGTCTTCGAGGTGTGGGCCGACGGCAGCGCCGACCCGAAGCCGATCAAGTGCCTGGGCCGCTACTCCCACGAGGCCCTGGCCGTCGACAAGGACCGCACCCGGATCTACCTCTCCGAGGACGCCGACGAGCCCAACGGCCTCTTCTACCGCTGGACCGCGCCACACGGCGTCAAGCTGGGCCCGGGCGTGCTCACCCGCCTCGCACCGAACGCCGGCGTCCTCGCCGCGATGCAGATCATCATGGATGACGGTTCGGTGCTGCCGGACGTCGCGTACCTGACCTCCGCCCAACTGGGCCGCCCCTTCCCGGTCCGGTGGATCGAGGTGCCGGACCGCGACGCGCGCACCACGTCGGTGCGCGAGCAGTTCGCCGACGGTCAGGTCACCCGCGGGCGCAAGTTCGAGGGCGTGTGGGCCACCGACGAGGGCGTGTACGTGGTCAACTCGTACGCCTGGGATGAGGGTGACCTGCCGGCGGACGCGGCGCCGCACGACGGAATGGTGTGGTTCTACAACTACAGGAACCAGACCATCCAGCTGGTGACGTACTTCCCGCACCAGACCCAGTCCGAGGAGGGTGCGGCGGTCAAGTACACCGACCTCACCTTCGACGGCCCGGACAACGTGACAGTCACTCCGTGGGGAAGCCTCGTGCTCGCCGAGGACGGCACCGGCGCCTCGCACGTGCTCAGCACGATCCCGGGCGGGCCCACGTACGCGATCGCCCGCAACCAGCTCAACGACTCGGAGTTCTGCGGGCCGACCTTCAGCGCGGACGGCAAGGTGCTCTTCGTCAACATGCAGGACCCGGGCCTCACCCTGGCCATCACCGGTCCGTGGGAGAAGTACCTGGGCTGACCGAGCCCACACGTCGGGGGCCAGGCGGTTTCGCCTGGCCCCCATCAGGTTCGGCCGCGCTCAGGAGACGCGCGGCAGGCGGCACTAGTCGAGGCAGAACTCGTTGCCCTCGACGTCCTCCATGTTCAGGCACGACTCGTTCTCGCCGTCGGCGAGCAACAACTGCCCGCGTACCGCGCCGAGCGGGATCAGCCGCGCGCATTCGGCCTCGAGGGCGGCCAGGCGCTCCTCGCCCACGAGCCCGGTGCCGACCCGCACGTCGAGGTGCACCCGGTTCTTGACGACCTTGCCCTCGGGCACCCGCTGGAAGTACAGGCGCGGGCCCACTCCCGACGGGTCACTGCACGCGAACCACGAACCCTGCTCGGAATTGACATCGTCCCAGGAGGCGAACCCCTCCGGAGGAGGCGGCGGGACGTACCCCAACACCTCACACCAGAAACGACCGACGCGCACAGGTTCGGCGCAGTCGAAAGTCACTTGTACCTGCTTGACCGACATCCGTTCACTCTAAGAGTCGCGCTGCCCCCGCTGTTTCCCGTACCCCGCCATCCTGAGCACGGGTGAGCTACCTCCGCCAGGGCGTCACGCCGGCGGCCGGCACCGTGGTGATCACGTAATCCTCGGTCAGGTCCGACTGCACGTCGACCGTCGCGTCCCTCCCCACGTACCGGACGACGAACACGGTTGAGCGGAGCCACGTCTCGTCGTACCCGACAAGGCTTTCGGGCAACTCACCGACGAGTCGCACGTCGTCGCCGGGCCTGAGCACCGCGCCGTCCGGAGCCTCACCGCGCTGAACCGCCGAGATCGCGTCGAGGAGAGTCTCCAGCGGGGCGGTGTCCGCACCGTAGTGCACGAGATGGCCCGCTTGGCCGAAGATCAGGTCGGCCTCGGCTCTGCTCAGATTGGCGAGCGCCTCGACCGCACCGGCCGCCAGGGCCGGCCCCTCCGACGTCTGCAGTTGCGCCGCGAACGCCAGGAGCAGGCGATCGAGGACGTTTTCTGCGGTCTGCTCGTCGGTCACCCGGCGACGATATGCGAGCCATCGACGCCGCTGTCTGCCGGCGCGACAGTGCTCACGGTGAAGGCTGAGCGTGCCCAGGGCCATTGGGCCGGGTCCGACGGTCGATCATCGTCAAGGTGCAGGGCTACGACGGACGTGCTCGTCGACTCGGCGACGGTCTGACCAGGATTCGGACCGGCCCGATGATGCCCTGGGGTTCGGTCGCCGTGGTCGAGCGTCGCCACGACCACGGCGTCCATGAACCCCGCAGACGTCAGTGCGTGCTCCGCGGCCTCGGCGTCGGCGTCGCGCCCGAGCGCTTGAGCAGGAACGCCCCGCCGACGATGAAGACGACGCCGAGGATCACCCCGACGAGGTTGCCTTGAGAGAGGCTGGAGACGATCCCCAGCACGCCCACGACGATCGCCAGCACGCCGAGGATCCGCATGGTGTAGCCACCGACAGACCTGACCCGTTCATTCGTCATGGTGTGCCTTCTGCCCGAGGCGCCAATCGCGTAAACGGTGCGGCGTGGATCAGGCCGCCGCCGTCAGCCGGGGCGGTGATCTCACTCCACCTTGGTGAGAAGTGGTTTCCCCTTCTCAACGACGTACGTGGCCAGTTCGACAGCGATACCGTCGCCAACGTTGCGGGCCTGGTGGTGCACACCGTATGGGACCGTGAGCGCGTCGCCGGGATTACACACCATGGGTGGCTGCCCCTCCAGCCGATATTCGAGCGTTCCCTGCAGAACACAGATGATTTCCTCGCCGGGATGGAAATGCTTGAACGGTGGCGAATCCGGAGTGAACTCCACCCGAGTCTGGATGACCTCTCGCCCGGGAATGCTGAGGTCGTGCCGTTGCAGATCGATCCGCCACAGCCCTGGTGCTGACTCCACCGCTGTGGGGCTGATCCCCTCCGGTCGATCCTTGGTGCTCATCACGGCCTCCTGTGAGCCGTCGGGCCGACGGCCATTACTCGGATTGGTGCATCCCCGTCGAGGATAGGTAGCCGCAGACGGTTAGGGGCGGGGATGCCGACACGGAGGTTCGATTCCACGACGCCGGCCTGTGCGGGGCGCGTAAATCGGCTTGTGCTGTTTCCTGAGGACTGTTTCGCTGTTGCCCGTGACCGAGCTTCGTACGCCGCGACTGCGCCTGCACCCCATCGACACCGCGGAGGGTGAACGCATCGTCGGGCGGCGCGCCGGGGCCGGGGATGACTGGGCCGAGGACTTCCCGTTCGACGGCGACATCCTCGGCGTGCGGGGCTTTCTCGCCGCCACCGCCGCCTACGGCGACCGACGTCCATTCGGGCACTACCGGATCACCCGCACCGCCGACGGCAAGGCCATCGGAGGAATCGGCTTCAAGGGTCAACCGGAGGACGGACGCATCGAGGTCGGTTACGGCCTCGCCCCGTCAGCCCGGAGAAACGGCTACGCGGCGGAGGCGCTCGCCGCCCTGCTCGACCTCGCGACCGCACACGGACTGTTCCGCGTCGTCGCCGAGACCGCAGGCGACAACGTCGCTTCCCGGCGGACCCTCGAGCGTGCCGGCTTCCGGCACACCGGCACCAACGATGATCTCTACCAGTACGAGGTACTCCTCGGTGCCCCTTCGCGACCGACTCGGATGCGGTAGTCCGATCGCCCCAGCGGCCCGGGGCAGCCGAGTTCACCGACGGGGCAGCAGCCCTCGTTCGGTCATGTAGGCCCGCAACGTCTCGGCATCCTCGGCGGACATCAGCCAGCGGGGGATCACAGTCGCCGGCATTCGGCCGACGTACACGACCCAGAAGTCGCCGGCGTCCTGCACCTGGGCAACCCCGTCCCAGGCGATGCCGCCGGACTCCGAACCGCTGCGCATCATGATGTTGTCATCGGTGATGTCGTAGGCGCCCTCGACGGCGTAACTACCGGAACGGCGTCGGGCGCGCGCCAGCACCCACGGCCGGTACAGCATCGACAGCACGCCGGCCACAACCAGCGCGGTCCACAGCGGTGAACTCCGCTCGCCCCACCCGAACCCCCGCGAGGCGACGAGACCGATGACCCCGACCGCCGTCAGGGCCGCCCCGATGTAGCCGAATCTGCGTAGCCGGACGTTGCCGAGGGCAGCGGCCACCCGGCTCGGGTAGGCGGGATCGGCCGGAACGTCAAAGCGGATGTGCACGCCAGAACGATAGTGCCTCCACCCGCCCCGGAAGGCGCGTTGCCCCGCCGCACCTGACAAGCCACGGGCATCCGGGTGCGGCAGTCTGATGAGGTGAACGCCGACGACGTCCGAGTGCCCCGGGCCCAGGCGGGGTCGAGCCCGCAGCATCTGCTGACGACGGTGCTCGGCGAGTACCTGGACTCCTCCGACGCCGACCTGCCGTCGACGGCGGTCATCGCGATTCTGCGGGAGTTCGGGATCAGCGAGTCCAGCGCCCGTGCCGCGCTGTCCCGGCTGGTCAAACGTGGTCTCATCGCGACGCGGAGGAAGGGCCGATCGCCGGTCTACCACCTCACGCCGCAGGCGATCGCCAAGCACCGCTTCCGGATGCGGCACTTCCTGAACTTCGGCTCCCACCCGGCGCCCTGGACCGGCGAATGGGTGCTGGCCTCCTTCTCCGTTCCGAACGCCGGCCAGGCGTCGCGTCATGCGCTCCGCAGGTCGTTCACCGCACTGGGTTTCGTCGGCCTGTACGACAGCGTGTGGATCCGGCCGGGATCCGACGCCGCGCCGGCGCGGGAGGCGCTGCACGCGCTGCTGCAGCACGTCGAGGGTGCCCGATGGTCGGTCCTGCACGCCCGGTTCGACGAGGAGGCAGGGCCACACGGGCCGGCTTCCGCGTACGACCTGACCAGGCTCGCCTCGGCGTACTCGGACTTCATCGAGCAGTACGCGAAGCTGCGGGCAGCCGCACGCACCGGGGAGGTGGAGCCGGCCCGGGCGCTGGTGGCTCGGACCTCCGCGATGGATTGTTGGCGGAAGTTCGCCGACATCGACCCGGACCTCCCACCGCACCTGCTGCCGGAGCCCTGGCCCCGCCAGGAGGCCCGGGAGACCTTCCTGGACATCCACACCACGCTCGGCTCGCTCGCTCAGGCGCGTCTGGTCGAGGTGGCAACTCCGCACTGGCCGGATGCCGCCTCGTGGATCACCCACTTCCAGGCGTCGAGGGATCCATCGCGGCCCGAGCCGACCGGCGGAAACCACGGCAGCGGCCCACGTCCCGGCTGACGGCGTCGCGGCCGGTCAGAGCCAACCAGACATTGACACTTTTCGTTGCGACAGTGATAGTAACTGCATACAGCTCCCATCGGAGCGCCTGTAGGGACCGCGGCCGGGCGGTCGCCGGCGCTGAATGAGCGGGCAGTGGCGACCGAGGGCACGGCCGCCACTCAGGCCGCGACGCGCCCCCGTCGACCAGACCCGTGGCCAGCGCTGACCACTCTCGTCGGGACGCGAGTGACACAACCGCCACCGCGGGGAGCGCCACAGTGACTGTTCCTGGAGGGTTCAATGAGAAGGCGAGCGAAGATCTACGCGGGGCTGGCTGCCGCCATCGTCCCGGTCACCTCCGTGATCATGGCGCTCGGCGGGACACCGGCGTCCGCCGCCATCGGCGGTTCCGGTCCCTACCCCGCCGACTACGAAACCTCGGCCACCCTGGCCAACCACACCATCTTCCGACCGCAGACCCTCCCGTCCGAACGCCTGCCCATCGTCGTGTGGGGCAACGGCGGCTGCTCGGCCAACGGCCTCTCCCAGGGCAACTTCCTCCGCGAGATCGCCTCCCACGGCTTCCTCGCCATCGCCAACGGCGCCCCGAACGGGTCCGGCTCCACCACCTCCCAGATGCTCACCCAGTCCATCGACTGGGCGGTCGCGGAGAACTCCCGGCAGGGCAGCAAGTACTACAACAAGATCGACACGAGCAAGGTCGCCGTCGCGGGCTTTTCCTGCGGAGGCCTGGAGGCGTACGCCGTCTCGAACGACCCGCGCGTCACCACGACCGGCATCTTCAGCAGCGGACTGCTGAACGACGCCGACGACTACCAGCTCAGGAGACTGACCAAGCCGATCGCCTACTTCGTCGGCGGGCCCAGCGACATCGCCTACCCGAACGCCATCGACGACTGGGGCAAGCTGCCCGCTGGCCTGCCCGCGTTCATGGGCAACCTGAACGTCGGGCATGGCGGCACCTACGACCAGGCCAACGGCGGCGAGTTCGGCCGGGTGGCGACTCTCTACTTCAAATGGCGACTGAAGGGTGACACCACCGCCGGCCGCAACTTCGTCGGCGCCGACTGCGGTCTGTGCCGCAGCCAGTGGAGCGTCCAGCAGAAGAACCTGACGCTCGACGACGGCACGCCGCCGCCGACCACGCCACCTCCGACGACACCGCCGCCGCCGACCACGCCACCTCCGACGACACCACCGCCGACCGGCACCCCCGGCTGCACCGCTGTCTACTCGGTCCAGGACCAGTGGAACGGCGGATTCGTCGCCAACGTCAGCGTCACCGCGGGATCCACAGCGCTGACCGGCTGGCGGGTCACCCTCACCCTACCGAGCGGCGCGTCGGTCAGCTCGCTCTGGAACGGCGTCAGCAGCGGCACCAGCGGGACCATCACCGTCGCCAACCAGAGCTACAACGGGAGACTGGCCGCAGGTCAGGCCACCAGCTTCGGATTCCAGGGCACCGGCAGCGGCAGCGGAGCCACAGCGAGTTGCGCCGGAAGCTGACACCCCAGACAAATCGATTCGCTCGGCGGGCCGGTGCCCCGGCACCGGCCCGCCGTGGGTGCGCGACGGCCCGACGGATAGGGAAGACTGGCCGGCATGGCTGATCTGAGCGATGCGAAGGCCGCGCTGCACGTCTACCTTCGCGGGACCCGCGAAGACCTCATCTGGAAGCTCGACGGGCTCAGCGAACGTGAGGTCAGGCTGCCCCGCACGGCGACCGGCAACAACCTGCTGGGCATTCTCAAGCACTGCCTCAATGTCGAAGCCGGCTACTTCGGGCCCACCTTCGGCCGCGACTTCCCGACCCCTGACGAGCTGGTCCCGATGGAGGCGTTCGACGAGGACCCCCAGGCAGACTGGTACGCCCGGGAGGACGAGACGAAGGACGGGCTGATCGACCTGTACCGCCGGGTCGGCGCGTTCGCAGACCAGACGATCGACGAGCTGCCGCTCGACGCGCCCGGGCAGGTGCCGTGGTGGCAGCCCGGTGCGCAGGACGTGACCCTGCAGCGGATCATCATCCACGTGACCTGCGATCTCGCCCGTCACGCCGGGCACGCCGACATCATCCGCGAACAGCACGACACAACGATCGGCCTTCGACGGGAGAACACCAACATCCCCGACGACTACGACTGGCCGGCGTACGTCAGCAAGCTGACCAAGCTGGCCGACCACTTCGCGTGATCGGCGAACCCATCGACGGGCGAGACGAGCTCGCCCGGATCGAAGCGGCGTTCGTGGGCACGCCACTGGCCGGCCTGCCGATCGGGCACGGCCCGTCGGGCACCCTCCTCGTCGCCGACGTCGACCCCGATCGGCTGCACGAGGTCTGGCAGGCCGCCGACGCGCTGGTGCCGGTCATCGGACGCCGACCTGTCATGGTCACCGACGACTTCGACGACGCGCTGACCATCCGGTCCAAGCCCGAGCAGGGCCCGTCGGAGTCGGAGCTGCGCGCGTTCGTCGAGGCGGCGGCGTCTTCCGAACCCTGGCTGACCTACCGCCACCACAGGGTGGACCAACAGGTCGACGAGGACGAGATCGAGTTCTACGCGCGTGGCACGACCGGCGTCGACCTGACCGCCCTGGTGCCCGATGTGGTGCTGCCGACACCACTCCCGGTGCTGGAGCGGGCGCTGTACGACCGGCTGCTCGCCGACGCCGACCTGCACGCCCAGGTGCTTGGCAACGTGCGGCTCGTGACGCAGACCGACTACTGGTATACGCCGGACAGCGTCCTGCTCATGTTGCTGCCCACCAGCGACGTCCGTGCCTCCGCGTACTGGGTGGACTTCTACGGTGCGCTCACCGAGGAAGAGCAGCAGCGGCTCGCCGAGGTGCTGGCGCAGTGGCGGCACCGGTGGGACGCCCGCCTGGTCGCGTCGTGGGGCACCATGCTCCAGTTTCAGGTGGGTCGTCGCCCGACGCCGGGTGACGAGGCGTGGGCTGCCGCCGGTCAGCTCAAGGCGCTCGCTCCGGATCTCGAACTGAGCCAGTGGGAGGTCGCCGTCGCCCTAGCGGCCGGTGACGCGTGGTTCGTCCACAACCGACCCTGACAGAGGTGGCTATTCCAGGTGCCCCCCGATTGCTGGCCTCGCGGTCTGCGTGACCCCTTCCTGGCGCAGTTCGAGGACGTGGGGCTGGTCGTCGGTCCGGACGAAACGCACCTCAAGATCGAGGTCCGGGTGTCGGTAGCTACCGTCCGGGCCTGCCAGGAGGACAACCGGTTGCTGGGTTGCGGCGGCGAGGGTCAGTTGGCCGTCGGCGAGGGCGACGTCGATTGGGTAGTCGTCGCGCAGCACGTAACGGCCCGTGACATCCGCAGGCGGCGCGGCGGTGATTCTGGCGGTGGCGTAGCGACGGTCCGCGGCAGCGCGGATGCTGACCAGCAGCTCCCAGCCATCTTCGGAGTTGGTCATCGCCGCTACCCCGATGCCGCTGCCCGGCCAGACGTAGGAGAAGCAGGTGTAGCCGACGTTCAACCCGGTGTGCCCGAAACGACGACGCTCGGCGCGGTCGTCGAGTTCGGTACCGAGGCCGTAGCTGCCGCCAGGAATCTGCGGCGTACACA
Source organism: Micromonospora alfalfae (assembly GCF_022230925.1). GTDB lineage: Bacteria > Actinomycetota > Actinomycetes > Mycobacteriales > Micromonosporaceae > Micromonospora > Micromonospora alfalfae. The sequence continues at coordinate 20,750 of NZ_JAKKFH010000003.1, read as the reverse complement.
TCTGGGTGGCCAGGTCGCGGTCGAGCAGCTTCGAACCTCCCGCGACGGCCCGGGCGATTTCGAGGTCGAGCCGGAGCAGGTCGGTCGGGGTGCTCCACAGCCCGGCCGCGGCCAGCTCCGGCTGCGTTCGCCAGCCGCCAGGAATCCTGGTGCCGCCGCCGTGGTGGCCATGCGCCACCTGATCCGGTCGCCGGTGCGGAAACTGCTTGTCGAAGCTGCTGTCGACCATGGCCAGCGGTTCCAGCACCAGAGTTCGCAGGAGATCTTCGAACGGGGTTCCGGTCGCGTCCACCATCACCTGCTGGAGCACCGAGTAGTGGCTGCCCGAGTACCGGAAGCGGCTACCCGGTAACAGGGTCGGCCGAACCGGTGGCGTTGTCGTCGTGCCGCTGCCTTCCAGGACCTGCAACAGCGACGGGGCACGATCCGCAAGATAGCCGCGGTACCAGGTGTCGGACAGTCCGGCAGTGTGCGCCAGCAGTTGTCGTACCGTGACTCCCTGCTGGCCTTCCCGACCGGGCAGGTGCCACGAGGTGAGGTGATCGCCGATGTCGGCGTCGAGGTCCAGGACACCGGCCTGGACCAGTCGCAGCGCGCCGAACGCGGCGACGTGCTTGCTGATCGAACAGGCGGCGAAGGCGGTGCTCGCGGTCACCGGAGTTGACGTCCCGGCCGCCGTGACGCCGAACCCTGCCGCCCGGACCTGCCCGCTCAGTTGGCCGACGGCGATGCTGACTCCCGGCACGTCGTAGCTGCTCATCAGCTCGGACAGCGCCGTCGTGTCCGGTGAGAGCCGCCCGGACGACACCTGCCGGTCAAGCTCGCCCAGCAGCGAGACCCAGTCCTGAGGTAGATCCACGACGTCGATTCTCGACCGCGCCCACCGCCGGATCAACTCCGGTCATCCCGTGCGGCTCGTGACGGTACGAGAAACCTCCCGGATCAGACCGAGCGGCTCTTCGGTCCAGTGGGAGACGAGGACCAGTTCCCGGGCCGGGTCGACCCACAGCAGGTGTCGTCCTCCGTTGCCCCGGGCGCTGCGGCCGGTCGTCGGGGCTCCGGGCCACGGCACCTGCTCATCGTTGAGCCACCACAGATAGCCGTACTCCCGTTTGACCGTGCACGGGGCCCAGGACTGCTCAATCCATTCGGCGCTGAGCAACCGGGTCCCGCCATGGGTCCCGCGGTCCAGGAAGAGCTGCCCGATCACTGCCAGGTCCCGGGCCGGGACGACCAGTCCCCCGCCCCAGTGCGCGCCGCCGGAGACCACCTCGACCCGGCCGCTGCTGATCCACCGACACGTGACCCATGCCCAGCAGTGTCCAACGCCCCCGCCGCCGGCAGGGCGAGCCGTGATCAACCACATAGGATCGGACGACCTCGTACGCCGGACCTGAGGAGCGTGCCGTGACCCTGCTGGAGCGTCTGCACCTGGCCGGTATGCGCGAGGTCGTCACGGTGCGGCCGGTGACCGGCGGGCTCGCGGCGCTCGCCGGCATCGCCACCCGCCGGGACGCGCCGCCGGTGTTCGTCAAGGCATTCGACGACCCGCCGGCCGACGACGTCTTCGTCGCCGAGGCGGAAGGGCTGGCCACCCTGCGCGAGTTGGGCGGTGTGGCGACACCCGAGGTGATCCTGGCGGACCGGGACGTCCTGGTGTTGTCGGTGTTGAGCGAGAGGCCGCGCAGCGAGGCCTTCTGGGAGCAGTTCGCACACGTGCTCGCACACCTGCACCTGAATACCACCCATTCCCGTTTCGGCTGGCACCACGACAACTGGCTGGGCCGTCGCCGCCAGGTCAACACGTGGAACGACGACGGCTTCGCCTTCTTCGCGGAGCACCGGCTGCTGCGCTGGCTCGACGAGCCCCGCGTCGGGGCGGCGCTCGACGCGGAGGACCGGTCGGCGCTGGAACGGCTCTGCGACCGGCTGCCCGACCTGCTGCCGGAGCGTCCGGCGTGTCTGACGCACGGCGACCTGTGGGCACAGAACGTCCTGGCCACCGCGGACGGAGAGCCGGCGCTGATCGACCCGGCCGTGTCGTACCTGTGGGCCGAGGTCGACCTCGCGCACGTGTGGTCCACCTCGCCCCCGCCCGAGGCACGACGGATGTTCGAGGTCTACGCGGAGCTGACCGCGCTCGACGCCGGCTGGGAGGCCCGGATGCCGGTCATCCAGCTGCGACAACACCTCGCGGTGCTCGCCCAGTTCGACGACGACTGGGGCGCTGCCGATCAGATCCGCGCCGTCCTTGCCCCGTTCCGGACCCGAACCTGACCGGAGGCCCGGCCGCCGGACGCGGCGAGCGGCCGGACTGTTCCGTCAACGTGGTCCACCTCCGTCGAGGCCCGCGAGCGGCCCAAGGTCAGGCCCTCGTTACGGTGACCACTTCACTGGGGGGGGTGGGGCCATGGCACCGGAGGTGTCGCCGCGAAGGGCCAGTGCGGTGCTCGTCACGCTCTCGCTCGCCGCGTTCGCGTTCATCACTACCGAGCTGCTGCCGGTCGGTCTGCTGACCCGCATCGCACCCGATCTGGACCGCTCCCGCTCGCAGGTGGGCCTGCTGGTCAGTGGGTACGCCATCGTGGTGGTGCTGGCGTCCGTACCGCTGACCCGACTGACCCAGCGGGTCCCCCGGCGGCACCTGCTCGGTGTCACGATGTTCCTGTTCGCCGCCGCGAACGCAGCCGCCGCGCTCGCGCCGACGTACGCCGTGCTGGCCGGCACCCGCCTGGTGACCGCCCTCGCCCAGGCGCTGTTCTGGTCCGTCGCCACGGCGACAGTGATCGGGCCCTTCCCGGTCGCGGTGCGCGGTCGGGCGGTGGCGTTGTTCGCGACCGGGGCGACGCTCGCTCCGGTGCTCGGCGTACCCCTGGGCACCTGGCTCGGGCAGCAAGCCGGCTGGCGCGCGGCGTTCGCTGTGCTCGCCGGGATCGGTCTGGCTATCGCCGCCGCGGTGCTGCTCCTTCTCCCCTCCTATCCCCCGGCCGCCGGCGGCGCCGCCCGGGGCAGCGCACCGGACGGCCGGCGCTTCGCCGTCCTGCTGATCGCCACCGCCCTCGGCATCGGCGGCTTCATGACCCTGCAGACCTACGTGACACCGTTCCTGCTCGACGTCAGCGGCTTCGCCGACGCGGTGCTGGCGCCGCTGCTGTTCGTCTCCGGCGCGGCCGGTGTCGTCGGCACCCTGGTCGCGGCCCGGACTCTGGACACCCGGCCGATCGCTTCGCTGCTGACGCCGTTGGGCATCGGCACGGCCTCGCTGCTCGGGCTCTACGCGCTCGGCGCGCTCAAACCGGGCGTGGTAGCGCTTCTCGCCGGGATCGGCCTCGCGTACGCGGCGTTCGGCTCCGCCGTGCAGAACCGGATGCTGCAACTGGCCCCGGGCAGCACCGACATCGCGTCGGCCGGGGTCAGCACCGCCTTCAACGCCGGCATCGCCGGTGGATCACTGCTCGGCGGCGCCCTCCTGCCCGCCCTGGGGGCACGCCCGCTGGCGCTCGCCGGGGGTCTGCTGACGCTGGCCGCCCTGACGCTGCTCGCCGTGGACGCGCGTCGGGGCCGCGTCGTCGGGCCGGCGTCGACCGTCGCTCCTCCCTCAGCTACGGCACGCGGGTCTGGACGCTGATCGGCGTGCTCGTTCGCGCTGTCCGCGCGGGCGGGCGGCGGGACAGCAGATATCCGGTCAGTGCGGCGCCGAGGCCGGCGAGGCCGGCCGTCGCGAAGCCACCCGCCGGCACGGAGAGGTCGATCGCCACGCCGACCAGCGGGGCGCCGAGCGCGAAGCCGGCGCTCTGCGCCGAGGACTGCAGACCGATGACCTCGCCCCGCACACCGGGTGGCGCCAACCGGCTCACCGCGTCGGCCACCGTGCCGAGGGTCGGCGCGGTGAGGAGCCCGCTGCCGACGACGGCCACGCACAACCACTGCCAGTCGCGGGCCAGCCCGGCCGGGATCGTCACGAGCCCGAGCAGGCCGAGCAGCAGCCAGGTCGGCAGTGGCCGGGTCAGCGCGCCGTAGACCAGCCCGCCGATGACCGACGACACGCCGAACACCACGACGACCACGGCTGCCCAGGACACCTGACCTGCCTCCCGCAGGGTGGCGACGATGGCGAGGTCGACGCCGCTGAGCAGGGTCGTCGTCCCGAACGCCATCGTCAGAGCGGCGATCATCCTGGCGTCCAGCCACTGCCGGCGCGGAGGTCGTTCCGCCGCTGCGGCGTCCGCCTCGTCCTGACCGCGCATCGGTGGGTTGAGCACGGCGATTCCGACGCCGCCGGCCAGGATCGCGGCGCCGACCCCCCACGCCACCACGTCGGGAGACACCGTCGCCGCGCCCAGGATCACCACCGCCGGCCCCACGATGTACGACAGTTCGCCCTGCACCGATTCCAGCGCGAACGCGGCCCGGCGCTGTTCCGCCGTCGTCATCGCGGCGATCGCCTGCCTGCTCACCGCCTGGGCCGGCACCATCAACAGGCCGGCGACGAAGCTGGCGACCAGCAGGAACCCGTACGGCAGGACCGGCACACCCAGCCAGAACACGACCTGCGCGGTGACGGTCACCAGCAGGACGAGGCGCAGGCCCCGTGAGTCGATCATGCGGCCGAGCAGCGGCCCGCCCAGCGCCACTCCGGCGGTCAGGGCCGCCGCGACAGCACCGGCCGCCGCGTAGTTCAGCTCCAGGCCGAGGACGACGACGAGGGTCAGCGCCATCACGTCGGCCGTTATCGCGGTGCGGGCGAGCAACGAGACGCCCAGCAGCGGTGCCATCCCAGGCACGGCGAGCACCTGCCGGTAGCTGGTCACCCGGTTGACGCTAGTTCCGCCCGCCCGCCATAAGAAGGCTCGATTTCGTTGAGGCTGGCATAATGATTGCTTATGGCAAAGGATCTGGAGACCGCCCTGCTGCGGTCGTTCGTCGCCGCCGTGCGGGAGGGCAGCATCAGCCGTGCCGCGACCGCTCTCGGGCAGACCCAGCCCGGCCTCAGCCAGCAGCTACGCAAGCTCGAAAGCGTCGTCGGTCGTCCACTGCTGCACCGGTCGTCGTCTGGTGTCTCGCCGACCCGGGCGGGCGAGGAACTCCTGCCGTACGCCGAACGCATCCTCTCGCTCTCCGCACAGGCACTCGCCGAAACCGGACGCGCGCTCACCGGCCACTGTGGCGTCGGGTTGCTCGAAGACCTCGCCGCGTCCCACCTTCCGCAGGCCCTCGCCGACCTCGCCCGGCTGCACCCCGGCGCGACGCTGGAGGTGCTCAGCTGCTCCAACGTCGCCATGCGGGAGGCCTACGACACGGGCCGCGTCCAACTCGTGCTGGACGCGGTACCGGACATTCCCGGGCCGCCGCGCTGGACGGTGCGCGCCCCGCTGGTCTGGGCGACCGGGCAGGGTGTGGACGTGAGCGCCGATCCGCTGCCGGTGGTGCTCTTCTCCAACCCGTGCTCCTGGCGTACGTCGGTGCTGGACGCGCTGGAGACCGCCGATCGGCGTTGGCGGGTGGCCTTCGAGAGCAACAGCCTGGTCGGGGTGCTCGCCGCGGTACGGGCCGGGCTCGGCGTCGCGGCGCTCATGCCCGCGAACCTCGAACCGGTCATGATCTGCCGCGACACTGATGCCCTGCCCGCCCTGCCGGACGTCGAGTTCGGTCTCGCCCGGCACCCCCGGACCGAGGGTGATCCACTGATCGATGCCGTGGAGACGGTGCTCCGTCGCATCGTCTGAGCACTCACCCTCACCGTCGGGGCCGGCGGTCACCCACTGCCCGCGCTGACGACAGCCATCACGATCAGGGTGCGTCGCCGCCGCTGACTCATCAGCGCGAAACAGGCGGTGAGCACCACCAACTCCAGCTCGGCCCACTCGCCGGTGACCTCGACGCGGATCGGCCCGCCGCGCCGGCCGGGCAGGCGTACCGCGAGGCGGTGCCCGTCGCGTACCAGCTCACCGCCGCAGCGGCCGGGCGACCAGCGGGCCACCCCGCCGGGCCCCGGCACGTGCGACCGGCCCGGATCGAGCCGCACCGGCACGCCGTACTCGCCCTGGGCGGTGAACCCGATGCGTCGGCGGCCGGTAGGCGCGACGGTCCAGCGGCCGGTGCCGGTGCGGATCTCGCCGCACCGCCAGGTCCAGCCGGTACGCAGCGACGCGCGCGCCCCGGAGTCGAGGACGAAGGCCCCGTCCTGTTTGCGTACGGTCAGCGTGGTCATCGGTTCGCCCCTGCCGGACGTGACCGGGGCAGGCCGAGGATGAGGATGACGCCGACGCTCAGGTGCAGCAGAGCGAGGGTCGCCTTCGCTCCCCCGCCGACGCCACTCGGCGGCCCGACCACGAGCGACAGCAGCAGCACGATGACCGCGATCGAGGTCCACCAGACGCGGGAGCGGTTGGTGCGGCGTTCCAGCACCGCGAGCAGCGCCCAGCCGGCCAGTGCCGCGACCACGGTGGCCACGATGACCGCGGCCACGGTGATCTGCCGGGTCGAGTTTGCGGACCTGACCGCCAGGTCGACGCCGGCCGCCGAGTTCAGCAGCGCGAACTCGACCACCGCCACCACTGTCGCGCCGGCCACCACCGCGGCCCGTCCCAGGAGAAGGTTGTTCGTCATGGCCTGAGTCTGCGGACCGGGCCGGGCCGGACGCGTCGGTCGAGACGCCGCGGCGGGTACGTCCGCCGGCCGCTCGGCGTACTACCAAAGGAGGTGGTCCGGACCGCCGCGAGCCCAGTAGCGTGCGCGATGTGGATGCGGCGACGTGCGAGGTCAAGCCGCCGCGGACGTGGCGTTCCGTCCCGGTGGTGGTGACGACGGTGGCGGTAGGCGTCCTCGTCGCGACCATGCTGTGGTCCGCCACCCGGTCCAGCTCCGCCGGCCTGGTCGGCGTCGACGTCGCGCTGGCGGTGGCCGCCCTGGCCCTCGTTCCGGTGGTCGTCCGCCGCCCGCAGGTCGGTGGCGTGCTGGCCGGCCTGCTCGTAGCGCTGTCTCCGGTGCTCACGCCGGTGGCCAGTTTCGCGGTCCTGTTCATCGCCCGCAACCGGCCGTTTCGGCAAGCGGCGGCGGTGGCGGCGGTCGGCGTGGCGGGCGAGGCGGTGCAGGCGTTCTGGCGACCGGTGCCCAGCCTGCCGTACGGCTGGCGGCTGGTGCTGATGACGATCGCCTACGCGGCCCTGCTCGGCTGGGGCACCTGGGCGCAGGCCCGGAACGCCCTGTTGGCGGCGCTGCGGGACCGGGCCCGGCGGGCCGAGCAGGAGCAGGAACGACGGGTCGACGAGGCGCGGGCGGCGGAGCGCAGCCGGATCGCACGGGAGATGCACGACGTGCTGGCACACCGGCTGTCACTGCTGGCTGCCGCCGCCGGTGCGATGGAGTACCGGCCGGACGCGCCGCCCGAGCGGCTCAGCGCCGCCGCCGGGGTGATCCGGGCCAGCGCACACCACGCCCTCGACGAGCTGCGCGAGGTCATCACCCTGCTGCGCAGCGACGACACCGACTCGCCGACCGACGCGCCACCCGGGCAGACCCTCGACGACCTGCCGTGCCTGGTCGACGAGGCGCGGGCCGCCGGGCAACAGATCGAGGTCGACGACAGGCTCGGCCCGCCGGTCGAGATCCCCCCGACTGTCGGCCGCACCGCGTACCGGATTGCGCAGGAGGCACTGACCAACGCCCGCAAGCACGCCGTCGGTCAGCCGGTCCGGCTGGTGCTCGGCGGCGCGCCCGGCTCTGGCCTCAGCATCGCGGTGAGCAACCCGACGACGCCCGACAGCAGCGCCACCGGCAGCGCAGGCACCGGCCTGATCGGCCTTGCCGAACGGGCTGCGCTCAGCGGCGGTCGGGTCGACCACCACGTCGACGCCGCCGGCCGGTTCCAGCTCAGCGCGTGGCTGCCGTGGCCGACGTGACGGTTCCGATCCGGGTCGTCATCGTGGACGACGATCCCCTCGTACGGGGAATGCTCACGCTGATGCTCGACGGCGCCGACGGGATCGTCGTCGTGGGCGAGGCCGCCGACGGCGCCACGGCGATCACGGCGGTGGACCGGCACCTGCCCGACGTGGTGCTGATGGACATCAGGATGCCCGGCGTCAACGGCATCACCGCCACCGAGCGCCTGCGCCGCCGCCACCGGCCACCCGAGATCATCGTGCTCACCACGTTCGACACCGACGAGCACGTGGTGCGAGCCCTCCGGGCCGGCGCGAGCGGCTTCCTGCTCAAGGACACCCCGCCCGAGCAGATCAGTCAGGCGGTCCGCGCGGTGGCGGCCGGCAGCCCGATGCTGTCTCCGGGCGTGACGCGCCGCCTCATGCAGCGGGTCGCCTCGGGGGCCGAGTCCCACGAGCGGGCGCAGCAGCGGTTGGCCCTGCTCACGCCCCGGGAACGCGACGTCGTGCTGGCCATCGCCCAGGGGCGCTCCAACGCCGAGATCGCCAGCGAGCTGCTGATGAGCGTGACGACGGTGAAGGCCCACGTCTCGCACATCCTGACCAAGCTGGATCTCGACAACCGCACCCAGATCGCTCTGCTCGCCCACGACGGTCGGCTCCTCTGACGGGGAGCCGGGGTCAGGCCAGCACCGCTGGCAGGAGCAGGAGGGCGAAACGGATCACCCGCCCGGAGAGGCAGGCGACGGCGAACTCCCAGCGTCGAAGGCCCGCGGTGCCGGCGGCGAGGCTGACGACGGCCAGCGGTGGAACCCCGACCGCGGCGGAGGCCAGCACTGTCGGTAGGGCGGTGCGGCGGCGGGAGAGCCAGCGCCGGATCGGCTCGGTCCACCGCGCGGCCCGAGCCGCCGCGCGACCTGACTTTCCCCGTTTCGCGACCGTCCGGGCCAGCCGTCCCGATCCGCGACGCGCCGACTCGAACAGCAGCAGCTTGCCGGCGGTCTGCCCGAGCGCCAGGGCGACCACGGCCACGAGAGCGTGGCCGGCACGCTGACCGGCGACCACTGCGTACGCCTCGGCGTTGACGACCGGGACGAGCGCCGAAGCGACACCGTAGCCGAGCGCTACCACGGCCTCGGCGAGGCTGCTCATGCCCGGCCGTCCCGTTCGAGCAGCCGGACCACCGCTGCGACCGACCACAGCTTGACCGCGACGACGGCGACGGCGACGCCCAGCGCGAGCAGGTGCTGCCCGAACGCGATGGCGCCGATGACGCCGGCGGTGTTGGCGACCTTGGCCACTGGCGACCAGTTCAACACCCACACCCGCCGGTCGACCAGGTGGAAGTAGTTGGGGCTGAGCACCGGCCAGCACAGGAACGCCAGCGACAGCATGGTGTCCAGCACCAGGAACGAGAGCAGGAAGACCACTGCCACGACCGCGACGTCCGGCACGAGGGAGACCAGGCCCACGCAGAGTACGGCGGTGCAGGCGCGGTCGCTCACGATGTCGAAGACGGCCCCGGCGCGGGTCTCCTGTCCGAGCCGGCGGGCGGCCCAGCCGTCGAGCACGTCACCGAGCCAGTAGATACCGTACGATACCGCCATCAATGCCACCGACCCGGAGACGAGGGCCACGATACCGACGGTGACAGCGGCGACCGTGCGGATGGCGGTGATGTAGTTGGGAACCGTACGGAGCGGGCCGACGGTGATGGCGGCGCGGGAGTCGACGAGAGTCACCTCCGCAGAGTCGTCCGGTGAGCGTTGTCGCGGAACGTGCCACGGTGCCGATCTGGTTCCGAGGGCGGTACCGGGGTGCCGGCCGATCCGGTACCTGGGTACTGGTCGGTCTTCCGGCTGGTCACGGAGACTGTCCAGGTGATGACTGGAATCCGCGAACTGGTGCGCGACCCCGAGCGAGTGCGCCGACTCGCGTACGCCGCGGTGGTTTTGATCATCGCCGCGGTGGTCACCACCGTCGAGGACGGCGTGTCGGTGCCGGCGGGCTGGGCGTGGCTGGTGCTGCCGGTCGGCCTCGGGGCCATAACGCTGCGCCCCCGCTACCGAACCGCGGTCTTCGCGGTCTGCGCGGGGTTCGTGGCGATCGTGAGCACCGGCGAGTCGGTTCAGTTGGGTTTGGCAGCCGCCGGCCTGGTGTTCGTCTCGGTCTGCGAGGACCCGGCCCGACACCCGTGGCTGGGGTGGGTGGGTGGCTTGGCCGGCGCGGCCGGCGCCCTCAGCGTCGCGCTGCTCAACGGGCGCGGGCTGTACGAACAGCCGTTCTTCTTCGTGACGGCCGGCTACCTCCTGGCGATCCTGTTGCGATCGTGGTCACGCGGCAACGCCCTCACCCGGGAGACCGACGACCTGCGCGGCCAGGCCGCCTGGCTCGAACAGCGCACCAATCTGGCCCGCGAGCTGCACGACGTGGTCGGCCACCACGTCACAGCGATGGTGGTGCAGGCCGAGGCGGGCCAGCTCAGTGACGACCCGGGGGCGGCGCTGCGGGCGATCGCGGGCAGTGGCCGCACCGCACTGAGCGAACTGGACACGCTCGTCGTGCACCTGCGCGATCCGGACGCGTCGATAGCGGTGAGCGCCCCGCCGCGCCTGTCCGACATCGACGAGCTGCTCGCCCAGCCGCTGCGCCAGCAGGGCGTGACGGTGCGGGTCCAGGTGGACCCCGAGCCGGGCCTGGACGAGATCGGCGTGTTGACCGCATACCGCATCGCCCAGGAGGCCCTCACCAACATCGCCCGCCACGCGAAAGCCAGCCAGGCCTGGGTCGAACTGGCCCGCGTCGGCAATCACGCCCGCCTGCGGATCAGCGACGACGGCGTCGGCCCGCCCCGCGCACCAACGAGCGGCTCGGGCCTGCTCGGCATCGGGGAGCGCGTTGCCGCGCGCGGCGGGAGCTGGGAGCTGAGCCACCGCCCCGGCGGCGGCACTGTGGTGCAGGCCGACCTGCCGGTGAACACATGATCCGCGTCGCGATCGCCGACGACCAGGAACTGGTCCGGGACGGCTTCAGCCTGATCCTGCGGTCCCAACCCGACATCCAGGTCGCGGCCGAGGCGGCCGACGGCAGGCAGTTCCTCGACGCCGTACGTCGAGACTCCCGCATCGACGTCGCCCTCGTCGACATCCGCATGCCGGTGCTCGACGGCCTGCAAGCCACCCGCGAGCTGGCCACGATCCCCCACGCCCCGGCCGTCATCGTCGTCACCACCTTCGATGACGACGCCTACGTCCTGGACGCCATCGCCGCCGGCGCACGAGGGTTCCTGCTCAAGCGTTCCAGCGCCCGCGACCTGATCGCCGCGGTGCGCACCGTCGCGGCCGGCGAGGCGGTCCTCTCCGCCGAGGTCACCGGCGCCGTCCTCGAACGGGTCCGCGCGACCGGCCCGGCCACCCGCGTGGAGTTGGCGGCCTACCAGCTGACCGCCCGGGAAACCGACGTGCTCGCCCTGATCGGCGCGGGGCTCAACAACAACGAGATCGCCGAACGCCTCTACCTGTCCATGAGCACCGTCAAGACCCACGTCACGAACGTGCTGGCCAAGACCGGCAGCCGCGATCGCGTACGAGCAGCCATCCTGGCGATCCAGGCCGGCCTGACGCCCTGAGTCAGGCGCCGGCGCGGATCGGCCGGCGCTGCGGGCTGGCCTGCCGCCCCCCGGTCAGCGCCCTCGCCACGACGGCGATGACGAGGGCCGACGCGATGGTCAGCACCACGGCCACCGGAGCGACGTGCTCGGCCTGCCACTCGACATCGCCCGCCGTGATGGCCGTCTGGTCGATGCCGAAGACATCGGTCCCCGGCAGCAGCGAGGCCGGATACCACAACGGCGCGTACGAGTACGGCAGGCCGACACCACCGTTGAGCGTCCAGTAACCGGCCCCGTCGTAGATCAACGCGCTGTCGACGACGACGGCCACATCGCAGGCAACCAGGGCAGCCACGCACAGCAGCCCAATGGCACTCTTGCCGTGCCCCCGCCTGGCCAACCTGCTCGACAGGATCGCCCCCGCGCCGAGGAGCGCCGCCCAGACGCTGCCGGTGAGCGCCTCGATCGGCAGGTACTCGACACGCGGTCCGTGCGCGAACAGCACAAGCAGGAGCACAGTCGATATCCACATCAGGCTGAGCCGCTTGGTCATCGACCAGGTCGAACCCATGCCGCGAGGCTACCGTGGACCGGCTCGGCGCTTGACCCCACAGACTCTGCCGGCGGCCCTGTCGGCCCGTTCACATCGGGCTTGGAAGCGCTAGCTGACACGGTCGGCGGTTGATGGGTCGTAGGGTTGCGCTATGGCACAACGACTCGTCAGCGTATGGCAACCGTTCTTCCTTGCTAGCGAGAGTCAGGGCGCGGCCATCGACGCCGCGACCGAGTTGGAGGACCTGGGCTACTCACGAATCTGGTTCTCCGGTGGTTTCGGCGAGAACGTCGCTCCCCGCTTCCGGGAGATCCTGGACGGGACCACGCGCATCGGGGTCGCTACCGGGATCGTCAGCATCTGGCACTCGTCGCCTCCCGAGGCGGCGGCGTTCGCCAAGGACGCGGAGCAGGCGCATCCCGGCCGGTTCCTGCTCGGTCTCGGCGCCAGCCACGCGGTGGTGGTGGAGAGCGGCGGCACCGACTATCGCAAGCCGTACTCACGGATGGTGCAGTACCTCGACGGCCTCGACGCGGCCGGGCTTTCGCCCGAGCGGCGCATCCTGGCGGCACTGGGCCCGCGGATGCTCGAACTCTCCCGCGACCGCTCGACCGGGGCGCACCCGTACTTCGTCCCAGCCGAGCACACCGCCGCAGCGCGGGCGGCAATCGGGCCCGACCGGCTGCTCGCCCCCGAGGTCGCTGTGGTTCTCGACGCGGACCCCACCACCGCGCGTGCCACCGCCCGCCAGTACACGAGCGGGTACCTCGCGCTGCCGAACTACACCAACAACCTGCGGCGATTCGGCTGGACCGACGAGGACTTCGCCGCCGGCGGCAGTGACCGCCTCGTCGACGCCCTGATCCCGTGGGGCAGCGTCGAGGATGTGGTGGCCGGGTTGGAGAAGCACTACCAGGCCGGCGCGGACGAGGTGGCGATCCAGGTGCTCAACGGCGGCGACGACACGTCGTTCCCCGCCGACGCGTTCCGCGCCCTCGCCGCAGCCCTGATCTGACCTCCGACTGCGCTCTGACTCACCGGAGGAGATCGAGGCCGGTCAGGTCGGCCGAGAGCGCCCAGAGGCGGGCCGCCTCGCCCCTGTCCGTGGGGCTGCCGTCGGTGATGCGGCAGTCCACGCAGTAGTCGCCGCCGTTCGCGTCGAGCTGGGGTGACGTGGCGGCCCAGACCTGGGTCGCCGCGCCTTGCTCGACGGTCTTGAACAGGCCCGGCGTGGGAGCGCCTTCAGCGTCGATCCAGCCGGCGGCGACCATCTCCTCGGCTGCGAGGTGCCGTTGCAGGGGAGTGAGGATCCAGCCAGGGTTTGTGGAGAAGGCACGGACGCGGTGCGGCCTGCCGAGCAGGTCGAGGTGGCGGGCGAACAGGATGTTCGCGAGCTTGGACTGGGTGTACGCCTCCCACTTGTCGTACCCGCGCTGGAACTGCACGTCGTCCCACCGGATACGCCACGCCGGGTTGCGCCCGGAGGCCACCGAGACGACGCGAGCCGTGTCGGGGGCGGTGAGCGCGGGCCACAACAGGTTCGTCAGCGCGTAGTGGCCGAGGTGGTTGACCGCGAAGTGCCCTTCCCAGCCGGGTCCAACCCGGGTTTCCGGGCAGGCCATGATGCCGGCATTCGCGATCAGGATGTCGAGCGCGGGGTGGCTGCGGAGGAACCGTACGGCGAAGGCGCGGACGGAGGTGAGGTCGGCGAGATCGAGCTGGTCGACCTCGACCCCGGCTACGTCGGCGAGTGCCTGCCGCGCTGCATCCGGACGGAGAGCTGGGACGACGACCCGAGCCCCGGCTCGGGCGAGCGCGCGGGTCGTGGCGAGACCGAGACCGGAGTAGCCGCCTGTGACGAGGGCGGTCTTTCCGGTGAGGTCGAGCCCGGCGAGGACGTCTCCGGCCGTACTGTGGGCACCGAACCTGGTGTGGGTCGTGTCTCTGCTCATGTCGCGGACGCTAGGTGCTAGACCGAGGTCTAGGTCAATGGCTACGGTCGACGCCATGGCGGACAGCGGCCTGAGCATCGGGCAGGTGGCGCAGCGCACCGGGTTGAGCGTGCACACCCTGCGGCTCTACGAGCGTGAGGGCTTGTTGGCCAGCGAGGTGCGGCGCGACGGGTCCGGCAGGCGCGTCTACAGCGCCTGGGACGTCGAGTGGCTGGCAAACTGCGTGAAGTTCCGTGCCTCCGGGATGCCGCTCACCACCATCAGCCGCCTGGCCCAGCTCGTACGCGAGGGCAGCGGCAACGAGGCCGAGCGGCTCGCGTTGCTTCGCGAACACCAGCTCCACATCAGCGAGCAGCTCACGCAGCTGCACGACACCCTCGGACTCATCAACGGCAAAGTGGCCAGCTACGAAAAACACCTCGCCGCCGGCGCCTCCAATGATCCCTGGCAACAGCAACCCCAGCCCGCCCCGACAGAGCACACACCTCAGCTGGGCTGATGAACACGGCCGGCCGGACCAGGTTCGCTGGCTCTCGTGGCCGTTCGAGTGCCGGGTTGCGGTGCCTGGTTGGTGGGTAGGACCTGAGTGTCGGGCAGATGGGTACGCTGCACCGGCGGTGGCCTCGGCCAAGCACCTCCGCAGCACGGCCACCCTCACCGCCCGGGTGGCACCACCGGCGTTCCCGTATCCGCAGACGAGAGGCGAAGCCACACCATGACCGCAGTACCAGGCCAACGGTCTACTGCTGTTGCGGGTTCGGCGGCTGCCGAGCAAGCAGCGGAGGAGGACCTGCGCGCGTTGTTCGGGCAGTCCATCGCCGTCTTCGCGTCTCTGGCGGGGCCATCGCACCTGGTGGAGACGGCGAACCCGGCGTTCTTCGCCACCATCGGCGAGGAGCGGGCCCGGGTCGGGGTGGCCATCGCCGAGCTGATGCCCGAACTGGCCGGTCAGGGATTCATCGCGCTCCTGGACCAGGTTTTCCGCACGGGTGAGCCCTACACCGGCCGTGACGTCCGGGTCGAGCTGGGCAACGGCCCGCAGGCGCGGGAGGCGTTCTTCGACTTCACCTACGAGCCGCGTCGGGACGCCGACGGCAACGTGACCGGGATCCGTGTGCTCGGCGTGGAGACGACGCAGGTCAAGCACGCCCAACGGTTGATGGCCGAACACCGTGCCCTGCTGGAGCAGATCGCCCGCCAGGCGCCCCTGACCGAGGTGCTCGACGGGATGGCCCGCTGTATCGAGAACCTCGCACCGCAGGAGGTGCTCGTCTCCGTCCTGCTCGCCGATCCCGACGCCCGGCACCTGCGCCACGGCGCCGCGCCGAGCCTGCCCGACTTCTACAACCAGGCCATCGACGGCATCGCGACCGGCGAAGGTGTCGGTTCGTGCGGCACCGCCGCCCACCGGCGGGAACCAGTCATCGTCACCGACATCGCCACCGATCCGTTCTGGGACGACTTCCGGGGCCTGGCCGGCCAGGCCGGGTTGGCGGCCTGCTGGTCCACGCCGATCCTGGCCCGCGACGGCGGCCTGTTGGGCACCTTCGCGATGTATCACCGCACGCCGCGCGTCCCGCAGGACACCGACCTCGCCCTCACCCGGCTCTTCGCCGGCACCGCGGCCCTGGCCATCGAACGCCACCACATCGAGCAGGCGAAGCTCGCCGCCGAGGCACGCGCCAAGTCGGCAAATGACGAGCTGGCCAAGGTGCTGCGCGTGGAGCGGGAACTGCGCGCCGAGGCTGAGCAGCGCGCCGCCGCCGCCGCGGCACTCGCCACCCAGATGCGTGCCGCCGCGGCCGCGCAGGCCGCCACGCCGCACCCCGAGCACTGCCAGCTCGGCGGTGCCGCGGGGTGCACCGCGCCAGCCGAGGTCAAGGTCGCCGATTCGTGGGGTGACGCTGCGTGGGGCTGCCCCGCCCACGTCGAAGAGGCCATCCTCAACGTGCGGTCGGTATTCATCGCCAGCGAGGAACTCGGTGGCCTGAACGCCTACCTCAACCGCTGACGGCTCCCGGACGCCTGCTGGGCAGCTAGAGGCGCCACTCCTTGCGGTAGTCGGGGTGCTCGTTGTACGACTGCACGAGCACTCGGAGCGCATACGCGAGACCAGCGAAGCGCTCGTCGCCGTGGCCCATCGCCTCGTACTCCCGCGCCAGCATGTCGACCAGGTCGAGCATCGGCACTGGCTGTCGAGGAGAGCTTCGCTCCCGAAGCGGTGAAACACGTCGACGTAGGCGTGGCAGCCCGCCTCGTACCGGGCGTGGAGGAATCTCAGGAGTTCTTCCATTGCTGCCCGAGCGGTAGTGGCAGAGGCCAGGAACCGTCGCCGCGCGTCCGGCGCAGGGTCAGGGCGTCCAGCGCACGCCCGGGTTCACCCGCCCGGACCAGTCGAAGACGGCCATGTTGTCCCACTGGTTTCCGGTGCCGTTGATGTTGGCCGGGTCCCAGCCGTTGCCGCGGACGGCGTACCAGGTCGGTTCCCAGTAGAAGACACCGATGGCACCCGCGTTGCGGGCGGTGTTCTGCACCCAGTCGAACTCCTGGGCCTGACCGGCCCAGGTCGCGCTGATGCCGTCGCAGGTCGCGTCGCCGATGGCGTTCGGCTCGCTGTCCGCGTTGTTGCGGGTGAAGGGGTACGCGGTCTCCGCGATCACCACCGGCTTGCCGTAGCGCCCGCGCAGATCGACGATGTTGTTGTAGAGGTTCGCCAGACTGCCGTGCCACATGCAGTAGTACGACTGGGCGGTGATGTCCCACTGCACACCCTGGGCGCGGATGCCGTCGTAGAACCACCGGGCGTTGGCGTTGCTGTCGGCGTTTGCGGTATGGATCATCACCGGAATGCCGCTGCCGCAGGCCTTTGTGGCGTTGTAGCCCTGCTTCAGCAGGCCGGCCAGCGGGGCGAAGTCGTTGTTGACGACCTTGCCCTCGTTCCACAGCATCCCCACGTTGATCTCGTTGCCGATCTGCACACTGTCCGGTGGGGTGCCCTGCCCCCGCAGGCTTGAGCAGACGTCGTAGGTGAAGGTGTAGACGTCGGTACGCAGTTGGCTCAGGCTGTGGCCGGCCCAGGTGGCCGGCTTGTACTGCTTGCCCGGGTCGGCCCAGGTGTCGGAGTAGTGGAAGTCGACGAGCACCTTGAGGCCCTTCGCCCTGGCCGCCCTCGCCTGGCCCAACACCGCGCTCTTGTTGTTGTAGCCGCTGATGGGGTTGTTCCAGACGCGCAGTCGGATGTAGTTGACGCCGACGGACTTCAGGATGTCCAGCGGGTCTCGGGCGACCCCGCCGGCGTCGTAGTACCTGGCACCCAGGTCCAGGCTGCGCTGCAACGAGGAAACGTCGGCGCCGCGCATGGTGAGCGTGTTCGCGGCGGAGACGGGTGCGGGCGTGCCGCCGAGCGTGGTGGCGACGACGAGGATGCCGGCCGTGACGGCCCCGAGCAGGGCCCTGGGGCGGCGGTGGGGGGTGACCGGTTGGGTGTCCACGAGACTCCTTCAGCCCACTGTGCAGGGGGTGCCGTTCAGAGAGAAACCGGTCGGCGGCGCGTCGCTGACACCCCACCGGCCCTGGATGCCGAAGGTCGCCGAGCCGTCCGGCGCGAGGACACGGTTCCAGTCGACGTTACGGGCGGTCACGGTGGCACCGGTCTGGCCGATCGTGGCGTTCCACCCCGAGGTGACCTGCTGGTCGCCGGGGAAGCTGAAGGTCACGGTCCAGCCGTCGACCGGCGCCGTCCCGGCGTTGTGGACCGTCGCCGAGGCCACGAAACCGCCAGGCCACTCGGACTGGTTGCGGTAGGTCACCCGGCAGGTGGAGGGCGGCGGGGGCGTCGTGGGCAACTCGACAGTGTTGGACGCGATCGACACGTTGCCCACCGCGTCCCGGGCCCGCACGTAGTAGAGGTTGCGCTGCGGTGTCGACGCAGGTAGCGACGTCGTGTACGTCGTACCCGGCACAGTGGCGATCAGCCTGGAGATGAACCAGCCGTCGAACCGGTAGACGTCATACCCGAGCACGCCGACGTTGTCCGTCGACGGTGACCAGGACAACGTGGCCGTCGAGGCGGTCACCTCGCCGGCGGTCAGGCTCTGCGGCGCGCTCGGCGGGGTGGTGTCCGGGCCGGTGTCCGTCACCGGTGTGACCACGGTCAGCATGTCCGACCAGTTCGAGCGTTGCCCGAGGCTGTCCCGGGCGATCATTCGGAACGAGAGCTGCATGCCCGGCCCAACGTGGGTGGTGATCGTGGTGGTGGTGACCGCGCCGGCGGTAGCGCTGAAGATGACGTCGCCAAACTCCTGGTAGTACGTGATGTCGTAGCCGGTGATGGCGCAGCAGCTGGACGTGGCGGCCGTCCAGGTGAGGGTGATCGACCCGGTCCGGACCTCGCTGGCGGTCAGGTTCGTGGGCGGGCTCGGCGGGACGGGCGCGGTGCTCGGCGTACTGGACGGCGCTGTCGGCGTCGGCGTTGGC
Source organism: Micromonospora alfalfae (assembly GCF_022230925.1). GTDB lineage: Bacteria > Actinomycetota > Actinomycetes > Mycobacteriales > Micromonosporaceae > Micromonospora > Micromonospora alfalfae. Next base: position 2,276 of record NZ_JAKKFH010000003.1, on the reverse strand, counting down.
GGGGCGGTCCCGGCCGGCGCTGCGACGGACACCGCGGCCCCAGCGGGCGCCGGGGCGACCTCTGGGTACGCGGCGGGCGTCACGGTGCCGGCGTCGGCCGCCGGTGCGGCGCTCAGAGCGGCGCCGAGCACCGCCGTCGACAGCACGACGGCGGCCAGCAGGCCCGGCCGCAGACGGCGGAACAGCGAAGACGAGCGAACGCCTGTCATAGGTCGACGATGCAGCAAGGCATCGATGATCGCCAACGCGTCTCACGCCTCGGCCACTGATCGGCGCGGCTCATGCCCGACTTCTTACCGAACCGTGACGTGCCCGGTGACCGCTGACCGTTGACCGCCCGTTGGCCCGTACCGAGGGGAGACAGCACAGCACCGGAGCCCTTTCCGGCTTTGAGGAGATTCCGATGAACCGCAGAAAGAACGGGACCGCACTGGGCCAGACCCGGCCGGCCCGACTCGCCATGGCCGCGCTCGTGCTGGCGGCCACCGGCGCGCTCACCGCCACCTTCGTCTCCGGTGGCGGCAAGGGCACCGCGGATGCCGCCACCAGCCTGGACCAGTTCGTGTCGATCGAGAACGTGCCGCCGAACGTGCAGAACCCGAGGCCGGCCGCCGGTGCGTCGACCGGCAGGTTCACCGTCGACTGCGGCACGAACGGCAACGGCAAGTTCAGCCCGGACAATCCGGTGGCCCAGCCCGGCATCCGCAACGGCGCCGAACACGTCCACGACTTCGTCGGCAACCTGGCCATCACCGCGAACTCCTCCGACGCCGATCTGGACGCCTCCGGCACCACCTGCCGCAACGGCGACAAGTCGTCCTACTTCTGGCCGGTGGTGCGCATCGACAAGACCGTCCGCGGCGGCAAGCAGCTCCAGCAGGCCCTCGCCCAGACCCAACCCATGGTCGTCTGCCCCTCGGTCGGCAAACGGCTGCGCGCCGTCCCCACCGGGGCTCGCGGCACCGTCGACCGCCTGCTGGCCGAGTTGGATCGCCAGCAGGCCGCCGCGAACCACCGGATGACCGCCAGCCGGGGCCGCATCGACGCCGCATTCAACCGGGAGGTCATCGACTCACTGCGGGCCCGCCGCGCCGCAATGATCAAGCAGATCAGCACCACGATCACCGCCGCTGGCGGTAACCAGCCTGGCCTGGTCTCGCTTGTCGACTGTGACGTCAGCTACGACGACATGCACGCCCGGATGCCCGGCAGCGCCCACCGGGCGAGCGTCAAGGCGGCCCAGGCCGCGAATCCACGCATCCAGTGCCCGGCCGTGCGGGACAGGTTGCCCGGCGTACCCGATCGGGCGCTTGCCGAGGTGAACCGCAACCTCGACGACCTCGACCGGCAGATCTCCGAGGCCAACGAGCGCCTGGTCACCAGTCGTGGCCAGGGCGGCCCGGCCTTCGTCGACAACGCCATCCTCGGACCGCTGCGCGCCAAGCGGGTCGCCGTGCTCGACCGGATCGCCACCGCGATCGGGCGGCAGGCCCCCCGCCCGCAGGGTCTCGACGCGCTCGCCGGCTGCACGCTGGACCAGGCCCCGAGCACCCCGGCGGCACCGAGCAGCGCACCCACCACCGCCGCCGCGCTCCCCGACCCGCAGGGACCGAACCTTGAGCTGCCCGGCAACACCGGCGGCATCGTCCGCCCGGCGCAGGTGCTGATCGAATACCGCGGCAACCCCGTCAGCACTGTGGTGCCGATGCCGAAGTTCCTCCGGGCCCTCACCGGCGACGCCAAGCCCACCAGCCGTGGCCCGGCCAACGCCCGCGCCACCTGGACCTGCTCGGGCTTCACCGACCGGCTCTCCGACAAGTACCCGATCTGCCCCGCCGGCAGTCAGGTGCAGCGTGTCCACGACTTCCCCGGCTGCTGGGACGGCAGGAACGTCGACAGCGACAACCACCGCAACCACGTCGCGTTCGCCGACAAGGCCACCGGCGCCTGCCCACAGGGTTTCCGGGCGATCCCGCAACTGCGGATCACAGTGGCCTACGACATCGCCCGCGACGTGCAGGTCAAGGGCCAGTACGCCCTCGACTCCTTCCCCGAGGAGAACCACAACCCCTTCTCCGACCACAACGACTTCGTCAACGTCAACTCAGCCCAGACGATGCAACGCATCGCCACCTGCATCAACAAGGGCAAGAACTGCTCCTGACGCCGGGGCCGCGTCGTTCGGGCGACACCGGGTCGCGGCCGGCCGCCGGCCGCGACCCGGTGTCGCCATTACCGATGGGACGATTCACTGGGAGCGATACCAGTTGTGAACA
>NZ_JAKKFH010000029.1 GCF_022230925.1 Micromonospora alfalfae | reverse complement strand
GGGGCGGGGCGGGGCGGGGTTGGGTTGGGGGTTAGGGGAGTTGTTCCTTGCGGGTCTGGTCGGCCAGGTGGGCGGGCATGGGGTCGTGGCGGACGAAGTGACGGCGGAAGGTGCCGGTGCCGGCCGTCATGGAGCGCAGCTCGACGGCGTACCGAAGCAGTTCGGTGGCCGGCACTTCGGCGCGGACGAGGGTGCGGCCCTCGGTGTCCTGGTCCGGTTCGGTGCCGAGCACCCGGCCGCGTCGGCCGGACAGGTCGCCCAGCACGGTGCCCACCGAGCCGTCCGGAACCCTGATGGTGACCTCGTCGATCGGCTCCAGCAGGGCCGGCTGGCCGCGCTCGGCGGCGTCGCGCAGCGCCAGCGCGCCAGCGGTCTGGAAGGCCGCGTCGGAGGAGTCGACGCTGTGCGACTTGCCGTCGACCAGGGTCACCCGCAGGTCCACCACGGGGTGCCCGGCGACCAGCCCGCGCTCCAGTTGGGCGCGGACGCCCTTCTCCACGGACGGGATGTAGTTGTGCGGCACCGCACCGCCGACCACCCGGTCGACGAACTCGAAGCCACTGCCGCGGGGTAGCGGCTCGACCTCGATGTCGCAGACCGCGTACTGGCCGTGGCCGCCGGATTGCTTGACGTGGCGGCCGTGTCCCTTCGCGGGCACTGTCAGGGTCTCGCGCAGCGACACCTTGACCGGCTCGGTGTCCAGTTCGACACCGCCGGCGCGCAGCCGGTCGAGCACCACGTCCGCGTGCGCCTCACCCATGCACCAGAGCACCAGTTGGTGGGTCTCCTGGTTGCGGTCCAGCCGCAGCGTGGGGTCGCCGGCGACCAGACGGGCGAGGTTGCGGGCCAGGGCATCCTCGTCGGCGCGGCTGCGGGCGGCGATCGCCACCGGCAGCAGCGGCTCCGGCATCTCCCAGGGGGCGATCAGCAGCGGGTCGTCAGTGGTCGAGATGGTGTCGCCCGTCTCGGCGCTGCCCGACTTGGTGATCGCGCAGATGTCACCGGCGACGCAGAGCGACACCTCACGCAGTGTGGCGCCCAGCGGGGTGTAGATGTGCCCGACCCGCTCGTCGGCGTCGTGGTCGGGGTGCCCGCGTTCGGCCATGCCGTGCCCGCAGACGTGCACCGTCTGGTCGGGGCGCAGCGTGCCGGAGAAGACCCGGACCAGCGAGACCCGACCGACGTGGCGGTCGACTGTGGTCTTGACGACCTCGGCGACCAGTGGCCCGGCCGGGTCGCAGTTCAGCGGCGGACGCGGCGAGCCGTCCACGCCGGTCACCGCCGGCAGCTCGTGTTCCAGCGGCGACGGGAACGCGGCGGTCAGCACCTCCAGCAGCACATCCAGCCCGACGCCGGTCTGGGCGCAGACCGGCACCACGGGGTAGAAGTGCCCCCGGGCGACTGCCTTCTCCAGGTCGTCGATGAGCACCTCGGTGCTGATCTCCTCACCGTCGAGGTAGCGGTCCATGAGGGTCTCGTCCTCGCTCTCGGCGATGATCCCCTCGATCAGCTCGTCGCGGGACTCGTCGATGGCCCGCTGGTGCTCCGGGTCCGGGTCGCGGACGTCGGCGGGGAGCCCGGCGCTGTAGTCGAAGACCCGACGGGTGATCAGGCCCAGCAGCCCTTCGGTGGAGACCCCGTCGTCGCCGAGCATCGGCAGGTAGAGGGGCATCACGTTGTCACCGAAGAGGCGCTGGCAGAGCGCCACCGTCTCGTCGACGTCGGCGCGGGGTTGGTCCAGTCGGGCCACCGCGACAGCGCGGGGCATGTCGACAGCGGCGCACTCCTCCCACAGCGCGACGGTGGCCGCGTCCATGCCGCCCGCCGCGGAGACCACGAAGAGCGCGGCGTCGGCGGCTCGCAGCCCGGCGCGCAGCTCGCCGATGAAGTCGGCGTACCCGGGGGTGTCCAGCAGGTTGACCTTGATGCCGTTGTGCAGCAGTGGCGCGCAGGACAGGCTGACCGAGCGCTGCTGGCGTACGGCGGCGGGGTCGTGGTCGCCGACGGTGGTGCCGTCGACGACGGTGCCGGCGCGGCCGATCGTGCCGGTCGCCGCGAGCAGGGCCTCGACCAGTGTGGTCTTGCCCGCCCCGGAATGCCCGACGAGCACCACGTTGCGAACCCGCTCGGGCTCGGTCACCACTGGCGTGCCGCCGGTGGAACCTTTGTCGTGACTCTTCTGCGCCATGGGGCGCACCTCCCTCAGCCGGTGGTGGTGGCGACCGCCGCGCGACGGGTAGCGGCCCGGGGCGAGTGCGCGGCGATATCCTCCGGTGGTCTGCTGCACAGCGGGAACGGGACGGGTGGACGGGTGAGCTGGCTCACCTCCCGACCCGATCTCACACCCGTTGCCGGGTAGGCACAAGCCTCCCCCGGGCGGGTCGGCGGTACCGTCCGTATCGCCGGAGCTGGGCGGACCGTTATCGTGGGGACCGCCATGGCGAAGATCTTCCAAGTGTCGGCCCGCGCGGGGATGACCCGCGTCGTCGAGCCGATTGCCCGCGCCCTGCTGCGCGCGGGCGTCACCCCCAATGCCGTCACCGTCGCGGGCACCGTTGGTGTGCTCGTCGGCGCGCTCGGCTTCGGTGCCCGCGGCCACCTGGTCGCGGGCGCGTTGATTGTCACCCTGTTCGCGCTCACCGACCTGCTCGACGGGACGATGGCCCGGATGAGCGGCGGCTCCACCAGGTTCGGCGCGTTCCTCGACTCAAGCATGGACCGGGTAGCCGACAGCGCCGTCTTCGGCGCTGTCGCGTACTGGCTGGCCACGCAGGGCGACCACTCCGGGGTGGCCGCAGCGTTGGTCTGCCTGGCCGTCGGAGGCCTCGTCTCCTACGTCAAGGCCCGCGCCGAAGGGCTCGGCATGACCTGCAACGTGGGCATCGCCGAGCGCACCGAACGACTGCTGATCGTCGGGGTCGGCGGCATCCTCACCGGTGTCGGCGTCGATCCGGCCCTGGAGATCGCGCTCTGGCTGCTCGCCGCCGTGTCGATCTTCACGGTGGGGCAGCGGATGGCGCACGTCTACCGCCAGGCCCAGCAGCTCCAGCCGGACGGCCAGGCATGAGTGCCGTGCCGGTGCCCCGGCGTCTGACGACCGGCGGCCGAGTCGCGTGAACCTCACCGAGCTGGGCTACATCGCCGGGTGGCGGGTGGTCCGCGCGCTACCCCGGCCGGTGGTGGCGGCGGCGTTCCAGGCGGGCGCGGACCGCGCCCATCGCCGCCCCAACGGGGGTACGGCCCGACTGCGCGCGAACCTGCGTCGGGTGGTCGGCCCGGAGCTGTCCGAGGCCGAGCTGGACGATCTCGTCAAGCGCGGGTTGCGCTCGTACGCCAGGTACTGGATGGAGGCGTTCCGGCTGCCCGGGTTGAGCCGGTCGCAGATCCTGTCCAATTTCCGGCTCGACGGCGCCGAGCTGCTCGCCGCTGACGTGGCCGCCGGCCGGGGCGCGGTGGTGGCCCTGCCGCACGCCGGCAACTGGGACGCCGCGGGCGCCTGGGTGGCGGCCACCGGTTGGCCGATCACCACTGTCATGGAACGGCTCAAGCCGGAGGGCGTGTACCGGCGTTTCATGGCCTTCCGCGCTGAGCTGGGCATGGAGATCCTGCCGACCCACGGTGGGCCGCGTCCGGCGTTCGACGTGCTGCTGGACCGGCTTCGGGCCGGCGCGGTGGTGCCGTTGCTGGCCGACCGTGATCTCTCCGCCCGGGGGGTGGAGGTGGACTTCTTCGGCGCGAAGACCCGGATGCCCGCCGGGCCGGCGCTGCTCGCGTTGCACACCGGCGCGCCGCTCTACGTGGCCTCGATGTGGTACGAACCGGACGCCGCCTGTGCGTCGCTGGCTGGCCCGCTGCCGGTGCCCGGCCCCGAGGCGGGGCCACTGGACCAGCGGGTCCGGTCGCTGACCCAGCTGATCGCCGACCGTCTGGCCGCGGGTATCGCCCGGCATCCGGAAGACTGGCACATGTTGCAGCGGATGTGGCTGGACCAGGCGAGGTCGGGGGCGGGCGCGGCGCTGCCCTCGTCGGCCTCCGGCCCGGCCTGAGGAGGTGGGCTGACAGATGCGGATCGGCATCGTGTGCCCGTACTCCTTCGACGTGCCCGGCGGGGTGCAGAACCACGTCATGGACCTCGCCGAGGCGCTGATCGCGCTGGGCCACGAGGTGAGCGTGCTCGCGCCGGCCGACGAGGATTCGCCGCTGCCGGAGTACGTGGTGTCCGCCGGGCGGGCAGTTCCGCTGCCGTACAACGGTTCGGTGGCCCGGATCGCGTTCGGCCCGGTGTCGACCGCCCGGGTACGGCGGTGGATCACCAACGGTGACTTCGACGTGCTGCACGTGCACGAGCCGCTCACGCTGAGCCTGTCGCTGCTGGCCGTGCTCTCCGCCCGTGGCCCGGTGGTGGCCACGTTCCACACCGCGATGACCCGTTCGCGGGTCCTCGCCGCCGCGCAGGGTGTGCTCCAGATCGTGTTGGAGCGGATCACGGCCCGGATCGCTGTGAGCGCGCTGGCCCGCAAGGTGCAGGTCGAGCACATGGACGGCGGGGCGGTGGAGATCCCCAACGGGGTGGCGGTGGCCAAGTTCGCCGACGCCGAGCCGTTGCCGGGCTGGCCGGGGGAGTGCGCGGCCGGCACCGGCGGCACGCTCGGCTTCCTGGGCCGGTTCACCGAGGCACGCAAGGGCTTCCCGGTGCTGCGCGACGCGTTCGTGGCGTTGGCCGCCACCCGGCCCGGTCTGCGGTTGCTCGTCGCCGGCCCGGGTGACCCCGACGACCTGTACGACCAGTTCCCGGCCGAACTGCACGAGCGGATCACGTTCCTCGGCCTGGTCAGCGAAGCGGACAAGGCGCGCATGCTGCGCAGTGTGCACCTCTACGTCGCACCGAACACCGGTGGTGAGTCGTTCGGCATGATCCTCACCGAGGCCCTCGCCGCGGGTACGACTGTCGTCGCCAGTGATCTGGACGCCTTCCGGCGGGTGCTCGACGGTGGGCGGGCCGGTCGGCTCTTCCCCACCGGCGATCCGGTGGGGCTGCGTGCCGTGCTGGCCGAGCTGCTGGACGACCCGGCCGGGCGGGCCACGCTGAGCGCCTGCGGCGATCAGGTGGTGGCGAATTTCGACTGGCCGGTGGTTGCCCGCCGCGTTCTGGAGGTATACGCAGCGGCGATCGAGGCAACCGACGGGCGGGTCATCGACCAGGAATGGGTGGGGCTGGGCTGAGCCGGTGTGACGGATGGTGCGGTGGTGACCGGCGGGACCGGTTCGGCCGCGCCCAATCGGACGAAACGGAGCAGCACTACGATGCCGCACATGTGGTGGGTGGTGGCCGCGATCGTGGTCGTGGGGCTGGTCGCGGCGTACCTCATCTGGACCGCCGGCCGGGTCGAGCGACTACAGGGCCGCGCGGAGCTGGCGGCCCGGGCCCTCGACGCCCACCTGTTGCGCCGCGCGGCGGCGGCCGCGGTCCTGGCTGAGCGGCGCTTCGGCGTCGAGCTGTACGCGGCGGCCCGGATCGCCCTGGACGCCAGCCCGGACGAGCGGGAGGCCGCGGAGAACGACCTCACCCGGCAGTTGCGCGGCGTCCAGTTGGATTCGGGCGACCCGGACTGTGCGGCGGTCATCGCCGCGAGTCGTCGGCTCGCGTTGTCCCGGCAGGTGCACACCGATCTGGTCCGCGACGCCCGCTCGGCGCGCAGCCGGCCGCTGGTGCGCCTGTTGCGGATGGGGCGGGGCCGGGAGTGGCCGCGCTACTTCGACATCGACGACCCGACCCTCGTCGTGCCGGCGGACGTCCCCGCCGCCTGAGCTCCGAGGGTCGCCGCCTGCTCCCGGACGGTCCGGGCGGGCTGGTGACCACTGCCACAGTGCAGGCCACCGGGGGTCTGATTGGCTGTCGGCGCGGTGTTGAACCGCGCGTAGCATTTCGCTGCCACCCCCAGAGCATGTCCAAGGAGCGATGACCCGTGCCCGAAAACACCGCGTCGAACACCGGTACCGCCCCCGTCGTCGGCACCGCCCGCGTGAAGCGTGGCATGGCCGAGATGCTCAAGGGCGGCGTGATCATGGATGTCGTCAACGCCGAGCAGGCCAAGATCGCTGAGGACGCCGGCGCCGTCGCGGTGATGGCCCTGGAGCGGGTGCCCGCCGACATCCGCGCGCAGGGCGGAGTGTCCCGGATGAGCGACCCCGACATGATCGACGGGATCATCGAGGCGGTCTCCATCCCGGTGATGGCCAAGGCCCGCATCGGCCACTTCGTCGAGGCGCAGATCCTCCAGTCGCTCGGCGTGGACTACGTCGACGAGTCGGAGGTGCTGACCCCTGCCGACTACGCGAACCACATCGACAAGTGGGCGTTCACAGTGCCCTTCGTCTGTGGCGCGACCAACCTGGGCGAGGCGCTGCGCCGGATCACCGAGGGCGCGGCGATGATCCGCTCCAAGGGCGAGGCGGGCACCGGTGACGTCTCCAACGCCACCACCCACATGCGCAAGATCCGTCAGGAGATCCGTCGGTTGGCCTCGCTGCCGACCGACGAGCTGTACGTCGCGGCCAAGGAGTTGCAGGCCCCGTACGAGCTGGTCAAGGAGGTCGCCGAGAGCGGCAAGCTGCCGGTGGTGCTGTTCACCGCGGGCGGGATCGCCACGCCGGCCGACGCGGCGATGATGATGCAGCTCGGCGCGGAGGGCGTCTTCGTCGGTTCCGGCATCTTCAAGGCGGGCAACCCGGCTCAGCGGGCCGCCGCGATCGTCAAGGCGACCACCTTCCACGACGACCCGGACGTGCTGGCCAAGGTGTCCCGGGGCCTCGGCGAGGCGATGGTCGGCATCAACGTCGACGAGATCCCGCAGCCGCACCGCCTGGCCGAGCGCGGTTGGTGAGCGCTCTTTCCGGACGGCGGACGCGGAGGGGAACGGTGCGACAATGACGGCACCCGTGATCGGTGTGCTCGCGCTCCAGGGCGACGTTCGCGAGCACGTGGCGGCGCTGGCCGCGGCGGGCGCGGACGCCCGCCCGGTCCGCCGTCCGGCGGAGCTGGACGTGGTCGACGGCCTGGTCATCCCGGGCGGCGAGTCCACCACGATGAGCAAGCTCGCCGACATCTTCGAGATGCGCGAGCCGATCGACAAGCGGATCGCCGACGGCATGCCGGTCTACGGCTCCTGCGCCGGAATGATCATGTTGGCGACCGAGGTGCTCGACGGTCGACCCGATCAGCGGGGTTTCGCCGGCATCGACATGACCGTGCGGCGCAACGCCTTCGGCCGGCAGGTCGACTCGTTCGAGGCCCCGGTGACCGTCGTCGGGGTGCCGGGCGAGCCGTTCCACGCGGTGTTCATCCGCGCGCCGTGGGTCGAGCGGGTCGGTGCCGGCGTCGAGGTCATCGGGGTGGTGTCCGACGGTCCGGCCGCCGACCGGATCGTGGCGGTGCGACAGGGCAACCTGGTGGCCACCTCGTTCCACCCGGAGCTCACCGGCGACGTGCGGGTCCACGCGTACTTCGTGGACCTGGTCCGCGCCGTGTGCTGAACGGCGGCCGACCGCGCCGGGCTGTCCATGATGCTCGCCGCGGTGGTGGCTTCGTCCGGGGATTTTTGTCCCGTCTGCCCTGGTCCGTCGGGGCCGGGCGGTAGTGCCGTGCGCGGTGCATGACAGGGACCGGGGGGACGTCGGTAGGATTGCGGAGATTCGGCAGGGCCATCTGCCCGCCACTGCTTCCACCAGAGCTGACCGGCACCTCCGCGTGCGCCGGCGGGAGCAGGGCGTGAGCGGTGCGGTCGATGCAGACGGCGGGTAGCAACGGAGGTAGAAGATGTCCGGCCACTCAAAGTGGGCGACGACCAAGCACAAGAAGGCCGTCATCGACGCCAAGCGCGGCAAGATGTTCGCCAAGCTGATCAAGAACGTCGAGGTGGCCGCGCGGACCGGCGGCGGTGACCCCTCCGGTAACCCGACGCTCTTCGACGCCATCCAGAAGGCGAAGAAGAGTTCGGTGCCGAACGACAACATCGATCGCGCCGTCAAGCGCGGCTCCGGCCTGGAGGCCGGCGGCGCCGACTGGCAGACGATCATGTATGAGGGGTACGGCCCGAGCGGCGTCGCCATGCTCATCGAGTGCCTCACCGACAACCGCAACCGCGCGGCGACCGAGGTACGGACCGCGCTGACCCGCAACGGTGGCTCGCTCGCCGACGCCGGCTCGGTGTCGTACATGTTCTCCCGCAAGGGCGTGGTGATCGTCCCCAAGGAGGGCACCAGCGAGGACGACGTGATGCTGGCCGTCCTGGACGCCGGCGCCGAAGAGGTCAACGACATCGGCGAGGCGTACGAGGTGGTCTCCGAGCCGACCGACCTGATCCCGGTGCGCACGGCGTTGCAGGACGCCGGCATCGAGTACGAGTCGGCCGAGTCCTCCCTGATCCCCAGCGTCAACGTGCCGCTGGACGAAGAGGGCGCCCGCAAGATCTTCAAACTGATCGACGTCCTTGAGGACTGTGACGACGTCCAGAACGTCTACGCCAACTTCGACGTCAGCGACGACGTGATGGCGGCGGTCGACGCCTGACCCCGCACCGCCCCCGCCCCGCCTCACCCCGCCGCGATCTTGCACTTTCTGACCCGACAGACCGGCTCATCGCGGGGCATATCCTCAACAGAAAGTGCAAGATCGCGGCCGGGGGGCGGGGCTGTGGCGGCGAGTGAGGAGGGGGTGCGGGGTGGAGCGGTTTGCGGCTGGGGACACTGTGGTGCGGCGTGAGGTGTTGCGGGGTGAGGTCTGGTTCGGCTGCCCGACGATCTGCGTCGAGGATTCGCCCGACCTGCTCGCCCTCTACCTCCCACCGGGGGCCGAGTTCGGCTTCCCGGACACTGGCGTCTTCCCCTGCGGGCGGCACCCGTGGGAGGTCAACGGGCACCGCTCCTGGTCCGGGCACGGCAAGCTGATGCTGCAACGCCCCGGTGAGGCGCACTCGATCGACGTGTTCTGGACCGGGCCGGGGCGCGACTTCGCCGGCTGGTACTTCAACCTCCAGGACCCGGTGCGGCGTACCCCGATCGGTGTGGACACCCTGGACCACGAGCTGGACCTGTGGTGGGCCGCGGACGCCGACCGGTACGTCTGGAAGGACGTGGAGATGTTCGCCCAGCGCCTCGTCGAGGGGCGCTACCCGGGCATGGCGGACGCCATCCAGGCCGAGGGTGACCGGATCGCCGCCCTGCTCGATGGCGGTGAGCGCTGGTGGGACCCGTCGTGGGCCACCTGGCAGCCCGACCCTGACTGGACGGCGCCCCCGCTGCCCGCCGGCTGGGATCAGGTGCCACCCGCCCGCTGAGCGGCGCCGACGTCAGTTCCCGGGCAGCGCGTTGACCAGGAACACCTGATCCAGGCCGCCGGTGCACGGCTCGACCAGCGCCGCGTCCGCCCCGTCGCTGTCGTCGTCGCGCAGGCCGACGCACAACTCGCTACGGTCGGGCCGGATGCGGTACGAGTCGGGCGTCGCGCCGGTCGGTTCGAAGTGGAACACCTGCTTCGGCCTGTTCGCGCTGCAGTCCTTCTCGTCCCAGGGTTCGAGCAGGTTCCGGCCGGGGTCCTCGTCGCGGATGGTGAGGCAACCCTTCCCGAGCACCGGGTGGACCCACTGGATGAAGAACATTCCGTCGGCCACCGGTTCCAGCGAGGTGTCCGGTGGGGTGGCCTCTGTGCAGGGCCGCTGGACCGCTATCTCCTTGGTGTACTGGCCGGTGCGATCGCGGCCCTCGGTGAGGCAGAGGTGCGGGCTGCGGACGGGGCGGATCTGACTGGGCCCCCCGCTCGGCAATCGGGCACCGTTTCCCGCCGACGCGGTCGGATCGGTGGTGTGCGCGGCCTTTCCCTGCTCGTCGTCGCGTCGCTCGATCCAGAAGCCCACGCCGAGCGTGGCCAGCAGGGCGACGACGAGCAGCGCCAGCGGCGCGGGCCGCGCGAACCAGCGTGGGCGGGCCGGGCCGGAGTGCTCCGGGGCCACTGTCGTGACCGCGTCGAGCGGTGGTGGGTCCGTTGCCGGGGGCGGCGGGGCCAACTGACCTGCCGTGAGGCGGTGCCGGGCGGCCAGCCACGTCTCGACCTGATCTCCCGCGCCGCACGCCCGCACGAACGCGGCCACCACCTCCGGGCGCGGCAGTGTGGATCGGCGCAGGATGTCCGCAGCGGTGCTGCGGGCCAGCACGTCGCCTGTCGACGCGGCACGCTGCTCCAGTTGCCGGTAGGTGAGCCCCGACCGGTCCTTGAGCTGGCGCAGCATCTCGACGAATTCGGCCGGGTCGGACGCGTCGTCCGGGCGTAGCTCCCCCGTGGTCATCGCCCGATTGTCCAAACACTGTGGGCGCGGAGGCAAGTCGGGTCCCGACGACTGTCCGACATGGTCGGACAGGATCCGGACATGCTGCCCTGAGCTGCCCGGACAGCCCAGCGCGGCGCGCCGGGCATTGTCCTGGCCGACCGGGTTACCTAGCGTCTTTCTCGATGGCCGCGCCGCTGACCGGTGTACGGCCGACGTGCTCGCGCCGGTACGGGTTCGGGCTCGACCACACGAACGACACGGGGAGATTCGATGGATGACGCTGTCCGGGATCCGGTGCCGCAGGCGGCCACGGCGGGGGAGTACGTGGCGTTGCTCAGGGAGGTGCGGCGGCGTTCCGGTCTGACCTACCGGGAGCTCGCCCGACGGGCCTCGGCGGCCGGACACTGGCTGCCGCCGAGCACCCTCGCGACGATGCTGGGGCGGACGACGCTGCCCCGGGAACGCACAGTGGTAGCGCTGCTGGCCGCCTGCGGCACCCCGGCGGTCCAGGTCGACAGGTGGCTGGCGACACGGCGGGACCTCGAGGCTCGTCTCGGCGAGCGCTATCGAGGGGAGAGTGACGCGGAACGGACCCCCGCCGGCCCCTCCACCACCGCCGCTGCGGACATCCGCCCGAGCGTCGGCTCGGTTCCGCCGCGACCCGAGGCGCCCTGGCCGGCCCGCCGCTGGCTTCGGCTGGCGCTGCTGGCACTGCTCGGCGTCCTGACGGTCGGGGCGACAGTGACGCTGCGACCTCTCGTCCCCGCCGCGATGGACGGCTCCCCGGCCGCTGGCTGCCCGGAGGTGCTGCGCCAGGGCATGTACGGCCCCTGCGTGCTGAACCTCCAGCAGCACCTGGTGGCCGGCGGACTCACAGTGCCGGTCGACGGCTGGTTCGGCCCGGACACCACCAGCCGGGTGATGGTGTTCCAGGCGTTTGGCGGCCTGCCGGTCAGTGGCACAGCGGACGAGCGGTTGTTCGACGAGTTGGCGGGTGATCGCAAGGTTCCCGCGAGCTGGTCGGAGGACCGGATCGGCAAACATCTGCGGCGGACGTTCCCGGAGGACCCGGCCGGTGCGGTGCAGTTGGCGCGCTGCCTGTCCGGCTTGGACCCGTACCGGGTGGAGGTCGTCGAGGACGGATCGCGGCGCTGGGGGTTGTTCCAGTTCAGCGACACGGAGGTGTCCCGGTTCGGCGTCGACCGTCAGACGTCGCTGGACGTTGCGTGGAACATCAGGACGGCTCGGGAGGTCTGGTCTCGTACCGGCGACTTCGGCCACTGGAGCTGCGCGGCGTTGCGGTGACGCGTGACGCTCCCCGCCCGGTCCACGGACCGGACGGGGAGCCCCCCGTTATCCCGACTGACGATTCACTGTCGCAGGCGGTTGGCGAAGACGTACGCGCCAACGGAACGGCCGGTGGCGAGCCCGGCGTCCGCGTCGAACCGATAGTGCACGCCGAGGTAGATCCGGCTCAGGGCGTTCTCCTCGGCGGCATCGTCGAAGCCGGTCATGTGCCGCACCACGCCCACGGCGTGCGGATCGTCAGTGGTGGCGTCGAAGGCGATCGCATCGGTGCCGAAGAACCTCTTCATCACGGCGGACCAGGCCCCCGCGAAGGTGGCGTGCCCGGAGATGTAGGCCGGGAAGGGCGGTGTGTACGGCACCCCCTCGCGGGTCTTCGACAGCGGCTGCCAGCCGGGGCCCTCCGTCGCCTCGATCGCCGTCACCGGGCGCCACAGGTCGATGGGCGTCTGGTACTTGGCGTCCCAGGCGGCGATGGCGGCGTCGGCGAGGGCGAGGGCCACCAGCCCGAAGAGCCGGGCGTTGGCCAGGATGCCGAGCTGACGCTGCTCCGACACGATCCGGGTGTGCGAGAAGAGTTGACCCGGTGGCTTGTACGTGCCGCCCAGGTCGTTGGCCCAGAAGAACGCGATCTGCGTCTGCTCGGGGGTCCGCAGCGTCGACGTCTGACCGCCGTAGTCGCGGATCTCCTGCACCTGGGTGCGGTACTCCTGCTTGCTGAGCAGGTCGGCGTACCCGGTGGCGCCGGCTGGCAGGCCGGGCCGGAACTGCCGGCCAGAGGTGAGCGCGAACGGGGTGACCAGTCCCCAGTTCGGGCCGACCGCAGCCTTGCCGTTTGTCGGCCGCCACGCGCCGGGCACGTTCTCCTGCACCGGATAGGCCGCGTTGTTGTCGAAGCCGTCGTTGGCGCGGGCCCGGAGGTTGGCGGCGGCCGCCGCCGCACCGACGGTGTCACCACGGGCGACCTCGGCGGCGTTCACCCCGGACGGCCGGAGCGCGACAGCGGTGGCGAGGGCCTGTGCGTAGGACTGGCCCTGACCGCCGTACAGGGCGGTCAGCACGTCGTACGCGGCGCGGTCGATGGCCGCGTGCAGTGACGGCGCGACGACGTTGTCCATGGTGCCCGGGTAGCTGACCGGCACTCGTACCCGGTAGGGGTTGCCGACCCCGGTGACCGAGACGGCGGCGTCGTGCATCGACGCGTGCAGGATGGCGGCTTCGCGGGACGAGGAGGTGGGTGGCAGGTCCAGCGCCTTGTAGGTGGCCAGCAGGACACCGTTCCAGTACAGGATCGGGTCGGTGGCCGGGTTCACCGCCAGCGGGGTGAGCGACACGTTGTCCAACCGGACCGTCGTGGCGGCCTGGCCACCGAAGTGGAACAGCAGCACCGCCTTCGGGTCGCCGAACGGGGACACGAAGTCGAAGGTGTACCGGCTCATCGAGGACGTCAGCGTGACGCTCTGGTCGACGGCGGAGGTGAAGGGCGTGTCCGCCCGGGAGACCGAGACGCGCAGGGAACGGTTGACGTCGGCCGCGGCGTCGAACTGCAACCGGTACGGCTGCGCTGCCGTCACCCCGAACTCGAAGTGACCGACGAGGTCCTCCCAGACGGGCTTGCCCACTGTGGCGCTGGTGCGGACGCGCAGTTGCCCGGCGTTGACAGTGGTGCTGGTCGAGGCGAGCCGGGTCCACCAGGGCTGGGTGCTGCCGTTGTCGAACGTGCCGTTGAGGATGAGGTC
The DNA here is from genome assembly GCF_022230925.1 of Micromonospora alfalfae. Lineage (GTDB taxonomy): Bacteria > Actinomycetota > Actinomycetes > Mycobacteriales > Micromonosporaceae > Micromonospora > Micromonospora alfalfae. The sequence continues at coordinate 39,294 of NZ_JAKKFH010000029.1, read as the reverse complement.
GCCCGGGGCGGCGGTGGCCGGTGCGGGGCGGACGAGGGCGGTGAGGGTGCCGGCGAGGGCGACAGCGAGCACGGCGCTGAGCAGACGGCGGATTTGCCGTGCGTTGATCGGTGGGGACATCGAGAGCCTTTCCGGTCCGGAAAACCGGCGACGACCAGGTCGTTGCCGTGAGGATCGGCTCAACGTAGGAGTGTTCGCGCTGTTCAGGGCCACCGAACAGCGCCCGGAACAGTGCCGTACGGCAGCGGGCGCCGGCATCCGGTCAGGACACCGACGCCCGTGCGGGCGGACCGCTGGCTCAGCCGATGGTCTCCCGCTCCCGCCAGGCGGTACGCAGCGAGGTCCGGCCGTTGGTGCGCAGGAGCGACCCCTCGTACACCCGGGCCCCGGCGAGGAGGAACGCGCCGGCGGCGAGCACCAGGAGGACCAGTGAGACGATCGGCTCCCAGCCGGCCGCGTCGCCGGTGAAGAGCCGCAGCGGCATGGCCGTGGGCGACGAGAACGGCAGGTAGGACAGCACCCGCATCGCTGTGGCGTTGTCGTTCAGAAAGATCACCGCGAAGAACGGCAGCATGACGGCGAGCTGCACCGGCGTCGACACCGCGGCGATGTCCTCCTGCCTGTTGGCCAGCGCGCCGGCCGCGGCCCACATGGCGGCGAGCAGCACGAACCCGATCAGGAAGAACGGCACGAACCAGCCGATCGCCGGGGCGAGCAGGCTGAGCAGACCTCCGCTGTCGCCGATCTGCAGCCCGAGCACCGCCACCAGCGCGATCAGGGCGATCTGCGCGAACGCCAGGATGGCCCCGGCCACCACCTTCCCGGCCAGCAGGGCCCGGACCGGCACGGCGGCGACCAGGATCTCCACGATCCGGGTCTGCTTCTCCTCGATGACGCTCTGCGCGATCTGCACACCGAACGTCTGCGAGGTGATGAAGAAGACGAACGCGAAGACGAACGGCACCAGGAACGCCACCACCGGGTCGACCGCGTCCGGGTCGAGCAGGCGGACGGTCGGCTGGGTGCTCAGGGCCCTCACCACGTCGTCGGGGGCGTCGTCCATGGCCAGGACGGCCGGTCCGGTGACCACCGCGGCGTCCGCGTCGTCGTCGCGGACGGCCTGTTCGGCGGCCCGGTCATCGGAGACGACCCGGACTTCCAGCCCGGCGGCGCGCAGCGGCGCGGCCAGGCTCTCGGTCACCGCCACTGTGGACGGTCCGCCGGCGAACAGCGGCGGCAGGATGGTGCCGGCCGCGGCGATCAACAGGAAGAACAGCGTGCCGAACAGGAAGGTGCGGTCGCGGAGCTTGACGCGGATCTCGCGTTCGGCGACCAGCCGGGTGGCCTGGGTGACGTTCACTGGGTGACCTCTCGGAAGATCTCGGTGAGCGAGGGGCTGACCGGGCGGAAGGCGCGGACCGGGCCGCGCGCGAGGGCGGCCCGCAGCACTGGCTGTTCGTCGGTGCCGGCCGGCAGGTCGAAGACCACCCGCGCGCCGTCCAACTCGACCACTGTCACCCCGGGGTGGTCGCGTACCCAGCCGGCGTCGTGTTCCACCACCAGCTCGAAGCGGGGCACCGTGTACGAGTCGCGCAGTTGCTGCCGGCTGCCGGCGGCCCGGATCACCCCGTCCCCGATGATCACCAGGTCGTCGCAGAGGCGTTCCACGACGTCGAGCTGGTGACTGGAGAACAGCACCGGCGCGCCGGCCGAAGCCCGTTCCCGCAGCACTGCCACGACGGTCTCCACGGCCAGCGGGTCGAGGCCGGAGAACGGCTCGTCGAGCACCAGCACCTCGGGGTCGTGCACCAGCGCGGCGGCGATCTGGGCGCGCTGCTGGTTGCCCAACGACAGCGTCTCCAGCAGGTCGTCGCCGCGCTCGCCGAGCCCGACCCGGTCCAGCAGCGCGTCGGTGGACCGTCGTGCCGCGGCGGCGTCCAGCCCGTGCAGCCGGCCCAGGTAGGCCACCTGCTCGCGGGTGGTCATCTTGGGGTAGAGGCCCCGCTCCTCAGGCATGTAGCCGAAACGCCGACGGTCCTGCCGGGTCAGCGTGGCGCCACCCCAGCTCACCTCGCCGGCGTCGGGGGCGAGCACACCCAGGATGATCCGCATGGTGGTGGTCTTGCCGGCGCCGTTGGCGCCCACGAAACCGGTCATCCGGCCGGCGGACACTTCGAAGGACACGTTCCTGAGCACCTGACGGTCGCCGAAGCTGCGGTCGACGCCGTCGAGGCGAAGCGTTCTGGTCACGCACTCACGCTAGATCGATGACGCCGCCGCGCCGTCCGCCCGGCGGGTGAGCGGGCGGTCCACCTCGCGGCGGACGCCATCACCCGCCGGGGCGGACCACACCGTTCTCGTAGGCGAACACCACGGCCTGCACCCGGTCGCGCAGGCCGAGCTTGGCCAGCACCCGACTCACGTGCGTCTTCACAGTCGCCTCGCCCAGGTGGATGGCGGAGGCGATCTCCGCGTTGCTCGACCCGGCGGCGAGCAGCATCAGCACCTCCCGTTCGCGTGGGGTCAGCTCGGCCAGCGCGGCCTCGGCGGCCGGACCCCGGTGGGCGGTTCCCGACGGGTCGCCGGGTCGGGCGAAGGAGGAGATGACCCGGCGGGTGATTTCCGGGGCCAGCAGGCCGTCGCCCCTGGCCAGCACCCTGATCGCCTCGATCAGCTCCTCCGGCGTGCCGTTCTTGAGCAGGAAGCCGCTGGCCCCGGCCCGTAGCGCGGCGAACAGGTAGTCGTCGCGGTCGAAGGTGGTGAGGATCAGCACCGCGGGCGCCCCGGGGCCGTCGGCGACGATCTGCCGGGTGGCCTCCAGGCCGTCCATCCCGGGCATCTCCACATCCATGAGTACGACGTCGGGGCGGGTGGCTCGGGTCATGGTGACGGCCCGTTCGCCGTCGGCGGCCTCACCGACCACCTCGATGTCGTCCTCCACCTCCAGGATGACCCGGAAGCCGGTACGGACGAGGTGCTGGTCGTCGGCGAGCAGCACCCGGACCGCCGGACCGGCGCCGGGTGCCTGCTGGGCTGCCGCGCTCATGCCGACGGCTCCGCGACGGCTGCCGCCTGCTGTCTGTCGCTCGGCTCCCGCTGTGGGCCCACCGGTCGGTCCGCCGACGCCGCCAGGGGAAAGCGGGCACGTACCCGCCAGCCGCCGCCGGCCCGTGGCCCGGCCTCCAGGTCGCCGTCGTGGGCGGTGACCCGTTCGCGCATGCCGATCAGGCCCAATCCGACGGTGTCGCCCCGCCCGCCGCCCCGCCCGTCGTCGGTCACGTCGACCTCCACCTCCCGGGCCAGGTACCGGACCCGCACGTCGAGCAGGGCCGCCTCGGCGTGCTTCAGGGTGTTGGTCACCGCCTCCTGCGTCACCCGGTAGGCCGTCTGGGACACCGATTCGGGCAACGCGACAGGGTCGCCGTACACCCCGAGGGTGGCCGTCAGCCCGGCGGCCCGAGCCCGCTCGATGAGCTCGTCGATCCGTTCGACGCCGCCGGCCGGCGGCGTCGCGGCGTCGGTGCCGGCGGAGGTCCGCAGCACGCCGAGCATCCGACGCAGCTCGTCGACGGCGGTGCGGGCGCTCTGCTCGATGGCGGTCAGCGCCGTGCGGGCCTTACCCGGGTCGCGGTCGAACACCCGGCGGCAGGCGGATGCCTGCACGCCCATCACCGAAACGTGGTGGGCGACCACGTCGTGCAGCTCGCGGGCGATCCGGACCCGTTCGCCGAGCACCGCCCGTTCCCGGGCCTCGGCCTGCGACCGGCGCAGGTCCTCGGCCTGCGCGCGCAGCTCGTGCTCGCGGCGCGCGGCCACCCACGCGGTCTCGCCGAAGAAGTACGCGAAACCGAAGACCAGCACGTTGAGCAGCACGCCATTGACCATCGCGGCGAGCACCGGCGGCACCGGTCCGACCGCGTCGGCGAAGGAATCCGCCGGAATGTGGTCGATCATCACCGCGTAGTAGATCCCGAGCCAGGCGAACATCGTGGCGATCACGCCGATCCGCAGCCGGCGGGACAGTTGGCGGTCCTGCCCCCAGGCGCCGACGGTGTAGAGGGCGCAGAACAGGGCCCAGGAGGAGAACTGGCTCTCCGGGGCCGAGCGCGCCTGCGCGGCGATGAACGCCACCGCGACGACCAGCACGGTCGCGGTCGGCCAGCGTCGTCGCCAGATCAGCGGGAGGGTCACCGCGACGGTCCAGAACAGCTGCTCCGGCCCGGACGGCGGTGGGCCCAGCAGGAACGCGCCGGTGCTGCGGGCCAGGGTGAGGCTCACCAGCGCCAGCGCGGTCACCCCGAGGCCGATCCAGAGGTCGTTGCGGCGCTGCTCCGGCGTCGGACCCGGGCGACGCCATTCGTCACGCTGTGCCACGGTCATCCAGGAACGATGCCACGCCGCCCAGCACTGTCGCTCGTCGGGAGGCGCTACGTGACCGGGCCCGGCGGCCGGGCGACGGCCCGGCGCGAGGTTCGCGCCGGACCGTCGGGTGGGGTGTCGCTTCAGCTCACGCCGTCCGACGGCGGGTCTTGGTGCTGGTGTCGATCAGGTCCCAGACCAGGATCACGGCCGTGCCCACCGCGATGGCGGCCCCGAGGGTGTTCCGGTTGTCACCGTCCGCCAGCCAGCTCAGTCGGTCGCCCAGGGCCGGGTTGAGCAGCCGGTCGGAGAGCGCCAGCCAGGTCAGCGGCAGCGAGAACGCCAGGCTGAGCAGGGCCTTCACCCCGAACAACCGCCAGCTCCAGTGCCCGATCCGGTACTTGACGATCTCGAACACCGCGGTGGCCAGCAGTACCACCATCAGCGCCGGCAGCCAGAACGACCACAGCGCCGGATCGAGGATCGGGATGTTCCTACCGTCGGTCTCGTGCACCCACGACTGGTAGTGCTGGAAGGGCAGGTACCCGATGGTCAGCACCAGCATGGCCACCGACGCGATGGTGTCGGCGAGGGAGACGCCTCGGTGTGCGGGGACGTCGGGCAGTTGGTCGACTGTCCATTCGGGCAGGCCGGCCGTGGTCTGGGACCGGTCGATGAGGGCGAAGGTCAGGGTTAGCCAGAAGGCGATCTGCACGGCCACCTGCATGGCAACGACAATGGCTGGCCCGATGGCTCCGAAGCCCTTGCCGTCTGCCACGTCGACGATCGCGACGATCGTGCCGACGAGCGCCGGGATGAAGCTGAGCAGCAGTTTCAGCAGCCGCAGCCAGACCAGGTAGTAGGTGGGGCCGATGAGCTGCAGCCGGCGGTCGGCGTACCGGGCGGCCAGCAGATCCGGGTTGCCCAGCTCGGTGAGGACCTCCCGCTCGGCGGCGGTGGCGTCCTGGCCGCCGCCGGTCCGGTCCTCGACCATGTCCTCGATCGAGGCGCGTAGCTCGCTGGCGATCTCGTCGCGGCGCTGGGTGGGCACCGAGCGCAGGGTGGCGGCGAGGTAGCGGTCGGTCAGGGTGTTCATCGGTCCACTCCTTGGATCAGCCCGGTGATGGAGGTCTGCACGGCGGCGAGGTCGTCGAGGAGCCGGTTCAGCATCGACTCGCCCTCGTCGCTGGTCCGGTAGAACTTGCGGGGTCGGCTCTCTTCGGTGTTCCACTCGCTGGTCAGCAGCCCCTGGTCCTCCAGGCGGCGCAGCAGCGGGTAGAGGGTGTTGGCGTCGACCGGGAAGCCGTGGTCGCTGAGCCGTTGCAGCAGTGCGTAGCCGTAGTCCGGTCGGCGTAGCGCGACCAGGCTGGCCACCACGACGGTGCCTCGACGCAACTCCTGCAGGTGCGTCCGTAGAACGTCCTCGCTAACCATGCGTCACACCATACTGTGTGGCACACAGTGTTGTCCATCCCGACATCATCGTGTCTGCCCACCCTCCGTTCGGGTCGACACGAGCTGCGGGGCGCCCGGTGGACACCGGACGCCCCGCACCTGGGCCAGATCAGCAGGACGCGCCCTGCCGGAAGTTCCGCTCGACGAAGCTGGCCAGCCCGACCTGGAAGTAGCCCACCCCCGGCCGGATCGGGTGCCCGGTGAACAGCTCCACCCGCGACCCGACCCGGACCAGGTACGCCTCGGCGTCCCCCGCGTCGTTGCGGATCAGCGAACCCCGCCGGCCGTAGATCGCCTCCAGCTCGTCGAAGGACATGCCGACAGTGGCGCCGGCGGGGGACTGCGGCGGCGCGGTGGCCGTACCGACCTCCACCAGCCGACCGTCGCGGAAGGCCAGGATGAGCACGCCGGCCCAGGAACCGGTCGCGCCGGCGTGCACCACCCCGCCGCAGCTCGGCGCGGTCCAGTCGATGTGCCCGTCAGCGGTGAGCACGGCCAGGCTGGCACCCATCCGGTACGCCCCGGCGCCGCCGACGCCGAGCACCTGCGGGTGACTGTGCCCGGCGAGCGTGGCGGCGGCCATCGGGGCACGCGCCGAGGCTGGCGCGCCGCCACCGAGCACCGGGGCTGCCCAGGCCGGACCGGCGTCGACCAGCGGGACGAGTGTGCCGAGCGCCAGCGCGGCGGTGGTGAGAAGGATCGTGGGTCGGTTCATGGTGCGCTCCTTCGGTGATGGGTCTCTGCCCTGTTAGTCACCGCGCCCGGCCCAACGGTTCGTCGGCTTTCCGACCGGCCCGGTCTACTGTTCAGAGAGACGCCGACCGCCCGTGCTGGCCGGGGGTGACGCGGTGACGGCTCCGCAACGGATCGGGCCCTACGCCATCGAGCGGCTGCTGGGCGTCGGATCGTTCGCGACCGTCTGGCTGGGCTACGACCCGATGCTCGACGGACACGTGGCAATCAAGGTGCTGGCCGAGAACTGGAGCCACGACCTCCGCGTCCGGGAACGCTTCCGCGACGAGGCCCGTCTGCTGCGCCGGCTGGAGCACGAGCGGTTGGTCCGGGTGCATGCCGTCGGTGAATTGCCCGACGGGCGGCCGTACGCCGTGCTGGCCTGGGCGGACGGCGGCAGCCTGCGCGACCGGCTGGCTCTTGGTGAGATCTCCGTGCCGGCGGCGTTGCGCCTGCTCGGTGAGGTCTGCGCGGGCGTGAGCGTGCTGCACCGGCACGGCGTCGTGCACCGCGACCTCACCCCCGGCAACATTCTGTTCCATTCCACCGGGGTGGCCTCCGGCGCCGAGCGGGTGCTCATCGCCGACCTCGGTCTCGCCAAGGCGCTCGCCGCCGCCTCCGGCCTCACCGCCCGGGCCGGTACCCCCGGCTACATGGCACCGGAGCAGGACGACCCGGGCGCGGTGATCGACACGCGCGCTGACGTGTACGGGCTCGGTCGGCTCGGGATCCGGCTGCTCGCCGCCGAGCCCGGGTCCGACCCGCCCAGATCGGTCGGCGCCCTGCGACTGCGCGACGGCGTGCCGGCGCGGGTGGCCGCGGTGCTCGTCCGGGCCACCGCCCACCGGCCGGCCGGCCGCTATCCGGACGCCGCCGCGCTGCACGCCGCGCTCGACCGGGCCACCGCCGTACGGCAGCCGCCGTCATCCGCTCCGGTGGCCCGTCACCCGTACCGGATGCTGTTGGCCGGGGCGGCCGTCGCGGCCGTCGCGGTGGTGGGCCCCGAGCCGGGCCACACCGGGGCCGAACGGGACACGTACACCGCCGGACCGCTCACCGTGACGTTGCCGGACGGCTGGTCGGCCACCGGGGCGACCTGGGCCGGTCAGTACGACGCCGACGGCGAAGCGGAACCGGCGCTGGTGATGTCGCCGCAACCCCGCCGCTGGGCCGCCGACCCCGGGGTGCCCGGCGCGTTCGTCGGCGTCTCGGCCAGCACGGCGGCGCGCACCACGCCTGCCGGGTTCCTGGCCGAGCGCACACACGGGGACTGCGCGTCCGCGCCGGCGCGCACCACCCGCCGGGCGGGCGTCGAGTGGACGGTTGTGGCGTACCGCTGCGACCGGGGCCGGCCGCGGATCGTCGAGTCGGCGGGGCGGCATCCGGGCCACGGCGCTCTGGTGTACGTGCAGGTCGTGCCACCGGTGGACGGCGGGCCCGACTTCGTGGACGCATTGCTCGACGGCGTGCGGGTGCGGTAGCGGGGCCGCCGTGGTGCGGACGAACGTGCCCGGTGCCGGGCCCTCGGATGGAAGGCTGGCAGCGTGGCGCAGAAGTGTTGTCGGGCTGCGGTCCGCGCTGCCTACGCGGGCGGGCGGTCCGTCGTCAGCGGCGACGGATCGAGCGGGCACCGATGACGGACGGTGCGCGTCGACAGCTGACCCGTACGGCGACCGGACCGCAGCGCGCGGACCTGCTGGAGCTGTTCTTCGATCTCGCCTTCATCGCCAGCCTGACCCTGACGTCGCAGTCGATGGCGGCCGAGCAGACCTGGACCGGCATCGCCCAGGCTCTGCTCGCACTGTCGACACTGTGGGCGGTCTGGGTGACCACCACGTTGATCACCGACACGTACAGCCCACGAAAGCGACCGATTCCCCAGCTGATCCTCGGCATCATGTTCGGCATCATGCTGATGTCCGCCGCGCTGCCGACGGCGTTCCACGAGCACGGACTGATCTTCGGTGGCACCTGGGCCGCGATAAACCTGGGCCGAGGGCTGGTGCTCATCCGATCCCTGCGTGGTCGGCAGGGGCAGGAACGCTCCCTTCGCGCCCTGGTCTGGAACCTCGGGTCAGGGACCCTGTGGGTGGTCGGCGGCCTGGTGGCCGACCCCGAGTGGCGCCTCGCCGTGTGGCTCGTCGCGCTGGGTGTGGACTACGTCGCGTTCGGGTTCCGTTTCCCCATCCCCGGTCGGGCGCCCCTGCCGCAGTACCGGGTCGCGCCGGAGCACCTCGCCGAGCGGTACCAACAGATCTACATCCTCACCCTGGGTGAACTCGTCCTGGTCAGCGTCCTCAGCCTGAGCCACCAGCCCTTCACCCCCGATCGGATCGCCGCCTTCGCCACCGCGTTCCTGACAGCGGCGGTGCTCTGGTGGAGCTACGCCCAGGGAGCGGGCGCGACGCTCCGCGCCGCCATCGAGGCATCACCCCACCGGACTCGGCTGGTGCAGACCAACCCGTACGCCCACTGGTTGATGGTGGCCGGAGTGGTGGGAACGGCCGCCGGCGTGGAACGGATCATCGCCCAGCCGTGGGAGCGGCCCGCCGCACCCATGGCCGCGCTCGTCCTGGGTGGCGCGGGGCTCTTCCTCATCGGTCGGGCGGTCCTGGAACACGAGGTGTACGGGCGGGTGCCGCTGTCGCACGTCGTCGGTGTCGGCGCGACGATCGCCCTGGCGCCGCTCTCGGTGCACCTGCCCGGGCTGGCTCTGGGCGTCGCCGCCGCTCTGGTGCTGCTGGGGGTCGCGGCCGTCGAGTTCCTCCGGGCGCGGCACCGTCCCGCCCCGTCGCCGGCGATGCTCTGACTAGCGGACCACCACCGTGATCGTGTGTTCCCGAGCCTCCTTCGGGATCCTGACGTCGACGGTGCCGGGGCGGACGAACCGGATGTCCACCACGCCGGCCTCGTAGTGCTGCGAGACCAGCTCCGGGCGGTCGACGGTGACCAGGCCGGGGCCGATGCCCTGGATCCGCAGCACCGCGCCGGTGGCGAAACAGAGCGACCGCAGCAGCTCAAGCTCGGTCTCGGCCAGCGGCAGGTCGTAGCGCACGGCGCCCTGGCAGCTCGTGGTCGGCGCCGTCGACGTGGTGGCCGGGCGGTGCGGCGTACCCCGGGCAGTGGTCGGTGCGGGCGGTGCCGCGATCGGACGTCCGCTGGTCGGCGGCGGTCGGGACGGCGATGCGGTGGGCGCCGGGATCGCCGAGGGGGTCGGCGACGGTCGGGACTCCACTGGTGGCTGTACGGGCAGCGGCGCTACCGGGTCGGCGCCGCAGGCCGCTACCGACACGGCGGACACGAGGACGACGCCACCGGCGAGGAGCCGGCGGATCGAGCGGCCTCGCGCGGCGGGGCTCATCCCGTGCCGAGTCGTTGTCGCACCTGCCGCCGGGCCAGGTGCAGCCGGGACTTCACAGTGCCCACCGGCACGTCGAGTAGCGCCGCGATCTCGGGGTAGCTCAGCCCGAGGACGTCGCGCAGGGCGATCACCTCGGCGAGGTCGGGGCGGACCGCGTCGAAGGCGTCGAGCAGGTCGAGGCGGGTGCCGGCGACCACGCTGGTCCGTCGGGGGTCGGCCTGGTCGGGCACCGGTACGCCGCCGGCCTCCAACCGGCAGCGGCGGCGCAGCGTGCGGTACGTGGAGCGGGCCCGGTTGGCGGCCAGCCGGTGCAGCCAGGTGCGGAACGAGGAGCGCCCCTCGAAGCGGGTGATTCCGTTGGCCAGCGCCAGCAGGGTGTCCTGGCAGGCCTCCTCGGCGTCCTCCCGGTTGGGCAGGAACCGTGCGCACAGCCGCAACACCTCCGGGCGTACCGCGACCAGCAGGGCGGTCAGCGCGGCCGGGTCACCGTGCGCGGCGGACCGGGCCAGGGCGTCGATGTCGTCCGCGTCGGGCATGCCGGATGTCCAATGCTCGCCGGTGCCGATCCCTGAGCGTACGACCGGTGTGGCCGCCGCGCCCCGGTACGGTCCGGCACCCGACGCGTCACTCGAAGCGGGACACGTCCCCGGCGCCCCGGCGCAGGATCTCCGGCTCGGGCCCCGACAGGTCGATCACGGTCGTCGGCTCCTTACCGCAGTCACCGGCGTCGAGCACCGCGTCGAGCTGGTGGTCGAGCCGTTCCTTGATCTCCCAGCCCTGGGTCATCGGCTCCTCGTCGCCGGGCAGGACCAGGGTGCTGGACACCAGTGGCTCGGCCAGCTCGGCCAGCAGCGCCTGGGTGACGGTGTGCCGGGGCACCCGCACGCCGACGGTCCGCTTCTTCGGGTGCAGCATCCGGCGGGGCACCTCACGGGTGGCCGGCAGGATGAACGTGTAGCTGCCCGGGGTGGACGCCTTCACCAGCCGGAAGACCGAGTTGCTGATCTGGACGAACTGGCCGAGCTGCGCGAAGTCCCGGCAGACCAGCGTGAAGTGGTGCCGGTCGTCGAGGTGGCGGATCTGGCGGATCCGGTCCAGCCCGTCCTGGTTGCCCAGTTGGATGCCGAGCGCGTAGCAGGAGTCCGTCGGGTAGGCGACCAGCCCACCACCGCGGATCAGGTCGGCGACCTGCCCGATGATCCGGGGCTGCGGGTTCTCCGGGTGTACGTCGTAGTACCTCGCCATGCCGCTGAGCCTAGGCGCACGCGGGGAGGATCAGGAGACGAGGGCCACGACCGTCGGCGCGGACGGTGGAGCCGCCGAGATCACCTCGGTAGGGTAGGTCCCGGTCGGCTCCGACCAACAAGATCCACACCGCCGGGGGGCGCCAGGCATGGCCGATTCGTTCGCGCATCTGCACGTGCACACGGAATACTCGATGCTCGACGGAGCGGCCCGCCTCAAGGACCTGTTCGCCGAGGCCAACCGGCTCGGCATGTCCGCCGTGGCGATCACCGACCACGGCAACATGCACGGCGCGAACGACTTCTACAACCAGGCGATGGCCGCCGGGATCACCCCGATCCTGGGCGTCGAGGCGTACGTGGCGCCGGAGTCGCGCTACCACAAGGCGCGGGTGAAGTGGGGTCGCCCGGAGCAGAAGAGCGACGACATCTCCGGTAACGGCGCGATCACCCACAAGACCATGTGGGCGAAGAACGCGCAGGGCCTGAAGAACCTGTTCACCCTCAACTCGCGCGCCTCCATGGAGGGGCACTACGTCAAGTGGCCCCGGATGGACATGGAGCTGATCGCCGAGCACGCCGAGGGGATCATGGCGACCACCGGCTGCCCGTCCGGCGCGGTCCAGACCCGGCTGCGGCTGGGCCAGTTCGACGAGGCACTCAAGGTCGCCGCCAGCTACCAGGACATCTTCGGCAAGGACAACTACTTCCTGGAGATCATGGATCACGGCCTCTCCATCGAGAGCCGGGTCCGCGAGGGGCTGACCGAGATCGCCCGCAAACTGGACATCCCGCCGGTGGTCACCAACGACTCGCACTACACCCACGAGGCGCAGGCCACCGCCCACGACGTGCTGCTCTGCGTGCAGACCGGCAGCAACATCGACGACCCGAACCGGTTCCGGTTCGAGGGCGGCGGCTACTTCATCAAGAGCGCCGACCAGATGCGCGCTGTGGACTCGTCCGAGCTGTGGCAGGAGGGCTGCCGCAACACACTGCTGGTCGCCGAGAAGGTCGACCCGAAGGGCATGTTCGAGTTCCACAACCTGATGCCGCGCTTCCCGGTGCCCGAGGGGGAGACCGAGGAGTCCTGGTTCCGCAAGGAGACCTTCGCCGGCCTGGCCCGCCGCTATCCGAACGGCATCCCCGAGGGGCACGTCGTCCAGGCCGAGTACGAGCTGGGCGTCATCAACCAGATGGGCTTCCCGTCCTACTTCCTGGTGGTCGCCGACTTCATCCAGTGGGCGAAGAACCAGGGCATCGCTGTGGGTCCGGGCCGTGGTTCGGCCGCCGGGTCGCTCGTCGCGTACGCGTTGGGCATCACCGACCTGGACCCGATCCAGCACGGCCTTATCTTCGAGCGGTTCCTCAACCCCGAGCGGGTCTCGATGCCGGATGTCGACATCGACTTCGACGAGCGTCGACGCGGTGAGGTGATCAAGTACGTCACCGACAAGTGGGGCGAGGACAAGGTCGCCCAGATCGCCACCTTCGGCACGATCAAGGCGAAGGCCGCGATCAAGGACTCCGCCCGGGTCCTCGGCTTCCCGTACGCGGTCGGCGACCGGATCACCAAGGCCATGCCACCGGCGGTGATGGGCAAGGACATCCCGCTCACCGGCATCTTCGACAACAAGCACCCCCGCTACGCCGAGGCGGGCGAGATCCGCGGCCTGTACGACTCCGACCCGGACGTCCGCAAGGTGATCGACACGGCCAAGGGCATCGAGGGGCTGATCCGCCAGACCGGTGTGCACGCCGCCGGCGTCATCATGTCCGCCGAGCCGATCATCGAGCACATCCCGCTGATGCGCCGCGACGCCGACGGCGCGATCATCACGCAGTTCGACTACCCGACCTGCGAGTCGCTCGGGCTGCTGAAGATGGACTTCCTCGGCCTGCGCAACCTGACGATCATCGACGACGCGGTCAAGAACATCGAGCTGAACCACGGCCGGAAGCTCGACCTGCTGGGCCTGCCGCTGGACGACAAGGCCGCGTACGAGCTGCTGGCCCGCGGTGACACCCTGGGCGTGTTCCAGCTCGACGGTGGGCCGATGCGGTCGCTGCTGCGGTTGATGAAGCCGGACAACTTCGAGGACATCTCGGCCGTCCTGGCCCTGTACCGGCCCGGCCCGATGGGCGTCGACTCGCACACCAACTATGCGCTGCGCAAGAACAAGCTCCAGGAGATCACGCCGATCCACCCGGAGCTGGAGGAGCCGCTGCGGGAGATCCTGGAGCCCACCCACGGCCTGATCGTCTACCAGGAGCAGGTGCAGCGCGCCGCGCAGATCCTCGCCGGCTACACCCTCGGTCAGGCGGACCTGCTGCGCCGGGCCATGGGTAAGAAGAAGAAGGAGATCCTCGACAAGGAGTTCATCCCGTTCCGGGACGGCTGCCGTGAGCGCGGCTACTCCGACGAGGCGATCCAGGCGGTGTGGGACGTCCTGGTGCCGTTCGCCGGCTACGCCTTCAACAAGGCGCACTCCGCCGCGTACGGCCTGGTCTCCTACTGGACCGCGTACCTGAAGGCGCACTACCCGGCCGAGTACATGGCCGGGCTGCTGACCAGCGTCGGCGACGACAAGGACAAGATGGCGCTCTACCTGGCCGAGTGCCGCCGGATGCGCATCCAGGTGCTGCCGCCGGACGTGAACACCTCGGCCGGGCCGTTCACCCCGGTCGGCAAGGACATCCGCTTCGGCCTCGCCGCCGTCCGCAACGTCGGGGCGAACGTGGTCGCCTCGATCATGCGCTGCCGGGAGGAGGAGGGCGAGTACGCCGACTTCTACGACTTCCTGTCCAAGGTGGACGCTGTCGTCTGCAACAAGAAGACAATCGAATCGCTGATCAAGGCGGGTGCTTTCGACTCCCTCGACCACCCCCGCAAGGGCCTGCTCGCGGTGCACGCCGACGCCATCGACGCGTACGCGGATGTCAAGCGCAAGGAGGCCGTCGGCCAGTACGACCTGTTCGGCGCCGGCTTCGGTGACGCCGACACCGGCAGCACCACAGTGATGCCGACCATCGGCGACAGCGAGTGGGACAAGCGCGACAAGCTGGCCTTCGAGCGGGAGATGCTCGGCCTGTACGTCTCCGACCACCCGCTGTTCGGTCTGGAGCACATCCTCAACGCGGCGGCCGACACCACGATCGCCTCCCTGGCCGAGGAGGGCGGGGTGCCCGACGGGGCGGTCATCACCCTCGCCGGCATCCTCTCCGGAGTGCAGCGTCGGGTCACCAAGCAGGGCCGTGCCTGGGCGTCGGCCACCCTGGAGGACCTGGCCGGTGGGGTGGAGACGCTGTTCTTCCCCAACACCTACGAGGTGATCGGGCAGTACATCGCCGAGGACGCCATCGTGGTGGTCAAGGGGCGGGTGGACCGCCGCGACGACACCCCACGGATCATGGCGATGGACATGTCGATGCCGGACGTCAGCACCAGCGCCACGAACAAGCCGGTCACCCTCACCATCCCTGTGCACCGCTGCACACCACCGCTGGTGGAGAAACTCAAGGAAACCCTCGTGCTGCACCCCGGTGACACCGAGGTGCACGTCAAACTCCAGAACGGCGGGCGCACCACCACCCTGCGGCTGGGTCCGTTCCGGGTGGCGGCCACGACCGCGCTGATGGGTGACCTGAAGAGCGTCCTCGGCCCGGCCAACGTGAGCTGAGACCGCATCGGTCCGGCCGGCCTGCGCCGGCCGGACCGCCGGGCTCAGACCCGCTCGGGGGCGCTGATCTCGCGCAGCTTGCCGTCAGCCAACCGCAACCAACGCTGCACGCCGATCTCGGCGAGGAACCGTTCGTCGTGGCTGACCACCACGAACGCCCCCTGGTACGCCGACAGCGCGCTCTCCAACTGACCCACGCTGACCAGGTCCAGGTTGTTCGTCGGCTCGTCGAGCAGCAGCAGTTGCGGCGCCGGCTCGGCGCAGAGCACACAGGCGAGGGTGGCGCGCAGCCGTTCACCGCCGGAGAGCACCCCGACCGGCAGGTTCACCCGGGCACCCCGGAACAGGAACCGGGCGAGCAGGTTCATCCGCTTGGCGTCCGGCAGGCTCGGCGCGTACGCGGCGAAGTTCTCCGCCACAGTGCGGTCGAGGTCCAGCAGGTCCAGCCGCTGCGACAGGTACGCGATCCGCCCGTCGCCGCGCTTCAGCTCACCGCCGGACGGTTGCAGGTCACCGTTGACCAGGCGCAGCAGCGTCGACTTGCCGACGCCGTTAGCCCCGGTCAGGGCGATCCGCTCCGGCCCCCGGATCACCAGGTCGGCGCCGTCGCCGCCGAACAGCTCCCGGTCGTCGAAGTGGGCCCGCATGCCCTGGCCGGAGAAGACGGTGCGCCCGCCCGGGACTGTGGTGTCGGGCAGGTCCACGACGATGCGGTCCTCGTCGCGTACCGCCCGGCCGGCCTCGTCGAGTCGGGCCTTGGCCTGACCGAGCCGGGACGAGTGCGTCTCCTGCGCCTTGCCCGCCGACTCCTGCGCGCTGCGCTTGAGCCCACCGGCGACGATCCGGGCCAGGCCGGCGTTCTTCAGATTCTTGGAGGCGTTGCTGGCTCGCCGGTCGGCCCGTTCCCGAGCCTGCTGCATCTCCCGCTTCTCCCGTTTGACCTCCTGCTCGGCGTTGCGCAGGTTGCTCTCGGCCACCTCCCGCGCCGCGTGCACCGCCTCGGTGTACGCGGTGAAGTTGCCCCCGTACCAGCGGATCTCGCCCTGGTCCAGCTCGGCGATGCGGTCCATCCGGTCCAGCAGTTCCCGGTCGTGGCTGACCAGCAGCAGGCACCCGGACCACTCGCTGAGGACGTCGTAGAGCTTGTGCCGGGCCTCCAGGTCCAGGTTGTTCGTCGGCTCGTCGAGCAGCAGCACGTCCGGGCGGCGCAGCAGTTGCGCCGCCAGGCCGAGGGAGACCACCTGGCCGCCGCTGAGGGTGTGCAGCCGGCGGTCGAGCGACAGCTCACCCAGGCCGAGCCGGTCCAGCTCCGAGCGGGTGCGCTCCTCGATGTCCCAGTCATCGCCGATGGTGGCGAAGTGTTCCTCGCTGGCGTCGCCGGCCTCGATGGCGTGCAGCGCCGCGATCCGCTCGGCGACGCCCAGCACCTGCGCCACGCTCAGGTCGCCGACCAGCGGCAGCGTCTGCGGGAGGTAACCGAGCACACCGTCGACGGTGACGCTGCCGCCGCTGGGCCGCAGCTCCCCGGCGATCAGCCGCAGCAGTGTGCTCTTGCCGGCGCCGTTGGGCGCGACAAGGCCGGTGCGCCCGCCCGGGACGGTGAAGGACAGCTCCGAGAAGACCGGGGTGTCGTCCGGCCAGGAGAAGGACAGGTTCGAGCAGACAATGAAGGCATCAGACATGCGAGTGACCTCAAAAGGGTGGGGTGGGCGCGCCTCAGCCGCCCGACGACAACGGGAACCGGTGGAACGACGGCATGGCCTCGGCGGCTGCGCCTACGCGCGCCGAACCGATGGCCGAACACGTCCGGTCTCACCCGGAGATGTCGTCGTCACCCGCCATGTCTGGTCTCCCTGGTCGTACCGCTAACCCAACGCGCCAAGTCTAACAACGGATCTTCACCCCGCCACCGAGTTCGCCCCATCCCCGTCGATCTTGCACTTGCTGTCGGAGAAATGTCGCTGTTACCCCCAAAGGTCCCAGCAGTAACTGCAAGATCGACGCGGTGGGGGGGCGTTCAGCGGGGGCGGTATTCGACCTCGGGGCGGCCGGGGGTGCCGTAGCGGGGGGTGCGGGCGGCCCGGTCGACAGTGACCAGGTACTCCAGGTAGCGGCGGGCCGTTACCCGGGAGATGCCGGTCAGCGCGCTCACCTCGGTCGCGGACAGCCCGACCCCGGCGCGGGTGCCGTCGGTGAGCGCGGCGCGTACCCGATCGAGGGTCTGCGCGTCGAGCCCCTTGGGCAGGCTGTGCCCGGCGGCGCCGCGCAGAGTGGCGAACATCTGGTCCACCTCGTGCTGGGCGGCGACCTCGCCGTCGGCGAGCGCCTGGGCCCGGTAGTCGGCGTAGCGCTCCAGCTTGTCGCGGAACGCGGCGAACGTGAACGGCTTGAGCAGGTAGTGCGTCACGCCGAGGGACACCGCGGTGCGTACCACCGCCAGGTCCCGAGCGGACGTCACCGCGAGCACGTCGACGCTGCTGCCGGCCGCGCGTAACGCCCGGCAGACGTCCAGGCCGTGCAGGTCCGGCAGCCGAAAATCAAGGAGCACGAGGTCCACGTCGCCGCCGCCGCCCGCGCGCAGGGCCGCCATCGCCGCCCGCGCGGTGTGCGCCACCCCGACCACCACGAAACCGGGAACCCGTTCGGTGTACGCGCTGTGCGCCTCGGCCAGCAGCGGCTCGTCCTCGACGACCAACACCCGGATGGCGGTCATGACCGCTCGATTCTGCTCGGCAGCCGGACGGTGAACAGGCTGCCGCCGTCGTCGGAGCGACACACCTCGGCGCTGCCACCGTGCCGGCGTACCACCTGCCCGACCAGCGCCAGACCGAGGCCCCGACCGGTGCTCTTGGTGGACCAACCGCGCCGGAACGCGTCGGCGACCCGCTCCGGTGCCAGCCCGGGGCCGTTGTCGGCCACCCGGACCACCAGCTCGTCGTCGGTCGCGCCGACGAAGACCCGCACCCGGCGCGGCGCCGGCGTACCGGCCACCGCCTCCAGGGCGTTGTCGACCAGATTGCCGACCACTGTGAGCAGGTCACCGGTCGGCAGTGGACTGTCGTCGAGGCGGCAGTCCGGCTCGATGACCAGATCCACCCCGCGCTCGCCGGCCTGTGCGGACTTGCCGAGCAGCAGCGCGGCCAACGCCGGCTCGGTCACCGCGCCGACCACCCGGTCGGTCAGCTGTTGGGCGAGGGCCAGGTCCCGGGTGCCGAGCCGGACGGCCTCGTCGGCGCGGCCCAGCTCCACCAGGGTCAGCACCGTGTGCAGCCGGTTGGCCGACTCGTGGGTCTGCGCCTGCAACGCCTCGGTCAACGCGCGCACCGAATCCAGCTCGCTGGCCAGGGTGCGCAGCTCGGTCTGGTCGCGCAGGGTCAGCACGGTGCCGAGCACCGCACCTTCGAAGCGGGTGGTCCGCTGGTTGGCGACGAGCACCCGGTCACCGGCGACGATCGGCTCGTCGCGGGCGTCGCGGCCGGAGTCGATCAGTTCGGCCGCCGCGGGCGGCAGGTCGATCCCGGCCACCGGCTGGTCGATCACCGGCGCGTCCGCGTCGAGCCCCAACAGCCGGCGGCCCTCGTCGTTCACGAGCGCCACCCGACGATCGGTGGTCAGCACGACGAGACCCTCCCGTACCGAGTGCAGAACGGCGTCGTAGTACTCGTACATCCGCGTCATCTGGGCCGGCCCCAGACCGTGCGTCTGGCGGCGGAGCCGGCGGCTGAGCAGCCAGGAGCCGGTCGCGGCGAGCGCCAGAGCCGGCGTGACCACACCGAACAGCACAGGCAACTGGCCGAGCAGCTTCTTGTCGATCTCACGGGTGGTGATGCCCACCGAGACCAGACCGACGAGGCGTCGCCGCTCGTCGTAGACCGGAACGACAGCGCGTACCGACTCGCCGAGCGTCCCGACGTTTGTGGTGGTGAACGCGCGGCCCGCCAGAGCGGGCCCGATCTCACCGACGAACGGCTCGCCGATCCGGTCCGGGGTCGGGTGCGAGAAACGGGTGCGGTCGGGGGCCATCACCACCACGAAGTCGGTGCCCGTTGCCTGCCGGGTCGATTCGGCGTACGGCTGCAGGACCCGCGCGGGGTCGACGGTGGTGAGGGCCACGCGGACGTCGGGGGAGCCGGCCACTGTCTGCGCCACGGCGAGCACCTCGTCCTGTGCGGCCTGACGGGAGTCGCTGCGGGCCAGCCAGACGGCGCCCGCCGCCCCAGCCAGCACGAGCAGCGTCACCACCATCGCCTGGAGTGCGAAGAGTTGCCCCGCGATGCTCCACTGGCGTCGGGCCACCTCCACCACCTCCTCGTCGCGCCACCGTTCGCGCCACCGCGGTGAACAGAATGACCGCAAGGCTGTCAACGGGTGAGACGCGCTTCACATTGTCGACATGGACACCACCGCATCCGCCACCACCCCGGCACCGGCGGTCCGCCGGGACCGTACCCGTTACCTGTATCTGGCCGTCATCGTGGCCGTCGTCGCCGGCATCGTGGTCGGCCTGGTCGCCCCCGATTTCGGCAAGGAACTCAAGCCGATCGGCACCGGCTTCGTCAACCTGATCAAGATGATGATCAGCCCGGTCATCTTCTGCACCATCGTGCTCGGCGTCGGCTCCGTCCGTCAGGCCGCGAAGGTGGGCAAGGTCGGCGGCCTGGCCCTCGGCTACTTCCTGACCATGTCGACAGTCGCGCTCGCCATCGGCCTGGTCGTCGGCAACGTCATCCACCCCGGCTCCGGCCTGAACCTCGGCCCGGACCTCGCCGGCTCCGGCAAGGCCGCCGCCGGTGACGAGGCCGCCGGTACCGCTGACTTCCTGCTCGGGATCATCCCGACGACGCTGCTCTCCTCGCTCACCGAGGGCAAGGTGCTCCAGACGCTGCTGGTCGCCCTGCTGGTCGGCTTCGCCGTGCAGGCCATGGGTCGGCGGGGTGAGCCGGTACTCAGCGCCATCACCGTCATCCAGCGGGTCGTCTTCAAGGTTCTCGCCATGATCATGTGGCTGGCGCCGATCGGTGCGTTCGGCGCGATGGCCGCCGTGGTCGGCGCGACCGGCGTGGACGCCCTCAAGAGCCTCGCCCAGATCATGGTGGGCTTCTACGCCACCTGTCTGATCTTCGTGCTGGTGTTCCTGGGCGCGCTGCTGTGGTTCGTGGCCCGGATCTCGATCTTCTCGTTGCTGCGTTACCTGGGCCGTGAGTTCCTGCTGATCCTGTCGACCTCGTCGTCGGAGTCGGCGCTGCCGCGGCTGATCGCCAAGATGGAGCACTTCGGTGTGAGCAAGCCGGTCGTCGGCATCACGGTGCCGACCGGCTACTCGTTCAACCTGGACGGTACGGCGATCTACCTGACCATGGCGTCGCTGTTCATCGCCGACGCGTTGGGCAAGCCGCTGGCCGTCGGCGAGCAGATCTCGCTGCTGCTGTTCATGATCATCGCGTCGAAGGGCGCCGCCGGGGTCACCGGCGCCGGGCTGGCCACGCTGGCCGGCGGCCTCCAGTCGCACCGGCCGGACCTCGTCGACGGGGTCGGACTGATCGTCGGCATCGACCGGTTCATGTCGGAGGCGCGGGCGCTGACCAACTTCGCCGGCAACGCGGTGGCGACCGTACTGGTGGGAACCTGGACCGGCGAGTTCGACAGGGAGCGGGCGGCAGGTGTGCTGAGCGGCAATGACCCGTTCGACGAGGCCACGATGGTCGACGAGCACGACGACGAGGCGGCGTCCCGCCCCGACGAGAAGGAGGCCACGCCGGCCGGAGCCACGGCCTGAGCCCCGGCCTGAGCCCCGGCCTGAGCCACGGTCTGAGCCACGGTCTGAGCCACGGTCTGAGCCCCGGTCTGAGCCACGGTCTGAGCCCCGGTCTGAGCCACGGTCTGAGCCCCGGCCTGAGCCCCGGCCTGAGCCCCGGCCTGAGCCCCGGCCTGAGCCCCGGCCTGAGCCCCGGCCTGAGCCTCGGCCGGAGTCATGGCCTGAATCACGGGCCGGAGCCCCGGCCCGAGTCATGGCCTGAGTCACGGGCCGGAGCCCCGTCGGGAGTCACGGCCCGAGTCACGGCGTGGACCGGGGTCGCGGCGGCGCAACGCCGCGACCCCCTCCGGCGGTGATCCACTCCGCTTCCTGAAAGTCGGGGCATCCGAGCCACCGGGACACCGCGACGTCCTGAAAATCGAGTTGATCAGGGGGCGGTGGCCACCGCACCGTGTTGCCGTGTCTGCGTCCAGGCTGCGCCGGCCGCGACCGCTGCGGCGGCCACTCCGAGCAGGTCGAAGTCGGTCAGCCCGGCGGCCCTCGACACCGCCACCGCCACTGCCACTGCCACTGCCACTGCCACTGCCACTATCTCCACCACGACCGACCATCGGGTCGCCTGCGCCCGATTCGACAGCGATCGTTGGGCGTACCAGGCCCGTTGGGCCTCGAGACGGCCGGTCAGGTACGCGGCACGGCGCTCATCGAGGGAGGCGGCCCGCAGTCTCCGCATTCCTTGCGTGGTCTGTGGCCCAGCCACCGCCGGGGCCGCCAACGAGGCGGCCGACATGTCTCGGGCCGGGCCCAACAGTCGGTTGGTGAATTCCTCGGCGCTGTCGGAGTCGCTCCGGATGCGGGGAAATGGGTCAGCCGCGATGGTGAATCACCACGTGAGCGACTTGATGGATTCGGAGAAGGCTCTGCCGACGTACCACCGTTCATCGGGTCGATTGGTGAGGAGGAAGACCTCGGCGATCGCGGCCACGAGGAGCAGGGACAGCCGCAGCTCGACCACCGTTGGGGGGCGGACGACGATCCCGGCGAACAGCCGGTTCCTGGGCGGTGTAGGCGCTAGACCCAGCCGTCCACCCGGGCCGCCCGAGCGTGTGGGGCTAGGACGTGGCGGCCTTGTCGCAGGGGACGCCGATGCCGAGGTCGACGCTGTCGTTCTGGCCGTTCGACGTCACGATGAGCGGTACGCAGGCGGCCTGCGCGACCCAGGTGCCGCCGACGAAGGCCCTCCACTGGGCCTGCCCACCCTCGGGTGTGCAGGCGTGCACTGTGACGGCCGCCGCGCGCGTGCCGGTGCCGCCCCAGCCGAGCCGGGCCCTGTCCTGCCAGCCCGGCGCCACCCGCAGGTCGACGACTGTGCCGGCGCGGACGATGAGCCCCCATTTGGCGAACAGTCGTGCCGCCGGCTCGGTCTCCCCGGAATCTTCCGCCGACATCACGGGGGCGTCGGGCACCGCCACGTCTTCGCCCACCAACCGGTAGCCCGTCGGCGGTGCTGCCAGCGTGTCGACAGATGGTGTGCACGGCGGCCCACCAGTGCTTGTGCCGGTCGTCGGCGCCGCGGGGTTGGCCGGCGGCGTGGCGTGCCGGCGTGGGTCACCTGGCGGTGTGCAGGCGGCCAGGACCACCGTCAGGCACAGCAAGCCCCACCCGGCCGTGGTCCGGACGCTCCGGCGTTCGGCGGAATTCGAATTCATTCGATATTAATAGCAGGTTACCGATATACGCGTCGGTAACGTTGCGGTGGGCGACAGTGCTCGTGCCGATAGTGGAGTTATGTCTCAATGAACGATCGGTCAGCAGTCGATCTTGCGTGTGACATATCCGACTACCGCTTTTCCAGCCCCCACAGAAATTGGGCACGTAAACCTCGGCGGGTACCTTCCTTTCGTGCCAGACGCCTCTCGACAATTGATTGCCGACCGCTATCGGCTGGTCCGTCCGCTCGGCCAGGGCGGGATGGGCCGCGTGTGGCAGGCCCGCGACGAGATGCTCCAGCGCGACGTCGCCATCAAGGAGTTGGTGGCGCCGCCCGGCCTGCGTGACGACGAACGCCGCGAGATGCGCGAACGGTCCATGCGCGAGGCGCGGGCCGTCGCCCGCCTGGGCCACCCCAATGTGGTACGCGTCTTCGACGTGCTGCACGCGGGCGGCGACCCCTGGATCGTGATGGAACTCGTGCCGTCCCGGTCCCTGCAACAGGTGCTCGAAGCCGAAGGGTCGATGCCGGCGGACCGCGCCGCGCGGATCGGGCTCGGCATCCTGGGTGCGCTGCGCGCCGCGCACCGGGCTGGCGTGCTGCACCGGGACGTCAAGCCGGCCAACGTGCTGCTCGGCGACGACGGCCGGGTGGTGCTGACCGACTTCGGTCTGGCCACCCTCCCCGGCGACCCACGGATGACCCAGACCGGGATGGTGCTCGGCTCGCCGGCTTTCCTCGCGCCCGAGCGGGCCACCGACGGCGACGTGGGACCGGCGGCCGACCTGTGGTCGCTCGGCGCCACCCTCTACGCGGCGGTCGAGGGACGCACCCCGTACCACCGCTCGTCGCCGGTCGCCACGCTGGCAGCCCTCGCCACCGAGCCGCCACCGCCGGCACAACGAGCAGGTCGGCTGACCCCGCTCCTGGAAGGACTGCTGCGCCGTGAGCCGGATCAGCGGATCAGCGCCGATGAGGCGGATCGTCTCCTGCGGGAGGCCACCGCCCCGGACGTGCCAGTCGCCGAGGTGAGCACCACCGGTGGCGGGCCGTTGACCCGGATCACCGCCACGACCGCCACCGCCGACGATGGGCCCCGTCCGACGATCGTGCCCGAGTTCGTCGCCGCCGAGCCCGGTCCCCCCGCCGCGCCGGCCGTCCCCGCCGCGCCGGGTTCCGGGTCGGGGCGCAAGCGTCGGGCTCGGCTGATCGGGTCGATCGGGGCCGCCGCGCTGCTGGTCGTCCTGCTGGTCACCGCGTCCCTGCTGAACGCCGGGCTTTTCGGTGGCGTGGGTGACGGCGGAGTGGCGGCACCGCCAGTGAACCCGTCGCCGATCGCCGAGACGCCGGTGTCCAGGGTGCTGCCACCGGCGCCCGCGGGTTGGCGCTACTACCGTGACGATCCCCGTTTCCTCGTACCGGTGCCGGACGGCTGGCAGGCGCGGCGCGACGGTGAGCGCGCCGCGTTCCGGGAGCCGGACGGCAGCCGCGTGCTCGTCGTCGACGAGCTCCGGTCCATCCCAGCGGACCTGGTCGCCGAGTTGCGGGAGCGGGAGGGGGCGCAACGCGGGCGGTACGCCGACTACCGGCAGGTGCGGCTCGGCGCGTTGCGCTACCAGTTGCGGGCCGCCGAATGGGAGTGGGCGTACACCGACGAGGACGGCATGCCGATGCACACGTTGAGCCGTGTCTTCGTCGGCCACAACGGGCACGCGTACTCGATCGACTGGACCACCTCCGCCGCCGAATGGTCCGCGAGCGCGGCCGTCCTGGCGCTGATCACCGATGGTTTCCAGGGACTGCCGGTCGCCGGTGTCCCGCCGTCCCGACCCGCCGGACCGCCACCGTCGGCGAGCGTGGGGCCGCCGTCGCCAGGGACGGGCAGCGGCACGACGACCGGCCCGGGGGATCCGACGCACCAACCGGCTGCCCCGCCGCCGTCCCCCACGCCGGGCAGCACGCCCGCCGGGAAGCAGATCTCCAGTTTCGCCAGTGACCGTTGCATCGACATCCCGGACGGCAACGCCGTCGCCGGTGTGCGGCTGCAGATCTGGGACTGTCGGCGGACCGCGAAGCAGCTGTGGACCTTCCCGGCGGACGGCACCGTCCGTTCGATGGGCAAGTGCCTGGATGTCGCAGGCCACTCCACAGAGGACGGCGCTGCCGTCCAACTCGCCGAGTGTTCCGGCGCGGCGTCGCAGAGGTTCACCCTCAACAAGGCGTACGACCTGGTGAACACCAGGGCGGACAGGTGCGTCGACGTGCTCGACTCGAACCCCGACAACGGTGCGCGGCTGCAGATCTGGCAGTGCAGCGGCAACGCCAACCAGAAGTGGCGTGCCAACTGAGCGCTGACGGCAGGGGCTGAGGTGGTTACGGTCGTGGATGCCGAGGTTCCCGACCGTTCGAGGAGTGATCGCATGCCCCCCTCTCCGTCCCGGCTCTTCGCCGAGATAGCGACGGCCGAACCACCCGCCGAGACCAGAGTGGTCATGCGACGGGCGGTGGTGCTCGGTGGCAGCATGGCCGGGTTGCTGGCGGCTCGGGTGTTGAGCGACCACGCCGAGGAAGTGCTGATCGTCGAACGGGATCCGTCCGATGTCGAAGCCGGTCCACGGCCGGGCGTGCCCCAGGGCAGTCAGGTGCACGCGCTGCTGCCCGCCGGTCAGGTCCAGTTGGAGCGTTGGTTTCCCGGCATCGCCGACGAGGCGCTGACGCTCGGCGCCCCGCCGCCACCGCGTGACCCGGGCACGGCGAAGGTGTTCGTGAACGGCATGTTGGGTCTGCCGCCCGCGGCGACCGGCACCGGGCCGGCGCTGATCACCACGCGTCCGTTCCTGGAGGCGCTGGTCCGCCGACGCACCCTCGCCATCGACAACGTCCGCATGGTGTACGGCCGGGCGGAGGGTCTGCTCTTCGACCAGCGGCGGGTCAAAGCCGCCCGCTACGTGCCCGAGGGTGGCACCGAGCCCGTCGTCGAGGCGGCGGACCTGGTGGTCGACGCGATGGGGCGGTCCAGCCGGTTGAGCGACTGGCTGGCCGAACACGGGTGGCCGCGCCCGCCGTTGCACCGCATGCCGATCAAGCTGAACTACGCCACGGCGCTCTTCACCCGCGACGAGAAGGTCAGCGACGCCTGGGTGGCGGTGTTCCACACCATGGCGGGCAAGGGGCGCACCGCCCGGATCGGTGGGATCAACTCGGTCGAGGGGGACCGCTGGATCATGCTGGTGGCCGGCTACGACGGTGACCGGCCCAGCCGCGACGTCGCCGACTTCACCGCCCGTTGCCGGGAGCACTATCCCCAGATGTTCGGCGACATCGCCGAACACGGGGAGATGCTCGGCGGGGTGGTCACGTACCACCAGGCGGACAGCCGACGCCGTGACTTCCACAAGCTCGACCGTCTGCCCGCCGGGTTGGTCGCCGCCGGCGACGCCGTCGCCTCCTTCAACCCGGTGTACGGCCAGGGCATGACCTCCGCGGCACTGCACGCCTCCTGCCTGTCGAAGTACCTGCGCTCCGGTCCGAAGCCGCACGACGGGCCCGCGCACGCGTACTTCGACCAGGTCCGCGTGGTGGTCGACGCCGCCTGGCAGATCTCCACCACCGCCGACATCGAGCTGCCGCACGTCGACGGGCCGTACCCGCCCGGTTACAAGGTCACCAAGTGGTTCGGGGACCTGCTCTTCCGGGCGTCGCTGACCGACCCGGTGCTCAACGCCCGACTGGGTCGGGTCACCACAATGCTCGACCACCCGGCCGCCCTGAGCCGCCCCGGGACCCTGTTCCGGGCCATCCGGCTCGGCCTGCTCGGCGGCTCCCGGCGGTGATTCGTCGGCAAACCCGCCGCCGATGGCGGGGTGCGGTGGAGAATGGTGGGCCGGGGAGGGGTGCTGCGACGAACCGGGGGAGCGGTCGTGCTCGGAACCAGCCTCCTTGGCCGGCTTCGCCGCCGTGACCCGGGTGACGTCATCCTGCGACGCGCGGCCCGGCTGACGCTCGTCGCGTCAGTCGTCTTCTACGGCTGCCGGTACGGCGCGGGCAGCTCGACGCTCGCCACGTACGCGTTGTTCGGCACCATCGCCGCCGGGTCGTTCGCCCAGCTACCCGGTCCGGCGCCGCAACGTGCGCGGATCCTCGTGCTGTCGCTGCCGGTGGTGTGGGCGCTGATCGCGGTGGGCTCGCTGTTGGCCTGGAGCACCTGGGCGGCGGCCGGTGGCATGCTGGTCGTCGGTTTCGTGGTGGCGTTCGCCGGGGTCGGCAACCCGCGCCTGGTGGGGTTGGCCAGCGCGTTCCAGCTCTTCTACATCCTGGCGTCGTTCCCGCCGTACCAGCCGGGCACCCTGCCGCAGCGACTCGGTGGGGTGACCCTCGCCGTCGTGCTGCTCGCCGCGGCCGAGGTGTTTCTCTGGCCCGACCCGGTGCCGGTCTCCTACCGGCAGCGCCTGGCCGAGGCGGCGGACGGCATCGCCGCCTTCCTCGACGTCGCCGCCGAGCGGTTGACCGACCCGCACACGGCTGTGGGTGATCGGGACGCGCGGCGCGAGCGGGCGTACGACGTGGTGGCGGCGATCGAGCTGAACCGAAGCCCTCCAGCGTGGGCGCCGACCGCGGCGGGCGCTCAGGATCGGGCGTTGCGGATCTGCGCGGCCGCGTTACGGGAGGTGCTCGCCGAGGCGGACCGGCTGGCGGCGGACGCCCCGCCGGAGCCGATCCCGGACCTGGCGGCGGCGCGTCTGCTGCGCTCCTGCGCGAACACCACCCGCGCGGCCGGCCGGAGCCTGTCGCCGGGTGCCCCGCCGGTTGCCCCGGCCGACCTGGACGTGGCGGTCGGACGAGCCGAGGCGGCGTACCCGGTGGGATCCGGCCAGGTCCGCGACGCGCCGGACGTACCCCGGTTGTGCCGGGACGCGACAGCGCTGGCCCTCGCGGACCAGGTGCGGGTCTTCGTCGTCGGTTCCCGGGTGGCGACCGGGGCGCGCCTCGGCGGCGGCGACGCCTCCTCGGAGCTGTTCGCCTACGCCCGGCGCAGCCCATGGATGCTGTACTGGTGGCAGTTCCGCTCCCACCTGGCGCCGCGCTCGGCCCACCTGCACAGCTCGCTGCGGCTGGCCGTGGCGCTCGCCATCGCCCGGGTGGCCGCCGGGGTGTTGCAGCTGACCCACGGCTTCTGGGTGCTGCTGGCCACCCTCACGGTTCTGCGCACGTCCGCCGCCGACACCCGCACGGCGCTGCGGCCGGCCGTGCTGGGCACCATCGTCGGCGCGATCGTCAGCGGCGGGGTGATGCTCGTCGTCGACGAGCCGATCGTGTACGCGGTCGTCCTGCCTGTCACCCTGCTGCTGGCGTTCGGCGTCGGCCGCGTGCTCGGTCCGGTGTGGCAGCAGGCGCTGTTCACAGTGCTGCTGACAGTCGTCTTCGCCCAACTCAGCCCGGAAGGGTGGCGGCTCGCCGAGGCCCGCCTCGTCGACGTGCTGCTCGGCGCGGTGATCGGCGTGCTCGCCGGGGTGGCGATCTGGCCGCGCGGCGCGGGCCACGACCTGCGGCACAACGCCACCCGCTACCTGGCGGCCAGCGCGGACGCCGTCGAACAGACTGTCCAGTCGATGCTCGGTGATGCTCCGCCACCAGCGGGAGCCCTCAGCCGGGTACGGCACCGGATGGTCCTGATCGACTCGTCGTACTGCCAGTACCACTCGGAGCGGCACGATCCGCACCGTCAACAGGTGAACTGGGACGCCGTGCTGAGCGCCGGGCACCATGTCGTGCCCGGCGCGGAGTCGCTGCTGCGCCGCAACCCGCCCGGCTGCCTCGCCGGTTGGCCCGGCGCGGCGGCGCTGCTGCGGGACTCCACCGGGCGCCTGCGGTCGGCGTACGACGCCCTCGCCGACGAGGTCGCCCACGGCCGGACACCGGAGCGGGCGCCGGTCCCGACCACCTGTGTCGACCAGTTGGACCGGATCCGCCCGCTCCTCGGCGAGGCAGACCATCGGTCGGTCCGGCACCTGGTGGAGGTCGACAGGTGGCTCGCCGGCCTCGCCGACAGCCTTGCCCGGATCCCAGTGCCCGCTGCCGACGAGTCGGTCGGGCGCCGACGGCGGCCGTGACACCGGTGCCGCCGGCGTCGATGTGACCGATCCGGTGCCCCAACCAGTCATGACCTGTGGAAGCCCACCGGGGCCACGGGAGGAAACATGGATCAGAACCTACGGGTGCTCTTCGACCGCGCCGTCGCCGACGAGCCGGCACTGCCCCTGGTCGACCTGGTCGGTGACGCGGTGGCCGCCGGCACCGGCCTGCGTCGACGGCGGCAACGGCTGGTGGCGACAGGTGTCGCCGCCGTGATCGCCGTCGCGGCGGTGGGGGCGGTGAACGTGGCGACACCGCCGCAACGATCGGCGCCGCCACCAACGGTGTCGGCAGCGTTCGGCATGCTCGTGAACAGGGCATGCCACGCGCCCGCTGACGAGACCGCGACCGACGCTGCGGTCTACCTTGCTCCCGAGATCACCGCCCAGCAGCGTGGCGTGATCAACCGCGCGCTGGACGCGGATCCGGCGGTCGGGACAGTGGCGTATGAGAGCCGCGAACAGGCGCTGGAGAAGTTCAAGAAGCTGTACGCGGACGCTCCCGAACTTGTCGACAACATCGTGTCCAGCCAACTGCCGGAATCATTCCGGATCACGCTCGTCGTGCGGTCGAGGTACGCGGAGCTGGCTGAGCGCGTCAAACGCCTGGACGGGGTCGACGAGATCATCGGCATCGACTGCCCGGCCGGCACGAGCGCGTCGGCGGTCGACTGATGGCGGCTTCCCGCTGGGGCGCGGTTCGACGGCGTGAGCAGACCGCCCAGCAGGCGGAGTTCAGCGCCTTCGTCGAGGCCACCGCACCGAGGCTGCGGCGTACCGCCTACCTGATGTGTCGCGACTGGCACCTCGCCCAGGACCTGACCCAGACGACCTTCGCGAAGATGTACGCGAACTGGGGCCGGATCCGGCACACCGCGAACCTCGAGGCGTACAGCCGTCGGGTCCTCATGAACGCCGTTTTCGACCAGAACAAGCGGCGCAGCACCGCCGAGGTCGTGCTCGCCGAGCTGCCCGAGGGGTCGCCGCAACGGCCCGACGACACCACGGAGCTGCACGTCGTCCTGCTCCAGGCGTTGGCCACCCTGCCGATCCGCGATCAGGCCATCGTGGTGCTCCGGCACTGGGAGGATCAGAGCGTCGAGGCGGTCGCCAGCACCCTCGACGTCTCCGTGTCGGTGGTCAAGATGCAGAACGCCCGCGCGCTGACCAGGCTGCGGGCGTTGCTCGGTCAGGACTTCGTCCGCATCTGACAGGCCGCCGATCGCCGATTGGCAGTGCCCGTCGCGCGTCGTTCGGCCTAGCGTCGACGGCATGGAGATCGAGCAGGCGCAGAAGCTCTGGCAGCCGGAGCCTGGCTGGTTGAACACCGCCAGTTACGGGTTGCCGCCGGAGCCGGCGTGGGCGGCGTTGCAGGAGGCTCTCGCCCTCTGGCGGGTTGGTAGTACGTCGTGGGAGGGCTGGGGCGAGTCGACGAGCCGGGCTCGTGTCACCTTCGCGGGCCTCATCGGGGTGCCGGTCGGTGACGTGGCGGTCGGCGCGGCGGTGTCCCAGCTCTTCGCGCCGGTCGCGGCGGCGCTGCCCGCCGGTGCCACTGTGGTGGTCCCCGAGGTCGAGTTCACCTCGAATCTCTTCCCGTGGCTGGTTCAGCAGGAGCGTGGCGTCACGGTCCGCACTGTGCCGCTGGAGTCGCTGGTCGACGCCATCGACGCCGACACCGACCTGGTGGCGTTCAGCCTGGTGCAGTCGGCCGACGGGGCGGTGGCGGCGTACGACGAGATCGTCGCCGCGGCCCGCGCCCACGACGCGCTGGTGGCGGTGGACGCGACCCAGGCGTGCGGCTGGCTGCCGTTCGACGGCAGCCAGGCCGACGCGGTGGCGGTGGGCGGCTACAAGTGGCTGATGAATCCGCGCGGGACCGCGTACGCCTATCTGGCCCCCGGGCTGCGCGAGCGGCTGCGTCCCGACGCGGCCGGCTGGTACGCGGGCCGCGACCCGCACGCCTCCTACTACGGACCGCCGCTGCGGTTGGCCGACGACGCCCGGCGGTTCGACATCTCACCGGCCTGGTTCAGCTGGGTCGGTGCGGCACCCGCCCTGGAGGTGGTCGCTGAGATCGGCGTGCCGGCGATCGGGGCGCACAACGTGGCGTTGGCCAACCGGTTCCTGACCGGGCTGGGCCGGGCACCGGGGGAGAGCGCCATCGTCAGCGTGGACGTGCCGGACGCGGAGCAGCGCCTCGCGGCGGCCGGCATCCGGGCGGCGGTGCGCGCCGGACGGGTCCGGGCCTCGTTCCACATCTACTCCACCGAGGCCGACGTGGACGCCGCGCTGACGGCGTTGACCGGCTGACCCGTCGCCGAGGACGGCCGGCGCGCAGCCGGCCGTCCTCAGCGGCATCAGGAGCAGACGCTGAAGGTCGCCGCCGTGTACGAGAGGGTTCGCCACTCCAGGTCGACCCCGAGGCTCATGTCCCACGTGCCGTCGGCGAGGCGGCCGAAGTGAAGGATGTTGGTGCCGGCCCCGTCGTAGTAGAACCAGCCCTCGCCCTCGTACACGGCGAGTCGGGTCGCCGCCCTGGCCAGCGTCCGGGGGCCGACGACGCCGTCACCGACGAGGCCCCGGGCGGTCTGCCACTTCTTCGTGGCGGCGGTCGTCCCCGGCCCGAACCGGCAGTCGACGCCCGAGCGGGCGAGGTAACCATCCGCCCAGAGGATCAACTGCCACATCGCGACGACGTTGTTGTACGAGCGGGTCGTCGCCGAGATCGGGCCCTCGTCGCCCCAGTCGTCCGTCCAGGTGCCCGAGCCCATGACGTACCCCTGGCTGACGTTGGCCGATGCCGGCGCGGCCGGGATGGCGACGGCGCCGACCGTGGCGACGACGATCGCCGTCGCCACGGCCCTGATTCGTAGGTGCATGGAACATCCCCCTTTGGCTGAGTGGCAGCTGTCATGGGGGTAGATGGCCGGCGGGCCCACTTTGTTCACCAGGGGCGGACACGATGTCAGGCCAGGTGGCCACCGATCTTCGTGTAGCCGCGCAGCAGGTCCCGCGAGATGATCAGCCGTTGCATCTCGTCGGTGCCCTCGAAGATCCGGTAGAGCCGGACCTGCCGGTACCAGCGTTCGATCGGCAGCTCTCGGGTGTAGCCCATGCCGCCGTGGATCTGGAGCACCCGGTCGACCACCCTGTTGACCATGCCGGCGCCGTAGAGCTTGCCCATGGACGAGGCGTGCCGGGGGTCCAGGCCCGCGTCGACGGTCCACGCCGAGCGCAGCACCAGCCAGCGGGCCGCCTCCAGCTCCGTCTCGGAGTCGGCGATCATCCACTGGATGGCCTGGTTGGTGCCGATCTTCGTGCCGAAGGTCTCCCGGGTGTTCGCGTACTCGATGGCCATCTGCAACACCCGCTCGGCGATGCCGATGGCGTGCGACGGGATGGTGTAGCGCCCCTTGCCGATCCACTCCATGCCGAGCGTGAAGCCCTGCCCGATCTCACCGAGGATGTTGCGGTGCGGCACGCGTACGCCGTCGAAGATGAGGGACGCGGGCCCGCCCTCGCCCATCGTCTGGATGAACTCCGAGCGCCAGCCCATCGACCGGTCCACCAGGAACGCTGTGGCGCCGCCGTTGCGGGCGCCCTTCTCCCGGTCGGTCACGGCCACCACGATGGCGAAGTCGGCGTCGTGACCGCCGGTGATGAAGGTCTTCTCACCGTCGAGGATCCAGTCGTCGCCGTCACGGCGGGCGGACAGCCTGATGTTGGCGGCGTCGGATCCGGCGCCCGGCTCGGTGATCGCGAAGCAGGAGCGTCGCTCGCCCTCGATGGTCGGGATGAGGAACTCCCGCTTCTGCTCCTCGGTGGCGTGGAACAGGATGTTGTCCGCCTCGCCGCCGAAGCGGAACGGCACGAACGTGCGGCCCAGCTCGGTCCAGATCAACGACTGGAGTACGGCTGGCAGGTTCATCCCGCCGTACTCCTCCGGGGTGGCCAGGCCCCAGAAGCCGAACTTGCGCGCCTTGAGTTGCAGTTCGCGCACCTCGGAGTGGTCGAGGCCCGGCTGGTGCGCCCGTTCCCGGCGGAGCACCTCCGCTTCCAGGGGCATCACCTCGCGGGTGATGAACGCGCGCACGGTGTCCCGGACGGCGCGTTCCTCGTCGGACAGTGCGAAGTCCACGGTTCCCCCTCGGTCGGCGTGGTGGTGCGCCGCCACGGGCCGCGGCGGTCCCTCATAAACTAGCGGTGTAAGTTTTCATTCGTCCAGACCCCTTCTCCGGCCGACGTGGTGACGCCTGCCCGCAGGCGGTCCCGGATAGGGTGCGTGAACAGGTGGTTCCCACGGGGAGGGACACCGCAGACCGAGGAGTTCCGACGTGCCCCGACCTCGACGGCCTCTGCTCACCCGCGACCGGATCGTCGAGACGGCGCTCGCGCTGATCGACGCCGACGGGCTCGGCGCGCTCTCCACCCGCCGACTCGCGGCCGCGCTCGGCGTGCAGGGTCCCTCGCTCTACAACCACTTCGCCACCAAGGACGAGATCCTCGACGCGGTCGCCGACACGGTCACCGGTGCTGTCGACACCAGCGGCTTCGCCAGCCGGGACTGGCTCGCCGCGCTGCGGGACTGGGCCTGGTCGTACCGTCGGGCGCTCACCGCGCATCCGAACATCGTGCCGTACCTGGCGCAGGGGCCGGGTCGTCGACCGGCCGCCCTGGCCATGGCCGACGCGGTCTACGGCGGTCTGGTCCGGGCCGGTTGGCCGCCGGCCCGCGCCACCCACATCGGCGCGGCGCTGCGGTATTTCGTGGCCGGCTCGGCGCTCGGCTCGTTCGCCAGGGGTTTCGTCGAGGACCCGGAGCTGTACGCGGCGCACTACCCACACCTGCGCCAGGCCCACCGGCTCGCCGAACACCAGCAGAGCGTGGACGAGGGCGCTTTCGCCCTCGGCCTGGACGCCCTGCTGCACGGTCTGGCCGCCGAGTACACCCACACCGTCGAGACGGTGGAGTCCGCAGGGTCCAACGGGTAGCGTCCAAACTCCCAGCGCTAGTTTCATCGCCCGTCGCGACCCCCGTCGCCATCGCCCATCGCCCACCCTCGAAGGGACGACATGGACCTCGCCGCCCCGCCGTCGCTGTTGCCCGACCCCCTGCGCCTGCGGCGCCACCTGCACGTCGGCGGGGAGTGGACGCCGCCCGCCGACACCGGTCTCATCGACGTGGAGAACCCGAGCACCGGGGAGCTGATCGGGCAGGTGCCGGCCGGCACCCCGGCCGACGTGGATCGCGCCGTGGCCGCGGCCCGGACCGCGTTTCCCGGCTGGTCGGCCGCGACCCCCGCCGAGCGCTCCGCCCACCTCGACCGGCTGCACGCGGCGCTCACCGCTCGCGCCGACGACCTCGCCCGCACCATCGCCGTGGAGCTGGGCTCGCCGCTCAAACTCGCCACCCGGGTGCAGGTCGGGCTGCCACTGACAGTGCTGCGCGACCACGTCGCGCTCGCCGCCCGCGCGCCGGTCGAGGAGAGCATCGGCAACTCCCTCGTGGTCCGCGAGCCGATCGGCGTGGTCGGCGCGATCACCCCGTGGAACTACCCACTGCACCAGGTGATGGCGAAGCTGGCACCCGCCCTGGCCGCCGGCTGCACGGTGGTGCTCAAACCCAGCGAGCTGACCCCGTTGACCGCGTACCTGCTCTTCGACGCGGTCACCGAAGCCGGCCTGCCGCCGGGCGTGCTCAACCTGGTCCCCGGCACCGGGCCGGTGGTCGGCGAGGCGCTCGCCGGGCACCCCGACGTCGACCTGGTCTCCTTCACCGGCTCCACCGCCACCGGCGCGCGAATCATGCGGCTCGCCGCCGACCGGATCGCCCGGGTCGCGCTGGAGTTGGGCGGCAAATCCGCCAACGTGATCCTCCCCGACGCGGACCTGGCCACCGCCGTCAAGGTGGGCGTCGGCAACGCCCTGCTCAACTCCGGGCAGACCTGTACCGCCTGGACCCGGATGCTTGTGCACAACGATCGATACGACGAAGCCCTGCACCTGATCGCCACGGCGGTGGCCGGCTACCGACTCGGCGACCCGTTCGACCCGGCGACCCGGCTCGGCCCGCTGGTCTCCGCCGCCCAGGCCGAGCGGGTGCGTGGCCACATCGACAGGGCCCTCGCCGACGGCGCCCGGCTGGTCGCGGGCGGGCCTGAGGCCCCGGTGCCGACCCGGGGGCACTTCGTCGCACCGACCGTCTTCGCCGACGTGCACCCCGACAGCGCGCTCGCCCAGCAGGAGGTCTTCGGCCCGGTGCTCGCCGTCATCCCGTTCGCCGACACCGACGAGGCGGTCGCCATCGC
The DNA here is from genome assembly GCF_022230925.1 of Micromonospora alfalfae. Taxonomy (GTDB): domain Bacteria; phylum Actinomycetota; class Actinomycetes; order Mycobacteriales; family Micromonosporaceae; genus Micromonospora; species Micromonospora alfalfae. The sequence goes on along the minus strand of NZ_JAKKFH010000029.1, from coordinate 4,559 downwards.
CAACAACTCGAAATACGGGCTGGCGGGCGCGGTCTGGTCCGCCGACACCGACGCGGCGCTCGCGGTTGCCCGGCGACTGCGTACCGGCGCCGTCGACATCAACGGCGCCCCGTTCAACCCGCTCGCCCCGTTCGGCGGTTACAAGCAGTCCGGCCTGGGTCGGGAGTTGGGCGTACACGGGCTGGCCGAGTTCTGCGAGCTGAAGGCGATCCAGCGATGACCGACCCCGAGCTGTCCCCGGCCGCGCCGGGCCGCCCCGAGCTGTCCCCGGCCGCGCCGGGTGGCGGCAGCACCGAGCCGGTCATTGTTCGCGCGCTGGTCGCGCGCGGGTCCGGCGCCGAACTGCGGGTCGAGCGGGTACGCCTGCCCGCGCCCGGCCCCGGCGAGGTGCGGGTGACGATCAGGGCGGCCGGTGTCTGCCACTCCGACCTGTCCATGGTCAACGGCACCCTCGCCGCGAGGTTCCCGCTGGTGCTCGGGCACGAGGCGACCGGCGTGGTGGCCGAGGTCGGGCCGGGCAGTCAGCTGACCGTCGGCACTCCGGTGGTGCTCAACTGGGCGCCGGCCTGCCGGGCCTGCTGGTGGTGTCGGCGCGGCGAGCCGTGGCTCTGCGCCGACACCACGGCCCCGACAGTGCCGCGCGGCGAGACCGACGACGGGGTCCCGCTGCACCTGACCCTCGGCCTCGGCGCGCTCGCCGAGGCGGTGGTGGTACCCGAGCGTGCCGTCATCCCGATCCCCGCCGGGCTGCCGCCCGAGCAGGCCGCACTGCTCGGCTGTGCGGTGCTCACCGGCGTCGGCGCGGTCCGGAACACCGCCCGGGTGACACCCGGTGAGTCGGTCGCTGTCGTCGGGCTCGGTGGGGTCGGGCTCGCCGTGCTCAGCGCGGCCCGCCGGGCCGGTGCCACGACGATCCTGGCCATCGACGTCGCCGAGGCGAAACGGGATCTGGCGCTCGCCGCCGGGGCGACCGACTTCCTGCTCTCCGACGACCGGCTCTCCAAGGAGGTGCGGGCGCGCACCGAGAGCCGGGGCGTCGACCACGCCTTCGAGTGCGTCGGTCGGGCCGCCACCATCCGCGCCGCCTGGCGGCTGACCCGGCGCGGGGGAGCGGTGACGGTGGTCGGCATGGGCGCGAAGGACGACATGGTCAGCCTCGGCGCGCTGGACATCTTCCACTCCGCGCGCACGCTGCGCTCCTCGGTGTACGGCTCGTCCGATCCGGACCGGGAGGTGCCGGTGCTGGCCGCCGAGTTGGCCGACGGCGCACTGGATCTGGGTGTGCTGGTCAGCGGGACGGTTCCGTTGGACGAGGCGCCGGCGGCGTTCGACCGGTTGGCCCGGGGCGAGGGCGCCCGCTGGGTGGTCACCCTGGACTGACGCTGGTGACAGTCGGGAACTCAGCGCGTCGACGATCTCAGCACGTCGACCTCGCAGCCTGGTGCCCACGGGTCGAAGCCATGCTCGACGAGCCAGCGGATCGCCAGCAGGCTTCGCAGCGACCACCACGCGCGGATCACGTCGAGGTCGACGTCGGTGCGGTAACCGGCGAGGAGGTCGCCGAGGTGCTCCTCGTGGCCGAGCGTCAAGGTGGCGAGGTCGAAGAGGGCGTCGCCCCGGCACGCCTCGGACCAGTCGAGTACGCCGGTGAGCTGGTCACCGTCGACGAACACGTGGGTGATCTGTAGGTCGCCGTGCGTGAATACCGGGGTCCACGGCCGGAGCGCCGCCTCGGCGACCTGGCGGTTGCGCGTGACCAGGTCGGTGGGGAGGACGCCGTTGGCGACGAGCCACTCGCATTCGGCGTCGAGTTGCGATGTCAACTCGTAACAGGTTCGCCCGGGCCATGGCGGTAGCGGCGCGTCGTGCAGCGTCCGAGCGGCGGCACCCGCCGCGGCCCACGCCGCCGGCGACGCGGTCGACGGCTCGCCGAGGCGGCCAAGCGCCGTTCCGGGCAGGGCGGCGAGCGCGAGCACTGGCGGCTTGCGCCAGAGAACCTCGGGGGTCGGGACCGGCGCCAGCGCCATCGCCTCGACCTCGACGTCGGTGCGCCCCGGATCAGTGTCGATCTTCAGGAACACGTCGCCGACGCGTACTGTCGCCCGTTCCTGGTGGGCGACGACGACTTCGACCTCCGGCACAACGGCCATTGTCGCGACACGACCATCGACATCCCAGCGATTTGTCGGGCGCGACTGGCGTGGTTGGCCAGGTGCCCTGGGTCGACCCGGAAAGGGTCAACCCTGGGCACCCGGGCGACGAGAGCGGGCGACTGGTCAGAAGGGTGGGGCGTCCTCGCCCATCAGCGCCAGCACGACGCCGCCCTTGCCGCTCTTGAGGCCCTGGACGACGACCTTGCCGGTGCTGCCGTCGGGCAGCTCCAGGGTGAAGGTCTTGCCGACTGCGTTCTTGGGGCCGTTGCCGGCGCTGTTGGCGGGGCGGAAGTCGCCTGCCCAGGGCGGAATCCCGCCCCTACGGGCCGGCTCGGCGAAGAGCGCGGCGGTGCCGGGGGTCCTGGTGCCGTCTGAGGAAAGGAGCACTGAGGCGCTGCGAAAGGTAGCCATATGCGCCAAGGCTAACCCGGAATTGCCCGATCGCGGCACCACAGTTGCCCGTGACGGCGATTCGGCCGGCGTCTCGCTCCCGGCCGTTGCGCCGGGACCCATACCTAGCAGTACTATGCATCGTACTTCTAGGTTTAGGGGCGGGAGGTTCCGTGAAGGTCGCCAAGGATCTGGTCGCCGCCTCGGCGACGCCGATGGTGCTCGGCATCCTGGCCGAGGGCGAGAGCTACGGCTACGCCATCCTCAGGCGGATCAACGAGCTGTCCGGGGGTGAGCTGGACTGGACCGAAGGGCTGCTGTACCCGCTGCTGCACCGGCTCGAGCGCCTCGGTCACCTGGAGTCGAGCTGGCAGGCGGTCGCCGGTGAGCGGAAGCGCAAGTACTACCGCATCACCGACCGGGGCCTGGCCGAGCTGGCCGAGCAGCGCCGGCAGTGGGACACAGTGGTGGGCGCGCTCAAGGAGATCTGGCACGACCGCGCGCCGCAGACGGTGCGCCCGTTGGAGGGCCTCGCATGACGGCGCACGAGGGGCCGCAGGGATTGGAAGCGCAGTTCGAGCAGTGGCGTCAGTACGTGCTGCGTCGCCGGGAGATGCAACCTGTGGACGCCGACGAGTTGGAAGACCACCTTCGTGGTTCCGTCGACGAACTCGTCGCCGCCGGCCTGAGCCCGGACGAGGCGTTCCTGGTCGCCGTGAAACGGATGGGCAGCCTCGACGACCTCTCCCGCGAGTTCGCCCGGGAACATTCCGAACGGCTGTGGAAGCAGTTGGTGCTGACCGGCGACTCCGGCAACCCGGTCGGCAGCGCTCGCTCCCGCCGGGACCTGTGGGTCATGCTCGGCTGTGCGGCGGGTGCCGTGGTGTCCGTGAAGGTGCCGGCGTTGTTCGGGCTGAGCTTCGCCGACAACGGCTCGTTCTACGCGCGCAACTTCACACTGTTCGCGCTGCCCTGGCTGGCGGCGTACCTGGCCTGGCGTCGGGGAGCCCGACGGACGGTCATCGCGGCACTGGCGGCGCTCTTCGTCCTCGGCGCCGTGGCCGCCAACGCCTACCCCCTGGCGGACGACTCGCAGTCAGTGGTCGTCACCAGCATCCACCTGCCCATCGCCCTATGGCTGGTGGTCGGCCTGGCCTATGTCGCCGACGACTGGCGCTCCTCCCGTCGACGCATGGACTTCATCCGGTTCACCGGCGAGTGGTTCATCTACCTGGTGCTGATGGCCCTCGGCGGCGGTGTGCTCGCCGCGTTCCTGTTCAACACCTTCGCTGCCATCGGGATCGTCCCGGAGGCGTTCATCTCACAGTGGCTGCTGCCCGGTGGCGCCGCGGCCGCGGTAGTGGTGGCCGGGTGGCTCGTCGAGGCCAAGCAGAGTGTCGTCGAGAACATCGCGCCGGTCCTCACCAGGCTGTTCACCCCGCTCTTCACTGCCGCCCTGCTCGCCTTCCTGGTCGCTGTCGTCTGGACCAGCCACGGCATCGACGTCGAGCGGGAGGCGCTGCTCCTCTTCGACCTCCTGCTGGTCGTGGTGCTGGGGCTGCTGCTCTACTCACTCTCGGCCCGTGACCCGCTGGCCCCGCCCGGCCCGTTCGACAAACTCCAACTCGCGCTCGTGGTCAGTGCGTTGGCCATCGACGTGCTGGTGCTGCTGGAGATCACCGGGCGCATCACCGACGAGTACGGCGGTACGCCGAACCGGGCGGCGGCGCTCGGCGAGAACGTGATCCTGCTGGTCAACCTCGCCTGGTCGGCGTGGCTGCTGCTGTCCTTCATCCGTCGGCGCACGCCGTTCGCGGCGCTGGAGCGGTGGCAGACCGGCTACCTGCCGGTGTACGCCGCGTGGGCCTGGACCGTGGTCCTCGTGTTCCCGCCGCTGTTCAGCTTCGCCTAGTCGGCGCGATCGACCCGCCGCGCGGTGGCGGTCGGTGCGCTGCTCGACGGTGCGGCCCCGGCCGCACCGATGTCGGCGCACACCGGTCAGGCAGTCCGTGACGA
>NZ_JAKKFH010000028.1 GCF_022230925.1 Micromonospora alfalfae | reverse complement strand
ACCCCCACACCCCCACACCCCCGCGATCTTGCACTTTCTGCCCCGGCATAAGGTGCGGAAGGTTCATATCGACGACAGAAACTGCAAGATCGCGCAGGGCGAGGCGCGGGGCGAGGCCGGGGCGCGGGCGCGGGGCGCGGGCGCGGGGCGCGGGGCGCGGGCGGGGCGGGGCGCGGGCGGGGTGCGGGGGGTTAGAGCCAGCCGGAGCGGCGGAACAGCCGGTACAGGAACAGGGCCGCCGCCGCCATCAGGGTGAGGGCCCCGGCGTAGCCGTAGCGCCAGGCCAGCTCGGGCATGTGGTTGAAGTTCATGCCGTAGATGCCGGCTATGCCGGTCTGGGTGGCCGCGATGGCCGCCCAAGCGGCGATCTTGCGCATGTCGTTGTTCTGCTCGACGGCGAGCTGCGCCAGTCGCGACTGAACGATCGAGGTGAGCAGGTCGTCGTACGCGGCCACCCGGTCCACCGCCCGGCTCAGCCGGCCGTCGACGTCGACGAACCAGCGGTGCAGGGCACGCGGCGGACCGTCGGGTTCGAGCAGCGTACGCATCGGCGCCTGCAACGGCAGGACTGCCCGCTTGAACTCCACCACCTCCCGTTTGAGCTGGTAGATGTGCTGGATGTCGGCGCTGCGGTCGCGGGCGAACACCGCCTCCTCGACCCGTTCCAGGTCCCGTTCCACGTGCCCGGCCACCTCCAGGTAGGAGTCGACCATGCGGGCGCAGACCGCGTACGCCACCGCCCACGGGCCGGCGGCCAGCAGCGCGGGGCGGCGCTCGATGTCCGCGCGGACGCTGCGCAGTGCCCCGGCGGCGCCGTGCCGCACAGTGATGGCGAAGCGGTCGCCGAGCAGCACCATCACGTCACCGGTGTCGATCACCTCGGAGGTGTCGGTCAGCTCGTCGTGCTCCACGTACCCGGCGGTGCGCAGGACCAGCAGCGTGACCGGCCCGTGGCGCTGCACTGTGGGCCGGTGCCCGTCGGCGAGGGCCTGTTCGACTGTCAGTTCGTCGAGGCCGAAGGTCTGGCCGACGGCGGCGAGCACGGCCGGGCCGGGATCGTGCAGTCCCAGCCACACGAAGGCGTCGCGGCGGTGCCGCGCCCGGGCGTACGCGTCGGCGTAGTGCGGTTGACCGGGTTCGCGGCGGCCGTTGACGTAGACGGCGCAGTCGACCACGGCGTCCGGGTTGGACCGGCGGGGGGTGGGGGAGGCGCCCTCGACCCGTCCGAGCAGTCGCCGGGCCAGGGCGCGTACGCCTCGACCGGTCCGGTCCCGTACCGGTCGCTGATCCACCGCGTGCCTCCCCGTCGCCGGCGCACCGTCCCGATCAGGGGATGGTGCCACCGCATTCTGCCGACCAGGGTCCGGCTCCCGACAGCGGGGAGGCGGCGCGGGCGTGCTCGGTTTCAGGCGGGTGGTCCGGTTCAGGCGGTGCGGGTGGCGAAGACGACGATGTTGTCGACGTAGTTGCCGGTCGCCGCGTCGAACCGGCCGCCGCAGGTGATCAGGCGTAGCCCGGCGGCGTCGGCCGGGCCGTAGACCAGGGTGGTGGGGAAGTGCTCCTTGGGGTACGCCCGCACGTCGTCCACTGTGAATGTGGCGACCCGCGCGTCGGCGCGGGTGACCTGCACCTGCTGCCCGGCGCGGAGCCGACCGAGGTCGAAGAAGACCGCGGGGCCGGAGGGCGCGTCGACGTGTCCGACCAGGACGGCGTTGCCTGTCTCACCGGGGCTGACCCCGTGCCGGTACCAGCCGGCGAGGGTGGGCCGGTCCAGCGGCGGCACCTCCAGCACCCCGGCGGCGTCGGCGCCGACGGGGACGATGTCGGCGCGTACGTCGATGGCGGGGATCTGCACCCGGATCGGCGCGGCGGGTGGCAACGGCGCCAGGTCCGGTGCGGGGTGGGTGCGGGTCGGCGCGTCGGCCGACGGTAGTGGTGGCCGCGCCGGGTCGGCGGTGAGGCCGACGGTGATCAGCCCGAGCCCGGTCACGCCGAGCAGGGCTACCACTGCCGGTAGGGTTCGCCGCCACCGCACGTGTGCACCTCCGTACCGGGTCGTCGGGGTGCCCGCGCCGGTGTCACCGGCGCGGGCACCCGTCTCAGGGATGGAACGGTCGCCGATCAGGCGACAGTGGACACCGGACGGCGCCGGCGGATCAGGATCACCGCGCCGGCGAGGGCGGTGCCGAGCAGCGTGCCGCCGGCGGCGAGAGCGCCGGTGTCACGGTTGTCGCCGCCGGAGCCGGCCGGCGCGCCGCCGATCGGGGTGACGGCGAAGGTGGCGGTGCCGGCCGAGCTGCCGTCGCCGCAGGTCGCCGCCACCGTGTACGTGCCCAGGGTGAACCCGGCGGTGAAGAGCTCGGCGCTCAGCCCACCGCCGGCGGCGGCCGTGGTGGATCGGACGTTCTGGTCGCGGTTGGGGCCGGTGACCCGGAAGAGGGCGTCACCCGACTTCGGGTTGCAGGTCGTCGCGGTGAGCACGACGGTCCCACCGACCGGGGTGGTGGCCGGTGACACAGTGGTGTCGGCCAGTGCGGCGCCTGGCAGCAGGAGCGTGCCGAGGCCCACGCCGAGCGCCGCCGAGCAGAGTGCTGTTGAGACCTTCATACGCGTCTTCCCTCACTTTTCGTCCGCTGACTGCGTGGGACGTCGTTCGGGTGGCCAACTCCGTGACTAGCACCGGTGTGCCCAACACTAGGTGGGTTGGGTCCACGATCAGGTGAAAATGAGAAATCCTCGTTGCCGTCACGTGTCCACCCGAAGGTGGGGAGAGCTGCGGAAAGGCCCGGACGACCCGACCGGCACCGGTGCTCCGATCGATGTCTGCTCCGGCCGGGCTGTCGTCGCTGGGCCGATGGCGAGGTATTGCCGACGACGGCGGAAATGCACCGCCTGGGGTAGCGCGATCCGCGCTCGGTCAGCGGGCCTGGGCCGGGGTCGGGTCGGGCATCGGCTCGCCGGTCTCCAGCAGGGTCTTGAGGCTGGCCAGCAACTCCGGCCAGCCGCCGCTGCCGTCGAGCTGGCCGCTGATCGCCCGGTGCATCTCACTGCCGGGGGAGAAGTCGTCGTGGATGACGGTCAGCCGGACGGTCGACCCGCTGTGCGGCGCGATCTCGAATGTCACAGTCGAGCGGCGCTCACCGAGCCGGGCGGCCAACTCCTCGGCGGACCAGCCGAAGTGCGCGGCGTGTTCGGCCTGGAAGCCGTGCCAGCTGTAGGAGAGCCGACGGTACGGCTCGGCGACGAGCACCCGCTGGCCGAGGTCGCGCGGCTCGCCGTCCGGTGCGTCCTGCCACAGCACGGGTGACCCGACCTGCCAGTCTGAAATCAGCGCGACTCCACCCCAGTAGCGACTGGTGAACGCCGGTTCGGTGAGCGCGGACCACAGTCGCTGCGCGGTGGTGGTCACGTAGGTGGTGTAGACGAAGGTCGGGCTCTCCATGGGTTGTCGCTCCAATGCGGTGGTCAGGTCGGCCAGGGTGGCAGCGCGCTCGCGGTCGTAGCGGCTGAGCCACCGGTCGGCGATGGCGTTGATCGGGGCGGCGTTGAGGTAGTGCAGCTTCTCCCGGCCGCGCCGCACGGTCGTGACGAGATTGGCCGCCTCCAGCACCGACAGGTGCTTGCTGACGGCCTGTCGGGTGCCGGCCAGCCCGTCGCACAGCTCCCGCAGGGTCTGGCCGTTGCGTTCGTTGAGCCGGTCCAGCAGTCGACGCCTGCTGGGGTCGGCCAGCGCCCGGAACGCGTCGTCCATCGACCCTCCTCGCAACAGGCAACCATTCGGTTGCTCGTCACGTTAGGCAACCAAGGGGTTGCCTGTCAATCTGCCCCGGGCGGCCTCCTCCCGGAGGGATAAATCCGCTGGCGGCCGGGGGAGACGCTGGTAGGTTCGCTCGCCGTGACACGGAACGTGGGAGCCGGCCTGGGACCGGTCTTCGCCAAACTCTGGGCGGCGAGCACCCTCTCGGCCCTGGGCAGCGGCCTGGCCACCGTCGCAGCGCCGCTCTTCGTCGCGTCGCGTACCGATGACCCGCTCGTGGTCGCCGGGGCGTCCGCCGTGGCCTGGCTGCCGTGGCTGCTCTTCGCCCTGCCCGGCGGAGTGCTGGTGGACCGGATGGACCGACGCCGCCTGATGATCGTCATCGACCTGGTCCGGGTGGCCGCGCTCGCCGTTCTGGCCACGGCGATCCTCAGCGGCCGGGGCGGGGTGGCACTGCTGTTCGCGGTGCTGTTCCTGGTCAACACCGGTGAGATCGTGTTCCGCGCGGCGAGCCAGGCCATGGTTCCGGTGGTGGTGCCGCGGCACCGCCTGGAGCGTGCCAACGGATGGCTCAGCGGCGGTGCCACCCTCATGCACAGCATGCTCGCCGGCCCGCTCGGCGGCTTCCTGTTCGCGCTCTCGGCAGGCAGCCCGTTCCTGGTCAACGCCGTCACGTACGCCCTCAGCGCCGTGCTGGTGGCACTGATCGGCGGGGACTTCCGGGCCGCCGTCGGCGACACGCACACACGCCGTACCCGGTCGATGGGCGGCGAGATCGCCGAGGGACTGCGCTGGCTGGCCAACCAGCGGCTGCTGCGCACGATGGCGGTGCTGATCGGTCTGCTCAACGTGACCCTCACCGCCGCGCTCGCGGTGCTGGTGCTGCTCGCCGGCGAGCGGCTGGGACTCGGATCCGTCGGCTACGGACTGCTCTTCACCTGCATGGCCAGCGGTGGAGTGCTCGGCGCCCTCCTCGGCGACCGGATCATCGCCCGGATCAGCGCCACCTGGACGATCCGGGTCGGCCTGCTCATCGAGGCGGGGCTGCACCTGGCGTTGGCGGCGTCCCGCAGCACCATCCTGGTCGGGTTCGCGCTGTTCGCCTTCGGCGTGCACGGCGGGTTGTGGAACATCGTGTCGAACTCACTGCGCCAACGACTCACCCCACCGAACCTGCAGGGCCGGGTGGCCAGCACGAACCTCTTCGTCGCGGCGGGCGGCAACTGCGTGGGCGCACTGCTGGGCGGGCTGCTCGCCGCCCGATTCGGCATCACCGCGCCGTACTGGGTCGGGTTGGTGGTGGCGATCGGCGTATCCGCGGCCACCTGGCGGGTCTTCAACCGCGCCGCCGTCGCGCACGCCTATGCCGACCCGCCACCTGTCGAGTCGCCCGCCCCGGTGGCCTGAGCGCCGATCCGGCCCATCCGGTGGTCGCGCGCGAGGGTGTGGCAGCGTGGTCCCTGTGACCGACTCCGCGCCGCTCGACGTCGACCTCGCGCTGCTCGGTGGTGGCGGCGCCGCGTCGTTGCTGCTCGCGGCACTGGACCGCCACGGTGTCCGGGATCTGCGGATCGCCATCGTCGACCCGGTGCGCCGACGCGGTCAGGACCGCACCTGGGCGTTCTGGGGTCACCCCGACAGCGACCTGGACCCGCTGCTCAGCGCGAGCTGGCAGCAGGTCGAGGTGGCGACTGCGGCGCGACGCCGCGTCCTGGACCTCACCCCGCTGCGGTACGCCATGCTCCGCTCCGGCCCGGTCTACGACCGGGCTGCCGACGCCGAGCGTCGCCTCCACGCCACCCGGATCGTCGCGCCCGCCGAGACGGTGCGCGACGACGGTGACCGGGTGCTCGTGGGTACCGGCGACGGGCGCGGCGTACGGGCCGGCTGGGTGCTCGACTCCCGTCCCCGTCCGCCGACGCGAGCGGGGCGGACCACCTGGTTGCAGCACTTTCGGGGGTGGTGGCTGGAGGCGGACCGGCCGGTGTTCGACCCGACGCGTGCGGTGCTGATGGACTTCCGTACCCCGCAGCCGCCCCGGGGCGTCTCCTTCGGGTACGTGCTGCCGGTCAGCGACCGCTACGCCCTGGTCGAGTACACCGAGTTCTCACCGGACCTGCTCACCGACGCCGGGTACGACGCGGCGCTGGCCGGCTACCGGGATCTGCTCGGGCTGGATCCGAGCGTGTTGCGGGTGCGGGAGGTGGAGAACGGGGTGATCCCGATGACCGATGCGCCGTTCCCGGCCCGGCCCACCCCCCGCGTGGTGCGGCTCGGCACGGCCGGTGGCGCGACCCGCCCCTCCACCGGCTTCACCTTCTCCGCCATGTACCGCCAGGCCGACCAGGTGGCCCGCGCCCTCGCCGCGGGCCGCGCGCCGGTGCCCGAGCCGGCCTACCCTCGCCGGCACCGCTGGATGGACGCGGTGGCGCTGCGCGCGCTGGACCGGGGCGGGGTGGGCGGTCCCGAGTTCTTCGACCGGCTCTTCGACCGCAACCCGGCCGAGCGGGTGCTGCGCTTCCTCGACGGCGGCACCACTCCGGCCGAGGAGATCGCGATCATGAATTCGACCCGGCTGTTGCCGATGATCGCCGCGACCGCCGGCGACGCCGTACACCGGGTCCGCGACCGGCTGCGCCCCACCCGGCCAGCGCCGGCCATCCCACCAGCGGTGGTGGGTTCGGCGCCGACGGCTCGGCGCGCCGGCCCCCCGAGCGGGGAGGACGAGGTCCGCGCCCGGTAGGTTGCCGGGCATGGTGGACGCGGCGGCCGGCAGGGGCGTGCAGATCTGGACCGACGGGGCGTGCAGCGGCAACCCCGGTCCGGGTGGTTGGGGCGCGCTGCTGCGCTACGGCGATCACGAGCGGGAGCTGTGCGGCGGTGAGGCCACGCCCACCACCAACAACCGGATGGAGCTGATGGCGGCCATCCAGGCGTTGGAGAGCCTGAACCGGCCGGTCACCGTGGAGCTGCACACCGACAGCACGTACGTGCGCAACGGCATCACCAGTTGGCTGGCGTCGTGGAAGCGCAACGGTTGGCGGACCGCCGCGAAGCAGCCGGTGAAGAACGCCGACCTGTGGCAGCGGCTGGAGGCGGCCTGCGAACGGCACGAGGTCACCTGGCTGTGGGTCAAGGGGCACAACGGTCACCCGGAGAACGAGCGGGCCGACCGGCTCGCCAACAAAGGCATGACCGAGGCCCGGGGCGCGCTGACCAGCCGCTGATCCTGGTCAGCGGGTCGCGTCCGGGTGCCCCGGCATTGTCGACCCGCCGCCGCTGCTGCCGGACGAACCACCGACGACGCCCGAGCTGTCGGGCTCGGTCACGATGTCCGGCCGGACGTCGGTGTCCGCCGGTGCGGGGACCTCGGTGTCCGCCTCGACCTGCACCAGTGCCGCCTGGCCGACCTCGTCCTCGCTGTGCTGCGGGTCGCCCGGCTGCTCACCTTGGCGATTTCGGTAGCCCACGCCGTGCCCCCCGTCGATGCCGGTTCGCGTCGGCGCTGGCTACCCGGCGTCGTCGCGGCCGAAACCTCACGGTCAGCGACGTCGGCCCCGGCGGGCGGGTGCGGGAGACCGGGCCGGCTGACGGACCGGGGTGAGCGGCAGCGCCGTCCAGTGCGCCGGCCGGGTGAGCGTCTGCGGCAGCCCGGTGTGGGTGTCACCCCGGGCGGCGTCCAGCTGGGTCTGGTGCAGGAACAGCGTGCGCCGCAGGTCCGCGCCCCGCAGGTCGGCCCCCCGCAGGTCCGCGCCGGTGACGTCGGCCAGGCCGAGGTCCGCTCCGCGCAGGTCGGCGCCGATGAGCAGCGCCCCGCGCAGGTTGGCCCGGCGGAGGTCGACGCGGCGCAGGTCCACCCCGAGCAGGTGCGCGCCGCGACGGTCGGCACCGCCGGGGGCCCGGGCCGCGTCGCTGACCCGGGACAACAGCGGGTTGATCCGGTTCCGGTGGTCGGCGACGTCCACCGCGCGAAGGTCCGCCGGGCCACCCTCGGTGAGCGTCAGCGTCTCGGCGCGAGCGCGTTCCAGTTCGGCGCGCAGGTCGCCCGGCGGGCGCAGCGCCACCGCCTCGGTGAGGTACCAGAGCAGCTCGTGCAGCGGGCGCAGCACCGCGAACGCCTCAGCCATCACCGGCAACGTCTCCGGCGCGTCCCGCCAGTCCCGCCCGCCGAAGGTCACCTGGGCGACCTGCTGCCCCGCGCCGAAGCAGTCGAACACCGTGCAACCGGGAAAACCACGCTGCCGCAGCTCGGTGTGGATGCCGCAGCGGTGGTCGGGGCGCAGGTTGGGGCAGGGCGACCCGGCCGGCTTGTCGATGGCGAAGTCCGCCGACGCGGCGAAGGCGGGCACCACGCAACACAGCCCGAAGCAGCGTCCGCAGTCGGCGCGCAGCTGCGCCGCCCCGGACGGCGGTGCGGTGCGGTGCGACACGCCGACGGTCCTCCTGGCGATCAGGGTTGGGCCACCATTGTTTCCTGTGCCGAGCCCACGGGTCGCTCGGGGGTCACCGTGCGTGTGTGTCACCGGCCGTCGCGGGGCGGGGCGACGGGGTACGGGCATCGCCCGGTGGCGGCACCAGTCGGCGGACGTCCCGCTCGCCGTCGTCGTGCCCGTACTTCTGGTCGAAGTGCCGTTTCACCACGTCGGCCGGGGTCCGGTCCCCGTCGGCGGGCTCGGCCAGCGCGAACACGCCGGGCGCCGCCCCGGGCGCGCGGGGCGGCAGCACGGCTCGCACCGTCAGCGGCCCGGTCACCCGGAACCCCCGGCAGTCGACGTAGTGCTGCCCGTCCACAGTCACGAACGGCACGCGTACCTCGACAACGTCCGACTCGTCGTGGCGCAGTGTGACCGTGACCGACCAGTACCGCTCCAGGTCGAGGGTGGCCTGCTCGTGCTCCCACAGTTCCTCGAACCGGGCGTGCACGAACCCGCCCCACGGACTGTCCATGTCCACCTCGAGCTGCGGCACGTTGAACGACAGCTTCCCGATCGGAAAGAACGAGATCAGCGCCCGCCCGTCCCACTGGTAGAGCTGGATCGACGGGGACGCGTCGTAGAGCCGGACCTGGAGACGGTGGCGCAGCCGCGAGTCGAGCGCGTCGGCGAACGCGGCCAGGTGGCGCAGGTTGGTACGGATCTGCCGGGGCACGTCCACCCGTTGCCGTTCCAGCTCCTCGGAGCGTTGCTGGGCGGCGGTGCAGTCGGGGTCGAGCAGGAGCAACTGCACCTGGGCGCCGTTGGCCAGCGCCGCGCGCACCGCGCTCAGCGTCTCCTCCCGGTGCCGTTGCTCCAGCAGGATCGTCCAGGTGTCGAGGATGCGCACCCGACGCCCGGAGCGGTGCAACCGCGCCACGAACGCCTGCTGGTCGAAGCTGAGGTGCTCCTGCACCCGCGCCTTGCGGGCCTCCTCGAACAACGGGTCGAAGATGACGTACGAGATGGCCGCGAGGACCACGCTGGCCCCGAGGTTGAGCAGCAGATCGCTGAGGAAGCCGGTGCTGCGCCAGGCGGCCAGCAGCATGACGACGGCGACCGCGAAGAGTGCCCCACCGACGACGAAGGCCCGTCGTTGCCGCCCGCCCCGACCAGCCCACCCGGGCATCAGGTCCCCTTCCGCCGTCGGTCGGCCCCACCGCCGCTTGCTGATCACCGGAATTCGGAGGATACGTGCCCGCTTTGCTGCGCGCTGTCCCGTTCTCCGAGCGATCGGTTCGCCATTGCGAAACGCCCCGCCGCTCATAGGGTGACGGTAACGGAGTCATGCGACCACGGAGGGTGGCGGGGTGGACGAGAGCGAACGCGAGCAGGCGCTTCTCACCGTCCTGACCACCGAGCACTACGCGTTGCAGACCTCTCGCGCCGGCACCATCGCCGAGGCCACCGGCCGCGCCACCATCTTCCTGTCCGTGCTGTCGGCGGCGCTGATCGGCCTCGGCTTCGTCGCCAGTAACGACAAGCTGGTCCGGCCGTACCTGGCCGCGGTGCTCCCGACGCTTGTCATCCTCGGGGTGCTGACGTTTCTGCGGCTGGTGGAGACCACAGTGGAGAATTCCTTGGACCTGCTGCGGATCCAACGCATCCGGGCCTACTACCAACACCAGCTCGCCGGCGAGCATGACTTCTTCGCCGACGCGGTGGTGGCCGACGACGCCATGAGCACCGCCTGGAACCTGGTCGGCACGCGTCCGGGGTGGTGGGAGTTCCTGCTGACCACTGCCGCGCTCGTGGGCGCGGTCAACGCGGTGCTGACCGGACTCGGCATCGCGCTGGTGGCCGCGACCGTCGGGGTCGGGGTCGGGCTGACGGTTGTGGTCGGTGTGCTGGTCGCTGTGGTGGCGTTCGGTGTGCAGTTCACGTACATCGTCCGGGCGTCGGCCGCATCGATGCGCTGACGACGCCCGCCGGTGCCGCTCAGGCCGATCGCCAGTCGTCGTTCGTCAACGCCGTGGCCTGAGGGCCCATCAGCAACATGCCCCCGTCGACCGGCCAGGACGCGCCGGTGACGTACCCGGCGGCGGGGGAGGCGAGCAACGCGACAACTGCGGCCACCTCCCGGGCGTCGCCGGGCCGCCCCAGCGGCACGCCGGGCCGTTCCTGGGTGAACGGGTCGACATCCTCCTGACCGGTCATCGGCGTGGCTATCTCGCCCGGGGCGACGGCGTTGACGGTGATCCCGTCGGCGGCCAACTCCTGGGCCATCACCTTGGTCAGCAGCCCGAGCCCGCCCTTCGCGGCGCAGTACGCGGCCGAGCCCACCCGGGGCGCGTGCTCGTGCACGCTGGTGATGTTGATGATCCGCCCGCCGGCGCCGGTGGCCCGCATCCGTCGCGCCGCCCGCTGGGCGCACAGGAACGGCGCGTCCAGGTCGACGGCGAGCACCTCGCGCCACTGCTCCCACCCGGTGTCGACGAACGACGTCGAGGCCCCGATGCCGGCGTTGTTGACCAGCACCCCGATGCCGCCCAGCCGGTCGGCCAACTCGTCCACCACCGCCGCCGCGTCCGGCAGTCGGGTCAGGTCCACCTCGGCGACCTCGCAACGCCGCCCCGTCGCACGGACCTCGGCGGCCGTCCGGTCCGCGCCGTCGGGGTCGCCGTACCAGGTGATGCCGATCTCGAAGCCGGCCCTGGCCAGCGCCACCGCGCAGGCCTTGCCGATGCCGGAGTTCGCGCCGGTGACGACGGCGATCCTCGGGTAGTTCTCGTATCGCTGTGGCATGCTGCCGCACTACCCCGGCACGGCCGGCCCAACCGCCACGAGGGCCACGGCTCATCTGCCGGCGGCGTACCGTCGCCTGATGCGGATCACCCGATTCACGCACGCCTGTGTCCGCGTCGAGCACGACGGCGGGGTGCTGGTCGTCGACCCGGGGACGTGGAGCGAGCCGCGGGCCCTGGTCGGCGCGGACGCCGTCCTGGTCACCCACGAGCACGCCGACCACATTGACGTGTTGCGGCTCGCCGGTCTCGGTGTTCCCGTGTACGCGCCGGAGGGTGCCCGCCTGCCGGATCTCGCCCCACTGCCGGTGACCCGGGTCCGGGCGGGTGAGCGCTTCACGGCGGCCGGCATCGCGGTCAGCGCGCACGGCGGCCGGCACGCCCCGATCCACGAGGGGCAGCCCGACTGCCCGAACCTCGGCTACCTGATCGGCGGCGAGCTCTACCACCCGGGCGACGCCCTGCACGTGCCGGACGCGCCGGTGCGCACCCTGCTCGTCCCGGCCCAGGGGTCCTGGCTGCGCCTCGACGAGGCGATCCGGTTCGCACGCGCCGTGGGCGCGGCGGCGGCGTACCCGATCCACGACGCGCAGCTCAACGACCGCGGTCTGGCCAGCGTCGCGGGTTGGTTCGCCGAGACGATCCCCGGCTACCGTCACCTGCTGCCCGGCGACACCGCCTGACCCCTGTCGTCGTCCGCCGCCGGGGTGCGGAAACGGGGCGCGGTGGTGGTGAGCACCGCGGCGGCCGTCGGGGCCGACCACCCCTCGGTCAGCTCCGTCACGAGGTCGGCGACCAGCCGGGTCACGGCCGGCCCGCTGCCCGGGTGCAGCGCCTCGGCGACGATCAGCACCGACGAGGTGCCCTCCCGCACAGCCGACCAGCCGCTCTGCCGGTTCGTCCACCGTCGGGCGTGTGCCCGCCCGGCGGAGTCGACGAAGGTCACCTCGCCCGGCTCGGGATGCTCGGTGTCGCCCGCGAAACTCAGGTACGTCTCGTCGCCGTGTGCCGGCCGGACCACCAGGTCGCCGTCGACCCGGTCCAGGTCGAGCGCCGCGACCGGGATGGCGTACGCGGCCGAGATGGCGTTGCAGAGATCGACGAGTGGGTGTACCCGGGGCAGTTCGCCGTCCAGGCGCAGCCGGCGTAGCAGCGCCTCGGCGGCGCACCGGTACTTGGTGGGTCGCAGCCCCATCGCCGCGTACGCCCGCCGCCACGCCTGGATCTCCGGGAACCCGCTCTCGGCCCCACCGGACAACCGCCGCCGTGCCTCGGCGAGATGATCGGCAGTGCGTGCCGCCACGTCGGCGTCGGCGGTGATCCCGGCGGCCTGCACCACGCCGGCGACCAGATCGGGGTACGCGTCGCGAAGCAGCGGAGAATGTTCGAACTGCACTGTGGTCCTATCGGTCGCTGAGGGCGAGGGTCACGCCGAGCGCGACGAACGTGCCGGCGGCGGATCGGCGCAGCCAGTCGGTGACCCGGGGTCGGGTCAGCACCCGGTCGCGTACCCGGGCCGCGAAGATGCCGTAGCCGCTGAACACCACGAAGGTGAGCAGCATGAACACCGCGCCGCAGCCGAGCATCGCCCGGGTCGAGCCCGGTGCCGTGGTGTCCACGAACTGCGGCAGGAACGCGACGAAGAACATCGTCGGCTTCGGGTTGAGCAGGTTGACCAGCACCCCGGAGACGATCACCCGGATCGCCGAGCGGGGTGGGGCGTCGGTGGTCACCGCGAAGGCGTCGCGGTCCCGCGCCATGGACCAGGCCAGGTAGAGCAGGTAGCCGACGCCGAGGTAGCGGACGGTCTCGAATGCCACCGCGCTGGTCTGCATCAGTGCGGCCAGTCCGGTCATCGCCGCCAGCAGGTGCGGCAACGTCCCCAGCGTGCAGGCGAGCGCCGCCAGCACCCCGGCCCGCGCGCCCCGCGACAGGCCGGCGGAGAGCGTGAAGATCACCCCGGTCCCGGGGGTGACCACCACGATCAGCGTGGTGATCAGGAACGGAATGGTCACGGTTGTCCTCCGGCGGAGTTGGCAGGTCTGGCTCCTGCTCACTCTGCTGCCACAATGGTCCGATGGGCAGAGCCAAACCAGCGGCGTCTGACAGGTCCATATCGGCCGGGTCCGACTTCCTGCACCTGACCATCACCGACGCGACGCCGGGCGGGCGCGCCTCCTGGCTGACCGACCGGCTGCGGCAGGCCATCGCCGAGGGGCGGGTGCCGGTCGGTGACCGGCTGCCCCCGACCCGGGTGCTCGCCGCCGACCTCGGTGTCTCCCGGGGCGTGGTCACCGAGGCGTACCAACGCCTCACCGAGGAGGGGCACATCGCCGGTCGAGGTCGGGCCGGCACCGTCGTCGTCGCCGCGCCGGCCGCGCCCACACCCACCCCGGCCGCCGCGCCGGCACCGGTCGTGACCTTCCCGCCGGCACCGGGCACCGACATCTTCGAAGCGGTACGCGCGCTGCACGCCACCATCGACCTGGCGCCCGGCGTACCCGATCTGGCCGCCTTTCCCCGCGCGGACTGGCTGCGCGCCGAACGGAGCGTGCTGCGCCGCCTCGCCGCGGCCGACCTCGGCTACGGCGACCCCTGTGGCACGCCCGCGCTGCGACAGGCCGTCGCCGCCTGGTTGGCCCGCAACCGCGGTATCGGCGTCGACCCCGCCGAAGTGATCATCGTGGCCGGCGTCTCCCAGGCGCTCGGGCTGCTCGCCCAGGCACTCACCGCTGCCGGCGTCGACCGGATCGCCGTCGAGGACCCGGGCTCACTCGGGGTGCGACAGCACCTGAACAACTGGGGGATGGACACCCCGCCGATCACCGTCGACGACGCCGGGCTGCGCGTCGACGAGTTGGTCGCCAGCGGCGTACCGGCCGTGATGCTCACCCCCGCGCACCAGTTCCCGACCGGCGTGGTGCTCGACGGTGACCGCCGCCGCCAACTCGTCGCCTGGGCGCGGGCCGGCGGTCTGATCATCGAGGACGACTACGACGCCGAGCACCGCTACGACCGTCCTCCGGTGCCGGCGCTGCGTGGTCTGCTGCCCGAGCAGGTCTGCTACGCCGGCAGTGTCTCCAAACTGCTCGCCCCCGCCCTGCGGGTCGGCTGGCTGCTCGTGCCAACGTGGCTGCGCGAGGCAGTGGTGGCCGCCAAGCGCAACGCCGACCTGGGCAACGCCGTGCTGCCGCAACTGGTGCTGGCGGAGTTGATGACCTCCGGCGCCTTCGAGCGGCACCTACGGCTGCTGCGCCGTCGACACATCCGCCGGCGGGACGCCATGATCACCGCGCTGGCCCGCGCGTTGCCGTCGGCGACGGTGCACGGCGCCGCCGCCGGCCTGCACCTGATGATCACGCTGGACGACACAGTTGTCGACACCGAGCTGGCGGCGGCGACGCTGGCGCGCGGGGTGAAGGTGCAACCGCTGTCCTGGCACTGCCAGCGGCCGTACCGGCCCGGTCTCGTGCTCGGCTACGCGGCCCGTACGCCCACCGAGATCGAGGACGGCGTCGCCGCTGTCGCCGCCGCCCTCGACCTGGGTCAGCGCTTGACGTCGTAGACCACCTTGAGGATCCCGTTCGAGTAGGTCTCCGACTCCCGCAGCGTCAGCATGTGCTTGTCGCGGTCGGCCCGGCCGAACAGGCTCTTGCCGGCACCGAGCAGCACGGGGAAGACGAGCAGGTTGTACTGGTCGATCAGCCCTTCATCGGACAGCCGCCGGGCCAGCTCCGCGCTCCCGTGGATGAAGATCGCCCCGCCCTCGCCCTGCTTGAGCGCGGCGACGTCCCCGGTCGAGCGCAGGATCGTCGTCGGCCCCCACCCGTCGACGAGCGCGTCGTCGGACAGCGTGCTCGACACCACGTACTTGGGCAGGTCCTTGTAGTCGGCGTGGTCCTCCGAACCGGGCCAGACCGACGCGAACGCCTCGTAGCTGCGACGGCCGAACATCAACGCCGTCGTGTCGGCGAGTTCCTCGCCCTTGAGCGACCAGGCCTCCGGGACGAACTCGAGGTCCTTGAACACCCAACCGCCGCTGCGGTGCTCCTCACCCGGCCCGCCGCCGGGCGAGTCCACGACGCCGTCGAGCGACATGAAACCGGTGTAGACCAGATCGCGCATTGTGTGTCTCCTCGTGCTCGGAACGGGCTGCCGGGTCCACGCTAGATCGCGGTTGCGACGCTGTCTTGGACGGAAACGACAGCCGCTCCGGCTCAGCCCAGGAACAGCTGGATGAGGACCAGCACGGCGAGCAGCGCCGGCCCCCGTGACCCCTGACGCAGCAGGTCGACCGGGATCATCCCGAACGGCGTGTTCACCGTCGCGCCGCCGTAGTCGATCGGCGGGCGGGTGCCGGCCCGGAACGCGGCGGCGACCACCCCCAGCGCCAGCGTCGGCGCCAGCCAGGCCGGCCCCGGGTCGACCGTCGGCACTGTCAGCAACCACCACAGGCCCGCGCCGACAGCCGGCACCACCACGTGGATCCCGCGCAGCAGGTTGTCGCTGCCACCGAGCGCCCGGCGCAGCCCCGGTGAGCGGCTGACCGACCGCAGGCCGCCGGTCAGCCGGTTGGCGGCGAGGTATGCGAAGACCACCTGCGCGGCCCCGGCCAACCCGGGCAGGGCGAGCGCGGCAGCGTACTGCACCCCGATCAGCGCCGCCCAGATCAGCACGGCGCTCGGGTGGCGGCGCAGCCGACGTACGTCGGCCTGGAGCAGCGCCCACCAGCCGGGGCCGGGCCGGAACCGGCGGCTGCGAACCCGGCCGATCCGGCGCCAGCGGCGGCTCTCCACCAGGCCGGTGAGCAGGCTCGGATCCAGCAGGATCGTGGCCGTGGCGGCGGCGTTGGCGAACTGCGCGCCGGTGGTCAGGGTGGCCCGGTCGACCCGGGGCAACGCGCGTACCGCGAGGATCACCCCCAAGCCCACGAGGGGCACCGCGGCGGCGAACAACGCGACGGTCGGCGTCGTCGCCGGCCGGGGCAGGCCGTCGCCGAGGCTACCCACGAGCACCACCAGGGCGGTGATCACCGCCGCCGCCACCATCGGCGCCGCCCCGACCACTGTCGGCCAGCGTCGCCCTGACCGGCTGCCCTGGGCGACGACGCTGAGCGCCAACGCGGCAGCGCCCCACCCCGCGCCGGCCGCCGCCGCCCAGCCCAGGGCGGACGGTTCGCTGACCCCACCGAGCGCCGCCACCGCCACTCCGAGCGCCGCGGTGCCGACCGCCGAGCCCAGCAGCAGGAGGACGAAGCGCGGCGCCAGCCAGGCCCGCCGGTCGATGGGCGCGCTCGTCGCCCAGCTCTGCGTCGCCGGGGTGACCAGCAGCGGACCGAGCGCGCGCAGACCACGCCAGGCCAGCCCCGCGCCGGCCAGCAGCGCGGCGACCGCCAGCCACCACCGCACGCCCGGCTCGGCCCGCCCCACAGTCGGAGAATCCAGCAGGTCGCGGCTGGCGCTGATCGCGAACCAGCCGTACATGCCCACGAACAGGACCATGACGTACGCGTCGCCGAGCACGTCACCGAGGGAATGGTCGTGGTGCCGGCCGCGGGCCTTGCGCAGGTGCGTCCGCACCTGCCGGGCGGTCGGCACCCCGACCGGCGTGTCGGCGATGGTGGCCGGCGCGGCGGTCACTTGCCGATCTCGATGCGCTCGTCGACCACCGCGTCGATCAGCTCCGGGTCGTGCGAGGCCAACAGCACGGCGGTGCCCGCCGCCCGTTCCCGCAGCAGACGGTCGGCGAGCCACTGTCGCCCGCGGACGTCCAGCCGCTGCTCGGGCTCGTCCAGGATCAGCACCCGGCGGGGCCGGACGAAACAGGACGCCAACGCCAGCCGGCGGCGCTGCCCGCTGGACAGCGTCACCGGCAGTTGGTCGCGGGCCGGCTCCAGACCCAGCTCGGCGAGGACCTCCTCGACCGGCTCGGCGTCACCCCCGTGGGCGTACGCGACCAACTCCAGGTGCTCGACCACCGACAGGTCGGGGAAGAAGTCGATGTCGTCAAGGGCGGCCGCCACCAGCGCCCGCACCTGAGGATCGGTCTCGTCGGCCCGGCGGCCCTGCACCAGCACCTCACCCGCGTCCGGCCGGTCGGCGCCGACGACACACCGCAGCAGAGTCGTCTTGCCGCTGCCATTCGGGCCCAGGACCACGGCGATCCGGCCCGCCGGGAGCGTGAAGCTCACCTCGTCGAGCACTACCAGGTTGCCGAAGTTGCGACTGAGTCCCCGTACCGAGAGCGCGTCCACGATCACAGAGTCTCCCAGAGCCACGCCACCGACCAACCCGAGCGACCTACGTCACCCGACTGTCGGCGTCGTCGTCGAGTCGGGCGTCGGCGGCGGCCAACCCCTGGGCGTCGGCGACCTCCTCGGCCACCGCCGCCGCGTCAGCCCAGTGCTGCCGCGCGTCGGCCCGCTCGCCCAGCGCGGCGCAGGCGTCACCCAGGTAGAGCAGGGTACGCGCCAGCCCGGCGGTCAGCCGGGTCCCCTCGCGCATTCGGCGGCTCTCGGCCAGCAGCTCGTACGCCGTGCGCGCCTGCCCCGGGCTGCTGCTCAGCAGTGTCGCCCCGGCGTTGAGCAGCGCCGTCGCCCGGCTGGTCGGGTCGTTCACCGACTCGTACTCGCGCAGTGCGGCCCGCCACGCCTGGGCGGCGTCCAGGTGCTCGCCGAGCGCCGCGTGCACCAGCACCAGGTTCGTCAGCGCCGCCGCGTACCCCCGGGCGTCGCCCACCGACCGGAACGTGTTCGCCGCCCGCACCAGGTGGTGGTGCGCGGTGTCCGGTTCGCCCCGGGCCAGTTGGGCCGCGCCCAGGCCCAGCTCGGTGAGGGCGTGCCCGGCCCGGTCAGCGCCGGAGCGGTGTCGGCGCGACATCTCCAGGTGCTCCACAGCGTCGTCGAGCTGCCCCAGGTCGAGCAGGGCCAGGCCGAGGTTCATCCGCGCCTGGGCGTTGCCCCGCCGCCCCCGTTCGTTGACCGCGAGGGTGAGCGCTGCCGCCGCCCCCTGCGGGTCGTGCCGACGTCGGCGCAGCACCCCCAGCTCGTTGTGCGCCCACCCGGCGATCTCCGGACGGTCGTCGGCGGTCGGGGTGGCCAGCACGGTGCGGCAGACCTCCTCCCACTCGTCGAGCCGCTCGGCGTACGCCAGCCACCCACACAGCGCCACTGCCAACCGGAACCACCACCGACGGACCCGGCGGGGCAGTGTCTCCTTCGCGCCGGCCGGCACCCGCACCACCGCCAGCAGCAGCTCCTGGTGCAGGTCGAACCAGCCGTACGGGTCGTCGTCCAGCGGCAGCGACCACTCCCGGTCCCCCGGGGAGCCGAGCACCGCCAGGTTGGCCGCGTGCCGTTCGGCCCGGCGGGCCAGGTGCCGGGTCAGCCGGGCCTGCGCGGCGACCCGGGCCCGGACCGGATCCGCGTCCCGCAGGTGCAGTCGGGCGCTGCCGGCCAGCAGGGGGCGGATCTCGTACCGGTCGCCGGGCGCGCCGACCACGAACGCCGCCGCGGCCAACCGGTCGAGCAACGCGGTCACCAGCTCGGGGTGCCGCCCGGCCAGCGCGGCGATGGTGGGCCGGTCCACCGGGGCGGGGACCAGCGACATCAGCCGGTACAACCGGCGGGCCTGGCGGGGCAACACCCGGTACGCGATGTCCCGTTCGGTGACCAGGCGGGCCGCCGGTGAGACGGCGAGCCGCTGGTGCGGTGGCGTCTGCACCGCGCGGCGCAGCGCGTCCAGCACGTCGGAGTGCCGCCAGCCGTGCTGAGCGGTGCGGTAACCGAGCGCGCGCACGGTACGCGGTTGCCGCCCGCACAGGTCGACGATCTCGCGTACCGCCGGATCGGTGCGTGGGTCGGCGCGACGGACCCGGGCGGCGGGCGCGGCCCCGCCCGCCGTCGCGAACAGCTCCACCGCCTCGGACGTGCCCGGTTCGGCGATCCAGTGCGCGACCACACCCTCCAGGCCGGCCAGCGCCGGACCACCGGCGAGCAGCAGGCGGCAGGTGCGCGCGGTGGGTGGCAACAGTGGCCGGACCTGGTCGGGGCGGTCGACGTTGTCCAGCACCAGCACGATCTTGCGACCGTCGAGTTGACCGCGCAGCGCGTCGGCGGCTGCGGCGAGCGCGTCCGGCCGGCCGGAGGTCGGCGGGGTGGTGCCCAGGATCCGGGCCAGCGCGGTGAGCACGTCCCGGGCCGAGCGGGGTCGGCCGCGCCGCCGCAGGTCCAGGTAGTACTGCCCGTCGGGGAATTCCTCCCGGCACTCGTTGGCGGCCTGCACCGCGCACGCGGAGGTGCCCACCGCGCGTCGGCCCAGAACCGCCACCGCGTGCTCCCGGCTGAGCAGACCGACCAGCGCGTCGACGTGCTCCTCACGACCGGTGAACTCGGCCGTGTAGGGCAGGTTCGGCGCCCCGGCGGCCGGGGTGGTGAGCACCTCCGTCGGCTCGGGGCCGACCTCCTGGTTCGCCCGGCGGCGGCCCATCACGAAGCCGGCGACGCCGACGACGCCACCGACGACGGCCAGCACGATGGTCGCCGGCCCGAGCAGGTTGGTCGCCAGCTCGGAGAGGAGATTGCCGGCCAGGTTGCCGCCCACGTTGACGATGGCGGCGCTGAGCAGCCCGCCGATCCCGACCAGCGCCGGCCAGCGCGGGTTGCGGCGCCCGCCGCCGGGCCCGGTCACCGCACGCCCCCGGAGACGAGCCCGGCGACCAGGTGCCGCCGCGACAGGACCACGAGCACCACCGGCAGCACCGAGGCGAGCACCGAGCTGGCGGCCAGCGCCCCGCTGTTGCTCACGAAGCTGCGGGTCTGCTCGGCCAGGAACGGCCCGAGCGGCGACGACCCCGGCCCACCGAACAACCGACCCACCACCAGGTCGTTCCAGACCTGGACGAACTCCAGCACGGAGACCGCCACCACCGCCGAGAGGTTGTGCCGGGCCAACCGGCGCAGGGTGTGCCACCACCGCCGGCCGCCCAACCGGGCGTCGCGGACCTGCTCGACCGGCAGGTCGGCGAACGCGTTGCGCAGCACCAGCACCGCGAACGGCACTCCCAGCGCGATGTGCACCAGGGCCAGGCCCTGAGCCGTGCCGGAGGAGAGCACCAGGCCCAGCACCTCGTTGACCGGTCCGGCGATGACCTGGATCGGCACGACGCTGGCGGCCAGCAGCAGCAGACCGGTGGCCTGCGCGGCGGGCCCGGTCAACCAGGCCAACGGGTACGCGGCCAGCAGCGCGACCACCAGCACCGTGGCGGTCACCGCGGTGGCCAGCAGCAGGGTGAAGCCCAGCGTGCGCCACAGCTCGGTGCCGGTGACCAGGTCGCGGTAGGACTCGCCATTCGGCGGCGCCGACCACCAGCCACGCGCGGCGGCATCCACCCGGCCGTGCGCCGACGTGGCGACAAGCACCGCCAGCGGCACCAGCCAGGCGATCGCGGCACCCGCCGCGAGCAGCCGGAACACCCGCCGGGGTGGGGCGACCGGGGCGGGCTCCGGTGCCGCCTCGACGCGCGGCGGAGGCCAGGCCTGCCGGACGAAGAGCGCGGCCACCATGATCCCGCCGATCACCGCCACCAGCCACACCACGCCGAGCGCGGCGCCGTCGCCGGTGGTGGTGCCGCCGGACGTCTGCCAGATCCGCAGCGCCAGCACCGATGCCTCGTCGCGGACCGAGCCGGGGGTCATCACCAGGATCAGGTCGAACGTGCGGCTGGTGCCGACCGCCACCAACGCGAAGACGACAGCGGTCGTCCGCAGCAGCAGCGGCCGCCACTGCGCGTCCCACAGCACATGGCGACGCTTGCCGCCGTAGGCGCGGACCGCGTCGGCGAGGCTCGGCGGCACCGCGTCCAGCGCGGACCGGAAGACCAGCACCGCCAACCCCACCCAGGCCCAGACGAACGCCGACATCAACGCGACGGTGACCATCCCCGGCCCGAGAAACTGCGGCGCGTCCTCGACCGAGCGGCCGGCCAGTCGGGTCGCGACCAGGGTCGCCAGCCCTCGGCTCGGGTCCGGGTCGTACATCAGCCGGAAGGTGACCCCCGTGACGACCAGCGGCAACGCCACCGGCACCAGAAGGATCAACCGGACCAGGCCACCCTCCTGGGAGCGGCGGGACGCGGCGGCGAGCAGATAGCCCAGCGCCGTCACCACCGCCGGCACCAGCAGGGCCCAGAGGACCGTCCGGCCGACCACCGCGCCGGTGCCCGGAGCGGCGAGCGCGGTCCGGAAGTGCTCCGCGCCGACCCAACGACCGTCGGTGGTGACGCTGGCGTGCATGGTCCGCAGCACCGGCCACAACACCAACCCGCCGAGCAGCACCGCGGCCGGCAGCAGCAGCGCCGACGTGGCACCCGCCGCCGGATAGGCCCGACCCCGCCGCGCTGGACCGACGTCGTCGAGGACGGCCAGCTCGCCGAGGACCCGCACCTGGCTCATCGGCCGCCCCCCGCGCTGCGGGCCGCCGCGGCGAGCAGGCCGGTGGCCCGGCGGATCGCCTCGCTGGCGCGGACCCCGTCGGTGACGTCGGCGAAGAAGCCCTGCATGATCCGCCAGATGCCGACCCCGTCCGAGCCGGTGAACGCACCGCGCAGTTGGTCGGAAAGGTCGAAACGCAGGGTGCCGGGGGCCCGCATCTCCGTGGCGAGTCGCTGGCCGACGCCGTCGGTGTAACTGGTGATCGAGACATTGGTGTTGGGCGACAGGTAACCGCCTTCGCGTAGCCACGGCTGGAACGAGTCGGCCCTGGCGAGCCATTCGACCAGCTCGACCCCGCCCCGGGCGTCGGCGAACGCCACTGCCGCGTCCCCACCGACGATCAGCGGACCGCCGCCCGGCTGGGTGCCCGGGAACCGGAACGTGACAGGTGCCTCCGGGCCGCGCCGGAACGGACGAACGACGTCGGCGGTGAAGTCCGCTCCGAGAAGCATCACCGCCCGCCGGGTGTGCACCACCTGGATCACCGACTCCTCGTACTGGGTGAGCAGTGCACGACGGCCGCCGCCGACGAACGCGCCGTCGATGCTCCACAGCCCGGCGAGGCGGTCCAGGGCGTCGCGTACCGGCTTGTCCTGCCAGTCGGCGCCCTGTTGGGCGAGGGCGTAGTAGCTCCCGGGCGCCACGTCGGCCAGGACGTTCTCGAACCAGTCGGTGAGCACCCAGCCGTCCGCGGCGCCGATGGCCAGGGGCACCGGGCCGCCGTCGCGTCGGGCGCGCGCGGCGAGCTGCCTGATCCGGTGGACCAGTTCGTCCCAGGTGGTCGGCGGCGCGGGCAGCACGGAGGGCAGGTGCCAGACCAGCGACTTGTGCGCCGCCTTGACCCAGACGCCGTAGCGTTCGCTCTCGGTCATCAGCAGATCGCTCAGCTCGACCCGCACGGCGTAGTCGGTGGACGGGCGCACCGGGCTCAGCCAGCCGCGCTGGGCGTACTCGGTGACCAGGCCGGGGCGCGGCAGGATCGCCACGTCCGGGCTGGTGCCGGCCAGGTGTCGGGCGCGCAGGAACGCGTCGATGTCGTTGCCGGCGCTGATCACCTGCACCGGGGCGGGGTAGCCGGCGACGACCTCGCGGAACCGGTCCAGCTCGCTGCTGCTCCAGACCACCGCTACCTGCACCGACCGGGTTCCGCCGGAGCAGCCGGCGGCCAGGGCGGTGGCGCCCGCGGCGGCGGCGCGCAGCAGCATACGACGGCTCACTCCGGCGGGCGGCCTCATCGAGCCGCCTCGCTCGGCTCGGTGACCAACTCGTGCCGCACCGGTATCTCGGCCAGGGTGGCCGGGTCGGCCGTGCAGACCAGCACCGCCACCCCGGGGGCGTCCGGCGGCGAGAGGCGAGGCATCAGGTCACCGAGACGGCTGTCGCCCGCCGAACCGGCCGGCAGGTCGATCACCAGCACCTCGGGCAGGCAGGCCGCCGCTCGGGCGAGCGCCACCCGGAACCGCTGGGCGTCGGAGATCTGGTGCGGCAGCAGGGCGAGAGAGAGCGCCAACTCGAGCCGGTCGACAACGGTGGCCGTCCAGTCGTTCGCCACCTCGTGCACCCGTTCGCGTTTGCGCTGGCCGTACTCGATGTTGCGCCGCACGGTGAGCTGCGGCAGCAGCGCGCCGCCGGCGGGCACGTAGCCGATCTGCCGGCGGGGCGGCGGCAGGCCGGTGACGTCCCGTTCGCCGACGAGGACGCGACCGGTCACCGGCGCAGCGAGGCCTGCCAGCACCCGGGCCACCGCCGTGCCGAACCGGGGCGGCGCCACCAGGGCGGCGAGCGTGCCGGCGGGAACGTCGAGGGTCACCGGCCCGGTGCCGGGGACGGCGACCAGTGCGCGCAGTCGTAGCGTGACCCTCACCTCCGGTGACCATCGATGACCGTCCCAGGGTGGCACACCGTGACGACAATCGACGCCCCCGACCCTTCCACTGTGGAGACGGTCGGGGCGGTTCAGGCGGGGGAGTAGAGCGCGGCGAGCCCGGCGGAGGTGGCGGCCAGCCGTTCGCGCAGCGCCACCGGGGTCAGCACCTCGACGTCGGCGCCGAGGCGCAGCAGGTCACCGTGGGCGTGGGTGAGCGACTCGATCGGCAGCACCGCGGTCACCCAGCCCCGCGCGTCCGGTGGCCCGGCGCTGCTGTCCATCGCTGTCACCACCGGATCGCTGCCGACCTCGCGCAGCCGTTCCCGCCCGGCGGGGGAGAGCCGGACGTGGGCCTCGTCGCGGTGCAGTCGGGCCCGGAACTGCACCACGTGCGCCCGCCACCAGGACGGCAGGTCGAAGTCGGCGGGTCGGTCGAACTCCTGCGCCAGTGGGGTCAACGCGAGGATCTGGTTGACCCGGTAGGTCGCCGGCGCGCCCCGGCCGGGCTGGTCGGCCACCACATACCAACGGCCGCCCTTGAGCACCAGGCCGTACGGCTCCAGGACCCGGGTCACCTCGCCGTTCCAGCCGCGGTAGCGCACCTCGACGCGGTGCTGCCGCCAGACCGCCTCGGCCGTGCGGGCCAGCTCGGGGGAGGCGTCGCCGTCGGCGTACCACCCGGGAGTGTCCAGGTGGAAGCGTTGTTGCAGTCGGGTCGCCCGGTCCCGCAGCGGCGCGGGGAGCGCGGCGTGCAGCTTGAGTTGCAGCGCCGCCACGACGTCGCCGTAGCCCAACTCGTCGGCGGGGCCGGGCAGCCCGGCGAGGAACAGCCGGTCGGCCTCCTCGGCGGTCAGCCCGGTCAGTCGGGTCCGCCAGCCGTCGACCAGTTGGTAGCCGCCAGCGTGCCCGGCTTCGCCGTAGAGCGGGATGCCGGCGGCGTGCAGCGACTCGACGTCCCGGTAGATGGTGCGGGGGGAGACGGCCAACCGCTCGGCGAGCTGCGCGGCGGTCAACCGCCCGTGCGACTGGAGCAGCATCAGGACGGAGAGAAGTCGACTGGCTCGCACTTCACTGACACTAGTTGTCAGGGGACCGGTCGTACCGTCCCGGCATGGCTTTTCGCGACAAGGAACTGAGAACGCCGGGACCGATCATGGTGGACGGTCGGCAGCTCAAGCGCTACCACGTCGACCAGCCGGATCGACCCATCGAGCCGGAGGTGGAAAAGGCCGCGTACGACCTGCTGCCCGCGCTGCTGGCCGACATCGTCGACGACGGCACCCCGGCCGCCGGGTGGGTGGTGCTGCACCGGGGCGCGGACACCGGCGCCTATCTGCTGGCGTACACCTGGGTGTGGGACAACGCGGTGGAGATCCGTGTCGCCGCGGCCGGGCAGCCGGCGCTGGACTGTCCCGACGACGACCCGGCACACTTCGTCCGCCTGCGCCGCCCAGCGATGGGCTGCGTCTGGGAGTTGGCGGTTCTGGAACACGAGCGGGCCGCCTGGGTCCGGCACATGCTGCTGCCGGAGAGTCCGAATCTGATCAATTATCTGCGTGACACGCGAGCGGAAGGGCCGGTGGGCCGCTGATGGGCGACTTCGACTTCTTTGTGGGCACCTGGAACGTTGTCAACCGGCGGCTGCGCAAGCGGCTGGTCGGCTCCGACGAGTGGGAGGAGTTCCCGGGGGTGTCGGTGGCGCACGGGTTCTTCGCCGGTGGCGGTCACTTCGACGAGATCACGTTCCCGACCAAGGGCTCCGCTGGGGCTACCGTCCGGATCTTCGACCCGGCTCGCGAGCAGTGGTCGATCTACTGGATGAGCAGCGTGGACGGGGTGCTGGGACTGCCGCCGATGGTGGGCCGCTTCGTCGACGGGGTGGGCCGCTTCTACGCCGACGACCAGCACGAGGGGCGGCCGGTCCGGTGCCGGTTCATCTGGTCCGACATCAGCGCTACCACCGCCCGCTGGGAGCAGGCGTTCTCGGTTGACGGCGAGCAGACCTGGGAGACCAACTGGATCATGACCTTCACCCGGGCGTCCTAGGGCTCTCGCGACAACTTTCGGCCGTCCGGGTGCGGTGTTATCGTCCGATCACCGCCCCGGATGGAGGAACGCGATGGCCTCCGACCACCTCGACGTGCTGATCATCGGCGCCGGCCTGTCCGGCATCGGCGCCGCCTGCCACCTTCGTCGCGACTGCCCCGACAAGACGTACGCGGTGCTGGAGGCGCGCGACGCCATCGGCGGCACCTGGGACCTGTTTCGCTACCCGGGCATCCGCTCCGACTCGGACATGTTCACCCTCGGCTACTCGTTCAAGCCGTGGACCGCGCCGAAGGCCATCGCCGACGGCACGACCATCAGGGAGTACGTGCGCGAGACCGCCCGGGAGTACGACGTGCCGCGGCACATCCGCTTCCGCCACCGGGTGCTGCGCGCCGAGTGGGACAGCGACACCGCCCGCTGGACGGTGCACGCCGAGCGCACCGACACCGCCGAAACAGTGGTGCTGACCTGCTCGTTCCTCTTCGCCTGCACCGGCTACTACCGCTACGACGAGGGTTACACCCCGCCCCTGCCCGGTGTCGACGCGTACGCCGGACGGTTGGTGCACCCACAGCGCTGGCCCGACGACCTCGACCACAGCGACAAGCGGGTGGTGGTGATCGGCAGCGGCGCCACGGCGGTGACACTGGTGCCGGCGATGGCGCAGCGGGCCGCGCACGTGACAATGCTCCAGCGCTCACCGACGTACATTCTGGCGCGGCCCGCCCGCGACCGCCTGGCCGACGCGCTGCGGCGTTGGCTGCCGGCGAAGGCCGCGTATCCGGTGGTGCGCTGGAAGAACGTGCTGCTGTCCACCGTCACCTTCCAGCTCAGCCGGCGTGCGCCAGGCCTGGTGAAGCGGGTGCTGCGCCGGGCCGCGCGGGGCATGCTCCCGGTGGGGTACGACGTCGACAGGCACTTCTCGCCCCGCTACGACCCCTGGGACCAGCGGCTCTGCGTGGCACCCGACGGCGACCTGTTCGCGGCGGTGCGTGCGGGCAGCGCGTCGGTGGTCACCGACACCATCGACACCTTCACGGCGAACGGTGTCCGACTGGCCTCCGGCGCGGAGGTGCCCGCCGACATCGTGGTCACCGCGACCGGGCTCAACCTGCTCGCCCTCGGTGGCCTGACGCTGCGGGTCGACGGCGTGGACGTCGATCTGCCGAACACCGTGGCCTACAAGGGCATGATGCTCTCCGGTGTGCCGAACTTCGCGCTGACCCTCGGCTACACCAACGCGTCGTGGACGCTCAAGGCCGACCTGGTCGCCGGCTATGTCTGCCGACTGCTGCGGCACCTGGACCGCACCGGTCAGCACGTCGTCACCCCGCTCCCGCCGCCCGACGCCGAGCGGGTGCCACTGATCGATCTGCGCTCCGGCTACGTGCTGCGCGCCGTCGACACGCTGCCCAAGCAGGGTGCGACAGCGCCGTGGCGACTGCACCAGAACTACGCCCGCGACGTGTTGCTGATGCGGCACGGCCGGCTCACCGACGAGGGTGTGCGGTTCTCGCGGGCCGGCGGGGTGTTCGTGCGCGACCGCACCCCGCGTCCCGTCGCGTCCGAGCATCGGTAACCGCCAGCAGAGGAGCAGGATCGTGCAGAGGTTCGACTTCGCCGGCGCGACAGCGGTGGTCACCGGGGCGGCCAGTGGCATCGGCGCCGCGCTGGCCCACGCCTTGGCCCGCCGAGGCACCGATCTGGTCCTGCTGGACCGCGACGCCGAGCGGCTGGACGCGGTCACCACCGCGATCCGCGCCGACCACCCGGATCGTCAGCTCGCCACGTACCTGGTGGACCTCGCCGACCAGACCGCCACCGCCCAGGTGGCCGCGGAGATCGGCCAGCGGCACCCCCGGGTACGCCTGCTGATCAACAACGCCGGCGTGGGCCTCGGCGGCCGGTTCGACCAGGTGACGTTCGACGAGTTCAGCTGGGTGATCGACGTCAACTTCCGGGCAGTGGCGCAGCTGACCCACGCGCTGCTGCCCACCCTCCGGGCCGAGCCGGGCGCGCACCTGGTCAACATCTCCAGCCTGTTCGGGCTGATCGCGCCGGCCGGGCAGACCGCGTACGCGGCGAGCAAGTTCGCCGTGCGCGGCTTCACCGAGGCGCTGCGCCACGAGCTGGTCGACGACGGGATCGGGGTGACCTCGGTGCATCCCGGCGGCATCCGCACCCGGATCACCGAGAACGCCCGGATCGGCAGCGGCGTCTCCCACGACGAGTACGCGGCCGGTCGGGCGCAGTTCGAGAAGCTGCTGACCATCGCGCCGGAGCGGGCCGCCGAGGTGATCCTGCGTGGCGTCGAGCGACGTCGGGGCCGGGTGTTGATCGGCTGGTCGGCGAAGTTGCCCGATCTGCTGGCCCGGGCCTTGCCGGCCTCCTACAACCGGCTCCTGGTCACCGGCCTGAACCGGGGCGTGGTCCGCCCGGCGACCGCCCCCGCCGTCCCCGCGCAACGCCCCGCCGACACCCTCGCCGACCCGGCCCGCGAGGTGGCGTGACAGCGGTTCAGGCCGGGCCGGCCGCCGTTGCGCTCGGGCCGACGTCGCGGTGGCGCAACAGGATGGTCAACGCCACGAGGGCGACCAGCAGCGCCGCCATCGCGTACACCGGGGCCGGGCCGAGTGGCGCGAGCAGTGCCACCAGCGCGACGACCGGGAAGGCGACGACCACCACTCCGTGCTGGTGCCGGCGTACGTGCAGCACCCAGACGGTGAGCAGGAAGACGGCGATCGGGACGGCCACCGCGTACCCGGCGGTCCGGCCCGAGATGTGCGCGAGGTGCCGTTCGTGGTCCACCGACACGTTCAGGCCCGCGCCGACCGCGGCGACCGCCGCGAAGATCAGGTAGTGGCCATACCCCCAGACCAGGGAGTACGGCAGCCGGGCGGGCGCCTCGATCGGCCGGTCGAAGTAGAGCCACCACAGGGCGAAGACGATCACGGTGGCCGCCGCCGCCAGCGACCAGAGACGACGGTCGCCGGCGTCCACGCCGGTCTGGATGGCCACCGACGTGGCCAGCACCACGTCACCGAGCACGATCAGGGTGAACAGCCCGTACCGTTCGGTGATGTGTCGCGGATGCCAGGGAGTCATCCCCGGGCGCTCGGCCACCGCCGGCACCAGCAGGTCGGCCACGATCAGCAGCAGCAACGCCGCGGTCTCCCACCCCGGCGGCAGGGCCAGCCGGAGCAGCCAGCCGAGCTGGACGACGGTGACGCCGATCGCGTACCGCTGGGCCGCCGGGCGGTGCGCCGGGTCCCCGGCGGCGGCCCGGCACCACTGCACCACGAGCGCGATCCGCATCACCACGTAGCCGTACGTGATGACGCTGAAATCGCCGTCGGTGAACGCGCGGGGCACGCCGGCGGCGATGATCAACGCACCGGCGATCTGCACCAGCGTCGCGATCCGGTAGAGGTCGTCGTCGGTGTCGTAGGCCGAGGCGAACCAGGTGAAGTTCATCCACGAC
The DNA here is from genome assembly GCF_022230925.1 of Micromonospora alfalfae. Lineage (GTDB taxonomy): Bacteria > Actinomycetota > Actinomycetes > Mycobacteriales > Micromonosporaceae > Micromonospora > Micromonospora alfalfae. The sequence goes on along the minus strand of NZ_JAKKFH010000028.1, from coordinate 8,504 downwards.
CACCAGATCGCGAAGAAGACCAACAGGTACCTGGTCAGCGCGTGGCCGAGCTGATCCTCGGAGACGGCGTGGTGCAGGTTGGCGGCGGCCTGGGACACCGCCACCACGAAACACAGGTCGAAGAAGAGTTCCAGCGGCGTGGCCGCGCGGTGCGGCTCGTCGCGACGACGTGGCCGCATCGGCCGGTAGAACGGCCGCACGGACCGAGGCTGGGTCACCGAAGCTCCTCAGGCCACCCGCCAGGTCAGCCGCGCCGACGGCCGTGGGTCAGCCCCTCCAGCACCAGGGTCAGCCCCGCACCGACCAGCCAGACGTCCTTGGCCAGCCCCGAGCCCTGCTGGGTCGGACGGATGCTGCCGGGCTCGCGCATCCCCGGCGTCTTCAGGTACAGCTGCACCAGGCCCGCGCCGAACGCGGTCAGGCCGAGCCCGACCAGGGGCGCCGGGACGAACGGCGCGATCAGCGCGGCCCCCAGGGCGATCTCCGAGTACGACAGCAGCTTGGCGAAGCGCGCCGGTTCCAGCTGACCGAGCTGGGGCATGGCGGCGACCGCCATCCCGTGCAGGCCCTCCGCCGCGGTCCCCTCCAGGGTGCGCTTGCCTAGACCCGAGTTGAGGAAGTACGCGCCGATACTGACCCGCAGTGGCAGGTGCGCGGATTTCATTGTCACTCCCGTCGGCCGTTGTCGAATGCCGCCCGCGTACCCCGGACCGCCCGCGATAACCCGCCGGGCCGACTGGGCTGGCCGTGGTGGTCGCGGTAGGTTCGCCGGGGGCCCACCGCCGAGCCCGTGGCACATCCGCCCACCCGGCGCCCGGCCCTGCCGCAGACCACCAGCAGGAGGCGAAGTGAGCCAGGAAGTCCGGGGAGTCATCTCCCGCAGCAAGGGCGCACCGGTCGAGGTCACCACCATCGTGGTGCCCGATCCCGGGCCCGGTGAGGCGATCGTCCGGATTCAGTCGTGCGGTGTATGCCACACCGATCTGCACTATCGCGAGGGTGGCATCAACGACGACTACCCGTTCCTGCTCGGTCACGAGGCGGCGGGCATCGTGGAGCAGGTCGGCGAGGGCGTCACCGACGTCGCCCCGGGCGATTTCGTGGTGCTCAACTGGCGGGCGGTCTGCGGGGTCTGCCGGGCCTGCCGCCGGGGTCGGCCCTGGTACTGCTTCAACACCCACAACGCCACGCAGCGGATGACCCTCACCGACGGCACCGAACTCGCTCCGGCGCTGGGCATCGGGGCGTTCGCCGAGAAGACCCTTGTGCACGCCGGGCAGTGCACCAAGGTCGACCCGGCGGCCCGACCCGCCGCCGTGGGTCTGCTGGGCTGCGGGGTGATGGCCGGGCTGGGTGCGGCGATGAACACCGGAAACGTCACGCGGGGCGACTCGGTCGCGGTGATCGGCTGCGGCGGCGTCGGGGACGCGGCGGTCGCCGGTGCGCTCCTCGCCGGCGCCACCACGATCGTCGCTGTGGACACCGACAGCCGCAAGCTCGACTGGGCCCGCAAGTTCGGCGCCACCCACACGGTGAACGCGTCCGAGACCGACCCGGTCGAGGCGATCCGCGCCGCTACCGGCGGCTTCGGCGCCGACGTGGTGATCGACGCGGTGGGCCGACCGGAGACGTGGAAGCAGGCGTTCTACGCTCGCGACCTGGCCGGCACCGTGGTGCTGGTCGGCGTGCCGACCCCGCAGATGCAGGTCGAGCTGCCGCTGCTGGACGTCTTCGGTCGTGGCGGCGCTCTCAAGTCCAGTTGGTACGGCGACTGCCTGCCCAGCCGGGACTTCCCGATGCTCACCGAGCTGTACCTGCAGGGCCGGCTCGACCTGGACGCGTTCGTCACCGAGGAGATCGCGCTCGACCAGGTCGAGAACGCCTTCGACCGGATGCACAACGGCGACGTGCTCCGCTCGGTGGTGGTGTTCCCGTGACCGCCCGCGTCGACCACGCGGTCACCTCGGGCACGTTCTCCCTGGACGGGCAGACCTTCGACGTGGACAACAACGTCTGGGTGATCGGTGACGACAGTGAGTGCGTCGTCCTGGACGCGCCGCACGACGTGGCGGCGATCCTCGCGCTGGTGGGTGACCGTCGGGTCCGGGCGATCCTGGCCACCCACGCCCACGACGATCACGTCCGGGTGGCGCCCGAGCTGGCCGAGGCCACCGGCGCGCCGGTGCTGCTGCACGCCGCCGACCGGGTCCTCTGGGACATGGTCCACCCGCACCTGCCGCCGCACGGTGAGCTGCACGACGGGCAGAGCATCGAGGTGGGCGGCACCACGCTGCGGGTGCTGCACACCCCCGGGCACAGCCCCGGGGCGTGCAGTTTCCACGCGCCGGAGCTGGGCGCGGTGTTCACCGGCGACACGCTCTTCGCCGGTGGCCCGGGCGCGACCGGCCGCTCGTACAGCGACTTCGACACCATCGTCCGGTCGATCCGCACCCGCCTGCTGAGCCTTCCCGCGGAGACGGTCGTGCACACGGGGCACGGCGACGACACGACGATCGGCGCGGAGGCGCCGCACCTGCAGGAGTGGCTGGACCGCGGCCACTGAGCCCGGCACACCGCACCGCTGTCGCGCGGTCGACGGCTCAGCGTTCGTCGGCCGCGCCCAGCACCGGTTTGACGTCCAGGATCGGGGTGCCGTCGAGGGCCTCCAGGTCGGCGACCTCGACGCGCAGCCCATCCACCGCCAGGATCCGCACCCGGTGCAGCCCGATCGGGTTGGGCCGGTGCGGTGAGCGGGTGCTGAACACCCCGGTCTCCGGACGGTTCTCGTCGCCGCGTGGGTGCACAGCGAGCACGTCGCGCCGGGCACGGTCCAACCAGGTGAGTACCAGCATTTCCGTGCCGACCCGCAGGTCACGCACGGCCCGCTCGACCTGCGGGTCGAAGACCAGCCACGCCGTCGGCGCGCCCTCGTCGCCCTGCCGTGGCGCGCTCGCCACGTCGGTCAGCGGCGACGCGACCCGGCCGACCAGGTGCAGCAGGTACGTGTCATCGCTCGCCGCCTCGACCACAGTCGCTCCCCTCTGGACGGTCCCAACATAACCCTGCCGCGGCGCTAGGATCTTGAACATGGCCGCCGACTCGCCCGCCCCCGTTGTCCGCCAGCTGCGGCTCGTGGTGGAGGCCGCCGACCACGACGCTGCCGTCGCGTTCTTCCGCGATGCGCTCGGCCTGCCCGAGGAGGCGGCGTTCAGCGGCGACGGCGACGCCCGGGTGGTGATCCTGGACGCCGGCCGCGCCACCCTGGAGATCGCCAACCCGGCGCAGAAGCGCATGATCGACGAGGTAGAGGTGGGTCGGCAGGTCGCGCCCAGAATCCGGGTGGCCTTCGAGGTGGACGACGCCGAGGCGACCACCGCCCGGTTGGTCGCCGCCGGGGCCAGCGAGGTCGCCCCGCCCACCCGCACACCGTGGCAGTCGCTCAACTCCCGCCTGGACGCCCCCGCCGGCCTGCACATCACCGTCTTCCAGGAACTTCTCGGCCCCGACGAGGGTGTCGGGACGCGGGCCGCGAAGTCCGGACGCGACGGCGACGACTGAGTCGGGCAGCCTCCGGGCGGTCCTCTCACCCCGGGGGCAGACAGCCGCAGCGGCGGACGCCCACGGGCGATTGCTGGCCGTGGCCGCGCGTCGCACCGCCTCCGCCACGATCATCCGGAAACGGCCACTGACGGTAGCGACAAAACGCTCGGTCCCTACCCCCACCCACCCTGCGCGTTCCCTTTGCTCTGCTTACCTATAGGCACCATGTCCCCTGAGCTGCGGATGGGCGCTTTCGGCCAGCCACGGAGGTCCCTCCCCATCGTCACGGACTGTCACTGGCGCGTATAGGTAAGCAGAGCAAAGGCTGTTGTTCGGAGACTGCCCCCCCGACTCCGAAAGCACCCTCCGTCACAGCCCTCGCCGTTCGGTGCGCCAAGAGCCGTCGTGTCCGGGGTCGTCCCGTGACCGAGGCCGCACCGGCGCGGGCCTCGGACGTTTCCGGAATGCCCGACACCTGAACCCGGTTGTGTCCCCCGTACCGCCGGAGCCCAAACGCTTTTCCGCGGTCATCTCCCGAGGAGTGTTCATCCCGGAGCGCTCCGCACGATCGAAAGGGCAACCATCGTGAAGGTCGACTTCACTCGATGGCTCCCCGCCATCGCTAAGGACTCGTACCGCAAGACCGCGCTGAGCGTGGCGGGTGTGGCCGCCCTCGGCGGTCTGGCCCTCGCGCCGACCGCAGCCGCCGCCCCGGTCACCTCCGGACCGCACCAGGGCGCCGTCGCCGCCATCGACCTCGCCACCGGCAAGGCCGCCACCTCGGTACGCCAGGATGAGCAGCCCGTCGAGTCGGGCCTGACCACCGGTTCCGCCACCGGCAAGCCGCCGGCCGGCAAGCCGAGCCGAGCCCAGCTGATCCCGCACGGCATCGAGGGCGCGCAGTCGCGTGTACCGCTCGACGACGCGCAGTTGGCCAACGCCCGCGCCATCGTCGACGCCGCCAAGAAGACCGGCGTCGGTGACCGGGGCGCGGTGATCGGCATCGCCACCTCGCTGCAGGAGTCGAAGCTGTACAACCTCGGCCACCTCGGCGCGTACAACGACCACGACTCGCAGGGCCTGTTCCAGCAGCGTCCGTCGTCCGGTTGGGGCACGCCCGACCAGATCACCGACCCGGAGTACGCCGCCACGGCGTTCTTCACCGCGCTCAAGAACGTCGGCGGCTGGCAGGACCTGCCGCTGACCGCCGCCGCGCAGACCGTGCAGGTCTCCGCCTTCCCGTACGCGTACGCGCAGTGGGAGGAGCAGGCTGCGGACATCGTCCAGCAGATGTGGTGACACCCGCACACGAGGCCGGCCGGCTCCCTATCGACGGGAGCCGGCCGGTTCTTCGTGTTCGCGTACCTCAGCAGGCCGGGTAGAGGCGGCGGGTGCCGACCCCGGCCGCGTACGCGTCCCGGTCGCTGAACCGGCAGCCGTAGTCGGGTCGGGCCACCACCGCCGGGTCGGTCACGGTGTCGCCGGCCGGGCGCTTGCCGGTGCGTACCCAGGACACCAGGTCGTCCCAGGCGGCACCGGCCTCCGCCGGGCTGAACTCGCAGTGCTGCGTGGCCCGGATCGCCCGCTGAACCAGCAGCCTGCTGCGACCGTTGCGCGCCACGTCACTGGCGTACGCCTGCTCCATGCTGAACGGCACGAACAGGTCGCCGAGACCGTGCAGGCTGAGCACCGGCGCGGTCGGGCGGCCGGCGATGCGCGGCACCTCGGTCAGCGTCGGCAGGAGCCGCTGCCGCAGGTTCTCCGGGGCGACCCGCTGCACTGTCGAGTTGACGTTCACCGGGCTGTTCGGCGTGTAGCGGGTGAGCAGGTTGGTGGACAACTGGCCGGGCCGCTGGGCGGGGGAGCTGCCGCTCCCGGTGGGCACGCTGATCGAGAAGAGGAAGTCCTTCCACACCGCGAACGCCGCGTCGGCGCCCGGACGTGGCCCGCCGGAACGGTTCACGGTGATCGCCCGCAGCTGTTTGCCCCGGTCCGTGGTGGTGTCCGGGCCGGTGGGGGTCAGCCCGGCCAGGCCGAGCGCCACCTGGATGCGGGGCACCGCGTTCGTCAGATAGTCAGCCGGCGTGGGATACGCCGGCACCCCGGCGAGTGCCTGCGCGACCAGGTTGTAGTCCAGGTAGAAGTCGAGCAGCGTCTGATCGCCGAGCACACCACACATCGGCAACGCGCCGTCGTAGAAGCCGGGGTACTGCTCCAGCGAACGACCGATGACGTACCCACCCATCGACACCCCGGTGACGTAGGTGTGCTGCGGTCGGCGGACCGTCCGCCCAAAGTGGTCGGCGAGATCCTTCGTCCCGAGCACCCCGGAGCGGATATCGAAGCCGTTGCGGTCGTACGAGGACGACGCCCACGCGTACCCCTGCTCCAGCAGGCGCTGACGCAGCCCGAAGGCCGGCGGTTCCGGCGAGAGCACAGTGCCCTGGCCGCGGTAACCGTGCGCCCACAACACCAGGTCGCCGTTCCACCGGGCGGGGACCTCGATCATGTACCCGGCGTGGCGGTGCACGCCCTGGCGTACCGTCGTCGGCTTGCCGCCCACGACCAGCGGCGCCAACGGCGGATTCTCGATGGTGTAGCCGGGCAGCGGCTCGCCGCCCCTCGGGTCGCGACCGGTGGCGCCGGCTGGCGCGGCACCGGCCAGCCCGACCGCGAGGGTCAGCGTCGCAGCCGCGGCGAGCAGGCGGCGGAGGGTACGGACGGGTGTGGACAGCATCGGTGCTCCCCATCGGACGGTTGTCGCCCGGGGGCGACCAGCGGGACGTTTGCCTACCGGCCGGTAGCGTCCTGAACCTAGAACCGCCGTCGACCAGTGTCAATGGGTTCGCTGATCCGCCGGTCAACACGGCGGTCCGGCCCTACCCGGTCGTTCGGGCCGGTGGGCCGATCGGGTTGACTGGTCGTCGTGGACGAGACGATCTGGGAGGCGGCCCGAGCGTCACGCGGCTGGCTGGACGCGGCGAACGGCACCGGGCAGACGGAACTGACCTGCCGCATCCTCAAGCTCACCGAGGAAGCGGGGGAGGCTTCGGCCGCCTGGATCGGTCTGCTCGGGCAGAATCCACGCAAGGGTGTCACCCACAACCGCGAGGACGTCGCGGCGGAGTTGGCCGACGTCGCCTTCACCGCGTTGGTGGCCATCGAGAGCCTCGGGCTGGACGCGCAGACGGTTCTGGACGCCTGCGCCGCAAAGGTGCGGTCCCGCCTGGCGGGCCAGTAACCGCTCCTGGCGTCCGGTCAACGCCGTCCCCCTCCCGGCTGTCGCCTGCCGGGCCTGTCTGAGAACTTCGCCGGCAACGGGTGTCATGCGCCGGCCGCTTCATTCGTGATCGACTCGGGTTTCCTGACGTCGGGCTGTCCCAGCGTCTCGGATGCCCCGACTTCCGTGAATCCGAGTGGATCACGCCGTTGAGGCATGATCCGACGCCCCGCCACCCGGTGCCGCCTGGGCGGTTTGTCGTCTGCTGGGTGTTGTGGGATGTGGTCGGGCGCACTCGTGGGCCGGAATCATGGCGGGGCCGGGGTCGTTACATACCCTGACGATCGCAGTACCACCGGCCCGCCGGCCCGACCCTGAGGGCAGGTCGCGCAGGCTGGAATGCCAGCCTCCACCCGGTCGTTACAGTCCCCACGAACGACCTCTGGCACCGCCACGATGAGGGCGCCGATGGTGGGCCACCCCCGGAATGACCCCGGCCCCCCGGTCGTTACACAGGGTCCCGGCGCCACGAGCCCCCCGCTCGCAGGTCGCCGACCCGACGCCCAGATGGCGTCACCCCCAAAGACTTTTCCCCTTGTATGTGCAGCGCCGGACGAGGTGCTCACACCCCGCCGCCGCCCCCCTGGCGGTTGGGTGTCCTACCCCCGAAGGAGCTACCCCCATGAACACGATCATGCGTAAGAGCGTGCTGTCCGTTGCTGGTCTCGCCTTCGCCGGTGGTGTCTTCGCCGGCCCGATCGCCCACGTGGCCAACCCGGTCGACGCCAAGCCCGTCGCCGTTGCGGTGCAGGCCGACAAGCCCGACACCAGCAAGCTCATCCCGCACGGCACCCAGGGCGACCAGTCCCGGATCGCCCTGAACGACGAGCAGACCGCGAATGTGAAGGCGATCATCGCCGCGACGAAGAAGGCGGGCCTCCCGGAGCGGGCCGCGGTGATCTCGATCGCGACGAGCCTGCAGGAGTCGAAGCTGGAGAACCTGGGCCACCTCGGCGACATGAACGACCACGATTCGCTGGGCCTGTTCCAGCAGCGCCCGTCCAGTGGTTGGGGCACGCCGGAGCAGATCACCGACCCTGAGTACTCGACGACCGCGTTCCTCAAGGGTTTGAAGCAGGTCGACGGGTGGCAGGACATGCCCCTGACCGACGCCGCGCAGACCGTGCAGGTGTCGGCGTACCCGGACGCCTACGCCCAGTGGGAGCAGCAGGCCGCCGACCTGGTTGGCCAGTACTGGAACAGCTGACCCGCACAACAGCACCTCCGCACGACACCGACCGCTGGCCGGCACCCGCAACCCCGGGTGCCGGCCAGCGGCCTTTCTGCTCTGGCCGGTCGCCGTTCACCAGTCGCGGAATGGTTGACTGATCACTGGCTGCTAGCCGCTCATCGCCCGGCCACCAGCCATCGGCTGCTGGCCGCCGCTGGCTGGGGTGCCGCTGGTTGGGCCGCCGCTGGTTGGGGTGCCGGTTGCTGGCCGCCGCCGGCTGGGGCCGCCGCCGGCTGGGGCTGCGCTGGTTGGGCCGCCGCCGGTTGCGGGGCCGCCGGCTGCTGGCCGCCGCTTGCTGGGGCGCTGCTTGCTGGGGCGCCGCCGGCTGCTGGCGGTTGGCTGCGGGGCCGTTGGTTGTTGGTCGTCGGGCTGGGGATGCGGCCCTGCACGGGTCTTGGGGGAGGTAAACGGCGTCGTCTGGTTGCGGTTGTCCGTAGATCTTGGACAGTTTCC
>NZ_JAKKFH010000027.1 GCF_022230925.1 Micromonospora alfalfae | reverse complement strand
CCGCCCGGGCGCGCGAGCAGGCCGACCGGGCCCGCGACCGCGCCGAGGTCGCCGCCCGGCAGGCCGACGACGCCCGGCAGGAGGCTGCGGAGTTGGCCGCGCGGCTGCGCGCGGAGGTGGCGGCCCTGGCCGCCCAGCGCGACACGCTCACCGCCGAGCTGACTGTGGCCCGGCAGGCCGCGGCGACCGCCGAGGGTCACCGCACCGCACTGACGGTACGGCTCGACGCCGCCGAGACCGACCGGGACCTGGCCCAGCGGCGGGTGGCGCAGCTCGGCGACCAGGTCAGTGACCTGGCGTTGGCGCTGGCACGCCTCGGCGCCGCCACTCCCGGCGACGCCACCTGATCATCGTGGCGCAACCTTCGGTAGGCTCAGGCGGTTAACCTCCCCGGTGGCAGCGGACACACCGTTGTCCCGACCCGCCCGGGGATCACCTCACCGGGTGAGCGTCCCGGCCGGCTACCCTTGGTCCCGGCCCACCCGTGGACGCCTCACGCCCTCGGGCGGGAATGGCTCGACGGGGACGCACCGTTACACCCAGAAGACCAGCACCACGAACGAGGGGAAGTCGATCATGGGCGAGCGTATGCTGCGCGGAAGCCGCCTTGGCGCGGTGAGCTACGAATCCGACCGCAACACGGAGCTCGCGCCGCGTCAGACCCGCGAGTACCTCTGCGCCAAGGGCCACCAGTTCGAGGTGCCGTTCGCCGTCGACGCCGAGGTCCCGACGACCTGGGAATGCAAGTTCGACGGCAGCGTCGCCCGACTCGTCGACGGCAACGAGCCGGAGCAGAAGAAGGCCAAGCCACCGCGTACCCACTGGGACATGCTTCTGGAGCGGCGTTCCATCGCCGAGCTGGAGGACATCCTGGAGGAGCGCCTGCAGGAGGTTCGGACCCGCCGCGGCCGCGCCTGAGCCGCACGACGCACGATGACGGCGCCCCCGGGGAAAACCCCGGGGGCGCCGTCATGTCTGTCTGGCCTGGTGTCAGTGCCGGCCGGGTTCGACGATCTCGCCCTCGATGGCCCGACCGCCGTCGACCACCACCGGCTGCTCCGGCTGCTCCGGCTGCGGGGCGGGTTGCGGCGCACCTTGGCGCACCCGCACCGTGCGGGGCCCGAACAGGTCACCGGCGACCATCGACGACACCCGCCGCTCAGTGGCGCGGCGCACCGCGGCGCGGGCCAGTCGACGCACCGGCGGCACCAGCAGCAGCAACCCGACCAGCCCGCTGACCAGTCCGGGCGCCGCCAGCAACAGCGTGCCGGCCAGCCCGACGAGCCCGTCGGTCACCTGACCACCCGGGGGTTGCCCGGCCGCCGCCGCGGCACGGAAACCACGCCAGGCGCGCATCCCCTCGCGGCGCAGCAGCACCAACCCCAGCAGGGACGCGGCGAACACCAGCAACACCGCCGCGCCGAATCCCAGCGCCCGTCCCACGCCGACGAACACCGCCAGCTCCAGCACCACCGCCAGCAACAGGGCCAACGGTACGAACCTCAGTCCTCGGCGCATCTCACCTCATCGCCATTCCTGCGGACACCACGGACGTGTTCCGCTCATCCAGCATGACACGGCCGCGCTCACGGCCACCGTGCCTGACCCGCTCACGGCCACCGCGCCTGGCCGGTGGCGGTGCCGTGCAGGCCCCGGCGTACCGCCTGGCGGCGGTCGCGCACCCCCCAGGCGGTGATCCGCCACAGCGCCTCGGCCACGATCTTCGGGCTCATCTTGCTGTCGCCGCGCTCCCGCTCGGCGAAGGTGATCGGCACCTCCACGATCCGCACCCCGGCCCGGTGCGCCAGCCGCGACAACTCCACCTGGAACGAGTAGCCCTGGGAGGTCACCGACTCCAGGTCGATGGCGTCCAACGCGCTGATCCGGTACACCCGGTAACCGCCGGTGGCGTCCGAGACGGGCATGCCCAACGCCAGGCGCGCGTACAGGTTGCCGCCGCGCGACAGCAACAGCCGCCGCAGCGGCCAGTTGAGCACCCGGGCGCCGCTGGTCCACCGGGAGCCGATCACCACGTCGGCGTCGCGGGCGGCATCCAGCAGCGCCGGCAGGTCCTCCGGGGCGTGGGAGCCGTCCGCGTCCATCTCCACGACCGCCTGGTAGCCACGCTCGCGCGCCCACCCGAACCCGGCCAGGTACGCCGCGCCGAGGCCCTGCTTGCCCTGACGGTGCAGCACCTGCACGTGCGCGTCGCCGTCGGCGAGGGCGTCGGCGATCGCGCCGGTGCCGTCGGGGCTGTTGTCGTCGGCGATGAGGATCTGCACCGCCGGGGCGGCCCGCCGGACCCGGCCCACGATCACGGCGATGTTGTCGGCCTCGTTGTAGGTGGGGATCACCACCAGCACCCGGCCCACCCCGGGCACCTCGTCCGCGCGTCGGATCGTATCGGTCGCCTGGATCACGGTTCCTCCGCTCCCGCCGGCGTACCGGCTGTTGCTATCCGGGCCTGACCCGCTGCCGCCGGCGCAGCACCGCCGCGCCGACCAGGGCCGCCGCGGCGAGCGCGGCGAGCGCCACCTCCGGCCACCAGCCGAGGCGGGTGGCGAGGGTGCGTCCGTCGTCGAGCCGCAACTGCCGCACCACGACCTCCCGGGTGTTGAACCCGGTGGCATCGCTTACCCGCCCGTCGGGTGCGACGAACCCGGACACTCCGACCGTGGAGGCCATCAACGCCGGCCGGCCGTGCTCCACCGCCCGCAACCGCACCATGGCCATCTGCTGGCGGGCCTCCGCCACGTCGAAGGTGGCGTTGTTGGTCTGCACCACCAGCAGTTGCGCGCCGCCGGTGACGGTGTCGCGGACCACCTCGTCGTAGGCGACCTCGAAGCAGATCACGTCACCGAGCACGGTGGTGCCGGCGCGTACCACGCCCGGGGTGCTTCCCGGCACGAAGTCGTTGCGGATCAGGTCGACCTTCTTGCTGACCAACCGGGCCACGTCGCGCAGCGGCACGTACTCGGCGAACGGCACCGGGTGGCGTTTCGTGTACAGCTGGTCGAGGTCCGCGCCGGTGCCGGGGTGCCACAGGATGCCCGCGTTGCGGACCTGCCCGGCGTCGGGGCCTAGCAGCACCGCGCCGACCAGGATCGGCGCGCCGATGGTGTCGGCGGCCTGGGAGATACGCGCACCGGCGGTGGGGTTGCGCAGCGGGTCGATGTCGCTGGAGTTCTCCGGCCACACCACCAGGTCGGGTCGCCGCTGCTGCCCGGCGGCAACCCGACCGGCCAGTTCGATGGTGGCGTCGACGTGGTTGTTGAGCACCGCCTGCCGTTGGGCGTTGAAGTCCAGGCCCAGCCGCGGCACGTTGCCCTGCACGATCGCCACGGTGACGGTGTCGCCGGACCCGGCGGTGGCGACCGGCACCAGCAGACCCCCGACGGTCAGCGCGACCGCCACGACGGCCGGTACGACCACCGGCGTCCACCGCCGCGCCCCAGCACCCCCCGCGCGTGCAGGGCCGTCCAGCGGGCCGTCAGCGCCCGGCGCGGCCTCGCCCGGCGCTGTGGTGGGCTCGGGTGCGTGGCGCTGGGCGGTGACCCAGCCCCGCCAGGCGGCGGTGACCAGCAACCCGCCGATGAGGGCCACGACGAAGGTGACCAACGGGGCGCCGCCCAGCGCGGCCAGCCGCAGCAGCGGTGAGCTGTCCTGGCTGAACGCCAACCTGCCCCACGGGAACCCGCCGAACGGGGTGCGGTCGCGCAGCGCCTCCTGCCCGACCCAGAGCAACCCGGTCAGCGCCGGCCACGCCCAACGGGCGCGGTCGACCAGCGGCGACACCCAGGCGGTGGCAGCGCCCAGCAAGGCCAGGTAACCGGCCTGCAGCAGCGACAGCAGCACCCACGGCAGATAGCCGGTGTGCAGGTTCGTCCAGGCCAGCAGCGGGGCGAAGAACGCCACCCCGGTCAGGAAACCCAGGCCGGCGCCGGCGCGCAACCGCCGCCGGTGCGCGGCGGCGGCCAGCAACGCCACCCCGACCGGCGCGAGCGGCCACACCCCGTACGGGGGGAACGCCACCAGCAGGGCCAGCCCGGCGGCCACGGCCAGGGGCACGGCGACCCGCAGCGGCAGCGGCCGACCGGGAACGACCGGCCGGGGCAGCGCCGCCGGGGCGTGCGTCTCGTCCCGGTCCAGGGTCGTCACCGCTTCACCTCGATCACGGGGCGAAGGTTACCTGGCTGGCGGGTGCACCGGCCGCGTCGGGCCGTCGGGCACGAACCGCCCGGCAGACATGAAATCGGGGCGCGGCTCGCGCCGCGCCCCGATGCTCCCAGGCCCTTCCCGGCCGGTGTGGCGAGGATGGGGCACGACGACCTTCGGACCGACCGGACGTGGACTGGCTGCCCCCGCCGGGCCGTTGTCTACTGGCCGTGCACCTCACCCTGCCCGTACACCGGTAACCGCGGCCGGTTCGCGCCGCCCCGCCGACCCCCGCCCGCTGGACCTGGCCGCCGCGACGATGACGCTCAAACATGTCGCTCGGCCAGCGGACGAAGGGACGAAGCGAACAACAGCCGCTTCCCGTGGTAGGACTCAAAGACGGTACGTGCCGACCCCCGTCGGTTGTCAACCCGCAGCCGGCCTGTCGTGTGTTGCGACACGGCGTGTCGGGTCGGCGAGTCTCAATGCGTACGCAGATGCTGACGCAGCAGCGCCTGCGCGGCCGCCCTGTGCTCCTCGGCGAGCAGCCCTCCGGCGGCCAACACGTAGTCGGCGTCGACCACCGCCACGGCGGCGCGCGGCAACGCCCACCCACCGGCGTGGTCGGCCAGGACCGCCGTCAGCACCTGCCCGGACACGTCCGCCGTCGAGTGCCGCAGCACCCCACCGGAGCCCACCAGCATCCGCACGTCGCGCAGGTCCCGCCCGGCCCGCTCACCGGTGGCGGCGCCCCGGGCATGCCGGCGCAGCGCCACAGTCGCGGCGAGGGTGGCGATGCGCCGGTCCACGTCCCACTCGACGTCGTCGACAGCCAGGAACGCCGGGGCGGCCGCCCGGCGCGCCGCAGCGGCACCCAGGTCGTCGGCCTCACCGGCGGCGAGCAGACGCTCCTCCACCGCGGCCCGCACCACCCCGGGGGCGCTCCACCGCATGCCCAGGTCGCCCTCCACGGTGCGGGCCCGCCACAGGCTGCCGGCGACCTCCCGGCCCGGCCCGGTGGCCCGCTCGTCGGGCGTGAGCACCGAGTACACGTCGGTGGTGGCCCCACCCACGTCGACCACTGCCAGGTCCCCGCCGAGGGTGTCGGCGAGCACCTCCACACCGGTGAGCACCGCGTCGGGGGTGGCAGCCCGCACCAACCCCGCGAACCGGGCCCCCCTCGACAGCCGTTTACCACCGATGACGTGGCGCAGGAACACCGCCCGGATCGCCGCCCGCGCCGACGCCGGGGCGAGCACCCCGATACGCGGCAGGACGTTGTCGGCGTCGGTGACCGGCACCCCGGCGTCGCGCAGCAGCCCGGTCACCTGCTCGCGCACGTCGGCGTTGCCCGCGTACACCACAGGCCGGCGCCACCGGGCCCGGGCCAGGCGGGTGGCGTTGTGGGTGACCGTGTCGGCGTCGCCGCCGTCGGTGCCGCCCACGAGCAGCACCACGTCCGGGCGGGCCGCCCGCAACGCCGTCAAATCGGCGGCGCCCAGCCGGCCGGCCGCGACGTGCACCACGTGCGCGCCGGCGGACAACCCGACCCGCCGGCCGGCCTGCGCGGTGACCAGCGGCTCGTAGCCGATCACGGCCAGCCGCAGCCCACCACCGGCCGACGAGCACACGTACCAGGGCACGTCGCGCACGCCGAGCCCGGCGGTGGCCGCCGCGACGGCGGCGTCGAGGCCGTGCAGCACGTCGGTGCCCACAGTGGTGGGCGCCGACGCCGCGCCGGCCAGGACACCGCCGGCCAGGTCCACCACCGCCACCTTCGTGTACGTGGAACCGACGTCGGCGCAGACCGCCAGGGTCACGAGTTTCCCTGTTCGCGACTGCGGGGCTCGCAACCCCGGCTCACTCCTCGCGACTCACGCTGGCGGCGGGGACGACCACGGTGCCGGTCGCGGTGACCGCCACGATCGGCGGGTCCAGGACCTCCGCGGCGGACGCGGAGCGGTCCGGGCGGCCCCGGCACACCACCGCGCAGCTCAACTCCAGGGTGCGGCTGCGGGTGCCCACCCGTGACACCTGGGCGGTGACCTCGACCACGTCCCCGGCGTGGATGGGCGCGTGGAAGCGCACGTCGGCATACCCGGCGAACAGTCCCTCGTCGCCGTCGGTGCGGATGCACACCTCCGTGGCGACGTCGCCGAACAACCCCAGCGCGTACGCCCCGTCGACCAGGTTGCCCGCGTAGTGGGCGTGCGAGTACGGCACATACCGCCGGTGCGTCACCGTCAACCCGAGCCGTTCGTCGGTCATGCCATCGCCTTCCGTTGCGTGATCAGGGCGTGCACGAGGTAGCTGGCCACCTCGCCGGGCGTGGTGCCCCGACCGAAGATCCGGTCCACGCCCAACTCGTCGGTCATCGACTCGTCGAAGCGGGGGCCACCGACGATCAGCAGCGGTCGCCGCCCCGCCGGCATCGCCTCCCGGAACGCGGCCGACATCTCCCGGGTGTTGTGCAGGTGCGCGTCGCGTTGGGTGACCACCTGCGACACGAGCACCGCGTCGGCCTTCTCCGCCCGGGCGGTCTCCACCAGCTCCGGCACGCTGACCTGCGCGCCCATGTTGGTGACCTTCAACTCCCGGTAGTACTCCAGGCCCTTCTCCCCCGCGATGCCCTTGACGTTGAGGATCGCGTCGATGCCCACCGTGTGCGCGTCGGTGCCGATGCACGCCCCGACCACTGACAGCTTGCGCCGCAACCGCTGCTTGATCACCGTGTTGACGTCCTTCGCCGACAGCAACGCGAAGTCCCGTTCCACCACCTGCACGGCGTTGAGGTCGACCAGGTGGTTGACCCGCCCGTAGACGACGAAGAACGTGAACCCGTCGCCCATCGGCTTGGCGTGCACCACCATCGCCGGGTCGATGCCCATCTTGTTGGCCAACTGCACCGCAGCGCCCTCGGCGCGCTTGTCGTGGGTCACCGGCAGGGTGAACGACACCTGCACCATGCCGTCACCGGTGGTGTCCCCGTACGGGCGCACGATCTGCTTCTCCCCGCTCACGCGGCGGCCTCCAGGATGTCGGTGGCCGGGTTGCAGTAGTCGGCCTCGTGCGCGGCGACCCCGTCGAGGCCCTTGCCCCGGTCCGCGGGCCGCTTCATGATCCCGAAGGTGCCCTCGGCGATCGCCGTGAGCAGCGTCTGCTCCCCGATGCGGTCCAGCAGGTCCAGTGCCTCACCGAGGACCTGGTTGGCGCGGCGGCGGATGAACCCGCCCGGCGCCGGCACGAAGTCCTCGTGCAGCCCACCGGCCGCGCCGAGGACGTAACGCACGTTCTGCAGGGCGATGTCCCGGTCGGACAACCACGGCGTCACCACCGCCTCGGTCATCATCCCCACCAGCAGGATGCCCTGACCGGTCAGCGCGCCGGCCAGGTTGAAGAACCCGTCGAGCAGGTTGCCCCGGAACACGTCACCGGTCATGTGCTTCGTCGGCGGCATCCACTTCAACGGCGCGTCGGGGAACAACTCCCGGGCCAGCAACGCGTGCGCCAACTCCAACCGGAACGACTCCGGCACCTCCGGGTTGATCTCGAACGCGTGCCCCAACCCCAACTGCCAGTCCGCCAACCCCGCCTCGTGCGCGAAGAACTCGTTGAGCAGCTGCGACACCGTCACCGTGTGCGCCTCGTCGACAGCGTCGGCGGTGGTCAGGTAGTTGTCCTCACCGGTGTTGATGATGATCCCGGCGCGGGCGTGCACCTGCCGGGAGAACCGCTGGTCGACGAACGTGCGCACCGGGTTGATGTCGCGGAACAGAATCCCGTACATCGAGTCGTTCAACATCATGTCGAGGCGTTCTAGCCCGGCCAGGGTCGCCATCTCCGGCATGCACAGCCCGGAGGCGTAGTTGGTCAACCGCACGTAGCGGCCCACCTCCTTCGACGACTCGTCCAACGCCGCGCGCGTCAGCCGGAAGTTCTCCTGGGTGGCGTACGTGCCGGCGAAGCCCTCCCGGGTCGCGCCCTCGGGCACGTAGTCCAGCAGCGACTGCCCGGTGGAACGGATCACCGCGATCACGTCCGCGCCGGCGCGCGCCGCCGCCTGCGCCTGCGGAATGTCCTCATAGATGTCGCCGGTGGCGACGATCAGGTAGATCCACGGCCGCTGCTTCGGGTCACCGTGGCGCTTGATGAGCCGGTCCCGCTCGGCGCGCCGCCGGTCGATGCGCCGAATACCCGCGCCGACGGCCCTGCGCGCCGCCGACCGGGCCGCCGTCGCGGCCCGCCCGGTGGGCTGGGTGAACCGCACCGACCCGGCCGCGGCCTTCTGCGCCAGCAACGTCACGTCGGTGCTGCCCTCACGGACCAGGGCGTCGAACACCGGCACCGCCACCCCGTGACCCAACCCCACGTCCGCGGCGACCGCGTCGACGAGCCGGTTCACCCACGGAATACCGTCCGGGTCGGCGCCGGTCACCCCGGCCAACCGCAGGACCGCCCGCTCCACCGACACCGTGGTGTGGCTGCGCGCCAGGTCCACTACCGGCTGCCCGGCCCGACGCGCCAACTCCCGCGCCCGCGCCACCAGCACCGGATCAAGATCAAGCTTCCCGGTCATGATGACCCTTCCTCATAGATGACCTCACCGCGCAGCACCAGGCGCCGACACACCGGCAGCGGCGTCGGGTCGTCCGCACCCCGCGCCTCCGGGTCCTCGGCCTGCAACACCGGCAGACCCCGCTCCACCCCCGCCGGCGTCGACCACACAGCGAACGTCGCCGGCGCACCCAACGCGAGGACCCCCTCGACGTCCAGGTGCACCGCCCGCCACCCGCCCCGGGTGTGCGCCGCGAACGCCGAACGCACACCCATCCGCTGCGCCGGGTTGTGGTGCGCCACTGCCGCCCGCACCGACCCCCACGGGTCCAGCGGCGTCACCGGCGAATCCGACCCGAACGCCAACGCCACCCCCACCGAGTGCATCGCACCCATCGGGTTCGACTCCAACGACCGGTCCAACCCCAACCGCGTCTCGTACATCCGGCCCGCGCCACCCCACAACCTGTCGAACGCCGGCTGCATGCTCGCCACCACCCCGTACTCCACGAACCGCGCGATCAACGTCTTGCTCATGATCTCCGCATGTTCGATGCGGTGCCGGGCCGCACGCAGCCGCTCCACCCCCAGCGTCCGCGCCGCCGCCGCGAACCCGTCCAGGACGGTGCCGATCGCCGCGTCACCGATGGCGTGGAACCCGCCCTGCATGCCGTGCGCCGCGCAGTCCAACAGGTGATCACGCACCTGCTCGACCGACAGGTACCCGTGCCCACAGCCGTCGCCGTCGCCGTACGGCTGCGACACGTGCGCCGTGCGCGAACCCAACGCCCCGTCGGCGAACAGATCCCCACCGGCGCCGACCGCGCCCAACTCCCGGGCCCGCGCCGCGCCACCCAACTCACCCCAGTACCCGTACACCTCCGGCAACCCCGCGCCGGAGATGCCCAGCAGACCGGTGAAGTCCTCCTCGTCGGAAATCTCCGGACCACCACACTCGTGCACCGCCGCGATCCCCAACGACGCCGCGTGGCCCAGAGCCACCCGCTGCGCCGCGACCCGCTGCGCCCGACTCACCGACGCCTGCGCGGCCGCCCGCACCACGTGGTGCGCGTCGCGCCGCAACCAGCCCGACGCGTCGTACCCGGCCGCCTGCGCCGCCTGCGGGCACGCCGCCAGCAACGCCGACGACACCAACGCCGAGTGGATCGACGCCTGCGACAGGTACACCCGCCGACCACCGGCGGCCCGGTCCAGCGCCGCGGCGTCCGGCAACGTCGGATCCGACCAACCCGACTCGTCCCAGCCGTGCCCGAGCACCACCGCGTCCGCCGGCAGAGCCGCCGCGAACCCCGCCACCGCGTCGAGCAACTGCCCCGCCGAACGCACACCGGACAACGCCAACCCGGACAACGCCAACCCGGTGTCGGTGGTGTGCACGTGCGCGTCGACGAACGCCGGCGTCACCAACGCCCCACCCAGGTCAACCACCCGGTCGGCCGGCGGCGCGTCACCGTCGGTCCCCAACCAGGCAATCCGCCCACCGGACACCAGCAGCGCGGTAGCGCTCGGCTCGGCGGGGCAGTGCAGCACGCCGCCGCGATACAACGTCGAGGGGTTCGTCATGACCTCAGTCTGCCGCGACCCGCGCCGCGAACAGCTGACGCACCCCCGGCTCGGCCCGCAGCAGCCCCAGCGCCAACTCCGCGTGCCCCGGCACGTACCCGTTGCCCACCAGCATCGTCACGTCCGCGGCCAACCCCTCCGCGCCCAACGCCGCGGCGGAGAAGCTCGTCGCCATCGAGAAGAAAATCACCGTGCCGCCGTCCGCGGTGGCCAGCACCGCCCCGTGCTCACAGCCCGGCACGTCCACGCAGACCACCGTCACGTCCGCCGGCACCCCCAGCGCGGTGGTCACCGCCGTGGACAACCCCACCGGGTCGCGCGCATCGGCCAACGCCACCACCGACGCCAGACCGGCGGCCACCAGCGCGTCACGCTCCGCCGACACCGGCACCACCCCGACGGTACGCGCGGCGCCCGCCCGTCGCGCCGCCGCCAGAGACAACGACCCGCTCTTACCGGCCCCACCGATCACCGCGACCCGCACCGGCGTCGGATCACCGCTACGCCGACGCTCCTCCACGTAGCGCGACACCACCCGGGCGGTCAGCGCGGGCGCCCCGCACACGTCCAGCACCGCGAGGGACAACTGCGGATCCTCGTCGTCGGGCAGCACCGCGGCGATGGAGCGCGCGAACAGGATCGCCCACCCGTCACAGGGCACCTGCTCGCTGCGCCCGTCCCAGCGGGCCAACCCGTCGGTGATCACCAGGGGCGTCAACGTCAACGACACCAGGGTGGCGACCCGCTCCCCCGCCCTGAGCCCCAGCGGGGACCGCCGACCGGCCTCCTCGACAGTGCCGATCAACATCCCGCCCGACCCGGTCACCGGGTTCTGCATCTTCCCCCGGGTCGCGATGATCTCCAGCACCTCGGCACGGACCGCGTCACCGTCCCCGCCGTGCTTCTCCGACAACTGCCGGAAGCTCGCCGCGTCCAGGTTGAGCCGCTGCACCCGGATCCGCACCTCGTTCGGCGCGATCGCCGCAGACGTGTCCAGGCGCCAGGCCGCCTGCGGCAGCACCCCCGCCGGTTGCACGACGCGGTGCAGTCCCACCGGTGACGTCACGCCAACCTCCCCCTGTCAGCCGCCCGAAGCCCCGACCAAGGCTCGCGTAACGGGAAAACTTACGGCAGACTAGTTTCTATACCGAATATTTTCCAGTAGCCTTCGGGCTTCGCTGATCAGCCGCAACACCGAGGAGGGGCCGTGACCCAGACCCAACCGGTTGAGAGCATCCCTCAACCCCGTCACGCCCCGGTCGCCGTACCGACCGCCGGGCAGCCCTACGAGTACCACCGACGCCCCCTGGTCGAACCCGACTGGACCCGCTTCCCCGGCTGGCGCCACGTCACCCGCGACCAGTGGGAATCAGCCCAGTGGCAGCGCGTCAACTGCGTCAAGAACATCAAGCAGCTCCGCGCCGTCTTCGGTGACCTGATCGACGAAACCTTCTACGCCGACCTCGAAGCCGACCAGTTGGCCCTGGCCACCATGTCCATGCTGGTGCCACCACAAATGATCAACACGATGGTGCCGTTCGCGACCCTCACCACCGAGGCGCTGCTCGCCGACCCCATCCGCCGCTACATGATCCCGGTCGCCTCCGACCGACGCACCGACTGGCCATCACACCCCTACGCCAGCCGCGACAGCCTCCACGAGCACGACATGTGGGTCGCCGAAGGGCTCACCCACCGCTACCCCACCAAGGTCCTCGCCGAACTGCTCTCCACCTGCCCCCAGTACTGCGGGCACTGCACCCGGATGGACCTCGTCGGCAACTCCACCCCCGCCGTCGACAAACTCAAACTCACCCTCAAGCCCGTCGACCGCTACGACGCCCACATCGCCTACCTCAAGGCCCACCCCGGCGTCCGCGACGTTGTCGTCTCCGGCGGCGACGTGGCAAACGTCCCCTGGCGCAACCTCGAGTCGTACCTCATGCGCCTGCTGGAACTGGAGACGGTCCGCGACATCCGGCTCGCCACCAAGGCCCTCATGGGCCTCCCCCAGCACTGGCTGCAACCCGACGTCGTCGAGGGCCTGGAACGCGTCGCCCGCACCGCCGCCCGCCGCGGCGTCAACCTCGCCATCCACACCCACGTCAACCACGCCCAGTCGCTCACCCCACTGGTCGCCAAAGCCACCCAGACCGCCCTCGACGTCGGCGTCCGCGACGTCCGCAACCAGGGCGTCCTCATGCGCGGCGTCAACGCCACCACCCCGGAACTGCTCGACCTCTGCTTCGCCCTCCAAGGCGAAGCCGGGATCCTGCCGTACTACTTCTACATGTGCGACATGATCCCCAACGCCGAACACTGGCGGGTCCCGGTCTGGCACGCCCAGCAACTCCAACACGACATCATGGGCTACCTCCCCGGCTACGCCACCCCCCGCATCGTCTGCGACGTCCCCTTCGTCGGCAAGCGCTGGGTGCACATGCTCACCGACTACGACCGTGAGCACGGCATCTCGTACTGGACGAAGAACTACCGCACCTCCATCGAATCCGCCGACCTGGAGGCGCTCAACAAGCGCTACGCCTACTACGACCCGATCGACACCCTGCCCGCCAACGGCCAGCAGTGGTGGAACGACCACCCCGACGACTGACCCACCGACAACGACACCCCCGGGGAGACCACTCCCGGGGGTGTCGCGCACTCCGTGGTCAGGCGCAGCCCAGACCCTGCGAATAGCTGGCCCGCAACGTCCCGGCCGCGATTTCGTCGGCGTACTCCCAGAACACCTCTGGCCAGTCGCCGGCCTTGTTCATGTCCCGCAGCACCCGCCACCCGTGACTGCTCCGCAACGCGTCGGCGGCCCGCCGCACCCCGGCCTCGTCCCCGCTCGCCCTCGCCCGCTGCCACTCCGCGATCCACCCGCAGCCGACCCGGGACGTCACACCCACACCAAAATGGTACGAGTCACTCACGCCGATGTCCTCCAGCGCCGCGACGTCGAACCCGGGCGGCAGCGGCACGTCGGCGAGCACCTTCGCCGCCCGCTCCCCCACCGGCATGACCATCTCCGCCGGAAGAACGGCCAACCAGGTCCGCGCGTCCACCCGGACGATGTCCGCGAGAACCCGAGCGAATTCCTTACGCGACCAGTCCCCGGAGGTCCTCATCTCCACGAACACGTCCTCGCGGGGACGCGTCAGCACCGCAAAATCACTGCCGGAATACTCGAACAGGTCACCCGGCCAGCCATCGACCCGCACCGACTTCGGCCGATTCACCTGGAGTCGATCGGCATAACGACCCGCATAACCGGACGCCGGATACCAGTTCATCTCCAACTCTTGCCCACCCCGGCGAAAACGGATCATGCCCAGCTCCTCGGTGAACCCCGACAGATCAGTCACCTTCCAGCCAGACCGATCGATCAGCAGCCGCGGGTTCCGCTCCGCCGCCGCCAGCGCCAACGGCGAAAAGACGACCCCCTCGGCCGGGGTGACAATCGGAGAAACCCCACCGCCCTCGGCCTGCCCCCGCAACACCATGGAGGCCGGCACGACGCTCATGAGCACCGCTGCCGCCGTCACCACGCCTGCGAAGCGACGCACCCGCAAGCGCCGCCGCGCAATACCGGCACCGCCCTCGACCCCCGACTCGGACACGATCTCCTCCAAAAGGGTTCGCTTCACCCCTGCGAGGTCCCCGACGCCACCGAGCCCACCCGGGTCGGCATCCCGAACCAGCCGGTCAACACGCTCATCGCCGCTCATCAGTCCTCCGTACGGGTAGGCGCGGTCAACACATCCAGCACATGTCCGGGAGGCCCCGGGTCGTCACCGACCAACCCCCGCAACCTCGCCCGCGCCCGCGACAACCGGGACCGAACCACGGCGTAACCCACCCCCAGCACCGCAGCCACCTCATGCGGCCGCAGACCCTCCCACACGGTCAGCATCAGCACCTCCCGGTCCACCTCCGCCAGGCCCGCCAACGCCGCCCGAACGGCAAGCCGCTCCGGCACCTCACTCCCCGGATCGGCCACCGAAACGACGAGCTGCTGGCGCAACCGCTCACCGAGGCGCTGCCGCCGAACACCACCACGGTGCTGGTTGGCCAACACCCGCCGGGCCACCCCGTACAGCCACAGCCGAGCCTCACCGCCGTCCGGAATGTCCTGCCGGCGACGCCACGCCACCAGGAAGGTCTCCGCGACGACGTCGGCCGCATCCTCCGGATGCGCGACCCGACGCAACGCGTACGCCAACAACGACTCGAATTCCTCGGCGTAGACCCGCCGGAAGCGGCCCTCGCCCTGCTCTGTCCCTGAGCTCACATCCAGTCCATGTCCGGTGCGACCACAACCGTGACAGCCCACACCGGTCAGGCGCGGATACCGGCGAGCACCAGATCGGCGACCCTACCGATCACCCGGGCGTTCGTCGCTGCCGGCAACCGCCGAAGCGACGCGATGGCCAACAGGCCGGCCCGCACGTCGTCCGCGCCGACGCCGTCGCGCAGCACACCCGCCGCCCGGGCCCGCACCACCAGCACGTTCAACGCCTGCGCGTGCTCCCGCCGCTCCCGCTGAAACGCCGCACTCACCTCACCTGGCCCCAACAACGCCTCGTTGAGCGCCCGATCATGGATCTGCCGCTCGGCGAACTCGCGCACCACGCCGGACAACGCCCGCCACGGGTCCGGGTCGTCGAGCGCGCGGCGCACCTGCACACCGCAGTCGTCCACCCGCTCGGCCAGGACCGTCGCCACCAACTCCGTACGCGTCGGAAAATGCCGGTACAGGGTCGCCACGCCCACCCCCGCCCGTCGCGCCACCTCCCGCATGGGCACCTCAAGCCCCGCCGACGCGAACGCCTCCCGTGCCGCCGCCACCACCCGATCACGGTTGAGCCGGGCATCGGCACGCTGCATCTGAGACATCTCCGACCGGCCTTCCTCTCACTTGACCCCACAGCGGAACGCCTGCTCCGTTTCCGGCCTACGGTACGACCATCACCCCGTCTTCCCAGGCAGAGGAGCCCCAGATGTTCGCCGTGCAGTACGACCGGTTCGGCGGCCCCGAGGTACTGCACCTCGAGACCACTCACGCGCCACGGCCCCGGGCCGGCCAGATCCGCATCCGCGTCCAGGCCGCCGGCGTCTCCCCCGTCGACGTCGGCCTCCGCTCCGGCCGCACCCCGATGAGCGCCCAACTGTCGCTGCCACACATCCCCGGCGTCGACGCGGCCGGCATCGTCGACGAGATCGGCGACGACGTCGACGGGGTCACCCTCGGCGACCATGTCTTCGGCCTCGTCGAGCTGGCCAGACTCGGCGGCGCGAGCGCACAGTTCGCTGTACTACAGCTCTGGGCGCACAAGCCCAGCACCATGCCGTGGGCCCAGGCGGGCGCGGCAGGCACCAGCATCGAGACCGCCACCCGGGCCCTCGACCTGCTGGACCTACGGCCCGGCATGACGCTCCTCGTCGACGGCGCCGCCGGTGGCGTCGGCAGCACCGCCGTCCAACTCGCCACCGCTCGCGGCGTTCACGTCATCGGCACCGCCCGCGCCGACAACCACGACTTCCTCCGCCAACTCGGGACGACACCGGTCACCTACGGCCCCGACCTCACAGGCCGCCTCGACGCCCTCGGCGTGACCCGGATCGACCGCGCCCTCGACATCGCCGGCGCCGGGTCCCTGCCCGAACTGCTCCACCTCACCGGCGACCCGACAGCGGTGCTCACCCTGGCCGACTTCACCGCCCCCACCCACGGCGTCCGACTGTCCATGGGGCAACTGGCCGGCGAACCCGACGGCCGCCACGGCCTGCCCGCCGCAGCCGAACTGTTCACTGAGGGCCGGTTCAGGGTGCCCATCGAAGCCACCTTCCCGCTTGAGAAGGCGGCCGACGCGCACCAGACGGCCGAGCACGGATCCCGCCGCGGAAAGATCGTCCTGACCGTCGACGACGTGCAGCAGGGCTGAGCCTCAGCCCTCGGCCAGCACCTCGGACAACGGCGCGGGCACCAGCCCTCGCTCCCGCAACCCGGCCAGGATGTGTGGCAACGCCTCATCCGTCATCGCTGCGTTCGCCTCGGTCACATGCATGATCACCACCGACCCGGGGCGAACGTGGTCCAACACCGCCCGCACCAACGGCTTCCACGCCGTCGCGAACGGATCGCCGCTGACCACGTCCCCGTCGACCACGGTCACGCCCAACGGCGCCAACGCGTCCAACGCCGCCGCGTCATGGCACAACCCGGGAAACCGGAAGTACCGGGTCTGCCGACCCCCGTACGGCGCGATCACCTCGAACGTCTTCGCCACATCGCCGGCCAGCTCGTCGACCGGCAGCCGGGGCAGGTCGTAACAGTCGGCGGTGAACGCCGCGTGCCCGTAGGTGTGGTTGGCCAACTCGAAGCGCGGATTGCCGGCGATCCGCCGGGTCACGTCCGGATACCGCTTGACCCACTTGCCGGTCAGGAAGAACGTCGCCGGCACCTGCTCCCGCTCCAGCAGGTCGAGGATGCGCAGGTTCGCGTACGACTTCACCCGGCCGGCCCGCAGGCTGGCCAACATCCCGTCGGTCATGTCCGCGTCGAAGGTCAGCGCGACAGTGGCCCCGGTACGCGGGCCGTGATCCACCACCGGCGCCCTGGCCCCGATCGGCGTCGCGCCCGGCACCGTCGCAACCACCGGCGGCGACGAGACGGTGCTCGGCGGCACCGCCGGAGAGACGCCCGTCGACGGCACCTCCGACGAGGCGTCGCCCGACGGCACACCGGCCGGGGTCGACGAGGCCGACGACCCGACGAAGACCGGCCGGTCCGGCGGTGGCACCCGAGACGCCGTACACGCGGCACCGCCGACAACGGCCACCGCCGCGATTACGCCACACCACAGGGGACGGAGCCGAGCGAGATTCACGCCGCCGATCATCCCAAACGCGAGCCACCCTCATTGCCCCGTGCCGACCCTGCCTCCGGTCATGGAAGCCCCAGAGGCCGCGCCAAACCCGCAAGATCGCGACAGGAAGGCCCTGGGCCCGGGGTCGCAGCACGACGGTCCCCGGGCGACGGCGCGCCCGGGGACCCCGTGGACCGCTCGGGTCACTTCGTGAAGGAGTCCTTCACGTTGCGACCAGCGTCCTTGACGTTCTGACCGGCCTGCTTGGCGCGCGCGTCGCTCTGCTGGCTGGCGCCCTCGCCACGCATCCGCTCGTTGTCGGTCATGTCGCCGACGCGCTCTCTCGCGGCGCCGGCCAGTTGCTCAGCCTTGTTCTTTGCCTTCTCGGTGAAGCTCATCGCGCCTCCTCGGTCTGGCGGTTGTCCCGGCTCGCTTGCCCGGTCTGCGGGTGCCGAAACCGGCGGTGCCGGTCGGCACACCCGCTAGAGCATCCTAGGAAGATAGGTAGTGGGAGGGTCGCCTGTCGGCACCGCCCCACGATGGTTAACTGACCGCATGGGAGAGCTCCTGCTGATCCGGCACGGCGAGACCACCTGGAGCGCCAGCCTGCGGCACACCTCGTACACCGACCTGGAGCTGACCCCCGACGGCGAGCGACAGGCCCGCACCCTGGCCGCGTTCCTGGCCGGCCGGCGCTTCGTCACAGTGCTGACCAGCCCCCGCTCCCGGGCGCTGCGCACCGCGCAACTGGCCGGGCTCACCGTCGACGCCGTCGACGAGGACCTCAGCGAGTGGAACTACGGCGAGTACGAGGGCCGCACCACAGTCGACATCCACGACGACGACCCGCACTGGAACATCTGGACCGACGGCTGCCCCGGCGGGGAGTCCCCCGCGCAGGTGGGCGAACGGCTCGACCGGGTGCTGGCCCGCGTCACCCCGCTGCTCGACCGTGGCACAGTAGCCCTGGTCGGGCACGCGCACAGCCTGCGGGTGCTCGGTGCCCGCTGGATCGGCCTGCCCCCGTCCGCCGGTGGGCGGTTACGGCTGGAGACCGCCACGGTCAGCGCGCTCGGTCACGAACACGGCCGGCAGGTCATCCTGCGGTGGAACCAGCCGGCTCCTCCGGCGCCCGGGACCGCGACCGACCCGGTGCCGCAGAGCTGATCTTCGGCGGCCGGTTCTCGTACGGCGTGGACAACACCACTGTCGTCCGGGTCGTGACGTTCGCCGAGGTGCGGATCTCCTGGAGCACCCGCTCCAGGTCGGTGGGGCTGGCCACCCGCACCAGCAGCAGGTAGAAGTCCTCCCCCGCCACCGAATAGCAGGAGTCGATCTCCGGCAGGTGGGCCAGCCGCTCCGGGGCGTCGTCCGGCTGCGACGGATCGAACGGCCGGATCGCCACGAACGCGGTCAGCGGCAACTCCAGCGCCTCGAACGACACCCGGGCGGCGTACCCCTTGATCACCCCGCGCTGCTCCAGCCGACGGACCCGCTGGTGCACGGCGGACACCGACAGCCCCACCCGCTCGGCCAGATCGGTGTACGACAGACGGCCGTCGGCGGTCAGCGCGGCGACGATAGCGCGGTCGATCTCCTCCACGGCGTGCAACCTACCGGGAAAACCGTCGCTCGGCGACGAGGTACCCGAGTGGCGGGCCGCGGTGTGCCGTGCCGCACCCACCGCAGCCCCACCACCACGTAGCGTCGTCAGCCCTTGGCCAGGGCCCGGGAGATCACCATCCGCTGGATCTGGTTGGTGCCCTCCACGATCTGCAACACCTTCGCCTCCCGCATGTACCGCTCCACCGGGTGGTCGGCCACGTAACCCGCGCCGCCGAGCACCTGCACCGCGTCGGTGGTCACCCGCATCGCCATGTCGGTGGCGAAGAGCTTCGCCTTGGCCGCCTCGATCGAATACGGGCGGCCGGCGTCGCGCAGCCGGGCCGCCGCCAGGGTCAGCGCGCGGGCGGCGGAGATCTGGGTGGCCGCGTCGGCGAGGAGGAACCCCAGCCCCTGGAAGTCGATGATGGAGCGCCCGAACTGCTGCCGCTCCCTGGCGTAGGAGACCGCGTAGTCCAGGGCGGCCTGGGCCAGCCCGACCGCGCACGCCGCGATGCCCAGCCGGCCGGAGTCCAGCGCGGACATCGCGATGGTGAAGCCCATCCCCTCGCCGCCGATCAACCGGTCGGCCGGCACCCGCGCCTCGTCGAAGGCGATCTGCGCCACCGGGGAGGCGCGCAGTCCCATCGTCCGCTCGGCCGCCTGCGGGGTGATGCCGGCCGTGCCTGCGTCGGCGAGCAGGCAGGAGATCCCCTTCGGACCCGGGCCGCCGGTGCGGCAGAAGACGTTGTAGAAGTCGGCGGTGCGGGCGTGGGTGATCCAGGCCTTGGTGCCGGAGACCAGGTACGCGTCGCCGTCGCGATCCGCCCGGGTGGTCAGCGCCGCCGCGTCCGAGCCCCCCTGCGGCTCGGAGAGGCAGTACGCGCCCAGCAACTCGCCACCGAGCATGTCCGGCAGGAGCTTGCGCTGCTCGTCGCTGCCGAACGCCGCCACCGGGTAGCAGGACAGGGTGTGCACGCTGACCGCCTCGGCGACAGCGAGCCACCGGCTGGCCAGGATCTCCAGCACCTGCAGGTACACCTCGTACGGCTGCGCCGCGCCGCCGTACTCCTCGGGGTAGGGCAGGCCGAGCAGGCCGGCGCGGCCCAGCGTGCGCAGCACCTCGCGGGGGAACTCGGCGCGTTCCTCGAAGGCCGCGGCCTTCGGCGCGAGCTCGCCGTCGGCGAGCTCGGTGGCGAGACCCAGCAGGTCGTGGGCCTCGTCGGTGGGGAGGATCCGGTCGACAGTCATAGCGCGATGAGCTCCGTGGGGGTGGTGTTGAGCCGTTGCACGCCGTCCGTTGTGCAGACGACGATGTCCTCGATGCGGGCGCCGTGCCGGCCCGCCAGGTAGATGCCCGGTTCGATGGAGAACGCCATGCCGGCCTCAAGGGGTCGGTCGTTGCCGGCCACCAGGTACGGCTCCTCGTGCCCGTCCAGGCCGATGCCGTGGCCGGTGCGGTGCAGGAACGCGGGACCGTAGCCCGCGGCGGCGATCGGCGCTCGGGCCGCGGCGTCGGCCGCCGCGGCGGTGATCCCTGGCCGCACCGCCTCGACGGCGGCGCGTTGCGCGTCGCGCAGCACCGCGTAGTAGTCCAGGAAGTCGGCCGGCGCCGACCCGCCCGCCAGGTAGGTGCGGGTGCAGTCCGAGCGGTAGCCCGACGCCATCGTGCCGCCGATGTCGACCACCACCGGCTCACCGACGCCGATCGGCCGGTCGGAGGTGCCGTGGTGCGGGCTGGCTCCGTTGGGCCCGGCCGCCACGATGACGAAGTCGACGGTGACGTGCCCGGCGGCGCGGATCGCCGCGGCGATGTCGGTGGCGACCTCGGCCTCGGTGCGACCGGGGCGCAGCCACTCGCCCATCCGCAGGTGTACCTCGTCGATCGCCGCGCCGGCCTCGGTGAGCGCCGCGACCTCCGCCGGGGACTTGCGGATCCGCAACTCGCGCAGCACCTCCCCGGCGAGCCGTTGGGCGGCGTCGGGGAGCGCCGCGCGCAGGCCGAGGACCTGCTCGGCCCACATCCGGTCGGCGAGCCCGACCGCCGCGACCGGGCCGTCGAGGGCGGCGACAACCAGGGGGTACGGGTCGCTGCCGTCGGCGTGGTCGACGATGCGTACTCCGGTGGCCGGCGCCGGGGACGCCTCCGCGGCCGGGCGTTCGAGCCGGGGCACGACGAGGGTCGGCTCACCCTCGGCGGGCAGCACCAGGCAGGTCAGCCGTTCCCCCGCGTGGGCGTCGTACCCGGTCAGATACCGCAGGTCGGAGCCGGGCGTGAGCAGGAGGGCGTCCAGCCCGGCGGCGGCTGTCGCGCGCTGCGCGGCGATCAACCGATCCGGCGGATACAGCTCGTCGATTCCCACCCCGTCAGCTTAACGGTCGTTTGGGCAAACCCCATATCGACACCGATCGTCGGAAATCCATCGACGTTGATTGACTCGGACAGTTAACACTCTTTAAGATTTGGCTGCCTCGAGGCCCACCCGTCCCTGCGTCCCCGCACCCCCCCGCCCGCGACAACCCTGCGCGGGCGGGTGTCGTCCCCCGCCCACGGGAAGGCCCCCGATGTCCTCACCACTGCGCCGCGCCCTCGCCGCCGGCCTACTCGCGCTGGCCACGGCCGGCGCCACCCTCACCGTCATTCCCACCGCCGCGCAGGCCGTGGTGCTGCCGAACAACTTCAAGAGCGTCGGCTACATGCCCTCCTGGGCCGGCAACATCAACACCATCCAGTACAACAAGCTCACCCACATCAACTACGCCTTCGTCCTGCCCAACAGCAACGGCACCCTGCAAGGGGTGGACGGGGCTCGACTCTCCTCGCTGGTGTCGCAGGGGCACGCCAACAACGTCAAGGTCTCCATCGCCGTCGGCGGCTGGAACGACGGCAACGACTCGGCCTTCGAGACGCTCGCCGCCAACGCCACCAGTCGCACCAACTTCGTCAACAACCTGATCAGTTTCGTCAACCAGTACAACCTCGACGGTGTCGACATGGACTGGGAGTACCCCGACCCGGGCGCCTCGGCCAACAACTACACGGCGCTCATGACGCAGCTCAGCAGCGCCCTGCACAGTCGCGGCAAGCTGCTCACCGCCGCAGTGGTCAGCGAGGGCTACTCCGTCGACGGCGTGCAGCCGGCAGTGTTCAACCAGGTCGACTGGCTCAACATCATGGCCTACGACGGCGGCAGCCCGCACGCCAACTACGACTGGTCGATCAACAGCATCAACCTGTGGAAGGCCCGCGGCCTGCCGGCCAGCAAGGCCGTCCTCGGCATCCCGTTCTACAGCCGCCCCGTCTACTACAACTACTCGTACCTGGTCGGACTCGACCCGGCGAACGCCAACCGGGACTGCGCCACCATCGGCGGCAGCCAGCAGTGCTGGAACGGCATCCCGACAGTCAAGCGTAAGACGCAGTGGGCGCTGGCCAACGCCGGCGGCGTGATGAACTGGGAGCTGTCGCAGGACACCAGCGGCTCGACCTCACTGCTCAGCGCCATGTACGACACCATCATGGGCGGCACCACCCCGCCGCCGACCGGCCGCACCGGCCGGATCACGGGCATCGCCGGCAAGTGCGTCGACGTGGCCTCGGCGAGCAGCGCCAACGGCGCCGCCATCCAGCTCTGGGGCTGCAACGGCACCAACGCGCAGACCTGGACCGTGGCCAGCGACAGCACGCTGCGGGCCCTCGGCAAGTGCGCCGACATCACCAGTGGCTCCACCGCCAACGGGGCGAAGGTCCAACTCTGGGACTGCAACGGCAGCGGCGCGCAGGTCTGGCAGGCGCAGTCCAACGGCACGCTGCGCAACCCGCAGTCGAACAAGTGCCTCGACGCCAGCGACAACAGCTCCGCCGACGGCACCCGGTTGCAGATCTGGGACTGCTTCGCCGGCGCCAACCAGCGCTGGACGCTCCCGGCCTGACGCCGCGCCCACAGGGTCCCCGGCCCAGCTGGCTCGTAGGGCCCCCGGTCGTCGACGCGAAGGCGTCAGCCGGGGGCTCGCGCGTGCTCACCGACCGCTGTGAGCATCTCCTGCACCGAGCCGGCCGGGTCGGTCACCGGGAACTGCACGGCCCGCACCACCGCCGTCGGGTCGACCAGCAGGGTCAGCCGCTTGAACCGGGTCATCCCACTCGCGCGGAACACCGGCAGCAGCAGCCCCGCCCCCAGCCGACCGTCCTCGTCCGACAGCAGCGGGAACGGCAGTTCGGCGTACGCGGCGAAGTCGGCGAGCTGGTCGGGCCGCTGGGTGCTGACGCCGTACACCCGGACACCTGCTGCCACGAAGTCCGGATGACGCTTGGCGTACGTGGTCGACTCCAGGGTGCACCCCCGGGCGCCGGGAATCTCCGCCCAGCCGGGCGGATAGCCCTGCGTCCCCGGCGCGTACGCCCCGGGGAACAGGTAGAGGACCGTCCACGCATCCGTCGCGGCCACCGCCACCGATTGCCCGTCGGCGGCGGGCAGGACGACCTCGGGCAACCGTCGGCCGACCAGGTCGTGCGCGCGGCGCGCCTCGGCCGAGCCGGCGTCGGCCGTCGCTGTCACGTCACCGTCGCCCATCAGGTGCCTCGTTCCCCAGTCCTGCAGCGCGATCAGCACCGGCAACAGCCCCTCGCCCCTCGTGGTGAGCAGATAGTCGTACCGCGGTGGGTGTCGCGAGTACGGTCTGCGCTCCAGCACACCGTGCTCAACCAGGGCGGTGAGGCGCTCGGTCAGCGCCCGACGGCTGACGCCCAGCTCGCGTTGGAGCGCGTCGAAGCGGGTCGTCCCGCCGGCGACGTCACGCACGATGAGGAAGGTCCACCAGTCCCCCAGTACGCCGAGCGCCTGCGCGATGCCGCAGTCCGCATCGGCAAGATCCTCTCGCCGCACCGGCTACCTCCGTTGGTTCCGTCCGACTATAGTCGGTTCCAGATTGGAATGCACTGGCCCGGCGAACGGGGGTCGGCGACCTGCACGTCGACGAACGGGCCGGGGTGTTCCGGCGCTGGTGGACCGTCGGCACGACCGGCATGGGTCGGGTCGGCGGTCGACGCGGTGACGCTGACCGCGCTCCACGCAGTCCACGGCGCGCGGCGACCAGCCCGCACCGTCGTTTTCCGGCAAGGCGCGTCCCCGCGGCCCTAGCCTGGGATCGGGTCGCCCGCGCGGGCGACCTGACCGGGAGGACCGACGTGGCAGGCAACGAGGCGAATCGGGTGGCGACACGCCGTCGCCGCCAACTGTGGGCCGGGGTGCTCGCCCTCGTCGGCCTGGTCCTGCTGATCATCGGCGTCACCGTCGCCGACGGCATCGCGGCCTGGGTCGAGGTGGTGGTGGCGATCCTGCTGCTGGTGACCAGCTACATCGTGCAGCACCTGGCCCGGCGGGAGACCGTCTACCAGCCCGACGAGCGACGCTGACAGCACCGGCGCGGCCGGGCGTACGCCAGATCGTCGGACGGTTGTGCCAGGCTGTCCGGCGTGGCACACCGACCCCCGATCCTGTTGATCGACGCAGCCAGCCTCTACTTCCGGGCCTACTTCGGCATCCCGGAGTCCGCCGCCAAGGCCGAGGACGGCACCCCGGTCAACGCGGTGCGCGGCTTCCTCGACATGCTCGCCACCCTGATCCGGGTGCGGGGCGCCGACCGGATGATCTGCGCACTGGACTACGACTGGCGCCCGGCCTGGCGGGTCGACCTGCTGCCGTCATACAAGGCGCACCGGGTCGCCCCGCAGGGCGGCGAGATCGTTCCGGACACCCTCTCCCCGCAGGTGCCGATGATCCTGGAGGTGCTGACCGCGGTGGGCATCACCGCCGTCGGCGCGACCGGCTACGAGGCGGACGACGTGCTCGGCACCCTCTCGGTGACCCAGCCCGGCCCGGTCGAGGTGGTCTCCGGCGACCGCGACCTGTTCCAACTCGTCGACGACGCCCGACCGGTCCGACTGCTCTACGTCGGGCGCGGCGTCGCCAAGCTCGACGACTGCGACGACGCCGCCGTGCGGGCCCGCTACGGCGTGCCCGCCGACCGGTACGCCGACTTCGCCGCGCTGCGCGGCGACCCTAGTGACGGGTTGCCCGGGGTGGCAGGCGTCGGCGACAAGACCGCCGCCCGGCTGATCGAGCGGTACGGCAGCATCGCCGGCATCCTGGCCGCGCTCGACGACTCCGACTCGTCCTTCGCGCCGGGCCTGCGCGCCAAGCTGGTCGCGGCCCGCGACTACCTGGGCGTCGCGCCGACTGTGGTCCGGGTCGCCCTGGACGTGCCCCTGCCGGAGCTGCCCACCGCGCTGCCGAGCGCGCCGGCCGACCCGGACCGGCTGCTCGAGCTGGCCCAACGATGGAACCTGGCCGGCTCGGCCCGCCGCCTGGTCGACGCCCTCGCCGCCCCCCGTGGTGGCGAGAAGCCGTCGACATCCCCGCAAGCGGGGTAACCACCCGACACAACCCGGTCGGGGGACGAGCGGGCGAACGCGGGCTCCCGCGCTCCCCCGCTCGTTACCGTCCGTACAGGTGGACCGGACAGGTCCGTCGAGTCGAGCGGTTCGCAGGAGTGACCCGTGCACCTCGCCGCGCCGGAGCCCGGATCGCCACGAGCCAGCCGCCCCCCGGTGCGCGACCCGGAGGCCTCACGCCGGGTCACCCTCCTCGAACTCTTCTTCGACCTGGTGTACGTGGTCGCGCTCGCGCTCATCTCGCGAGCAATGGTCGACCAGCTCGACTGGCACCGAGCCGCCGAAGCACTGATCATGCTGGCCGCCGTCTGGTGGACCTGGGCGATCACCACGCTGGTCACCGACCTGTACGACCCGGAACGCACCGAGATCAAGCTGTTGATCAGCGCCGTGATGTTCGGCGCGCTGCTGATGACCACGGCGATCCCGGAGGCGTTCAACGCCCGGGGGGTCGTCTTCGCCGGAGCGTACGTGGCGATCCACCTGGGGCGCGGACTGTTCCTGATGCCGGCGGTACGCCGCCAACCGCAGACCCAGCGTCGGGCGGCCCGCATCTTCCTCTGGTTCGTCGTCTCGGCGATCCCGTGGCTCATCGGCGCCTTCGTCAGCGGGGACGCCCGGATCGCGTGCTGGGCCATCGCGCTCGCCATCGACTACCTCGGCTTCCGGCTCGCGTACCCGGTGCCGGGGCTCGGGGTGGTGCCCGAGAAGCAGCGCAACGTCACTGCGGAGCATCTCTCCGAGCGCTACCAGCAGTTCTTCATCATCGCGCTCGGCGACGCCATCCTGACGATCGGCACCATGTTCAGCATGGAGCACACCGAGGCCGAGAACATCGGAGCGTTCGCGGTGGCGTTCCTGACCACCCTGCTGCTCTGGCGGATCTACGTGCACAAGTCCGGCGAGCTGCTGCCGACCGCCATCAAGGCGGCCCAGTCACCCAGCAAGTTCCTGTTCAGCGCCCCGTACACCCATCTGTTGATGATCGCCGGCGTGGTCACCACCGCGTCCGGCTTCCACCTGGTGCTGCACGAGCCGACCGGGCGGACCCCACCCGCCTGGCTGGCGGTGATCCTCGGCGGACCGGCGCTCTTCCTGGCCGGCCGGGCCTCCTTCGAGTACGAGGTGTTCAGCCGGGTGTCGTGGTCCCGGCCCGGCGGGATCCTGGCGCTGCTGACCATCGCGCCCGGCCTGCTGTACCTGCCGCCGGGGTTCGCCTCCCTCGGTGGGCTGCTGGTGCTGGCCGGCGTGGCCTACGCGGACTTCCGGCGTAGCCACGGCAAGGCGCCAGAGGCCCCGTCACCACCGCACTGAGCCAACCCGCCATTCACAGCGGAACCGAGCCGGCCAACAGCCGGCCCGCGTCGGGCACGTACGGCTCGACACCCAGACCGGTGAGCAGTTGGTGCACCGTCGCCGTCGCCGCGGTGAGCACCGGGCGGCCGAGACGGGCCTCCACCTGCGGCACGGCCGCCAACGACGGCAGCTGCACGCAGGCGGAGAGGACCACCGCGTCCACGTCGGTCACGTCCAGACGAGCGGCCAGCTCGACCAGACTCGCCGCAGGGATGCGCCCGACCGCGACGTTGTCCGGCTCGCAGAGGCTCACCGCGTCGGTCACCTGTACGCCGTACGCGGCGAGGTAGGCGGCAACCGTCGCGGTCAACGGCGGAAGGTACGGCGCGATCAGTGCCACCCGGCGGGCACCCAGCGCCCGCAGCCCGGCGACCAGCGCGCCGGCACTGGTCACCACCGGCATGTCGTGCCCGGCGCGACCGGCGGCGCGGCCCAACCGCCGCTCGGCCCGCTCGTGCGCGCCGGCGCCCTCGCACATCACCGCCACCAGACAGGCGTACGCGAGCACGTCGCAGCGGGCGTCGGCCAACTCCGCGGCACACCGCAGGGCGGAGCGGTTCATCCGGGCCAACTCGTCGGCGCTCACCTGACGCAGCCGTACCCGGCTGGAGTGGGTGGTGAACCGGACCGTCGGATCGACGACCTCGCGTCGGCGCAGCATCGCCGGGATCTCGGTTTCCATTGTGGTGTTGGAACTGGGTACCACCAGGCCGATGCGATAGCCGCTCACACCAGTGCCCCGGCGTACTCCCGGACCTGCAACCGGTCCCGGGCGCCTCCGGCCAGGCGCACCTGCAGACCGAGTGGCGCGGCTGCGCGGCGAACGTCGTCCAGGTGCAGCGATCCGTGCCGGTCCACCGTGAGCACCGGCGGTTCTTCGAGGTCGCCCTCCGGCGCGTGGAACGAGAGCAGGGTGACCGAGGTGGTGAGATAGCCCGGGTACGCGGCGCGGGCCGCGGCCTCGTCCCGGTGGACCAGCACCACCAGATCGTCGAGGTGGGCGAAGTCGGCCGCGAGAGCGCCCGCCTTCCAGTGCGCCGGCTCCTCCGCCGCGCCCGTGAGATGCCGGGAGCGGTTCGCCGAGGTGATGTAGAGATGATCCGTTCCGGTCTCGGCGAGCGCCCGCTCGAAGAAGGCGTTGGACGGGCAGGTCAGCCCCGGTGCGATCACCTGGGTGGTCCGCATCCCCTGGTCGATCTGGGTGAGGTGCTCGGGGAGCCGGTCCGCCGCCGGCCCGCGGAAGCCGAACGGCCCGGCCCCGTAGAGGGCGTCCATCAGCGCCCGCACCCGACCGACCGGCAACCGCGGTGAGATCCGTGTCCAGTCGAACATCCCGGGGATCCGGCCGATCGCTGTGGTGATGCTGCCGACCTGGTGCACCGGTCGGCCCTTGGCCAGGTTGACCCGGCGTACGGCGGCCGCGTCGGGACGCGTCACGATGACGTAGAAGTTGGCGAACGCCGCCGCGACGATCGCGCCGCCAGCAAGCGCGCGGGCCGCGACCGCGACGTCCTCGGGGCGGTCGATGTACAGGGGCGGTGTCGGGGCGTCCATGAGTCCTCCTCGGCGGGGCCGTGAGGCAGTTCTACGTCCACTCACCCGGATGACGGCGAGGTCGGTCGCCGATCCGATAGCCGACAGGCGCTACCCGGTGCGGGCGGCGGATGCCCGGGCGGTACACAACGGCGGACGGCATCGGCCGGATGGGGGATCCGGCGGGGGTCCTGGCACGCAACCGTTAGCGGCGCGACGCGATTGGGTACAACGGCTGCACCTCAGATCCACCACATACCTCAGGAGGCAGCGATGCGCGGCACCTCGATTCTCGGAGTCATCGTCGTGATCTGGTTGGTGATCGGCGCCATCGCCGCTGGCCAGCGCGGTTACTACAGCGGCGACGACACCAACTGCGCCGAGGCCGGCACGATCCTGGTCACCATCGTGGCCGGGCCGTTGAACTACATCGGCGCCAACCCGAAGGTCGACTGCAAGCTGCCCGAGCCTTCCAAGTAGACGACAGACGTGGACCGGCCCGTGCCCCCCAAGGAGGAGGCACGGGCCGTTGCCGTTCGGCGAGGTCACGCAGGAGCACTACGCCGGCTCGTCCCGCGACCGTGGGCCGGTCGACCGGTCGCGCCCCCAGGCGGCCAGTGGCTCGAGGGCGTCGTTGAGGCGAATGCCGTCCTCGGTCAACGAATACTCGACGCGGGGCGGCACCTCGTCGTACGAGACGCGGCGCACGACGCCGTCCGCTTCCATCTCCCGTAGGTGAGAGGCCAGCACCTTCTCGGTGATCCCCGGAAGCAGTCGACGCAGCTCGCCGAAGCGACGCAGGGGGTGCTCGCGAAGCGCCCAGAGGATCAGCACCTTCCACCTGCCTCCGATCACCTCCATCGCGGTGTCGATACCGCAGGCGTGTCCGTCTGCGGTGCCCGGCCGGTTCAACGTCGCCATACCCACCCCTCCGACGTGCTCGCTCACCTTGGGGTAACCACGCACTCCGAAGTGCGTGCTTGATCATCTGGGGGCCGATGACCAGCCTAATCGGCATGGAACCGAACACTGTGGAGAAGCCCTCCGTCACGATGCTGGGACTCGGCGCGATGGGTACCGCGCTGACCCGCGCCTGGCTTGCCGCCGGCTACCCCCTCACCGTCTGGAACCGCACGCCGGCCCGCGCCGCAGCGCTCGCGCCCGACGGGGCAAGGGTCGCCGGCAACGCCGCTCAGGCGGTCGCGGCGAGCACCCTGGTCGTCGTCTGCCTGTTGGACGACAGTGCTGTCGACGAGGTGCTGGCCGGTGTGGATCTGGCCGGCCGAGATCTGGTCAACCTGACCACCAGCACCCCTGCCCAGGCCCGCGCCCGCGCGGCGTGGGCCCGCAGCCGCGGCGCGCTGTACCTGGACGGTGGAATCATGGCTGTCCCGCCGATGATCGGTGTCCCGGACGCCGGCGGCTACGTCTTCTACAGCGGCTCGCGGGCGCTCTACGAACGGCACCGGGAGACGCTGGGCGTCCCGGTCGACACCACCTACGTCGGCGAGGACGCGGGCTTCGCGGCACTGCACGACGTGGCTCTCCTCAGCGCCATGTACGGGATGTTCGCCGGGGTCGCGCACGCCTTCGCCCTGATCCGTCGGGAGGACATCGAGCCGGCGGCACTTGCCCCACTGCTCGCCGACTGGCTCGTCGCGATGGTCCCGGCGGTTCACCAGACCGCCGACCAACTGCGCAGCGGGGACTACACAAAGGGGGTCGTCTCCCCTCTCGCCATGCAGGTGGCCGGCACACCCACCTTTCTGAGCACCGCCGAGCAGCAGGGTGTCAGCCCCGAACTGCTCCTCCCCTACTTCGACCTGATGCGCCGCCGCCTGGCGGAGGGCGGAGGCGAGGAGGACCTGACGGGCGTCATCGATCTGCTGGTGCGGTGATGGTGTCCGGTGGTTGGAGGTGGCTTACGTGCTTGATGTAGCCCACCGCACACCGCCTAAGGCATCCTAGGAGGCTGGTTTGCGGTTCGACGGCGTTTGTCAGCGCCGGGGACGGGAACGGCCGATGCTTCCAGTCAGCGAACGGGATCGGGAGTGTGGGCATGCAGATCGGCTACAAGCTGGCCTCGGAGGGGTACGGCCCGCAGGAGATCATCCGGCAGGCCGTACTGGCCGAGCGGGCCGGCTTCGACTTCGTCGAGATGAGCGACCACTTCCACCCGTGGCTGGACGCTCAGGGGCACTCGTCCTTCACCTGGAGCGCGCTCGGCGCCATCGCGGCCAAGACCAGCACCCTGCGCCTCGCCACCGGGGTCACCTGCCCGACCGTCCGCTACCACCCGGCGATCATCGCCCAGGCAGCGGCGACCATGGCGCTGATCTCCGACGGCCGGTTCACCCTCGGGGTGGGTGCCGGAGAACGGCTCAACGAGCACGTGGTCGGGCAGGGTTTCCCCAGCGTGCGGGGGCGACACGAGCGACTACGTGAGGCGCTGGAAATCATCCGGCTGCTCTGGCAGGGCGGCTACCAGTCGTACGAGGGACGGCACCTGCAACTGGAGGACGCCCGGGTCTTCGATCTGCCGGACACCCTGCCGGTGATCGCGGTGGCGGCCAGCGGTGAGGCGTCGGCGCGGCTCGCCGCCGAGCTGGGCGACGGCCTGTTCGCCACCGAACCGGACGCGTCGATCATCGAGCACTACCGCCGCGCCAAGGGCGCGGGCCCGCGCTACGCCGAGGTGCCACTGGCCTGGGCCACCGACGAGCAACAGGCGGTGCAGGCCGTGTTGCAGACGAGCCGATGGATGGTCACCGGCTGGAAGGTGATGAGCGAGCTGCCGAACCCGGTCAACTTCGACGCCGCCAGCGCGTACGTCGAGGAGAAGCACATCCGGCAGCTCTTCGCCATCGGCCCGGACCCGGAACCGCACGTCGCCAAGGTCCGGTCGTACGTCGAGGCCGGCTTCGACCACATCGTCCTGCAGAACGCCGGCCCCGACCCGGACGGCTTCCTCGACTTCTTCGCCGGTGACCTCGCCGGCCGTCTGCGGGCGGTGGGTTGACGCCGTGCTGAGGAGCGGGTCGGCGGCAGCACCGAACCCTGCGTCGGTGGTCACGGGGATCGGCGGTCGGCGAGGGGCCGTGGGCGTCACCTGACGACGCACCGCCCGTCCGGATGATCGTCCGGACGGGCGGTGCGCTCAGGATGAACGCGCTCGGGATGGTGCGCGGGTCGACGCTCAGCGGAAGCAGTGCGCGATCGGCACCTGGCTGCCCTCGCAGTTGGTCGGCTCGTTCTCGACCACCACGCTCTCATCGTCGATCTTGATTTGGGCGTGCATGCCGAAGATGCCGCCGGGCTTCACAGTCGACGCGTTGTGGGTGACCTTGCTGGTGTAGATCGCCACCGAGCCCGCGTTGGCGTAGATGCCGCCGCCCTGGGACGCGGCGCCGACAGCCTCGTTACGGGTCACGTCGCTGCCGCGGACCAGCAGGTTCGCCTTCTCGGCGTAGATGCCGGCCCCGAGGCCGTGGGTGGTGTTGCCGTCGATCACGCTGTCGTCGATCGGCGTCAGGCCCTTCACTGTCGAGATGCCGCCGCCGTTGACTGTGGACGTGTTGCCGCGGATCGTCATCGTGCGCAGCACCAGCACCGCGTCGGAGTTGGCGGCGCCGCCGCCGATCTGCGCGGTGTTGTTCAGCAGCTCGGTGTCGGAGACCTTCGTCCGGGCCGAGAAGCTGGCCAGCCCACCACCCTGGGTGGCGCTGTTTCGGGTGAAGGAGACGCTCTCCACGTCGGCGGCACCGCGGTAGTTGCCGAGCCCGCCGCCGTAGGCGTTGGCGCTGTTGTGGTGGAACTCCGAGCGCTTCAGCGTCAGCACGCCGCCGTTGAGCAGGCCCCCGCCCTTGCCCGCGGCGCCGGCGGCGCTGTTGCCCACGAACGTAGAGTCGGTGACCAGCATGTTGCCGTCGTTGAAGATGCCGCCGCCGCCACCCTCGGGCGACAGCGAGGTGCTCTGGGTGACGGTGACCCGTTCCACCACGGCGGTGGCGCCGTGCACCACATGCACGCTGCCGCCCTCGATGGCCGAGCGGCCGTTGTGCAGTTCCATGTCGCGCAGGGTCAGCTCGCCGCCGTCGCGGACGGTGAAGAAGCGGAACGCGGCGGCCTGGGGTGCCCGGGCGATGGTGGCGCCGGCACCGTCGATCGTGATGGCCTGGTAGATCACCGGCAGCCCGGCGGTGTCGTCGGCCGGGTTGTGCGGCGGTGCGTCGGCGTCCCCGGGGGTCTCCGCGGCGTCGGCGGCCTCCCGGGCGTCCCGGATCCCGCCGTCGTACTGGTCGGTCTCGTGGAACGCCTCGGTGAGGGTGTACCGGCACTTGGGAGCGAGGCGGAGCTCGCCGCCGCCCGCGGCGTTGGCAGTGACCAGCGCCGCCACCAGCTTCGCGGCGTCGCACGGCACCGACACCACACCCCGCTTTCCGGTGCCCGGGGTGGTCGGGCGGGCCCGCTCCGCGTCGTCCGGGCCGGGCTGCGGACCCTGCCGGTCACCGTCGCGGCGGTCGTCATCGGCTGCCGGGGTCAGCCGGGCGAGACCGGGGAGGGTGAGGGCACGGTCGGCGGCGGCGGCCGCTCCGGCCGCTCCCACGACCAGGCTCCCCGCCAGCAAGCCGCTGGCTAAGAACCATCGGGACCGCCGTCTGGGTCGGGTCGCGCGGTCTCCCTCTCGGTACGTGGACATCAACGGTGCCTACCTTCCTGCGTACGTGACGTGACCGCGCGCCGATTCGGGCGCGGGGGGCTCGACGTGTTCGCCGGCTACCAAACGTCACGATAGGTCCGCAATACGGACAGGAAGGCGTGAACGTGAATAGTCCCCTCTTTCATCTTCAAAACTGTCAAAGCGGCATCGATGTCACCCGCCGACGTGGATGCCGGGCCGCCGCAACGGGTCCCGTTCGGTCCGGCGGATGATCTCCCGCACCACCGGCGGGGTGTCCCCCCGACCCAGGATGAGGTAGCGCGCCAGGTGCGCGATCGGGCTGCCCTCGGACCACTCGAAGTGCGCGTGCGGCCGAACCCCGGTGGCGTCCCGCAGGGCCAGCAGGATCGCGGCGATCGCGTTCGGCGCGGCCGGGCTGTTGGCCCGCAGCACCCGGAAGCCGCCCACCTCGATCCCGTGCACGCGCAGCACCTGACTGAACTCCGACGGATCGACCACGTCGATCTCCAGGAACAGCACGTCCGCGGCCCCGGGCACCGGATTCATCCCGCGCTGCGCCCGCTCCTTGATCGTGTACTCCTTCACCGACCCCTTCTGCCGCTTGTTCGCGATCAGGTGCAGCTGCCCGTCGTGCGCCAGCGACTCGGTGATGAACCGACGGGCCGCCTCGTCGAACTCGATCCGCTCGGCGCGCAGCTCGGTGGTCCGGGTGACCCGGGAGACCAACGAGACCACGATGATGCCGAGGATGAACAGCGCGGAGATCGTGATGCCGTCCGGCTGTTCGATGACGTTCTCCAGCAGCGCGTACAGCAGCACCAGGGTCAGCACCGTGAAGCCGATCGCGGAGCCGCGCCGGTGATGACGGGCCGCGGAGATCGTCACCGCCACCGCCCCGGAGACCATCATGGCCAGGATCCCGGTGGCGTACGCCCCGGCCTGGGCGTTGACGTCGGCGCGGAAGGCGATCGTGATGGCGACGCTGACGACGGTGTAGACGATCACCACCGGGCGCACCGCCCGCGCCCACTCCGGCGCCATGCCGTACGACGGCAGGTAGCGCGGCACGATGTTGATCAACCCGGCCATCGCCGAGGCGCCGGCGAACCAGAGGATGAGCACGCTGCTCACGTCGTAGACGCTGCCGAACACCTCCCCCAGGTAGGTGTGCGCCAGGAACGCCAGCGCCCGCCCGTTCGCGCCGCCACCCGGCCGGAACTCCTCCGCCGGAATGAGCGCCGTGGTCACGAAGGTCGTCGAGATCAGGTACACCGACATGATCAACGCGGCGGTGGTGAGCAGCCGACGTGTGTTGCGGATCCGGGCGGCGAGCCGGGCCTGCTTGTCCGGGCCGTCGGCCGCCACCAGGGGCATCATGCTGACCCCGGTCTCGAAACCGGACAACCCCAGCACCAGCAGCGGGAACGCCAACACGGCGGTGAGCAGCACGTGGCCCGGTCCGCCACCGGTCGAGGTCACCGCGGCCGTCCAGTTCGAAACGATGCCCGGGTCCCCGACGATCCGGGCCACCGCGACCACGACGATCACCGCGTTGAGCACCAGGAAGACCGCTACCAGCGGGATGGCCACCACCACCGCCTCGCGGAACCCGAGCAGGAACACCCCGCCGAGGATGAGCAGCAGCACCACAGTCACCACGACGGGTACCAGGGACCCGTGCAGGACGTCCGGCAGGTACGGGTTCTCCAGCAGGTGCACTGTGGCGTCGGCCGAGGAGAGGGTGATCGTGATGATCCAGGAGGTGGCCACGAAGCCGAGCAGCACGAGGACGAAGATCTTGCCCCGCCAGAACGGCAGCAACCGCTCCAACATCGCCACCGAACCCTGACCGTGCGGGCTCTCGTGGGCCACCCGCCGGTACATCGGCAGCATCCCGAACAGGGTGAGCACGACGATCAACAGGGTCGCCAGCGGGGAGAGCGCCCCGGCCGCCACCGCCGCGATGCCCGGCAGGTACGACAGCGTGGAGAAGTAGTCCACGCCGGTCAGGCACATCACCTGCCACCAGGCGTGCCGACGGTTCTGTCCCTCGGTCGCCTCCGGGCCGGGCGGCTGCACCTGGTGCTGAAAGAGCCAGCGGCGCAGCGGGCTGGCCGGCGGCCCCGAGCGGGTCGGCGTGGGCACGCGTTCGGGCACCACGACGCCCTGCCGGCCGCCCCGGTGCGGGCGGGCCGGATCACGGGCCGCCCGCAGCGCCGGGTCCGGGCCGCTCGGTGCGTGGCGGCGCCCGCTCCAGCGCCGTGGTTTCGCCGGGTGCTCGTCAGCCATCGCCAGTCCCACCCTCACAGGTCCTGATCTGACGGTAGGCGGTGCGCCGACGCCCGGTCTGCGGAACCGGGCACCTGTTCGGCCTGCTCAGGACAGGTCCGCGACGGCGAGCAGACGGGCCAGCGCGGGTGGGTCGGCGACCGTCACGGTGGCCGCCGGGTGCCGGGGTCGCCCTCCGGGCAGCAGCGCCGGCACCGGTACGCCGAAGCGCAGGCAGATCCCGCCGGCAGTGCTGCTGCCGAAGGTCGCACCGCCGTCGGCCAGCGACAGGTGCGGGCCGATTGCCCGCCACCAGCGGTACGGCCCGCTCAACTCGACGGCGGTGACGTTGTCCCGGTCGGTCCGCAGCCGCCACGGCCCGTACCGGATCATCAGGTCCCGTTCGGTCACGGCGACCCAGGCCGTCGCCGGGCGGACCCCGAGCAGCGCCAGTACCGGACGGAACACCGGATCGAAGCGGAACGGAAATCGGGCCGCGACGCCGGTCATCGGGCGCCGGGCCGAGCGGTGGGTCGCGACACCGGGCCGCCCGGCCGCAGGGGGCCGGGCCGCGCGGGCCGGGGGCGGGCGGCGGGCCGACGCCGGGCCAGGACGGTCATGGCGCGGGCGTACCCGATCCGAGCCCGCCGACACCCCCGGATCCGCACGCCGTCGACGTGACCTCGTTCGGCGCTCCCCCACCGCCGGCCGGCACCCCCCGGGCCGGCCGACGGTGGCAGACGGTCGACACCCCCCGGGGCCGACCGGCTGTCCCCTGCGTGACCGACCCGGCCTCGGGCGGCCACACGGGGTGGAACTGGTGGGACGCGCCCCCGCGCTCCGCCGCCCCCCACGGGGCGGAGCGCGGGGGCCCCCCGTCCCGGCTACTGCAGGAACGCCCCGAGGGGCGAGAGCAGCAACCGGCCGAGCGCCGCGGCGTTGTCGTCCAACCGCGTGCGCTCACACTCGCGGGCGTCCGGATCGTGCCGGCACCGCCAGATCTTCTGCGCGTTACGCCAGGCGACATCGCGGGTGTACTCGACCAGTTCCCCCTGGTACCAGTCGTCGATGTCGCCATTGAGCATGTCGATGAGCAGCTGCCACCGCTCCAGGTAGCCCCGGCGCAGCCCGGGGATCTTGTCCGCGAAGATGTTGTTGATCTCGAGGTAGTCGTGGTGCTGGTCGCTGCCGTCGACCGGCTCCGACTCCAGGTGATCGAACGTGGTCACTAGGGCGAACGGCAGGTCGAAGTTGATGTGCGCGTTCACCCCGGCCGCCGCCGAC
Source organism: Micromonospora alfalfae (assembly GCF_022230925.1). Lineage (GTDB taxonomy): Bacteria > Actinomycetota > Actinomycetes > Mycobacteriales > Micromonosporaceae > Micromonospora > Micromonospora alfalfae. The sequence continues at coordinate 128,656 of NZ_JAKKFH010000027.1, read as the reverse complement.
GGCAGCGGGCGGGCATCCGGCCCCCGCATCCGCTCGAAGAGGCACGACCACGCCTTCGGGGTGCCGGGGCTGGAGTCGGTCCACAGCCGCATCGCGTCGAAGTACCGGGCGGCGAACTCGACGTCGAGCCGGGAGAGGAAGGCCGGGTCGATGAAGCGGTCGTCGTACAGCCCGTCCAGCACACTGCTGGTGATGGTCAGGTAGAGCTTGTTGAAGTCAGCGAGCGGGCAACTGGCTTCCAACGGTGGCAGCCGGACCAGCATGTCCTGGAGCTTGGTCAGATGATCGACCACGGCCGGCACGTCCGCGGGATGATCGGCGAGCAGGTCGACGATGTCCCGGTGCACGGGCCCCCAGACCGGTTCGATCATTTCTCCTCCATTGTGGTCGGCGGCATCCCCCGTGCCGTCGTCGACGCGGCCCAGCCTCTCAGCCGACACCGGGCCACCGGATCAGTAAAACGACGTATCCCGGCGCGCACACGCGCCGGGATACGTACGTCAGTGGTCGGGTCGGTCAGCCCCGTTGGTTGCGCAACTGGATCGCGCTGGCCTGCACACGGGTACGAACCTGGAGCTTGTCGAAGATGTGCGACACGTGCACCCCGATGGTCCGCTCGCTGATGAACAGCCGCTGCCCGATCTCCCTGTTGGTCAACCCCTCGGCGACCAGGGCGAGCACTTCCCGCTCCCGGGCGGTGAGCGCCGCCAACTCGTCGTCGGATGCCTCGACCGGAACGCTGCGTGCACCGGTGGTGCTGTCGCGCTCGTCCAGCGACACCCGGGCCCGCCCGGCCAGCTCGCGGATCTCCGAGGTCAACGGCACCGCGCCCAACCCCTGCGCCACCCGGTACGCCTCCCGCAGGAGCTTGCCGGCGGTGGCCACCCGGCTGCGCCGAGCCAGCAGCGCCTCGGCCTGCCGCAGCCGCGAGTAGGCCGCCGGATAGGGGTGATTGCGTCGATCCCATTCGGCCGCCGACGCGGCCCACAGCTCCGGATCGCTGCCGTCGAGGCGGCTCACCTCGGCGGCGCACAGCGCCAGGAAGCCCTCCACCACCGAGCGCACCGGCCGGGCGGCACCGGCGCTCTTGCGGGCCACCCGCTCGGCCACGTCCCGCAGCCGGCGCACCGCCGTCGGGTCCACCTCCACAGTGCGGCTGGCGTGCGCCTCGGCCTCGGCGCGCAGGCCGTGCCAGACCAGCGCCGAGAGGATCATGACGTCGTCGGAACGGCTCTCGGTGAGGCCGCGCTGCACCGCCTGCCGTGCCACGTCGTGCCGGCCCTCCCACATGGCCAGCCCGGAGCGCAGGGTGAGCAGCGGAATGACGTGTCGCGCCCCGCCGCCGGCGAGCAGGGTGGCCACCGCGTCGAGGTCCCGACCGGCGGCCTCGATGTCGCCGTAGCCCACCGACAGCCGGCACCGGGCCAACAGCAGCTCCACGGCGTCCGCACCGGACGGTCGGTGCCGCAGGGCGGCGGCCACCACCTTCTCCGCCTCGGCCCACTGGCCCACCCGGAACAGCCCGTTGATGGCGATGGCCAGCAGCCGGGTGCCCCAGGTGCGACCAAGCCCCAGCTCGGCCACCCGTTCGGCACCCCGTCGGGCCACCACCACGCCCTCTTCGAGGACGTTCAGCGGCCCGGTCAGCAGCTCCGCCAGGTGCAGGTACGCGCAGGCCACGTCCTCGGGCTGACCGGCACGCTCCGCGGTGTCGAGGGCGTCGCGCATGACCGCCAGACCAGCGTCCGGGTCTTCCAGACAGGCGTCGCTGAAACCCAACGCCGAACTGGCCAGCACCACCTCGGTGGCCGAGCCGGCCACGTTCTCGGCCAACGCCAACGCCTCGCGGGCCCGCTCACCGGCGTCGGCGTAGCGACCCAGGTGCAGCAGCAGCTCGGCCAGGCGGGCGGCGGCGCTGGCCCGGTCCCGAGGGGAGCAGTCCTCCGCCTTCAGCGCCCGCTGGTATTCCTCCTCGGCGAGCGCGGAGCGACCGGCGGCGGCGAGGTAACGGGCCCGGCGGATGTGCAGCGCACAGCTGGGCTCGCCTCCCCGCAGCGTGGCCAGCTCCTCCAGCAGGGCCAACGCCCGGGCGTGCTCCCCACAGTGGTGGGCCGCCTCGGCGGCGTTCTCCAGCAGCTCGACCCGGTCCACAGTCAGCGGGCCCGGCTCGGCGGCCAACTGCAACGCCGCCGACCAGTGCCGGTGCGCCTCGGCGTAACCGTGCAGCCGCTCGGCCTCCTGGGCGGCGGCCACCGCCGCCGGCAGGGCCCGCGCCGGCTCGCCGGCCAGCCGCCAGTGGTGCGCCAGCCGGGCCTGGTGCAGCTCACCCGGCGCGGTGGTCAGCGCCTCGGCGTAGCGGCGGTGCAGCCCGGAGCGCTCGGCCGGCAGCAGCTCGTGCGCCAGCACCTCGGCCACGAGGCGGTGCCGCAGCCGGTAGCCCTCGTCGGCGCCGACCAGCAGCCGGTGCGCCACAGCGGCCCGGGCCGCGGCGATCAGCTCGTCCTCCGGCATCCGCAGCACCTCGGCCAGCAGCCAGTGCTGCACCGGCTCGACCCCGGCGGCCACCGCGTGCACCACGGCGTGCGCGTGCTGGGGCAGCGCGTCGACCCGGTCGAGGAAGATCTCCCGCAGCGTCTCGGACAGGCCGTCGCGGCCGTCGCGCAGATCCCGGGCCAGCTCCTCGATGACGAACGGGTTGCCACCGCTGCGCTGCCACACCTGCTCGGCCGCGTCGGCGGTCAACGTCCGGCCGACCACCGCGGCGGCGAGCGTCTCGGTGTCGGCCCGGCCCAGCGGCGCCAGGTCGAGCACCCGCACCGTGCGGAGCCGCCGCAGCTCGGTGAGCACCCGGCGCAGTGGGTGCGCGCCCTGCAACGACTCGGCGCGCACCGCCGCCAGCACCGACAACTGAAGATCACCCAGGCCGGCGAGCAGGTAGAGCAGGAGCTGCCGGGTGCTGCGGTCGACCCACTGGAGGTCATCGAGGATCAGCACCAGCGGGCGACCCTCGGCGATCAGATGCAGACCACGGGAGACCCGCTCCAGCAACGCGCCGGCGCCGTCCGGTCCGGCGGTCTCGTCGGCGAACATCTGCAACAGCCCTCGCACCGCCGAGGAGGTGCGAGCGGGCGAGGTGGACACCTCGCTGTCGAACCGGCGCAGCGCCTGCAACAGCGGATGCAGTGGGGAGGCGTCGCCGATGTCCAGGCAGCTGCCGGTGAGCACCACGGCGCCCCGATCCCGTAGGCGCTCGCCGATCTCGCCCAACAGCCGGGTCTTTCCCACACCGCTCTCGCCGGTCAGGAAGACCGCCGCGGTCTGCCCGTGCGCGGCGTCACCGAGCAACGCGGACCGAACCGTCTGCACCAGCTCGGCCCGGCCCACGAGCGGTGCGGTGTCCACATCGCTGGCCATGCCACGCAGCCTAATCACAGGGCCCCACACCGTTCTACGGCCGCCCACCGCTTGTGGTACTCCTCGCGTCGACTTTGCGACTAAAGGTTGCAGGTGGCCGACATACGTCGTTCGGCAGATCCCCCGTCGGCCCACTAGTGCCAATCTCCGGAGGTGATCAGGCAACCGCGGGGAGAAAGGCCGGTGCGACACCCATGACCACCAGCATCAACGTCGACACGCAACGGACCGTCACCCCGCTCTGGCCGGTACCGCAGGAGAGGCGCGTCGTCACCGTCCTCTTCGCGGACATCGTCGGCTCGACGGCCCTGGTGGACCGGCTCGACCCCGAGGACGTCCGAGCGTTGCAGCGGGCCTACTTCGACACCGTCGCCGGTGTGCTGCACCGCTGGCACGGGGTGGTGGAGAAGTACATCGGCGACGCCGTGATGGCGCTCTTCGGCGCTCGGCACTCCGACGGCTTCGACGCGTACCGGGCGGTGCGCGCCGGGCTCGAGATCCAGGCCGCGCTGGACCGACGGCCCATGGTCGGCGGCATCAGGCTGCGCGTCCGGGTCGGTGTCGCCACCGGCGAGGTAGTGGTCGACCTGGGCGATGTCGTCACCGGCGGGCACGGCGTGGCCAGCGGCGCGGTGATCACCTCCGCAGCCCGCCTGCAGGAGTACGCCGCGCCCGGTGCCGTCGCGCTCTGCGCGGCCACCGCCCGCGCCACCGCCGGCCTGATCACCCAACGTCAGCTGACGCCGGTGCCGGTCGACGGCCGGGTGCCGCCGGTGCCGGTCTGGCACGCCGTCGGGCCGGTACGCCCCGGCGCTGACCGGCACGACGGCCCGTTGATCGGTCGGCGCCGCGAACTGGCCACCATCCGCGACCAGTTGGGCGCGGCCATCCGAAACCGGACGCCCCGCTGGATCTCACTGGTCGGCCCCACCGGCAGTGGCCGCAGCCGACTGCTGCACGAGCTGACCCGTGGGCTGACCACTGTGGATGGGTTGCCGGTCCGCTGGTGCGTGGCGACCTGTCAGCCGTACCCCGATCAGGTGTTGGCGCCGGTCGCGCACCTGCTCCGCAGCCTCGCCGGGATCCGGCACAGCGACGGCCCGGCGGCGGCCCACGACCGCCTCGTCGCCGCCCTGACGCCGCTGTTCCCGCCGACCCGGGTGGCCGCCGCCGTCCCGGCGCTCGAGCGGATGCTGACCACCCCGGACGGTTCGGCCGCCGCCCTCGCCGGCGCGGCGATCTGCCGCGAGGTCCTGCTGCGGCTGGCCGCCCACCGGCCGCTGATCGTGGCCGTCGACGACCTGGACCGGGCCGCGCCCGTGGTGAGCCGCTTCCTGCACACGCTGTTCGGCGCGGCGACGGAGCGCGGGCTGCCGCTGGCCCTGCTCACCGTGCACCAGCCGCAGTGGGCCGACAGCCGGCCCGGTCCGGCCCGCCAGCTGACGATCGGACCGCTGGCCACAGTGCAGTCGGGACGGCTGCTGCGCCACCTGCTCACCCGGGCCGGGCAGCCGGTGGCCCTGGTCGACCGGCTGCTGCCGCTGGTGGGAGGCCGTCCCGGGCACGCGGCGGCGTACGTCACGTCGCTGGTGGACGGTGCCGATCCTGGGGCGCTCCCGCTGCCCGAGGCGGTACGCCGGGCCGTCGGCGCGGAGCTGGACCACCTCGACGGTGAGCGGCGGGCGGTGCTGATGGCCGCCGGCACCCTCGGTGGTCTGATCTCCGGGGCGGCCGTGGACCGGGCACTCGGCTGGACGCCCGGCCGGTCCGCACCCGCGCTCCGCGGTCTGGTCGCCGCAGGGCTGCTGCTCCCCCACCACGTCGACGGGTACGCGTTCGCCGCTCCCGCGCTGCGCCAGGTCGCCGCCGAGCGGTTGCCCCGCGCCCTGCGGGCTGTCTTCCAACGCCGGGCTGCCGGCGTGTCGCACCTCGACAGCGTGCGACGCAACGACGACCCACGCGGTGGTGCGGTCAACGGCTCGGCGGCGAGGAGCGCGGAGATCGTGCGCCTCGACACCGTCGGCGCTCGGACCGGCCGCCTCGACGCGGTCTTCGCGGCGCTGGCCTCGGCAGGGCCGGGCGGTGTCACCGGCCCGACTGCGCTGGGGCGAGCCAACCCCACCCCGACGATGGCCACCCGTCCCGCCGCGCCGGGTCCCGGTGCCGACCGCACGGCGGGCCCCCGCCGGCTCCGAGCCGTCGCCTCGGCTGGTGACGTACCGCCGACGCCGGCTCCAGCGGTGTCCGGAACTCGGGGCGGTGCGGGCGGTAGCTCGTCCCGGGACGTCGGACGGCCCGCCGCGCCGGTCCGCCCGACGCCGGCGAGTTCGGCTGGGCACCTGACACTCGCCGACGCCGGCACTCCGCCGGGCGTGGTGCGGGCACTACCCCGCCCGCCGTTGATCCGCCCACTGGACGGCCTGCCCGCCTCCGCCTGACAGTGGGTATCGGGGCGGTTCAGGGCAGGTCAGGACGGTCGCCCGCCGAACTGCCAGTTGTGCACCTCGATGTCGGCGTACCGGTCCACGGTCAGGATGGCGCGCGCCGCGTCCGGATTCGACGCTCGCAGCAGCGCGGCGGTGCCGAGCCAGGTGACGCCGTCGTCGGCCAGCAGGGGTCCGTAGGCGATCAGCTCGTCCGGGTCAGGCGGTACGGCCAGGTCGGTGGCCTGCCCGGCGCCGAGGCCGAGCACCAGGTACCGGTTGCCGCCGGTCCGGCCGCCGGGGAAGTCCCACATGGTGCGGCCCAGCGTGTTGTGCCACCGGCGCAGCAGCACGTCCCGGTACACGCCGGCCTGGTAGTTCGGTTCCTCGAACGCGAATGCCCGCGCGGCGGCCGGGTCGGGCACGTCGACGATGTGCACGCTGCCGGTGGGCGTGTCGCCGACGAAGGTCGGGCCACGGGCGATCATCTCCGCCGCGTAGCGGTCCATGTAAGACCAGTGCTCCTCCAGCAGCTCGTCGCGCAACGCCGCCGAGCCGGGCCGGTCACTGTGGTAACAGAGAAACTCCACGCCGCATTCTCGCCGGGTGCCCCTCGTCGCAGGCGGGCCGGGTGCCGCGCCGGCCGCTACGGTACGGACGCCGAGGCCAGCAGTGCCGCGGTCGGCAGCGCGAGCAGGCCGTCGGGGCCACGGTAGCGGGCGGTCACCTCGTCGAACGCGGCACGAATGCGGCCGATCATGGCCGCCGGCTGGGTCTCCAGCACCAGACCTGGCTTGCTGATGCCGTTGGCGGGGCCACGCCACCAGGCCTCCGGGTCGGTGCGGTGCGCCCAGGTGAGCGTCTCGCAGCGCACGCCGACGAGGCCGGCCCCGTCGAGCAGGCCGGCCACCCCGTCGGGGGTACGGGGGAAGTCCCGGTCGGCGTCCACCGTCGGGGCGGCGGCGCGCCGTTCGACCGCGGCGGCGTCGAAGACCTCAGCCCAGAGGCTCTGCGCCTCGGGCGGGGGGTGCGGCCACACGGTGACAGCGACCCGACCCGCCGACCGGACGACCCGTCGCAGCTCGGTGATCGCGGCCGGCGGATCGCCCACGTGGTTGATCACGAAGTTCGCCACGGCCGCGTCGAACGACCGGGAGGCGAACGGGAGGTGGGGCAGAGCCGCGACCCGGACCTCGTCGGCTGACGGAACGCGGTCGCGCGCCAACTCGACCATGCTGGGCTCGGCGTCGACGGCGACGACGCTGGCGTGGAGCGCGCATGCCAGCCTCGCCACCGTGCCGGAGCCGGTGCCCGCGTCGAGCACCCGCGTGCCCGCCCCCACGTTGGCGGCGTCCAACAACGCTGGCGCGGGGTACGCGCAGAGCGCGGCGAGACTGCTGTCGTACGCCCCCGCGCGCCCGGCCCAGCGCGACCGTTCATATTCGTCGAAGGCCGTCGTGGTCATCGTCAGGCCCCCGTCGAGGATCTTGATGGTGGCGCCACGATATCGAACAAGGCGCATCCTGCGGTGCCCCGCGCGGTGGTGGCCCCCCGCCCGCGCCCGCCGTGAGCTGGCTGCCCGGTGTCCAGCGGGAGCCGATGGGCCGCTCGCGAGCGCGACTAGGATTGGTTCGTCATGCTGCTACGGGTGCTCGGGTCGCTTGAGGTTGAGGTCGACACAGGCGGGCCGGTCGACCTCGGCGGCCCCCGTCAACGCGCCGTGCTCGCGCTCCTGCTCGCGGCCCGCGGCGAGGTCGTCTCCGTCGGGCAGATGATCGAGGATCTGTGGCGGGGTGACCCGCCGCCCCGGGCGATCGCCTCGCTGCAGGCGTACGTCTCGCACCTGCGCCGCCTGTTGGAGCCGACCCGCGAGCGCCGGGCGCCGGCCCGGGTCCTGGTCACCGCGCCACCTGGCTACGCGCTGCGGCTGCCCGCCGACGCCGTCGACGCCGGTCGGTTCGAGACGCTGCTCGCCGAGGCGCGTGCGGTCGGCCCCGCCGACCCGGGCCGGGCACGTCGGTTGCTCAGCGGCGGGCTCGAGCTGTGGCGCGGTCGGGCGTACGCCGAGTTCGCCGGTGAGCCGTGGGCGCAGCCGGAGGTGCTGCGGTTGGAGGAGCTGCGGCTCGGCGCCCGGGAGCTGCTGCTCGACGTGACGGTGCGCTGCGGCGACGCGGCCGAGGCGGTGCCGGAGGCGGAGCTGTTGACCCGGCAGGCGCCGTTGCGGGAGGAGAGCTGGCGGCTGCTGGCGCTGGCGTTGTGGCGTACCGGTCGGCAGGGCGACGCGCTGGCCGCGCTGCGCCGGGCCCGGGCGACCCTGGCGGACCAGCTCGGACTGGACCCCGGTCCGGCGCTGGTCGAGCTGGAGTCCGCGATCCTGGGCCAGCGACTCGACCTGCTGCCACCGGTGCCGGCAACAGCGGTACGCGGCCAGCGGCAGGTGTCGGAGGAGGTCTTCGTCGGCCGGGAGGCAGAGCTGCGGGCGCTGCGGCAGGCAGCCGCCGAGGCGGTGGCGGGCGGGCCGCGCGTCGCTCTGCTCAGCGGTGAGGCCGGGGCCGGCAAGACGAGCCTGCTCACCCGGTTTCGGGACGAGCTGACCACGGACGGCTGGCTGGTCGCCGTCGGCCGCTGCCCCGAGGTCGACGGCGCCCCGCCGGCCTGGGCCTGGGTCGAGGCACTAAGGCAACTCGCCGAGCAGACATCCCCGGGTGACCTCGCACCGGCGCTCGCCCCGCTGCTCGGTGGGGGCGACGGCGAGTCCGGCGGCGACGTCACCGCCGGCCGGTTCCGGCTGCACCGCGCCGTCGGCGCCTGGTTGGACGCCGCCGCGGCCCGCAGACCGGTCACGGTGATCCTCGACGACCTGCACGCCGCCGACGCCGAGACGTTGCTGCTGTTGCAGAGCGTCACCGAGATGACCACCGGCAGCGTCCTGTTCGTCGCGGCGCTGCGGCCCGCCGACAACACCGAGCGGCTCGCCGACACGATGGCCGTCCTGGCCCGCCGGTCACCCCACCGGGTCCCGCTGAGCGGTCTGAGCACGTCAGAGGTCGAACGGCTGCTCCGCGCGCTGGCCCGGAGCACCGTCGACCCGGACACGGTCAGCGCGTTGGCCGAGCGCACCGGCGGCAACCCGTTCTACGTCCGGGAGTCGGCGCGGCTGCTCGCCGCCGAGGGCACGCTCGTGGCCACCTCCGACGTGCCCGAGGGCGTACGCGACGTGCTGCACCGACGACTCTCCCGCCTCCCGTCGACTGTCGTCTGGGTGCTGCGTCTCGCCTCGGCCGTGGGGCGGGAGGCCGAGGTGTCGACACTCGTCGACGCCGCCGGCACCGACGAGGGCACCGTCCTACGGGCACTGGAAGCCGGGTTGGCCGCCGGGCTGCTCACCGAACCGGCGCCCGGGCGGGTGCGGTTCGTACACGGCCTGGTCTGCGACACCATCTACACCGACCTGCCGCAGCTGCGCCGCACCCGCCTGCACGCGCGGATCGCCGCCGCCACCCGCCGGCTGCGACCCGACGACTACCCCGCCCTGGCCCACCAGTACGCCCGCGCCGCGTCGGCCGACACCGCGCCGCTCGCCGTCGACTACGCCGTCCGGGCCGCCGAACTGGCCGAGCGGCGGTACGCGTACGACGCCGCGATCGAGCTGCTCGGCAATGCTGTCGAGGCAGCCGCCACTGTCGCCGGGGACCGCGACGCGCTCCGGGTCGACCTGCTCGGGCGGCTGCTGCGCGCCCAGGCGCGGGCCGGCGCGGTGGCGGCCGCCCGGCAGACCCGGGCTCGGGCGATCGACGTCGCTGCGGCGTCCGGCCGCGACGACCTGCTGGTAGCGGCGTTCACCGCGTGGACCGTCCCCACCCCGTGGTTGACCCACGAGTACGGCGTGGTGGACCACCGGGTCGTCGAGCTGGTCACCAGGCTGCTGCGCGTCGACGACCTGGACCCGGTCGCCCGGTGCCGGCTGCTGGAGGCGCTGGCCACGGAGTTGGACGGCGAGTCCGACCCGCGCGGCGTGGCGGCCGGACGGGAGGCGCTGGCCCTCTCGCAGCGGTTGGGCGACCCCGAGCTGCGCGCCCTGGGGCTTGCCGCGCGGCTGCGCACCATGAGCTACGAGCGGGAGGCGCCGGAGCGTCGGACCTTCGCCCTGGAGCTGCGTGACCTCGCCGACGCGCACGGGCTGGTGACCTATCGTTCGGTCGCCGAGCAGGCGCTGGGCCACTGCGCCGCCGCGCTGAACGAGCCGGACGAACTGCGCCTCAGCGTCGCCCGGCAGGGGTGGCTGGCCGAGACGTACCAGCTGAACGAGGCGCAGACGATCAACCTGTGCTCGCTGGGTGCCCTCGCGCACATCGCCGGCGACTTCGCCGCCGCGCGGCGGCACTACGACCAGGTCGCCGTGCAGATGCGGCGGCAGGGTTCGCTGCACGCCGCTGCCTTCCACTACTTCTCCACCGGCACCCTGCTGATCAGCCAGGGACGGTTCGGTGAGCACCTGGGGGCGACCCGGCGGATACGGGGGTCGTTGGGCCCGATCGTTGACGACCTGCTGGCGCTGGCCCTGATCGGCAGCGGACGCCTGGACGAGGCGCGGGCCATGCCGATCGGACGGCACACCTACCGCCCGGACTACTTCGAATCGGCGCTGCTCAGCGTACGCGGAATGGTCGTCGTGGCGCTGGGTCGACGGGACCTGGCCCCACCCGTGATCGACGCGCTGCTCCCGGTACGCGACCAACTGGCCGGTTTCTCCACCACCGCGGCAGTGGTGCGGCCGGTCGCGCTGACGCTCGGGGAGCTGTTCCGGCTGGTGGGCCGCACCGAGGAGGCGACCCGGCACTTCACCCTCGCCGCTCGGGTCGCCCGCCGGTGGGAGTCGCCGCACTGGCTGGCCGAGGCGACCGCGGCGATGGTCCGCTGACCGTCACTGTTGGCGGATTCCAAGCCGGTTCCAAGTGGCACCGAGCATGATCAACACATCTGTGCCAGTTGATCCCTCGGAAAGGTCACCGTGAACCAGAACCACCGCGAAGCCATGGCCGACGTACGCGACATGTACATGGCGCACGCGGCGCTCCGTCGCGAATTCAGCCTGCTGCCGCAGCTCGTCCGCGACGTCAACCCGGGCGACGCCACGCGCGCGGAGGTCGTCGGCGCCCACGCCGACATGCTCTGCCACATCCTGCACCTGCACCACGAGGGCGAGGACCTGTTGCTCTGGCCCCGGCTGCTGGAGCGCGGCGGCGCGGAGGCCGCGGCGATCGTGCCCACCATGGAGGCGCAGCACCACGCCATCGAGGACGCCCACGCGGCGGTGGTCGCCCTCCTCCCCCAGTGGCGCCGCACCGCGCGCGGCGGTGAGCAGCTCGCGGACGCCCTGGAGCAGCTACGCGCCGCGCTGATCGAGCACATGGCCCTGGAGGAGAGCGAGATCCTGCCGCTGGCGCAACGGCACGTCACCGCCCGGGAGTGGATGCAACTCGGCGAGCACGGCATGAGCAAGTCCCCGAAGAAGCAGCTCCCGCTGGCCTTCGGCCTGGCCATGTACGAGGGCGACCCGGAGGTGGTCAAGGCGGTGCTGGCGCACGCTCCGCTGCCGGCCCGGCTGCTCATGCCGATCATCGCACCCCGGCTGTTCGCCAGCCACGCCAAGCGGGTGCACGGCACCGCCACGCCCCCGCGCATCGGCGCCAGCGCCCGCTGAGCAAGGTCCGCGAGTCCCCCGACCCGTTACGACGCCAGGACGATCATCGTCGGTCACCTTCGTCGGGGCGGATGTCGCATCAAGCGGTATACCTCAGAGGCATGCTTATACCTCTGAGGTATACCGCTCCTCGGCAGATCGACATGGCGGACCAGCCGAGCGCACGGTGGAGGCCACCAGGTAACTGTCCGCCGCTGGCCGGGCGCTCAGCGGGCGGCCAGGAAGGCCAGCACGCGCGGCCAGGCCGCCGCGGTGGCGTCCGGGGAGTACTCGGCCACGTCCGGGTCGGTGAACAGGTGCCCCACGCCGGGATAGCGGAAGACTGTCAGGTCGGCGCCGGCATCGGTCATGGCCTGCTGCCACTCGTCGACCTCGTCCGGGGCGTCGTACGGATCGGGGTCGGCGAGGTGCAGCTGCACCGGCAACCCGGGTCGGACCGCGTCCGGGGCTCCGCCGGTGCCGTGCAGCAGGAGCAGACCGGCGGCATCGGGGCGTTCGGCCAGCAGCGCCCCGGCCACACCGGCGCCCATCGAGAACCCGGCGAGGACCGTCTCCGGTGGTAGGTCACGCAGCGCGGCCCGGGCCCGGTCCAGCACCACCTCGTGGCCGATCTTGTCGAGCAGCGCGAAGCCGTCCTCGACGGTGTCGGTGGCCGGGACGCCGTACAGGTCGGGGGTGCTGACCTGGTGCCCGGCGGCGCGCAACCGGTCGGCGGCGGCGCGCACGGCGGGCCGCAGCCCGTACACGGAGTGGAACAGCACGACGTGTCGCATCCGGTCATCCTGCCGCAGCCGACCGGCCGTCCGGTGTGGCCACGCGGAGCGGGAGCATGATCATGGTCGAGTCATCGGGTCTAACCGGGTTGCGTGAGTCCGTCTGTTCGCGGCTATGGCCGATTCAGTCGAGTCAGCGTCCCAGTCAGTAGGCGGCTGAGCTGCTCTACGGGGACGCAACGCTCGGAAGCAGGTCGTCATCGCGTCCGGTCTGGGGTAGCCCAGCGACGGCGGCGATGGTCTTGACGGCCTCGTTCAGTCCGGTGGTCTCGGGTAGGACGAGTTCGTCGGGCCAGTCCAGGACGTCATGGGCGGCGTACCAGCCGCTCATGTGCTCGGCGGTGAACTCACTGACCTGCGGTCGAGTGAGGTGCCGACGCAGGGTCTCGGCCAGGGACACGTCGAGATAACAGAACAGCGACCGGCCGCGGTGGTCGTCCCGCAGGGAGATCAGCATGCTGCGGTAGCGGCTGCTGTGCATGATGCCCTCCAGCACGACGTGGTAGCCGTGGTCGAGGGCGAACCGAACGGTCTGCCCGATCAACGCGGGTGCCGCACCGCCGGGCTTGTCCCGTTCGCGCAGCAGGATGCGGCGCAGGTAGTCCTGCTCGACCAGGGCGCAGCCCCGGCCGTGCCGGCGTCGTAGCTCGCGGGCGATGCTGCTCTTGCCGGAGCCGGAGTTGCCCCGGATGCAGACGAGGATCGTGTCCGGGCTGCCAGTGGGTTCAGCGAGCACGATGCCTCCTCGGCTTCAGTCGTTTCGCACTGTGAGGCCGAGGGCGGCGACGGTCAGCTGGGTGAGGTCAGGAAGTTGGTCTTCGCCGAGGGTGACGCCGCGCAGGTTGTCCAGCGGCGTCTTGAGGCCCTTCAGCCGGTTGCCCCGGAGGTCGGTGCCGTCGAGGTGGCAGGAGTCCAGTTCCAGTCCGGCGAGGTCACATGACCGCAGCGCGATGCGCGGTAGTCGGCAGGAGGACCACGCGCCGTTGGTGAGAGTGCAGTCGGTGAAGGCGACCGAGCCGGCGGCGGTGACGCGTTGGAAGGTGGCGTAGTCGAAGCAGCAGCCGTCGAACAGGACGTCCTTGAGGCGTACGTCGGTGAGTCTGGTGCCGGTGAACCGGGAGCCGGTGATGGCGCAGCGTTCGATGGTGATGCCGGTCAGGGTCGCGCCGGAGAAGTCGGTGCGGGTGATCTCGCAGCCGTCGAGGCTGCCGGCCTCCCAGGTGCTCTCGCTCAGGTCCACACCGGTGATCAGACTGCTGCGGATGCGGGCGTCCTCAAGGTGGGCACCGAGCCAGCCGGCGCCCTCGACGAAGGCCTCGGTGAGGCCGCCGGCCAGGTCCGTCGTGGTGTCGAGGTCGTCCGGTTCGAGGTCCGGCAGCAGGACCTTCACGTCGCCGATCGTGGTGGTGCGCATGTGTCCTCAACCTGTGCGAGCGCGAGGTGGGCACGCACCCCGGGTCGACTGTCGACCGTACCCTTGTTATCCCAGCTGGGGTGGTTGTCGAACGTCGCCGCGTCGATCGACGCTACCGACCGCTCCGAGCGCCCACCCGCCAGGGCCTTGATCGTTGGTGCGCCGCCGGGGACTCGAACCCCGAACCCACGGAGTGGGAGATCAAAATGCTCACTCCGCCGACCTGGGCGCATGGGTCGCTAGCAGCGGAAACGCCTCTCGACATCTCACATCACTCCCCCGCTGTCGGTCGGCCTCTTGCGGACTAGGTGGGGACTGCCCGGGTCAGGCGGCCCGGAGCGCCAGTTTGGAAGGACGAAGATCATGGCCGACAAGGACCTGGTGGGCCAGATCAATGCGCGAAGTGCTTGACCGTTCGTGCCCCCTGGTGACGGGCGGGGGTACCGGCTACTGGCACGTTGATGGCACGGCGCATCGGATGAATCCCGCCTTCCGGTACGGTGACGCTTCACGTCGCGCCCTTACCGTCGTAGGCCTCGCCGTTCAGGGGGTAACGCGCATGCGAAGGACTAGCCGCATGGTGTGGTGGCCGCTCAGCATCTGCCTGATGGTGACGCCGGCTGCCTGTACGTCCCCAAAAGGGTCCAGCCAGGGTGAGGCCCGATCACCGGCACCAACTGCATCTCTGAGGGCTGACCCCAGCGCATCCCCGTCAACCGACGGGAGCGCTAGGCAGGAGTCATGCACTGTATCGGGCTTTCCGCTACAGGAACCGCCGACAGATTATCGGCTCGTGGGAGAGGACGTCGCGGTACCTGACCGGACGGTGCTTCAAGCAGAGGAATCGGGGGAAGCGGATCCGGCAGCCCGGCTGTTCGCCAAATGGGGGTTGGTCGTACGCGGCGGCGCAGTGGTTGATCTTCGGGTGGCACCTGGCTGGGAGGACAGGGCACGTCTCGGATGGGGCTCTTCAGTGGTGCCAGCCGTGAGCGCCCATGTGCGTGCCTGCGCACCTGTCGATGACCAACCTCAGTGGCTGGCCTTTGTCGGCGGCACGTGGGTTGCGCGGGCAACCTGCCTACCGCTGACAATCCGGTCGCGGGGGCAGACGGCACAAGTGCAGCTGGGTATCGGTGTCCCATGCAACGGGACTGACACGCCGAGTTCCTAGTACTCCAACTGTGGACTATCGGGGAAAGTACTGATGGCCGCCCCTAATCGCACGTAAATCGCACGGCGGGCCTCAGAGTCAGACCAGTGCCGCCAGCCGCACGACGAGGTCGGTCGGTGGCGGCATCTCGGCGATCTCGCGGCTGACTTGCGCGGCAGCGGTCCGCAGGCGCTCGTCGGTGAGCAACTGGGTCAGTGCCCGCGCGGTGATGTCCCGGGGACGCAGCGCCAGGCCGGCGCCCCGACGGGCCACCAGCTCGGCGTTGTGCCGCCGGTCCCCGGGACCCGTGGTGGCCAGCTGGGGCCGGCCCGCGGCGAGAGCGCCGAGGGCGCTGCCCGCGCCACCGTGGTGCACCAGCGCCGCGCTCGCCGGTAACGCCTCGTCGAGCGGAATCCAGCCGACCACCCGCACGTTGCCGGGCAACGAGCGGGCCGAGCGCTCGTCGGGGCGGACCAGCACGATCTCGGCGTCCACCTCGGCTGCGGCGGCCACCACGGCGGGCATCGGCCCCCGATCGCCGGGGCCGGTGAGGGTGCTGCGGGTGACCAGGATCCGCTGGCGCTCACCCGGCTCGCGCAACCAGGCCGGCAGTTCCCCGCCGCCGACGTAGGACGTGTAGCGCATCGGCCAGCCGCCCTGCGTGGCAACGCTGGGTGGGGCAACGGCGAGGGCGGCGGCCGGCGCGGGCAGCTCGGTGAGGCCGTGCCGGCGCAGCGCCGCGCCGAGTCGGGCGACGGTGGCCCGGACCAGGTCCCGGCCGTCGAAGAGGGCGTTCTCCTGGCGTACGGCCGGCACGTCGAGCCGCGCGGCGGCCACCGCACCGGCGACCGCGAACGGCTCGTGCAGCACCAGATCCGGCCGCCACCGGGTGGCCAGCGCGACCACCGGGTCGACGAGCTGGTCGTTGAGCGCGCCGAACAGCAGGCCGGCGCCCCGGGTGCCGGCGGTGCCGGCCATCTCCGCCCGCGCGATCAGCGGGTGACGGGGAAGGATCCGCAGCGCGATCCGGCGGAAGTCGAAGCCCGGCGCGATGTCGTGCACCGGCAGGCCCGCCTCGGCGGCGGCCAGAGCTCCGCCGCCGGTGGCCACCAGCACGTCGTGGCCGGCGTCGCGGAGGGCGACCGCCAGCGGCACCAGCGGGAAGACGTGCCCGACGAGCGGGGCGGAGACCACCAGCACGCGCATGGGTTGGATCCTATGTCGACGGCGACAGCGAGGCAGGCCGCTGGTCGACGATGCGGCGCATTTTGCCCATCGACCGTTCCACGGCGTCGGGGGCGAGGACGTCGACCGCCACGCTCACGCCGATGGTGTTCTTCACCAGCTGAACCAGCGCATCGCCGGCCCGCTCGGCGGCGTCCACGTCGACGTCGGCTCGCCGTTCCACCCGCACCGTGAGGGTGTCCAGCCGGCCGTGTCGATCGAGGACGCACTGGAAGTGCGGCGAGAGCTGCGGGGTGCGCAGGATCAACTCCTCGATCTGGGTGGGGAAGATGTTCACCCCACGCAGGATCATCATGTCGTCGGTGCGGCCGGTGATCTTTTCGATCCGGCGCATCGGTCGGGCGGTGCCGGGCAGCAGACGGGTCAGGTCGCGGGTGCGGTAGCGCACGACCGGCATCGCCTCCTTGGTCAGGGAGGTCAACACCAGCTCACCCCGCTCGCCGTCGGGCAGCACCGCCCCGGTGACCGGGTCGATGATCTCCGGGTAGAAGTGGTCCTCCCAGAGGTGCAGGCCGTCCTTGGTCTCGACGCACTCGGTCGCCACGCCGGGGCCCATCACCTCGGAGAGCCCGTAGATGTCGACGGCGTGGATGTCCAGCTGCTGCTCGATCTCGCGGCGCATGTCCTCGGTCCACGGCTCGGCGCCGAAGATGCCCACCCGCAGTGAGGTGGCACGCGGGTCGATGCCCTGGCGGCGCATCTCGTCGACGATGGCCAGCAGGTAGCTGGGCGTGACCATGATGACCTCGGGCTCGAAGTCGCGGATCAGCATGACCTGACGTTCGGTCATGCCCCCGGAGACCGGGATGACAGTGCAGCCCAGCTCCTCGGCACCGTAGTGCGCGCCCAGGCCGCCGGTGAAGAGCCCGTAGCCGTACGCGACGTGCACCCGGTCGCCGGGGCGGCCGCCGGAGGCGCGGATCGAGCGGGCCATCAGCCGCGCCCAGGTGCGCAGGTCGTCGCGGGTGTAGCCGACCACTGTCGGCCGGCCGGTGGTGCCGGAGGAGGCGTGCAGGCGGGCGACCCGCTCCCGGGGTACGGCGAACATGCCGAACGGGTAGTTCTCCCGCAGCTCCGCCTTGCCGGTGAACGGGAAGCGCGCCAGGTCGTCGAGATCCCGGCAGTCGTCCGGGTGCACGCCGGCGGCCTTGAACGCCCGCCGGTAGTGCGGCACGTTGTCGTACGCGTGCCGCAACGACCAGCGCAGTCGGTCGCGTTGCAGGGCGCGCAGCTCGTCGATGCCGGCGCGCTCGATCGGCTCCAGCTCCTCGGGACGAGGGGTGCGGTCCTGCATCGGCTGCCTCCTTGGCGCGGCGGTCCCGGTGGGGCTGCGGGTACCGTACGCCCGCTGTCGCCGGGGCCGGTGGGGCGGTCAGCCGGTGACCGGCAGCCGGTGCAGGGCGTCGACGAGCGGGGCCAGCTCGGGGGTGGCCTCCGCCTGGGCGAGCGCGTCGGTGAGCACCCGGTCGTGGGTCGGTCGGGTCTGGGCGAGCAGCTCGGAGCCGGCCGGGGTCAGCTCGGTGTAGATGCCGCGCCGGTCGTCGGCGCAGAGGATGCGGGTGAGCAGCCCTCGCTGCTCCAGGCGGGTGACCAGCCGGGTGGTGGCGCTGCCGGAGAGCGCGGCGGCGCGGGCGAGCTGGCTCATCCGCATGTGCCAGCCGTCCTGGCGGGACAGCGCGTCGAGCACCGTGTATTCCACGACGGAGAGGCCGTGGCCGGCCTGCAGGGCCCGCTCCAGGGACGTCTCGATCAGCCCGTGCAGGGCGGCGAGGGTGCGCCAACCCTGGGCGCGGATCTCGACCGCGTCGTCGGCGATGCCCATGGCGGCCTCCTCGGTGTGATCTGAACGGACCCCAGGCTACCACGCTTGCGCCGATATAAAGCGCGTGCAAGTATTTCGTTGCGGGCGCGTGTAGTTGCAAGCGCCGCACAAATACCCTCTCCCGATGGGAAGACCATGTCCGTACGCCCCAAGTCCCTGCCGCCCGGCCTGATCGCGCTGGCCATCGGCGCCTTCGGCATCGGGCTCACCGAGTTCGTGATCATGGGGCTGCTGCCCGAGGTGGCGGCCGACTTCGCGGTCACCGAGCCGGTGGCCGGCTGGTTGATCTCCGGCTACGCCCTCAGCGTGGCGGTCGGCGGGGTCGCCCTCACCGCGGCCGTCACCCGCCTGCGGCGCAAACCGGTGCTGCTCGGCCTGATGGTGCTCTTCATCATCGGCAACCTGCTCTCCGCCGTCGCCGGCGACTACGCAGTGATGATGGCCGGTCGGATCGTCGCCGCGCTCTGCCACGGCGCGTTCTTCGGCATCGGCGCCGTGGTCGCCGCCGGCCTGGTCGCACCGGCCCGACGGGCGGGCGCCATCGCCATGATGTTCGCCGGCCTGACCATCGCCAACGTGCTCGGCGTGCCGTTCGGCACCTTCCTCGGGCAGCACTTCGGCTGGCGGTCGACGTTCTGGGCGATCACCGCCATCGGGGTGGTCGCCCTGATCGGGCTGGCCCTGCTGATCCCGGCGGGCACCACCGCCACCGCCGACCGCCCGGCCGGCGGGCTGCGCGGCGAGTTGCGCGCCTTCACCCACCCGCAGGTCTGGCTGTCCCTGGTGATCACCGTCCTGGGCTTCGGTGGGATGTTCGGCGCATTCACCTACATCGCCTACACGCTGACCGAGGTCAGCGGCTTCGCCACCAGCACCGTGCCGTGGCTGCTCGTCCTCTTCGGCGTGGGCCTCTTCGCGGGCAACCTGCTCGGCGGCCGGGCGGCGGACAGGTCACTGTCGCGCACGCTGGTCACCGTCCTGGCGGTGCTCACCGTGGTGCTCGTCGGCTTCGCGCTGACCGCCACGAATCCGGTGCTGACCATCGTCGCGCTGGTGCTGATGGGTGGGTTCGGCTTCGCCACGGTGCCGCCGCTGCAAATGCGGATCATGCGGTACGCCCACCAGGCGCCGACCCTGGCGTCCGGGGCGAACATCGCCGCGTTCAACCTCGGCAACGCGTTGGGCGCGTGGATCGGCGGGGTGACCATCGCCGCCGGACTCGGCTACACCTCGCCGATCTGGGCCGGGGCCGCACTCACCCTCATCGGCCTGGGCGTGCTCCTCGGCGCGCTGCGGCTGGCCCGCCGCGACGAGCCGGCCCGGGCCGACGCGCGCCTTGTGGACGCCCCGGTCTGACGTCGTCGAAAGGAGGACGCCGGGCCGGGCGGGTGCCCGACCCGGCGTCGCCCTGATCATCGCTCTGCCATCATCTCGCAATTGCAAAAGATGTGCAACAAGGTCTGGACAACCTTGTCGTGCCGTAACTAGCCTGACCTCTATGAGTCCTTACATTGTGGATCCTTGGGCCTGGCAGGAGAGCTGGGACCGTCAACAGGAGGCCTACCTCCCGGACCGGGAACACCGGTTCACCGCCATGCTCGACACCGTCGACGCTGTCCTCGACGGCCGGCCGCCGCGCGTGCTCGACCTGGCCGGCGGCACCGGCACCATCTCGCTGCGGACCCTCGCTCGCTTCCCCGCCGCCGAGACGACACTGGTCGACCTCGACCCGGCGCTGCTCGCCATCGCCGCCGCCTCGCTGGCCGACCGGGCCACCATCATCACGGCCGACCTCGGCACCCCCGAGTGGCGCTCCACGCTCCCCTACCAGGAGTACGACGCCGTGCTCACCGCCACCGCCCTGCACTGGCTGCCGGCCGACCGGCTCGGGCAGCTCTACGCCGAGCTGCGTGACGTGCTGCGACCGGGCGGGGTCTTCGTCAACGCCGATCACATGCCCGACGACACAGTGCCGGAGCTGACCAAGCGGCTGATGGACCGGGCACGGGACCGGCGCAACGCCCGGTACGCCGCCGGCTCGATGCTGTCCTGGTCGGACTGGTGGGAGCGGGCCGGCGCCGACCCGGCGCTCGCCCCGCTGGTCGCCCAGCGACACGCCATCTACCCGACCGGACACAGCCCCGATTGGACCCCGCCGGTCTCCTGGCACCTGGCCGCGCTCACCGCGGCGGGCTTCAGCGAGGTCGGCACGGTCTGGCGAGGCGGCCCGGACGCCGCCGTCGCGGCTGTGCGCTGACGCCGCCGTCGCCGGCACTACGCTGAGGAGCCGTGCCAGAGCCGTTCGAGCCGCGTACCGACCCCGACGTCGACCTGCGCGTCCCCGCCGACCGCCGCGAGCTGACCGCGCGTCCCGCGACGATCCTCGCCGCGATCGCGGCCGGCGGGGTGCTCGGCGCGCTGGCCCGGGCCGGCCTGCAACACGCCGTTCCGCACCCACCGAGCGGCTTCGGTTGGGCCACCTTCATCGTCAACACGTCCGGCTGCCTGCTGATCGGCGCGCTGATGGCGGTCCTCGGGCACCTCGGCGGCGGGCACCCGCTGGCCCGCCCGTTCCTCGGGGTCGGGGTGCTCGGCGGGTTCACCACCTTCTCCACGTACGCGGTCGACGTCCAGCAGGCGGTCGTCGCGGGCGCACCGGGCATCGCGCTGGCGTACCTCGCCGCGACGGTGCTCGGTGCGCTCGTCGCGGTCGGGCTGGGCGACGCGGTCACCGCCGGGCTGCTGCGCCGGGTGACCCGATGACCGTGCTGCTCATCGCACTGGGCGCGGCCGTCGGCGCGCCGTTGCGCTACCTCACCGACCGGGCCGTGCAGTCCCGGCACGGCTCGGCGTTCCCGTGGGGGACGCTGCTGGTCAACGTGGCCGGGTCGCTGCTGCTCGGCTTCCTGGTCGGGTGGCCGGCCGGTCCGGCGGTCAGCGCATTGCTCGGTACCGGGTTCTGCGGCGCGCTGACCACCTACTCCACCTTCAGCTACGAGACGCTGCGGCTGACCACTGGTGGTCATCGGCTGCTTGCGCTGGCCAACGTGCTCGGCAGCGTTGCCGCCGGGCTCGCTGCGGCCACCGTCGGCTACGCGGTGGCCCGCGCCCTGACCGGCTGACCGCACACCAGCGGCGCCGCGCCCGACTCCATCCCCAGCAGCGCCTGGACCAGGCGTTCCCCACGAACACACCGAGGGTATATACGCGAGGTATACCCTCGGTGTAGTCTGCTGGCATGAGCGTGCCACTGACCCTTCTCGGACTCCTCGAACGCGAGCCCAGCCACGGCTACGACCTGAAGCGTGACTACGACTCCTTCTTCGGCCGGGGCAAGCCACTGCCCTTCGGCCAGGTCTACTCCACCCTCAGCCGACTGGCCCGCGACGGCAAGGTGGTGATCAGCGACGTCGCCCCCGGCTCCGGCCCCGACCGCAAGCGCTACATCATCACCGACGTCGGCGCGACCGAGGTCGAGCAGTGGCTGACCCAACCGGTCGACCCGGAACCGCACCTGCAGACGGTGCTCTTCGCCAAGGTCGTGCTCGCGCTGATGCTGGACCGCCCGGCCGCCGAATACCTCGACACCCAGCGCAGCGCCCACCTGCACCGGATGCGTGAGCTGACCGAGATCAAGCGCGCCGGCAGCCTTGTCGACGCGCTGCTCGCCGACCACGGCCTCTACCACCTGGAGGCGGACCTCCGGTGGATCGAGATGACCGGCGCCCGACTGGACGCCCTGCGGAAAGAGGTGCGGCGGTGAGCGTCGTGATCGAAGCGCGTGACGTGGAGTTCTCCTTCGGCCAGACCCCCGCCCTGCGCGGCGCCAGCCTCGCCGTGGACGCGGGCGAGATCGTCGCCGTCATGGGCCCCAGCGGCTCAGGCAAGTCCACCCTGCTGCACTGCCTGGCCGGCATCCTGGTGCCCGACTCCGGCGAGATCCTCTTCGACGGGACCAAGGTGCACGCCATGGCCGAGACCGAACGCAGCAGCCTGCGCCGGGACCGGTTCGGTTTCGTGTTCCAGTTCGGTCAACTCGTCCCCGAGCTGACCGCTGTGGAGAACGTCGCGCTGCCGCTGCTGCTCAGCGGCGTACACCGCAAACAGGCACTACCCAGGGCGCAAGCCTGGTTCATGCGCCTCGGGCTGGACGGCCTGGAGCAGCGGCGCTCGGGTGAGCTCTCCGGCGGGCAGGCGCAACGCGTCGCCCTGGCCCGCGGCCTGGTCGCCGAGCCGCAGGTGCTCTTCGCCGACGAGCCGACCGGCGCGCTCGACTCGCTCACCGGCGAGCAGGTGATGGATCTGCTGGTCGGCGCCGCCCGCGAGCAGGGCACCACTGTCATCCTGGTCACCCACGAGCCGAGGATCGCGGCGTACGCCGACCGCGAGGTCATGGTCCGCGACGGGCGCGTGAACGCGCCGGACCGGATCGCCTCGTGATCCGCTTCGGGCTGCGCCTCGCCGTGGCCGGTGGGCGCGAGGCGCTCACCCGCCTGATCGTCATAGCCGCCGCCGTCGCCATCGGCAGCGGGCTGCTGCTCACCACCCTGGCCGGGGTCAACGCCGTCAACGCCCAGCTCACCCGGTACGCGTCGATGTATCCCAACGCCTCGGCCGGCGACGCCGACTCGCTGTGGTGGTCGACCCGTCAGGACTACTTCCGCGGCAAGCAGATCATCCGCATCGACGTCGCCGCGACCGGCCCGACGTCACCGACCCCGGTCGGCGTCCCCACCGTCCCCGGCTCCGGGGAGTTCTACGCCTCCCCCGCGTTCCGCGATCTGCTGGCCGCCCACCCGGCCGCCGAACTGGGCGACCGCTACCCTGGGCGTAGCCTCGGCACGGTGGGTCCGGCCGCGCTGACCTCGCCGGACACCCTGCTCATCATCGTGGGCGGCACCCCCGATCAGGTCGCCGCTCTGCCCGCTGCCAAGCAGGTCACCAGCGTCGGCGACACCCCCGCCCTCCCCGAGACCACTGTGGACCTCATCCTGGGCGTGATTGCCGGTGGGCTGCTGTTCCCGGTGCTGATCTTCATCGGCACCGCCACCCGGCTCAGCGCCGCCCGCCGGGAGCAACGCTTCGCCGCGATGCGCCTGGTCGGCGCGACCCCCCGGCAGATCTCGATGGTCGCCGCGGTGGAGGCAGCCGCCGCGGCCGTTGCCGGCACCGCCGTCGGCTTCGGCCTGTTCTACGCCTTCCGCGACCCGCTAGCGGGCATCCCGTTCACCGGCATGCCGTTCTTCCCCAGTGACATGTCCCTGGGCGTGCTGAACATCCTGCTGGTGGCGCTCGGCGTCCCGGCCGGCGCGGCGCTGGCCGCCGAGATCTCGCTGCGCCGGGTCCGGATCTCGCCGCTGGGCGTCACCCGGCGGGTCACCCCCCGGGCGCCGCGCGCGTACCGGCTGATCCCGATGGTGCTCGGCGTCGCCGTGCTGTTCTTCGCCATCGGCTTCCGGCCCGAGACGTCCGACGGCCAAGCGGCGGTGTTCCTGCCCGGCCTGCTGCTCATCATGGCCGGCCTGATCGTCGCCGGCCCGTGGCTGACGATGGTCGGCGCCCGGGTGATGGCCCGGTACGCCAACCGCCCCGCCACGCTCATCGCCGCGCGACGCCTCGCCGACAACCCGAAGGCCGGCTTCCGGGCGATCAGCGGCATCATGCTCGCGCTCTTCGTCACGAGCGTGTCCGTCGGCGTGATCACCACGATCATCGCCAACCGTGGCCCGGCGCCCACCGGTTCGACCGACGCGGGCACTGTGACCACGGTCTTCGACGAGCAGACGGCGTCGGTGCCCGACACGCTCTTCGCCGCGCTGCGGGCGATCCCCGGAGTGCGCTCTGCGACCGCCATCCGCGAGAACCCGGTGGTGACCGAATCCGGCGAGGGCGGGGTGATCGCGTGCACCGACCTTCCGAGCGCGTACGGCCGGTGCGCCGACGGCGCGAGCGTCATCGAGGTGCCGTTCGGCCTCAGCCGCTGGCGGGAGTCGGCGTCGCCCGCGACGGTCTGGCCCGCCGCGTCGCTCACCATCGACGAACTCCAACGGCTACCCGTCGGGGCGATGGTCGTCGGCACCGACGGCTCCGCCGCCGCCGTCGAGCGCACCCGTACCGTGCTGGAGGTCGCCTTCCCCACCTTCTGGGTGGGGCCGAACGTGCCGGGTGACTTCGAGTCGGACTTCGCGAACACGCTGCGCGGCTGGGAGCAACTGGCCAACGTCATCATCATCGCCAGCCTCGCGCTCGGCGGGTGCAGCCTCGCGGTCAGCGTCATCGGCGGCCTCACCGAACGTCGACGCCCGTTCAGCCTGCTGCGGCTCAGCGGCGCTCCGGTGCGGGTGCTGCGTCGGGTGGTGGCGTTGGAGAGCGCCGTACCGATGCTCGCCGTCGCCGCCGTCGCCATCGGGATGGGTCTGCTCGCCGCGCACCTGTTCCTGCGGGCGCAGATGCACTACACCCTCGTCGCGCCGCAGCCGGGCTACTACGTGATCGTCGTCGTCGGGTTGGCAGCCTGCCTCGGCGTCATCGCCTCCACCCTGCCGCTGCTGGAACGCGTCACCGGGCCGGAGACCGCCCGCAGCGAGTAGTCGTCATCTCGTCGGCCCGGTGGTGCTGAGAGCGACCACCGGGCCGAGGACGAAGACGGCAGGCGGGCCGACGCCCTCCCGGGCGGCGACTGCGCCGATCTCGTCCAGCCGCGCGGGCAGGGACCGCTGATCGGGCAGCCCAGCGTCCTGCACGGCCAGCACCGGCGTCTCCGGAGCGCGACCGTGCTCGATCAGCACAGCCGCGATCTTGGCGATGGTGTCGACGGCCATCAACAGCACGACAGTGCCCCGGGTGCGAGCCAGCGCCGCCCAGTCGACAAGCGAGTCCGGGTGCCCGGGCGGCAGATGCCCGGACACGACAGTGACGTCGTGCGCCACGCCCCGGTGCGTCACCGGCACGCCGGCGAGGGCCGGTGCGGCGAGCGCGCTGCTCACCCCGGGCACCACGGTCACCGGCACACCGGCCGCCGCGCAGGCCTGCACCTCCTCGTGGCCGCGCCCGAAGACGTACGGGTCACCACCCTTGAGCCGGACCACCCGACGACCGGCGCGGGCGTGCGACACCAGGGCCTCGTTGATCGTCTCCTGGGCCATCGACGGGCCACGGGGCACCTTCGCGGCGTCGACCACCAGCACGTCGGGGCGCAGCCCGGCGAGCAGCCCCTGCGGGGCGAGTCGGTCGACCACAACGACGTCCGCCGCGTCGAGCAGCGCCTTGCCGCGTACCGTGATCAGGTCGTCGGGCCCCGGCCCGCCACCGACCACGGCGACCGAGCCGTGGTCGTGCCCGTGGTCGTGGTGGTGGTGCCCGTGGTGGTGGTGATGGCCGACCGGGTCGTCGGGGTGGTCGTGCGGGCGTTGCGGACGACCCACCTTGTCCGCGAAGCCGGGCATCAGCACCCGGTACGCGCAGGTGTCGCAGTTCATCCGGATGTCCCCGCCCAGCGCCTCGGCGTACCGCTCCGAGACGAGGTCGGCAAGGGCGTCACAGTCACCGATCACCTCGGCGACCCGGACGTCCAGGTCGGGGTGGGCGGCGGCGAACTCCGCCGACTGGGCGACGATCCGGTCCGGTAGCACCCCGGCGAACAGGAAGTACGGCGCCACCACGATCCGCCGCGCGCCGAGGCGGCGCAGCCGCTCCAGCACGGCCGGCACCGACGGCTGCGCCAGGGAGATGAACCCCGGTTCCACGCCCGCGTAGCCGCGTCCCTCCCAGAGCAGCCGGGCGACCTTGGCGACCTCGGCGTTGGCGTCCGGGTCGGTGGACCCCCGCCCGATCAACGCCACCCACGTGTCGGCCCGGTCGGCGCCCGCCAGCTCCGTATCGGCCCGGTCGGCACCGGCCAGCGCCGCGTCGACGCGCTCTTCGAGGGCGGTGTGCAGCAGCGGGTGGGGGCCGAGCGGACGGCCGTAGCGGTAGCTCAGCCCGGGATGGCGCTGCTGCTCCCGGGCCATCGCGGCGGGGATGTCGCCCTTGCCGTGACCGGCGCCGGTGAGCACCAGCGGCAGCGCCACCAGCGCCCGGTGCCCCCGGGCGACGAGAGCGCCGACCGCGTCGGTCAGCGGTGGGCGGGACAGCTCGATGAAGCCGCCCTCGACGTCGCCGATGTCACCGCGACCGCGGACCCGCTCGACGAGAGCGGCGAACTGTTCGACCCCGGCCGCGCTGCGCGTACCGTGCCCGACGATGACCAACCCGGTCATGACTTCTCCTCGACGTAGAGCAGGGCGTTGAGGGCGGCTGCGGCGACCGCCGAGCCGCCCTTCTCCCCCACGTTGGACACGGCGGGCAGGCCACTGGCCCGCAGCGCCGCCTTCGACTCGGCGGCGCCCACGAAGCCGACCGGCAGGCCGACCACGAGCGCCGGTGCGGCGTCCAGGGCGAGCAGTTCGACAAGCGCGGTGGGCGCGCAGCCGACCACCCAGACCGCTGCGGGCCCGACCCGCTCCAGTGCGATCCGCACGGCCGCCGCCGAGCGGGTGATCCCGGCCGAGCGGCCCAGCGCGGCGGCGGCCGGCTCGGCGACCGGGCAGACCAGTTCCAGGCCGGCCCGGGTGATGCCGGCCGCGACCATCGCCACGTCGGTGACCACTGGCGCCCCGGCGCGCAGCGCCGTCAGCCCCGCCTCCAGGGCGGCCTCGTCGCAGACCAGTTCGTCGACGTACGCGAGGTCGGCGCTGGCGTGCACCACCCGCTCGGTCACCGCGCGGGTCAGCGGCGGCAGGTGCGACAGGTCGACGCGCTCGCGCAGGATGCGGTACGACTCGGCCTCGATGGGGTGCACGACCCGGCTCATCGGGCTCCTTCACAGGGGTCGGGCTCGACGACGCGGATAGCGTCGACCGGGCAGATCTCCAGGCACTCCAGGCAGCCGGTGCACCGGTCGGATCGGACCGTCAGGCCACCGGCGACCGGTCGGATCGCGTGGGTGGGGCAGGTGAGCAGGCAGGCGCCGCAGCCCTGGCAGGCGTCGATCGTCACGAACGCCACCGGTACCCCCGGGGTGTGACCATCCGGCCGGCGACCAGCCGCGTGTCGCTGCTGCCGACGACCACGACGCTGTACATGTCGACGATGGCCGGGTCGAGTGTGGCCACTGTGGCGAGGTGCACCCGTTCGCCGGGGCGGCTGGCGTTGCGCACCACGCCCACCGGGGTTTCCGGTGACCGGTGCGCGGCGAGGATGCCGAGCGCCTTGCCGAGCTGCCAGTCGCGGGCCCGGCTGCGCGGGTTGTAGAAGAGCGTCACGAAGTCGCCCTCGGCGGCGGCGGTCACCCGCCGCTCGATGACGTCCCACGGGGTGTGCAGATCGGACAGGCTCACGTAGGCGTGGTCGTGGCCGAGCGGCGCGCCGAGCAGCGCCCCGGCGGCGAGGGCGGCGGTGACGCCGGGCACGCCGACCACGTCGATCCGCTCGTCGGCGTATTCCAGGGCGGGGCTAGCCATTGCGTACACCCCGGCGTCGCCGGAGCCGATCAGCGCGACCGCCCGGCCGGCGGCGGCCTCGGCGACGGCGGCACGGGCCCGCGCCTCCTCTGCGCCCAACCCGCTGGAGAGCACCCGGGTGCCGGGGCGGAGCACGTCGCGGACCTGCTCCAGGTACTGGTCGAGGCCGACCACCACGGCGGCGCGACGTAGCTCGGCCACCGCGCGGGGGGTGCGCAGGTCGGCGGCGCCCGGCCCGAGGCCGACGACGGCCAGCCGGCCGCGTGGGGCGTGCCGGGCCACCGCGACGGTGGCCATCGCCGTCGCGGTCTTGCCCACCAGCAGCGTCGCGTCGTCGGCCCGGCCGTCCGGGCCGAGCAGGGCCGCGGCCTCCGCCACGCTCGGTGTGCCGACAGCGGCCCGGACCACCTCGCTGGGGTGCGGCACGTCGACCGCCGCCAGCCGCGTCGCCGGCCAGGTCACCAGGGGTACGCCGAGCGCGTCGACGGTGCTGCGGATGCCCGCCTCGTCGGCTTTGATGTCGGCGGTGGCCAGGCAGCGCAGGCTCGCCGGGTCGAGGCCGGCCTCGGCCAGCACCCGGTGCAGCAGCTCCGCCACCTCGGCGGCGGGTACGCCCCGACTCGCGCCAACGCCGACGACCAGCGACGGCGGCCGCAGCACTGCGGTTCGCTCGTCGGGTGACACGACCCGGTCGGTGACCAGCAGCCGGTACCCGTCGTCGGTCGGGTGTTCGTCGGCGGCGCGCACGTTCGGGGGTAGAGCGGGCAGTGGCCAGTCGGCGTCGGCGATCAGCTGGACCGGCTCGCCGTCCAGGATGGCCCGCGACACGGCGGCTACCGCGCCCTGGACGGGCCAGCCGAGGGTGTCCAGCCCCGGCAGGTCGACAGCGTCGGTGGCGGTGGTGATCACCGGTCGGGCGTCCAGCAGGGCGGCGACCTGCTCGGCGAGGGCGTTGCCCCCGCCGGCGTGTCCGCCGAGCAGTGCCACTGCGTGCCGGGCCGCCTCGTCGACGACCACCACCGCAGGGTCGGTGCGCTTGTCGTCGAGCAGCGGCGCGACGATCCGCACCACCGCCCCGGTGGCCAGGAACGCGATGACGGCGTCGCATTCGGCCCAGGCGGTTCGCAGCGCGTCGGCGACGCTCTGCCCTTGGACCAGCCGGGCGTGTGGCCAGGCGGCGGTCACTGTGTCGGCGTGTCGGCGGCCGGCGGCGGTGGCCGCCACCAGGCCGATCCGGGCGGGTGGGTTCTGGTCGGTCACTGGCGCTCCCCGGTGAGGACGACCACCGGGTTGGTGGCCGCGAGGCGGATCGACCCGCCGGGCAGGTCGGCGAGGCGGGCGGCGGAGAGCTGGCTGCCCTCGACCGTGTAGCCGGCGGCGCGCAGCAGACCCACTGCCGGTGCGACCCGGTCCAGTGCGGCGAGGGTGAGCACCACCCGCTCGGGTTGGCGGGCCACCACGGCGGTGAGGACGTCGACACCGCCACCGCCGACGAAGACCGCGTCGGGCTCGGGGAGGTCGGTCAGCGCCGCCGGGGCACGTCCGGTGACCAGCCGGACGTGCACTGCGTGCGCGGCGGCGTTGGCGCTGATGGTGGCACCGGCGTCGGTGTCCTGCTCGACGGCGAGCACGGCCGCGCCGAGCAGCGCGCACTCGATGCCGACCGAGCCGCTGCCCGCCCCGATGTCCCAGATCAGCCGGCCGAGTCGGGGGCGCAGCCGGGCGACGACGAGGGCGCGCACCTCCGACTTTGTGATCATGGAGTCGCGGTGGGCGTACCGGTCCTCCGGCAGCGCCCAGCCACCGGTCGGCGCGGCGGCGGGCTGGTTGTCGGCGCGCATCCCGCCGCCCGCGCCCCGCTCGGATGGGGTGTCGGCGGGCGTGGTGGGCGGGGCGTCGGCGGGCGCGGACCCGTCGGGTGCGCTGTCGGCGAGGCTGAGCAGGACGTGCGGGTCGGCCCACGTCTCGACGGCGGCCTGCTCGGGGCTCACCGCGCGGATCCGTTCGGCGGCGGTGCCCAGGTGCTCGGCGACCAGCAGGCGGCGGGACCAGCCGATCAGGGCGGCGCCCAGTTCGGCCGCACCGGCGCCGGGAGCGGTGAGCACCGCGACCAGTGGCAGCGCCCGGCAGGCGTTCACTGCGGCTCGGGGGTCGCGCCCGTGGGCGCTGACCACTGCGGCACCGTCCCAGGGCAGCCCGGCGCGGGCGAACGCGGCGGCCACACTGGACACCGCCGGTACCACCCGCAGCGGCAGCCCGGCCGCGCGCAGCCGCCGGACGATGCCGAACAGGCCGGGGTCGCCGCTGGCCAGCACCACTGCCGGCACCCCGGCGTCGACGGCCTCGGCGAGGCGGCGCAGGGCGGGGGCGAGCGGCCCGAGGGTGACGGTGTCCGCCCCGACCGGTACGGGCACCACGGCCAGGTGCCGGGCGGCCCCGACCAGCAGCCCGGCGGTGGCCAGCGCCGGGGCGAGCGCGGGGTGCGGCGGTGCGCCCGCCGCGTCCAGGCCGACCACTGTCACGGCGGTCATCGGGGGTTCCGGCGTCATCAGCGTCATCGGGGCCACCGGCCGGACGAGGCGACGACGTGCGCTCCGGCGAAGTCGACCATCGCCACGTCCACTGTCACAGTTGGTCCGGCGAAGCGCCGCAGCACCTGGCGGACCCGCTGGCAGAGCAGGTCGCCGGCAGGGGCGAGCAGCCCGGCGGCCTCCCACAGCTCGTACGCGTGCCGCCCGGTGTTCGCCTCGGTCACGGCGGCGACGAGCGACGGGTCGCCGCCGGCCTCGGCGGTCACCGCGCCGAGCAGGGACAGGTCCACCTTCGAGCGGGTGTAGTGGGTCATCAGGATGCCGGCGGCGAGTTTGGCGAGCTTGCCGGCCATGCCGACGAAGACCACCCCGGTCATGGCGTCACCCACGGCGGCGGTCACCGCGGCCCCGGTGAAGTCGCCGACCTCGACGAAGCAGACCTCGGGCAGGTCGGGCAGGAGCGCGCGGGCGGCCCGCTCGGTACGCCCGCCGGTGCAGAGCACCACCGTCGGTTCGCCCTGGGCGGCCATCACGTGCACGGCCTGGACGACGCTGGCGCGCCACGACGCGGTGGAGAACGGGCGGACGATCCCGGTGGTGCCGAGGATCGAGATGCCGCCGAGGATGCCGAGCCGACGGTTGGTGGTCTTGCGGGCCATGATCTCGCCCCGGGGCACGCTGATCACCACCCGGACTCCGACCTCGCTGAGGTCGACCACCTCGGCCACCGCCTCGCCGATCATCCGGCGGGGGGTGTCGTTGATCGCCGGACCGCCGACCGCCAGCCCGAGGCCGGGCTTGGTGACAGTGCCGACGCCGGCGCCACCGGCCAGCCGCAGGCCGGGCACGTCGGTCCAGTCCACGGTGGCGGTCAGCTCGGCGCCGTGGGTGACGTCAGGGTCGTCCCCGGCGTCCTTGACCACCACCGCCTCGGCCCGGACCGGTGGGGTGCCGGTCACCTCGCAGCGCTCCACCGGGAAACGCACCCGGCGTCCGGCGGGCAGGCCGATCTCCACCTCCTGCTGGCTGGTGCCGGTGACCAGCGCGGTGAGGGCGGCCTTGGCCGCCGCCGTCGCGCACGCGCCGGTGGTCCAGCCGGTGCGCAGTGCTGTGGGCCGGACCTTCGCGGTACGCGGCAGGTCCGGCTCGCGCAGCGGCGGCTCGGCGTACGTCATGGTGTCTGCCCCGGTGTGGCTGTCCCCCCGGTGCGGGCGCCGGCCTGGCGGCGCAGCTCGGCGCGGGCGGCCGGCTCGGCCCGCCGGAAGGTGTGGAAGTGCCCCGGGTGGTAGAGGTGCGAGCGGGTGCCCTCGGCGGCGAGGGCCGGCCCGACCAGGAAGAGGGTGTGCTTCCACAGCTTGTGCTGCTTGACAGTCGCCTCCAGGGTGCCGACCGTGCAGCGCACCACGAGTTCGTCGGGCCAGGTCGCCTGGTAGGCCACCACGGCCGGGGTGTCCTCCGGGTAGCCGCCGGCCAGCAGTTCGGCTTGCACCTGCCCGGAGCGGGCGGCGGAGAGGAACAGCGCCATGGTGGTGCCGTGCCGGGCGAAGTCGCGGACCCGCTCGCCGGGCGGCATCGGGGTCTTGCCGCCTTCGAGGCGGGTGAGGATGACCGACTGGGCCACCTCGGGCACTGTCAGCTCCCGTCCGACGATCGCCGCGACGGCGGTGAACGACGACACCCCGGGCACGATCTCGACGGCCAGGCCGAGCGCCCGGCACACGTCCAGCTGCTCCTGTACCGCGCCCCACAGCGCCGGGTCGCCGGAGTGGATCCGGGCCACTGTCAGCCCCTGTTCGGCGGCGCGCTGGTAGAGCGGCAGCACCCCCTCGATGGGCAGCTGCGACGAGTCGACGATCTCCGCGCCGGGGCGGGCGTGGTCGAGCACGTCGGCGTGCACCAGGCTGGCCGCCCAGATCACGATGTCCGCCTCGGCGATGACCCGGGCGGCCCGCAGGGTCAGCAGGTCCGCCGCCCCCGGGCCGGCTCCGACGAACCACACAGTGCCGTCGCTGGTCACAGCTTTCCTCCTCGGTGCTCGCGGCGGGCCGGAACCAGCAGCGTCGACAGGTACGGCAGGTCGTGCTCGGTGTCGTCGACCGGTCCGACGTGTTCACCGGGCAGCCCCAGGCTGCGTCCGAGCACGGCGTCGGCGAGGCGGCCCTGCCGGCGCAGCTCGGCGAGCAGTTCCGGGTGCCGCCGCCAGCCCTTGTAGGCGACGACGGTGCCCGGCCCGGCGAGGGCGTCGGCGAAGAGCCCCAGGCCCGCGGTGGCCGGCAGCAGAGTGAGCGGTTCACGTCCCTCACAGAGCGGGGTGCCGCTGCGGGCCGCCAGCTCCTGCATGGCGGTGACGCCGGGCACTGTCGCCACCCGCACCGCCGGGCGCAGCGCGCGGACGCTCTGGGCCAGGTAACCGAAGGTGGAGTAGACGTTGGGGTCGCCGATGGTGGCGAACGCGAGGGACAGTGCGCCCGCGTCGATCGCCTCGACCACCACCCGGGCGGCGTCATCCCAGGCCGCCGTCCGGCGCGCGGTGACCCCGCCCCGGTCGTCCAGCGCGAACGGCAGCCGGCGCAGCCGGTCCGCCGCGACGTGGGAGCGCACTGTCGCCTCGGCCCGCCCGGCGTCCGCGCCGGGCGGCGTCGGACCGGCGGTCGCGAAGGGCGCGACCCGGTCGGCCATCACGGGTACGAAGACCAGGTCGGCCTCGCGCAGCAGCCGCACCGCCTTGACGGTGAGCAGTTCCGGGTCGCCGGGGCCGACGCCGACCCCGGTGAGCGTGACGTCGGCGCTCATCGACACGCCTCGACGAGCCGGCGGGCCGCGTCCGGGTGGCCCGCCCAGTGGGTGTGCAGGTAGGACGCGTGCACCCGACCGGCGACGAAGCCGTGCCGGGTGTCGTTCCAGCGCCACGCCGGCGCGTCGCCGTGCCCCGGGTCGGTGGTGGTGCGGTGGAACTCGTGACCGCGTACCGGCTCGCCAGCGCGCGCCACCGGGGAGTCGGTGACGGCCACCGCCTCCCGGTAGCCGAGGGTGAGCCGGTCGGTCATCCGGGCGGTCAGGTCCAGTCGACCGCACATCGGTACGCCGTCCAGGGACCGCCCGAGGTAGAGCAGCCCGGCGCACTCGGCCACCATCGGCCCGTCGAAGTCGGCCAGCTCGGCGCGGAGCGCGGTGTTGTCGGCCAGCGTCCGGGCGTACGCCTCGGGGAAGCCGCCGCCGATCACCACCGCCCGGGTGCCGGTGGGCAGCGCCGGGTCACGCAGCGGATCGACTGTGATGACCTCCGCGCCGGCCGCGGTGAGCAGTTCGGCGGTCTCCGCGTACGAGAAGGTGAAGGCCGGACCACCGGCGAGGGCGATCCGGGGCCGCTCGACGCCGGCCGGACCACCGACGGCGGCGACCGGGTCCCACGCCGGGGTGGTCAGCGGCGGGGCGGTCCGGGCCAGGTCGAGCACGGCGTCGAGGTCCACTGTGGCCTCGACCAGTTCGGCGAGCGCGGTGACGATCGCCACTGATTCGGGTGCCCGCTCGGCGACCGGCACCAGTCCGAGGTGCCGGGCCGGCGCGGCCACCTCGGCGGCGCGGGTCACCGCCCCGAGCACCGGTACGTCCACCTCGGCGAGGGCGTCGCGCAGCAGCGACTCGTGCCGGGGTGAGCCGACCCGGTTGAGGATCACCCCGCCGATCCGTACCGCCCTGTCGAACGCGGCCATGCCGAGGGTGAGCGCGGCGGCCGAGCGGCCCTGCGCCGTGGTGTCCAGCACCAGCAGCACGGGCGCCTCGATCAGCCGGGCGACGTGTGCGGTGGAGGCGTAGTCGCGGCGGCCCACGGCACCGTCGTGCAGGCCCATGACGCCCTCGACCACGGCGATGTCGGCGGGCGTGGGGACGCTCGCGCCGTGTCGCAGCAGGGGCGCGATCCGGTCGGCCCCGACCAGGAACGGGTCGAGGTTGCGCCCGGGTCGTCCGGCGGCGAGGGCGTGGTAGCCGGGGTCGATGTAGTCCGGCCCGACCTTGTGCGGGCTGACCGTCAGGCCCCGTCGGCGCAGCGCGGCGAGCAGCCCGGTGGCCACAGTGGTCTTGCCGTGGCCGCTGGCCGGGGCGGCGACCACCAGCCGGGGCAGCGACAACGGTTCGGTGGGGGCGGTCACCACTCGATGCCCTTCTGGCCCTTCTGGCCGGCGTCCATCGGGTGCTTGACCTTGGTCAGCTCGGCGACCAGGTCGGCGGCGGCGACCAGGCGCGGGTCGGCGTCCCGACCGGTGATCACGACGTGTTGGAAGCCGGGGCGGTCGGCCAGGGTGGCGACCACCTCGTCGACGTCCACCCAGCCCCACTTCATCGGGTAGGTGAACTCGTCCAGCACGTACAGCCCGTATCGCTCGGCGGCCAGGTCACGCTGGATCTGCCGCCACCCTTCCAGGGCGTCGGCGGCGTGGTCGGCGTCGCTGCCGCGCTGGATCCAGGACCAGCCCTCGCCCATCTTGTGCCAGGCCACCGGCGCGCCCTGGCCGGTGCGCTCGTGCACCTCGCCGAGCGCCCGGAAGGCGTTCTCCTCCCCCACCCGCCACTTGGCGCTCTTGACGAACTGGAACACCCCGACCGGCAACCCGGCGGTCCAGGCCCGCAACGCCAGCCCGAAGGCCGCCGTCGACTTCCCCTTCATCTGTCCGGTATGGACGATCAGCAGTGGCCGGTGCCGCCGCTGCCGGGTCGTCAACCCGTCAACAGGCACCGAACTCGGCTGTCCCTGCGGCATCAGCCCGTCCCCCGTCCCGCGGGCACTCCCGCGATCTTGCAGTTTCGGTTGGTCATATGCGCACTTCGCCTGCTATGCCGCGACCGGAAGTGCGAGATCGCGGGGATGGGTGAGGGCTTCCAGGGGGGTTCGCGGGGCCGTCAGCTGGGTGGCCAGGCGGGCGGCCAGGTGCAGGCGGACCGGGCCGGATTCGCAGTCGACGACCACACAGGATGCGCCTGTCGCCGCCAGGACCTTCGCGGCTGCTGCCGCCCGGTCCAACGGACGGGTGCCGGCGGTGGCCCGGCCATCGGTGACGATGAGGACCAGCGGGCGGCGCTTCGGGTCGCGCAGACGCTCCACCCGCAACAGGTCCGCGGCGGCGAGCAACCCCTCGGCCAGCGGCGTACGCCCTCCGGTGGGCAGCTCGGCCAGCCGGGTCGAGGCGGCCAGCACCGACGAGGTCGCCGGCAGCAGGGTCCGGGCGCCGCCACCCCGAAACGCGATCACCGCGACCTTGTCGCGCCGCTGGTACGCGTCGGTGAGCAGGGCGAGCACCGCGTCCTTCACCGTGGTCATCCGCTGCCGGGCGCCCATCGAGCCGCTCGCGTCCACCACGAAGAGCACAAGGTTGCCCTCGCGCCCCTCACGAACCGCCTCCCGCAGGTCATCACGGCGCAGTCGCAGCGGACCGGTGAGCCGGCCCCGGGCCGCCTGGTGCGGCGCGGCGGCGCGGATCGTGGCCGGCAGGTGCAGCGCGCCGACCCGACCCGCCGGCACCCGGGCGCCGGTGGTGCGGCCCCGACCGGTGCGGGCCCGTGACCGCCGGCCCGGCACCCCGTCACCCAGGCCGGGCGCGGTGAGCACCCGCGCCTTCAGCCCACCCCGGGGTACGGCCACCGGCTCGGACTCCGCGCCGCGGGTCGGGTCGCCGTCACCGGCCGCCGACTGCCGGCCGTCAGGCGTGCGCGCGTGCCGACCGTCGCCGCTCCGGTCGCCGGCCGGGCTCTGCGGCCAACCGTCGCCCCGGTCGCCCGTCTGACGCTGCGGCCAACCGTCGGCACCGTCCGGTCCGTCGCCGCGCGCGTCCGGGCCAGCGCCGTCACGCGCCGAGGACTGCCCAGCCGTCTCGGATTCACCGAGGTCGCCGACGTCGCCGTGCTGCGGCCCGCCGCCACTCGGGCCGTCGCCGTCTGGTCCACCCCCGTTCGGGCCGCCGCCACCGCCCGGCCCACCGCCCTGTGGGCCACCGCCACCAGCCGGGCCGCTGCCGTCGGGGCCGGCGTCGTCCGGGTCGTCGGGGTGCGCGTCCTGGGCGCGCTGCAGCGCCTCGTCGAGGCGCTTCTCGTCCAGCCCCGGGGTGTCGAACGGGTCGCGGCGACGACGGTGCGGCAGCGCCAGCCGGGCGGCCACCCGGACGTCGTCGATGGTGACCCGGTCCCGGCCGTGCCAGGCGGCGTGCGCCAGAGCGGTACGGGCGGTGACGATGTCGGCCCGCATCCCGTCCACGTCGAACGCCGCACACACCTCGGCGATCTGCCGCAACGCGGCGTCCGGCAGTCGCACCCCGGGAAGTCGGCGACGGGCGGCGGCCACCTGGCCGGCGATCTCCGCGTCGGCATCGGCCCAGCGGGCCGCAAAGCCCACCGGGTCCGCGTCGGCGGCCAGCCGCCGACGGACCACCTCGACCCGGACCTCCGGATCCCGGCTGGCACCCACCTCCACGGTGAGCCCGAACCGGTCAAGCAGCTGCGGGCGCAGCTCCCCCTCCTCCGGATTCATCGTGCCGACCAGCAGGAACCGGGCCGCGTGGCTGACCGACACGCCCTCCCGCTCGACGTGGCTGCGGCCCATCGCCGCCGCGTCGAGCAGCAGGTCGACGAGGTGGTCGTGCAACAGGTTGACCTCGTCGACGTAGAGCACACCCCGGTGCGCGGCGGCGAGCAGGCCCGGCTCGAAGGCGCGTACCCCCTCGCCGATCGCCTTCTCCAGGTCCAGCGCCCCGACCACCCGGTCCTCGGCGGCGCCCACCGGCAGTTCAACGAGACGGGCCGGGCGGATCTCGGCGGCGGTGTCGGTCGGATGCGGGCCGTCCGGGCAGGCCGGGTCCGGCTCGGCCGGATCACAGCCGAAACGGCAGCCCGCCACCCGCCGCACCGGGGGCAGCAACGCGGCGAGAGCCCGCACAGCGGTGGACTTGGCGGTCCCCTTCTCACCCCGCACCAGCACCCCGCCGATCGCCGGAGAGACCGCGTTGAGCAGCAACGCCAGTCGCATGTCGGCCATGCCGAGCACCGCACTGAACGGGTAGATCGTCACTGCGTCCTCTTTCGTTCGCGACTGCGGGGCTCGCACAACCGGCTCACTCCTCGCGCTCACAGCGCCCTCTTTCGTTCGCGACTGCGGGGCTCGCACAACCGGCTCACTCCTCGCGCTCACACCCGGTCCTCCAGGTCGCCCTCACTGGCCAGGTACGTGTCGCGCAACCGGTCGAGGGTGGCCGGCTCCGGCTTGGCCCACAGCCCCCGGTCGGCGGCCTCCAACAGCCGCTCGGTGATGCCGCGCAACGCCCACGGGTTGGACTTCTCCAGGAACTCCCGGGTGGTCGCGTCGAAGAGGTACGCGGCGGCCAGATGCTCGTACATCCAGTCGTCGACCACACCCGCTGTGGCGTCGTAGCCGAACAGGTAGTCCACTGTGGCCGCCAGCTCGAACGCGCCCTTGTAGCCGTGCCGGCGCATCGCGGCGATCCACTTCGGGTTGACCACCCGGGCCCGGAACACCCGCCGGGTCTCCTCGCCCAGCGTGCGGGTGCGCACGTCGTGCGGCATCGCCGAGTCACCCACGTACGCCTGCGGTGACGTGCCGGTGAGGTGGCGGACCATCGCCACCATCCCGCCGTGGTACTGGAAGTAGTCGTCGGAGTCGACGATGTCGTGCTCGCGGGTGTCCTGGTTCTTCACCGCCACCGCGATCCGGGCGAACGAGCGTTCCATGTCGGCACGCGCCTCCCGCCCGTCCAGGCCCCGGCCGTACGCGTAGCCGCCCCACACCGCGTACACCTCGGCCAGGTCGGCGTCGCTGCGCCAGGTCCGGGCGTCGATCAGGGGCAGCAGCCCCGCGCCGTACGCGCCAGGCTTGGAGCCGAAGATCCGGGCGGTGGCCCGCCGCTCGTCGCCGTGTTCGGCGAGGTCTGCGGCGACGTGCGCCCGCAGGTAGTTCTCCTCGTCCGGCTCGTTGAGGGCGGCGACCCGCCGGACGGCGTCGTCGAGCAGCGCCACCACGTGTGGGAACGCGTCGCGGAAGAACCCGGAGATGCGCACAGTGACGTCGACGCGCGGGCGGCCCAGCTCGGCGGTCGGCACCACCTCGATGCCGGTCACCCGCCGGGACCTGTCGTCCCAGACCGGCCGGCAGCCCAGCAACGCGAGGACCTCGGCGATGTCGTCGCCCTGGGTCCGCATCGCGCTGGTACCCCACACTGTCAACCCCACCGAGCGGGGGTACGCCCCGGTGTCAGCCAGGTGCCGGGCCAGCAGCGAGTCGGCGAGGGCCACCCCGACGTCCCAGGCGTTGCGGCTGGGGATGGCCTTCGGGTCGACGGAGTAGAAGTTGCGGCCGGTGGGCAGCACGTTCACCAGGCCCCGGGTGGGTGAACCGGACGGGCCGGGCGGCACGAACCTGCCGTCCAGCGCGCCGAGGGTGTTGGTCAGCTCGTCGGTGGTCCGACCCAGTCGGGGCACCAGCTCGGTGGCGGCGAAGTGCAGCACCGCGGCGACGTCCGGGATCGACTGACCGGTCACCTCGGTCACCACCGCGTCAACAGTGTCCACTGCCCAGTCCAGGGTCTCCATGCCGATGACCAGCCGCCGGGCCAGCACCTCGATGAGGTCGATCGCGTCGGCGGCGGTGCCGGCCGGCCCGTCCACCACGTCGGTCAGCGCCGCAGGCAGCGCCAGTCGCTGTCCCGGCGACGCGAGCAGCTCCTGCTCGTCGAGGGAGTACGCGACGGCGAGGGCCTGTCGCAGGCCGGGCAGGGCCCGGGCGCCACCCCAGATCTGTGGGGCGCGCAGCACCGCCAGGACCAGGTTGACCCGTGGTTCGCCGGTGGGCGCGTCGGCGAGGATGTGCAGCCCGTCGCGGATCTGCACGTCCTTGACCTCGCACAGGTACCCGTCGAGGTGGAGCACGAAGTCGTCGAAGTCGTCGGCGTCGGGCATCGCCTCGGCGTGCAGGTCGTGGTGCAGCTCGGCGGCGCGTACCAGGTCCCAGATCTGGGCCCGCACGGTGGGCACCTTCGCCGGGTCGAGGGCCTGCACTGTCGCGTACTCGTCGAGCAGTTGTTCCAGTTTGGCGAGGTCGCCGTAGGTCTCGGCGCGGGCCATCGGCGGGACCAGGTGGTCGACGACCACGGCGTGTGCCCGCCGCTTGGCCTGGGTGCCCTCGCCGGGGTCGTTGACGATGAACGGGTACACCAGCGGCAGGTCACCGAGGACCGCGTCGGGGGCGCAGTCCGCGGCCAGGCCGAGGCCCTTGCCGGGCAGCCATTCCAGGGTGCCGTGCTTGCCCAGGTGCACCACGGCGTCCGCGCCGAAGCCGCCGTCCGCTACCGGCGCGGTCAACCAGCGGTACGCGGCCAGGTAGTGGTGGCTGGGCGGCAGGTCCGGGTCGTGGTAGATGGCGATCGGGTTCTCCCCGAAGCCCCGAGGCGGCTGGATCAACAGCACCACGTTGCCGAAGCGCAGCCCGGCGAGCACGATGTCGCCGCCCTCGGTGTACAGCTCGCCCGGCGGCTCACCCCAGTGCTCCCGCATCCGCTCGCGCAGCTCGGCCGGTACCTCGTCGAACCAACGCCGGTACGTCGTCCCCGGTATCCGGGCCTCGGCGGCGGCCAACTGCTCCGGGGTGAGCCACTCCACGTCGTGACCACCGGCGGCGATCAGGGCGTGGATCAGCGCGTCGCCGTCGTCGGGCGGCGGCGCGTCACCCAGGTCGTAGCCGGCCTCGGCCAGCGCGGCGAACAGCCGGACCGCCGAGGCCGGGGTGTCCAGCCCGACAGCGTTGCCGACCCGGGAGTGCTTGGTGGGGTACGAGCTGAGCACCACGGCGACCCGCTTGTCGGCGTGCGGCACGTACCGCAGCCGGGCGTGGCGCACCGCGATCCCGGCGACCCGGGCGGCCCGCTCGGGGTCGGCGGCGTATACCGAGAGCCCGTCGGCGTCGATCTGCTTGAACGAGAACGGCACTGTGACGATCCGACCGTCGAACTCGGGGATGGCGACCTGCATGGCGGCGTCCAGCGGGGACAGGCCGGCGTCGCTGTCGGCCCACTGCGCGCGGGTGCTGGTGAGGCAGAGCGCCTGGATGACCGGCACGTCCAGGGCCGCCAGGGCGCCGACGTCCCAGGCGTCCTCGTCGCCGCCACCGGAGGCATCCGCGGCGACCGCACCGCCGGCCGCGAGCACCGTGACCAGCAGCGCGTCACAGCGGGCGAAGAGCCCGAGTGGGCCGGCGCCCGCGGTCAGTCCGCGCAGCGAGCCGCAGAAGATCGGCAGCGGGTTGCCGCCGGCCTGGTGGACCGCGTCGGCGAGCACGTCGACGAAACCGGTGTTGCCGGCCAGGGCGTGTGCCCGGTAGAAGACGATCCCCACTGTGGGCCGGTCCGGGTCGGTGGGGTGGTCGCCGTGCACGCCGTACGCCGGGGTGGGCGCTGGTGCGGCGAACCCCTCGCCGGTGAGCAGCACCGTGTCGGAGAGGAACCGGGCCAACTGCCCGAGGTTGTCCGGACCGCCCTCCACCAGGTACGCCAGCGACTGGGTGACGACCCCGGACGGCACTGTGGAGATGGCCATCAGCTCCGCGTCGGGCAGCGCCTCACCGCCGAGCACGACCGTCGGCACGCCGGTGGCGAGCACCGCGGCGAGGCCGTCCGGCCACGCCTGCCGACCGCCGAGCAGCCGTACGACGACGAGGGCGACCCCGTCGAGCAGGGCGGGCACCTCGTCGGCGGCGACTCTGGCGGGGTTGGCCAGCCGGTAGTCGGCACCGCTGGCGCGGGCGGCCAGCAGGTCGGTGTCGGCGGTGGACAGCAGCAGGATGCGCACGGCAGGCTCCGGAAAGTGACGCCCTGGGCCCTCAGGGGGGCGACCGGGCGATGCGGGTGGGTTCGGCGTCAGCCGGTACGACGGCCCGGGCGAACGGCGCACCGACGCGTGCGTCGGGGCCGGTCAGCGGCGGGCGATCAGCTCAGCGGTGCCGGTGGCCGATGTCCCTGGAGCGCGCTGCCTGGAGCGCAATACGACGATGATCGTCGATGAATAAGACGCTATGCGTCATCGGGTCCTCCTCGGGTGTCCACGCCCTGGGGTACGTCCCGACGGCCGAAGTATCCTGGCTTCCGGATCGACGCTCTCCCCCGGCCTTCCAACCGCAGACGCACGGCCGTGACTCACGAGGGGGGATCGCTCCCCGGTGACAGTGGCGGGACCGCGTCGGAATCGCACCGACTTCCTTCACTGCCGTCAGGCCGCGAATGCTGCCACACCCTCGCGCCGCCGGTCAACGCCGGTCCCGCCCTACCAGACGGACGGAACCCATCGGGCTTCAGCGATTGGTGCGAGCGCGAATCGGCATGCCGCAATGCCCCCGCTCAATGCCCGACGTCCTTTGCTCTGCTTACCTATAGGCACCAGTGACGCTCCGTTCCTGGTGCGCATAGGTAAGCAGAGCAAAGGACGTCCGAACGAACTCTGGCCTGCGCCGATCATCCGGCAGCGCGGCGTCGGCCGACACCATCACCTGGGATCGGCGAACGCCCCACCAGTGTCCGCGATCAATCCCGGGGAGGGCATCAGGCCCTGTCACCTCACCCGAATTCCGGCGGGTGCAGGCCCGCGCCACCGCTTCGCGCGCACCCGCGCCGGCCCAGCCGCGCTGACCTGGCCTCAGCGGGCGTGGCGTTCCGGGTGGGCCCGGCTCCAGGTCCGCATCCGTTCCGGGTAGCCGGTGCGCGCCGCCTCGTACAGCGGCACCGCGTGCTTGCGGGCGATGGTCCCAGCCGCGCGGGGCGTTCCGGTACGACGGCGGATCCACTCGCCGTCGTGGGCGATCGCCATCACCGTGGTGTCCGTCGCGGTCGTCTCCGGTTCCAGGTAGAACTCCACCCCGCGCCGGGTGGCGACGAACGCCTCCAGCGCCGCGAGGTCGTCGCGGGTCGCCTCCCGATCCAGCTTCGTCGGGGTCACCTCGGCGCCCCGTGACCGGCGGTTGAACCAGCTCATGCCCGGCCCCTCTCCTCGACGTCCCTCCAGTGCAGCACCGGTTCCTGGCAATACGCTGCACGCCGGATGGGAGAGAGCTGACCTGCGTCGGGATATCCGGGTGGAACCCACGGCGGGTGGGCGGTGTCATGAGTGTGATCCGAAACGGAGGCTCCCCTGGACGACGAGGCGCTCGTCACCCGCGCTCGGGCGGGTGACCTGGAGGCGTACAACCTCCTGGTCGCCCGGCACACCGCGTCCGCGTACCGGACGGCGGTGCTGCTCGGCGCGGGCTCGGACTCCGAGGACGTCATCCAGGAGGCGTTTGTGAAGGCGTACCGGAAGCTGTCCCGTTACCGGGGTGACGCGTCCTTCCGGTCGTGGTTGCTCGCGATCGTCACGAACGAGACCCGCAACCTGCACCGCTCCCGTGGTCGGCGCGACGGGCTCGTGCTGCGGGCGGCGGCAGCGGACCCGACGTCCGAGGTCGCCGAGGACGACGCGGTCGGCGCGGTCCTCGCCGGTGAGCGCCGGGCGTCGCTCGTGCAGGCACTGCGACAACTGCCGGTACGGGACCGCGAGGTGATCGTCTGCCGCTTCTTCCTCGATCTCACCGAGGAGGAGACGGTGTCGGCTCTGGGCTGGCCCCGGGGCACTGTGAAGTCGCGCACGTCCCGGGCGCTGGCGAAGCTTCGCGGCCTGCTCGACCGTGAGGAGGTCCGGCATGGGTGACCTCGAACGGGAACTGCGCGACCTGTCCGCCTGGCTGGACACCCCCGATCCGCCCGACGTGAGCGCCCGCGTCCGCGTACGACTCGGCACGCCCGCGCCCGCGCCCGCGCCCCGGCGGCGACGGTGGCGGTCGCTCGCCGCGGTCGCGCTCGTCGCCCTGCTGGTGGCGCTGTTGCCGCCGACGCGGGCCGCGATCGCCGACGTCGTCACGGGGCTGCTGCGCTTCGCCGGGGTCAGCATCGCCACCT
Organism: Micromonospora alfalfae; assembly: GCF_022230925.1. Lineage (GTDB taxonomy): Bacteria > Actinomycetota > Actinomycetes > Mycobacteriales > Micromonosporaceae > Micromonospora > Micromonospora alfalfae. The sequence goes on along the minus strand of NZ_JAKKFH010000027.1, from coordinate 85,703 downwards.
CACCCACCCCGACGCCTCCCGGCGGCACCGCCTCGCCGTTGCCCGGGCAGCGGGCCGTCGCCCTGGACGAGGCCCAACGGTCGGTGCGGTTTCCGATCCGCCTGCCGGCGATGCTGGGCACGCCCGAGCAGGTGCTGATAGCCGACCCGGACGCCACGGGGCGGTACCGGGTGGCGACGCTGCTCTACGACGGGGGCGCGCTACGCGTCGACGCGTTCGACGGTCGCCTCGACCTGGCCTTCCACAAGGAGGTCATCCCGCCGGGCGCGAACTGGGTCCAGGTCAACGGCGACTTCGCCGTCTGGGTCGACGGCCCGCACATCCTGTCCTACGTGGACCGGGCGGGCGGAATCCGCCGGGAGACCGCCCGGCTTGCCGGCTCGACCCTGATCTGGCAGGACAACGACGTCAGCTACCGGCTTGAGGGCACCCTCACCAAGGCCGAGGCGATCGAGATCGCGCGCTCATTGGGCTAGTACGCGTTCGGGTCCCAGTCTGCGAGCTGCTCCATCGGCTGGATGTCGCCGGTCGTCTCCAGGTCGTCGAGTGGGACTCGCTCGTAGAAGTAGAGGACCATGTCGCTCGCTGCGCCTCGCATCGCCATGTCGCCTGGCTGCGCGTCGGCGGCGAGGTCGTCGCAGCGGACGCCGTCGGCGTTGAGGGTCAGGCGCCAGGAGCGGCCCTCGGTCGTGTGCAGGTCGATGGTCGCCGGCTTGAACGGCCAGGGGACGGTCGTCGCCGCGACCGTCGTCAGGAACTCGTCGACTCCCTCGACCGCGACGTCCGTCGGCAGCGGCTGTGCGACCCCCTGAGTGAGCTGGGCGTCGTAGGTGTGGACGGCCAACTCCTGGATCTGGTGGCGGGCCACGGCTCCGCTGGTCTCCGGGGCCTGCGAGCGGCCCCACCAGGTCCAGCAGCCGCGGTCCGGGCCGGCCGCGCGCATCGCGTCGAGCATGAGCCCGGTCGACTCGGCGAGCCAGGCGTCCAGGGCTTCGCGGTCGCGGGGCGCAGTCGGGGCGCCCTTCGGGTCCGTCCTCGCCGGGGGCTCAGCGCCCGGGCCCGCCGCGACGATGGCGGCCTGGCGGCGGCGGCCGTCGCCGAGGTGCTGCGCGAGTTCGCGCAGCGTCCAGTCCGGACAGGTCGGGACCTGGACGTCAAGGTCGGGGGCGGACGCGATCGCGGCCCGGAACGCGGCCGAGCGGTCTTCGATCAGCCGCAGGACCTCGGGGAAATCCAAAATGTGCTGCACCTCGGTTGTGTAGCACTGCGCACCGGCCACCGGATAGCGAATTAGTCGGACAAACGCGTCGACAGTCGGCGCCGGCCCGAGGTGGCAGCGGTGTTTCCTGGCCGGTCAGGCCGGTCTACGAGTCGTCTCGGCCCTGCCAGGTCGTCACACAGGCCTCGTTGCCCTCGACGTCGGCGAGAACCCAGAAGGCGGGAGCGTGGGACGCGGATACGAGTCGTCCACCGGTCCACCTGGGCATCCTCACAGGCGCCCGTGATGACTTACGCACGCTCCCGGTCAGAGCACCAGGAACCCGGCGGGCCCGGGCGGTGTCGGATAGGTGCGACGAGTGCTCGACGCGTACCGGAAGGGGCGAGATGGTTTCCTGGGGCAGGTTGATGCTGGCATCCTCGGTGGTCCTGCTGGCGGGGTGTACGACCACGGCCGGCGGAGCGGCGCCGACGGCGGGTGCGGCCACCACGGCGAGCACCGCGACCGCCTGCGCGGCGCGGGTCGAGACGGGGTCGCTGCCGGACTGGGCGGACGCCGGGTTCAGCGGGGACGCGCGGGTTCCGCACGTCTTCGGCGCGAAGGGTGACATCGTGGCGGTGCTGTTCGCCCATCCGCTGCGGCAGGTCCGGACGGACGGGTCGAACAACAAGATCCTCTGGGTGGCTCGCGCCGCCACGACCTCGCCCGATTCGACCGCACCGGCAACCCTGGTGATCACCGCGAGGCTGGACGGCACCGACACACGGGTGATCCGGGAGGTCGCCGGCGGGCCAGGGCCGTCGATCATCGACCTGCCGGAGGCCGGTTGCTGGCGGCTCGACCTGCGCTGGTCCGGGCACACCGACACGATGGACCTGGTCTACGCCCCCTGAGCTACCCGTTATCCGCCACCACCTCGAACGATGCGGGAACGCGACGTCCTGGCCCGTCCCCACTACCACCGCCGCCGCCTAGGGTGTGGTCGTGCCGATCACCTTTCCACTTCCCGCCGATCGGGCCGCGGCGGTGACGTTCGCGGTGTCCCCGATCGTGGAGTTGGCCTGGGCGTGGCATGTGCTGGTCGGCACCGAGCATCACCCGGAGCGGGCGGAGTGGGCGGAGCGAGTGCTCGGGGAGTTGCCAGACGACCTGGCCGCAGAGTTGAGCGCCTGGTCGTTCGCGGTACGAGCGGTCCGCGCGACAGTGTTCGCGGATCCGACGCTGCCGCCCGCCCTCGACTGGGTCCAGGCGGTGACGGCACTCCGGAGGATGCCTGCCGCGCAGTTTGCCGCCGCGATGCTTCGGCCGCTGCTGCGGGTGGGCGGTCGGTCCGCCGACGTGGCCGACCAGCGCGTGGGTGCCGAATTGGTGGCGCTGTCGCGGGCGCGGGGAGCGGGGGCGACGCGGGCGGTGCGACTGCTCCTGGACAAGCCCGCCGCCGCGCAGGCCGCAGTGGTCGACATTCTGGAGGGCTGCTGGTCGGCCTTCTTCGCGGCTGAGTGGCACCGGATCGAGCCCGCGCTGGATGGTGAGGTGCGGGCGCGAGCACGCATGGGTGCGCGCGGCGGCCTCCGCGCCGCATTGTCTGGTCTGTCGCCTGCGGTGGCCATCGGTGAGGACGGCCGCGTCACCATCGACAAGGTGCAGAGCAAGTCGTTGGCGGTGTCCGAACGTGGGCTGGTGCTGGTCCCCACCGTCTTCGGCACTCCACACGTGTACGTCGCCGACGAGACGGGCCGCCCGGTGGTGGTGCATTACCCGTTCCCGCCGCCGGAGCGTGCTGCCGACCGGCGACTGACCCTGCGGCGGCTCGATGTGCTCGCTCATCCGGCGCGTCTGGAGGTGTGCCGCGCGATCGCGGTGGAGCCCAGGTCAGCGCGGGAGATCGCCCGGCTCTGGCGCCTCGACGAGACCACAGTGACCAAGCACCTGTCCGCTCTGCGCGTCGCTGGACTGGTTCGGGCGGAGCGGGCTGGGCACTTTGTCCGGTACTCGCTGGAGGCGTCCGCCATCCAGACGATTGGTGCCGACCTGCTCGACGTGCTCCGCCGCTGACTCCCTGCCGAAGACTTGCAGGCATTGGCGGCCGGCCAGCGGCACTCCCTACCGTGGCGGCATGGTGACGCTCGACGAGAGGACGTGGCGGTCGACCGCCGACCGCCACGTGCCGACGCCGCTGTACGTGGCGGCGGACATCCACGGTCACCGCTCCGAGTTCTGGGAGTCACTTCGCGAGGCCGGGCTCGTCGACCACACGGGGCACTGGTCCGGGGGTGGCGCGCTGCTGTGGCTGCTCGGCGACTACGTCGATCGCGGCCCGGACGGTATCGGCGTCATCAACGACATCCAGCGGCTCGCCGTCTCCGCGCGAGCGGCGGGCGGCCACGTCGGGGCGTTGTTGGGTAACCACGAGGCGCAGTTGCTCGCCGCGCACCGGTTCGGCACCATGCCCGTCGCCGGTTGGGACCAACCCGGCGGGTTCCGCGGTGGCTGGGCCCGGTTCGGCGGACGGGAGAAGGACCTGCACCAGCTGACGCCACAGCACGTCGAGTGGATGACGCGGCTGCCTGCGGTAGCGGTCGTCGACGGGTTCCTGCTCGTGCACTCCGACACCGCCCGGTACCTGGAGCTTGGATCCAGTGTGGCCGCCGTGAACGCGGCAGTCACCACGGCTCTCGGCTCCAGCGACCCGGCGGCGTGGCTGGACTTCTGTGGCCGGATGAGCGATCGGGGCGCCTTTCGTGCGGCGGTGCGGGCGCACCCCGACGATCCGGTGTCGCTGATGCTGCGCACGCTCGGAGGCAGCGTGCTCGTCCACGGCCACAGCACCCTCACCAAGCACTTCGGCGTGGCGCCGCAGGATGTCACAGTCGCGCTGCGGTACGCCGACGACAGAGTCATCGCCATCGACGGTGGCGTCCACGAGGGCGGCCGGATCCTGCTCACCCGACTCCGCTGACCCTGGCTAAGCTGCCCGACGTGCTGGAGGACGTGCGGACGGCGGCCCGCAACAACGCCGAATGGTGCGACATCGTCTGCGGCAGCCAGGGGTTGGCCGGCCGTACCGACGCCGACGCCTGGTCGGTTCCCCACCGTTCGCCGCAGTGGTACCCGGACGCCGTCACAGTGCGACCGGGCGTCGACGCCGAGACCCTGCTGGCCCGGATCGACGCGGGGCCCGGTGCGTCGGTGAAGGACAGCTTCGCCGACCTCGACCTGTCCGGGTACGGATTCCGGGTGCTCTTCGACGCGCAGTGGATCTACCGGCCACCGTCGGCACCACCTGCCGACAACCCGCTGGCCCCGGTCACCACACCCGACGAGTTGACGGCCTGGGCGGCGGCCCACGGCGGTGGGGAGCTGTTCCGCCCCGCGCTCCTGGCCGACCCCCGGGTTCGGATTCTCGCCCGCCACGGCGACAGCGGTGTGCTCACCGGTGGAGCGGTGCTCAGCGGCGACGGTCCGTACGGCGTCTCCAACCTGTTCACCCGCACCGACACCTCCCGGGACATCTGGCGCGCGGTGTGCGCCACAGTGCCCAACGCGCCGCTGGTCGGCTACGAAACCACAGCGGACCTTCCTCCGGCGCTCTCCGCTGGCTTCACCACCACCGGCCCTCTCCGCGTCTGGCTGCACACCTAGCGCTCCGGCCACCGACGCCGCGCACGGGCAGCTATGCTGGGCGGCATCGGCACCGATCCGGCCATCACCGGGGAGCCTCCGGAAGAACGGGCAGCCTCGCCGCCCCAGTAGAACCGGACGTCGCGGCACGTCACGTCGCGAAATTGAGCGGCGCCTGCACCATCGAGGCGCAAGCGGGGTGGTACCGCGGGGTCCTGGCCATACGCCCGGCACTTCGTCCCCGTGTGGGCATCGAGCTGATGCCCTCGCGAGCGGACGTGAAGTGTAGGGAGAACGTCGGTGCCGGACGGTCCGTCGAAGTCGCCATTCGTGCCACTTCCCACCAAGATCGACCTTGGTGGGCTGGACCGCGCGGTCATCGAGTGGTGGCAGGCCAACAACGTGTTCAACCGGAGTCTGGAGCAGACGGCCGACGGTCCGCCGTGGGTGTTCTACGAGGGGCCGCCGACCGCCAACGGCACGCCTGGCACCCACCACATCGAGGCGAGGGTCTTCAAGGACCTCTTCCCCCGGTACCGGACGATGCGGGGCTTCTCGGTGCCGCGCCGCGCCGGGTGGGACTGCCACGGTCTGCCCGTTGAGCTCGCTGTGGAGAAGGAACTGGGGCTCAGCGGCAAGCCCGACATCGAGCGGATGGGCGTCGCGGAGTTCAACGCCCTGTGCCGCACCTCCGTGTTGCGGCACGTGGACGAGTTCGTCCAGCTCAGCGAGCGTATGGGTTACTGGATCGACCTGGAGCATCCGTACCAGACAATGTCCCCTGAGTACGTGGACAGCGTCTGGTGGTCACTGAAGCAGATCCACGACGGCGGGCGACTGGTGGAGGACTTCCGGGTCGCGCCGTACTGCACCCGCGACGGAACGACCCTGTCCGACCACGAGGTGGCGCAGGGGTACGAGACCGTCACCGACCCGTCCGTGTACGTGCGGTTCCCGTTGCGCGGGGAGGTAGCCGGACACGGCGGCGTCGACCTGCTGATCTGGACCACCACCCCGTGGACCCTGGTGTCCAACACCGCCGTCGCCGTGCATCCCGCCGTGACGTACGACCTCGCCCGCACCGGGCAGGGCACGTTCGTCGTCGCCGAACCGCTGACCCGGCGGGTCCTCGGCGACGAGGCGGAGATCCTGGCGACCCTGCCGGGGTCGGCCCTGGAAGGTTTGCGGTACGAGCGGCCGTTCGACCTGGTGGACATCCCGGACGCACACCGGGTGGTCCTCGCGGAGTACGTCACGACCGAGGACGGCACCGGGCTGGTGCACCAGGCGCCGGCGTTCGGCGCGGACGACCTCGCCGTCTGCCGCGCGTACGGGTTGCCGCTGGTGAACCCGGTCGCCCCGAACGGGCGCTTCAACGACGACATCGACCTGGTCGGCGGGGTGTTCTTCAAGGACGCCGACGCGTTGCTCATCGACCGTCTCCGGACGTCCGGTCGGCTGTTCCGGCATGAGCCGTTCGAGCACCCGTACCCGCACTGCTGGCGGTGCCACACCCCGCTGATGTACTACGCGCAGCCGTCCTGGTACATCCGGACGACCGAGGTCCGCGACGAGCTGACCCGGGAGAACGAGAACACCAACTGGTTCCCGGAGCACATCAAACACGGCCGCTACGGCGACTGGCTGAAGAACAACATCGACTGGGCGGTGTCCCGCTCCCGGTACTGGGGCACCCCGCTGCCGTTGTGGCGATGCCCGGACAACCACGTGACAGCTGTCGGTTCCCGTACGGAGCTCGGGAAGCTCGCCGGCGCAGACCTGTCCGAGCTGGACCCGCACCGCCCGTACGTCGACGAGATCACCTTCAACTGCCCGGACTGCGGCCAGGTCGCCACCCGGGTCCCCGAGGTGATCGACGCCTGGTACGACTCCGGGGCGATGCCGTTCGCGTCGTTGGGCTACCCCCACGTGCCGGGTAGCAAGGAGATCTTCGAGCGCACCTACCCGGCCCAGTACATCTGCGAGGCGATCGATCAGACGCGGGGGTGGTTCTACACGCTGATGGCGGTCGGCACGCTGGTCTTCGACAGGTCCCCGTACGAGAACGTCGTCTGCCTCGGGCACATCCTGGCCGAGGACGGCCGCAAGATGAGCAAACACCTGGGCAACATCCTGCTGCCCATCCCGTTGATGGACACGCACGGGGCCGACGCGGTGCGCTGGTTCATGGCCTGCTCCGGCTCACCGTGGTCGCCGCGCCGGATCGGGCCCGGCCCGCTCGACGAGATCGTCCGCAAGGTGTTGATGACCTACTGGAACACCGCGGCGTTCTTCTCCCTCTACGCGGCGAACTCGACGTGGGCGCCGCATCTGGCGCAGCCGGTGGCCCAGCGACCGGTGTTGGACCGGTGGATCGTCGGCGAGGTCCACGCCCTCGCGGCCGCCGTTGACGAACGGATGCAGAACTACGACACGGCGCGCGCCGGCCGACTGCTCGCCGACTTCATCGACGACCTGTCGAACTGGTACGTACGGCGGTCGCGGCAGCGTTTCTGGGAGGGCGACCCCAATGCCCTCACCACCCTGTACGAGTGCCTCGACATCCTCACGCGGCTACTGGCGCCGTTCATACCCTTCGTCACCGAGGAGGTGTGGCAGCAAATCGTCCGGCGCGGTGCCGAGTCAGCTCCGGAGTCGGTGCACCTGGCGGCCTGGCCCACACCCGACACCACACTGATCAGCACTGAGTTGTCGGCCCAGGTGGCCACGGCGCGGGCGTTGGCCGAGGCGGGCCGGTCCGCGCGTAAGGCGAGCGGTCTGCGGATCCGGCAGCCGTTGAGCCGGGCGCTCGTGGGGCTACCGGCCGGCACCGTTCTCCCGCAGGCGTTGCTTGACGACATCGGCGACGAGTTGAACGTCAAGGTCCTCCAGCCACTCGATGCCCAGAGCGGGGTCATCGACGTGCAGGTCAAGGCGAACTTCCGGACCCTGGGCCGCCGGTTCGGCAACCGCACCCAGCACGTCGCGAAGGCCATTGCCGCCGTGGCCCCCCGGGACCTGGTCGACGGCGTCCGGACCAACGGGACGTACCCGCTGTCTGTCGACGGCGCGCAGGTCGAGGTGGGCCTGGACGACATCCTGATCACTGAGGTGCCGCGTACCGGTTGGGTGGTGGAGTCCCAGCGCGGCGCGACCATCGCGTTGGACACCGAGATCACCCCCGAGCTGGCCGCCGAGGGCATCGCCCGCGACGTCGTCCGCATCATCCAACAGGCCCGCCGCGACGCCGACTTCGAGGTCGCCGACCGGATCACGGTGTCGATCGCCGCGTCCCCGGAGGTGGCGGCGGCGATCACCGCGCATCAGAAGCTCATCGCGCACGAGACCCTCGCGCTCAAGCTGACCGTGCTGGACGCGTTGTCGGAGGGTTTCTCCGGCACCGTGGGCGAAGGCTACGAGATCGTCGTACACGTGGTGCGGGCCTGAGCGGTGGCCGGGCGGGCGGTCAACCGAGCTGGGTCAGGTCCTCCGGGTACGGGGCGAGCGCCGCGCGGATCAACTCGGTGGCGTAGCGGGCCGGCCCGGTGCCGACGCGCAGGGCGCCGCCGGGCGAGACGTAGAACCCAGGGTCCAGCTACCCGCCGCGCCGGCGGTGATCTCGTCGGTTGGCATCGGGCGACCGTAACCAGCACGGGCGCGCGGCGCAGTCGGCCACGCACCCGATACCGCCCGGCAGCGAAGTGGGTCAGTTCTTGACCACCGACGGAGCAGTCTCGGCGGGGTGCGGCGGGCGCAGCACCGGCACCAGCAGCAGGGTCGGCAGCAGCAGCAGCGGCACCGCCAGCAGCGCGCGCAGGATGCCGACCTCGTCGCCGATCAGCCCCAGCAACGGCGGGCCACCGAGGAACGCGGTGTAGCCGATCACCGCGACCACGCTCACCCGTACCGCCGCGTGCGCCTCGTCGTCGGCCGCCGCGCTCATCCCGACCGGGAAACCCAGCGACGCGCCGAGGCCCCACAGTGCGACGCCGATGACGGCCACCGGCCCGGAGCCCGCCAGCACGGCCAGGCCGGCGCCGACAACGGCGAGGCCGATGGTGCCGCTGAGCACGGGCACCCGACCCCACCGGTCCAGCGCGATGGTGCCGAGGGTGCGTCCGACGGTCATGCCCACCACGAAGACGGCGAAGACCGCCGCGCCGGCAGCCTCGCTGAGGTCCCGTCCGTCGATGAACGCGACGGCCAGCCAGTCGTTGGCGGCACCCTCGGTGAACGCTGCCACCAGCACGAACAGCCCGATCAGCAGGGTGCGCGGCTCTCGCCAGGCGGCGAGTTGCGCCCGGCGACGGGCGGCGGGGGTGGCGTCCGCCGGGTCACCAGTGTGGTCGCTGCCCACCGGCAGGAACGTCCGGGCGGCGAGCGCGGTGCCGGTCAACACGACCACCGCCACAGCGACGAGATGCGCGCCGACCGACACGTCGAAGCGGGCCGCCCCGGCGCCAAGCGCCGCCCCGGCCACCGAACCGAGGCTCCACCCGGCGTGGAAACGGGGCATGATCGTCCGGCCCAGCCGCCGTTCCACAGCCGCGCCCTCGACGTTCATCGCCACGTCGCAGGCGCCGGAGCCGTAGCCGAGGGCAACCAACCCCAGGGCGACGAGGGCGAACGACCCGGTCATCGTGGCGCCCAGCCCCGCCACGGTCAGGCCGACCGCTACCAGCACGGTGGCCATCGTCACGGTGCGGGCCGCGCCGAATCGCTGGGCGAGCAGGCCGGAGGTGGGCATGGCGAGCAGTGCGCCGACGCTCATCGCCAGCAGCAGCAGCCCGAGTCGGCCGGCGGAAAGGTCCAACGCCTCACGGACCGCCGGGACGCGGGAGAACCAACTGCCGACGGCCAGCCCGTTGAGGGTGAAGGTGGCGGCGACACCGTTGCGGGCGAGCCGCACCGTCCGCAGGTTCGGCGAGGCGGTGTGCGGGGCCAGGGGTCGACTGGTGGGGGCGCTCACGAGGGCGGTTCCTCTTTCTCGGGGTGATCTCCTGGCACGATCGCACACCTGAGAGCGCTACCACCACAACCGGGGACCGCCCCTTACCGCTGCTGGTCGGGCCGGGGCATGATGTGCGCAGGCGTTGGTCCGACCGGACGGGCCGCCGCGGGAGGCGATGATGACGACAGCGGCACAGCAGCGACCGGCCACTCTTGAGGACGTGGCCCGGGTCGCCGGGGTGTCCCGGTCCACGGCGTCGCGGGTGATCGCCGGCACGGGGTTCGCGTCGCCGGCCGCCCGGAAACAGGTCACGGCAGCCGTCGACCAGCTCGGCTACGTGCCCAACCCGGCGGCCCGGGCGTTGGTCCGCGGCGGCGGCGTCCGCCTGGTGGTGGCCGTTCTGGGGACCAGCGACGCGGTGCTGGACGACCCGTACGTGCACCAGGTGGTCGGCTCGGCCGCCCGGGTGTGCACGCCCGCCGGTGTCGGGGTGGCACTGCACTGGCTGCCGTTCGGCGACCCCCGCAGCCTCCACCAACTCGACGGGGATCGCAGCGTGTGCGGGGTGATCCTGGTCAACACCACCGAGGAGTTGCTGGCGGCGGTGCCCCGGTCGTTGCACGGTCGGGTGGTCTCGATCGGCGTCGGCTCGGCGACAGTGCCGTCGTTCGACGTCGACAACGCCGCCGGCTCCGAAGCGGTGCTGCGCCATCTGTACGCCTCGGGTCGCCGCCGGATCGCCATGGTGACCGGCCCCCGGTGGCTGCCCTGCGCGCAACGCCCGGTGCAGACGTACCGCCGGCTGATGGCCGAGGCGGGCCTACCGGAGCGGATACTGCCCGGGGACTTCCGGGCGGCGCGCGGCCGGACGGCGGCCGGCGAGGCGCTGCAGCGCTGGCCGGACATCGACGCGGTCTACGCGATCAGCGACGACACCGCGCTCGGGGTGATCGCGGGCCTACGGGACGCCGGTGTGCGGGTGCCCGGCGACGTCGCGGTGGCCGGGTTCGACGACATCCCGTTGGCCGGGATGACCGCCCCGGCGCTGACCACGGCGAGTCACCCGGTGGGGCGGATCGCCGTCGCCGCGGCCACCGCGCTGCTCGACGGACGCCCGGCAGCACCGGCGACCCTCTTCCCGTCGGCCCTGGTGGCGCGGGCCAGCGCCTGAGTCGACGCTCGGCGGTTAACCCCGTACGGGCCGGGTAACCGCGTCGGACCTTTCGTCCAGCGTGAGGAGCGCCGACCCGTGTCCGACTCCGCGCCGTCGCACTGGGACCCGGCGCCGAGCCCCCGGGACGGCCGGTTGACCGCCCGCCGCCACCCGCCGGTGGCGCAGGGCCGCACCGGGCTGGTGCCGATGACCGGCCCCGACGGTGACCGGCTGGCCCTGGGGTACGCCCCGGAGCCGACGACCGACGCTTCGGCGTATCGGTTGGTGCTGCTCCTGCACGGCGCGGGCGGTTCCGCGCGACAGGGGCTGGACCTGCTGTTGCCGGTCGCGGACGCGCAGCACCTGCTGCTTGTCGCCCCGGACTCGTCGGCGGCCAGTTGGGACTTGATCGCCGGCGGTTTCGGGGCGGACGTGGGGCGCATCGACGGGCTGTTGGCGACCGTCTTCGACACCTACCCGGTGGCCGACGTGACGGTCGGCGGCTTCTCCGACGGCGCCTCGTACGCGCTGTCGCTGGGCTTGGCGAACGGGGATCTGGTCGACGCGGTGCTGGCCTTCTCCCCCGGCTTCGCCGCCCCACCGGTCACCCACGGCCGGCCACGGATCTTCATCTCGCACGGGGTCGACGACCGGGTGCTGCCCATCGACGTGTGCAGCCGCCGTCTCGTCCCCCACCTGCACGACCTCGGCTACGACGTGACCTACGAGGAGTTCCCCGGCGGCCATGACGTTCCCGCCCCGATCCGCGATTCCGCCCTCGCCTGGCTCACCACGTAACCCACCACCCCGCCCCGCCCCGCCCCGCCCCGCCCCGCCCCGCCCCGGTCGATCATGGAGTTGTGGTGGGCGATTGACGACGGAAAGTGGCTTACGGGAGGCACCACAAGTCCTTGATCGACCCGGGCGGGGCGGGGGAACCGCCGCTGATCGGTACGAACGTCAGACCGGGGGGAGGCCGAGGGCGTCGTCGACGCGGGCGAGGACTGCGGCGTCGTCCTCCGGGTTGACGCCCCGCAGCAGGTCGATGGCCGTGGCCCGAACCTGACCGATGATCATCGCCAGGGGGAGGGTCTGCGTGGGGCCGAAGAGCTGCCCGGCGGCGTGCACAGCGGCCAACGCCGACTCGTCGGCCCGGCTGGCGTGCCGGTCGGCGGTCTCCTCCTGCCCGTTCAGGTCCGCGGCGAGGGCGGCACCGGCCTGACGGACCGCCTCGGCCAGCGACCGCAGGGCGGCGCCCAGCTCGGGCGGGGCCGGGGTGTGCAGCCGGCTGAGGGTCACGCCCGCACGGGCCAGCACCCGGACATTGCGGACCGCGTAGTCGATCTGCCGGATCGACTCGTCCACCGAGCGCAGCCGACCGATGTGCCGACGTCGACGGACGTTGAGCCGCAGCGCCTCACCGGCGGCCAGCACCCCGTCGCGCAGCCCGTCCACCCGGGCGTCCATCCCCCGGGCCTGCCGCAGCGCGGCGACCGCCGCCGGCTCGTCGCGGTCGTCCAGCGCGTCGGCGATCCCGCCGAGCAGCCCGGCCAACTCGTCGAAGGTCCGCCGCACCTCGGCGACCAGCGGCGCCAGCGGATGCCGGGCGTCGACCAGCAGGCTGGCCGCGAGGGCGACCACGCCGCCGACCAGCGCGTCGACGAAGCGGAACGGCACCAACGAGCCGTCCGGTGGTGCGACCACCACCAGGTAGAGCGCCGAGACGGCCGCCTGCACCAGCGTCACGCCGGTGGCGCCGAAGGCCACCGCGAGGAGGACGGTGAGCAGGATGACTGTGAACACCGTCCAGGTGCTGCCCGGGCCGAGCGCCTGCACCACCAGGTCGGCGACGAGCACCCCGGCGGCTACCCCGAGGATGACCTCGACGGCCCGGCGGATGCGCTGCCCCCGGGCCTGGCCGAGGACGATCAGCGCGGCGGCCGGCGCGAAGAAGGGCTGCGGGTGCCCGAGCAACCGGGTGGCCAGCAGCCAGGCCACGGTCGCCGCGACGGTCGCCTCCAGCACCGGCCGCCAGCCCTGCCGCAACCGCCCGCCGGCCGTCCGCAGGCCGCTGAACCGCGTCATCGCCCACCCTCTCCCGCCCACGCCGGCCGGCCGGTCCGCCGCGCCGCCGGAAGCGCGACACCACGCCGCTGGCTCACCGCAGCAGGCCGCCCGTTCCCCCTTTGGAGCTGATGCCGTAAACGCATCAGGTTCGATGTCGTAAACGATTCAGCTCCAAAGGGCCGGCCCATGGCACCATGCCGGCGGCCGGCGGCGTCCCGAGGCGATCGTCTCCCATCACGCGTCGGACCTGATCACCGGGCTGCTTGCTACCTGCCCGGGTGCCAGCGCGTCGCTACCCGCCCGGGTGCCAGGGCGTTGCTGCCCACCCGGGTGCCAGGGCGTTGCTGCCCACCCGGGTGCCAGCGGGCCGACGGGTCCGCACGATGCCGGGCCGGGCGACCTGATCGACGACGGGCGCGCCGTCCGGGTCAGGTTCCGGTGAGGGCGCGCAGCAGCGTACGGACGGCGGAGCTCAGGTCGGCCCGGCTGGCCGCGGTGCCGGGCGGTGGGGCGGTGAGCGCGCCCGCGCCGGCCAGCCGGTCGAAGAGCAGCCCGTCCACGAACGCCACGAACTGGTCGCCCTGCCGCTCGGGGTCGGTGGCCCCGGCCCGGGTCAGCAGGTCCCGGGCCTGCACCCGCAGGCCGGTGCCGTGTTGCAGGATGCCGCGCAGCTCGGGCCGGTGCACCGCTTCCAAGAGGCAGGCGTAGCGGGCGAGGCTCCGGCTGCGCCCGGTGCTCAACCAGCGGTCGAGCACCTCGGCGACGCCGGCGGCGAGCGCGTCGAGGTCGCCGCTGTCGAGCCGGGGGGCAGGGGTCGGGGGTGGCGGGCCGGTCGGCAGGTCGTACGCGGCCAGGTCGACCCGGTCCCGTTCGGCGAGCCGTCCGACGACCGCCTCGATCAGCGCCTGCCGGGTCCGCAGGTACGCGGAGGTGGTGCCCGGCGGCATTCCGGCGCGGCCGTCGACCGCGCGGTGGGTCAGGGCGCGCATGCCACCGTCGGCGATCAGTTCGATGGCCGCGTCGGTAAGTGTCGCGATCCGGTTCGCCCGCGCCGTCATGGCTCTCCTCCCTTCCGGTGGTCCGCAGGTAGTATCGCTCTTCTACAGATGTAGAAGGAGGATCGGCATGGACGACTCACACGCGGTGGTGGTGGGCGCCGGCATCGGCGGGTTGAGCGCGGCACTCGCCCTGCACCGGCACGGGTGGCGGGTCACAGTGCTGGAGCGCGCCCCCGAAATGCGCGAGGTCGGTGCCGGCCTGAGCCTGATGGCCAACGCCGTACGCGGGGTGGACGCCCTCGGTCTCGGCCCGGCCCTGCGCCGGGGTGGACACGGTGAGGCACCCGGCGGAATGCGCGACCGGCACGGGCGGTGGCTGTCCCGGGTGGACGCCTCGGAGATGATCAGGCAGCTGGGCACCACGGCGCTCGGCGTGCACCGGGCCACGCTGCACCGCACCCTGCGCGAGGCCCTGCCGGCGTCGGCCCTGCACACCAATGCCACGGTGGAGCACGTCGAGTCCGGCCCGGACCGCGCCGAGGTGCGCTACCAGAGGCCGGACGGTCCCCACACCCTCACCGCCGATCTGGTGGTCGGCGCCGACGGCCTGCGCAGCCGGGTCCGCGCCCAACTCTGGCCGCAACACCCCGGCCCGGTGTACGCCGGATCGACGACCTGGCGAGCGGCCATCGCGTTTCCCGATCCGATCCCGGCCGCCATCACCTGGGGGCCGGGAGCCGAGTTCGGCATGGTGCCGATCGGCGACGGCCAGCTCTACTGGTACGGCGCGCTGAACGCCCCGCCCGGCGGCCACGCCCCCGACGAACTGGCAGCCGTGCGGGAGCACTTCGGCGACTGGCATGCCCCCATCCCGGCGCTTCTCGCCGCGACCCCGCCCGAAGCCGTCCTACGCAACGACATCCACTACCTGGCCGAGCCCCTGCCCTCGTACGTGCGGGGGCGGGTGGCGTTGCTCGGCGACGCCGCCCACCCGATGACGCCCAACCTCGGGCAGGGCGCCGGGCAGGCGATCGAGGACGCGGTGGTGCTCGGCGCGGTCTGCGCCAGCGGCGCCGAGGGAGTGCCGGCCGCCCTGGCCGCATACGACGAGCAGCGTCGACCACGCAGTCAGTCCGTCGCCCGTGCCTCCTACGTTGCCGGGCGGTTCGGACAGCAGCTGCAGAACCCGATTGCCTTCGCGATGCGGACCGTCGCGTTGCGGCTCATCCCGAGCCGGCTGGCCCTGCGCAGCATGGCTCGCTACGCGGACTGGCGACCACCGGCGGGCTGAGCCGGCCCGGCGATCCGGCCGGTGGCCAGGGCGGTGTACTCGGCTGAGGCGAGGATCTCGGTCAACACCTCCACTGTGCCCGGAGTCCACTGACGACCGTCGAGCACCTCGGCACCGGGGACGAAGAGCATCGCCGCACCCTCGCCGAGCACCACGTCCTCCTGCCGGGCGCTGGTGCTGCCGAGGAAGTAGTGCTTCACCCGGGCCAGCTCGGGCAGCGACTGCACGGCGACCGGGCGCAGTGGCCCGTCGGCCCGCAGGCCGGTCTCCTCCCACAACTCCCGCTCGGCGGTCTGCTCCGGTGTCTCCCCCGGCTCGCCGTGGCCGCCGGGCAGCCCCCACACGTTCGGGTGGTGCGTCGCGTTGCCGTCGCGCAGTTGCAGCAGCAGCTGCCCGTCGGGATCTACCAACAGGACGCACGCGACAATTCTCATCCGACCAGACTACGGCCGGCGAGAAACCGTCGCGGCCCCAAAGCTCCAGAATAGTCATTCGGGTCGCCGCCGGGGCTAATCAAAGGCGACAGTGCGCCGGTACAATCGGCGACTTCGTTGTGACCGATCGCTGACTGCTGATGGTGAAAGCGATCACACACACTGACCCCATGAACAGGAGAGTCAACCGCGGCAGGGCACTCCGCGTCGCGGTGTGCCTCCTTCTTCTCGCCGCGCTGAGCGGCTGCATGCAACTCAACATGGGGTTGACAGTCAACGCCGACGACACTGTCGACGGGCAGCTCCTGCTGACGGCCCAGAAGTCCGTGCTGAGTGGTCGTAACAAGAACCTCCCGGTCGCCTTCGCGGAGCTGCGGCAGAACATCCCCGCCCTACCGGCGGGCGAGGAAACCCTTTACCAGGACGACACTTTCTACGGGTCCCAGATCAGTTACCGCAAGGCGCCGCTGGCCGGGTTCGACACCGAGAGCGTGAAACTGGTCAGGGACGGGGATCTGTACCGCTTCACGCTGCCGCTCGATCCCAAGAAGTACGGCGGAAAGGTTGCGGAGCAGAATCCGCAAAATCAACAGGCGTTCCTCAAGCTGATGTCGTTCGAGATCTCGGTGACATTTCCCGGCCGGGTGATCGACAGCAATGGCACCGTCAACGGCCGTTCGGTCAGTTGGAAGGTCGACCCCAACCAGGAGAAGCCAGCCGAACTGCGGGCCGTGGCCGAGGCGCCAGCGCGACCGTCCTCCTCACCGGTTGCCGCTGGCGAGGAGGACGACAGCGGGTTCCCCTGGCTGCTGGTCGTCGGCGGTGTCCTCCTGCTGCTGCTGCTCGCCGCGGTGGGCGTACTCCTGGTTCGCCGCCGTCACCCCGCGGCGCCGGCTGCGCCCGGTCCGACCCCGCCGCCGGGCCCGCCCGCCGGCGCCCCGGGGCCCGGCTGATCCATCTGGTGGCCGGCTCAGCCGGCCACGCCCGGCCCCGGCCGCCCC
Organism: Micromonospora alfalfae; assembly: GCF_022230925.1. Classification (GTDB taxonomy): domain Bacteria; phylum Actinomycetota; class Actinomycetes; order Mycobacteriales; family Micromonosporaceae; genus Micromonospora; species Micromonospora alfalfae. The sequence continues at coordinate 68,968 of NZ_JAKKFH010000027.1, read as the reverse complement.
CGAAACGACGGCGACCGGCCCCGGTGCTCCCCGCAGGGACACCGGACCTCACCACCACCACATCCCGGTCGCACCATCGCAGAAGGGGGATCGTCATGAACGATCTCTTCACCTGGGCAGCCCTGGGGACCATCGCCGGCGCGAGCGCCGCCACCCTGCTGGCCACCAACGTCATCGGCGGGCTGATCGGCCCGAGCGGCGACAAGCTCCGCAAGTGGATCGCCATCGCCATCGCGCTGCTGCTGTCCTACCTGACAGCGGCGTTCGCCGACGACGCCGGCGGCGAGAAGTGGGTCATCGCGTTCTTCAACGCGCTTGTCATCTTCTCCGCCGCGCTCGGCGTCAACCAGTTCCCGCCCGGCAACCGGCAGGCGACCCAACCGTCGCCGACCCAGGTCGCGCAGGGCCGTGAACCCCGAGTCTTCCGTTCCTGGGTCTGAGGGGTGCCGTCATGGTCTTCGGAATTCTCAGCGCAGCCATCCAGGTCGGCTTCGCCGCCCTGCTCGGCTTCCTCGCCGGTGGCTCGATCGGGCTGCTGATCGGCGCCGTCGTGGGCCTCGTGGTCGGCGCGGTCTTCGGCTGGTCGGTGGCCTCCGCCGGGGTGTACGCCTCGGACGCCCGCGGCATCTTCCTCTTCGTCGTCGACCACACCTGGAGTCTGCTCAACACTGTCGTCGGCGCCATCTACCTGACCGTGCACCTGATCTTCGGGCACTCACTGGACCGGCCCACGTCGCTGGGCAGCGGACGGGTCAGCGTGGTGGAGGGGGTCTCACCCCGCTACGCCACCACCATCGGCACCGTCTGCGCCGGCTCCAGCTCCGGCATCCAGCGGCATGAGGACGTGCACATCTTCCAGGGTCGCCTGCTCGGTCCGCTCTACATCCCCCTGGTGCTGGCCAACTACGTCCTGTTCACCATCGCGCCGGTGTGGCTGCTCTACCACGACCACACCAACGCGCCGATCAACCGCTTCACCCGGTACTTCGAGATCGGCGTCTACCCGCACGTGTGGAACGAAGCCATCGCGTACCGGATCCAGGGGACGCCGCCGCGATGACCACCCACGGGCGCGGACCGATCGAGACCGCCACCGCCGCGCTGGTCGCCTGGGTGACCAGCGCGGCGGGGGAACCGGTCCCGATCGGCCCGCCCCGCCCGTGCGACGACGCCGACGGGCTCACCCTCTGGCCGATGGAGCTGCGCACCGCCCGGCAGACCCGCTCCAGCGGCGCGGTCCGCGAACCGTACCGGTTCACTGTCCGCCACCTGCTGTGCGTCACCAGTCCGGCCGGGTTGCCCCGGCTGGACCGGGTACTCACCGCCGCGACCAGCGACGGCAGTTACCCGGTCGTGCTGGAGGCGGGCGATCCGGCACTGTGGACGGCATTCGGTACGGCGCCCCGACCGGCGCTGCTGATCGACGTGGCGGCGCAGGTGGAGCACCCGACTCCGGCCGCGCCACCGGTGCTGCAACCGCTGCGGTTGCGGCAACTCGACGTGCGCAGCCTCAGTGGGCGGGTGGTCGGCCCCCAGGAGCAGCCACTGGCCGCGATGCGGATCGAGCTACCCGCCACCGGGTCCGCCACCCGCACCGACACCGAGGGCCGGTTCCTGATCGTCGGAGTCCCGCACGACCCCGAGCACCCGGGCCCGGTCCGGCTGCGGCTGACCGGACGCGGGCTCGTCCTCACCGCAGACGTCGACCCCGCCGAGGACGACATCGTCATCGTCTGCGCGCCACCGACCCACTGACACCCACAGGCACAGGAGGACCGATGCCCAGTTACTTCTCCCCCGGCATCTATGTCGAGGAGGTCCCCAGCGGCGCCCGACCGATCGGGCCGGCGAGCACCAGCATCGCCGCCTTCGTCGGCGTCGCTCCGGACCGCTCCGCCCACCTGGGCAAGGCGGTGCCGGTCAACAACTGGACGGAGTTCCTGCGGCTCTTCGCCACCGGCGAGAGGGTGGAGAGCACCCCGCTGGCCCGGGCGGTCTTCGGCTTCCTGGACAACGGGGGCGCCCGCTGCTGGGTGGTGAACGTCGGCGAGGGTGGCGCGATCACCGGCACCGGGCAACGCCGTGGCGGCCTGCAACTGCTGGAGGCCGTCGACGAGATCTCCATCATCGCCGCGCCCGGGTTCCACGACGTGGTGTCCCACGAGGCGCTGCTCAGCATGGCCGAACGCACCCGCACCATGGTGGCGATCTGCGACCCGGCGCCGGACATCGACGACATCTCCGCGTTGACCCGGGTGGCCACGCCGTCCTCCGGCAAACCCCCGAAGCCCGCCGAGGGTACGGGCGGCGGTCCCGGCGGCGGCACGGCCCAGCCGGGCGGCTCCGGCGGCCACGAGGGGGCCGCCTACCGGCCGCGACAGTCCGAGTTCGGCGCGTTCTACTACCCCTGGCTACGGGTGCGCGACCCGATCAGCGGCGAGTTGGAACTCACCCCGCCGAGCGGGCACCTGGCCGGCATCTGGGCCCGCACCGACGCCCTGCGCGGGGTGCACAAGGCACCGGCCAACGAACCGGTGCGCGGCGCCGTCGACCTGGGTTACCTGGTCACCCGACCGGAACACGACGTGCTCAACCCCAAGGGCGTCAACGTGATCCGCTACTTCGCCGGCGAGGGCATCCGCGTCTGGGGCGCCCGTACGCTCGCCGCTGAGGCCAGCGAGTGGCGCTACCTCAACGTCCGACGCCTCAGCATCGCCATCGAACAGGCCATCGCCAACGGCACCCGGTGGATGGTGTTCGAGCCCAACGACTTCACCCTCTGGCGTTCGATCCGGCGCGACATCGGGGCGTTCCTCACCCGGGTGTGGCGCGACGGCGCGTTGCTGGGGCGCAGCCCGGAGGAGGCGTTCTTCGTCAAGTGCGACGAGGAGACCAACCCGCCGGACGTCCGCGACGCGGGCATGGTGATCGCCCACATCGGCATCGCGGTCGTCAAGCCCGCCGAATTCGTGGTGTTCAAGCTGAGCCAGTGGGCCGGCGGCACCGAGACCGAGACGATCGGAGGCTGACATGCCCACCACCGCCACCCCGCAACCCGGGGCCCCTGTCGACCCGTACCGGGCGTACAACTTCCGACTGCTCATCAACGGCGTCACCAACGGCCACTTCACCGAGATGACCGGGTTGGAGGTGAACATCCCCGGGCAGCCGTACCGGGAGCACGGCCTGGGTCGGATGCGGATGGTGCCCGGCCAGGCCGAGTACGAGCCGGTGACGCTGCACTTCGGCCTCACCGCCTCCCGTGAGTTGTGGGACTGGGTGAACGCCACCGCCCAGGGCACTCTCAACCGGCGCAACGTGTCAGTGGTGCTGCTCGACTCGGTCGGGACGGCCGAGGTGCTGCGCTGGAACCTGATCGACGCCTGGCCGACCCGGTGGCGCGGGGCACACCTCAACACCCTCAGCCACGAGATCGCCATCGCCTCGCTGACCCTGCGCTACGAGGGCCTGGAGCTGGAGACCGGCGGTGCCACCGCGCCGACGCCCGCGTAGCTGGCTGGCCGGCCGGCTGCGCTCGGCGGCCGGGGCGGTGCAGCGCCTCGCCGTGCGGGTCGAGCCCGCCGGCCACCTTCCGCCGCCGTCGCAGACGCCAGTGGTGGCCCCCCGCCGTTTCGGGGAGCCTCCGCGGCACTGGCTGGACCTTGTCGCGGCCCACGCGCCAGGCCTGCTGCACGACCTGGACCTCGACCCGTCCCCGACCGGCAACGCCGAGGCCGGGGTCCGCAACGGCGGGCAGGGCGAGCCGGCCGCTCGGGTCGACGCCGACGGCGCGGACCCGGTCGCGAACGCCAGGTTCGGCAGGCCCGACAGGCTCGGCGACGCGGGAGACGTGGGCGGTCGGGGTGCGAGCGGGGACAAGGGGTCGACCAGGTCGCGGGCCGAGGGCCGAACCGGCGGGGCGGGCCACCCGTCGCGAGCCGGTGACCAGCCCGACGGTACGGGCACCGGTGCTGCCTGCCCATCCGGCGACGGGACGCCCCCGACCAGCTCGGACCTGACCATCATGCCGGCGGGGTCCACCTGGCCGGACCCGTCGACCCCGCCAGCCGGTTCGACAGGGCCGGCGGGACCGGGCGCGGCGGCGCCTCCGGTACGGCGGGCGGCCCGGGTCGACACCACGGCCCTCAACACCATGGCCCTCGACAGCACGGCCCTCGACGCGAGCGGGCTGCCCCGGGCGGATGGGCCCCGACAGCCGGTCCGTTCCATGGTCTTCGGGCCGTCCAGTTCGCCGGGCAGTCGCCCGCGCCGGGCGGAGGGCGAAGCCACCCGAACCACCTCCCACCCGCACCCTGACGCACAGTGGCCCGGCGAGGTCGCCCACCGGCGTTCCGCCGACTCGTCCACCGCACTACCCGCCGCCGATCGACTCTCGGCTGGTCACGACGGGTTCCGGGGCGACCCGGCGGACGGCCAGGCGCGGCTGAGAGGGGATGCGGGCGGGCACCCGCCTGGTGGTGCGCCGAGCACGGCGCGCACGTCGCGGGCGGACGCGGTGGCTGGGCACCGTTTCGTGAACGGGCCGACCCGGGGCGGGGTCGACGCATCCTGGGCGGGTGCGACGGTGACGAGCGGCGGGAACCCGTCATCATCCGCGCGCGGCGAACTGGATCGCCTCGGGGACGGTGGACCCTGGCTGGCCCTGCCCGGCGAACCGGCACCACCCGGGCCCGTGGCCCCGCTGCGCGACGCACTGACGGGAGCGGCCGCCGGCGGACGAGCGTCGGGCGTCGACGGGCCGTCGCCCAGCGCGGCGACGCGGAGTGTCGACCCATGGCCGGCACTGCCCGACGACACCGCACTGTGGTCGGTCGCCGGAGCGTCGGTGGACAACGCCCAGCTGACCCGACTGGACCGGGAACAGGCGGGTGACTGATGGAACGCGTCGCATTCCTCATCGACTCCTCGGGCGTTCGGGTGGACTGCCTGCTCAACCCGGAGACCGTGCAGGTGACCCGGCTCGCCGGCGTACGCCAACGGGGTGCCGGCGGCGGGCAGCTCACCGGGTCCGGTCTGGCCGACGACCCGCTGGTCTTCACCGGCGGTGGCCGTACCGAGCTGGTGTTGGACCTGCTCTTCGACGTCGACTTCGTGGAGGCGCAACTGCGTCCGGCCGACGTCCGGGTGCTCACGCGTCCGCTGTGGATGCTGGCGGAGAATTCCACCGCCGAGCATGGTTGGCTGCGACCGCCGTTGGTCCGGTTGGTCTGGGGCAAGACCTGGAACGTGCCGGGTGTGATCGTCGCGGTGGCGGAACGGTTCGACGCGTTCACCGGCACCGGGTCGCCGCGGCGGTCCTGGTTGCGGCTGAAGCTGGTCCGCGCCGCGGAGACGGCCGATCAGGCCGAGGCCGGCTTCGCCGAGGAGCTGGCCGCGGCGAGCACCCCGACCGCCGCGCCGGGCAGCGCGGTGATCGCCGCCGGTGACGGCGCGGCCGAGCCGGGTCGCTCCGGTGTGCGTTTCGACCTGCTGGCAAACGACGCGCTGGGCTCGCCGCTGCGCTGGCGGCTGCTTGCCGAACACAACCGGATCACCGATCCCCTCGCCGTGCCGGCCGGCACCACCCTCGCCGTCCCACCGACCGCCGGCACCGCTTCGGTGACCGGGTTGGCGCGGTCGGTGGCGGGTGCTGTGGGCGCGGGAGCGTCGTACCTGGGCGCTTCGGTCGCCGGAGCGCCGTGGGACGGGGCCACCGGCCCGACCGGCGCGGTTCCGAGCGGGTCCGGCAGTCCCGGGGGTACGCCGTGACCAGCGTCGCGCCCCGAGCGTTGATCGTCCTGCTCGACGGCGTCGAGCTGGTCGGCGCGGCTCGTCAGCGGGTCCGCTCAGTGCGGGTGGCGGCCCGGCTCAACCAGCCCACCCAGGCCGAGTTGGTGCTCGCCACCACCGCCGGGACCGGCGCGTTCGACCCGGTGGTACGTCCCGGCACAGCGCTCGACGTACGGCTCGCCGACCACGCGGACGCCCTGTTCAGCGGCGAGGTCACCTGCGTGGAGGTGGAGTTCGCCGCCGACGGGGCGGCGGTGCTGCGGCTGCGGGCGTACGACCCGCTGCACCGGCTGCGCAAGCGGCAGGGGTTACGGGTCTTCACCGCGGTGACCGCCGTCGAGCTGGCCCGGGAACTGTGCGGCGCGGTGGGGCTGGCGGTGACCGCCGAGGTCGACGGCCCTCGGTTGGAGCGGCTGCTCCAACACCGGCACAGCGACCTGGAGCTGCTGCGCGAGGTGGCCGGCCGGGCCGGGCTGCACCTGGCCGCCGACGGTGACGGCGTCCGGCTGGTCACCCTCGCCGGCTACGGGGAGCCTGTCGCGTTGACGCTCGGCGCGGAGGTGCACACCCTGCGACTGTCCACGAACACCGACCAGGCCAGCGGTGCCAGTGCGGCACTGGGCTGGCACCCGCAGCGGGCCGAGGTGATCAGCCAGCAGGTCGACGAGGCGCGCTGCGGCCGACCCGCCGACGACCGCCCGGACCCGGCCGACGTGGGTGCCGGCGGCGTTCGCACCGCCGTGGACCAGCCCGGCCGCAGTGACGACGAGTTGGCGGCGCTGGCCCAGGCCCGGTTGGACACCCGTGCGGCGGCGCTGGCCACGGCCGAGGGGGTGGCCGAGGGCGATCCGGCGCTACGGCCGGGCCGGCGCGTCGACCTCGGCGGGGTGCCCGACCCGGTCGCCGGGACGTACGTGCTGACCGAGGTGGTGCACACGGTGGACGGCAACGGGCACCTGACCCGTTTCTCCACTGCGCCGCCGGCCACCCCGACGACCCCGGGCGGCGGGGCGGTGGTCACCCTCGGCAGCGTCACCGACGTCGCCGACCCGGACGGGCTGGGCCGGGTCCGGTTGACCCTGCCGGCGTACGGGGACCTCGACGCCGGCTGGCTCGCCGTGCTCTGCCCAGGCGCCGGGCCGGGCAAGGGTCTGGTGGCGCTGCCCGATCCGGGCGACACCGTGCTGGTGGTGCTGCCCGGCGGCGAGCCGGCCTCGGGCATCGTGCTCGGTTCGCTGTTCGGCGCCGTCGAGCCGTACGACGCGGGCATCGACGACGGAAGGGCCCGCCGCTGGACGATGCGCACCGCCGGCGGACAGTCGATCGTCGTCGACGACGTGCGGCGCAGCCTGCGGCTGGGCACCGAGGGCGGCAGCTTCCTGGAGCTGACCCCCGACCTGGCCACCCTGCACGCGGCGTCCGACCTGGTGATCTCCGCACCCGGCCAGGCCATTGTGGTGCGCGCCCGCAGCGTGGACTTCCTGCACGCCGACCCGACCGAGGACCCGACCACCGCGGCCGAGCAGGCCCGTTCGCTCGCCCGCGCCCACCACGAAGGAGGCGGCTGATGCGCTGGATCCACAGTGACTCCGTGATCACCTGCGATCACGACGGCCGGGTCGAGAACCGACCCTCGCGGCAGTGGGTGACCGTGACCGGTGTGCCAGTGCTCGTGGACGACGACCCGGAGGGACGCGCCATCGTCGCCTGCCCGAACTACGGACCGACCATCAAGCCGTGTACGACGACGCTGACCGTCCGGGTCGGCTACAGCGACTGGATCCGCGTCGACGGGCACCGGGTGGTGCTGTCGCACCTGGAGGGGTTCACCAACGGCACACCGCCGGGGTTGGTCAAGCACACGGTGCGCGACCCCCGCCAACAGTTCCTGGGGGCGGACCGATGAGGGCGTTCCGCTTCGTCGGCGCCGGCTTCGACGCCGGCCGCACCGGCGGGTTGGCGCTCACCGCGGCCGGCGGCCTGGCGATGACCGAGGGCGACGAGAGCGTACGGCAGGCGCTGTTCCTGCTCCTGTCGACCACGCCGGGCGAGCGGCTGATGCGACCCGGGTACGGCTCCCGGCTGCACCGGTTGGTCTTCGCGCCCAACGACGACACCACGGCCGGCCTGGCCATTCACTACGTCCGGCAGGCCATCGCCCGGTGGGAGCCCCGGGTCGAGGTGATCGACGTGGACGCCGGGCCGGACCCGGACGACGCGTGGCGGTTGGTGATCCGGTTGGACTACCGGGTGCGGGCCAGCCTGACCCCCGGGCAACTGGTCTTCTCAGTGGATCTGCTCCCGGTCGACGAGCCCGCTCAGGGAGGAGCATCATGACGCTGCCCGTGCCGCACCTGGACGATCGCGGCTTCCTCGACCTGGTCACCGAGGCCCGGGAACGGATCCGGCAGTCCTGCCCGGCGTGGACCGACCTGTCGGCGCACGACCCCGGCATGGCACTGGTGGAGACGTTCGCGCACCTCACCGAGGTGATGATCTACCGGTTGAACCAGTTGCCGGAGAAGGCGTACGTCTCGTTTCTTAACCTGCTCGGGGTCACCCGGCACGCGCCGACAGCGGCCTGGGCGGACGTCCGGTTCACCCGTACCGGCACCGACCGCGGTGCGGTCCGGATCCCGGCCGGGCTGCGGGTCGCCGCGGCCCGGGGCGCGGACCCTCGGCCTGTCGTGTTCGTCACCACCGAGCCGACGCTGCTGCCTGCCGACGAGGCGTCGGTGACGGTGCGGATGCACCACTGCGAGCCGGTCGAGGCGGAGTTGCTCGGGGTCGGCACCGGCCAGCCGGGGCAGGTTCTGCGCGCGACGCGCGCGCCGCTGACACGCACCGCCGAGGCGCTGGACCTGCTGCTCGGGGTGGAGGTGCCGGCCGGCACTGTCGAGCTGGGTGCGGCGGCCCGCGAGCACGACTCCCGCACGTTCGAGATCTGGCAGCCGGTGGACAGCTTCGCCGGGCTCGGTCCGCAGGCCAAGGCGTACCTTGTCGATCGCTGCTCCGGCACTGTCATCTTCGCCCCGGCCCTCGACCTGCGACCCCCGGCCGGGGCGACCCCGCACGGCGGGGCCACTGCCGACGCGGCAGCACCGGCGAGCACCGTAGCGCCGGTGACCGTCGCGGCGGTGCCGCCGGCCGGACGGCAGATCCGGCTCTGGTACCGCGCCGGTGGCGGACCCACCGGCAACGTGGTGGCGGGCACGCTGACCAGCCTGCGCGACCCGCTACCGGGGGTACGCGTGGACAACCCCGCCCCGGCGGCCGGGGGCCGGGAGATGGAGGCGCTGGAGTCGGTGCTGCTACGCGGCCCGTACGAGTTCTTCGCCCAGCAACGGGCGGTCACCGCCCGCGACTTCGAGATCCTCGCGACCAGCTCCGGCGCGGTGGCGCGGGCGCGGGCGTTCACCCGCGCGGCGGTGTACAGCTTCGCCCAGCCGGGCGAGGTCGAGGTGGTGCTGGTGCCGTACGTGCCGGAGGCGGCCCGACCGGGCGGTCGGCTGCCGGTGGCGTTGCTGCGCGAGCACGAGGTACCCGAGGCGCGCCATCGGGTCGAGGCGGACCTGGAGGAACGCCGGATGGTCGGCATCCGCTCCCGGGCCACCTGGGCGAGGTTCAAGGCGGTGTCCGTGCGGGCCCGGGTGGTGGTCCGCCGCGAGGAGGACGTGGACGCGGTCCGTCGCCGCATCCACGACCGGCTGCACCAGACGTTGAGCCCGCTGCCCACCGCGCTCAACCCGACCGGTTGGCCGTTCGGCGAGCCACTGCGAGCCTCCAACGTGTACCGGCTGCTGGAGCACGCCGAGCCGGGGGTGCGCTACGTCGAGTCAGTGCGGTTCGTGGTCGACGAGGCCCCCGACGCCGACGTCCGCGCCCTCGCCGTGGACCAGTACCAGCCGCGCACCTGGTACGCCGGGCGCGGCCCGGTGCTGTTCCGCTCCAGCAACGGCGGCTCGGGTTGGGAGCCGGCCGGTCGGTTCGACGGCGAGACGGTGCTGCGGGTCGCGCCCGCGCCCGCGCCGGTACGGCCGGGCATCGTCGCGCGTCCCGGTTCGGTGGCGGTGGTGACGCTGCGCGCCTCGGGCGGCTCCCGGGTGCACCTGAGCACCGACCTGGGCGAGACGTGGTCGTTGCTCACCGACCTGGACTCGCGGATCTCCGACGTGGCCTGGTTGGACCGCGACGGCGCCGGCGCGCTGCTGGTGGCCACCGACACCGGCCTGTACGAGGTGTCGCTGCTGCCCGGGGCGGTGCCGTTGCAGATCCTGGTCGACCCCACCGACGCCGACCGGGGCTTCTACGCGGTCCGCACGTTCGTCTCCGAGCGGGGCGCGCCGGGAGTGGCGGTGGCGGCGCAGGCCAGCTTCGGGGTGTACCTGTCGACAGGCGGCGGCCGGCCCGGCAGCTTCGGTCACGTCGGTCTGGCCAACGTGGACAACCGGGTCCTCGCCGTGCAGTACGACGGCCCGGCCACCCTGCTGTGGAGCGGCGCCGGCGAACCGGACCCGAAGAAGCCCGGCCAGGGCTGCCACCGCACCCGGCTGTTCGAGTCCGACGTGAAGTGGCAGTCGATGCAGGCCGGGTGGATCGGCGGCACCTGCCGCGACCTCGCGTTCACCGGTCAGCAGGCGGTGGCGGCCACGCAGAGCGGCGGGGTGCTGCGGCTGGACACCCTGGCCGCCCAGCCGCAGTGGCAGGCGGTATCTGTCAACTGCGGGTTGCCGTTGCGGGACCGGACCCGGTTCGTGCCGGTCGACGCCATCGCGGTGAGCGGCTCGACGGCCGGGGGCGCCGCGGCTGGCGGCACCGGCCCGACGGAGCGGCTGATCCTGGCCGGCGGCGAACGCGGCGTACACCGCAGCGCCGACGCCGTCACCTGGACGCCCAGCGCCAACCAGGCCACCGCCGACGTGGTGACCGTCCCCGACACCTGGCTGCTCTGCTCCGGCGAGCACGACATCGAGGTGGTGCGCCAGGATGCGACGCTCGGCGATTGAGCGGCTGCTGCCCGCCGCCTACCAGCGGGCCTGCGTGCCGGGCAGCGTGCTCTGGGCGCTGCTGGACGTGATGGAGGGGCTGCACGCCCCGGACGAGGCGATCCTCGCCGAGGTGGACGCGCTGTTCGACCCGTACCGTGCGCCGGACGGACTGGTGGTGCGGCTCACCCGTTGGGTGGCGATGGACCACGTGGTGACCTCGCCCCGGCCGGACACCCCGCTGCCGCTGCCGGTGGGTCGGCTGCGCGACCTGGTGGCCAACGCCGCCCTGCTGGCCCGCTGGCGCGGCACCCCGTACGGAATGCGACGAGCCCTGGAACTGGCCACCGGGGCGTCGGGCTTCGTCATCGACGAGCCCGCCGAGCGGGCCTTCCACGTCGTGGTGCGGGTGCCGGTCGCCGCCGCCGGTCAGCTCGCCGTGATCACCCGCATCGTCGAGGCGGAGAAACCCGCGTCGGCCACCGTCGAGATCGTCCTGGAAGAGGAGTCGTCATGACCACCGAGTGGGCGGTCGTCGCCGCCGCCGAGCAGTTCACGGTCGACCCGCGCAACAGCGGCGAGCTGACCTTCACCGTGTCCAACCCGGGCAACGCGCCGGACACCGTGGTGTTCGACGTGGCACCCGGTGACGGCTCCCAGCGGGCGTGGTTCACCGTCGCCGAACCCCAACGGGTGGTACCCGGCCAGGGCTCGGTGTCGTTCCTGGTCAAGCTCGCCGTGCCGGCCGGCACCCCGCCCCGGCGCTACGACATGACCGGGTTCGCGTACTCGGCGAACACCGCGCCGGAGGAGAGTTCCCGCTCCAGCGGCCGGGTCACCTACGAGGTGCGGGCGGTAGCGCCGCCGCGGCGTACCCCGTGGTTGTGGATCGCCGCGGCGGCGGCGTTGGTGCTGGTGGTGGTCGCCGTGGGGGTGGTGTTGCTGACCCGCGGCGGCGAGCCGACCCCCGGCGAGCCGCGGGTGGTCACCGTCGAGGCGGAGAGCCTGGTGCCGGGCGCGGTGGTGGACTCCCCGGCGAAGAACGGGGCGAAGGTGGAGGCGCAGCCCAACTGCTGCGGGGTGACCTGGTCCGGCGACAGGCAGTTGTTCTTCCAGGGGTTGGCCATCGGCGACAAGGTCACCGTGACGGTGCAGATCCCGGCCGACGGCACCTGGCGTTTCGCCGCGGTACGCACCACCTCCCTCGACTACGCCAACACCGTCTTCGTCATCGACGGCACCCAGGTCGGCGGGACGTTCCTCGGCTTCACGCCAACGGTGCGCAAGACGGAATTCCTGGACGTCGGCGCGGTCCGGCTCGCCAAGGGCCCCCACCAGGTCACGCTGCTGGTGGTCGGCAAGACGCAGGGCACGAACCGCTACTTCGCGGGCGTCGACGAGATCCGGTTCACCGAGATCGTGGCGAAGGCAGTGGCCCGATGAGTGGACGGCAGAAGGCGGTGCTGGGGCTGCTCGCCGTCCTGCTGGTGGCGCTGTTCGTGGTCGCGGTCGGCGCGGGCCGCGACGACCGGGGTGATCCGGGGGCCCGCCACGGGTTCGTCGACCGGTTGGGCGCGCTGGGCGGCGAGCGTTCCGCTGTGGATCCGGCGAGGGTCAGCGCCGACTGCGCCGACGAGGCGGGCCGGCTGGAGTTCTCCGGCAACTGTGTGGTGCGGGTCGCGGACCCCGGCGGGTTGCGCACCCTGGTGCTGCGCAGCGCGGCCCGGTTCACCGTCGTCGCCCCGGCGCCCGGCGACGCCGACCTCACCATCCGCGACGAGGTCGAGCCGGCGGCGGACGGCACCGGCGCGGTGGCGAAGATCGCCGTCGACCAGGCCACCGAGGTGGGCCTGGTCTGCCCCGGCCTGGGCGGCTGCACTGTCGTCGTGGCCACGTCCTGACCCGACAGGGACCGAGAGGAAGGTGCCGCCGTGGGTGACCTGCGCAAGCCGTTCCTGCTGATGGCCATGCTCGCCATCGTCCTGGCGATCGGGGTGGAGCTCGGTGCCGGGCTCCTGCTCGGCGGCGCCGACGCCGGCGCGGCCCTCACCGACAGCGCCGGCGCGCTGGACGTGGAGATCGACGACGTGTCCGGGGTCAGCGAACCGTCCGGCCGGGGCACCGGCTACCTGGCGTTGATCGACGCGGTGGCGGTCTGGAGCACCGGGCTGTTCTGCCTGGGCCTGCTGCTGCCCGAGCGCGTCCAGGGTCGAGTCCAGGGCGTCGCCAGCCTGATCTTCTCGATCATCCTGATCATCGTCGGGCTGATCGCGCTGGTTGTCGCGTTCGTGGAGCTGTCCATCATGGTGTCGCTGTTCCTGGCCGTCCCGTTCGGCACCCTGGCGTACCTGGCGCTGTGGGGTTTCTTCCCGGTCGGCGAGGCGGCGGTGCTGCTCGGGCTGGTGCTGCTGCTCAAGCTGGTGTGGGCCGGGATGCTGGTGCTGGCGCAGCCGCGTTTCCTGCAGAACAAGGGCCTCGTCCTGCTGATCCTCACCACCCTGCTGTGCACTGTGGTGCTGGAGTTCCTGCACAACCTGGTGCCGGTGATCCTGGTCAGCATCGTCGACGACGTGGCGGCACTGGTCTTCGCGATCATCGCGATCATCTGGGGGCTGGTGCTGTTGATCGGCTCCATCCCGGCGATCGTCAAGGCCGTCCGGGTCACCGCGGCCCTACCAGCCCGCACCACCACCCCCTCGCCCCGTTGATTTGCCGTATCAGCAGCGGCCCGGTGGATTGTCTGTGACCCTGACGGCGTGGACAGGACGCCGGGGCGCGACGCCGTGGAGCTGCGCGTACACGGCATTTCCGGGGTCACCGCCGAACGGATCCTCGACCACCCGATCGTGGTCCGGGTCGCCGGAGACGCGCACGCCGGCTTCTTCCGGCCCCGGCCGGGCAGTGGCACCGCCGGCGGGGCCACCGGCGGAGTCGCCGTCGAGGCGTACCGCTGGGGTTCGTTGACCGCCGGCGCGGCGGTCCGGACGGCATCGATGTTGCTGCTGCTGCCCTTCATGCTGAGCAACCTGGCGATCTGGCTCCGCCCGCCGGGGCACGACCGGTGGGGGCTGCTCGGCGCGCTGTGCCGGTTGCTCGCCGGCACCCTGACGGCCACGTTCGTGCTGGCGTCCGTGGGCGTCACGCTGGACCTGGTCGGCTGGCAGTGTGTGCCGTACCCCGGGTGCCGGGCCAGCCGCCCCTACCTGGCCTGGCTGCACGCCCTCCCGACCGGGCCCCGACTGGCCCTGCTGTCGATCGTTCCGCTGCTGGCGCTGCGGGTCGTCTGGGCCATCGGCACCAGGTCGGCGCGGGCCTTCGAGGGGTTCGGCCCGTCGTCGGCGCAACGCCTGGCCGGTGAACGGACCGAGAGCCTGACCGACCCCGGCTTCTGGCAGGACGAACAGACCACCGGTTGGCTGCGCCAGCTCCACGTGGTGCTGGGCGTCGGGACGCTGAACGTCGCCCTGCTCGCCGGCATCGCACCGGGTGGGGTGGGCGCGCCCGGTCACGGCGTGCTGTTCGGGATCGCCGTCGGGCTGCTCGTGGTCGAGGTGGTCCTGCTCGCCCTTCCCGTGCCGGCCAGCCCGGCAAGGGCGCGACGGCTCCTGCGCCCCCTCTGGGCGGCCACCGCTGTGGTGACCGTGTGCTGCCTCGGCACTGCCACGCTCGCGGACCCGGCACCGGCCGGTCTGGGCAAGCTGCCCGGGTACGAGGGCGCCGCCGCCGGGGTGGTCGCCACGCAGGGCGTCCTGCTGGTCGTGCTCACCATCGTCACGTACACCCGACAGCGTGCCGCCCGCGACGACGAGCGCCCCTTCCTGCGCGGGCTCGGCACCCCGATCGCGGCGGCGGCGGCCGTGAGCGTCGGCGCGGCCTTCACCGCGACCCTGGTGTACCGCGTCGCGGACGCCCTCGACCACGGCGACATCCCCGATCCGATCCGACCCAACCCGCCGGTGGTCGGCCCGCTGGAACCGCCGGTGGCCTACTGGTGGGCGGCCCTCGCCGGGCTCGCCGCGCTGCTGATCGGCGCGGCGGTGACCTCGGCGACCCTCCTGCTGAGCCGCCGGCGGCGACGGAGACTGGCGGCGCGGATCATCGAACGGGACTACCCCGACGTGCCGGCGCAGGACCGGCGCCGGCTGAGCCTGGTCCGGGAGACCATCGCCCGGTCGCGGATCACCGAGGAGCTCGGCCCGGTGCTGATCGCGTTCCTGGTGATCGCGTCGATCGGGCTGGCCACCGTCGCCTTCGACGTGATCGGGATCGGTCCCACCCAGCTCGCGGCCCGCCTCGGCGGGCACGGGGGCGCGTTCGCCGTGCTCGCCGCGTACGTCACCGACGCCGGAGTCTGGGTGATCAGCCTGTTGGTGATCTGCCTCATGATCCTCGGTTTCCGGGCGTACCGGTCCGCCCAGACCCGGCGGGTGGTGGCGGTGCTGTGGGACCTCGGCACGTTCTGGCCCCGAACCGTCCATCCGTTCGCGCCGCCCTGCTACGCCGCCCGCGCTGTCCCGGAGCTGGCGAAACGGGTCACCGGGCTCACCGCGCGGGGACCGGTGGTCATCTCCGGGCACAGCCACGGCTCGGTGCTCGCCGCCGCCACCATCCTGCAACTACCGCCGTCCGTGCTGGCCCGGGTGTCGCTGTTGACCTACGGCTCACCGCTGCAACGCACCTACGCGCGGCTCTACCCGGCGTACCTCGGGCCGCGGACGCTCCGCGACCTGGGCGGGCGGATCGGGTGGCGGTGGCGCAACCTGTGGCGTGACACCGACCCGATCGGTGGGCCGATCTTTCCTCCGGGCCCGGACGGAGCACCGCCCGGCGTCGACGTCGACATTCGACTGCGTGACCCCCGCAGCCTGACCATCGACCCGGCGGACACCGTGCCGCCGCCGATCGAAGGGCACTGGCCCTACCACACCCAGGCCGCGTACCAGGTGGCCGTCCGCGAGCTGACCGACCGCTCGCGCTGACCGGGACCGCTGGGCACTGTCACCGCACTGCCGCGACCAGGGCCGCCACGCCGTCCCGGTCGAGGGTCCCGTCGGCCACCCACACCTGGTACCGGCCGTGCCGGCTCCCACCGGCCGGCACCACCGCCGGACTGTCGAACGCGAACGCCACACAGACCCCCGGATACATTCCGGTCCGCACGAACCACCGGTCGGCGCGGCCGAGGCCCGCGAAGACCAGTGTGTACGCCCCGGCACCCGACCGGACGCCGGTCAGCGCGAGCCACGGCGCCGCGCCGCCGTTGACCGTCTCCTCGCCGGCCGCGTCGGCGGTGAACACCGCCGGTTCGCCGTCGGCGGCGGCCCGCCAGAAGAACCCGCCGTACCCGGCCCCGCCCGGGCGGCCGTTGGTGGCCGGGCTGCCCAGCCGGATCTCCCGGTCGTCGGGGGCGACGAGGACGGACTCCAGGTCGAGCCGCCAGGCGTCCGGCGCGACCACCGACGCGGTGAGCCACCTCCGCTCGGTCAGCAGCACCCTGTCAGCCCGGTCACGCCACTGGAGATCATGCGCGTACCGGCCCGGGGACCGTTCGACCTCACCGGTGTGCGCGATGACGCCGTGGTCGTCCCGCCAGGTGTAACCGACGTCGCGGACGTAGGTGCGCCCGCCCCAGAGGTTGCTGCCGTCGACGTCCTGCACCGCGAGGGACGCGCCGAGGTGCCACACGTGGTCGGCGGGGAGCGCGTCGGTGACCACGGTTCCGCCGAGCGTGCGTACCGGGTGCAGATACGGTCGGGGCCCGTGCCGCGCGTCCACCGCCGGGTCGAGCACGTACTCGGCCACCTCCGTGGCCCCGACCGTCAGCCGCACCGGCTCCCCGCTCACGGCAGCTCCCGACGACCGGCGACGGCGACCGGGACCGGCCGGCGGGCGTCGGGGGCGGCTGGTCTCTGCCGGCCTCCGGCGACGGAGACCGGCCGGCGGGCGGCGACTGCGTGCAGGGCGGCCACCGTGTAGCCGGCGAGGATCGGCACCGCGACAGGGGTGACCAGGACGGTGAGCAGCCCGGCCAGCGCGACGACGCCGGTGAGCGCCGTCCAGCGGGTGGGCGCGTCGAGGCAGGCGCGGGCGGCGCAGCGGGCCGAGGCCCGCCACCGCCCGCCCCCGTTGCCGCCCACCTCGACGACGACGAGCCCGCCGTACCCGGCCAGGCCGGCCGCGATCAGCGCCGTCACCAGCAGCGCCGTCGGGCCGCCCGGCACCCGGCCGGTGGCCAGCGCCGCCAGGTCGGCGGCGAGCAGCGCCGCGCCGACCAGCGCGAGCAGGCTGACCGGCACACCGGGCAGCACCGCGCGGCCGAACCGGCGCACTGTCGTGCGCGCCGACGGCCAGCTGCCGGTACGCGTCCAGTCGTGCACCGCCGCGCTGGCGGTGCCCGCCGCCGCGGCGGCGGTGAGCAGGGGCACCGCCGCGAGGGTCAACAGGATGCCCAGCAGCGCCAGGTCGGCGGCGTCGCGGGCGACGTCGCGCCAGTCCCGCCGCCCGCCGGTGTCCACGGGTTCAGCCCTTGATGCCACTGGTGTTGATCCCCTCGACGAGCATCCGCTGGAACGCGACGAAGAACAGGAAGACCGGCAGCAGCGACAGCACCGACATGGCGAACATCGGGCCGACAGCGCTCTGGCTGGTCGAGTCGATGAACAGGGTCAGCGCGACCGGGACCGTGTAATCCTCCAGTTGGGACAGGAAGACAAGCTGGCGGAAGAAGTCGTTCCAGGTCCAGATGAACGAGAAGATCGCCGTGGTGACCAGCGCCGGGCGGCTCAGCGGCAGGATGATGTGCCGGAAGATGCCGAACGGGCCGGCGCCGTCGATGCGGGCCGCCTCGTCCAGCTCCCGGGGGACGCCGCGCATGAACTGCACCATGAGGAAGACGAAGAACGCCTCGGTGGCCAGGAACTGCGGGATGAGCAGCGGCAGGTAGGGCCAGTCGCCGCCGACCAGCCCGAGCGTGCGGAACAGGATGTACTGCGGAACGATCAGTACGTGCTGGGGCAGCAGCAGTGTGCCGATCATGACGGCGAACCACATGCCGCGCAGCCGGAACCGCAGCCGGGCGAAGGCGTACGCGGCCAGCAGGCAGGAGAGCCCGTTACCGACGACGGTGAGCAGGCTGACCATGGCGCTGTTGAGGAAGAACCGGCCGAAGCTGACGTCGAAGTTGGACCACCCGGCGGTGTAGTTGCCCGGGGTGAACCGCTCGGGCAGCAGCCCGACGTTGTTGACGATCTCCTCCTGGGACTTCAGCGAGGTGCCCACCATCCAGATCAGCGGGTAGAGCACCACTGCGACGATCGCCACCAGGATCAGCAGCCGCAGCACGGGCCGTCCGCCGGGCCGTCGGCGCGCATTCGGCGGCGCTGCGGTCGGCGCTGTGGTCGTCGGGGTCACCGTCACCATCACCGGTCCTCCCCGTCGGAGTAGTGCACCCAGAACCGTCCGGTGCTGAAGAAGATCGCGGTGATGACCGCGATGGCGAGCAGGAACACCCAGGCCATCGCCGAGGCGTAGCCCATGTTGAGGTCGGTGAAGCCGGTGATGTAGAGGTTCAGCGTGTACATCAGGGTGGAGTCGACAGGGCCGCCGGTGCCGTTGCTGAGCACGAACGCGGCGGTGAAGCCCTGGAAGCCGTTGATGGTCTCCAGCACCAGGTTGAAGAAGATGACCGGGGAGAGCATCGGCAGGGTGACGTTGCGGAACTGGCGGAACCGGTTGGCACCGTCGACGGACGCCGCCTCGTACAGCTCGGTGGGCACCTGCTTGAGCCCGGCCAGGAAGATCACCATCGGTGCGCCGAACTGCCAGATGGCCAGCACCATCAGTGTTTCGAGGGCCCAGTCGGGGTCGTTCACCCACGGTTTGCCGGTGATGCCGAAGAGGCTCAGCAGCGAGTTGAACGCGCCGTCGCGGTTGAACATGTTGACCCAGACGATGGCCAGCGCGACGCTGCCACCGAGCAGGGACGGCAGGTAGAACAGCCCGCGGAACAGCCCGACGCCGCGCCAGGCGCGGTTGAGCAGCAGCGCCACGCCGAGCGCCGCGGCCAGCTTCAGCGGTACGGCGATCAGCGCGAAGGTCACTGTGACCCGCACCGCGTGCCAGTACGACGGGTCGGCGGTGAACATCCGTTCGTAGTTGGCCAGCCCCACCCACTCCACCTCGGAGAAGGGGGTGAGGATGTCGTAGTTGGTGAAGCTCAGGTAGAGCGACAGCAGCATGGGAATTGCCGTGACACCCATCAGGCCGATGAGCCACGGCGACAGGAAGACGTACCCCGCCAGACCTTCGCTGTGCCGGAAGCGTCCGGGCCCACGCCTCTCAGCGTGGGCCCGGTCGGATCCGGGGCCGCGTCGGGTCGGGTCGGGTGCCGTGGTCAACGCCACGAACAGCTCCTCTCCTCGCCTCGCGGGCGGTCAGGCGATGGCGGACTTGCACGCCTCGACGAACTGGGCGGCGGCCTCGGCGGGGGTGGCCCGGCCG
The DNA here is from genome assembly GCF_022230925.1 of Micromonospora alfalfae. GTDB lineage: Bacteria > Actinomycetota > Actinomycetes > Mycobacteriales > Micromonosporaceae > Micromonospora > Micromonospora alfalfae. The sequence continues at coordinate 49,694 of NZ_JAKKFH010000027.1, read as the reverse complement.
TACTGCGCGTTCTCGGCCGCCTTGATCAGCTCGGACTTCACCTTGCTGTGGCCCTTGATCGGCACCTGCGGCGACTCGCCGAACTTCTGGGTCAGCTCCGCCTCGACGGCGATGGACTGCTTCATGGCCGGGTCGGTGGTGTCGTCGCTGACCACCCGGCGCAGATCCAGGTTGGACGGCAGGCCACGGTCGGTGCCGAGCAGCTTGACCGCTTCCATGTCGTTGTTGAGGAAGTTGATCACGTCGACGGCGATGTCCTTGTTCTTGCTGCCCTTGAACACCGACCAGTACATCGAGGCGCGGGCCCACTGCGCGCTCGGGTCACCGGGGTAGGCGATCACGCCCAGCTCGTCCTTGGTGTTCTTCTTCAGGTCGGGCATCTGGTTGGCCCAGACCCAGGAGGTCGCCGACTTACCGGTGACCACCAGTTGCTTGGTGACGTCGCTGGAGTTGCCCTCGTGGATGACGTCGGCGCTCGGGGTGGCCTTGCGGTCCCGGGCGCCCTTCCACAGGTCGAACCACGTGGTCACGTCCTCGGCGGTGAAGCCCAGCTCCTTGCCCTTGTAGAGGTCCTTGCCCTGTTGGCGCAGCCAGACCCAGAGCGCCTTGTAGTCGGCGCTCGGGTCCTGGGTGCCGGGCACCTTGGTCTTGGCGGTGACCTGCTCGGCCCAGGCGATGTGCTGCTCCCAGGTCATCCCGGTGGTCGGCTCGGGCAGGTTGTGCTTGGTCAGCAGCGTCTTGTTGTAGACCAGACCCTGGGTGTTCTCCCCGGCGGCCAGGCCGGCGAGCTTGCCGTCGACGACGCCGTACTGCCAGAGGCTCTTGGGGAACTTGGAGGTGTCCAGCTTCCCGGACTCCTGATACGAGGTCAGGTCGAGCGTGGTGTTGCGGGCCGCGTACTCGGCGAGGTAGTTGTCGTCGATCTGGAACAGGTCCGGCGGGTTGCCGCCGGCGGTGAGCGTTGCCAGCTTGTCGAAGTAGCCCTGGTTGGCCTGCCAGGTCTTCTCGAATGTCACGTTCGGGTGCTTCTTGGTGTAGAGCGCGAGGGCGTCCTCGGTCAGCTTGGCCCGGGCGTCGCCACCCCACCAGAAGATGGAGAGCTTGACCGGCGCGTTCGGGTCGGCGGCGCCGCCGCCGTCGTCTCCGCAGGCGGCGGCGCCGAACATCAGCGGTGCGGCGACCGTCACGGCGAGCAGGCCACGCAGCAGGCGCCGCCGAGGCAGCGGGGTACGGTGGGCGCGCCCGACGGGCGCGTCAGTGGTGGGGGGCGTTGCGGGGTGCATGTGCGCTCACTCCTCGGCATTAGGAGGCGACGGCGTCACCGGTGGCCGCAGTCGGGATGCCCGGGTCCGCAGGGCAATGCGGGCCCGGGCCACGTGGTGCGGCCAGGGGACGTGCCGGTCGGGCGTACGGGCCCGGGCCGGTCGAGTCGCGGATGACCAGGTCGGTCTGGAGCATTACCTGTGCTGTGGTACGACGGACGCCGAGCGCCGTGCCGGCACCGGACCCCCGCGCGGCGCGCGGTGACTCGATGTCCTGTTGCAGCAGCATGTCGACGGCCGTCCGGCCGGCGGCCCCGGTGGGTGTGGCCACCGTCGTCAGTTTGGGGCGGGTCAGCCGGCTCAGGGTGATGTCGTCGACCCCGACGACGCTCACCTCCTGCGGCACCCGGACCCCGAGCGCGTCCAGCCCTTCGATCAGGCCGATCGCCATCAGGTCGTTGTAGGCGAGCACTGCCGACACACCACTGCGTCGCACCTGCTCGGCGACGGCGGAGCCGCCGACCTCGGTGGGCGCGTTGGGGCCGAGCATGGTCAGCTCCGCGCCGCCGGCTCGGGCGGCCGCGGCGGCGGCACGGCGCATCTCCCGGTTGGTCCACGAGCTGCGCGGGCCACCGAGCAGCGCGATGCTGCGGTGTCCCAGGCCGACCAGGTGCTCGATCGCTGAACGGGCGCCCTGCCCGACGTCCATCAGTACGCAGGGCAGGCCGGTCACCTGGCGGTTCACCACGACCAGCGGCACCTCGCGGCTGAGTTGCTCGATCAGGCTGTTGCTCATCCGAGGGCTGCACAGCAGCACCCCGTCCACCTGCTTCGCGAGGGCGTGGACCAGTTCTTCCTCGGCGGTCGGGTCCTCGTTGGTGTCGGCCACGAAGACGTGGTAGTCGCGGTGCCGGGCCTGACTCTCCGCCGCCTTGATCAGCGGCGGAAAGAACGGGTTCGCGATGTCCGCGATGATCAGCCCGATGTTGTGTGTCCGCCCGGTGATCAGGGCCCGGGCGGCGCGGTTGGGCCGATAGCCCAGATCCTCCGCGCAGGCCAGCACCCGGACCCGGGTCTCCGGGTTGACCAGGTGTGGAGCGGAGAAGGTGCGGGACACGGTGGAGATGTGCACACCGGACGCCCGGGCGACGTCCCGGATGGTGACTGGCACGGCGACCCCTTCGTCCGATGTGGTGGCGGTCACGCAGGTGTGGCCCATTAATGCAAACGGTTGCGCCAGTGTCAACGGTCAATGGTTACGGCTTCGTTGCACCCACACTCCCCCTAGTGACTTGCTGCCCCTCAAACGCTGACAAATGACGCCGATCCCGCTGTCGTCGTTGACGCGAACGGATCGATCGTGATTACTTCATTGCAAACCTTTGCAGCATCACGGGAGGCGACCGCATGTCACCGAGAGCCGCCGGACGGGCCCGGTACGCCGTCGTGGGCACCGGCGCGCGGGCCGAGATGTTCGTCCGGGCGCTGGTGCTCGACCACGCCGACACCACCGAGCTGGTCGCCTTCACCGACGTCAACCAGGCCCGCATGGACGCGCACAACCGCTGGCTGGGCGAGCTGGGTCACCGCCCGGTGCCCACGTACCCGGCCGGTGACTTCGCGGTCATGTTGGACTCCGAGCGCGTCGACGTCGTCCTGGTCACCAGCGTGGACGTCACCCACGACGAGTACGTGGTGGCAGCGCTGCGTGCCGGCCGGGACGTCGTCACCGAGAAACCGATGACAGTGGACGTGGCCCGCTGCCGGCGCATCCTGAACGCGGTGACCGAGACCGGCGGCCGGGTGACTGTCGCCTTCAACTACCGCTACAACCCGCTGCACGAACAGGTTCGCCGGCTGCTCGCCGAGGGCGCGGTCGGCGAGATCGGCTCGGTGCACTTCGAGTGGCTGCTCGACGTCCGCCACGGCGCCGACTACTTCCGCCGCTGGCACCGCGACAAGGCCACCTCCGGCGGGTTGATGGTGCACAAGGCCAGCCACCACTTCGACCTGGTCAACTGGTGGCTGGCCGCCACACCCGTCGAGGTGTACGCGGCCGGCCGACTCTTCTTCTACGGCGCTGACGGTCGCCGGCACGGCTACGCCCGCGACTACGACCGGGCGCACGGCTCCCCCGCCGCCGTCGACGACCCGTTCGCGCTGCGGCTGGACGCGCACCCCCGGCTGCGCGAGCTGTACCTCGACGCCGAGGCCGAGGACGGCTACCAACGCGACCGCAACGTCTTCGCGCCCGGGGTGAGCATCGAGGACGACATGGCGGTGCTGGCCCGCTACTCCACCGGCGCCACCATGACCTACCACCTCACCGCGTACGCGCCCTGGGAGGGCTACCGGGTGATGGTCAACGGCAGCCGGGGCCGACTGGAGCTGGACGTGGCCGAGAACGACTACGTCGACAGGGGCACCTCCGGCGCGGTCAAGGGCGCCGCCCTGCACGGCGTCGAGGCGCCGGCCGAGGGCGGTGGTGCGACGCTTACCCTGCGCCCGTTCTGGGCCCCGCCCCGGCAGATCCCGGTGGAGGGTCGCAGTCGGCACGGGCACGGCGGCGCGGACGCCCGGATGACAGGGGTTCTCCTCGGCGGTCAACCCGACCCGTTGGGCCGCGCCGCGACCGCCGACGACGGCGCGTTGGCCCTGCTCACCGGTCTGGCCGCCAACCGGTCCTTCGAGACCGGCCAACCCGTCCGCGTCGCCGACCTGCTCACCCCCCGCTGACACAGGAGACGAGGAGCCCCACTCCGTGCCCACGTTCGACCACACCGACCTGCTCCTGCCGCCCGAGCCGGGCCAGCGCGCGCTGGCCCGGGAGCTGTACGCCCTGGCGGCGGAGCAACCCATCATCTCGCCGCACGGGCACGTCGACCCGGCCCTGCTCGCCGAGGACCGCCCCTTCCCGGACCCGGCGCAGTTGCTCATCGTGCCCGACCACTACCTGACCCGGATGCTGCTCAGTCAGGGCGTGCCCCCGGCGGATCTGGGGGTGCCCACCCGCGACGGCAGCCCGGTGGAGACCGACGGCCGGGTGATCTGGCGACGCTTCGCCGCGCACTGGCACCTGTTCCGGGGCACCCCGTCGCGACTCTGGCTGGAACAGACCTTCCGCACCGTGTTCGGGGTGCACACCCCACTGCGTCCCAGCACCGCCGACGCCCTCTACGACGAGATCGCGGCCCGGCTCGCCGAGCCGGACTTCCGGCCCCGGGCGCTGTTCGAGCGGTTCAACATCGAGGTCCTCGCGACCACCGAGTCACCGCTGGACGACCTCGCGCAGCACGCCAAGCTCGCCGCCGACGGGTGGGGTGGGCCGGGCGGCCGGGTGGTCACCACGTTCCGCCCGGACGACGTGGTGGACATGGAGTTCGAGGGCTGGTCGACAAACGTGGACCGTCTCGGCGATCGGGCCGGCGAGGACACCGGCACGTACGCCGGCTACCTGGCCGCGCTGCGGGCCCGACGCGCCGCGTTCATCGCCGCCGGGGCCACCTCCTCCGACCACGGTCACCCCACCGCGCGCACCCTGGACCTGACCCCGGCCGAGGCCGAGCGGCTCTACGACCGGGGCCGGCGCGGCGAGGCCGACGCCGCCGACGCGGAGGCGTTCCGGGCGCACATGCTGGTGGAGTTCGCCAGGATGTCGCTCGACGACGGCCTGGTCATGCAACTGCACCCCGGCGCGGTGCGCAACCACAACCGGTGGTTGCACGCCCGGCACGGCCGCGACGTCGGCGGCGACATCCCACAGGCCACCGAGTACGTGCACGCGCTCGCCCCGCTGCTGGAGCGCTACGGCAACGACCCCCGGCTGCGACTGGTGCTCTACACCCTCGACGAGGACACCTTCACCCGCGAGTTGGCGCCCCTCGCGGGCGGGTACGCCGCGCTGCTGCTCGGCGCGCCCTGGTGGTTCCTGGACTCCCCGGAGGTGCTGCGCCGGTTCCGGGAGACGGTGACCGAGAGCGCCGGCTTCTACAACACCACCGGGTTCGTCGACGACACCCGGGCGTTCTGTTCCATCCCGGTACGCCACGACGTGGCCCGCCGGGTGGACGCCGGCTTCCTGGCCCGGCTCGTCGCCGAGCACCGGCTGCCGATGGACGAGGCCGCCGAGACCATCGTCGACCTGGCGTACCGGCTGCCCAAGCGGGTCTTCAACTTCGGAGGACACCAGCAATGACAGTCACCATCACCTCCGTCGAGGTGCACGACGTGCGGTTCCCCACCGCCGCCCGGGGCGACGGCTCCGACGCGATCAACCGGGGTGACTACTCGGCGACGTACGTGGAGCTGGGCACCGACGCCGGCCCGACCGGCGCCGGGTTCACCTTCACCAACGGCCGGGGCAACGAGATCACCTGCGCGGCGGTGCGTGCCCTTGCCCACCACGTCCAGGGGCGCACCATCGAGGAGATCACGGCCGAGCCGGTGGCGTTCTGGCGCTCGCTCAGCGCCGACGTGCAGCTGCGCTGGCTGGGCCCGGAGAAGGGCGTCATCCACATGGCGACCGGCGCGCTGGTCAACGCGGTATGGGACCTGCGGGCAACACTGGCCGGCAAGCCGATGTGGCGCTTCCTCGCCGAGCTGCCCACCGACGACCTCGTGGCCAGCATCGACTTCAAGCACATCACCGACGCGCTCACGCCGGACGAGGCAGCCGCCATCCTCGACAAGGGACGTGACGGGCTGACCGACCGGTTGACGGCCCTCGAACGTGACGGTTTCCCGTCGTACACCACCTCGGTCGGGTGGCTCGGCTACCCGGACGACAAGGTGCGGGCGCTGACCCGGCAGGCGTACGCCGACGGCTGGCGGGCGATGAAGATGAAGGTCGGCGGTCCGCTCGCCGACGATCTGCGGCGGGCCCGGATCATCCGGGAGGAGATCGGCCCGGGCGCGCTGTTGATGATGGACGCCAACCAGGTCTGGGACGTCGACGAGGCGATCACCGCGATGGCGGCGCTGGCCGAGGTGGACCCGTACTGGATCGAGGAGCCCACCCACGCCGACGACATCCTCGGGCACGCCCGGATCGCCCGCGCGGTGACCGAGTTGACCGCCGGCCGCTGCCGGGTGGCCACCGGGGAGGTGGCCGCCAACCGGGTGATCTTCAAACAGTTGCTCCAGGCCGAGGCGATCGGGGTGATGCAGGTCGACGCCTGCCGGGTCGGCGGCGTCAACGAGGTGCTGGCCGAGCTGCTGCTGGCGGCGAAGTTCGGCGTGCCGGTGTGCCCGCACGCCGGTGGCGTGGGCCTCTGCGAGTACGTCCAGCACCTGGCGATCTTCGATTACCTGCGGGTGGGCACCGGCCTGGACGGCCGGATGATCGAGTACGTCGACCATCTGCACGAACACTTCGTCGATCCGGTGCGGACCCGCGGTGGCCGTTATCTGCTGCCCGAGCGGCCCGGTTACAGCGCCACCATGAAGCCCGCGTCGATCGCCGAGTTCCGCTTCCCGGACGGTCCGGCATGGCGGTGACCGTCGGGGCCTCCCGGCTCGGCCTGGGCATGCTGCGCCGCCTGCCCGCCGAGGCCCGCCCGCTGATCCGGCCGGGCACCGTGCCGACCGGCGTCGTACACCTGGGGTTGGGCGCGTTCCACCGGGCCCACCAGGCCGTGTTCACCGAGGCTGCGGTCGGCGCGGCCGGGGGCGACTGGGGCATCGTGGCCGTCGCGCCGCGCAGCACCGCAGTGGTCGAGGCGATCGCCGCGCAGGACAACCTGTTCAGCGTCAGCGCCCTCTCCGCGGCCGGCAGCTCCACCCGGGTGGTGGGCGCCCTGAGCGGCGTCCGGCACGCGCCCAGCGACCCGGACGCCGTGGTGGCGTTGCTCGCCGACCCGGCGGTCCGCGTGGTGACACTGACCGTCACCGAGAAGGCGTACCAACTCGACCCGGTGACCGGCCGACTGTCCCCGGACTCGGCGCTCGCCGCGGACCTGGCCGGCGGCGGAGCGCCGACCACGGTGCCGGGGCTGCTGCTGCGCGGGCTGGCCGCCCGGGCCGCCGCGGACGCCGGGCCGGTGGCGCTGGTGAGCTGCGACAACCTGCCGGCCAACGGTCGGCGACTGCGCGGCATGCTCGACCAGGCGGTCGGCCGAGCCGCCGGGGTGCCCGCCTGGCTCGTCGAGTGGGTGGCCGGCAACGTCACCTGCCCGGGCACCATGGTGGACCGGATCGTGCCGGCCAGCACCCCGGAGACGATCGAGGCGGCCCGGCGTGCGCTGGGAGTGACCGACCTGGCCGCGGTGGCTGCCGAGCCGTACGCGCAGTGGGTGATCGAGGACGATTTCCCCGGCGGCCGGCCCGGCTGGGAGTTCGCCGGGGCGGTGCTCACCGAGGACGCCGGTCCGTGGGAGCGGTTGAAGCTGCGGGCCCTCAACGGGGTGCACTCCGCCATCGCGTACCTCGGAGCGTTGGCCGGTCGGGAGACGATCGCCGACGCGCTGGAGATCCCGCACCTGCGTGACGTGTTGCGCCGGCTGGTCGCCGAGGACGTGGCGGCCAGCTTCACCCCGCCGGACGGGGTGCGGGTCATCGACTACGGCGAGCAGGCCCTCGCCCGGTTCGGTAACCCGGCGATCCACCACCGCACCCTCCAGGTGGCGATCGACGGCTCCCAGAAGCTGCCGCAGCGCGTCCTGCACACCATCGCCGACCTGCGCGCGGCCGGGCGTTCCGCGCGCTGGGGCGCGCTGGTCGTGGCGTCCTGGTTGCGCTTCGCGCTGGGGTACGCCGACGACGGTCGGCCGTTGCCGCTGCAGGACCCACTGGCCGGGCCGATCCGGGCCGCGCTGGACGCCGGGGCGCAGAGCCCGGCGGGCGCTGTCGACGCGGTCTTCGCGCTGCGCGACGTCATCCCGCTGGAGGTGGCCGAGGACGACGAGGTCCGCGCCGACGTGATCGCCTGGCTGACCGCGTTGGAGCGGCACGGCGTCGAGGCCACCCTGGCCGGTGCCCGGTGACCGGGTCCACCCGGACCGGCCGGCGGTGAGCGGGGCGACCCCGCCGCCCCGGGTGGCGGTGATCGGGGCGAACGGGCACGGTCGCTGGCACCGGCGGGTGATCGCGCCCCTGCACGCCGCCGGTCGACTGCGGTTGGTCGGCCTGGTCGACGTCCGGCCGGTGGAGGACGACCCGGAAGCCCCGGTGTCGCCCGGGGTGGCGGTGTTCACCGACCACCGGTCGATGCTCGCCGCCACCCGGCCGGAGGTGGTGGTGATCTGCACGCCGCCGCACACCCACCTGGCGATCGCCCGCGACGCCCTGGCCACCGGCGCGGACCTGCTGCTGGAGAAGCCCCCGGTGCTGTCGTTGGCCGAGCACGAGGAGCTGACCTGGGCCCTCACCGCCGCCGGTCGGGTGGCCCAGGTGGGCTTCCAGGCGCTCGGCTCGGCGGCCCTCACCGCGCTGACCGACGCGCTCGCCGCCGGCCGGTTGGGCACTGTCACCGGCATCTCCGCCATCGCCGCGTGGCTTCGGCCGGACGCCTACTACGCCCGCTCTCCCTGGGCCGGTCGACGGAGTGTGGACGGCCGACCCGTGCTGGACGGCGCGCTCGTCAACCCGCTCGCGCACGCGGTGATGCAGTGCCTGGCGATCGCCGAGGCGCTCGCCGGGGCGACGCCGTGGCCGGTCGCGATCGAGGTGGAACGCTACCGGGTCCGGCCGATCGAGGTGGAGGACACCGCCGTGCTGCGGGTGCGGTTCCGCGCCGGGCCGCCGGTGCTGGTGGCGGTGACCCTGGCCGCCGAGGAGTTCGTGGCGGGCGAGGTGGTGGTGACCGGTACGACGGGGCAGGCGGTGCTGGAGTACCCGACCGACCGGTTGCGCCTGCCCGGGGATGTGGTGACCCGCCGGGTGCCGGGGCGGCTGGGGCTGCTGGAGAACCTGCTCGCCCACCGGGCCGACCCGTCGGGCGTTCCACTGATCGCACCGCTGGCCCGTACCGCGCCGTTCACCGCGCTGCTGGACGCTCTGCGGCCCGCGCCGGAGCCCCGGCTGCTCGACGGCGGGCTGGTGACCACCAGCGGCGAGGGCGGGGAGCGGGTCCGCCACCTGCGGGGCGTCGTCGACGTGTTGCGCCGGGCGGCCGAGCGGGGGGCGCTGCCGAGCGAACTGGGGGTGCCGTGGGCGTCGGGCGCGTACCGCGCCGAGCTGACCGGATAGCGGTCAGACACCACCTGGGACCGACCTCCACCACCAACGAATGGAGTGAGTCGATGCGCAGAATCCTCGGCGGCGCCACAGTGGTCGCCCTACTCCTCGGCGCCGCCCCGGCCGCCGCCGCCACCCGTCCGGACGTCCCGTCCGCCGACCGGCTCTCCTGGTTGGCCGACCACCTGGGGCGGCAGACGCTGCCCGAGCGCGACGGTTGGGCGGCCGACGGCCCCGGCACCACCGGCGGCTCGGCGGCCACCCCCGAGCGGACCCGGGTGGTCCACAACCGGGCGGAACTGGTCGCCGCGCTGGGCGGCGACAACGCCGGCAACGCCGCCGACGCCACCCCGAAGCTCATCTACGTCGACGGCGCCATCGACGGCTTCGAAGGACCCGGCGGCACGCCGCTGAGCTGCGCCGACCTGGCCGACCCGGCCTACCGGTTGGACGCCTACCTGGCCGCGTACGACCCGGCGGTGTGGGGGCGGGTGCCGCCGAGCGGGCCGCTGGAGGAGGCTCGGGTGCGCTCGGTGACCAACCAGACCCGGCAGACCCAGATCAATGTCGGGCCGAACACCACTGTCATCGGTCTGCGCGGCGCTCGACTGAGCGGCCTCACCCTCATGATCGACCGGGCGTCGAACGTCATCGTCCGCAACCTGACCCTCGTCGACGCCCGGGACTGCTTCCCGGCCTGGTCGCCGACCGACGGCGAGGCAGGCAACTGGAACAGCCAGTACGACCAGATCTCGGTACGCCGCAGCGAGAACGTCTGGGTCGACCACAACACCTTCACCGACGGCGACAACCCGGACAGCGCTCAGCCGGTGTACTTCGGTCGGCCGTACCAGGTGCACGACGGGTCGCTGGACGTCACACACACCGCCAGCCTGGTGACCGCGTCGTGGAACCGGTTCACGGGCCGGGACAAGCTGCTGTTGATCGGCTCGTCCAACACGGTCGGCCCGGACGTTGGCCGGCTGCGGGTCACCCTGCACCACAACCTCTTCGACGGCGTCCTGCAACGGCTGCCCCGGGTACGTTTCGGTCAGGTCGACGTCTACAACAACCACTACCGACTCGGTGGGGACGCCTTCCAGTACGCGCTCGGCGTCGGCGTCCAGTCGGCGATCTACGCGCAGAACAACTTCTTCACAGTGGACGCGGCGGTCGACCCGGCGGACCTGCTCTACGACTGGGGCGGCACCGCGTTGACCGAGCGGGGCTCCTGGGTCCGCCGGGGCGGCGGCACGGCCCGACCGGTCGACCTGCTGGCGGCGTACAACGCGACGCATGACCCCGACCTGGCCGCGGACGCGGGCTGGACGCCCACCCTGCGCCGCGACCCCGTGCTGCCGGCGCCGCTGGTACCCCTCCTGGTGGGCCCGCTCGCCGGGGCCGACCGGTTGCCGATCTGACGGCTCGGCGCGCCCGCAACTCGCGGTCGGGTGGGCGACGTACGGGCTCATCGATCTGGTGATGATCGGCTATAAGTGACGCATGGACTTCCCGCCGCACCTGGGCAGCATGCCGATGCACGCGATCACCGAGATCCACGGCGAACCGGGCCTGCTGGAGCGTTTCCGGTTGGAGGTCCAGCAGTTCGACGACGCCGCCCGGGCGCGGTTGACCGCCGCGCTCGACCTCGCCGCCGAACTGCACCGCGACGATCGACGCGTCCGCGAGCCGTACCTGAACCACCTGCTGCGGGTGGCGATCAGGCTGATGCACCACTACCAGGTGCGGGACGTGGACGTGATCGTCGCCGGTCTGCTGCACGACGCGGTGGAGGACCATCCGGTCGAGCTGGCCGACGGCGACGCGGGCACCGATCCGACCGGGGCCGCGCTGGCCGCGCTCGCCGCGCGGTTCGGGCCACGGGTGGCCACCCTGGTCGCCGCTGTCACCAATCCGGTGTACGACCCCGAGCGGGACCGCAACGCGCAGTACCGGGAGCACCTGGCGGTCAGTCTGGACCGGGAGCCCTGGGCCCGGGTGATCAAGGTGTCGGACTTCACCGACAACGGGGTGGGCGTGATCCACACGGTCGGGCCGAAGGTGATCTCGTCGGCCCGGAAGTACCGACCGCTGGTGCCGCTGTTCCGGGACCTGATCGGCCGGCCGGACACCCCGTTGTCGCCAGCGGTGAAGCGGCACATCTTCGGCCAACTGGACCTTGCCGAGGAGCGGTTCAGCGCCATCCTGGACCAGCCCGCCCCGAACTGACGTCCCCGGATCACCCGACCGGGTTCCGTGACAAGTTCTCGGATCTGCCAGGAAGCCTCGGGCCTTACGGTTAGTTTCGCGCCAGATGAGAGGAAATGCCCCTCTCAGTTCACTTTTCGGGCGTGTCACCAATCGAGAGGATTCGGACCATGCGCGACCTTTCCCGTCGTGATCTGCTCAGGGCGACGGCCGTCGGCGCCGGGGCGGTCGCCATCCCGAGCGTGATCGCCGGCAGCTCGGCCATCGCGGCCGACGGTCCCGGGTGGCCCTCCGACACGAGGTTCCCGCGGGCAGAGCTGACCGGCCGGATCGTCCGCCCGCAGAGCCCCAACTACGCGGAGGCCAGCCTCGGCTGGGACGAACTGTTCGTGCACTATCCGCTGGTCATCGTCTTCGCTCAGGAAACCCAGGACGTGGTCAACGCGCTCACCTGGGCGCGGCAGCACGACGTCGCGCTGCGCGTACGCAGTGGCCGGCACAACCTGGAAGGCTGGTCGAACGTCGACAACGGAATCGTGATCGACGTCAGCGAGCTGAAGGACGTCCACATCGACACCGCCGCCCGCACGGCGAAGGTCGGCGCGGGGCTCAACCAGTCGGAGGCGGTGACCGCCCTCGGCGAGCACGACCTCGCGGCGACGACCGGAACGGAGGGGACAGTGGGCCTCTCCGGGGCCACCCTCGGCGGCGGCTTCGGCTTCCTCACCCGCTACCTCGGAATGGCCTGCGACAACCTGATCGGCGCGGAGATCGTCGTGGCGGCGGGCGCCGACGGCGCCAAGGTGCTCGAGGTGGACCCGTGGAACCACTCGGACCTGCTCTGGGCGCTGCGCGGCGCGGGCAACGGAAACTTCGGGATCGTCACCTCCCTGACCTACCAGGTCGCTCCGCTCACCAGCGTCGCCTACCTGCAGGTGACCTGGCCCGGTCTCGGCGACCTGCACGAGGTCTTCGACGCCTGGCAGCGCGTCGCACCCTTCACCGACCCGCGCCTCGGCAGTCAGGTCGAGGTCCACCCGGATGAGATCCTGCTGTTCGCGGTGCTCGCGGAGGGATCCGAGGCGGAGGCCAGGAGGCTGCTGGCGCCGATCCTGTCAATCGGCAACCCCACTGTCACAGTGCAGATCGGCGGCTGGGGCGACGTCTACGCCGGCTTCCAGATCCCGAACGAGGACGAGCCCGCGAAGTGGAAGTTCTTCTCCCAGTTCACCCGCGAGCCGTTCCCGGAGAAGGCGGTCAGCATCGTCCGTGAGTTCATGGAGAAGGCGCCCTCGCCCGACAGCAACTTCTTCACCCAGGCCTTCGGCCGCGGGGCGCAACGGCAGGAGCCATTCGGTGGCGCCGCCTTCCCGCACCGCGACGCACTCTTCTACTCCGAGCCAGGCGTCGGCTGGGGCAAACGCGGCGAGCCCGACAGCGACGATGCCATCACGCCGATCGCCCAGACCTGGATCGCCGAGTTCAGCCAGGCGCTGCGGCCCTACGTGGACGGCGCCTACGTCAACGTGCCGAACATCGGCATGGCCGAGTGGGAGAAGGCCTACTGGGGGCACAACTTCCCCCGGCTGCGCAAGATCAAGGCGAAGTACGACCCGCACAACGTCTTCCAGTACGAGCAGAGCATCCCGCCCGCGACGCACTGACCCCGATGCCCGGCGGTGCGGGTGGCACCCGCCCGCACCGCCGGGCCACCACCCCTCGTGCCCCGAGGGGGGCAGCGCGACGCCGGCTGACGTCCAGGCCGATCGTGTCCAGGCCCGGTCAGGAGGGCACAGCCTCGTTGAGGATGACGCGCAGCGGGTGCGGGCCGCTGGTGGCGAGGTCGCCCAGCACAGCGAGCAGCAGACCGTACTGGTCGGGCGGCTCGTCGACGAGCAGTTGACCGGCATCGGTGACCAGCAGGGTGAGCGGCCCGGCGGCGAGCCGGTCCCGGAGCACGTCGGAGAGGGCGTCCCAGGTCTCCCCCAGGTACGCCGGCAGAGCCAGTACGGCGGCGAGCGCCGCGAACAGGCCAGCCCTGGTCCGGGTCGCCGCACCGGCCAGCACCACCGCGCCGGGCACGTCGAGGCCACCGTCGTGGCAGACGATCAGCCAGTCGGGCGCCCGACCCGCGTGCTCCTCGACCATCACGTTCCTCCTGAGCTGACCAGAGCGACATCCGACCGGTGCTACAACTGACCGGAACTACCAACCGCAGCGGGCCGACCGGCCGAGGCCGGCCGACCCCCCACACCGGTCAGAGGCGGTAGAAGTCGGTGTAGTGGTTGGGCGAGAACCAGGTGACCCCGGTGCTGCGGTTCACCACGATCCGGTACGCGTCCCGGGCGGCGCCCTGGGTGCGCGGGTAGACGTCGTACTCGTAGTAGGTGGCGTTTGTGGGCAGTTGACCCTCGTAGTTGTAGAACTGGCCGCCGGCGAAGTTGGACTTCCCGCCGCTCCAGGAGTACCAGCCTCGGCTGGTCGGGAACCCCTTGGCGGACCAACCCGAACGAGCGGTGCGGGCGTCCGCGCAGCGGCTCATGGTGCAGGAGCTGTAGACCGCCGCCGAGGCCGGGTCGGTCAACCGAGGGGAAACCACGGACGGGCCGACCAGCGCGGCGGCGACCATGGCCAGGAGCAGGACGAGGGTGGTGGTACGCCGGCGGATCGCGCCGAGCGTGGCCAGCGGGGACACGAGGGTGGACACAGGCTGCCTCCAGACCATTCGATCCATCGATCCGCGTGATTGTCGGACCGGACCCAGTCTCACCGCTGCCGGTCGACGACAACACCCCTTGGCAACCCAACTGCTCCACAATGCTCGGTAAACCCCGAATGATCATCTGTCTCGGCGAATCGGCCGCCCCGCCGTCGACGGCGCGCATGGCCTGGTTCGTACCGATATGCGGTCCGCTCGGTGACGGCGTGGCGACAGGCATATCGGTCACCGGTTGTTAGCGTGAAACGCGGATCCGTGACCGGGGAGGGTGCCATGACGGACGCCCCCGACGGGAGGCCGAGGCCAGCGGACCAGTGGCGACACCGGGGCGTACGAGGGTTGACCGTCGCCCGCGACGCCAGCGTGCGCGGCTGGCGGTGGTGGGCGCGAAACTGGGATCGGCTGGTCGCCGCGCTCCAGGACGAGGCGCCCGTCGGCTCCGCTGCCGCGCCGTCACCGTCCGGTCCACTCGTCGAACAACGCGACGCACCCCGGCTGATCGCGGTCCCCGCACGCGGGTACGTGTACTCGTTCTACATCCGCGCCACGTTCGCCTGGTCGTCGTCGGCGAGCCTGCGGTCCGAGGTGCTGAGCTGGTACGTGCAGTACTTCCAAGCCAACGCCATCCAACGGCTGACCCGGCTCGCCGCCGACGCGGCCCGGGACCTGCCGCCGCACCGGGCCGGAGACCTGGAGGTGGCGTTGCAGCGGGCGCTGGCAGAGGACCCCCTGTGGCACTACCAGCGGGGCGACATCACGCTCACCTGCCGACCCGACGCCTCCGTGCGACTCGACGAACGGATCATGCCGGCGCTCCAGCCGCACGTCGACCGCCTGGTCAAGCTGGAGTACCAGTTCGACGAGCAGATCCGAAAGGCCCGATACGCCGAGGAGTTGAGCCGCCAATGGGCGACGATCCTGGAGGATCACGCCGACGACGACGACCTGGCCGACGCCCGCGAACACCTGCTCACCGCGCAAAGCGAAGCCGCGCGCTGGATCGCCGAACTCCTCCACCGCCACGCCAACCCCTCACCAGAGTCGGCACCGACGCCCAGGATCCCCCCACAACAGACCCACCCCACCCGTACACCGCCAGCCCCCGACTAGCCCTCCCCGCCCTTCCCCCACTCCCACTCCCACTCCCCCATGATCAAGTGATGAAAAGTAGGTGTGGGGGGCCTGTGGGAGCTATTTCTCATCACTTGATCATCAGGCTGGGCGGTTGGCGAGAATAGCGAGGGTCTCCTGGCGGACCTGGACCGGGGCCGCGGTGAGGCGGCGGTGGCTGAAGCGGACGACGAGGATGCCGACGGTGGCGAGCAGGGCGTCGCGGCGGAGGTCGATCTCGCGTTCGGCCGGGTCGCCGTGGCTGGTCGCGCCGTCCAACTCGATGTTGACCCGTTCCACCGCGGCGAACATGTCGAGGTAGATCGTCCGGGCACCGACCCGTACCCGCGCCTGCCGGATGAACGTCGGCATACCCGGTCCGGTGAAGACGTGGTCGTGGCCCCAGATCTCCAACGGGCTGCGGCACCCGGCGGCGAGCCGGTCCAGCAGACCGCTCAGTGCTCCACGGGTCGGGCATTCTCGCCACCTCGGCAAGGGCGGCGGCCAGGCGCCGCGGCGTGGTCATCCGATCGTTGACCGCACGGATGAGCAAGCTCGATCGGTCGATCGGCGGCAGCAGCGGCCAACAGTCCACCAGGGTCCGGTCGAGCCGGGTGACCGGCAGTCCTGCCCGTGTCACCACCTGCGGCGGCGCGACCGCGAAGTCGGACCGGTGGGTTACGACCAGATGCGCCCGATCACGCAGGCCTGATCCTCGCGGCAGGTCGAGATACACCGGCTCGCCCGGTGGCTGGCGGCGTAGGCCCCACACCTCGAGCGCGGTCAGGCGGCTCAGCGCCCCACGCTCGTCGACGTACGCCAGCGCAGCGCGTCGGGCGACGTCCCGCTCGACCCGGGCCAGCATCGGCAGGTCGGCGTTGGGACTGCGGATCAGCGCGGCGTCGCCGTAGACCCCGGGCAGCAGTCGGATCAGCAGGTCCGCCCGCCGGGCGGTCTGGATCGTCCACGCCGGGGCCACCCGCAGCATGTCCCGTCGAGTGACCAGCCCATCGCCACGGACGAGGAGGGATTGAATCCGCGCATCCACCGGCTCACCCTGGCGTGAAGCCCCGCCCTTGCGCGGGCTGCTGTGGACAGCGGAGGCACCTGTGGACAGCCGTTCGGGTGGCGGTCAATCGTGGTAGGCGCCCGTCAAGGCCCTTGGCGCAACCTCCGGTTTCTCCACCAGAGCAGCCTCAAACCAGTCGAACAATCGCCGCCCAGGCGAGGGATACACCACCCCGCCCGGTACCGGCCTGCCTGCGGCGAGGTCCGGCTCGTTCACGTTCGCCGGCTCGCTACCTACGGCTCCCGCATCCAGGTCTTCGGGTCTGTCACGAAGACGCCCTTGCCCTGCTGCCGCCGGATCACCCGCAGCGCCTCCAGGCCGTTGCGCGATATCTCGTCCCAGGGGTCCACCATGATCGCATCGGCGAGGATGTTCATCCGGCCGTTGTCGAACTCCACCGCCGCCCGGTCGCCGACCTCGAAGTCACGTTCAAGCCTGCCCTCGGTCCTGGGGCGCGGGTCCGTGGCCCACAGGTGCTCAGCGATGCCAAGACGGGCAAGGTCGAGGGGTCCGTCGCGTAGGGGCGCCGCGAGAGACGAGAGCTCCCTCCGCGCGCCCCGCTGGCACTCGGACAGCCGGTCGGTGCGTGTTCGGTGAATCTAACCGCCGAAACGCAGCGCCTGCCGCAGATCCGCGTCCAGGCTCTCCTGGTACTGCGGATCGGGCTCAGCCCCCGCCGCGCTGAGGACGGTGCTGAAGAAGCATCTGGCGCCAACGGCGAGGATGACGCGGAAGACATCCGTGTCATCGAGGCCGTGAGCACGCAGGCCCGCGACGTCGGCCTCGGTGACGGAGTTCGCATCGGCCGCGACCTTGCCGGCGAAGTTGACGACTGCGACCTCCTGCGCGGAGAGACCGGCGCTGCCGTGGTCCGACGCGATGGCGGCGACAGTCGGCGCGTCGAAGAACTTGTCGCGCAGGACCTTTCCATGTGCCAGACCACAGTAGGAGGATTTCAGGGCCCGGGCCGCGGCGAGGGTCACCAACTCATAGCGGCGCAACTCCATCCCGTCCTTCACCGCACCGTTGAGCTGCTGCCATGCCAGATACGCCGCCGGATTGTGGGCGAACAACCTGGTGTAGTTGGGCAGGTAGCCCATCGCCTTCGTGTCGGTATCGAACATCCGCTCAGTGTCCGCGGACCGCTCTGCCTGCCGTAGGAAACTCATCCGACTCCCCCCTGTTTGGACCCGGACGGTACGCCGTTGGGGTTGCGAACGCTGTCGGGAAACCGGCCGTGCGCGAAGGGCCCAACGGTCGTCAGGTGTCGGGCCGCCTTCTCACTCTCGACCCGCCACCTCCGGAGACTGCGCCGCCCACCCACGCTGAGGCCGCCAGGGCAACGTTCACATCCGCTACAGGCTGTTGACGGCCTGGGAGACGCGTAGCACGGCGTCGGCGACGGCGGTCACCGTTCCGGCACCTGCCAGCAGGGCCGGTAGCAGGCTGCGGATGCCCTCCACGTTGGGGCGTGGCTCGGCGGCGTATGCCGCAGCCGTGCTCGCCAACTGGGTCAGCCGTTCGGCCTCGCGAACCTCCGTCCGGTGCTTCGCGATCTCGTCGACCAGGGCAGCGACGAGCCCGGACAGGTCCGAGCCTCGACTGAAATCGTTGCTCCGGTTGTGCACCTGCGCGTGGTCACCGAAGACGTTCGCCTCACCGTTGATGTCGCCGCTGAAGTTGAACTGACTCACTGACTCGTCCTTCCGGGTCACCCGCTGGCCGGGCCTGCGGGACATCAATCGATCAGTCCGTCTGGTCGTCGCGATCGACATTCGTCACGCGTCCGTGGCTTCCGAAGATGTTGCCCCGACCGGACACCTCTCCGATGTTGGTGATGTTGTTGATGATCCGCTGCTTTCCGGCGGCTATCTCGGACGTGTCGATGCCCTTGTCCGTCAGGAACGCCACCAGACAGTCGATCACTCCTCGCTGCATCCGCAACAGACAGTCGCGCACATCGGCGACTTCGAAATAGCTCTCGATGCTCGTGCTGGCCGCGAGTTCCCGGGCGCTGAAGGGCGCCCCGTAGTCGTAGCGTCGCCCCTCCTGGAGCGCCTCGTAGTGATGCTGCGTCCGTTCCTCGTGCGCCTCGGCCAGGTCGATGCCCCGGTCCGAGCGCAGGAACAGTTGGGCAAGGTAGGTGCGCCACGCCGCGAGGGCGAGGGCCGAGGTGGTCGAGCGCCCGTGAAGCGGGCTCAGATCCTCCCCGAACAGGCCGTAGAAGCCGGTGGCGGGCGCGGTGTCGCGACGGACGGGCGGCAGCACGAAGGCGGCGAACTCGCAGGACAGAATGCCCTGGTCGAGGGTGTAGCGGGCGAAGAGGGTGACGACGATCTGGCCACCGACGAGGCTCTTCGCCAGACACACGTACGTCCTGGCCTGGTCCCCCGGCGCATCGCTGCCCAGATCAACCCAGGACGTTTCCAGTCGGGACGGCGGGCGTACCTCGTCGGGGTGGAACAACCCCTCACAGTCCGGCAGCACGTCCCCCCGCACGTAGATCCGCTTGGTGACCTCGATGTCGCTGAGCCCGAGCCGTGACCGGGCGAGCCGGATCAGATCGTCGTGCAGGTCGCGGATGGAGAAGGTCGCGGATGGCCGCGTACCGTCTCGGTTCTTTTCTCGGCCGCGACTGACCTCGATGGGTGGCAGGGCCCAGCGGCCGATCTCGGTGCCGCTGCCGACGAACGGGTTGCCCGCGGCAACCTCGAAGACGATCATGTTGGCGTCCTGCAGGGCGGTGAGCTCGTCCTCCAACTCGGACTCGACCTCTGACGCTTGGGCGGCCAGCACCTTCTCCTCCGCCATCGTGTCGATCGCCGCCGCGCGGGTCTCCTGGAGGCTGAGGAAGGTGGTGCGCCACCCGACTCCGCACGCCACCGCGATGAGCGGCAGCGTGAGCATCGCCGTCACCGGCCCGTCCCGCCAGAGAAGGAGGATGCCCAGCCCGACCAGACCGAGTAACGCATAACGCGTCATCGCGACCGCGTCGTACAGCTTCCGCCAATGGGTGTCGGCCGCTTGGGCGTGGCGCACCAGCGCGACCGCGTCCACCCCGAAAGAGGGACACCATGCCTTCGGGTTGTCGAGGCTGTACAGCAGCAACACCTGCGCCGCCAACGGCGGACGCAGATGCATGGCGCAGCACATCTGCCGGCTGGCCAGGTCCTTCGGCACCGAGGGCAGCGTCGACCCTCCGCCGCTACGGCCGCTCAGTGGGTCGGCAACGTCTTTCGCACTGACACTTCTGGGAATGGACGGTGCCATGTCGAGACAGTAATTCCCGCACTGTCAATTCGCTGTCCTCGATCTTTCAGTGCCGGACCGCAGCGGGGATATTCCCGTCCAGGCCCACATCTGCAACGCGTGCCGGTCGATGAGGTCGATGTTGAGCTGTCGGGCCATCTGGATGCCGTCGCCGGCGGTGAAGAAACTGTTCGTCACGAGCAGGCAGATCTCGCCGCCGTGGATCACCCGGCAGGTGCCGGCGAACTTCTGGATCGCGGCGCTGCCCACCCGGTTGGTGACGCTCTGCCGCTTGCACTGCACCACGACCCGTCGGCCGTCGGGGGCTGTCGCTGTGACGTCGGCTCCCCGGTCACCGGAGCTGCCGCACACCCTCACGTCACGGAACCCGGAGGCGACCAGAAGCCGGGCGAACCACTGCTCGAACTCGGGGCCGCTCATCGTGTCGGTCACCGCTATCACCCGGTCCCGTTGGGCCTGGTAGGCCCGCTCGCGGGCCCGCTGCCTCGACACCACGACAACCACCGCGACCGCCGTCGCGACGACGACGCTCACCAGCAGCGCGGTCCAGTATGGATGGCGGCGCACGACGTCGACGACCGCACGCAGGAGCACGAAGGCGACGACGGCACCCAGCGCGAGCAGCCAGCCGTTGGCCGACCCGCCGCCACCGGCCATGCGGCGGACCGTCGACCTGCGCCGAACACTGCCGGTGCGCCGCCGTCGGTAGTGGGCCCGAACTCGCGCGCCGCCCTTCCTGGTGTGTGACCTGACGTACGGCACGAGGCACCTCTCCGGTCAAGGAAGCCCCAGTGTGGCGGCTGTGTGCGACACAGCCGCTGTCGCTGCACCGCCGACGGCGTCGGCTCGCTCGGTGGTGGGATGAGCGCCAGCAGGCTCGGCCCGCCCGCGGCAGACCCTCGTCAGGTCCCCGTACCAGTTCGCCGTTACAGCCCCCCTGTGCACAACGCCCCTCCACGGCCCAGTTGTGCTAGTTCAGATGATCGGTGGCAGTTCAGCAGGGCCGGCGTCGGCGTGTGGGGTCGCTCAGCTGCCAACGATCAAGAGACGCCCGCTCAGGACGGGACGTCGCGGTGGCGGAAGGCGGCCACGCCGACGGCGAGCAGGGCCGCGGCCACCGCCGCCAGCACCAGCAGGGGAAGCGCCGCCGGGTCGACAGCGGGCACGGCCGGCACATGGGTGTACGGCGAGACGTTGAGCGCGGCCTGCGGCAGCTCCAGCACCGCGCCGAGCTGCCCGAGGAGCAGGAAGACAAGCAGCGCCGTCCAGGACAGCACCACCGACCAGCGGGGCAGCAGCCCGAAGATCGCGGTCACCACCCCGGCGATCACCAGCAGGGCGGGCAGCCGCAGCAGCGCGGCACCGCCCAGCTCGACGGCCTGGCCGAGCGGGTCTCCGGTGACGATGCCGTACCCGAGGCCGGTGGTCACGCCGGCGAGGAGCAGCAGGACGATCGCGCCAAGTGTCGCGGCGAGCACCTGGGTGCCGAGCCAGCGGGTGCGGCTGACCGCCGTGGCGAGGGCAGCCTCCAGCACCCCGTCGGCTTCGTCGCCGCGGACGCGCAGCAGGGCCTGCACGACGTACGCGCCGATGGTCAGCGCGAAGAGGCCGAGCATCGCGGTCAGGTACGCGTTGATCAGGTCGTCTCCGCCGCCCATCGCGTTGATCGCCTCGGCGGCGGCCGGGTTCGCGTCGATCATGTCGTTGAACTCGTCGGCGGCGACGCCCATGGGGAGGCCGAGCGCGGCCACCCCGACCGCCCAGCCGAGTAGCGTGCCGCGCTGTGTCCGCCAGGCCAACCCGGCGGGGCTGAGCAGCCGTGGCGCACCGCTCGCTGGCCCGCGTCGGGGCGCGATCAGCCCGGCGCCGAGGTCGCGGCGCTCGGCGAGGGCGTACGCCAGTGCCACCCCGGCGAGCAGCAGCGCGACGGGCAGCGCGAGGACCCACCAGCGTTCACCGTCGAAGGCTCGTACCTGGTTGCCCCAGCCGAGTGGGGAGATCCATGAGGGCCAGGCGCTGCGCACCCGGGTGCCGTCGGCGCTCTGCTCGCCGAGGACGTCTCCGGCGGCGCGCAGCACGAAGGAGAGCCCGACGGTGGCGGCGGCGAGCGCGTTGGCGCCCCGGGCGGTGACGGACAGTTGGGCGGTGACGGCGGCGATCGCGGTG
Source organism: Micromonospora alfalfae (assembly GCF_022230925.1). GTDB lineage: Bacteria > Actinomycetota > Actinomycetes > Mycobacteriales > Micromonosporaceae > Micromonospora > Micromonospora alfalfae. The sequence continues at coordinate 27,718 of NZ_JAKKFH010000027.1, read as the reverse complement.
AAGGCGACCCCGACGCCGCCGATCGCGGCGGCTGCCGCGAGGGAACCGGCCAGCGACAGGCCGGCGCCGACCAGCGCGAGCGCGAGCAGCGCGGCGGCCAGGGCGTTCGCGGCGACGATGACGAGCAGCGCGGCGGTGAGTGGCGCGTACCGGCCGACCACGTTCGCGCCGAGCAGTTCCGCCCGGCCGGTCTCCTCGTTCTGGCGGGTGTGCCGGGTCACCGCGAAGGTGCTCAGCAGCGCGACGATCAGGGCCAGCGTCACGTACGTCTCGGCGACCACCACGGCACCGAGGTCGGTGCCGTGGATGGGGCCGTTGAAGGCGCGGGCGACCAGACTGGACGCCGAGGTGGTGGCGTAGCCAAGCCGGGCCTCCTGGTCCGGGTAGATGCCGGCGACGCTGCCGGCGAGGGCGTAGCCGAGCAGGGGCGTGCCGATGATCCAGATGGCGAGGCGGATCCGGTCGCGGCGCAGGACGAGCCGGGCCAGCCGGGTCGTGCCGGTGAGGGCGCTCACCGGACGCCGCCCCGTGGGGCGTCAGCTGGAGCATCGGCGTCCGAGACCTCGGCGGCGGAAGCGCCCGAGCCACCGGCGGCGGAAGCGCCGGTGGCAGCAGCGTTGGCGGAAGCGCCAGTGGCAGCGGCGGCGGCGGAAGCGCCGGTGGCTGCGGCGGCGGGGTCGTCGCCGTAGTGGCGGAGGAAGAGCTGTTCCAGGGTGGGCGGTGTGCTGGTCAGCGCGCGGACGCCGAAGCGGATGAGCTGGCCGAGCAGCGCGTCGAGGTGGGTGGGCTCGACCTCCAGGTGGGTGCGGCCGTCGACCTCGTGCACGTCGTGCACGCCGGGCAGCGCGTCCAGGCCGGTGACCGGGCGGGCGGTCTCGACGGTCACCGCAGTGCGGGTGAGGTGGCGCAGCTCGGTGAGGGTGCCGGATTCGACGGTGCGGCCCTCGCGGATGATGCTGACCCGGTCGCAGAGCGCCTCGACCTCGGCGAGCACGTGGCTGGAGAGCAGCACTGTGGCGCCGGCCTGCTTGACCCGCCGGACCTCGTCCTGGAACACCGCCTCCATGAGGGGGTCGAGGCCGGAGGTCGGCTCGTCGAGCACGTACAGCTCCACGTTGGAGGCGAAGGCGGCGACGATGGCGACCTTCTGCCTGTTGCCCTTGGAGTACGTGCGGCAGCGGCGGGTCGGGTCGAGGTCGAAGCGGTGCAGCAGTTCGTCGCGGCGCTGCCGGTCCAGGCCGCCGCGCAGCTTACCGAGCAGGTCGATGGCTTCCCCGCCGGTGAGGTTGGGCCAGAGGTTGACGTCGCCGGGCACGTACGCCAGTCGACGGTGCAGACGGACCGCGTCGCGCCACGGATCGGCGCCGAGCACCTGGGCGTCACCGGAGTCGCGACGGAGCAGCCCGAGCAGGATCCGGATGGTGGTGGACTTTCCGGAGCCGTTGGGCCCGAGGAAACCGTGCACCTCCCCCTGCTCGACCCGCAGATCCAGCCCGTCGAGTGCCCGGATGGCGCCGAACGTCTTGACCAGGTTGCCGATCGAGATGACGGGCATCGCCCCTCCTGCCGTTGGCTGCGTCGACCGATCTCACTGTACTGACCAACGGTCAGCCGAATCAACGGTGATCGTGCCCACCGGTCAGGACGTCGCTAGGCTGGCCGGCATGACGGCCGATCCCGCGGACGACACCCGCACCCGGATCCTGCGCGCCGCGCTCGACCTGTTCGCCGAACACGGCTACCAGCGCACCTCGCTGCGCCAGATCGGCGAGCGGCTGCGGCTGACCAAGACCGCGGTCCTGTACCACTTCCCGGCCAAGGAACACCTGCTCGCCGCCCTGGTGGAGCCGTTGGTGGCGGACCTGGAGGCGCTGCTCGACTCGGCCCAGACCCAGCCCACCGACCAGGCCCGGTGGACGGTGCTGGAGGGCTGGGTGGACATCATGCTCGCCCATCGCCGGCCACTCGGCATGCTCTTCCACGACATCGCGCTGGTCGGCCGGGGCGACACGTACCACCGCCTGATAGTGATCGCGATGCGGGCCAACGACCTCATCGCCGGACCGGACGCCGGGCGTCGGGAGCGGGTCCGGGCGGTGCAGGCGGTCGCGGCGTGCAGTGATCCGATCGTCTTCTTCACCGACGTGTCCGACGAGGTGCTGCGCGCCGACATGCTCGACGGCGTACGCCGGCTGCTGGCCCCGCTGCCCGCGGACGCCGAAGCCCCGCTGCCCGCGGACGCGGCGGCCGGGCCGTACGCGGACGCCGCGGCCTGGCGGCACGCGACCACGACGGTCCCGGCGTCGGCGCGCGAAACCCCGGCGCCCGGGACCGCGCGGGACGCCGCCCCACGAAACACGAGTGCGGCGACGACTCCGGGCGCGGCCGGTGCGGTGGCGCACCGGCGTCGGCGGCCGGGACGACCTCCCGCGCTGGGGCGGGAGCAGGTCGAGGCGGCCCGGCGGATGCACGCGGCGGGCACCCATTCGGTGGACGCCATCGCCGCCGCGCTGGGGGTCTCCCGGGCCACCGTCTACCGGCACCTGACCGCGCCATAACGAGACAGTTATAAGACTGTTTCGAGACGGTTGTGATTCGGCGTTCAGGCGGCGAGGGTGGCGTAGCGGCCGTTGCGGTCCAGCAGGCTGTCGTGGGTGCCGGCCTCGACGATGCGACCGTGGTCGAGCACCGCGATCTGGTCGGCGTCGCGGACTGTGGAGAGCCGGTGCGCGATGGTGATCGTGGTGCGCCCCTGGGCGAGCACGTCGAAGGCCCGCTGCACGGCCCGTTCGGTCTCGGTGTCCAGCGCGCTGGTGGCCTCGTCGAGGACCAGGATGCGCGGGTCGCGCAGTAGCGTGCGGGCGATCGCGAGGCGCTGCTTCTCGCCGCCGGAGAACCGGTGGCCGCGTGAGCCGACCACTGTGTCGTACCCGTCGGGCAGGCCCGCGATCAGGTCGTGGATCTGGGCGGCGCGGGCGGCGTCCTCGATCTCGGTGTCGGTGGCCGCCGGCCGGGCGTAGCGCAGGTTTTCCCGGACGGTGGTGTGCAGCAGGTACGTCTCCTGGCTGACCACGCCGACGATCGCGGCCAGGTCGGCCAGGCGCAGGTCGCGCAGGTCGACGCCGTCGACGGTGATCCGGCCGGCGGTGGGGTCGTGCAGCCGGCTGACCAGCCCGGCGAGGGTGCTCTTGCCGGAGCCGGTCTCGCCGACCAGGGCGAGGCTGGTGCCGGCGGGCACGTCGAGGGTGATTCCGGCGAGGGCGGCGGTGTCGCTGCCCGGGTAGCCGAAGGTGACGTCCTCCAGGCGCAGGTGGCCGCGGACCCGGGCCGGGTCGAGGCGGACCGGCTCGGCGGGGTCGGCCACGTCGACCGGCAGGTCCAGGTATTCGAAGATCCGGGCGAAGAGCGCCAGCGAGGCGGTGAGCGAGACACCCACGTTGAGCAGGCCCATCAGCGGTCGGAACAGGCCACCCTGCAGGGCGGTGAAGGCGACCAGGGTGCCGATGCTCAGCGTGCCGGCGGTGCCGGGCAGCCCGGCGGCGAGGTAGATGACCGCCGGTACGGCGGCGAAGATGATGCTCATCGAGGCCATCCGCCAGCGGCCGGCCAGCTCACTGCGTAGCTCCAGGTCGACCAGGCGGGCCGAGGAGGCGGTGAAGCGGTCGATCAGCGCGGGGCCGGTGCCGAGGGTCTTGGCCAGTTGTACGCCACTGATCGAGAGCCCCTCCTCCACAGTGACGTTGAGGTCGGCGAGTTCGCGTTGCCGTTGGGCGGTGATCTCGCGGCGCATCCGGGCGACCCGACGGGTCAGCCAGATGGCCGGCGGCAGCACCACGAGCGAGACCAGGGAGAGCTGCCAGGAGAGCGCGACCATGGCAACAGCTGTGGCGACCACTGTGGTGAGGTTGGCGGCGACGGCGGTGGCGGTGGAGGTGACCACCGACTGCATGCCGCCGATGTCGTTGGTGATCCGGGACTGCACCTCGCCGGTGCGGGTGCGGGTGAAGAAGCCGAGCGACTGGCGTTGGAGGTGGCTGAAGACGTCGGTGCGCAGCCGGTGCATGACCCGCTGGCCGACCTGGGTGGAGATCCAGGTCTGCACGACGCCCAGGGCGGAGGTCACCGCCGCGACGGCGACCATGCCGAGGACCAGCCAGACCAGCAGTGTCACGTCGCCCTGCGGCAGGGCCCGGTCGATCACGGCACGCAGCAGGAACGGGGTGGCCATCGCGATGATCGAGGAGACCACGATGATCGCGGTGACGGCGGCCAGCGCGGGCCGGTGGGGGGTGAACAGGCGGCCGATGCGGCGCAGGGACACCTGGCGGGCCTGCGTCTTCTCTTCGGCGCTGAGGGTGCGGTGGCCGCGGTCGCGGCCCATCGGGGTGGGTTCCAAGGGGGCACTACCCTTCGTCGGCAATATTGCTGAGGTTACCTCATCATGAGGGAGCAACCACATATCCTGCTACCGTATTCCGGTGATCGAGCACACCGTCGACAGCGCCGACGACGAGAGCCTGGCGGAGACGTTCTGGGCGGTGGCGTCCCGTCTGCGTCGGCAGACCCGGGACTCACTGGCGCCCTGGGACGTCACCCCCAGCCAGTCCCGGGCCCTCGGTGTGCTGGCCCGGCACGGCGAGGTACGCCCCGGCACCCTCGCCGAGCACCTGCGCATCGCACCCCGTTCGGCGACCGAGGTCGTCGACGACCTCCAGACTCGGGGGCTGGTCGAACGCCGACCCGACCCGGCCGATCGTCGGGCGACCCTTGTCGCGCTCACCGAGGAGGGCGACCGGGTCAGCACCGCCATCCGGGCCGCGCGCCGGGCCGAGGCCGACCGCTTCTTCGGTCACCTCAACGACACCGACCGCGCCGAACTGGCCCGCATCCTGCGCACCCTGCTCGACTGAGCCGGACGCGCAGGATCACCTGCGCGTTTGCCCGCCCGATGCTCGGGTAGCCAGCGGCCCCGTTCCCACCGCGGGCCCCGCCACCACCAGTCGGGGAGACCTGACAGGAGGGCCATGTCTGCCCTGAACCAGCACCGCCTCGCCTGATGTGCGGGATCAGCGGGGAGGCGCGATTCGACGGCCGCTCGCCCGACGCGGCGGCGGTCACCCGGATGACCGAGGCGATGCGTTCACGCGGGCCGGACGACGAGGGCCTGTTCGCCGACGGCTGGGTGACCCTGGGGCACCGCCGGCTGACGATCATCGACCTGTCCGACGCGGGCGGGCAGCCGATGGTCCGCGACGACCTGGGCCTGGCGCTGGTCTTCAACGGCTGCATCTACAACTACCCGGAGCTGCGCGAGGAGTTGCGCCGCGCCGGGTACGCCTTCCACTCCACCAGCGACACCGAGGTGATCCTGGTGGCGTACGCGCACTGGGGTGAGCGTTTCGTCGACCACCTGGTCGGCATGTTCGCGATCGGGTTGGTCGACCGGGTCCGGCGGCGGCTGATCCTGGCCCGCGACCGGCTCGGCATCAAACCGCTCTATCTCGCCGAGACGCCGGGGCGGCTGCGGTTCGCCTCCACCCTGCCCGCGCTGCTGGCGGCCGGCGACGTCGACACCGGCATCGATCCGGTGGCGTTGCACCACTACCTGTCCTGGCACTCCATCGTGCCCGCGCCGCGCACCGTGCTGCGCGGCGTGCGCAAGCTGCCGCCGGCCACCCTGCGGGTGATCGAGGCGGACGGGCGCAGCCGCGAGGAGGTCTACTGGCGGCCCGACTACGTGCGCGAGCCGGCCGACGCGGGGATGGACGCCGCCGACTGGCGGGCCGCGATCGGCGACGCGCTGCGCGCGGCGGTACGCCGACGGCTGGTCGCCGACGTGCCGGTGGGGGTGCTGCTCTCCGGCGGACTGGACTCCAGCCTCATCGTGGCGCTGCTCGCCGAGGCAGGTCAGCAGCACCTGCGGACGTTCAGCATCGGCTTCGACAGCCGCGACGGCGAGTCCGGCGACGAGTTCCATTTCTCGGATCTGGTGGCCCGGGCGTACGACACCGACCACCACAGGATCCGACTGGCCGACGACGACCTGGTGCCCGCCGTCCGACGGGCCGTGCTGGCGATGACCGAGCCGATGGGCAGCCACGACGTGGTCGCCTTCCACCTGCTCTCCGAGCAGGTGGCGCAACACGTGAAGGTGGCCCAGTCGGGGCAGGGTGCCGACGAGGTGTTCGCCGGCTACGGCTACCACCAGCCACTGGTCGAGGCGCCCCGGCACGGCGCGGCCGAGACGTTCGCGGCCGCGTTCTTCGACCGCGGCCACGACGAGCTGCGCCGCATCGTCGGCCCGGCGTACGCGCTTGAGCACGACGCCAGCCGGGACCTGCTCACCGGGCACCTCGCCGCGCCCGGGGCGCAGACCGCGCTGGACGCCGTGCTGCGCCTGGACACCCACCTGATGCTCCCCGACGACCCGGTCAAGCGGGTGGACAGCATGAGCATGGCGTGGGGTCTGGAGGTGCGTACGCCCTTCCTCGACCAGGACCTGGTCACCCTGGCCGCGCACTGCCCGCCGGAGCACAAGGTCAGTCAGGGTGGCAAGGGCGTCCTGAAGGAGGTCGCCCGTGAGGTGCTGCCCGCCGAGGTGATCGACAGGCCCAAGGGCTACTTCCCGGTGCCGGCGTTGCGCAACGTGGACGGCCCGGTGCGCGAGCTGGTTGCCGAGGCGTTGCAGGCGCCGGCCGCGCGCGAGCGGGGGCTGTTCCGCCCGGAGTACGTGGCACATCTGCTGGCCGAGCCGGACCGGGCGGAGGCCGCGGCCGGCAGCAACAAGCTGTGGCAACTCGGCCTGCTGGAGCTGTGGCTACAGACCCACGACATCCGCTGACCCCGGTGGGCAGTGGCGGCGGTCAGCCGGCGGCGGTGCGGGCCACCAGGTCGTCGAGGACCGCGTGCAGGTCCCCGGCGCGCTCCAGCACCCGCCGCTGCCGGGTGGCGCCGGTGCCGTCGCGACGCAGCCGGGCGAGCTGCGCCAACACGTACCCGAGGTCGCCGTGGCGCAGCAGCGCCGGGGCGATCACCGCCATCAGCTCGTCGACGAGCGCCCAGGCGGGGCGGGTGCCGCCGGCACGCAGGTCGATCAGCTCGCCGTCGAGACCGTCGTGGGCGGCCCGCCAGTGCGCCGCGGCGACCAGGCAGTCCCGGACGTTCGGGGCGTTCACCCCGGCGCGCACGTCGTCGGCGAGGGTTGCCACGAGGGATCGGACCAGCGCGGCGACAAGCACCGCGTCGTCCACCTCCGTGCAGACGTCACCGACCCGCACCTCAACGGTCGGGTAGGTCGACGACGGCCGGGCGTACCAGTAGACCATCGCCGCGTCGAGCATGATGCCGGCGGCGATCAGCTCGTCGACGGTGCTGTCGTAGTCGGCGACGGAGTCGAAGTGCGGCGTCGGACCGATACTGGGCCAGCGTTCCAACTGCATCGAGCGCCAACTGGCGTGCCCGGTGTCGTACCCGTCGTGCAGCGGCGAGTTGGTGGTGATCGCCTGCACCACCGGCAGCCACACCCTCAGGTGGTTGCAGACCTGCACTGCCAGTTCCCGGTCGGGCAGCCCGACGTGCACGTGGCAGCCGCACACCGCCGGGTCGTGCGCCACCGGCCCGTACCGGCGCGACATGGCGTGGTAGCGCGGTTCGTCGGGGACCGTCCGGTGCGGTTCGGCCACCGGGGTGGCGCCGACCGCCACCAGTCGGGCGCCGGCCGCCGTGGCGGCCTCGACGGCGGAGCGACGCAGCGCCACCAGGTGCGCGCGCAGCTCGGTGAGGTCGGCGCAGACCGGGGTGACCATCTCCACCATGCTGTGCCGGAACTCCTGGCGGCTCTGCTCCCGGGCGGGGCCGCGCAACGCGCCGCGTACCTGGTCGGCGACCGGCAGGTTCCGGCCGCTGTCCGGGTCGAGCAGCAGGAACTCCTCCTCCACACCGAGTGTGAGGATGGACAGGTCGGGCGCGGTGTCGACGGCGGTCTGTCGGTACGCCATGGCCCCTCCCCATCCTCTGCTGCGGCGGTGCCTCGGGTTCCCGGCCGCCCCTGCGGCAAACGCGCCCTCAGGGCGTCGCCAGGGCCGTCGCGCGTGCGGTGAGAAAGGCCCGTTCGGCCGCGTTGTCCGTCAGGGCGACGGCCGTCCGGTACGCCTCGACGGCTTCCCCGCCCCGACCGAGCCGGGCCAGCAGGTCGGCGCGGACCACGTGGTAGACGTGGAAGCCGACCAGGGCGAGGCGGTCCACCTCGGTCAGCGCCGCCGCCGCACCGGCCACCTCGGCGAGCGCGACGGCCCGGTTCAGCGCCACCACCGGGCTGGGGGCGACCACGCTCAGCTGGTCGTACAGCTGAAGGATCTGGGCCCAGTCGGTGTCGGCGGCGCTCCTCGCGACGCTGTGCACGGCGGCGATCGCGGCCTGGATCTGGTACGGGCCGGGCCGGTCGCGGCGCAGGCAGCGGCGGACCAGCGCCTGGCCCTCGGCGATCAGGGTGCTGTCCCACCGGTGCCGGTCCTGCTCGGCCAGCGGCACCAGGTCGCCGACGGTGGTGGTCCGCGCCGCCCGGCGGGCTTCGGTCAGGAGCATCAGGGCGAGCAGGCCGAGCGCTTCGGCCTCGTCCGGCATCAGCTCCACCAGCAGTCTGGTCAACCGGATCGCCTCGGCGCACAGCTCGGCGCGGACCAGGTGCGGGCCGGCGCTCGCCGTGTACCCCTCGTTGAAGATCAGGTAGAGCACCCTGAGGACGCCGTGCAGCCGGTCGGGCAGGTCGGCGTCGCAGGGCACCCGGTACGGGATCCTCGCGTTGCGGATCTTCGACTTGGCGCGGACCAGCCGCTGCGCCATCGTCGGCTCCGGCACCAGGAAGGCTCGGGCGATCTCGGCGGTGCTCAAACCACCGAGCAGCCGCAGGGTGAGGGCGACCCGGGCGCTCGGGGCGAGCGCCGGATGGCAGCAGGTGAAGATCAGACGTAACCGGTCGTCGCGCACCGGCCCCTCCTGCTCAGGTGGGTCGGCGGCGTAGAGCAGGGCCGCCTGGGCGTGCCGGTCGGCCCGCGACGCCTCCCGCCGCAGCCGGTCGACGGCCCGGTTGCGGGCGGTGGTGATGATCCAACCGGCGGGGCTGGGCGGCGGGCCGCTGCACGGCCAGCGCCGCACCGCGATGACGAAGGCCTCCTGGACGGCCTCCTCGGCGAGGTCGATGTCGCCGAGGAGGCGGACCAGGACGGCGACCGCGCGGCCGTACTCCGCGCGGAACACCGCCTCCACGTCGGGCACTGTCAGTCGCCGGCCCGGCCGTGGAAGGGGCGTACCTCGATCGGCAGGGTGGTGGCCAGCGCGTAGCGGCGACCCCAGCGCAGGGCGGCGTCCAGGTCCGGCACGTCGATGATGGTGATGCCGCCGAGGTATTCCTTGCCCTCCACGAACGGTCCGTCGGTGATGAGCACCTCGCCGTCGCGGGGCCGCAGCACTGTGGCGGTCTCCGGGCCGTGCAGGCCCTGCCCGAAGACCCAGGACCCGGTGGACGCCAACTCGTCGCGCAGCTCGCCGAGCTGACGCATCACGTCGGCCAGGAACTCTGGCTCCGGCGGCAGCTCACCCTGCGGCTGGTGGATGCTGAGCAGGTAGAGCGTCATGGTTCCTCCTCACGGACGGCCGGCCCGTCACCGACCTCTCATCCTCCACACGATCGGCCGCCGCCCGAATCGACAGACCGGCAGAAATTTCTCGGCGTGCGACCCGACCCCGGTGTTGGCGTGCCCTTTGCTCTGCACCCACGGAGGCGACGGTGGCCAGGCCCGGGTGGTGCGACGAGAAGGACGCTGGACGAGGACGTGCTCGCCTTCCGGCGCGACGACCGGGAATTCGCGCGGTCGGTCGATCACCGGGCGCTTAGGCACCGGACCCGGGTGATCAGCGCGTCCGGCCCACCGGCGCCTCCGCGCACATCCACCACCATCAGCTCGACCTTGGCCCCTTCGGAGAGCGGAGCCAGGCAGACGGGTGTTCCTTCGTGGTGGGTCTGACCGACGTAGTCGACCCACTCCACCGGGCCCAGTTGATAGCCATGGCCGCCGTCGTCGGCCTTGTTCGCCGACGGTTGCCGCCCATCGGGCCGGACCACGAACGCGTTGGCGTCGGCGTTGACCGCTACGACGGTGCCCGTGACCGCGTGCGGTACCCCCCAGCGGGGCGTCAACAGGGAGTAACAGGCGAGGGCCCCGAGTGCGGCACCGGTCAAGCCGGCGACGGCGACCGGTAACCACGGTCGTGCCGGCAGGCGCGAGGCGGACGGACGCGGATCCGGATGAAGGGTCGTCGCCACATCGAGGACTGTATCCCGTGTCTGGTTTTGTGACGGTACCCGTGGGGTCGGACAGCGTGGCATCTGAGACGGAGCCGGTAGCCATGCCTACGACGGTTGTGGGTAGACCCGGGGTGTGACCGACGGCTTGCGGGTTGTCGTGGTCGGCGCCGGCTTCTCCGGGCTCGCCGCCGCGCTGGCGCTCAGCCGTGCCGGCGCCCAGGTGCGATTGCTTGAGGCCCGCGACCGGGTGGGCGGTCGGGTGCTGACCCGATGGCTGCCCGAGCTCACGCAACTCGACCTGGGGGCCCAGTGGATCGGTCCGACCCAGGACCGGATGTACGCGCTGGTCGCCGAGCACGGGTTGGCCACCTTCGCCTCGGCGTCGGTCGGCGCGCCCACACTGCTCTGGGCCGGTGCGCCCCGGGCCGAGCCGCCGGCACAGGTGGGCCGGGTGCTCGGCCTGCTCGACGAGTACGCCGCACGACTGGACCCGGCCGCACCCTGGGCGACGCCGGAGGCCGCACTGTGGGACCGGACGACCCTCGGTGGGTGGCTCGCCGCCACGGCCCGGGACGACGTCACCGCCGACTACCTGGGGCGGGTGCTCGCCGGCGGGCTGCTGGCCACCGGCGTGGACGAGCTGTCCCTGTTGCACCTGCTGTTCTACCTGCGCAGCGCCGGCGGGACCGGGCCGTTGCTGGGGATGGCCGGCGGCGCGCAGCAGGACCGGATCGTGGGCGGGCCGGCGGCGCTGGCCGAACGGATGGCCACCGCCCTGCCGCCGGGCGCGCTGACGCTGGCCGCGCCGGTGCGGGGCATCGAACAGACAGTCGACGGGGCGACGGCGTGGACCGACACCGGGCGCGTCGACGGCGACGCGGTGGTGGTCGCGCTGGCACCGACGCTGGCCGGCCGGATCCGGTACGAGCCGCCGCTGCCCCCGCTGCGAGACGGGCTCACCCAGCGCATGCCGATGGGTTCGGCGCTGAAGGTGCACGCCGTCTACCCGGAACCGTTCTGGCGTGCCGACGGGCGCTCCGGCGTGGCCACCACCAGCACAGGTCCGCTCACCGAGACGGTCGACAACTCCACCCCGACCTCACCGATCGGGGTGCTGACCGGGTTCAGTTACTCCACTGACGCCGCCACGCTGCGCGGCATGTCCCCCGCGCGGCGTCGCCAATGCCTGCTGGAAGCGTTCGCCAGTGTGGTCGGGCCACGAGCCGGGGACCCGGTGGATCTCATCGAGTACGACTGGTCGGCCGACGAGTGGACCCGGGGCTGCTTCTCCGGTGCGCTCACCCCGGGCACGTGGCGGACGTACGGTCCGCACCTGCGGACGCCGGTGGGGCGGGTGTACTGGGCGGGCACCGAGACGGCCACCCGCTGGAGTGGCTACCTGGAGGGCGCGGTGCGCGCCGGTGAACGGGCGGCGGCCGAGGTGCTGGCCGGCTGAGCGGCACGACCGCAGCCGGCCCGGTCTCGGCGGGACCGGGCCGGCCACGGCCCTGGGTGCCACCCGGCCGACCGGTCACAGAGGACCGGCCGGCGCGGGCGCCCCGGTCAGGGGTAGGTGGTCAGGTACACCTGCTGGTTGGCCGCGTTCGCGGTGCCACCGGCGTTGTTGATCACCCGGTTGATGGTGCCGACACCGCCGAGCGAGACGGTCACCATGTTCGTGAAGCGCACGTTCGGGTTGGTGGGCACCTCGAAGGACCGTTCCTCTACCACCGCTGGGTTGACGTTGAAGTAGCTGTAGCTGCCCAGCCCGAACGCCTGGTGACTGGTCACCGAATCGGCGACCTTGTACGCGGCGTAGCCCCGGGTCGACCCGTTCATCCAGGCCGCCTGGTTCGGCACGTCGTAGGGCAGTTCGTTCTGGTATAAGTACGTCCGCCCGCCGTTGCCGTTCCAGATGGTCTGGTACTTCTGGTAGTGCTCGACGAAGAGGCCGTACATGGTGACGTTGTCGCCGTTGACGGTGAGCCCGGTGTCGGCGGTGTTCAGCGTCCACCCGGTCGGTACGCCGCTGGCGGCGTGGTCGGCCCGCCACAGCCACATGTGGTCACCGATCACGTTGTCGCTGTTGACGGTCAGCGTGTTGGTGGCCCTGCCGACGTGCGGCCCGCCGATGCGGAAGAACACGTCGTGCAGCGAGGTCGGGTTGCTGGCGTGGCTCGCGGACGAGCCGGACGGCCCGACCTCCATCAGCACCGGCGAGTTCGTCGTGCCGGCCTCGAACATGAGGCCGGCCACCTTCACGCCGTCCACATCGGCCACCCGCATGCCCACCGCGCCGTTGTCGGCCTGAATGGTGGCCAGGCCGAGACCGAGGATCACCGTGTCGGCCCGGTTGACCTGGATCGGCTCGGTGACGTGGTGCACGCCCGGGGTGAAGAGCAGGTGCCGTCCCTGGGCGAGGGCCGCGTTGATGGTGGCGGCGCTGGTGCCCGGCTGGACCACGTAGAACTGCGACAGCGAGATGGACGAGCCGGCCGGGGTCTTGTTGTACCAGCTGGTTCCGGTGGAGTTGGTGCGCAGCGCCGGCACGAAGACCCGGTACTCACCGGTGCCGTCGACGTACAGGAACGGCTTCTCCCGTACCTGTGGGGTCTGCCCGATGACTGTGTGCGACGGGTTGGGGAAGCTCGGCGCGGGAGCGCCGTTGACGCCCTGGAAGACCATGTTCCACACCGAGCCGGTCCAGCCGTTGCCGAACTCGCTGTTGCGGGAGTACCACTGCTGCTGCGAGCCGGAGACGACAAGGCCGTCGATACGGGTGTCGGCCAGCAGGCCACCGCTGGACCAGCCGTCGCCACCATTCCAGAGCTGGATCTGGTTCTGCGCGCCGCGCAGGTGCATCCGCCGGTACGGTGCCGCCTGGGACACCGCCCAGCGCTCCACGGTCTGCCCGGCGGGCAGGGTCACCGACAGGTTCTCGGCGGCCCGCCAGAAGTTCTGGGTGGCGTTGCCGCCGAACCAGAACGCCTCGGCACGCACGTGGCCGTTGAGGTTGACGTCGTCGGGGCTCATGCCGAGGCCGGCGACCTGGGTGAAGAAGCCGAGGTTGACGTCGGCGGTGTAGGTGCCGGGCTTGAACAGCACCGCGTAGCGCTGCGGGCCGAACTGGTTGGTTTCCTGCTGGGTGAAGAGGGTGTTCAGTCGACCCTGGATGGTCGACGTCGGTGTGCTCGGGTCGAAGACGAACGTGTTCGGCCCGAGGTTGGGGTTGCGTGGGTCGGTCGTGTCGACCGGGGGTTCACTGGTGCCGCCGCCGGTGGTGTTCACCGCCAGCTCCCAGAGCGAGTAGCCGTAGGCGGTGCCCCGGGCGGTGCCGTACATCCGCAGGTAGCGCCCGCTGCCGGTGACGGTGAGGGACTGCGTGCCACCGGTGCCGGTGGTGGTGGAGTAGATCGTCGTCCAGGTGGCACCGTCGGCCGAGGTCTGGAGTTGGAAGGCCCGGGCGTACGCGGCCTCCCAGGTGAGCACCACCCGGCAGATGGTGCGGGTGCTGCCCAGGTCGACGCGCAGCCACTGCGGGTCGCTGGCGGCGCTGGCCCAGCGGGTGCCCGTGTTGCCGTCGACTGCCGCGGATGCCGCGAGGCCGGCGTCCTGGCTGGACGACGCTGTCGCCGGGCTGCCCTGAGCGACGTTGGTGCTGCCGCAGGTCGGCGTGCTGCCGCCGGTCTCGCCGTACACCTGGAACTCCCAGAGCGAGTAGCCGTAGCCGGTGCCCCGGGCGGTGCCGTTCATCCGGACGTAGCGGCCGACGCCGGTGACTGTGAGGTTCTGGGTGCCGCCGGTGCCGGTGGTGGTCGAGTAGATCGTCGTCCAGGTGGCACCGTCGTCGGAGGTCTGGAGCTGGAAGGCCCGGCCGTAGGCGCCCTCCCAGAGCAGGTTCACCTGGCTGATGGTGGCCCGGGCGCCCAGGTCGACCTGGAGCCACTGCGGGTCGCTGAACGCGCTGGCCCAGCGGGTGCCGGTGTTGCCGTCGACGGCTGCGGAGGCCGGGGTGCCGGCGTTCTCGGTGGACGAGGCGGTGGCGGGGCGGCCCTGGGACAGCAGGGTGGGCGCGGCCTGTGCGGGCGCTGTGGCGCCGGTCGGGGTGAGCGCCGCGACCAGGGCCACGGTGAGCCCGACCAGCAGGTGCCGGACGGCGCGTCGAGGACGCGGGCGTACGGATGTTGCACGAGATGTCATGACATCGCCTGTCGATAGGGGGCTACGAGGGGGTGCCGCGTGGATGGGATCGGCTCGCCCCGTGGCGCCGTGGGTGGTGCCGCCGATGCGGCGTCGCGGGTCGGAGAGCGCTCTCGTAGGAGTGTTGCGGCGAGATTGCGACGGCGTCAAGACATCGATCTATAACTTCGTTATTTATCCCGAGGATTCTTTTTGGGTAATTTGGCGACGGCGCTGCCGTCGTCCCCCGCTCAGCGGCGGACGCCACCCTCGGTGAGGAAGCGGGCGATCGGGAGGGTTGCCGCGCCCAACGCCACCGCGTCCACCCCGAGCCGGCACAGCTCGATCGACGCCTGCTCGTACGGCTGGCGCAGCGCCTGCCGACCGGCGGCCTCCCGCACGGCCGGCAGCAGGTCGCCGAGGGCCATCGCCGCCCAGCCGCCGAGCACCACGCGCTCCGGGTTGAACAGGTTGATCAGGTTGGCCACCCCGGCGCCGAGGTAGCCGGCGGTGTCCGCCAGCACCCGTCGCGCGGTAGCCGAGGTCTCGGCGGCGGCGACCAGCGCGGCGATCTGGGACTCCTCGTCCTCGCCCGGCACCGGTCGACCCCGGCGCGCCTCCCGGTAGCGGTCGATGATCGCCTCCGCCCCCACGTACGCCTCCAGGCAACCGCGCGCGCCGCACCGGCAGACCCGGCCGCCGTACACCAGCGTGGTGTGCCCCCACTCCCCCGCGCTGCTGGACGCGCCCCGGTAGGTGGCGCCGTTGGTCACCACCGACGCGCCCACCCCGGAGCCGACGAGCGCGAAGACGGCGTGCCGGGCACCCCGGCCGGCGCCGAACCACATCTCGGCCTGGCCCAGGGTCTTCGCGCCGTTGTCGATGTGCAGTGGCAGGTCGGTGCCGGCGCCGATCAGGCGCTCCATCGGCACCCGGTCCCAGCCGAGGGCCTGGGCGTGCACGACGGCCTCGGTGCCCTGCTCGACCACGCCGGAGACGCCGATGCCGACGCCGAGCACGTCACCGGGGGCCACCCCGGCCTGGCCGGTGACCGCGTCGATGCCGGCCAGCACGCGCCCGGCCACCAGGTCGGGCTCGGTGCGGGCCGGGTCGAGCGGGTACTCGACGCTGGCCAGCAGGGTCATCGCGAAGTCGAACAGCTCCACCCGGACCCGGGTCTCGCCGACGTCCACGCCGACCACGAAGGCGAAGCGGGGCGCCATCCGCAGCAGCATGCTGGGCCGGCCGCCGTCGGACTCGGCGGCGCCGGCCTCGACGACCAGCCCTTCGTCGATCATGTCGGCCACCACGTTGCTGACCGCGGGTTGGCTCAGCCCGGTGCTGCGCACCAGGTCCTGGCGGGTGAGCGGGCCGTCCAGGAAGAGCTTGGTCAGCAGGGCGGACCGGTTGCGCAACCGCACGCTGCGGTTGGTGGCACGCGCCAGCTCCACTCGTCACCTCGTTCCCGTCGGCCGTTCGAGGCGACTGTAACCGCCTCGTGCTTGACGACCCACCTGCCAGCAACTTTAATGACGACATAAATTAAGCCGTGATGTAACTCCCGGGAAACGCCGACGGACCCCGACGGCGCACCCCCGAACCCTGTCCGCAGCCGGCCCCCGTCGCCCGACCCCTATCGGTGACGAAGGTCGGCGGACCCCCACCACGCACCGGAAGGGCTGACCCGTGTCGAGACGACACCTCGGGATATTCACCGCCGCCGTACTGGCGGCCGCCTCGCTGACCGCCTGCGGAGGCTCCGGCGACGACTCCGCCTCGTCGCCCAAGACGCTCACCTACTGGGCCAGCAACCAGGGCGCCAGCCTGGAGGCCGACAAGACCACCCTCCAGCCGGAGTTGGACAAGTTCGAGAAGCAGACCGGGATCAAGGTCACCGTGGAGGTGGTCCCCTGGTCGGATCTGCTCAACCGCCTGCTGGCCGCCGCCGCCTCCGGCAAGGGCCCGGACGTTGTCAACATCGGCAACACCTGGTCGGCGTCGTTGCAGGCCACCGGCGCGCTGGTCGAGTTCGACGACGCCGCCCTGCAGGCCGTCGGCGGCAAGGACCGGATCGTGCCCGCCGCGCTCGCCGCCGCCGGCGCCCCCGGCAAGCCGCCGGCCGCCGTGCCGCTCTACAGCATGGCGTACAGCCTGTACTACAACAAGAAGTCGTTCGCCGACGCCGGCATCACCGCACCGCCGACCACCTGGGAGCAGCTCGCCGAGTACGGCAAGAAGCTGAGCACCGGCGGCAAGTGGGGCCTGGCGATCGAGGGGGCCAACCCGTCGGAGAACGCCCACCACGCCTTCACCTTCAGTCAGCAGTACGGCGGCGAGTGGTTCGACTCGGCCGGCAAGCCGACCTTCGACACCCCGCAGAACGTCTCGGCGATCAAGCGGTACATCGACTTCATGGCCGCCGACAAGATCACCAACCCGAGCAACGCGGAGTACGCGCAGAACCAGTCGGTCTCCGACTTCGCCAACGGCAAGGCCGCCATGCTGCTCTGGCAGTCCGCCGGGTCGAACCTGAAGACGCAGAACATGCCCGCCGACGCGTACGGGGTGGCCCCGGTGCCGTTCCTGGCCAGCCCGCCGGCCGGCGGCAAGAAGGTCAACAGCATGGTCGCCGGGATCAACATGGCGGTCTTCAAGCACACCAAGAACAAGGACGGCGCGCTGAGCTTCGTGAAGTTCATGACCAGCGACGAGGAGCAGACGATCCTCAACAAGACGTACGGCTCGCTGCCGGCGGTGAAGACCGCCGCCTCCGACCCCGCGTTCAGCGCCACGGAGCAGAAGACCATCCAGGAAACCCTCGTCACCACCGCGGCCCCGCTGCCGCAGGTGCCCGATGAGAGCACCTTCGAGACCCTGGTCGGCACCGCGATGAAGGAGTTGTTCGCCGACGCGGCCAGCGGCAAGCCGGTCACCGAGGAGTCGGTGAAGGCCAAGTTGACCGACGCGCAGCAGAAGATGCGCTGACCCAGGCGTCACCGGTGGCCGTGGTCGGGCGCTGAGCCCGGCCACGGCCACCGCCTCCGAGAGGACCCCGATGGCAACCAGCACCACCGCGCCGGACGCCGACCGGCGCGAACCCCGGGCCGGGTCGCCGGCCCGGGGGCCGGCCCGCCGGCCCCGCGGCCCCCGCCGCTCGCTCCTGCCGTACCTGCTGCTCGCACCGGCCGTCGTGCTGGAACTCGCCATCCACGTCATCCCCATGGTGGTCGGGGTCTGGATGAGCCTGCTGGAGCTGACCCAGTTCCACATTCGCGACTGGTCCACCGCGCCCTTCATCGGGCTGGAGAACTACCGGGCGACGCTCGACCTGAACAGCGCCGCCGGCAAGGAACTGCTGCACTCGTTCTGGGTCACCCTGGCCTACAGCCTGCTCTCGGTCGGCTTCGCCTGGCTGCTCGGCATCTCGGCTGCTGTCGTCCTGCAACGGCCGTTCCGTGGACGGGCGATCCTGCGGGCGCTGTTCCTCACCCCGTACGCGCTGCCGGTCTACGCGGCCGTGATCACCTGGAGCTTCCTGCTGCAACGCGACACCGGCCTGGTCAACCACGTGCTCGTGGACCAGCTCGGGCTGATGAACGAACGGCCGTTCTGGTTGATCGGCGACAACAGCTTCTGGTCGCTGCTGGTGGTGTCGGTCTGGCGTAACTGGCCGTTCGCGTTCCTGTGCCTGATGGCCGGGTTGCAGAACGTGCCCGGTGAGCTGTACGAGGCCGCCGCTATCGACGGCGCCGGGTTCTGGCGCCGGCTGCGCTCGGTCACCCTGCCGATGCTGCGGCCGGTCAACCTGGTGCTGCTGCTGGTGCTGTTCCTGTGGACGTTCAACGACTTCAACACCCCGTTCGTGCTGTTCGGCGGTTCCGCGCCGGAGCAGGCCGACCTGATCTCCATCCACATCTACCGCAGCTCCTTCAAGACCTGGGACTTCGGCTCCGGGTCGGCCATGTCGGTGGCGCTGCTGCTGTTCCTGCTTGTCGTCTCGGCCGTGTACCTGCTGATCACCAACCGTCGGAGGGATGACCATGCGTGAGACAGCCGGTGAGCGCTGGGGTCGGCGCATCGTGCTGACCCTGCTCGCCCTCTTCGTCGTCATCCCGCTCTACGTCATGGTCACCTCGGCGGCGAAGCCGTTGCAGGACGTGCAGAACGGCTTCACCTGGTGGCCCAGCCGGCCCACCCTGCAACCGTTCGTCGACATGTGGAGCACCGTGCCGCTGGCCCGGTACCTGGTGAACAGCCTGGTGGTGTCGAGCATCGCGGCGGTCTGCTCGGTGGCGGTGGCCATCTTCGCCGCGTTCGCGGTGAGCCGGTACCGGTTCCGCGGTCGGGGTGTCTTCACGGTGACGGTGCTGTCCACGCAGATGTTCCCCGGCATCCTGTTCCTGCTGCCGCTGTTCCTCATCTACGTCAACCTGGGCAACGCCACCGGCATCGAGCTGTACGCCAGCCGCACCGGCCTGGTCATCACGTACCTGACCTTCTCGCTGCCGTTCTCGATCTGGATGCTTGTCGGCTACTTCGACTCGATCCCCCGGGGTCTGGACGAGGCGGCGCAGGTCGACGGCGCAGGTCCGCTGCGCACCCTGTTCCAGGTCATCCTGCCGGCCGCCGTGCCCGGCGTCGTCGCGGTCACCGTGTACGCGTTCATGACGGCGTGGGGTGAGGTGCTCTTCGCGTCGGTGATGACCGACGAGGGCAGCCGCACCCTGGCCGTCGGCCTCCAGGGCTACTCCACCCAGTTCAACGTCTACTGGAACCAGATCATGGCCGCCTCGCTGGTGGTCAGCATCCCGGTCGTCGTCGGGTTCCTGGCCCTGCAGCGCTACTTCGTCGCCGGCCTCACCGCCGGCGCTGTCAAGTGAGTCATCCAACCCCAGAGGAGAACCGACCCGTGCCCGACCTGTCCAAGCTGCCACCCGACTTCCTCTGGGGTGTCGCCACGGCGGCGTACCAGATCGAGGGGGCCGTCGACGTCGACGGCCGGTCGCCGTCCATCTGGGACACCTTCTCGGCGACTCCCGGCAAGGTCGACAACGGCGACACCGGCGCGGTGGCGTGCGACCACTACCACCGGTGGCCGGAGGACCTGGCGCTGCTGCGCCGCCTCGGCGTGGACGCGTACCGTTTCTCGGTGGCCTGGCCCCGGGTCATGCCCGACGGCGTCGGGCGGGTCAACGCCGCCGGGCTGGACTTCTACGATCGGCTCGTCGACACGTTGCTCGCCGACGGGATCCGGCCGTTCGTCACGCTCTACCACTGGGACCTGCCGCAGGTGCTGCAGGACCGGGGCGGTTGGCCGGAGCGCGCCACCGCCGAGGCGTTCGCCGACTACGCGGCGGTGGTCGCCGGCCGGCTCGGTGACCGGGTCGCCGACTGGTGCACAGTCAACGAGCCGCTCTGCGTGTCCTGGATCGGGCACCTGGAGGGGAACATGGCCCCCGGCGAGCGGGACCTGACCCGCGCTGTGCACACCTCGCACCACGTGCTGCTCGGGCACGGCCTGGCCACCCAGGCGATCCGCGCCAACGCCGCCCGGCCGGCCTCGGTGGGGCTGGTGCTCAACCTCAGCCCGATCGAGGCGGCGACCGACCGACCCGAGGACGTCACGGCGGCCCGGCGCGCCGACGGGCACGTCAACAGGTGGTGGCTGGACCCGATCCACGGGCGCGGCTACCCCGCCGACATGATCGCCACCTACGGGGTCGAGCCGCCGGTACGCGGGGACGACCTGGCGACGATCGCCACGCCGACGGACTTCCTCGGGGTGAACTACTACTTCCGGCAGTTGGTGGTCGACGACCCGACCGGCGCGGCGCCGTACGCCCGGCAGGTGCCGGTGCCCGGGTCGGTGGAGACCGCGATGGGCTGGGAGATGTACCCGGCGGGCCTGGAGCGGCTGCTCGTCGACGTGCACGAGGAGTACCGGCCGGGCCGGATCATCGTCACCGAGAGCGGCTCGGCGTGGCCGGACGAGGTCACCGCCGACGGCACTGTGGAGGACAAGGAACGCACCGACCACCTGGAGCAGCACCTGGCCGCGTGCGCCTCGGCGGTGGCCCGAGGGGTCCCCCTGGACGGCTACTTCGTCTGGTCGCTGCTGGACAACTTCGAGTGGGCGTACGGCTACGACAAGCGCTTCGGGTTGGTGCACGTCGACTACGCCACCCAGCGTCGGACGGTGAAGGCGAGCGGTCTGCGCTACGCCGAGGTGATCCGCGCCCACCAGCGGCTCGCCGGTACGACCGGCACCGCGACGCCGGTGGCCTGACCGGCGGGCAGCGCGACGGCCGCCCGGGGGTGACCCTGGGCGGCCGTTCGTGTCCCGGTCGGGCGAAACCGCCACCGGCCGCCGCGCCGAGTGGCTAGCCTGCGGCAATGTCCGCAGCGCCCGACGAGATCGAGCAGCCCGAGCCCACCGGGCGGGTCTCCGGCACCGAGCGGATGGCGGCGTTCAGCGACGGCGTCTTCGCCATCGTCATCACGCTGCTCGTCATCGACCTGCGGGTGCCCGAGTACCACGAGGGTGAGCTGCTGACCGATCTGCTCGACGAGGGCCCCTCGTACCTCGCCTTCGTGGTGTCCTTCGTCTACATCGGGGTGCTCTGGCTCAACCACCGTGCGCTGCTGCGCCTGATCCGCCGGACCACCCTCGCGCTGAGCTGGATCAACCTCGGCGTGCTCTTCGGCGCGGTGATCATTCCCTTCCCCACCGCGGTGCTGGCCTCCGCGTTCACCCGGGGCGACATCGACGACCAGCGCGCGGCGGTCGCCCTGTACGCGCTCTCCGCGGCGTTGATGTCGGCGCCCTGGCTGGTGTTCTTCGGCTACCTGCACCGACACCCGGCGCTGCTGGAGCGTCGGGTCAGCCCCGGGTACGTGCGGGCGCAGCGGCTGCGACCGGTCACCGGCCTCGTCCTGTACGGGCTCAGCGGTCTGCTCGGCTGGTTCGTCAACCCGCTGCTGGGCCTGATCGGTGTGATCGTCATGATCAGCTATCACGCGGTGACCAGCGAGGGGCTGCCTCGGTGGCTGACGCGTCGGTGACCGCGCGCAGATCGGCCGGGGTGTCCACGTCGACGGGTGTGCCGACGTCGTCGCAGGGCACCTCGACCACCAGGTCCGGCCGCTCACGCAGCAGGTCACGGGCACCCCGGTCGCCCACGGCGTACCGGTTCAGCAGCGGCCAGGTCTGTCGACCCAGCAGGATCGGGTGCCCGGGCCGACCGGCGTAGGTGGCGACCACGACGACCGCCGCACCGGTGTACGCCGCGCGCACCCGGCGCACCGCTACCGGGCTGAGCAGCGGCTGGTCGACAAGGACCACGACGGCGGCCGGCACGTCGACGGGCAGTGAGGCCAGGCCACGCAGCAGCGACGAGCCCAGCCCGTCCGACCAGCGATCGTGCCGGACAGACACCGCGCCGGGCAGGTCGGGCACCTCGTCGGCGCCCGCGCCGAGTACCACGTGCACCGGTGCGCAGCCGCCGTCGGCGAGCAGCCGGATCGCGCGCCGCACCAGCGGCTCGCCGTCCAGCTCGACCAGCGCCTTCGGCCGGCCGTAGCGCCGCCCGGCGCCGGCGGCGAGCAGCAGTCCGGCAGTCACCGTCGTCACCTCCCGTGCGAGGGGCTTTGCGTTATTCGCCCTGAGATATACCGACAAAGCTAGTCTGGGCCGGTGCAGGGCGGACCGGAGAACACGACGACGATCGACGAGCGCCACTCGTCCCGGGTGACGTTCGAGGTCAACGGCGCGTCCCGCGAGGTGACCCTGGACAACCGCACCACAGTGCTCGACGCGCTGCGCGAGCACCTCGACCTGACCGGGGCGAAGAAGGGCTGCGACCACGGCCAGTGCGGCTCCTGCACGGTGCTGCTCGACGGCCGCCGGGTGAAGAGCTGCCTGATCTTCGCGGTCACCGTCGACGGCCGGTCGGTGGTGACAGTCGAGGGGCTGGCCGGGCCGGACGAGCTGTCCCCGTTGCAGGCTGCCTTCATCGCACACGACGCGTTCCAGTGCGGCTACTGCACCCCCGGGCAGCTCTGCTCCGCCCGCGGCATGCTCGACGAGGTCTCCCAAGGTTGGCCCAGCGCGGTCACCGACGACCTGAACACGTCAGCCGAGCTGACCGACGCGGAGATCCGCGAGCGGATGGCCGGCAACCTGTGCCGCTGCGCCGCGTACCCACACATCGTCGCGGCCGTACGTGAGACGGCGGCGTCCTCGTGAAGGCGTTCCGCTACCACCGGCCCGCCAACGTGGCCGAGGCGGTCGCCGTGCTGGCGGCCGAACCACAGGCCGCCTACCTGGGCGGCGGCACCAACCTGGTGGACCTCATGAAGCTCGGGGTGCAACGCCCCGACGTGCTGGTGGACGTGACCCGGCTTCCACTCGACACCGTCGAGGAGCTGCCCGACGGTGGTCTGCGGATCGGCGCGACAGTCCGCAACAGCGACCTCGCTGCCCACCCGGTGGTACGCCGCGCCTACCCGGTGCTGGCCCGCGCCCTGCTCGCCGCCGCCTCCGGACAGCTGCGCAACATGGCCACCACCGGCGGCAACCTGTTGCAGCGCACCCGCTGCGTCTACTTCCAGGACACCGGCAAGGCGTGCAACAAACGAGAGCCGGGCAGCGGTTGCGCCGCTCTGCACGGCCAGAACCGCGACCTGGCGGTGCTGGACTGGTCCGAGCAGTGCGTCGCCACCCACCCATCCGACCTGGCCGTCGCGCTGGCCGCCCTCGACACCGTGGTGGAGGTGCACGAGGCCGACGGCCCCCGTGACATCCCGATCGCCGAGTTCTATCGCTCCCCCGGCACCCACCCGGAACGGGAGACCACAGTGGCCCGGGGCGCGCTGATCACCGCCGTCCGGCTGCCGCCCCTACCGGCCGCGCGCCGCTCGACGTACCTCAAGGTGCGCGACCGCGCCTCGTTCGCCTTCGCCGCCGGCTCGGTGGCCGCGGTGCTGGACCTCGACGGGGACGTGGTTCGCGACGTGCGGCTGGCGTACGGGGCGGTGGCACACCGACCGTGGCGGGCGTACCGGGCCGAGGAGGCGCTGCGCGGTCGTCCGTTCAGCCCCGAGTTGGCGGCACGGGCGGCCGACGCGGAGCTGGCCGAGGCGCGCCCGCTGCGGCACAACGGCTTCAAGCTGCCACTGACCCGGGCCATCACCGTGCGCGCGCTCACCGAACTGGCGTCGTCATGAGCGCCGGGGCGGTCGGACGGGCGTACCCCCGGTTGGAGGGCCCGGCGAAGGTCACCGGCACGGCTCGGTACGCGGTGGAGTACCCGGTGGACGGGGTCAGCTACGGCTGGGCGGTGCCGTCGGCGGTGGTGCGGGGCCGGATCACCCGCGTCGACACGGCGCAGGCGCTGGCGTCGCCCGGTGTGCTGGCGGTGCTGCACCACGGCAACGCGCCACGGCTGACACCCGGCCCGCAGACGGAGCTGTGGCTGCTGCAGGAGCCCGCGGTGCACTACCGGGGGCAGTACGTCGCCGTCGTGGTGGCCACCAGCCTGGAGGCGGCCCGCGAGGGCGCCCGACTGGTCCACATCGACTACGACACCGGCCCGCACAGCACAGTGCTCACCGACGACCACCCCGGCCTGTACAAGCCGGACCACGTCAACCCCAGCTATCCGACGGACACCGCCGAGGGCGACTTCGACGCCGGGTACGCGGCCGCCCCGGTGCGGGTGGACGCCACGTACCGCACTCCGGCGTACCACAACAACCCGATGGAGCCGCACGCCACGACGGCGCAGTGGCGCGACGGACGGCTGCTGGTGCACGACTCCAATCAGGGCGCCTCGTCGGTGCAGGCCACGTTGGCCGAGCTGTTCGCGCTGCCTGCGGAGTCGGTCCGGGTCGTCGCGCAGCACGTCGGCGGCGGCTTCGGCAGCAAGGGGTATGCCAAGGCCGCCGTGGTGTTGGCCGCCCTCGCCGCCCGACACGTGGACCGCCCGGTGAAGTTGGCGCTGACCCGCCAGCAACTGTTCGGGCCGATCGGTTACCGCACCCCCACCATCCAGCGGGTCCGCCTCGCCGCCGACACCGACGGTCGGCTCACCGCCATCTGCCACGACGCGATCAGCCAGACCTCGACCATCCAGGAGTTCGCCGAGCAGACCGCCGTCTACACCCGCAGCATGTACGCCGCGCCGCACCGCCGCACCACGCACCGGCTGGTCCGCCTCGACGTGCCCACGCCGTTCTGGATGCGCGCCCCGGGCGAGTGCCCCGGCGCGTACGCCCTGGAGTCGGCGATGGACGAGTTGGCCGTCGCCGCCGGCATCGACCCGGTGGAGTTGCGCATCCGCAACGACACTGATGTCGACCCCGACCAGGGGCGGGCGTTCACCAGCCGCAACCTGGTGGCGTGCCTGCGCGAGGGCGCACAACGGTTCGGTTGGGCCGGCCGTGATCCGTCGCCCCGGTCCCGGCGCGACGGGCGTTGGCTGATCGGCACGGGGGTGGCCGGGTCGAGCTACCCGGCCCGGTCCCGGCCGTCCTCGGCGACGGCCACCGCCCGGCCCGACGGCAGCTTCCTGGTCCAGGTCAACGCCACCGACATCGGCACCGGCGCGCGGACGGCGATGTGGCAGGTGGCCGCCGACGCGCTCGGGGTGCCACCGGAGCGGGTGGAGATCCGCATCGGCGACAGCGCCCTGCCGACCGCGCCGGTGGCCGGGGGCTCGATGGGGACCTCCAGTTGGAGTTGGGCGGTGATCCGGGCCGCTCAGGCGCTGCGCGAGAAGCTGCGCGACGGCGGGCCACCGACCGGCGAGGTGACCGCCGAGGCGGACACCACCGAGGAGGTGGGCGGACAGCCGGCGCTGCCCCGCTACGCGTACGGGGCGCAGTTCGTCGAGGTGCGGGTCGACGCGGACACCGGCGAGGTACGGCTGAACCGGATGCTCGGGGTGTTCGCGGCGGGGCGGGTGGTGAACCCGACGACGGCGCGCAGCCAGCTCATCGGCGGCATGACGATGGGGCTGTCGATGGCGCTGCACGAGGAGGGCCTTCTCGACGAGCGGTACGGCGACTGGGTCAACCACGACCTGGCCACCTATCACATCACCGGCTGCGCGGACGTGGAGTCCATCGAGGCGTACTGGTTGGACGAGCGCGACGACGAGCTGAACCCGGCCGGGGTGAAGGGCATCGGCGAGATCGGCATCGTCGGCGCCGCGGCGGCGGTGGCCAACGCGGTGCACCACGCGACCGGCGTACGGGTCCGGGAGCTGCCGATCCGACTGGACAAGCTCATCGGACTATCAGACTTGGCTTAAATAAGCCGTCAGTGATACAACTGTCGTCGTGCACGCCTTCGACGTGCTGGGCGATCCGGTCCGGCGCCGCATCCTGGAACTGCTCGCCGGTGGCGAGCAGACCGCCGGCGCGGTCAGCGCGGTCATCCGCGAGGAGTTCGGCATCTCCCAGCCCGCCGTGTCCCAGCACCTCAAGGTGTTGCGCGACAACGGCTTCGCCACAGTGCGGCCGGAGGGCACCCGGCGGCTCTACGCGGTCGACCCACGCCCACTGCGCGAGGTCGACGGCTGGCTGGAGCACTTCCGCCGGTTCTGGACCCCACCCCTGGCGGCACTCGCCACCGAGCTGGCCCGGGGCCGACGCGAACGTCGGCTGCGCGGCCCGGCCGACCCACCCGACGAGAGGAACACCTGATGTTCGACGCCACCGAGCAGATCAACGCCGTCCAGCGGCAGGTCGGCAGCCGCACCCTGGAAGCCGGTGAGGCGCGGGTCACCACCATCAGCCAGACCTACCAGGCGACGGCCGAGGACCTGTGGGACGCCTGCACCAGCGCCGAGCGCATCCCGCGCTGGTTCCTGCCGATCTCCGGCGACCTGCGGCTGGGCGGCACCTACCAACTTCAGGGCAACGCCCACGGCACCGTCGAGAGCTGCGAGCCGCCGCACCGCTTCACCGCCACCTGGGAAATGGGCGGCGAGGTGAGCTGGATCGAGGTGCGGGTCACCCCGGTCGGCGACGAGCGGGCCCGCCTCGACCTGGACCACATCGCGCACGTCGACCAGGACCGGTGGGCCCAGTTCGGGCCGGGCGCGGTCGGTGTCGGCTGGGACCTCGGGCTGCTCGGCCTCGCCTCACACCTGGCCGGCGACGGCAGCGGGATCACCCCGGAACAGGGCGCCGAATGGACCGCCTCCGCCGAGGGACGACGGGCCATGGAGCTGAGCAGCCAACTGTGGTGCGAAGCGAGCATCGCCGCCGGCACCGACGCCGACGAGGCGAAGGCCGCCGCCGAACGCACCACCGCCTTCTACACGGGCGACCCGGCAGCCTGAGCGCCGGGACGAAGCGGCGGCGCGGCAGGCTCAGCGCGGGACGAAGCAGCGGCGCGGCAGGCTGGGCGGGGGACGAAGCGGCGGCGCGGCAGGCTCAGCGCGGGACGAAGCGACGGCGCGGCGGGCTGGGCGGGGATCGGAGTAACGTGCTGCGGCATGACCGGCACGCCGTACTCGCACTGTTCCTACTGCGGCGCCGCCTACCCGCCGGCCGCCGGATGGCCGCGAGTCTGCGCGGTCTGCGGCGAGACCGTCTGGCGCAACCCGCTGCCGGTGGCGGTCGCGGTGCTGCCGGTCCGCACGGCCGAGGGTCTGGGTGTGGTGGTGGTCCGCCGCGACATCGAACCGGCCCGCGGCCTGCTCGCGCTGCCGGGCGGCTTCATCGAGTACGGCGAGGAGTGGTCCGACGCACTCGTGCGGGAGCTGCGGGAGGAGACCGGCCTGATCGCGGCGGCCGAGGACGCCCGCCTGTTCGCGGTGCACGGCGCACCGGCGGGCGGCACGATGATGGTCTTCGGGGTGCTGCCCGAGCGGGCGGCCGAGGACCTGCCACCGTCGGCCCCGACCGAGGAG
Source organism: Micromonospora alfalfae (assembly GCF_022230925.1). Lineage (GTDB taxonomy): Bacteria > Actinomycetota > Actinomycetes > Mycobacteriales > Micromonosporaceae > Micromonospora > Micromonospora alfalfae. Next base: position 316 of record NZ_JAKKFH010000027.1, on the reverse strand, counting down.
GCGACCGAGTGGTTGGTGCTCACCGACCCGGTCGAGCTGGCGTTCGACACCCACACGCGCGTCCTCGCCGACTTCCTCACCTCAGCGCGGCCCGCCTGACCCACCGCCTCGCCTGACCGACCGGCCTCCGCGCGCCTCACCGCCTCGCCCGACTCGCCCGACCCCGCGCCCCAACGGCCCCAACGGCCCCAACGCGCGCAAGATCGCGCTCGATCCTTGTTGTAGTGGCATCAACGACCGCCGAGGCCACTACATCCAGGATCGAGCACGATCTTGCGGGGTGGGGCGGGGTGGGGCGGGGCGGCGCGGCGCGGCG
>NZ_JAKKFH010000026.1 GCF_022230925.1 Micromonospora alfalfae | reverse complement strand
GGGCGGCGGCGATCTCGGCGGCGACGCTGGCGATCGTCGCGTAGAACGGGTTGGCGATCTCCTCGATCAGCAGCCCGACGGTGGCGTTGAGCTGCCGGGAGCGCAGGTTACGAGCGATGTCGTTGCGCCGGAAGCCCAGCTCGGCGATCGCGGCCAGCACCCGGCCGACCAACTCCTGCCCCACCGGCTCGTCGTTGACGACCCGGGAGACCGTCTTCAGGCTGACGTCGGCCCGCCGGGCCACGTCGACCATCGTGGGACGCCGACGCACTGTCGGCCGGGTCGGGGTCTGGGTCACGGGGTGGTCCTCCACGGCGGGCGCCTGTCAACGGTCGAGGGCGGCGAGCGCGTCGACCGCTTTTCGGGCGGCGATGAGCACCGGATCCCAGACCGGCGCGTACGGCGGAGCGTAGCCCAGGTCCAGCTGTGTCATATCGTCCACCGTCATGCCGTTCCACAGCGCCACGGCCAGCGAGTCGATCCGTTTGGCCGCCTCGGACCATCCGACGATCTGCGCGCCGAGCAACCGGCCGCTGGGGCGCTCGGCGATCAGTTTGACAGTCATCGGCCGGGCGCCCGGGTAGTAGCCAGCCCGGTTGGTCGACTCGGCGATCACCGAGACGAACTCGAAGCCGGCGGCCGTGGCGTCGCGCTCGCGCAGACCCGTCCGACCCACCTCCAGGTCGCAGACCTTCGTCACCGCCGTGCCGATCACGCCGGTGAAGGTGGCGTACCCGCCACCGATGTTGATCCCGGCGACCCGGCCCTGTTTGTTGGCGTGCGTGCCGAGCGGCACGTGCACCGGCAACCCGCTGATCCGGTGCAGGGTCTCGACGCAGTCACCGGCCGCCCAGACTCCGAGGTGCCCGGGCACCCGCATCCGACGGTCCACCCGGATCGCGCCGGTCGGCCCGAGGGGCAGCCCGGCCGCTTCCGCGAGCGCGGCGTTGGGGCGTACGCCCAGGCCCATGACCACGACGTCGGTCGGGATCGGCCCTTCTGCGGTGACCACGGCGGACACCCGGCCGTCCCGCTCCTCGATGCCGGTCACCGGCAGGCTGCCGCGGATCGTGATGCCGAGGCCGCGCATCGCCTCGGCGACCAGCTCGCCCATGTCGGCGTCGACAGTCGACATGGGCTGCTCGCCGGCCTCCACCAGGGTCACCGCGAGGCCGCGTTGGATGAGGGCTTCGGCGATCTCGACGCCGATGTACCCGCCGCCGACCACCACGGCCCGGCGCGGCTGCGGGTCGGCGTCCAGCCAGTCGCGTAACGCCGCACCGTCGTCGAGAGTCTGCATGCCGAACACGCCGCCCGCGTCGGTGATCGCCCACGACGGTTTCACCGGCACCGCGCCGGTGGCGTACATCAGGTCGTCGAAGCGCTCGCGGACCTCGCCGCCGCCTTTCAGGTCCCGCGCCACCACCTCGCGGCGTTCCAGGTCGATGGCGGTGACCTCGTGGCGCATCCGGACGTCCATCGCGTACTCGGTGCGGAACGTCTCCGGGGTCCTGGCGATCAACGCCTCGGGGCCGGGCACCAGGCCGCTGATCCAGTACGGGATGCCGCACGCCGAGTAGGAGGTGAAGTTGCCCCGTTCGAAGACCACGATCTCCAGGTCGCCACTGTTACGGCGGCGTCGGGCCTGGGACGCCGCCGACATTCCGGCGGCGTCCCCGCCGATGACGATCAGCCGTTGGGCCACGGGCTCATCCTGTCACGCCGTGATCAGCCGCGGGTCTGCCGTGCGACGTCCTGCACCACGTCGGTGAGTCGGCCGGTGCGCTCGAACACCGCGCGCTGCCGAGCCGCGCCGCTGCCCTGCCGGCGCAACCCACCCAGCAGGTCGGTCACCTCGGCCCAGTCGCCGTGCTGCTCCAGCGCCGGCCGCATCCGTTCGACGAACCGGTCCAACAGCTCCCAGGTCGGGCGCAGCTCACCGGTTGTGACGTCGACGGCCTCGCCTTCCAACCCGTCATGGGCGGCCCGCCAGTGCGCGCCGACCAGCAGGTGGTGGTCGGTCTGCAACGCCGGCCGGCCGGCCTCGACATCCGCCATGGCGGTGGCCACGAGTGCCCGGACCAGCGCGGCGACCAGCACCGCGTCGTCCACCGACGGGCAGACGTCGCCGATCCGCAGCTCCACCGTCGGGTACTTCGCCGACAGGCGTGCGTACCAGTAGAGCATCCCCTCGTCGAGCATCACGCCGCTGGAGATCAACTGGCGGATCAGCCGCTGGTAGTGCTCGTGCGACTCCAGGAACGGCGTCGGCGCCACCGACGGCCAGCGCTCCCATTCCACCGAGCGCCAACTGGCGTAGCCGGTGTCCTCGCCCCGGGAGAACGGCGAGTTGGTGGTCACCGCGTGCAGCATCGGCAGCCACGGCCGTACGTGGTTGAGCACCTGCACGCCGGTGTCCGGGTCGGGCACCCCGACGTGTACGTGCATGCCGTTGTTGCCAGGGCCGGGGACGAGCAGCCGGAATCGCTCGATCATCCGGTCGAAGCGGGGCTTGTCCACCACCGGCGGTACCGGGCCGTCCACCGGGCCGGTGCCGATGGCGAGCAGGCGTACGCCGGCCCGCTCGGCGGCGTCGGAGAGCGCCCGACGCAGGACGCCGAGGGAGTGCCGGATCGAGGAGAGCTCCAGGCCGGGCGGGCTGCCGATCTCGATCTGACTGGTCTGGAACTCCCGCTCCACCTGCCCGCGAAGTTCGGCCGGCACCTGCTCCATGACCAGGTCCACGGCCGGAACCGCGGCCCCGGTGTGCGGGTCGACGAGCAGGAACTCCTCCTCGACACCCACGGTGAGCAACCCGGTCGCCGCAGCCATGTCGCTGGGCGCCTCTGCCACCTGACCGGTCATCGACATCACCCGTCCGTTCCTACCGTTCGCGGTCCGTCCGCGTTGGTCCATCGTTGGTTACCCAACGTGGCGATGCCGGGAAACGTGGCGGCGGCGCTCGTACTCGGGGCGGGCCGCCGGATTCGGCCGGGTGACGTGACAGCGGGTCCTATGCTGGGCCCGTGCCGGTGCTGCTGGGCTATGTCGGGGTCGCGTGGATGTCCGCGTTCGCCCAGCTCACGCTGCTCGCGGGTCGACCGGCCGACCTGCTGGCGGGCGCCGCGCTGACCGCCCTGGTGCTGCTCGCGGTGGTGCTGGCGGCCCGGGTGCACGACCGGGCGGGCGCGCCCGGTGCCGGGCCGCGGTGGGCCGGCCTGCGGGCCCGTTCCCGAAGTCGCCGAATGCCTCGCCAGATCGACCCGGATGCGGCCGGTCGTCCTCGTCCCCGTGCTCCGGGGCACCCCTCGGCCGCGTAGCGCCTCGCCGCCGCGCGGCCGATCCCGCCGTCACCGGCCCCCCTTGCTGAGCGGATACCGCCCGGGGGAGGGCCTCACCGGAATCGGACCGAGGGGTTTCCCATGCTTGCCTTCGCACCACTGCACGACGCTGTCGCCGCTGCCGGCAGCGCGCTGTCCTGGCTCACCGAGCTGCTCGAACCACTGGCCGGCGGCGGGGCGACCGCCGCCGCCATCGTGCTCTTCACCATCGCCGTCCGCCTGCTGATCTCGCCGCTGACCGTCGCGCAGGTCCGCGGTGAGCGGCGCCGCGCGGCGCTCGCCCCACAGGTGCGTGAGCTCCAGCAGCGGTACGCGGACGACCCGGCGACGCTTCAGCGCGAGGTGTTCACGTTGTACCGGGCAGCCGGCGCGAACCCGATCGCCGGCTGCCTGCCGCTGCTCATCCAGGCGCCGTTCCTGCTGGTGTTGTACCGGTTGTTCAGCACCAGTGAGGGCGGCACCGGGTTGCTGGACGAGCGGTTGGCCGGCGTGCCACTGGGTCACCATCTCAGCGACGGGCTGGCCGGTGCGGCCGGACCGCTGTTCGGCGTGCTGCTTGTGGTGTTGCTGGCGGTGGCCTGGTGGTCGTCGCGGCGGGCTCGGCGGGCGTCGGCGGCGGTGGGCACGGTGGCGGGTACGCCGACCGAGGGACCGGGGGCGGCCACGCTCGGCCGGCTGTTGCCCCTGCTGCCGTTCACGACAGTGCTGGTGGCGCTGGTGCTGCCGCTCGCCGCGGTGATCTACCTGGTGACCACGAGCGTGTGGTCGGCAGTTGAGCAGGCGGTGCTCCGCCGTCCGCAGGCGGTCCCGTCGCACCCCCTGGACAGAAACAGTTAACTGTCTTAATAATTGGCAGCAACGTTGACGTCCATAAATGCCCGTCCGGGCCCGGAGGGTCGCATGAAACGCTCCAGATCCCTTGTCCTGTCCCTCGTCGCCGCCCTCGCTGCGACACTCGGCGCGGCCTGGGTGGCGCTGCCCGCGTACGCCGCAGGCGCCACCGCCAGCTTCGTCAAGACCGCCGAGTGGGGCTCGGGTTGGGAGGGAAAGTACACAGTCACCAACGGCGGCAGCTCGACCATCAACGGCTGGAGCCTCGCCTTCGACCTGCCGTCCGGCACCACCCTCGGCAGCTACTGGGACGCGTTGCTCAGCTCATCCGGCCAGCGGCACACCTTCACCAACCGGTCCTGGAACGGCACCATCGCCCCGGGCGCGTCGGTCTCCTTCGGCTTCCTGGCCAGCGGCCCCGGCTCACCGAGCGGCTGCCAGCTCAACGGCGCGTCCTGCGGCGGCGGCACCCCACCCACCACGCCGCCACCCACCACGCCGCCACCGACGACGCCCCCGCCGACCACCCCGCCGCCGACCGACCCGCCCACCGGTGGGCTGCCGAAACACCTGCTCACCGGGTACTGGCACAACTTCGACAACCCGGCCGTCGAGCTGCGGCTACGCGACGTCCCCGCCGAGTACGACCTGGTGGCTGTCGCCTTCGCCGAGGCCACCGCGACGCCCGGCGCGCTCACCTTCGGCGTCGACAGCGGGCTGGCCGCTTCGCTCGGCGGCTACACCGACGCGGACTTCACCGCCGACGTCCGCACCCTGCACAGCCGGGGCAAGCGGGTGATCCTCTCCGTCGGTGGTGAAACCGGCCGGGTTAGCGTGAACAACGCCGCCTCGGCCGCCGCGTTCGCTGACACGGCCGCCGCGTTGATCGCCCGGTACGGCTTCGACGGGATCGACATCGACCTGGAGAACGGGCTCAACCCGACGTACATGGCGCAGGCGCTGCGCGCGCTACGGGCCAAGATCGGGCCGGGGCTGATCATCGCGATGGCGCCGCAGACCATCGACATGCAGAACCCGGCCGGCGGCTACTTCAAGCTGGCGCTCGACATCAAGGACATCCTCACCGTCGTCAACACCCAGTACTACAACTCCGGCGCGATGCTCGGCTGCGACCAGAACGCCGCGTACGGCCAGGGCACCGTGAACTTCATCGTCGCGTTGGCCTGCATCCAGTTGGAGGCCGGGCTCCGCCCCGACCAGGTCGGCCTGGGCCTGCCCGCCGGAGCGGGGGCGGCCGGCGGCGGCATCGTGGCGCCCAGCGTGGTCAACGCCGCCCTGGACTGCCTCGCCCGGGGCACCAACTGCGGCAGCTTCCGCCCACCGCGCACCTACCCCGGCATCCGGGGCGCGATGACCTGGTCGGTGAACTGGGACGTCAGCAACGGCAACGGCTTCGCCAACACTGTGGGCCCGCACCTGGACACCCTGCCCTGACCGCGCTCGCCGGCGTCCGGTCAGGACGCCGGCGGTAGGCGGTGACGTGGATCAGCGACCGGCGGTCACCGACCGCCGGTCGTCGCGATCCCGACGCTTGCGAACCTTGCGGATCACCCAACTGGCCACCATCACGACGAAGACCGCGACGATCGCATAGTTGAACCAGTCGCTGTAGCGCTCGACATCCTGCCAACGGCTCCCGAGCGCGTAACCGGCCCCCACGATGAGGCCGTTCCACACCCCGCTGCCGATCGTGGTGAGCAGGATGAACTCACCCAACGGCATCCGGTTGGCCCCGGCCGGCACGGAGACCAGGCTGCGGACCACCGGTACCACCCGGCCGATCAGCACCGCCCACCGACCGTGCCGCTCGAACCACTTGTCGGCCTTCTCCAGGTCGTCGCTGTCCACCAGCGGGATGTGGTCCAACCAGCGCTTGAGCCGTTCCTCGCCGAGCGCCGCGCCCAGCCAGTACAGCACCAACGCGCCGACCAGCGAACCGACCGTGGCGGCCAGCACCACGAGGAAGACGTTGAACTCGCCCTCGTGCGCCAGGAAACCGGCGAGCGCCAGCACGATCTCACTGGGGATCGGCGGGACGATGCTCTCCAGCGCCACCAGCAACGCCACTCCGACCGGGCCCATCACCTCGATCACCGAGGCCACCCAGCCGGTCAACCCGGTGAACTCGGACGGGTCGCCAGCCTGGGCGTACGCCATGGTCGTCCTTCCGGTCGGCGGTCGGGGATCGGAGGGTCATACCCACCGGGGCGCGAACTACACCTGCGCTCAGTGCTCCGGGTGCAGGGCGGTGTCCGCCGGCCCCTGCCGCCAACCGGTGAACACCACTGTCAGACCGGCGCGGGACGGCGCGCAGCAGAACGGGCCGGCGACAGCCTCGGCCGTCGGATCCAGCGGGGCGAGCCGGACCAGCCGCCACGGCTCGTCGTCGACCCGCGCGCGGACCGTCAGCGCGTCACCGGCCCGGCTGACCCGGACGGTCACCTCCCGGCCCGCCCAGTCCGGCACCGGCCCCACCGACCAGTCGGAGAACTCCCGGGTCACCACCGCGCCGAGCTGCGCCTCACCGTCGCTCACCTCGACACCGGCCTTGGTCCAGGTCCGTTCGTCCACGCGGACGAAGACACCGGCCTGGTCGAACTGTGTCGAGAAGTCGAGCCGGAAGCTCACCTCCATGGCGGTGCCCACCGGCAGCGGCGCCAGCAGGGCCGGGCCGTTGTCGTGGACGAAGCCGTAGCTGGTCCGCCGCCAGAAGTCGCTGTTCGCCGCCGGCTCGACGACCAACTCGCCGGCCGGGCCCTCCTCGACGCGTACCGGCAAGTGCAGCCAACTGCCCCGGGACCAGTCCAACAGTTCGCTCGGCGGTACGAGGTCGATCTCCATGACCGGCACGGTAGCCCACCACGAGGTGTGGCCCGCCGGGTTGGTTTGCCGCGGTGATCGAACGGAGATGTTCCTTCGGCATGGGTGACCGTTGGTATTCCGAAGCCGTCGTCTACTGCCTCGACATCGACACGTACGCCGACTCTGACGGCGACGGTGTCGGTGACATCCGTGGGCTGATCGGGAGGCTGGACTACCTGGCCCGGCTCGGGGTGACCTGCCTGTGGCTGCACCCGATCCACCCGTCGCCCAACCGTGACGACGGCTACGACGCCACCGACTTCTACAACGTGGACCCGCGCTTCGGCACCCTGGGCGACTTCGCCGAGCTGCTGCACCAGGCGCAGAACCGGGGCATCCGGGTGATCATCGACCTGGTGGTCAACCACACCTCCGACGAGCACCCGTGGTTCCAATCCGCCCGCTCGTCGCCGGACTCGCCGTACCGGGACTGGTTCGTCTGGTCCGACACCGAGCCGGACGACAGGCACCAGGGCATGGTCTTCCCCGGCGAGCAGGACGAGACGTGGAGCTACGACCGCACCGCAAAGGCGTGGTTCTACCACCGGTTCTACAAGTTCCAGCCGGACCTCAACTTCGCCAATCCGCAGGTCCGGGCCGAGATCAAGAAGATCATGTCGTTCTGGCTCCAGCTCGGTGTCTCCGGTTTCCGGATGGACGCGGTGCCGTTCATCATCGAGCTGACCGAGCCGGGCAACCCGAACTCCCCGAAGGACTTCGAGTTCCTCACCGAGATGCGCCAGCACGTCCAGTGGCGCCGCGGCGATGCAGTCCTGCTGGCCGAGGCGAACGTCGAGCCGGACCAGCTACCGACGTTCTTCGGCGACGCCAGCGGTTCCGGCAACCGGATCCACATGCTCTTCGACTTCATGCTCAACGGGCGACTCATGCTCTCCCTGGCCCGGCAGGACCCGGAGCAGTTGATCGACGCGTTGCACGACACCCCGAAGCTGCCGGTCGGTGGGCAGTGGGCCACCTTCCTGCGCAACCACGACGAGATCGACCTGTCCCGGCTGACGACCGAGCAGCGCAACCAGGTGTACGCGGAGTTCGGTCCGGACGAGAACATGCGCATCTACGACCGGGGTATCCGTCGCCGGCTCGCCCCGATGCTCGGCAACGACCGGCGGCGCATCGAGCTGGCGTACGCCCTCCAGTTCTCGATGCGCGGCACGCCGGTGCTGCGCTACGGCGAGGAGATCGGGATGGGTGAGGACCTGTCGCTGCGCGGTCGGGACGCGATCCGTACCCCGATGCAGTGGTCGTACCAGCCGAACGCCGGCTTCTCCACCGCGGACCCGGAGAAGCTGGTCCGCCCGGTCATCGACAAGGGTGAGTTCGGCTACCAGAACGTGAACGTCACCGCCCAGCGGGGCGACCCGAAATCGCTGCTCGCCTGGTTCGAGCGCATGATCCGTACGCTGCGGGAGGCGCCGGAAATCGGCTCCGGCTCGACCAGCCACATCGACGTGCCGGTGCCGCCGGGCGTGCTGACGCACCGGGCGGACGGGCCGACCGGGACGATGGTCTTCGTGCACAACCTGGGCACCGACGACGTCGAGGTGGACCTCAGCAGCCTCGAATCGGAGGCCGACCTCCCGATCGACGTGCTCGCCGACCGTGGCTACGGAGAGTTGGGAAAGCTCGGCGCGGTGAAGGTCTCCGGCTACGGATACCGGTGGATTCGCCTATGCCGAGGGTCGGCCTGTTGAGGTTAAGCTCCTCCGATCGACCCCAAGTTACCGGGAGGTAATCATGTCGGAGGAGTCCCGCGTCGCCATCGTCACCGGAGCCGCACGCGGCATCGGCGCGGCCACCGCCCGACGGCTGGCCGCCGACGGAATGGCAGTCGCCGTGGTCGACATCGAGGAGACGGCCACCAAGGAGACGGTGGACGCCATCGCCGGCGCCGGTGGCCGGGCGCTCGGGGTGGGCGCGGACGTGTCCGACCGGGACCAGGTCGAGGCGGCGGTGACCCGGATCGCCGGCGAGCTGGGCGCGCCCACAGTGCTGGTCAACAACGCCGGTGTGCTCCGCGACAACCTGCTGTTCAAGATGACCAACGCCGACTGGGACACGGTGATGGGGGTGCACCTGCGCGGCGCGTTCCTGTTCAGCCAGGCCGCCCAGAAGCACATGGTGGACCGGAAGTGGGGGCGGATCGTCAACCTCTCCAGCACCTCCGCGCTGGGCAACCGGGGCCAGGCGAACTACGCCGCCGCCAAGGCCGGTCTGCAGGGCTTCACCAAGACGCTGGCCATCGAGCTGGGTCCGTTCGGGGTGACAGTGAACGCTGTCGCACCCGGCTTCATCGTCACCGACATGACAGCGGCCACCGCCGCCCGGATGAAGGTCGACTTCGACGACTTCCAGAAGCACGCCGCCGCCGAGATCCCGGTCCGCCGCCCGGGGCGGCCGGAGGACGTCGCGCACACCATCTCGTTCCTGGCGAGCGAGGGCGCAGGCTTCGTCTCCGGTCAGGTCATCTACGTCGCGGGTGGCCCCCGGGACTGACCCCGTATTCCCGACGAGGGCGCTCCGGCAGATGAGCCGGCGCCCTCGTCGCCGGGTCCACGCCCGATCGGCGGGTGCGCGGCGGGTCAGCGGGTGCGGCAGGTCAGGCGGGTGCGCGACGGGTGCGCCAGAGCCAGATCAGGCCGAGCACCGGCAGCACCAGTGGGATGTAGCCGTACCCGCTACCGAACTGCGACCAGACCGTCTCGTCCGGGAAGAGGTCCTTGTCGACCAGGCTCAGAATGCCGACCGCGACCACCCCGACCAGTTCCACCGAGCAGCACGCCAGCGCGACCCGACGGCCGGTGTGCCCGGCGCGGGCCAACCCCACCGCCGCCACGATGTAGATGAGCGCGGCCACCCCGGAGAGCAGGTACGCCACCGGCGCCTCGTCGAACTTGGTGGCGATCTGCAAACCCGCCCGACTCGTCGCCGCGATGGCGAAGAGCAGGTAGACAGCGATCAACAGCCGACCCGGGCCGGAGTTCGTTCGCTGCCGAGCCGGTCCTGTCTCAACCACCGAGCACCTCCCAGGTCTGCTGCAGGCGGACCACCACCACCGGGGTCACCAGGCAGACCGCGCACACGATCGCCGAGCCCCAGCGGGTCGGTTCCATCCGGGCCAGCACCCAGGCCAGTGGCGGCAGGCACACCAGCGTGACCAGATAGCCGAAGAAGGCGCCAGGCTCGCCGGGCCGATCCCCGCCGCCGACCGCGACGAGCGCCAGCACGGTCAACACCAACAACGCCACTTCGAGTACGGCCAGGCCGACGAACTGCATCCGGTCCGGCGGTCGGTGGCGTACCGCCGCCACCAGCGCCCATGCCGCGACGAGCAGTGACAGCACGATCGGCACTGTCGCGACGATCCCGTCCACCGGCGAATCGGCGCCCACGCTGGTCACCGGCACCACCCGGTCGTTGCCTCGGTCACCGGCCCAGCCTACTAACCGTCGTAGTAAAGGGCCGCGCTGCCTCTCCACGTGTGACGCGCAGGTCGAGGTGCCCGCAGTTCCCGGTGCCCACCGAGCGTCAGTCGCCTGCTTGCAGCCAGTAGACGGAGACGGCCAGGAGCGGGTCCGGGCCGTCGTTCGTGATCTGGTGCGGCACTCCGCTGTCGAACGCCGCGACGTCTCCGGCCCGCAAGACCCTCGTCTGGTTGGCGAACGTCACGGTGCCGGCCCCGGACACGATGATCCACACCTCGCGGGACCGGTGGACGTCGAGGTCGTTGGAGGTGTTCGGGGCCACCGACCAGCGAGCGACCTCGAACGGGGCGGGCGCCGTCGACGGAAACGGCAGCAGCGCGCGGTGCACGGGGCCGCCCTGGGTGAAGTCGTACCAGTGTTCAAACGTCACGACACCGCTGGTGATCGCTGGATTGGTGCTCTGCATGCCGTCGAGACTGCCTCGCCGCGGCTGCCGGGTCTGGCGGAGATCGGACCTGACGTTGCCGACAGCGGCGCGCGGGCGGGGCCGGCAGACCACGGGCGGACCGATGCGCCGACGGCCGGGCGGTCAGCTCGACCACCGACCCGGAAATGAAGGTGAGCTGCTTCGATTGGTCGAACCCGCCGCCGTCATGGCCGCCCGGGCGACTAGCGTGGATCACGTCCGTGGCGTTGTCGCGGTGCGGGGAAACAGCGGAGGTACACGTGCTGCGGTTCGGCTTGTTCGGCACCGGTCACTGGGCGATCGAGACGCACGGGAAGGCGCTGCACGCACATCCCGACGCGGAACTGGTAGGGGTGTGGGGCCGCAACCCGGAGCGGGCCTCCGCGCTGGCCGAGCGGTACGGGGTGCCCGCCTACGCCGACGTCGACGCGCTGATCGAGCAGTGCGAGGCGATCGCCGTCGCCCTGCCGCCGGACATCCAGGCCGACATCGCGGTCCGGGCCGCCCGCGCCGGCCGGCACCTGTTGCTGGACAAGCCGCTGGCGCTCAGCGTGGCCGACGCCGACCGCGTCGTGGCCGCCGCCGACGAGTCCGGGGTCGCCTCGGTCGTCTTCTTCACCCAGCGGTTCCAGCCGAACGTGACGGCGTTCCTCGCCGCCACCGCCGCCGCCGGGGGCTGGCAGCACGGCCGGACCACGGCGTTCGCCTCGATCTTCCAGGACGGCAGCCCGTACGGCGGCTCGTTGTGGCGTCGGGAGCACGGTGCGCTCTGGGACATCGCCCCGCACGCGCTCTCGATCCTCCTGCCGGTGCTGGGCCGGGTGACTCAGGTGGCGGCGATGGACGGACCGAGCGGGATGGTGCATCTGCTGCTCACCCACGAGGGCGGTGCCACGAGCAGCGCCTCGCTGTCCCTGGACGCCCCGACCGAGTCGATGGCCCGGGAGTTCGTGTTCTACGGCGAGAACGGCATCGAAAACGTCCCGTTCGGCGAGAACGACGCCGCCACCGCGTTCGGCGTCGCCATCGACCAGCTCGTCGAGCAGGTGCGGGCCGGCACCCGGGACCACCGCTGCGACGTCCGCTTCGGCCGCGAGGTCGTCAGCATCCTCGCCGCCGCCGAAACCGCCCGCACCGAATCCCGCACCATCCCCGTCCCCTAACCCCAACCCCACCCGCCGTTCCCGTTGATCATGAAGTTAGCGGCGCGACACGCCGTGGCGGATGGCAATAACTTCATGATCAACGGGGTTGGACCGGGGCCGGGGCCGGGTGGGGGGTTAGGTGGGGGTGGAGAGGGCGGCGTTTAGTTCGTCGGGGGAATTGAACTGGTCGGGTGGCAGTGCCTGCAGCATCTGCAACATCGCTGTGCTGGCCCCGTTCTCCTGACCCCAGCGGATCAGGTCCTCCCGGGAGACCGGGTAGTCGAGCCCGGCCAGGTACTCCTGCAACTGAACCCCGGTGACGGTCATGCCGGCCGGCTACCCGCTCGCGGTGGTCGTACACCGGCTTGGTTGGGCCCACGACGGCCCGGCGGCCGGCGTGTCGGCCCGCGTTGCGCGCACGGTTTGCCGCAGCGGCGGCCGGGTAGCCGCTGGCATGCTGGTTCAGCGGCTCGGCGCGCCGAGCGATTTCGACCCGTTGCTGGAGCGCGTTCGGAACGCCAGGGTGGTGATGATCGGTGAGTCCACCCACGGCAGTTACGACTACTACCGGTTGCGCGAGCAGCTCACCCGCCGGTTGATCGCGGAGTGCGGTTTCTCCTTCGTCGCGGTGGAGGGTGACTGGCCCGACTGCGACCGGGTGCACCGTTCGGTGACCGCCTCGCCCGGCGGCGCGCTCGAACCGCAGCTCGCCCTCCACCAGTTTGAGCGATGGCCGACCTGGATGTGGGCCAATGCCGAGGTGGCCCGGTTCGCCAGTTGGTTGCGGGCCTGGAACGTGGAGCGGCCGGAGGAGCAGCGGGCCGGGTTCCACGGCCTCGACGTGTACAGCCTCTGGGAGTCGATGCAGGCGATCTTCGACTACCTGGGGGAGGAGGATCCGAAGTCGCTGGAGGCGGCGCAGGACGCGTACCGGTGTTTCGAGCCGTACGGCAAGAGGGTCGAGGAGTACGGCGCGGCCAGCCGCTTCGTCTCCGCCCGGTGCGAGGAGGAGGTCGTCCGGTTGCTCGCCCGGACCCGCGAACACGCCCTCTCCGATGGCCCGGACCGCTTCTCGGCCTGGCAGAACGCGGAGGTGGTGGCCGGCGCCGAGCGCTACTACCGGGCGATGGTGGCCGGCGGGCCGGACTCGTGGAACATCCGCGACACCCACATGCAGGACACCCTGGACCGGCTGTTGGACCGCTACGGCCCCGACGCCCGGGGCATCGTCTGGGCGCACAACACGCACGTCGGGGATGCGCGGGCCACCGACATGGCCGCCGACGGGATGGTCAACATTGGTCAGTTGGCCCGGGAGCGGCACGGCGAGGACGCGGTGGCCCTGGTCGGCTTCGGCAGCTACCGGGGCACCGTGATCGCCGCACCCCGCTGGGGTTCGCCGCCCGAGGCGATGGTGGTGCCCCCGGCTCGCGAGGGCTCGATCGAGCGGCGGTTGCACGAGCTGATGCCGGAGCGGGCGGTGCTGATCTTCGGCGGTGACGACCAGCCGGGCTGGGTCACCGAGACAGTGGACCACCGGGCGATCGGGGTCGTCTACGACCCGTCGTTCGAGTCCTGGGGCAACTACGTGCCCACCCGGCTCGGCGACCGCTATGACGCCTTCATCTGGTGCGACGACACCACGGCCCTGCACCCACTGCCGGTGCCAGCGGCCCCCGGCGAGATGGAGACCTACCCGGCCGGCGTCTGACGCAGTGCCTGATGGCGTCGATCATGGAGTTGTGGTGCTGGACGAAGGCCTCTGATCGGGGCACGACGGGCACCACAACTCCATGATCGACCGGGGTGGTGCGGGTCAGACGTGCGTGGGGGTGCGGTCTTCGAGGTGGGTCCGCAGGCCCTCGCCTTCGATGTCCACGTTGGGCAGGACGCGGTTGAGCCAGCGCGGCAGCCACCAGGCGCGGTCGCCGAGCAGCGACATCACCGCCGGGACGATTGTCATCCGGACCACGAACGCGTCGATGGCGACGCCGATGGCGAGCGCGAAGCCCATCGACTTGATCACCGGGTCCTCCAGGAAGACGAAGCCCCCGAAGACCGAGATCATGATCAGCGCGGCGGCCGTGACCACCCGTGCGCCGTGCCCCATGCCGCTGATGGTGGCCTGTCGGGCGGTCTCACCGTGGACGAAGTCCTCCCGCATCCGGGAGACCAGGAACACCTCGTAGTCCATGGCGAGCCCGAACAGGATGCCGATGAGCAGGATCGGCAGGAAGCTGATCAGCGGGCCGGGCGTGTCCAGGCCGACGAGGTCGGCGAGGTGTCCCTGCTGGAAGACGGCCACCGTGATGCCGAACGTGGCGGCGACGGTGAGCAGGAAGCCCAGCGCTGCCTTGATCGGCACCAGCAGCGAACGGAACACCAGCATCAGCAGCAGCACCGAGAGACCGACCACCAGCAGCAGGTAGATCGGTAGCGCGTCGGAGAGCTTCTCGGATACGTCGATGCCGATGGCGGTGACGCCGGTGAGCAGCACGTCCGCGTCGGGGATTCCGCTCACCGCGCCACGGATGTCGTGCACCAGGGTCTCGGTGGCCTCGTCGGTCGGGCCGGTCTTCGGGACCACGCCGAGCAGCGCGGTCCGGCCGTCCGGACTGAGCTGGGGCGGCGCCACCGCGAGGACGTTCTCGGTGCGCTGGAGCAGGGCGGTGACCTGCGGCACGGCGGCCGAGGTGGCCTGTGGCGTGTCACCGGCGACCACCACCGCGAGCCGGCCGGTGAAGCCCGCCCCGAAGCCCTCGACGGTCAGGTCGTTCGCCACCCGGGCGGGTGAGCCGACGGCGGCCGTCGCTGCGCCCGGCAGGGCCAGCCGCATGTCCGGCGTGGGCAGCGCGAGCAGCCCCAGGCCGAGCAGGCCGACCAGGATGACCGGTACGCGGAACCTGGTGACGAGTCGCGCCCAGCGGAAACCGAACCGGTTGCGCTCCTCGGTCGTGGTCGTGGTCGTGGTCTTGGCCGCGGCGGGCCGGTCGGTGACGTCCGAGTCGTCCTCGTCGGCGACGGTGCCGTCGGCGGCGGTGCCGTCGGTGGGAACGGAGCGCAGCCGGCGGGGGAGCACCCGGCGACCGGCGAAGCCGAGCAGCGCCGGCTGGAGGGTGATGGCGACCAGCACGGCGACGGTGACAGTGCCGGCGGCGGCGAGACCCATCACGGTGAGGAACGGGATGTCGACCACGGCGAGCCCGGCCAGGGCGATGACCACTGTGGCGCCGGCGAAGACCACTGCCGAGCCGGCGGTACCCACGGCCCGGCCGACCGCCTCCTCCGGGGACAGGCCGTCGAGCAGGTTCTGCCGGTGTCGGGAGGTGATGAAGAGTGAGTAGTCGATGCCGACAGCGAGACCGAGCATCAGCGCCAGGATCGGCGCGGTGCTGGTGAGCTGGACGGCGCCGCTCAGCGCGAACAGTCCGGCCATGCCGGCGCCCACGCCGATCAGCGCGTTGAGCATCGTCATGCCGGCGGCGACCAGGGAACCGAACGTGATGATCAGGACGATCGCGGCGACAAGCACGCCGAGCGCCTCGGTGGAGCCGATCTCCGGCTCGCCGCCGAGCACCTCACCGCCGGGGGCGACCTGCCAGCCCTGCGCCTTGGCCGCCGCGCCAACCTGCTCGTACGCGGTGCGCTGCTCGTCGGTCACGTCGTCCCCGCCAGTGGCGAACTGGACCTGGACCAGCGCGTACCGGCCGTTGGGTGAGACCGCGCCGACCTGGAGCGGGTTGACCGCGCCGACCACGCCGGGCAGTGCCGAGGCCTGCTGGACGAGTTCCTGCACCACTGCCTGACCCTGCGGGGTGGCCAGTTGGCCGTCGGCGGGCGCCTTGACCGCGATGGTGCCGGTGGCGCCGCTGGCTGCGGGGAACTGGTCGGCCAGCAGGTCGAGCGCGCGCTGGCTTTCGGTGCCGGGCATGGTGAAGTTGCTCGCCGTCGGGCCGCGCAGGGTCGCCGCGGCCAGGCCGGCGACGACGAGTACGACGAGCCAGAGCGCGACGACGAGCCGTCGCCGGCGCAACGCGCCCCGGCCGAGCCGGTAGAGCAGGGTGGCCATCAGGAGTCCTTGTCCTCGGTCGTGGGTGGATGGGGCAGTGGTGCGTCGACGGGTTCGACGGCCCGCCGGGCGAGGGTGAGCAGGCCGAGGCGCAGTTCGTCGTCGGGGATGTCGGCGAACTCGGCGCATGCCTCGGAGATGCCGGCGAGCAGGACCAGCGCGGCGATCCGGGCGCCCGGCCGGTCGGAGTGCCCGGCCAACGCGTCCCGCAGCCGGTCTGAAATCTCCTGGATGTGCGCGAAGGCCGGCTGGCACAGCAGCTCCGGGAACTCGCCGCGCAGTACCGCGATCTCCTGCCGGAACCGGACCGCGAGGTCGACGAAGCCCTGTGCGGCGACCTCCTGGGCGGCCGCTCCGGTCAGGCCGTTGAGCTGGTCGTCGAGGTTGCGGAGCACAGCGATCGCGGGTGCCATCAGTTCGGCGAGCAGGGCTTCCTTGTTGGCGAAGTGGTAGAGCACCGTGGCCTTGGAACAGCCGACCTCCCGGGCGATGTCCTGCAGGGAGGTGCCCCGGTATCCGCTCACAGTGAACTGCCGCGCCGCGGCGGCGAGGATCTCGCCGTGCGTGTCGGGTACCGCTCTGACCATGCCGGTCCACCTCCCGCAGACCAGCATGCCTGACCGATCGGTCAGACCCTGACCGATCGGTCAGATGGAAGCGGTGGCGTTCACCACACCCCTTGGCGGCTTATCGGGTGTGCTGGGTGTCGTACCTGGTCCGGGCCTCGGCGATGGCCCGCCGGTGCCGCTCGGCCCAGCTGGTCAGCGCCACCAGCGACTCGTAGAGCTCCAGGGCCATCGGGGTGGCGGTGTACTCGACCTTGGGCGGGACGGTCGGGTAGACAGTGCGGTGCAGCAGGCCGTCCCGCTCCAGGTTGCGCAGGGTCAGCGTGAGCATCCGGCGGCTGATCCCCTCGATGTGCCGCTCCAGCTCGGTGAAGCGCACCGGCCCGTGCGAGGCGGCCACCAGGATGCCGATGCTCCACTTGCCGCCGACCCGGTCGAGCACCTCGCGGACGGTGCACGCCCGAGCCTGACCGGGGGTGAACGGCACGTTCCCGGCTGAGCAGGTCAACTCGGCCTCGACCAGCGCGGACACATCGCTGTTCCTCTGGGACATCAAAGTGCCTCCTTCCGCTCCGCCTCATGGTCACAGACGATGACCTCGGTAACAAATCGTGCACCAAGGAGGATTCGTGGAACGTGTCGTCCCATCCCGTTGGCCGGCGTTGCTGGTGCTCTGCGCCGGCAGCCTGATGATCATCCTGGATGGCACAGTCGTCGCGGTGGCGCTGCCCGCCATCCAACGCGACCTGGGCTTCAGCGCCGCCGGCCTGGCCTGGGTGGTGAACGCCTACCTTGTCGCGTTCGGCGGACTGCTGCTGCTCGCCGGCCGGCTCGGTGACCTGCTGGGCCGGCGCAGGGTCTTCCTGGCCGGGGTCACGCTGTTCACAGCGGCCTCGCTGGCCTGCGCGGTCGCCAGCGGGCCGGCAGTGCTGGTGGGCGCGCGGTTCGGGCAGGGCGTCGGCGGTGCGCTGGCCATGGCGGTCAGCCTCGGCATGATCGTCCGGCTCTACCCGGAAGCGGCCGAGCGGGCCCGCGCCATCGCCGTCTTCAGCTTCACCGGCGCGGCCGGCGCGTCGGTCGGGACTGTCGCCGGAGGGGTGCTCACCCAGGCCGCCGGGTGGCGGACGATCTTCCTGGTCAACGTGCCGATCGGGGCGGCCATCCTCATCGCGGCCCTCCGCCGAATCCCGGCCGAACGAGGGATCGGCCTGCGGGCCGGCCTGGACCTGCCCGGCGCGCTGCTCGCCACCGCCGGTCTGATGGCCGCCGTGCTGGGCATCGTCGGCACCGGCGAGCACGGCTGGACCAACCCCCGGACGCTCGGCGCGGTGGCCCTCGCGGCGCTGCTGCTCGGCGGGTTC
The DNA here is from genome assembly GCF_022230925.1 of Micromonospora alfalfae. Lineage (GTDB taxonomy): Bacteria > Actinomycetota > Actinomycetes > Mycobacteriales > Micromonosporaceae > Micromonospora > Micromonospora alfalfae. Next base: position 169,431 of record NZ_JAKKFH010000026.1, on the reverse strand, counting down.
GCGCTGCGCCAGCGGGTGGCGGCGACCCCGCTGGTGCCGCCCCGGGTGCTGCGCGTCCCGGGCCTGGTGGCGGCGAACGCCGTGCAGTTCCTCATGGTCTGCGCGTACTTCGGATTCCAGTTCCTGCTCGCCGTGGAGCTGCAACTGGTGCTGGGGCTGGACGCCGCCGCGACCGGCTGGGCCTTCCTGCCCACCCCTGTCGTGATCGCCGTGGTCTCGCTCGGCCTGGCCGGTCGGCTGGTCGCCCGCTTCGGTGCCCGCATGGTTCTGCTGGTCGGGCTCGGCGTGGCGACCGTCGGCTTCCTCCTGCTCGCCCGGCTGCCCTCCGACGGCGCCTACGTCGCTGACGTACTCCCCGCGATGTTGATCTTCGGGGTGGCCGGCGGCCTGACCCTGCCGGCGGTCACCACGGTGGCCATGGCCGGCGCGACCGACACCGACGCCGGGCTCGCCTCCGGCCTTGCCAACACCACCCAACAGGTCGGCGGAGCGGTCGGCCTGGCCGCGCTGGCCACCCTGGCGGCCACCCGCAGCGACGCGCTGAGGGCCGCCGGCTGGGCCGAGACCGCCGCGCTCGCCGGCGGCTACCGGACCGCGTTCGCCGTGGCCGCCGGTCTGGTGGTCGCCGCGTGGCTGGTGGCGCTGACCACGGTGCCCCGACGCCCGGCCCGGCCGTCGTCGGCCACCGACCCGTCAGGCCCGCCCGGGGTGGGCGTCGGAATCGATCCGTACCGAAGCGCCGCGTCCGGTTGACCGACGGCATCCAGGCCGGGAGGGTGGTCGGGTGAGCGAGGCTGACGAGACCCGGGACGGCGTGGCCCTGACCAACCTGGACCAGCCGCTGTCCGACCGCGACGGCGCGACAAAGCGTGACCTGGTCGACTACCTCGACGCGGTCCGGGACCGGATCCTCCCGCAACTGCGGGGCCGGCCGCTGTCGGTGATCAGGGTCCGCCCCGGCCAGCCGCCGTTCATGCAGAAGAACCTGCCCCGCTACACCCCGGACTGGGTCCGCCGGGCGCCGGTCTGGGCGGAGGCGTCACACCGGGAGATCTCGTACGCCCTCTGCGACGACCGCCGCACCCTGCTCTGGTTCGCCAACCAGCGGGCCGTGGAGTACCACCCGACGTTGGCCACCGTGGCGGATCTGTACCGCCCGACCCACCTGATCCTCGATCTGGACCCGCCGGACGGCGACGGGTTCCGCGCGGCTGTCGACGCCGCACTGCTGGTCCGTCAGGCGCTCGCCGACGCCGGCCTGGCCGGTGCCGTCAAGACCAGCGGCGCCAAGGGCGTGCACGTCTTCGTACCGGTGACCGACGAACCAACGGCCGAGGAGCTGGCCGCCGCCACCCGGGCACTCGCCGTCCGCGCCGAGCGGCTCGACCCGGCGCTGGCCACCACTGCCTACATCAAGGAGGACCGGGGTGGCCGGGTCTTCGTGGACGCCACCCGGGCGGGTGGAGCGACAGTGGCCGCCGCGTACAGCCCCCGGCTGCGGCCAGGGATGCCGGTCTCGTTCCCTGTCGACTGGGCGGAGCTGACCGAGGTGACCCCCGCCGACTTCACCATCCGGACCGCGCCAGCACTGCTCGCCGACGGCGACCCGTGGGCCGCGCTGATGCCGGCACCGCAACAGCTCCCCGCCGATCTGGTCGCCGAGGGCCGGACCATCCCGGTGGCCCGGGTGCAGGCCATGCACGAGGGGAAGCGCCGGGCCCGCGCCCGCCGCGAGGCCGGCTGACCAGGCTCGTCGGCCTCCGCTCGCGCCCGGCGAGCGGTCGATTGTCGGTGGGTTGTGGCACGATTTCGCAGGTGAGCAGCAAATCCGACGCGACCCAGCGACTGGCCGACCTGGCGCGGCTGCGCCGGGTCCGCGACCGGATCGACAGGGAGTACGCGTCTCCGCTGGACGTCGAGGCGCTCGCCCGCGGCGCGCACATGTCGGCCGGGCACCTCAGCCGCGAGTTCCGGCTCGCCTATGGCGAATCTCCGTACAGCTACCTGATGACCCGACGGATCGAGCGGGCGATGGCCCTGCTGCGCCGTGGTGACCTGAGCGTCACCGATGTCTGTTTCGCTGTCGGTTGTTCGTCGTTGGGCACCTTCAGCACCCGCTTCACCGAGCTGGTGGGTGTGCCACCCAGCGTCTACCGGCGGCAGGCGGCGCAGGCCACGGCGGGGATGCCGTCGTGCGTGGCGAAGCAGGTGACCAGACCGGTCAGGAATCGAGAAGCGCAGGTCACCGAGGCGCAACTAGCGTGACCAGCATGGACATCACCATTCATTCGAGTTTCCTGCCGCACACCGACCCGGAGGCCTCGCTGGTCTTCTACCGCGACATCCTCGGTTTCGAGGTCCGCCTCGACGTCGGGTACGAGGGAATGCGGTGGATCACGGTCGGGCCGGTCGGCCAACCCAGCACCGCCATCGTCCTGCACCCGCCGGCCGCCAACCCCGGCATCACCGACGACGAGCGGCAGACCATCCTCGAGTTGATGGCCAAGGGCAGCTACTTCGGCGTCAACCTCGCCACCACCGACCTCGACGCCACCTTCGCCAAGTTGGAGGCCAGCGACGCCGAGGTCGTCCAGGAGCCGACCGAGCAGCCGTACGGCGTGCGCGACTGTGCCTTCCGGGACCCGGCCGGCAATATGGTCCGCATTCAGGAAGTGCGCTGAGTCCCGCGCGCCCGACAGATGGAGAGACGATGAGCACGGCCATCCAGCCGTCCGCGCCGCACGTCGCCGACAGCCACGACCTGATCCGGGTGCAGGGCGCGCGGGTGAACAATCTCAAGGACGTCAGCGTCGAGATCCCGAAGCGGCGGCTGACGGTGTTCACAGGTGTCTCCGGCTCCGGCAAGAGCTCGCTGGTGTTCGGCACCATCGCTGCCGAGTCCCAGCGGATGATCAACGAGACCTACAGCACCTTCGTGCAGGGTTTCATGCCGACGTTGGCGCGACCCGAGGTTGACCTGCTGGATGGCCTGACCACGGCGATCATCGTGGACCAGGAGCGGATGGGCGCCAACTCCCGCTCCACCGTCGGCACCGCCACCGACGCCAACGCGATGCTGCGCATCCTGTTCAGCCGGCTCGGGCAGCCGCACATCGGCCCGCCCAACGCGTACTCCTTCAATGTTCCCTCGGTGAAGGCGACCGGGGCGATCACGGTCGATCGCGGCGTCGGCAAGACGAAGACCGAGAAGGCGACCTTCAACCGACTCGGTGGCATGTGCCCGCGGTGCGAGGGCAGGGGTGCCGTGACCGACATCGACCTGTCGGCGCTCTACGACGACAACCTCTCGCTGAACGAGGGCGCGATCACCATCCCGGGTTACAGCATGGAGGGCTGGTTCGGCCGGATCTTCCGGGGCTGCGGCTACTTCGACCCGGACAAGCCGATCGCCAAGTTCACCAAGCGGGAGCTGCACGACCTGCTCCACCGGGAGCCGACCAAGATCAAGGTCGATGGGATCAACCTGACGTACGCGGGCCTGATCCCGTCGATCCAGAAGTCCTTCCTCGCCAAGGACATCGACGCGTTGCAGCCGCACATCCGCGCCTTCGTGGAGCGCGCGGTGACCTTCACGACCTGCCCCGACTGTGCCGGCACCCGGCTCAGCAAGGAGGCCCTGTCGTCGAAGATCAAGGGCCTGAACATCGCCGACGTGTGCGCGATGCAGATCAGCGACCTGGCCGCCTGGGTACGCGGGATCGAAGACCCGTCGGTGGCCCCGTTGCTGGCCGGCCTGCAACACCTCCTCGACTCGTTCGAGGAGATCGGGCTGGGCTACCTGTCGCTCGATCGACCGTCGGGCACCCTCTCCGGCGGTGAGGCGCAGCGCACCAAGATGATCCGCCACCTCGGCTCCTCGCTCACCGACGTCACCTACGTCTTCGACGAGCCGACGATCGGGCTGCACCCGCACGATATCCAACGAATGAACGAGCTGCTGCTCCAGTTGCGCGACAAGGGCAACACCGTCCTGGTCGTGGAGCACAAGCCGGAGGCCATCGCCATCGCCGACCACGTCGTCGACCTCGGCCCCGGCGCCGGCACCGAGGGCGGGACCGTCTGCTACGAGGGCACAGTGGAAGGTCTGCGGGCCAGCGGCACCATCACCGGCCGCCACCTCGACGACCGGGCGGCCCTCAAGGAGACGGTCCGGACACCCACCGGCAAACTGGAGATCCGGGGCGCCACTGCCAACAACCTCCAGGACGTCAACGTCGACGTACCCCTCGGGGTGCTCGTCGTCGTGACCGGCGTCGCCGGCTCCGGCAAGAGTTCGCTCGTGCACTCCTCGATACCGGCCGGCGCGGGCGTGGTCTCCATCGACCAGGGCGCGATCCGTGGCTCACGGCGCAGCAACCCGGCCACGTACACCGGGTTGCTCGACCCGATCCGCAAGGCGTTCGCGAAGGCCAACGGGGTGAAGCCGGCGCTGTTCAGCGCCAACTCCGAGGGTGCCTGCCCGAGCTGCAACGGCGCTGGCGTCATCTACACCGACCTGGGGATGATGGCGGGCGTCGCCGCCCCCTGCGAGGACTGCGAGGGCAAGCGGTTCCAGGCATCGGTGCTGGAATACCGCTTCGGTGGTCGCGACATCAGCGAGGTGCTCGCCATGTCGGTGACGGAGGCCGAGAAGTTCTTCGGCGCAGGCGAGGCCCGTACGCCGGCGGCGCACGCCATCCTCGACCGGCTCGCCGACGTCGGGCTCGGCTATCTGAGCCTCGGGCAGCCGCTCACGACGCTCTCCGGCGGGGAGCGGCAACGGCTCAAGCTGGCCACCCACATGGCTGAGAAGGGCGGCGTCTACGTCCTCGACGAGCCGACCACCGGCCTGCACCTTGCCGACGTCGAGCAACTGCTCGGCCTGCTCGACCGCCTTGTCGACTCCGGCAAGTCGGTGATCGTCATCGAGCACCACCAGGCGGTCATGGCGCACGCCGACTGGATCATCGATATCGGCCCCGGCGCAGGCCACGACGGTGGGCGGATCGTCTTCGAGGGCACGCCCACAGACCTCGTCACCGCCCGCTCCACCCTCACCGGCGAGCACCTGGCGGCGTACGTCGGCACCTGACGGCCGCCATTCACGCCACCGGTGGTTGGACGCGGCGTGCCGTCGTGTTGGCGAGGACTCCGCAGGTGGCGGCGACCAGACCGAGGCCGACAGTGGCCGGGGTGACGTACCCGGGCACGGACGAGGTCACGTAGGCGCCGCCACCGCTGAGGCGGCACTCGAAGTGCAGCGGTAGGAAGCTGACGTCGTAACCGACGACCAGGCTCGCCACCTGTGGCCCGGCCCGGCGACAGGGCCCGACCGGGGCGGATCCGGCGCCACCGTCCTCGGCCTGCATCACCGCGTAACCGAGGTGGAGCAGACCCCATGCGTACAGGGCGACGGCACCCGCACCGAGGAGCAGCGCCGCAGTGCGCAAGCGACCCGACCGTTCGCTCTTCCTGAACGTCGCGCGGAACCCACGGACGGTGAGGAGTGTCGCCATGACCGCCCCACCCAGCGCGGCGAGGAGCAGACCGAGAAACAGCATGATCGACATTCTGGCCTGTGCTCCGCCAAAACGATGAAGGCCCCTGACCGAATTTCTGGGTCAGGAGCCTGTCGTGCTGGTCAATCTTGGTGCCCCCGGCAGGATTCGAACCTGCGCCCCCGCCTCCGGAGGGCGGTGCTCTATCCCCTGAGCTACGGGGGCTCAGCGACTGGAGAAGACTAGCAAACCTCCCCTGCGTACGCCGAATCGGTATCGGGTGGGCCGATCGTGTCGGACCGGCCCACCCGGCGCTCAGGCGGCTACCGCCCGCCCGCAACTGGGCAGCGGGTGCAGGACGATTCGCCGAGGGAGCCGGCGCGGCCACTCGTTGCGCGGCCAGGACCCGTCCACGATCAGGTGGACGGTGCGCTGCTCCTCGCCACTGAGCCGCAGCACGAAGTCGCGGGGGAGCGGCGGGTCCACCGTCGGCGTAGTGATCATGAAGCGCACCCGACCGCGGGACGAGACAGCGGAGATCACGTCGGCGGCCGGCATCGTGCCGCGCAGCCGGACCCGCCCGATCCAGTAGACCTCCGCGAGGTGCTCCTGGGCGGCCCGGGTGATCCCCGGGTACTCGCTGCGGACCCAACGCTCGACCGCGCTGACGCAGAGCCCGCAGGCCCGCTCGCGCGGCTCCCGCGGACCCAACCCCCAGGCCCGCAGGTACGCCCCGACCGCGCCAGTGTCCAGCGGCAGCTCGAAGCGCCGTTGGATGAGCGTGGTGAGGCTCTGCCGCGTCCACAACTCCTCGTCCAGGCCGAACTCGTCGGGATGGACGCCCCGCAGCGTGTCGATCAATTCGAGTTCCTGTTCGCGGCTGAGCATTCCCGGCTCGCCCTGCCGCTGTCCGCGACGGACGGCTGCCACCGCCCCGTCACCACCGATGGTGTGGCGTCGGCACCAACTGGTGACCGAACGCCGTGCGTCTCTCAGTGCAACCCCCACGTCTTGGGCAACGAGCCCGAATCGCAACTGGTCACGATATGTGGGGAGAAAACTCTCTAAGCAACGTAATCGCCTGTGCCACGCAAAACGCCCACAAGGGACGAGAGGGGCGTTCAGGTCATACACGACGTGTGTAGTCGCCCTGATCGACTCGGGTTCCTGAAGGTCGGGGTGTCCCGGTCGGGCGGACGGCGCGGTTTTCTGAAAGCCGAGTCGATCAAGGCCTGGGGGTTGGCCCAGCGCGGGTTTGGGCGGGATCGAGCCGGGCTGGGCGGGATCGAGCCGGGGTGGGCGGGATCGAGCCGGGCTGGGTGGGGGTCGGGCCGGGCTGGGTGGGGGTCGGGCGGGGGTCGGGCCGGGGTCGAGTCGGGTCGGGCCGGGGTCGAGTCGGGTCGGGCCGAGGCGGGTTGAGTTCGGTCACGCAGTGGCGGTCCGCCGGCCTTGATCGACTCGGGTTCCTGAAGGTCGGGGTGTCCCGGTTGCGGGGATGGCGCGGTTTTCTGAAAGCCGAGTCGATCAAGGCCTGGGGGCCGAGCCGGGGCCGAGCCGAGCCGGGGCCGAGCCGAGCCGGGCCGGACCAGGGCCGCGCCAGGCCGAGGGTCGAGCCAGGTCGGGGCCAGGCCGGGTCGGGGCCAGGCCAGGTCGGGGCCAGGCCAGGTCGGGGGTCGAGCCAGGGCTGGGCGGGCCGGGCAGGGGCCAGGCCGGGAACAGGGCTGGGCTGGGCTGAGGGCGAGCCGGGGGCGGGTTGGTGGGGACGCGGGTTGGGGGCACTGGTGGTGACATGGTGCGGCCCGCGTCGCCGCCACGGTTCGGCGGGGACGCGGGCCGGGTGCCCGTCCGGTCGGTCAGCCCTTGGCCTGCGCCTGGAGCTGCCGGAGGTTGTTCAGTTCGGTCTGCTGAGTGGCTTTCATGGTGTTCGCCACCCGCACCACCTCGGCGTTGTCTGTCGCGCCGAGCGCCGCGTCGATCATGTGGATGCCGCCGAGGTGGTGGTTGTACATCAGGGTCAGGAACTGCCTGTCGACCTCGATGCCCTGGGCGTCGCGCAGGGCGGTCATCTGTTGCGGCGTGGCCATGCCCGGCATCAGGCCGTCCTTGACGGTGGCCCCGTCGGACATCCACGACATCGGCGGGTTCGACCCGGTCGGGCTGAGACCCCACTCGCGCAGCCAGGTCTGCATGGCGCCGATCTCGCCCTGCTGCCCGGTGGCGATGTCCACGGCGATCTGCCGCACCTCGGGGAGGGTCGCCGACCGGTACGCGATCAGGCTCATCTCCACCGCCTGCGCGTGGTGGGTCGTCATGTCCCGGGCGAAGCCCGCCTCGACCGAGGCGTCACCGGGTCGGGTGAGCCGCGGGGTGAGCAGACCGCCCGCGTACCCGAGGAGGAGCCCCACCACCAGCATGATGGCGAGCGCCAGCACGCCGTAGCGCGACGCCGGGGCCCGGCCGCCCTCGTCCGGGGCGGCCGGGATCTCGTCGTACTCGCTGTCGGTGGTTGCCGGAGCGGTCATTGCCGTCCTTACTGGGTGGGCTGCTGCTGTTGCTGGAGTTCACGTGGCGTGGTGCCGGTGGCGGTGATGCCGGTGTTGCAGAGCGCCGTCGGGCCCTCGACGGAGGCGTTCACCCGCAGGTCCTTGATGAACTCGTCGACCCGCGAGTCGTCGGCGTTGTCGACCTTGAGCTGGTAGCCCCAGGCCTGCAGCGAGATCGGCTTGTCCAGGCCCTCGTACGGGCTCATCAGCATCTTCTCGACGCCGCGCACCTTGCCGGCGAGCTTGTCGACCTGGTCCTTGGGCAGGTCCGGGCGGTAGGTGATCCACACCGCGCCGTGCTCCAGGCTGTGCACCGCGTGCTCGCTGGCGATCGGGGCGTCGTACACGTCGCCCATGCAGTTCTGCCAGGCGGCGTTGTGCACCCCGCCCACCGGCGGCGAGTACTTGTAGGTCAGCGGGCCCGACTTGTGCGACTCGTACTTGAGGCTGTCCGGGTCGGACTTGCGGATGTTGGCGATGCCGTCGATGGCGTTGGCCCGCTTGTCCCACGGCTTGGAGCCCTGGAACGACGCCCAGGCGCCATAGCCGATGATGCCGGCCGCGAGCACGCCGACCGCGACGAAGAGCGCGATCGGCCCCCACGCGCGGCCCTGGCTCACCTTGACCGGGGTGACCGGCTTGCGCGGGCCCTTGCCCCCGGCCCGGGGGGAGCCCGTCGGCTTGCCGGAACCGGCCTTGGCGCCGGACGCCGGCCGGCCCGCAGCCGGCTTCTTGCCGGTGCTGACCACGGTCGGGCGGCGCTCAGGGCCACCCGGGGTGCTGATGCTCATCGTGCCTCGTCAAGTCGGTCGGTCAGGGGAGTGGCGGGCCGGATGACGCGCAGGGGAGCCGCCGAGTGCCCGAGTCTACCCCCGATAACATGGTTGGGTGACTCCTGCAGAACTAGCCTCGGTCGTCCTTGCCGCCGCCCACGCCGTCTTCGAGCAGCGTGGGCTGGACCGCGCCGCGCTGCCGGCGAGCACGGTGGTGGAGCGACCGCGCAACCCCGAGCACGGCGACTACGCCTCGACGCTCGCGCTGCAGTTGAGCAAGAAGGTGGGCGTCCCGCCCCGGGAGCTGGCGACGGCCCTGGCCGATGAGCTGGGTCGGGCGGCGGGGGTCAAATCGGTGGATATCGCCGGGCCGGGCTTCCTGAACATTCGGCTCGACGCCGCCGCGGCCGGTCAGCTCGCGCGGGTGATCGTCGAGACCGGCGCGGAGTACGGCCGCAGCGACCGGCTCGCCGGCGAGAAGATCAACCTGGAGTTCGTCTCGGCCAACCCGACCGGGCCGGTGCACATCGGCGGGGTCCGCTGGGCTGCCGTCGGTGACGCGCTGAGCCGGCTGCTGCGGGCCACCGGCGCCGACGTCGGCACTGAGTACTACTTCAACGACGCCGGTTCGCAGATCGACAGGTTCGCCCGGTCGCTGCTCGCCGCCGCCAAGGGCGAGGCGGCGCCGGAGGACGGCTACGGCGGGGCGTACATCGCCGAGATCGCCGCCGAGGTGCAGGCCCGCCGGCCGGAGGTGCGCTCGCTCGACGACGACGCCGCCCAGGAGGTCTTCCGGGTCGAGGGCGTCGCGCTGATGTTCGACGAGATCCGCACCTCGTTGCGCGACTTCGGGGTGGAGTTCGACACCTACTTCAACGAGAAGGACCTGCACGACCGGGGTGAGCTGGACCTCGCCCTGGCCCGGCTGCGCCAGCAGGGGCACCTCTACGAGTCCGAGGGCGCCACCTGGCTGCGCACCACCGACTTCGGCGACGACAAGGACCGGGTGCTGCGCAAGTCCAACGGCGAGTGGACGTACTTCGCCGCTGACTGCGCCTACTACCTGGACAAGCGCGAGCGCGGCTTCGAGCGGGTCGTGATCATGCTGGGTGCCGACCACCACGGCTACATCGGCCGGATGAAGGCGATGTCCGCCTGCTTCGGCGACGACCCGGAGCGCAATCTGGAGATCCTCATCGGGCAGCTGGTCAACCTGCTGCGCGACGGCGCCCCGATGCGGATGAGCAAGCGGGCCGGCACCGTGATCACCCTGGAGGACCTTGTCGAGGCGATCGGCGTGGACGCCTCCCGGTACGCGTTGGCCCGGTACTCCAGCGACTCGCCGATCGACATCGACATCGAGCTGTGGACCAAGGCCAAGAACGACAACCCGGTCTACAAGGTGCAGTACGTGGCCGCCCGGACGGCGGGTGTGGCCCGCAACGCCGCCGAGGTGGGGCTGGTTCGGGGGGACGCCGACGCGTTCCGCCCCGAGCTGCTCGACCACGAGAAGGAGAACACGCTACTCAAGGCGCTCGCCCAGTTCCCGGCGGTGGTAGCGACGGCCGCCGAGCTGCGCGAGCCGCACCGGGTGGCCCGCTACCTGGAGGAGGACATCGCGCCGTCCTACCACCGGTTCTATGACGACTGCCGGGTCCTGCCGCGCGGCGACGAGGAGATCACCGACCTGCACCGGGCCCGGCTCTGGCTCAACGACGCCACCCGCACGGTCGTCGCCAACGGCCTGTTCCTGCTCGGCGTCTCCGCACCCGAGAGGATGTGACATGAGGGCTCACGAGGCTGGTGCGCTGCACGCGGACATCAGCAACCAGGGGCCCGCCTGGCTGCGTACCCCGGCCGACGTCAACGCCCTCGTGCCGGCGCTGTGGCCGCGGTCGGTGACCCGCGGCGCCGACGGCGCGGTCGCTGTGGCGGGCCTGAGCGTCAGCGACATCGCAGCCGAGTTCGGCACCCCGGTGTACGTCCTCGACGAGGCCGACCTGCGCTCGCGCTGCCGCGACTTCCGGGCGGCCTTCCCGACCGAGGACGTGTTCTACGCGGGCAAGGCGTTCCTCTGCCGGGCGGTGGTCCGGATGATCGCCGAGGAGGGGCTGCACCTGGACGTCTGCACCGGTGGCGAGCTGGCCACCGCACTGTCGGCCGGGATGCCGCCGGAGCGGATCGGCTTCCACGGCAACAACAAGTCGGTCGCCGAGCTGGGCCGGGCGCTGGACGCGGGCGTGGGCCGGATCATCGTCGACTCGTTCACCGAGATCGACCGGCTCACCGCGCTGGCCCGCGAGCGCGGGGTCCGGCCCCGGGTGCTGGTCCGGGTCACTGTGGGCGTCGAGGCGCACACCCACGAGTTCATCGCCACCGCCCACGAGGACCAGAAGTTCGGCTTCTCGCTGGCCGGCGGCGCCGCCGCGAACGCCGCGTTCAAGATCCTCGACGAGGGTGTGCTGGAACTGCGCGGGCTGCACTCGCACATCGGCTCGCAGATCTTCGACGCCAGCGGCTTCGAGGTCTCGGCCCGGCGGGTGCTCGCCCTGCAGGCGCAGATCCGCGACGCGCGCGGGGTGGAGCTGCCCGAGCTGGACCTGGGCGGCGGCTTCGGCATCGCGTACACCACCCAGGACGACCCGGCGACCCCGCAGGATCTGGCCAAGCGGCTTCGGAGGATCGTCGATTCGGAGTGCGCCGCGGAGAACCTGGCAGTGCCGCGCCTGTCGATCGAGCCGGGCCGGGCCATCGTCGGGCCGGCCGTGTTCACCCTCTACGAGGTCGGCACGGTGAAGGACCTCGACGGCCTCCGGACGTACGTCAGCGTCGACGGCGGGATGAGCGACAACATCCGCACCGCCCTCTACGACGCGACCTATTCGGCGACGCTGGCCTCGCGGGCGTCGACCGCGCAGCCGTTGCTCGCCCGCGTGGTGGGAAAGCACTGTGAGTCCGGGGACATCGTGGTGAAGGATGAATTCCTGCCCGCCGACGTGCAGCCCGGAGATCTTGTAGCAGTGCCCGGCACCGGTGCGTACTGCCGAAGCATGGCCAGCAACTACAACCATGTGCCCCGGCCACCGGTGGTCGCGGTGCGCGACGGCCAGGCGCGCCTGATCGTCCGGCGGGAAACCGAAGAGGACCTGCTCGCATTGGATGTTGGATGACGTCACCTGTGCGCTTGGCGCTGCTCGGCTGTGGCACTGTCGGCCAGGAGGTGGTCCGGCTGCTGCACGAGCAGTCGGCCGACCTCACCGCGCGGATCGGCGCCCCGCTGGAGATCGCCGGCATCGCCGTCCGTCGGCTCGGCCGCGACCGGGGTGACCTGCCGGTCGACGAGGACCTCTTCACCACCGACGCGCTTGGCCTGATCAAGCGCGACGACGTGGACGTGGTGATCGAGGTGGTCGGTGGCATCGAACCGGCCCGGAGTTGGCTGGTCGAGGCGCTGCGCGCCGGCAAGAGCGTGGTCACCGCCAACAAGGCGCTGCTCGCCGAGGACGGCGTGGCCCTGCACGAGGCGGCGGCCGAGGGCGGCGGCGACCTCTACTACGAGGCGTCAGTGGCCGGGGCCATCCCGCTGCTGCGCCCGCTACGGGAGTCGCTGCACGGCGACCGGATCAACCGGGTCACCGGCATCGTCAACGGCACCACCAACTTCATCCTCTCCGCGATGGACGCGACCGGCGCCGGCTTCGCCGAGGCCCTCGAAGAGGCCACAGCCCTGGGGTACGCGGAGGCCGATCCGACCGCCGACGTGGAGGGCTTCGACGCGGCGGCCAAGGCGGCGATCCTCGCCTCGCTGGCGTTCCACACCCGGGTCGGCGCCGCCGACGTGCACCGCGAGGGCATCACCGAGGTGACCGCCGCGGACATGGCCAGCGCCCAGGCGATGGGCTGCACGATCAAACTGCTCTGCATCGCGGCCCGGGGTGTCGACCCCACCGGCCGGGAGACGGTCAGCGTCCGGGTGCACCCGGCGATGATCCCGCGCAGCCACCCGCTGGCCAGCGTCGGGGACGCGTTCAACGCGGTCTTCGTGGAGGCGGACGCGGCCGGGCAGTTGATGTTCTACGGTCGGGGCGCCGGTGGCGCACCCACCGCCAGCGCGGTGCTCGGTGACGTGGTCGCGGTGTCCCGCAACCGGCTCGCCGGGGTCCGCGCGGCCAGCGAGAGCGCGTACGCGGCCCTCGCGGTACGGCCGATGGGTGAGGCGTTGACCCGCTACCACGTGAGCCTCGACGTGGCCGACCGCCCGGGTGTGCTGGCCTCGGTGGCGGGCGTCTTCGCCCGGCACGACGTGTCGATCGCGACGGTGCGGCAGGGCTCGGCGGGCGGGCCAGCGGGCCGCGACGGCGACGCCGAGCTGGTCATCGTCACGCATGTGGCACCGGACGCCGCGCTCGCCGCGACAGTCGGCGAGCTGCGCGGTCTGGACATTGTCCGGTCGGTGACCAGTGTGCTGCGGGTCGAGGGCGACGCCTGAGTCGTTGCATCATCGACGGAACGGCTCGCGCGTCCCGCCAGGTGGGTAGGCGGGGGTGTGCCATTGACCACTCCAGCGGGCTGGTCCAAGGTGGCCCTGATATCGGGTGGGCGCAGCGGTAGAAGCGAGGAGAGCGACATGTGGCGGGGTCTGATCGAGGCGTACCGGGATCGGCTGCCGGTCACTGCGGCCACGCCGGTCGTCACGCTGCACGAGGGCAACACCCCGCTGTTGCCGGCGCCGGTGCTGTCCGCCCGGCTCGGTTGCGACGTGCACCTCAAGGTGGAGGGCGCCAACCCGACCGGCTCCTTCAAGGACCGGGGGATGACCCTCGCGGTGTCCAAGGCGGTCGAGGCCGGCAACAAGGCCATCATCTGCGCCTCTACCGGCAACACCAGCGCCTCCGCCGCGGCGTACGCGGCCCGCGCCGGGTTGACCTGCGCCGTGCTGGTGCCGCAGGGCAAGATCGCGCTGGGCAAGCTGGCCCAGGCGCTGGTGCACGGCGCGAAGCTGCTGCAGGTGAACGGCAACTTCGACGACTGCCTCGCGACGGCCGCCAAGCTCGCCCAGGACTACCCGGTCGCGTTGGTCAACTCGGTGAACATCGACCGGCTGCACGGCCAGAAGACCGCCGCCTTCGAGATCGTCGAGGCGCTCGGTGACGCGCCCGACATCCACTGCCTGCCGGTCGGCAACGCCGGCAACATCTCCGCGTACTGGATGGGATACGCGGAGGAGTTGGCCGCCGGCGCCACCACCCGCGCCCCGAAGATGTACGGCTTCCAGGCCGCCGGGGCGGCCCCGATCGTGACCGGCCAGGTGGTGCCGGAGCCGTCCACCATCGCCACCGCGATCCGGATCGGCAACCCGGCCAGCTGGACGAAGGCGTTGGACGCCCGGGACGCCTCCGGTGGCCTGATCGCGTCGGTGACCGACCGGGAGATCCTCTCCGCGTACCGTCTGCTCGCCCGTGAGGTGGGGGTCTTCGTCGAGCTGGGCAGCGCGGCCAGCGTGGCCGGCCTGCTGCAGCAGGCCGCGGCGGGCGCGGTGCCGCCCGGTTCCACTGTGGTCTGCACTGTGACCGGCCACGGGCTGAAGGACCCGGAATGGGCGATCTCCACTGCGCCGGCGCCGGTGACCATCGCGAACGACCCGCTGGCTGCGGCGCGCGCCCTCGACCTGGCCTGAGCGCGCCACCTCCGGGTGGTGATCGGCGGCGGGTGACTGGACGGCGCGACGGTCCGGGGGCGGCGGGGGCCGAGGTATGCGAGTCCGGCACACTTTCGGGTATCCCCGCCCGCATTCTCGTTCAGGAGTGAGCCAGGCCGATGTCGCTGCTCGCCAGATTCAGCCTCGCCAACCGAGGGCTGATTGCCCTCATCGCGGTGGTGACCACGGTGTTCGGAGTGTTCGCCGTGCCGTCGCTGAAGCAGCAACTGCTGCCGTCGCTCGAGTTCCCGGCCGCGTTCATCGTGGCTCCCTACCCCGGCGCCGGCCCCGAGATCGTCGAGTCGCAGGTGACCGAGCCGATCGAGAACGCCCTCCAGGGCATCCCGGGGCTGGACCAGGTCACCTCCACCTCCCGCGAGGGGGCGGCCACCGTCCAGGTGACGTACGAGTTCGGCACCGACCTCGACGACGTGGTCAACAAGATGCAGACCGCGTTGAGCCGGATCGACGCCCAACTGCCGGAGGGCGTCGACCCGCAGGTCATCGCGGGTAGCACCGACGACCTGCCGGCGGTGGTGCTGGCCGCGGCCGGCGCGGCGGACGAGCGGGCGCTCGCCGAGAAGCTGCGCGCGACCGTGGTGCCGGAGCTGGAGGGCATCGAGGGGGTACGCACTGTCGAGGTGACCGGCACCCGCGACAACGTCGTGGTGATCACCCCGGACCCGGCGAAGCTGGCCGCCGCGAAGATCCAGCCGACGGCGATCGGCGCGGCGCTGAAGACCAACGGCGTGGCGGTTCCGGCCGGCGCGGTGACCGACGGCGCCTTGGCCCTCCCGGTGCAGGTCGGAACGCCGATCGCCACCCTGGAGGAGCTGCGCGGCATCGTTGTCGCCCCGGCCGCGGCACCGGTTCGCCTCGGTGACGTGGCGACGGTCGAGCAGCAGCTCGCACCGGCCACGGCGATCACCCGGACCAACGGCAAGGACAGCCTCGGCATCGCGGTCACGGCCTCGCCGGACGGCAACGCCGTGGAGATCTCGCACGAGATCAGGGACCGGCTCGACGACCTGAAGGACGCCTCCGGCGCGGAGCTGACAGTGGTCTTCGACCAGGCGCCGTTCGTCGAGAAGTCGATCGAGTCGTTGACCACGGAGGGCCTGCTGGGCCTGGTGATGGCGGTCATCGTCATCCTGGTCTTCCTGCTGTCGGTGCGCTCGACGGTGGTCACCGCGGTCTCCATCCCGCTCTCCGTGCTGGTGGCGCTGATCGCCCTGTGGATCGGTGACTACTCGCTCAACCTGCTCACCCTCGGCGCGTTGACCATCGCGGTCGGTCGGGTGGTCGACGACTCGATCGTGGTGTTGGAGAACATCAAACGACATCTGGAGTACGGCGAGGAGAAACGGCACGCCATCATCACCGGCGTCCGGGAGGTCGCCGGTGCGGTGACCGCGTCCACGCTCACCACGGTGGCGGTGTTCGCGCCGATCGCGCTGGTCGGCGGGTTCGTGGGCCAACTCTTCGCGCCGTTCGCGATCACCGTGACGGTGGCTCTGCTCGCCTCGCTGCTGGTGTCGCTGACAGTGATCCCGGTCCTCGCGTACTGGTTCCTCAAGCCGCGCGGCGGCACCGCTGACGACGAGGCGGTACGGCACGCCGCGGAGGAGAAGGAGCTGCGCAGCCCGTTGCAGCGGGCGTACCTGCCCGTGATCGGGTTCGCCACCCGCAAGCGGTCGACCCGTTGGATCACCGTCGGGCTCGGCCTGCTGGTGCTCTTCGGCACGTTCGGTCTGGCACAGAAGTTGGAGACCAACTTCCTGGACGACTCCGGCCAGGACACCCTCAACATGAGCCAGGAACTGCCGGCCGGCAGCGGCCTGGCGGCCACCGACGCGGCGGCCAAGCAGGTCGAGTCGGTGCTGTCCCGCACCGACGGTGTCGAGACGTACCAGGTGACAGCCGGCGGTGGGGACAACCCGTGGGCGGGCGGCGGCGGCAACAACGTCGCCAGCTGGTCGCTGGCGCTCGACGGTGACACCGACGCGAAGCAGATGCGTGAGGTGCTGCGCAAGGAGTTCGACAAGCTCGGCGCCGGTGTGGGTGAGATCAGCTTCGGTGGCGGGCAGGAGGCGTCGACCAGCCAGCTGGAGGTGATCGTCCAGGCCAGCGACCCGGAGACGCTGACCCGGGCCGCCGAGGAGGTGCGGGCCGCGATGGACGGCGTCCCGGACGTCGAGGACGTCTCCACCAGCCTGGCAGCGCGGGTACCGCGGGTCGACGTGGCGGTCGACCGGGTCGCGGCCGGTCGGGTCGGGCTCACCGAGGCCGCCGTGGGGCAGCTCGTGTCGCAGGCGTTCCGGGGAGCGCCGCTGGGTCAGGTAGCGCTCGACGGCCAGCAGCAGAACGTGGTGCTGCGGTTGGGCACGCAGCCGCCGATGACAGTGGAGGAGCTGCGCGCGCTGCCTGTTGGTCCGGTCAAGCTGGGCGACATCGCGCAGGTCACCCAGGGCGAAGGCCCGCAGCAGGTCACCCGGATCGACGGTGAGCGCAGTGTGTCGGTGACCGGCGCGGCGACCGGGTCGAACCTGGGCGCGACCAGCCAGGAGTTGCAGAAGCGGCTGGACGGCATCAACGTGCCGGGTGCGAGTTTCACCATCGGTGGTGTCAGCGCGGATCAGGCGGATGCCTTCGCGGACCTGGGTCTGGCGGTGCTGGCCGCGATCGCCATCGTCTTCCTGATCATGGTGGCCACGTTCCGCAGCCTCACCCAGGCGTTGATCCTGCTGATCTCCATCCCGTTCGCGGCGACCGGTGCCATCGGTCTGCTGTTGGTCACCGGGACGCCGCTCGGTGTTCCGGCACTGATCGGTGTGCTGATGCTGGTCGGCATCGTGGTGACCAACGCGATCGTGTTGCTCGACCTGATCAACCAGTACCGGGCGCAGGGCATGGGGGTCCGGGAGGCGGTGGTCGAAGGTGGCCGTCGCCGGCTGCGCCCGATCCTGATGACGGCGGTGGCGACCATCTTCGCGCTGCTGCCGATGGCGTTCGGGCTGACTGGTGAGGGCGGCTTCATCTCTCAGCCGCTGGCGGTCGTGGTGATCGGTGGTCTGCTCAGCTCGACGCTGCTCACGTTGATCCTGGTGCCGACGCTCTACACGATGGTGGAGCACACCAAGGAGTCGCTGCGGGCTCGGCGTGCACGGCGTCGTTCCGGAGGGTCGGCGGTGACCACGACGGAGACCGACGAGGTGCCGGCGCCGAACCAGGTCGCGGTGCCGAGCGGCGCGCCCGCCCCGGTCGCTGCCGAGGGTGTGCAGCCGGCCGGGCGACCCGCGCCGTCGGCCGCGTTGGTGGAGGGCACGGACCAGTTCGAGGTGCTGCGGTTGCCGCGTAGCCGTACCTCGCCGTTGCCTCCGGCGGAGCCGACCGAGTAGGTCGCAGCGCGCTTCGGAACGCCCCCGGCGGATTTTCGTCGGGGGCGTTCCAGGTCATTCGACCGAAAACACTCCGACTCGACCACCCATACTTTGTGTAACTTCTTGCATACTCCTCGTAGACGGGTGGGGAGTGTGGGTGAAGCGGGGCGGGCAGATGGCCGAGGGCGCGCGTGGGTGGGGGCGACGCGACCTGCTGCGCCGTGGCCTCCTGGTGGTGGGCGGTGTGGGTATCGGTGCGGGGACGTCCGAGGCGTGGTGGATCACTCATCGCCGGATGCCGATCGCCGGCGGCCCCGCCAGCACCACCCTCGGTAGCGGCCAACAGGATGTCGGCTCCGGCGCGCTGGAGGTCGTCTGGTCCGTGCGGACCAACCAACGCCTGGTGGCCCTCACCTTCGACGACGGCCCAGCACCACAGTGGACACCCATGGTGCTCGACACCCTGGCCCAGCATCGGGTTCCGGCCACCTTCTTCATGGTCGGGGCGCAGGTCCGTCGGCACGCCGACGTCGTCCGCGACCGGCTGGCCGGGCACGAGGTGGGCAACCACAGCTGGGAACACCGGGACCTGGCCGAACTGGACGCCGCCGAGGCGTACGACGACCTGCGCCGCAGCCACGACGCGATCACCGACCTGACCGGGGTGCCGCCGGCGCTCCTGCGCCCGCCGTACGGCCACCTGGGCGGGGCGGTACTGCACGCGGCAGCCCGGCTGGACTATCGGCTGGTGCTCTGGTCGTTGCAGATGGTGGAGCGCCAGTTCCCCGACGATCCGGCCGGTCACGCCCAACGGATGGTGAACGAGGTTCGGCCGGGAACGATAGTGCTCGGCCACGATGTGGGGGCCCGCCGGCGGCTGGTCGCACTGCGGGGTCTGACCGACATGATCAACGGGTTACGGTCGCGCGGTTACACCTTCGTCACGGTTTCGGCGCTGCTGGGAGCAGGTGTGGCTGCGACACCGACCAGGTAGGGTCGCGCTCCGTGGCGTCCACCCTCTCGGTTCTGACCGGCAATCGGAGCTTCCGCAACCTGTTCCTCGCCGAGCTGGTGGTCTTCGGCGCCGACTGGTTCGTCATGGTGCCGCTGCTGGTGCTGCTGCCGCAACTGACCGGCAGCGGCGTCTGGGGCGCACTGGTGTTGGCGGTGGACACCGGCATCGTGGCGTTGCTGCTGCCGTACACGGGCACGATCGCCGACCGCTTCGACCGCCGGAAGATCATGATCGCCGCGAACGTGGCCGCGCTCGCGGGCGTGTTGCTGCTGCTCGGCGTGCGCAACGCCGGAACGGCGTGGCTGGCGCTGGTGGCGATCGGTGTGGTGGCGGTCGCCAAGGCGTTCTACTCGCCGGCCGCCCAGGCCGCGCTGCCCAACGTGCTGGAGCCGCACGAACTCGCTGCGGGCAACGCCGTCGCCGGTTCGGCCTGGGGCACCATGACAGTGGTCGGTGCCTCGCTCGGCGGCGTGCTCAGCACCGCTGCCGGCCCGTACGTCTGCTTCTGGGTGGCGGCGGCGAGCCTCGCGGTGGCCGCGACCCTCGCCACCCGGATCCGCCGGCCGTTGCAGGCGCCCCGGGACGCCGACCAACCGGCCCAGCGGACGTGGTCGGCGGTCCGCGAGGCGCTCGGCTACATCGGCCACCGCCCCCGGGTGCTCGCGCTGGTCACCGTCAAGTCCGCGGTGGGCCTGGGAAACGGCGTGCTGACAGTGTTTCCGCTGCTGGCCGGCGTGTACGGTGTGGGCCCGCTCGGCGCCGGCCTGCTCTTCGCCGTACGCGGCGCGGGAGCGTTGGTGGGGCCGATCCTGATGCGCCGGGTGTTGACCAACCGGGCCTGGCTGCTGCCCGGGCTCGCGCTGTCCATGTCGCTCTACGGCCTGTCCTACCTGGGCACCTCGGTGGTGCGATGGTTTCCGCTGGTGCTGCTGCTGGTCTTCGTGGCGCACTTCGCGGGTGGCAGCAACTGGGTGATGTCGAACTTCGCCCTTCAGGGTGAAGTTCCGGACCGGTTGCGGGGCCGCGTCTTCGCCACCGACATGATGCTGGCGACGCTGGCGATCTCGGTGAGTCAACTGGCGGTGGCCCTGGTGGTGGACTCGGTCGACGAACGGGTGGTGCTCGCCGGCTGCGGTCTGATCACTCTCGTGTACGCGGTCGGCTGGCGGATCGCCACCCGCCGGCTGTCGCTCACCGATCCGGCCGTCGAGCCGGTCCCGGACCCGGCCGGCTGAACTCGGCGGTCCCAGGCAGCGGGCGCGGGACCAGTTCGTCGGTCCCGGGCCATAGCATGAGCGCGTGCCGACGAACTTCACCGCCGAGCCGGTCCGGGTCCGCGTCCCGGCGACCAGCGCCAACCTGGGCCCGGGCTTCGACGCGCTGGGTCTCGCGCTCGGGCTCTACGACGACGTGGCCGCCGAGATCGCCTCGGGTGGTGTCCGGGTGGCAGTGACCGGGCAGGGCGCCGGTGAGCTGCCAGACGACGACCGGCACCTGGTGGTGAGCGCCATGCGCGCCGCGTTCGACGTGCTCGGGGCCCACCCCGCGGGGCTGAGCGTGGAGTGCGTCAACCGGATCCCCCAGGCACGTGGGCTGGGCTCCTCGTCCGCTGCGATCGTCGCTGGGGTGCTGCTGGCCCGTGCCCTCGTCGTCGATGGGGAGGACCGCCTCGACGACGCGGGTGCGCTGCGGCTGTGCGCCGAGATCGAGGGCCACCCCGACAATGTGGCGCCGTGCCTGCTCGGCGGTTTCACGCTGGCCTGGTCCGAGCCGGGCGGCGCCCGGGCGGTCTCCCTGCCGGTCGCCGAGGCGGTGCGGCCCACTGTTTTCGTCCCGGCGGAACGCGGTTTGACAGCGACCGCGCGGGCGGCTCTGCCGGCGACAGTGCCGCATGGTGACGCCGCGTTGACCGCCGGGCGGGCGGCGCTGCTGGTGCACGCGCTCACCACGGACCCGTCCCTGCTGCTGCCGGCCACCGTCGACCGACTCCACCAGGATTACCGCGCCGCCGGGATGCCAGGCACGTCTGCCCTGGTCAGCGCGTTACGTGCGGCCGATGTGGCAGCTGTGGTCAGTGGGGCGGGGCCGACTGTGCTGGCGCTCAGCCAGCCTCCAGCGGGCTTCCCGGTGGGAACAGACTGGGAGATCTGGCAGTTACCGATAGACGTCAGCGGCGCGCGGGTCGCTCGGGGTAGACTTGGACACGCCGAGCGGGACCCTGTTGCCGCAGGTCGGAAGAGTTGATTACGCTCTAGACCTAGCACAGCCGCGAAGCACGCGATCTCCTGCGGGGCGGCGCACCCCCGAAGCTCTCGGCGGTCAGCCCGTCTACCCCTGCCAAAGGCCCACGCCGCACCGCAGTTTCCACAGGTCGCCGCAGACGGCGAGACCTGCTCACCGACGTTGGTGAGTCGGGATACCGACCGGCTGCTGTGTCACAGACTCCCGCGACGCGTCCTTGCGAGGCGGGTGCACCGAGGCCGCCCGGCCACCTGAGTTCCGACTCCGGGCAGTCCCGGCCTTATCGAGGGAAGGAATCCATTGAGCGACACCACCGACGTGACGTCGGATGTTTCCAACGTCGCTGGCGATGCCACCGCAGCCGCTCCCGCCCGTCGTCGGCGTAGCGGCACCGGTCTGTCGGCGATGCTGCTGCCGGAGCTGCAGAGCCTGGCTGCGTCGCTCGGCATCTCCGGCACGGCTCGCATGCGCAAGGGCGAGCTGATCGCCGCGATTTCCGAGCGGCAGGGCGGCAACGCCGCCGGGACCCCTCGACCACGGGCCGAGGTCGCGGCCGCGGCCGCCCCGACCCGTGAGGGAGTGCGCGCCGAGGTGCGGGAGACCGCCGACCGGCCGGCAGCCGAAGGACGCGGTGCCGAGCAGGCGCCGGCCGAGCCGGCCGCCGAGACCGAGGGCCGTAGCCGCACCCGGCGGAGCCGGACCGCAACGGCGGAGGCCCGTACCACCGAGGCTCGCCCCGCTGAGGCGCGGGCGACCGAGCCGCGGGCGACCGAAGCACGGGCGACCGAGCCGCGGGCGACTGAGGCGCGGGCGACCGAGACGCGTACCGACGAGGCGGAAGCCGGTGAGCGGGCCGACCGTGGCGAGAACCGCCGCGACCGGGCCGAGCGTCCGGAGCGTGCCGAGCGGGGCGACCGTGCCGAGCGGGGCGATCGTGCCGAGCGGGGCGATCGTGCCGAGCGGGGCGATCGTGCCGAGCGGGGCGAGCGTGCCGAGCGGGGCGAGCGCAACGACCGGACCGACCGTGCCGATCGGGGCGAGCGGGCCGAGCGGGCCGACCGGGGCGACCGTGCCGACCGGGGCGAGCGTGCCGACCGGGGCGAGCGCAACGACCGGACCGAGCGTGCCGATCGGGGCGAGCGGGCCGAGCGCAACGACCGGGGCGAGCGTGCCGATCGGGGCGAGCGGGCCGAGCGCAACGACCGACCCGACCGCGGTGACCGCAACGACCGTGGTCAGCGTGCCGAGCGGGACAGCGACGACGATGACGAGGGTGGTGGCCGGCGCGGCCGGCGCAGCCGCTTCCGGGACCGTCGCCGCGGGCGTGGCGAGCGCACCGAGACCGGTGCCGACACCGGCGGACGTGAGCCGCAGGTCAACGACGACGACGTGCTCGTCCCGGTGGCCGGCATCATCGACGTGCTCGACAACTACGCCTTCGTGCGGACGACCGGTTACCTGGCCGGCCCGAACGACGTGTACGTCTCGATGTCCCAGATCAAGAAGTACGGACTGCGCCGCGGTGACGCGATCACCGGTGCGGTGCGGGCGGCCCGAGAGGGCGGCAACAGCGGCGACCAGCGGCGCGACAAGTACAACCCGCTGATGCGGCTGGACACGATCAACGGGATGGAGCCGGAGGAGGCGCGGCGTCGTCCGGAGTTCTACAAGCTCACCCCGCTCTACCCGCAGGAGCGCCTGCGGCTGGAGACCGAGCCGCACATCCTGACCACCCGGGTCATCGACCTGGTCATGCCGATCGGCAAGGGCCAGCGGGCACTCATCCAGTCTCCGCCCAAGGCGGGTAAGACGATGGTGCTGCAGGCGATCGCGAACGCGATCACCCGCAACAACCCGGAGTGCCACCTGATGGTGGTGCTGGTGGACGAGCGGCCTGAAGAGGTCACCGACATGCAGCGGTCGATCAAGGGCGAGGTCATCGCGGCCACGTTCGACCGTCCGCCGCAGGACCACACCACAGTGGCGGAGCTGGCCATCGAGCGGGCCAAGCGCCTCGTCGAGCTTGGACACGACGTCGTCGTGCTGCTCGACTCGGTGACCCGGCTCGGTCGGTCGTACAACCTGGCGGCGCCGGCCAGCGGCCGGATCATGTCGGGTGGTATCGACTCCACAGCGCTCTACCCGCCGAAGCGCTTCCTCGGCGCGGCCCGCAACATCGAGAACGGTGGGTCGCTGACCATCATCGCCACGGCGCTGGTGGAGACCGGTTCCATGGCGGACACGGTCATCTTCGAGGAGTTCAAGGGCACCGGCAACGCCGAGTTGAAGCTGGACCGGAAGATCGCCGACAAGCGGACCTTCCCGGCCATCGACATCAACCCGTCCGGTACGCGTAAGGAAGAGGTCCTGCTCGCACCGGAAGAGCTGGCCATCATCCACAAGCTCCGGAAGGTGCTGCACTCGCTGGACTCGCAGGCCGCGATGGATCTCCTGCTGGACCGGCTCAAGCAGTCCCGCACGAACATCGAGTTCCTGATGCAGATCGCGAAGTCGACGCCGGGGGAGTAACCATCCCCGCGTGACGACGAAGGGGCACGGCCATCGCGGCCGTGCCCCTTCGTCATGTCCCCCCGGCCGACATCCGCAGTCGGCGGGAGATGGCGCCCGCGGCGCGAGGTGATGGAATTTTCCTTCGGTTAAGTCGACAGGTATTGAAACTTCTATTCATTGCCGGGTTGACTGTCGTCCATGCGTACCCGCAGACGATCCGCCCGCCGCACCGGCGTCCTGCTGCTGACGCCGCTGCTCGCCCTGGCCCTGTCGCCGCCGGCCACCGCCGCACCCACCATCGACCCGCCCACAGTGGCCTCGTCGTCAGTGGCCTCACCCACCATCGCCGAGGACGCGCCGCCCGCGTCCTCCCGCCCGGCCGGCTCGGTCAGCCTGGCCGCCGCCCCGACAGTCGCGACCGCCCTGACCGCCGGCGCTGGTGGTCTGGAGCCGGCCGGCGGGCTGGAGACCACGAAGGCCACCCGGCCGGTGGCGCCCGGCGTGCAGCTGACGTCCTTCGACCGGTACGACGCCGAGGGCTGGCTGCGCGCCGACGCGCTCACCACCGACCTGGCCGGCGGCTCCACCATCGACTACGTCAACTCCGGCGCTGTCAGCCGGGCCGAGCCGCTGCGAAAGGCGGTGGACCAGACGCACGCCGTCGCCGCTGTCAACGGCGACTTCTTCGACATCAACAACTCCGGCGCCGCCCAGGGCGTCGGCGTCCGTGACGGCGAGCTGATCCAGTCGGGGGTCAGCGGTCACCGCAACGCGGTGGCGGTCACCACGAACGGGCTCGGGCGGGTGGTCGAGGTGAACTTCGACGGCAGCGCGACACTGCCCACCGGGCCGGTCCCGCTGACCCAGTTCAACAACATGGTGCAGGCCGACGGCATCGGCGCCTTCACCGAGCTGTGGGGGACGTACTCCCGGCAGCGTGCCGTCGAGGGCGCGGACCGGGTGGTCGAGGTCACAGTGACCAACGGGCGGGTGGCCTCGGTGGGAAACGTGGCCGGTAGCGGCCCGATCGTCGCAGGCAGCACCGTGCTGCTCGGCCGTGACCTCGGCGCGGACGCGCTGGCCGGCCTGCGCGCCGGTGACCCGGTGGCGGTGGCCTGGCGGCCGAAGCCCTCCGACGGCAGCACCCTGCACGCGGCGGTCGGGGGCGGCAACGTCCTGGTCCGCGACGGCGTCGTGCAGAGCATCGCCGATCCGACCCTCGCCCCCCGCACCGCCGTCGGGTTCAGCGCCGACGGTCGAAAGATGATCATGCTGACGGTGGACGGGCGTCAGGTCGACAGCCGTGGCGTGACGCAGACCGAGATGGGCCGGATGATGGCCGAACTGGGTGCCCACCACGCGCTCAACCTGGACGGTGGCGGATCGTCCACGCTGCTGGCCCGGGAGCCGGGCGCACCCGCCGTGCAACTGGAGAACGGCCCCTCCGACGGCAGCGAGCGGGCCGTGCCCAACGGCCTGGCCATCTACGCGCCGAAGGGCAGCGGTCGACTCACCGGCTACTGGGTCGAGACGGCCAGCGACCCCACCGCCGCCCCGGGCGTCTCACCGGTGCGAGGCGGGCGGCCCGACCGGGTCTTCCCCGGGCTGACCCGCACCATCACCGCATCCGGCTACGACGAGACGTACGGCCCGGCGGCCGGCGCCCCCAGCTGGCGGGCGACCCCGGCAGTACGCGGCCGCATCGACAGTGACGGCGTGTTCCACGCCGGCGCGCCAGGGGCCAGCACTGTCACCGCCGCACGGGGGCGGGTCACCGGCTCGCTGAACCTCACAGTCCTCGGCCCGCTGGCCCGGATCGGCACCACCACGCCGCGGGTCGGGCTGACCGGCCGGGACGGTGACGCCCTGGTCGGCGTGGTCGGGTACGACGCCGAAGGCAACACCGCGCCGATCGAGCCGGCCGACCTCACCCTCGACTACGACAGGGACCTGCTGCGGATCACCCCCACCGGGGACGGCAACCTGTCCATCGCCGCGTTACGGGACACCGGCTCGGGCCTGGTGACCATTCACGTCGGAGGCACGAGCGCTGTCCTGCCGGTCACCGTCGGGCTGACCGACGTGCCGGTCGCCGGTTTCGACGACGCCGCGTCCTGGCGGTTCAGCCAGGCCCGGGCCAGCGGTTCGGTGGCTCCGGCCCCCGGGCACAGCGGCACCGGCCTGCGAATGTCGTACGACTTCAGCCAGTCCACCGGCACGCGGGCCGCGTACGCCGACCCGCCCGCCTGGATCGAGGTGCCCGGTCAGCCGCAGGCATTCGGGATGTGGATCCACGGCAACGGCACCGGGGAGTGGCCCAGCCTGCACCTGCACGACGCCCAGGACACCCAGCACGTGCTGCGTGGCCCACTGATCACCTGGACGGGCTGGCGGTACGTGGAGTTCGCGGTGCCGGCCGGGGTGCAGTACCCGGTGCGGGTACGCCGCTTCTACGTGGCCGAGACGAACGCCGCGGCGCAGTACACCAGCGAGGTGATCATCGATGACCTGGTGGCGAAGGTGCCACCGACTGTCGACGTCCCGGAGGTGGCCCCGCGTACCGATCGGGTGGTGGTCCGCGACGGCACGGTGGACGGCGCGCCGTGGCGGTTCGCGGTGCTCTCCGACGCCCAGTTCGTCGCCGCCGACCCGGACAGCGACCTGGTCGCCCAGGCCCGGCGGACGTTGCGCGAGGTGCGGGCGGCCCGGCCGGACCTCCTCCTGATCAACGGCGACTTCGTGGACACCGCCTACCCGGCCGACTTCGCGCTGGCCCGGCGGATCCTCGACGAGGAGTTGGGCGACGCGCTGCCCTGGTACTACGTGCCCGGCAACCACGAGATCATGGGCGCCCCGATCAGCAACTTCGCTGCCGCGTTCGGCGCCACCTCCCGGGTGTTCGACCACAACGGCACCCGGTTCGTCACGCTGAACTCGTCCACCGGGACGCTGCGCGGCGGAGGCTTCGACCAGGTACGGATGCTCCGCGAGACGCTGGACGCGGCGGCCACCGACCGGCGCGTGGGTTCGGTCGTCGTCCTGCACCACCACCCGCCGCGTGACCCCAGCCCGGCGCAGGCCAGCCAGCTCGGCGACCGCAAGGAGGCGGCGCTGCTGGAGCAGTGGCTGGCCGACTTCCAGCACCACACCGGCAAGGGCGCGCTGTTCGTGGGCGGGCACGTCGGCACCTTCCACGCCGACCGCGTGGACGGGGTGCCGTACGTGATCAACGGTAATGCGGGCAAGACGCCGTCCACCCCTGCCGACCAGGGCGGCTTCACCGGTTGGACGGAGTTCGGCGTGGACCCGGTGACCCCGGCCGAGGCCGACCGGGCCCGTCGTGACCCGCTCGCCGAGGGCCCGCGCTGGGTGGACGCGGAGTTCCACCCGCACACCGATCGGCTCGCGCTGACCGCCCCGGCCAGCGTCGCGGTCGGCACCCCGGCGTCGGTGACCGCCACGCTGACCCAACCCGGTGGGCGTACGGTCCCGGTGGCCGCCCCGGTCAGCGCCGACTGGTCGGCCTCGCCGGGAGTGCACGTCGGCTCGGCGGCCGGGGTGCGCCAGTGGCACACGGCCCGATTCGACCCGGCCACCGGCACCCTGACGGCGCTGCGGCCCGGCGCGCCGATCCGTCTGACGGTCGAGGTCAACGGCGTCCGCGCCGAGGCCACCACCACCGTCACCGGGTGACCTGTCCGGACGGGCCCCCACGCGCGGGGCCCGTCCGGACACCTCAGAAGTCGCCGTCGGCCACCTGGAAGACGGTGAGACCGAGAGATCGCCACATCTGGACCACCTGGACACGGTCGTCGAAGACGCCGGCCACCCGGTAGGTGTCCCGGATCTCCCGGTCGTAGATCTCCCGCTTGACGATCGAGTCCTTCCGGGAGTCGCCGACGGCCCGCAGGTGCAGGCCCAGGTAGGGCACTCGTACGTGCCGGGCCAGCCACGCCTCGGTGGCCGCGCGGGCGGAGGCGTCCCGCCCCGAGCAGAAGACCACCCCGTACCCGGCCGCGTGCATCGCCCGGACCGCCGCGATCACCGCCGGGTTCGGCGCGTCCTGGCCCACCCGGGTCATGTCGTACGGGCTGCGGGAGACGGCCAGCGCGACGGTGCCGTCGATGTCCACCAGGACGATCTCCGGTGGCTCGGTCGACGGCGGGTGCACCACGGCGGGGCGTCCGGTGCGGGCCTGCGGCACCGGCAACGGCAACTCCCGCCCCTGCAGGTACCGCTCGTGCAGCCGGCGGATCGCGTCCGCGCCGACCTGGTCGGCGGCCGGACGGGCGGCGTCGCGGCGCAGGCACTCGTCCAGCGGCACGTCGGTGAAGTCGTGCACCTCGAAGTCCGCGCCGTGGCGGGCGGCCAGCTCGGCCCAGCCCCGCAAAGTTCGCGCGCGCAGGTTGGTGTCGTCCACGCAGACGTCCGCTCGGGCCCGCAGCAGCGCCTCGACCTGAGCCTGCTGTACGGCGGTCACCTGCGCCTCGGCCCACTGCGTGAACAACCGCTCGCCGTGCAGCATCCGGCGCAGATCGTCCCGGTTGACCCGGAGCACCGACGGCTGGAGCGTGCGGGCGAACGTCGTCTTGCCGGAGGCGGGCAGTCCCCGGGTGGCGATCAGGCGTGTCATCGACGCACCTCCGGCTCGGCGGGCGTACCCCGGTCGGGGTACCTGGCGGCGGTCCGCCGGACGCGCGAATGCCCCACCAGCCGGCGGGAATGCGGACGGGTAGGCACGTGTTGACGATGCCGGACGAGGTGTGCGGCCCGATTACCGGGTGGGCTCAGGCCCATGGCACACTGGTCAATCGGCCACCGGTTCCGGTTCACGCCCGAGCCCGTCGCGTACGGCGCGACGAGCGATGACGGCGACCCGGCGACCACCAACGAGAGGACCGAGGCGACATGAAGGCAAACATCCACCCGGAGTACGTGACCACCGAGGTCAGCTGCTCCTGTGGCAACACGTTCACGACCCGCAGCACCGCCAAGGGCGGGGCGATCCACGCCGAGACCTGCAGCGCCTGCCACCCGTTCTACACCGGTAAGCAGCGCGTTCTCGACACCGCCGGCCGGGTCGCGAAGTTCCAGCAGAAGTACGCCAAGGTTCAGGCCAAGAAGGCCAAGTAACTCCTCGTTCGGCGCCCGCGTCCGGTTTTCCACCGGACGCGGGCGCCGTCCGCGTTTTCCTCCACTTCCGCCCGGCCGCTGGCCCCCCGGCCCCGGCCCGGTCGTCGCGCACCGTCGAAGGAGCATCCGCAGCATGAGCAGCGAGCGTCTGGCCGGCCTTCTCGACGAGTACGCGGAGCTGGAGAAGCGGTTGGCCGATCCGGCCATCCACGCCGACCAGGCGACCGCGCGCAGGGTCGGCCGCCGGTACGCCGAGCTGGTGCCGCTGCACAAGGCCGCCGACGAGTTGGAGCAGGCCCGCGCCGATCTGGCCGCGGCTCGCGAGTTGGCCGCCGAGGACCCGTCCTTCGCGGGTGAGGCGGACGCCATCGCCGGGTCCCTGCCGGTGCTGGAGGAGCGGCTCGCCGAGCTGCTCATTCCGCGCGACCCGCACGACGCCAAGGACGTGATCGTCGAGATCAAGGCCGGTGAGGGTGGCGAGGAGTCGGCGCTGTTCGCCGGTGACCTGCTGCGGATGTACACCCGGTACGCCGAACGGCACGGCTGGGTCACCGAGGTGATCGACGCGCAGGATTCCGACCTCGGCGGGGTCAAGGACGTCTCCCTGGCGATCAAGACCAAGGGTGTGCCGGACGGCGGCAACGGCGTCTGGTCGCGGCTCAAGTGGGAGGGCGGCGTGCACCGGGTGCAGCGTGTCCCGGTGACCGAGTCGCAGGGCCGGATCCACACCAGCGCCGCCGGAGTGCTGGTGCTGCCGGAGGCCGAGGACGTCGACGTCACGATCGACCAGAACGAACTGCGCATCGACGTGTTCCGCTCGTCCGGCCCGGGTGGCCAGTCGGTGAACACCACCGACTCGGCGGTGCGGATCACCCACCTGCCGACCGGCATCGTCGTCTCCTGCCAGAACGAGAAGTCCCAGTTGCAGAACCGGGAGCAGGCGATGCGGATCCTGCGGGCCCGGCTGCTCGCCGCTGCCCAGGAGCAGGCCGACGCCGCCGCCTCGGACGCGCGCAAGGCCCAGGTGCGCACCGTGGACCGCTCGGAGCGGATCCGCACCTACAACTTCCCGCAGAACCGGATCACCGATCACCGGATCGGCTACACCGCGTACAACCTGGACCTGGCGCTCGGCGGCGAGCTGGACGGGGTGCTGGACGCCCTCACCGAGGCCGACCGGGCCGCCCGGCTCGCCGGCGACACCGAGCTGACCCGCCGCTGACCGCGACACGGAGCTGACCCCGGCACGCCCAGTCGATCATGGAGTCGTGGTGGGTCGGTTGTGGTGTCGTGGGGCTTTTCTGAGGCACCACAACTCCTTGATCGACCCCGCCGGGTGGGGGGCGATCAGCTCGCGCGGGGGCGGGTCTTGGCGCGGAGCATCTCGCGGTCGGCCTGCTCGAACGCGACGCTGAGCGCGTCGCGCAGCCCGCTGCCACCGGAGACCTCGGCGAAGCCGATGCTGACCCCGACCGGGGTGCCCGGGACCAACGACTCCCAGTCCTCCAGGCGGACCGCCGCCTCGATCCGGCGGGCCACCTCGGTGGCCTCGGTCATGCCGGTGTCCGGCAGCACCACAACGAACTCGTCACCGCCGTAGCGGGCCACGAAGTCGCCCCGGCGCATCACCCGGTTGATCACGCCGGCGATGCGTTGCAGCACCAGGTCGCCCGAGTGGTGCCCGTGCCGGGTGTTCACCGCCTTGAAGCCGTCCAGGTCGCAGACGCCGATCACCACCCGATCGCCGCGGGTGACCACGGCTGTGATGTATCGCTCCAGCCGGCGGCGGTTCGGCAGCCCGGTGAGCGGGTCGGTCAACGCCTCACCCTCGAAGCGGGCCGCCTCGCGGCGCATCTCCTCGTGGTCGATGCGGGCGGCGATGCCGTCGATGTAGACGTCGCGCAGTCTGTCGTTGCGCTGCGCGGCGAGCCGGAACGCCAGTCGGTCGGCCCGGTGCGCCGCCAGGTGGTCCCCGGCGCGGGTCAACGCGATGCTGCGCAGCCGGGCCGGCTCGGCCGCCCCGAGTGTCTCGTTGGAGACCTGGACGGTGTCCAGTCGCGCGACCGCCTCGATCGGCCGACCGTCGGCGACGGCGAGGCACACCTGCCCGAGCTGACGCAGGTCGCGGGCGCGGGCGCTGTCCCCGCCGTGGGTGATCAACCGGGCCGGCTCGGGGCCCTCGGTCGCCACCTGGTCGCCGAGCGCTGCCTGTCGGGCCGCCGCGTAGCCGTACGCGGCGAGGCTGCTCGGGCGTAGCTGGCCGGCCCGGCCGGCACGGACGAAGCGAGTCAGGTCGGCGGCCACGTCCCGGAGCACCCGCAGACACCCATCGCTGTCGCCGTTGTGGTCAAGGGCCACGGCGTTGCGCAGCCGGATGCCCGGCGCGGCGAACGTCTCCTCCGGGATCCCGGCGGTCAGCCCGAGCTGCCGGGCCCGTTCGATGGCGCCCAGGGCGTACCCGTGGAAGCTGAGGTAGCTGTAGGCCATGGCCAGGTCGTGCCAACCCCAGGCGGTGTCCCGGTCCGGGTCGGCGACGGCGCCCAGCGCCCGGGCCGCTCGGACGAGGTGCATGACGCAGCGGTCCAGTGCGCCCTGGTGGTGCGCGGCGAGCGCAGCGAGAGCATTGAGGTGACCGTGCAGATAGGGCTCGGCGAGGTCGCGGACCGCCGCCGACGCCTCTTCGATGGCCCGGGTGAACTCCGCGGTCCGACCGAGATTGATCAGCGCGGAGAGGCGCTGCACCATCGCGTCCGCTCGCGCCGCCGGGTCGTTGGTGGTGCGGATCACACGCTCCAGCAGGACGTACGCCTCCGCGGAGCGGCTGGCCTCCTGCAACGCCCGGGCGTGCGTCAGGGCGTCAACCTGGTCATCGACCCGGTCGAGCCAGCCCACCCGTCAACCTCCTGTCGTGCGCGCCCGGGCGCACCTGTTCGTCACGTCGCCCGCGACGCTTCATGATTATGTCGTGAGTACTTTGCCGCAACACCCCCCCGAAGGGACAGGCCCCATCCGGCCGTCCGCCGCGGTGGCCCGAGTGGCCCGCGCGCTCGCCGCCGCCGGGGTCGGGTCCGCCCGGGTGGAGGCCGAGTTGCTGACGGCGTACGTGCTCGGGGTTCCCCGGGGTCGGTTGGCTCTCGCCGACGACCTGAGCGACGACCAGTTGGTGCGGCTCGACGGGTTGACGCGCCGCCGTGCCGCGCGCGAGCCGTTGCAGTACCTGACCGGTCGGGCCGGGTTCCGGCACCTGGAGTTGTCGGTCGGCCCGGGTGTCTTCGTGCCCCGGCCGGAGACCGAGCTGTTGGCCGGCTGGGGTGTCGAGCAGGCCCAGGGCCGACCCGACCCGGTGGTGGTGGACCTGTGCAGCGGCTCGGGCGCGATCGCGTTGGCGGTGGCTCAGGAGCTGCCGGGAGCGCGGGTGATCGCGGTGGAGCGGTCCCCGGCGGCGCTGGCCTGGCTGCGCCGCAACGCGGCGGAGCGCGCCGCGGCGGGGGACCGCCCGATCGAGGTGGTAGAGGCCGACGTGACAGCGCCGGACCTGCTGGCCGAGCTGGTGGGCCGGGTGGACGTGCTGCTCTGCAACCCGCCGTACGTGCCGGACGACGTGGTGGTCCCGCCGGAGGTGGCCGGGCACGACCCGGCGGAGGCGGTCTTCGGCGGCGCGGACGGTCTGGTGGTGATCCGGCCGGTCGTCGCCCGGGCGGCGGTGCTGTTGCGCCCGGGGGGCGTGTTCGGCGTCGAGCACGACGACACCCACGGTGCGGCGGTGCCTGAGCTGCTCGCCCAGGGCGACGGCTTCACCGCTGTCGCGGAGCATCTGGACCTCGCCGGGCGTCCCCGCTACGCGACGGCGTCCCGACGGGCGGACGGCCAGCACGCCCCGATCGGGGCGGCGTGGCAGACTGACTCCTCGTGATGCTCTACGACTGCCGGTCGCCCGCCGATCGGGACCGCGGCATCGCTGCGGCGATCGAGGCGGTCAAGAACGGCGAGCTGGTCGTTCTTCCGACGGACACCGTGTATGGGATCGGCGCGGACGCGTTCACCCCGTACGCGGTGAAGGCGCTGCTCGATGCCAAGGGCCGGGGTCGGCAGATGCCGCCGCCGGTGCTGATCGGCTCGCGGCACACCCTGGACGGGTTGGTCTTCTCGCTGCCCACTGCCGCACGGGACCTCGTGGAGGCGTTCTGGCCGGGTGCCCTGACGATCGTGGTCGAGCACTCGCCGAGCCTGCAGTGGGACCTGGGCGACAAGACCGGCACGGTGGCGGTGCGGATGCCGCTGCACCCGGTCGCGTTGGAGGTGCTGCGCGAGACCGGTCCGATGGCGGTCTCGTCGGCCAACAAGACCGGCCAGCCGGCCGCTGTCACCGCCGACGAGGCGCGTGACCAACTCAGCTACTCGGTGCGGGCCTACCTGGAGGCCGGTCCCTGTCCGGATCCGGTGCCGAGCACGATCGTGGATCTGACCGGTGAGGTGCCGCAGCTCCTGCGGGCCGGGGCGATCCCGCTGGAGAAGCTGCGCGACGTGGTTCCGGATCTCGTCGACGGTCGGGCGGTCTGAGTGCCCCCGTTCACTGTTCTGCACGTCTGCATGGGCAACATCTGCCGCTCGCCGATGGCGGAGCGGCTGCTGGCCCTGGCGGTGCGGGAGCGGCTGACCCGGCGTTCGCAGGATCCTGCCCAGGCCGAGGAGCTGGTGCACAGCCACAGCGCCGGCACGGGTGGCTGGCACGCGGGCGAGGAGATGAACCCACCGGCGGCACGGCAGGTCACCGGCCGTGGTGGGGACGTGGAAGGGTTCGCCGCGCGCAAGCTGCGGTCGGACCACATCGACGCCGCCGACCTGGTCCTGACCGCCACCGCCGATCAGCAGGAGTACGTGGTGGCGCTTCGTCCGGACGCGGCGGCCCGCACATTCGTGCTGGGCGAGTTCGGTCGGCTGCTGGCTGCTGTGGACGCCGCCGCGCTGCCGCCGGGTGACGCCACTCCGGAGGCCGTGTACGCCCGCGGGGTGGCACTGGTGGCGGCGGCTCACGACGCGCGCCTCGGCGCCTCGGCGCTGACCACAGATGATCTTGATGACCCGTGGGGTCGTGGCGACCAGTGCTTCAGCCGGGTCGCCGACGAGATCGAGGAGACGGTCCACCCGCTGGCCGGCGCGCTGCTGCCCTGAGCGTGGTGCGAGTTTCCTCCGGGTTTGGGGAAAACCCAGGGCTAAAGGGGCGTTCCGGGTCATTCTGAACGGGTCCTAGCGTGACCGGCTCCTGCGGGGAGAGCTGATGATCCGGGCCCAATTCGACAAACTGCTGACCGTGGTGATCGCCGGAGTGCTGGCCGGGTTGGTGCTGGCCGCCGCCGCACTGCCAGCAGCCCTGGTCTTCGGGATCGGCTTCAGCGCCCTGTCGACGCCGTACTCGGAGCTGCCGAACACACTCCGGACGCCGCCCACCGCGCAGCGCTCCAACCTCTACGCCAACGACGGCACCACCCTGATCACCTCCTTCTACCAGGAGGACCGGGTGGACGTGCCGCTGCACGAGGTGGCTCCGGTGATGCGCCGGGCCATCGTGGCCGCCGAGGACGTCCGGTTCTACCAGCACAGCGGGGTCGACCTGCGGGGCGTGGTGCGCGCGTTCACAGTCAACAAGCGCGACGGCCAGACCCGGCAGGGCGCCTCCACGCTGACCATGCAGTACGTCCGCAACGTGCTCAGCAACGACCCTCGGCTGACCGAGGCGCAACGGGACGCCGCCACCGAACTCACCACAGTCCGCAAGCTCCAGGAGATGCGGTACGCGCTCGCGTTGGAGCGGGAACTCGACAAGGACGAGATCCTGACCCGCTACCTCAACATCGCCTACTTCGGTGCCGGGGCGTACGGCATCGCGGCGGCCAGCAAGCGGTACTTCTCCCGGTCCCCGGCCGAGTTGACACTGGCCCAGGCGGCACTGCTCGCCGGTCTGGTGCGTTCGCCGGACAGCGACGATCCGATCAACGGCGACGCCGACAGCGCCGTCGCCCGACGGTCGTACGTGTTGGAGCGGCTGGTGGAGACGGGGCAGGTGCCGGCGGACGCGGCGGCGGCTGCCCGCGCCGAACCGCTGCAACTGCGGCCCAGCGAGACCCCGAACGACTGCACGGGAGTGCCCGACGGGCACAACGACTGGGGCTTCTTCTGCGACTGGTTCACCCGCTGGTGGAGCAGCCAGTCCGCGTTCGGGGCGACCGCCGACGACCGGCAGCGCGCACTGCGCCGGGGCGGCTTCTCCATCGTCTCGTCGCTGGACCCGGGGGTGCAGCGGGCCACCACCGAGCAGGTGCTGAAGATCTATCCGACGACCAGGGCCGAGGCGGTGCCCACCGCGGTGGTGCAACCGGGCACCGGGCGGGTGCTGGCGATGTCGGTGAACCGTGCCTACAGCGTGGCGGACAACCCGGTCGGGCAGAAGAACCGCCCGAACACCGTCAACCAGTTGGTCGCTGGCGGCGGCGCGATCGAGGGGTACCAGGGCGGTTCGACGTTCAAGCTCTTCACCCTGCTGGCCGCGCTGGAGTCCGGCCTGCCGCTGTCGACCAGCTTCGTGGCGCCGACGCAGTTGCTCACCCGCTTCCCGGTGACCGGGGAGGCGAGCTGCGACGGACGGTGGTGTCCGGCGAACGCCAGCCCGTCGTCGATGGACGGCCCCCGCACCATGTGGAGCGCGTTCGGCCGCTCGGTGAACACGTACTTCGCCTGGCTCACCGAGAAGGTCGGCGCCGACCGGGTGGTGGAGATGGCCGAGCGGCTCGGCATCGTGTTGCGGGCCGAGTCCGACGCCAAGCTGGCCCGCTACGGCGCGAAGGACTGGGGTCCGTTCACCCTGGGCGTGGCCGCGACCACCCCGTTGGACCTGGCCAGCGCGTACGCCACCGTGGCGGCCGAGGGAACCTGGTGCGCGCCGCTGCCGGTGGTCTCGATCACCGACTCGGGCGGCCGGCCGGTCGACGCCGCCAAGCCGGACTGCCGACAGGTGCTCGACCCCGATGTGGCGCGGGCGGCTACCGATGCGGCCCGCTGCCCGGTCGGCGACCAGTCGATGTACGGACGCTGCGACGGTGCCACAGCACCCGGGTTGCGGGCGAAGCTCGGCCGTCCGGTGGCGGGAAAGACCGGCAGTTCGGAACGGTACGAGACGGAGACGGTGGTGGCGTTCACCCCGCAGCTCGCGGTCGCCTCGATGGCCGCGAACCCGGACGATCCCCGGGACGCTGTCGGTCAGACGGTGCAGGCCCAGATGGTGAACGCGGTCGGTGAGGTGCTCGCCTTCGCCCTGCGCGACCAACCGGTCCGCGACTTCGTCCCGCCGAGCGAACGAACCGCCTTCCAAACCCAACCCCAAGCCGGCAACTAACCCCCCACCCCACCCGGCTCGCCGATCTTGCACTTCCTGTCGTGACAAAAGGTGCCTAGGTCTGCAAATCGGCAACACAAAGTGCAAGATCTCGGGGAGCGGGGAGCGGGGAGCGGGGAGCGGGGAGCGGGGAGCGGGTTAGCGGGGTTGTTCGGCGTTGCGGGCTATGTTGCGGGCCATTCCGCCGAAGACCACAGCGTGGAACGGGGCCACCGACTTCCAGTAGGCGTGCCCCGGCAGGCCACGTGGCAGGAAGACGGCGCGTTGCTGGTAGCGGCTGCGGCCGTCGTCGGCCGGTAGTACCCGCATCTCCAGCCAGGCCCGGCCGGGTAGCCGCATCTCGGCGCGCAGTCGCAGCAACTCGCCCGGGACGATCTCCTCGACCCGCCAGAAGTCCAGCGCCTCACCGACCTGGAGGCGGTGTGGGTCGCGTCGACCGCGGCGCAGCCCGACCCCGCCGACCAGCCGGTCCAGCCAGCCGCGGATCGACCAGGCGAGGGGGAACGAGTACCAGCCGTGTTCGCCGCCGACGCCCTCGACGACCCGCCAGAGCGCCGCGGGCGGCGCATCCACGACCCGTTCCCGGACGTCGGTGTAGGCGGTGCCACCGGACCACACCGGGTCGGTGGGCAGTGGCTCGGCGGGCGCGTCCGGGCCGCTCGCGTTCGACCAGCGGGTCTCCACCTGGGCATCGCGCACCTTGGCCAGCGCCAGCGCCACCGCCTCGTCGAAGCCGGTCAGCCCGTCGGACGGGTCCGGGACGTAGCGGGCGATGTCGTGTTCGTGGGCGACCGCCTCGTGGATCAGGCTCTCCACCAGCGGGCGGGCGATCTTGTTCGGCACCGGGGTGATCAGACCGACCCAGTGCGAGGAGAGCGACGGGGTGAGCGGGCGGACCGGCACGATGATCCGCTGGCGCAGCCCGGCAACCCGGGCGTAGCGCTGCATCATCTCGCGGAAGGTCAGCACGTCCGGCCCGCCGACGTCGAAGCCCCGGTTGACCTCGGCCGGCAGGTCGGCACAGCCGGCCAGGTAGTGCAGCACGTCGCGGACCGCGATCGGTTGGATCCGGTTGCCGACCCAGCGTGGGGTGACCATGGCGGGCAGCCGCTCGGTCAGGTAGCGCAGCATCTCGAACGACGCCGAGCCGGACCCGATGATCACGGCGGCGCGGAGCACCGCCGTGGGCACCCCGCTCTCCAGCAGGATCCGACCGACCTCGGCACGGGACCGCAGGTGCGGGGAGGGCACCTCCGCGTCGGACGCCGGCTCCGGGCCGCCCAGGTAGACGATCCGCCGTACGCCGGCCGCGCGCGCCGCCGCCGCGAAGTTGGTCGCCGCCGTTCGGTCGGCCGCCTCGAAGTCGGACCGGCCCAACGAGTGCACCAGGAAGTACGCGACGTCCACGTCGGCGAACGCGGCGGCCAGCGTCTCCGGTCGACTCAGGTCCCCTTCGACGATTTCGGCCGCCGAGGCCCAGGGCACGTCGCGCAGCCGCACCGCCTTGCGGGCGAGGCAACGCACGGTGTGTCCGTCGGCGAGCAGCAGCGGCGTCAGCCGCCCGCCGATGTAGCCGGTCGCTCCGGTGACGAGGCATCTCACAGGTCCCAGTCTGCGGCCCCCTAGACTCGTTCGCTGTGGAGACCGAGACGAGCACCTTCTGGGGGCCGGATTTCGCGCAGCTCAGGGCCACTGATCCGGAGATCGCCGCTGTGGTCCTCGGCGAGCTGGACCGGTTGCGCGGCGGCTTGCAACTCATCGCCAGCGAGAACCTGACCTCGCCGGCGGTGCTGGCCGCGCTCGGCTCGACGCTGACCAACAAGTACGCCGAGGGTTACCCGGGCCGGCGCTACTACGGCGGCTGCGCCGAGGTGGACCGGGCCGAGGAGATCGGCATCGCCCGGGCCAAGGAGCTGTTCGGGGCCGAGCACGCCAACCTCCAGCCGCACTCCGGGGCGAGCGCCAACCTGGCCGCGTACGCCGCGTTGGTGCAGCCGGGGGACACGGTGCTGGCGATGGACC
Source organism: Micromonospora alfalfae (assembly GCF_022230925.1). GTDB lineage: Bacteria > Actinomycetota > Actinomycetes > Mycobacteriales > Micromonosporaceae > Micromonospora > Micromonospora alfalfae. The sequence goes on along the minus strand of NZ_JAKKFH010000026.1, from coordinate 131,227 downwards.
TGCCGCACGGCGGGCACCTCACCCACGGCAGCCGGGTGAACTTCTCCGGCAAGTGGTTCCACCCGGTCGGCTACCCGGTCCGGCCGGACACCGAGCAGATCGACTACGACGAGGTACGGGACCTGGCGCGGGCGCACCGACCCAAGCTGATCATCTGTGGGGCCACCGCGTACCCGCGTCTGATCGACTTCGCGCGGTTCCGGGAGATCGCCGACGAGGTCGGCGCGTACCTGATGGTGGACGCGGCGCACTTCATCGGCTTGGTCGCCGGCCGGGCGATCCCGTCCCCGGTGCCGTACGCCGATGTCGTCTGCGCCACCACCCACAAGGTGCTGCGCGGTCCGCGCGGCGGCATGATCCTGTGCCGTGAGTCGCTGGCCCAGCGGATCGACAAGGCGGTCTTCCCGTTCACCCAGGGCGGACCGCTGATGCACGCTGTCGCGGCCAAGGCGGTGGCGTTGCGCGAGGCCGCCCAGCCGGAGTTCCAGACGTACGCCCGGCAGGTAGTCAGCAACGCCCAGGCGCTCGCCGCCGGGCTGGCCGACGAGGGGATGCGCCCGGTGTCCGGTGGCACCGACACCCATCTCGCACTGATCGACCTGCGGGAGCTGGGGGTGACCGGCATCGAGGCCGAGCGACGCTGCGACGCCGCGTCGATCACCCTGAACAAGAACGCCATTCCGTACGATCCGCAGCCGCCGATGGTGGCCTCCGGCATCCGGGTGGGCACCCCGAGCGTCACCACTCAGGGGATGCGCGAGGGGGAGCTGCGCCAGGTGGCGACCCTGATCGCCCGTGCGGTGCGCACCGATCCCGGCGCCCCGGGCGGGGCCGACGAGCTGATCCGGCTGGGTGCCGAGGTGTCCGAGCTGGTAGCGGCGTTCCCGGCGTACCCCCGTGGCTGAGCCCGGGGTGGTCGAGCCGGGCACCGACCGGCGGTGGCGGCTGCGGCACCTGCCGGTGTTGCTCGGGGCGTCGGCGGCGCTCGCCGTTGTCGCCGCGGTGGTGGGCGGTGTGACCGGCGGCGTCACGGCCGCGCTCGGCGCGGCGGCCGGCGTGGGCGTCACGGTGCTCAGCTACACCCTCACCACTGTGGTGCTGGCCCGGGCCGACCAGGTCAACCCGCAGTTGCTGCTGCCGCTCGGGGTGGGCCTGTACGTGCTGAAGTTCAGCCTGCTGGGTGTGGTGCTGGTGGCTGTGGCGTCGACCGGTTGGCCCGGTTTGATCCCTCTCTGCCTTGGCATCGTCGCCGGGGTGGCAGTGTGGACAGCGGTACACCTCTGGTGGCTGACCGCGGTGCACGCTCGCCGGCCCCGCGGCTGACCTGGCGGTCGTCCCAACCAGCGGACGCGCCGCAATGTGTCGGCCTCCGGTCATTTTCCGACGGGCGGAAGGGGAGTAGCGTGCCCACAGACGACGGCGCCCACGAGAAGCCCACACAACGACGGTTGTGCGGGGGGTGAGGCACAGCCTCGTCTTCCCGGCTGATATCGTTCGCCCCGTCATGGCTGGTGACCAAACCCCCCGTCCCGCCGGTGAACCGGACGATTATCCGTCCGGCGCCGGTCAGGGTTGGACCGCGCTCAGCTACCTCATCGGAGGAATGCTCGTGTGGGGTTTCATCGGCTGGCTGGTCGACCAGTGGCTCGATACCGGTGGCGTCGCCACCGGCATCGGCGTCGTGCTCGGCGTGACCGGGGGGATCATCCTCGTCGTCCGTCGGCTCGGCACGCCTACTTAGGAAGGGACACGGTGTTCGGACAGGCGAACGTTCTGGCAGCGGGCCAGGCGGCATTCCCACCCAGTGTGGACGACTTCTACCTGCCCGCGATCGCGCCCTGGGGTGTGGAGAACGCTCCGTGGTTCACCAAGTTCACGCTGATGATCTGGATCGCGGTCGGCGTTCTGATCATCTTCTTCCTGGCGACGTACCGGAACCCGAAGTTGGTGCCGACCAAGAAGCAGTGGTTCGCCGAGTCGATCTACGGCTTCGTCCGGAACAACATCTCGGTCGACATGATCGGTCACCAGGGCGTGCGGTTCGCTCCCTACTTCACGACGCTGTTCTGCTTCGTGTTGCTGACGAACGCGTTCGCGATCATTCCGTTGTTCCAGATCTCGCCGAACTCGCACATCGCCTTCCCGGCGATCCTCGCGGTTATCAGCTACGTGCTGTTCAACTACATCGGCATCCGGCACCACGGCTTCGGCAAATACTTCAAGCACGCCCTGATCCCGCCGGCACCGTGGTACATCCTGCCGCTGCTGATCCCGATCGAGGCGTTCTCGACCTTCATCATCCGGCCGTTCTCGCTGGCCGTTCGTCTCTTCGCCAACATGTTCGCCGGCCACATGCTCCTGCTGGTCTTCACGCTCGGCGGCTTCGCGATGCTCAACGCCAACGCCTGGCTGGCGCCGATCTCGGTGGTCTCCTGGGTGATGACCGTGGCGCTGACCCTCCTCGAGGCGCTGGTCATCGTCCTGCAGGCCTACGTCTTCACCGTGCTGAGCGCCAGCTACATCCAGGGTGCGCTCGCCGAAGAGCACTGATCCACGCACCAACCGTTGTCGTCCCGCGTGAGAGTCACGCGTGATAACCAGGAGGAACCACTAATGGATTACGTCGCCGCGGTAGAGGGCAGCACCGCCGCCATCGGCTACGGCCTCGCGGCCATCGGCCCGGGCATCGGCGTTGGCCTGGTCTTCGCCGCCTACATCCAGTCGACCGCCCGGCAGCCCGAGTCGTCGCGCATGACCCTGCCGTACGTCTGGATCGGCTTCGCCGTCATCGAGGCGCTCGCGCTGTTCGGCATCGCCTTCGGCTTCATCTGGGCCGGCTGATTCCGCCCCTTCCGACCGGGAGGTCACCCATGTTGTTCCTCCTCGCCGCCGAGGGTGGTGAGTCAGAGCACAACCCGATCATTCCGATCTGGCAAGAGATCGTGGTCGGCACGGTCGCCTTCGCCGTGCTCTGCTTCGTGCTGATGAAGTTCGTCTTCCCGCGTATGGAGCAGACGTTCCAGGCTCGGGTCGACGCGATCGAGGGCGGCATCAAGCGCGCCGAGGCCGCCCAGGCCGAGGCGAACCAGCTGCTCGAGCAGTACCGTGCCCAGCTCGCTGAGGCCCGGACCGACGCCGCCAAGATCCGTGACGACGCGCGGGCCGACGCCGAGGGCATCCGGCAGGACATCCTCGCCAAGGCGCGGGAAGAGTCCGACCGGGTCATCCAGGCGGGCAAGGACGCGCTCGCCGCCGAGCGGGCCACCATCGTGCGCGAGCTGCGCGCGGAGGTCGGCACGATCGCGGTGGACCTGGCCAGCAAGATCGTTGGCGAGTCGCTGGCCGACGAGGCGCGGCGCAAGGGCACCGTCGACCGGTTCCTGAGCGGTCTCGAGAGCACGGGGGCCCGCTGATGCAGGCCGCCAGCCGGGAGTCGTACAAGGCCGGGGCCGAGCGCCTCGACGCGTACGTCCGCGGCGCGGAGCCGTCGGCGGTGGCCTCCACCGCCGACGCCATCCTCTCCGTGGCGACCCTGCTGCGGCGCGAGCCGCGGCTGCGCCGGGCGCTCTCCGACCCGGCCCGGTCCGGTGCGGATCGCGGCGCTCTGCTCGGCGACATGCTGGGCGGGCGGATCGGCGCTGACGCGCTCGACCTGCTCGTGTCGCTGGTCTCCGGCCGGTGGTCGGCACCGTCGGAGCTACTCGACGGCACCGAGCGCCTCGGCGTGGAGGCGCTGCTGGCCAGCGCCGACTCCGCCGGCGAGCTGGGCGAGGTCGAGGACGAGCTGTTCCGCTTCGGCCAGGTCGTGACCGGTCAGTCGGCGCTGAGCAACGCGCTCGCCGACCCGGTCGCCCCGGTCGAGCAGCGGACCACCCTGGCCCGCGAGCTGCTCGCCGACAAGGCCCTTCCGGTCACCGTCCGCCTCGTCGAGGTCGCGCTCGGCGGGTTCGGGGGACGTTCCTTCACCGGGGCGCTCACCCGGCTGGTCGAGCTCGCCGCCGAACGGCGTGACCGGCAGGTGGCGTACGTGACCGTCGCGGCCCCGTTGAGTGACGAGGACGAGCGTCGGCTGGGTGCGAGCCTCACCGCGATATACGGTCGGGAGGTCTCCGTCAAGCAGACGGTCGACCCCGCCGTCCTCGGTGGCGTGAGCGTCCGGGTCGGTTCCGACCTGTACGACGGCACCATCCTGCGCCGCCTCAACGAGACCCGCAACGCGCTCGCGAAGCGCTGATCGGCTGCACCGCCCCGTGTTGGGGCGGTGTGTCGCCCAGCATCGGGGCGGATCCGCCGCCCAGCGCCCGGATTGACAGACGCCATTCGGACCGGTTGGTACTAGGTATCCCGGGCCCCTGAATTTTAAGGAAGCAGAGGATGGCCGAGCTGACCATCTCGACGGAGGAGATTCGCGGCGCCCTGGAGCGCTACGTCTCCTCTTACTCGTCCGACGTCTCCCGCGAGGAGGTCGGCACCGTCGCCGACACCGGCGACGGTATCGCCCACGTCGAGGGCCTGCCCTCGACCAAGACCAACGAGCTCCTGGAGTTCGAGGACGGCACGCTCGGCGTGGCGTTGAACCTCGACGTCCGGGAGATCGGCGTCGTCGTCCTCGGTGACTCCGCCAAGCTGGAGGAGGGGCAGCGGGTCAAGCGCACCGACCGGGTGCTCTCCGTGCCCGTCGGCGATGCCTTCCTCGGCCGCGTGGTCAACGCGCTCGGCCAACCGATCGACGGCCTCGGCGACATCGCCGACGAGGGCTACCGCGAGCTGGAGCTGCAGGCTCCGAACGTGATGTCCCGGCAGTCGGTGTTCGAGCCGCTGCAGACCGGCATCAAGGCGATCGACGCGATGACCCCGATCGGTCGGGGCCAGCGGCAGCTGATCATCGGCGACCGGAAGACCGGCAAGACCACTGTCGCCCTGGACGCCATCCTCAACCAGCGGGACAACTGGCGCACCGGCGACCCGAAGAAGCAGGTTCGCTGCATCTACGTCGCCATCGGCCAGAAGGCCTCCACCATCGCCTCCATCAAGGGGCAGTTGGAGGAGGCGGGCGCGATGGAGTACACCACCATCGTGGCCTCCCCGGCGTCCGACCCGGCCGGCTTCAAGTACATCGCCCCGTACACCGGCTCGTCCATCGGGCAGCACTGGATGTACGGCGGCAAGCACGTCCTGATCGTCTTCGACGACCTGAGCAAGCAGGCCGAGGCGTACCGGGCCGTGTCGCTGCTGCTGCGTCGCCCGCCGGGCCGTGAGGCGTACCCGGGCGACGTCTTCTACCTGCACTCGCGTCTGCTGGAGCGTTGCGCGAAGCTCTCCGACGAGCTGGGTGGCGGCTCGATGACCGGTCTGCCGATCATCGAGACGAAGGCCAACGACATCTCGGCCTTCATCCCGACCAACGTCATCTCGATCACCGACGGCCAGATCTTCCTGGAGACCGACCTGTTCAACCAGGGCGTCCGTCCGGCGATCAACGTCGGTACCTCGGTCTCCCGGGTCGGTGGCGCCGCGCAGGTGAAGCCGATGCGTAAGGTCGCCGGTTCGCTGCGTCTCAACCTGGCCCAGTACCGCGAGCTGGAGGCGTTCGCCGCCTTCGCCTCCGACCTGGACAAGGCCTCCCGGGCACAGCTGGACCGCGGTGTCCGGCTGGTCGAGCTGCTCAAGCAGCCGAACTACTCGCCGTACCCGGTGCAGGAAGAGGTCGTCTCGGTCTGGGCCGGCACCGAGGGCAAGCTGGACGACATCCCGGTGGGTGAGGTCCGGCGCTTCGAGTCGGAGTTCCTCCAGTACCTGCGGCACAAGCACGCGGGTGTGCTGGCCGGGATCGCCGACAACCAGTGGGGCGACGACATCGTCGGCTCGCTGGACAACGCGATCAGCGAGTTCAAGCAGGTCTTCCTCGGCAAGGACGACGAGCGCAAGGTCAACGACGCGCCGGCCGCGCCGCTGGAGGGCGAGGAGAACCGCGAGACGGTGACCCGCTTCCGCGACGGCGCGACCGACCGCCCGGCCGAGAGCTGATCCCATGGCGGCCCAGGTACGCGTTCTTCGTCAACGGATCCGCTCGGCGAAGTCGATGAAGAAGATCACCAAGGCGATGGAGCTCGTGGCGACGAGCCGGATCGCCAAGGCCCAGGCCCGGGTGCAGGCGTCCCTGCCGTACGCCCAGGCCATCACCGGCGTGCTCACGGCGCTGGCGTCCAACGCGCGGATCGACCACCCGCTGCTCACCCCGCGCGAGCGGGTGCGCCGGGCGGGCGTCCTGTTGGTCACCAGCGACCGTGGCCTGGCCGGCGGCTACAGCGCCAACGCGATCAAGATGGCGGAGTCGCTGATCGCGCGGCTCAAGGCGGACGGCAAGGAGCCGGTGCTCTACGTCATCGGGCGTAAGGGCGTCGGGTTCTACCGGTTCCGCAACCGGCCGATCGAGGCCAACTGGACGGGCTTCAGCGAGCAGCCCTCGTTCGAGGACGCCCGCACTGTGGGTGAGACGCTGATCAAGGCGTTCACGGCCGGCGCGGACGATGTCGACGGCGGTGCAGGCGCGGACGGGGTGCTCGGCGTCGACGAGTTGCACATCGTCTACACCGAGTTCCACTCGCTGATGACGCAGAACCCGGTCACCAAGATCATTGGTCCGATGCAGGTGGAGGACCGGCCGCGCTCCGAGGGGCTGCTGCCGGCGTACGAGTTCGAGCCGGAGGCGGAGGCGCTGCTCGACGCGCTCCTGCCGAGGTACATCAACACGCGGATCTACGCGGCGTTGATCGAGTCGGCGGCGAGTGAGTCGGCGGCACGGCGGCGGGCGATGAAGAGCGCCACCGACAACGCCGAAGACATGATCGAGAAGTACACGCGTGAGATGAACTCGGCTCGCCAGGCCGGGATCACCCAGGAGATCAGCGAGATCGTCGGCGGCGCCAACGCGCTGGCCGCGTCGGGAAGTGAAGTGTGATGACTGCACCAGTAGAGACCAAGACGGCCACGGGTCGCGTGGTCCGGGTCATCGGCCCGGTCGTCGACGCCGAGTTCCCGCGCGACGCCATGCCGGCCCTGTTCAACGCCCTGAACGTGACGGTGAACCTGTCCGGCGGTGAGAAGACGCTGACCCTGGAGGTTGCCCAGCACCTGGGTGACAACCTGGTCCGTGCCATCTCGATGCAGCCGACGGACGGCCTGGTCCGCGGCGCGGAGGTGCGCGACCGCGGTAAGCCGATCACCGTTCCGGTGGGCGACGCCGTCAAGGGCCACGTGTTCAACGCGATCGGCGAGGTGCTCAACCTCAAAGAGGGCGAGACCCTGACCCCGGACGACCACTGGGGTATCCACCGCAAGGCCCCGGCCTTCGCGGACCTGGAGCCGAAGACCGAGATGCTGGAGACCGGCATCAAGGTCATCGACCTGCTCGCCCCGTACGTCAAGGGCGGCAAGATCGGCCTGTTCGGCGGCGCGGGTGTGGGCAAGACGGTGCTCATCCAGGAGATGATCACCCGGGTTGCCCGCAACTTCGGTGGTACCTCGGTCTTCGCCGGCGTGGGTGAGCGCACCCGTGAGGGCAACGACCTCATCGCCGAGATGACCGAGTCCGGCGTCATCGACAAGACCGCGCTGGTCTACGGCCAGATGGACGAGCCGCCGGGCACCCGGCTGCGGGTGGCGCTCTCCGCGCTGACCATGGCGGAGTACTTCCGGGACGTGAAGAAGCAGGAGGTGCTGCTCTTCATCGACAACATCTTCCGCTTCACGCAGGCCGGCTCGGAGGTCTCCACCCTGCTCGGCCGTATGCCGAGCGCCGTGGGTTACCAGCCGACCCTGGCCGACGAGATGGGCGAGCTCCAGGAGCGGATCACCTCCGTCCGGGGCCAGGCCATCACCTCCATGCAGGCGATCTACGTGCCGGCGGACGACTACACCGACCCCGCCCCGGCCACCACGTTCGCCCACCTGGACGCGACCACCAACCTGGAGCGGTCGATCTCCGACAAGGGCATCTACCCGGCCGTGGACCCGCTGGCGTCCTCGTCCCGGATCCTCGCCCCGGAGTTCGTCGGCGCCGAGCACTTCCAGGTGGCCACCGAGGTGAAGCGGATCCTGCAGCGCTACAAGGACCTGCAGGACATCATCGCCATCCTCGGTATCGAGGAGCTCTCCGAGGAAGACAAGATCACCGTGGCTCGCGCCCGGCGGATCGAGCGCTTCCTGTCGCAGAACACCTACGCGGCGGAGCAGTTCACCGGCGTACCGGGCTCGACGGTCCCGATCAAGGAGACCATCGAGGCGTTCCGGAAGATCAGCGAGGGTGAGTACGATCACTTCCCCGAGCAGGCGTTCTTCATGTGCGGCGGCCTCGAGGACCTTGAGAAGAAGGCTGAGGAGCTGATGAAGGGCTGACCAGCCCTCGTCCGATCTGTAGCAAAAAGACTGCCCCGGCAATGCCGGGGCAGTCTTTTGTTCATGTTCGCGTCCTACCATCGTCGCGGTCCGTTACTCGTGGTCGTCACTTTGGAGGCTCCCGAGCTACGGTTCGTTCCGCGCTCACCTGAACGAGCGTTGATCTTTGCAACCTTTCGGCGACGTGCGCCCGTCTTCCTCGTCGTGGGCGTAACGAACGGAGATGCTCGTGGGTGAGGCCGGCAAGCGTGGCCGCAAGCGGTCCATCTGGCGAGGTGTGCCGCGGTGGGCCAGGATCTGCACTGTGTTCGGCACCGTGCTGGCCGTGCTCAGCGGCGCCGTGCTGGTCGGCACCGAGGTGCTGATGGCCCGCTACGAGGGGTCCGTCGGCAAGGCAGACCTCTTCGGCGACCAGGCCGCGGGCGCCCAGGCGAAGAAGAGCGACATCAAGGGCCCGCTCAACATCCTGCTCGTCGGCATCGACCCGCGTACGCCGACGGCCGCGCCGCTGGCCGACTCGATCATGGTGCTGCACGTGCCCGCCTCGATGGACCGGGCCTACCTGTTCTCGCTGCCACGTGACCTCTACGTGCACATTCCGGAGTTCAAGAGGGCCAACTTCCCGGGCGAGACCACGAAGATCAACGCCGCCATGTCGTTCGGCAGCAGGGTGCCGGGGGCCAACCCCGACGCGGCAAGCGGGTTCGAGCTGCTGGCCACCACCGTGCAGAAGGTGACCGGCATCAAGCGCTTCGACGCGGGCGCGATCATCAACTTCACCGGCTTCCAGAAGATCGTCGACGCCATGGGTGGAGTCGACATGTACATCGAGCGCGACGTGAAGTCAGAGCACAAGCAGCCGGACGGCAAGCCGCGGCCGGGCAACACCCGCGGTGAGGGCTACGTCGGCCCGCAGGCGCTCTACAAGAAGGGCAACCAGCACCTGAGTGGGTGGCAGGCGTTGGACTACGTCCGGCAGCGCTACCCGAAGAACGGCGTTCCGGATTCCGACTACGGCCGGCAACGCCACCAGCAGCAGTTCGTCAAGGCCATGGTCGGCCAGGCCTTCAGCGCCGATGTGGTGTCCAACCCGATCAAGCTGGACAAGGTGCTCCGCGCCGCCGGTCAGTCGCTGATCTTCAGCGGTCGGGGCAACAGTGTTGTCGACTTCGGGCTCGCCCTGAAGGACATCCGTCCGAACACCATCGAGATGATCAAGCTGCCCGGTGGTGGGGTCTTCGACGGCAAGAAATACCTGGGCGAACAGTTCCAGGAGGGGGTCCCGGACTTTTTCACCGCCCTGCACAACGAACAACTGGACCCGTTCCTGCTGGAGCACCCGGAATTCGTGAACAAGGCCAAGTAGTCAGGGCGGCGTTGTCCCCACCCGCGTTGGGCGCGCCGCGTCGTCAGGCTAGACTTTCGGCAATCCGTAGCCGCAGCAAGGAGACAGCGTGGCACAGCAGCTTCACGTCGAGCTCGTCGCCGTCGAGGAGAAGGTCTGGTCCGGTGACGCCGAGATGGTCGTCGCCCGGACGACCGAAGGCGAGCTCGGTGTCCTGCCGGGGCACGCGCCGCTACTCGGCCAGCTCGCCGAGCCCGGCCAGGTACGCATCAAGCTCGCCGGCGGTGAGCAGGTCGCCTACGAGGTGGCCGGCGGCTTCCTCTCGGTGAGCGCCGACGGTGTCACAGTGCTGGCCGAGAGCGCAACCCCGGTCTCCGCGCAGAGCCGCTGAGCCACACCGGGGATGGAGATCGTCGAAGGATTCGGAATCGGCGTTGTCGTCATCCTCGGCGCGCTACTGATCCTCTTCGTCCGGCGAGCTCTGGTCACCCGCAGCGGTGGCATCATCCGGCTCAGCGTCCGGGTCTCCACCATGCTCGACGGCCGCGGCTGGTCGCCCGGCTTCGGCCGGTTCGCCGGTGACGAGCTGCGCTGGTACCGGATGTTCAGCTTCGCGATCCGGCCCAAGCGGGTGCTCTCCCGCAAGGGGTTGGCAGTGGAGCGCCGCCGGTTGCCCGAAGGTCAGGAGCGGTTCTCCATGCCGGCCGACTGGGTGATTCTCCGCTGTACCAGTCACCACGCACCGGTGGAGATCGCCATGGCGCGATCGACGGTCACCGGTTTTCTCTCCTGGCTCGAGGCCGCCCCTCCGGGGGCGGTCTCGCCGCGTATGGCCTCCCAGGACTGGCCTGCTGCCTGATCGGCTCTTCGGTGGTTGCTGGTGGCGTTCGTGGTCGCTCTTGTGGTTTCCGGGGGAGCCCGCCCGGCTCCGGGCGGTCAGGCTTGATCCCTGCGCCGGGCGGGCTTCCCCGGAAACCCCTCGTTGTCGCTGTGCGTCGGTCCGACGCGGCCTTGATCACCTGCCGTACCGGTGCGGCTGAGTCCCGCCTCCGCAGTGCGCGCCGCGAGCCGGCCTGCTCGGCGAGCGCGTCGGGTGGGCTGATCGACTCGGCTTTCTTGATGTCGGGGTGTTCTGGTGGCTGGGATGCCCCGACATCAAGAAACCGGAGTCGATCTAGGCGCTGGTCGGCGTGGCTCGCCGACGAGTCGGCCCTGGCTACGCGTGGTGGCCGGCAGAGTGGGAACCCAGACCTTGACGTGGTGCGGAGCGCCCGACGTTCAGCGCTTGCCGCCCGGCACCCATAGCACGTCCCCTGCCGGATTTGCCGTTCTTGACAGGATAAACAGCAGATCGGAGAGCCGGTTGAGATACTTTGCCGGGAGCGTGCTGGTTCGTTCCGGATCGTGGCTCACCAGCGCCCACGCTGCCCGTTCGGCACGCCGGGCGACGGTCCGCGCCACGTGCAGCAGCGCCGCACCTGCGGTGCCGCCGGGGAGGATGAAGGAGTCGAGCTTGCTCAGGCGTGCGTTGTACTCGTCGCACCAGCCCTCCAGGCGCTCGACGTACTCCTCGGTCACCCGCAGCGGCGGGTACTTCGGCTCCGGCTCGACCGGGGTGGCCAGGTCGGCGCCGACGTCGAACAGGTCGTTCTGCACCGACCCCAGCACGCCGCGAAGCTCCTCGTCGAGGTCTCCCAGCGCGAGCGCGACGCCGATCGCCGCGTTGCACTCGTCGACATCCGCGTACGCGGCGATCCGTGGATCGGTCTTCGGCACCTGCTCGTTGTTGCTCAGCCTGGTCATGCCGGCGTCGCCGGCCTTTGTGTAGATGCGCGTGAGGTGGACGGCCATGACGCACAGCCTACGGATTCCCGACCTGACGATCCCGGCGCGGCCGGACAGCACCGCCGGCTGGCCGGTGGTGGTGGGCCCCGGCGACGCCGGCGATTCGGCGGTCAACGATGTCGACGTCATCCGGGTACGCGGTGACGCCCGACTGTCCGGCACCGTGCACGTTGTCGGTGCCAAGAACTCGGCGTTGAAGTTGATGGCCGCCGCGCTGCTCGCGCCGGGCCGCAGCGTGATCACCAACGTCCCCCGGATCACCGACATCGCGATCATGGGGGAGGTGCTGCGTCGGCTGGGCTGCGACGTCCAGTTCGACGCCGACGACCCGGTCGACCCGATGGTCGCCAGGGGCGGCGTGGCCCGGTCCCGGTCGGTGACGATCGACGTGCCCGAGCAGCCGGGCGCGGAGGCCGACTACGACCTGGTCCGACGGTTGCGCGCGTCGATCTGCGTGCTCGGCCCTTTGCTGGCCCGCCGAGGGTACGTGCGGGTGGCCCATCCCGGCGGCGACGCGATCGGGTCGCGGGGGTTGGACATGCACATCTCCGGGCTGACCCGGATGGGCGCGGAGATCTCCGGTGAGCACGGGTTCGTCATCGCCTCCGCCCCGCACGGTCTGCGTGGCGCTGACATCGTGCTGGATTTCCCCAGCGTCGGCGCGACCGAGAACCTGGTGATGGCGGCGGTACTGGCCCAGGGCACCACGATGATCGACAACGCGGCCCGGGAGCCGGAGATCGTCGACATCTGCACGATGCTCAAGCAGATGGGCGCGCGCATCGTCGGCGCGGGCACGTCCACGTTGCGGATCACCGGTGTGCCTGGTCTGCGTCCGGTGCGCCACGCGACGGTGGGGGACCGGATCGTCGCCGGCACCTGGGCGTTCGGCGCCGCGATGACCCGGGGCGACGTGACGGTGACCGGGCTGGACCCGGCCTTCCTGGAGGTCGCCCTGGACAAGGTGGTGGCCGCAGGCGGGCTGGTGGAGACCCGGGGAGACGGCTTCCGTGTACGGATGGACGAGCGACCACGGGCGGTGGACGTGGTGACGCTGCCGTACCCCGGCTTCGCCACCGACCTGCTGCCGATGGCGATCGGGCTGGCGGCCGTCAGCGACGGTGCCTCCCTGATCACCGAGAACATCTTCGACGGCCGGTTCATGTTCGCCAACGAGATGATGCGGCTCGGCGCGGACATCAAGACCGACGGGCATCACGCGGTGGTCCGGGGACGAGGCCGGCTCTCCGGTGCCCCGGTGCGGGCCACCGACATCCGGGCCGGCGCGGGGCTGATCATTGCCGGGCTCTGCGCGCAGGGGGTCACCGAGGTCTCCCACGTGCACCACGTCGACCGGGGCTACCCGGACTTCGTTGCCGACCTACGTGCGCTCGGGGTGGCTGTCGAGCGGGGCACCACGCCGGAGGAGCCGGCACTGGAGATCTGACGCCCCCGCCACTTAGTCATCGTTCAGTCTCGCCGACTAGGGTGCAGGCAGGCACTCAATCGCAGCGAGGGAGAAGCAGATGGCGGGTCGACTCGCGGTCGTCGGGGCCGGGTTGATGGGTTCCGGCATCGCCCAGGTGGCGGCGCAGGCGGGCTGGCAGGTGACGCTGCGCGACCTGGACGACGCGGCCACCACCCGGGGTCTGGGCGGTATTCGGAAGTCACTGGAGAAGTTCGCCGAGAAGGGCAAGATCGAGGCGTCCGAGGTCGAGGCGACGCTGGCTCGGATCACCCCGACCACCGACCTGGAGGCGGCGGCGGACGCGGACATCGTGGTCGAGGCGGTATTCGAGCGCCTGGAGATCAAGCACGAGGTGTTCCGCGCCCTGGACAAGATCTGCAAGTCGGACGCGGTGCTCGCCACCAACACGTCGGCGATCCCGGTCACCCAGATCGCCGCGGTGACCGAGCGGCCCGAGGCTGTCGTCGGCACGCACTTCTTCTCCCCGGTGCCGATGATGCAGCTCTGCGAGCTGGTACGCGGTTACAAGACCAGCGACGCCACGCTGGACACCGCGCGGGTCTTCGCCGAGGAGATCGGCAAGACGGTCGTGGTGGTGAACCGGGACATCGCCGGCTTCGTCACCACCCGGCTGATCTCCGCCCTGGTGATGGAGGCGGTCAAGCTGGTCGAGTCCGGCGTGGTGTCCGCGGAGGACCTGGACACCGCCTGCCGGCTGGGCTTCGGGCACGCGATGGGCCCGCTGGCCACCACCGACCTGACCGGGGTGGACGTGCTGCTGCACGCCTCGAAGAACATCTACACCGACACCGCCGACGAGAAGTTCTTCCCGCCGGAGCTGCTCCAGCGGATGGTCACCGCCGGTGACCTGGGCCGCAAGACCGGCAAGGGCTTCTACACGTACTGAGTGGTGGCGGCCGGGGCGGGCACCCGCCCCGGCCGGCCGCTCAGCCGTCGCGCTTGGTGGTCCAGCGGAAGGTGGTCAGGCAGACCACCGCACCGATCACGCACCAGAGAGCCAGCACCACCGCCACCCGGCCCAGCTCGAACGAGCCGCCCGGTTCCTGGGCTCCGAAGCTCTCCGGCAGGAAGACCGACCGGAGCCCCTGGCACATCCACTTGAGCGGGAACAGCGCCGCCACCTGCTGCATCCAGGTGGGCAGGTCGGTGAAGACGAAGAACACCCCGGAGATGAACTGAAGGATCAGGGACACCGGGGTGACCACCGCCGAGCCGCTGCGGGCGGTGCTGGCCACCGACGAGATGGCGATGCCGCACAGGGTGCACGCGATCACCCCGAGCACGGCGACCCAGCCGAAGGTGAGCCACTTCCCGGCGGTGCCCGGCAGGTCGAGGTCGAACAGCGCCACCGCGAAGGCCAGCAGCAGCGCCGTCTCGGCGATGCCGATCACCACCACCATGATCACCTTGCCGGCGAACCAGACCCACTTCGGCATCGGCGTGCCCCGGTAGCGCTTGAGCACGCCCCGGTCCCGCTCGACCGGGATCCAGATGCCGAGGTTCTGGAAGCTCACAGTCATCAGGCCGGTCGCGATCATGCCGGTGATGAAGTACTGCGTGAACTTCACCCCACCGCCGATCGTCCCATGGAAGATCGACGCGAAGATCAGGATCATGATGATCGGGAAGCCCATGGTGAAGACCACCGACTCCCGGCTGCGCAGGAACTGGGTGATCTCCAGCCGGCCCTGGCGCAGGGCGAGCGCGCCGGCCCCCGGCCTCCGCCCGCGAGTCGCGGTGACCGGCGTCGCCGGCTTCGTCGTAGTCGTCATCGCGCGTGTCCGATCATGGTGAGGTAGACGTCCTCCAGGGTCGGCCGGGTCACCGTGAGCCCGGGGACCTCGCCGCCGTGGCGCGCCGCCAGGTCGGCCACGAAGGCCGTTGGCGTCGCGCTCTGCGCACTTTCCAGCGTCCCTTCGGGGGTACGCCAGGAGACCGTCGCGAGGGCGTCCTGCCGATTGCCCAGCCGGTTCGGGGCGGCCACCTCGACCAGCCGGCCGCCGGCGATCACGCCGACCCGGTCGGCGAGCGCTTCCGCCTCGTCCAGGTAGTGGGTGGTGAGCACGATTGTGGTGCCGGCGGCGGCCAGGTCGCGGATCAGCTCCCAGAACTCGCGACGCGCCTCCGGGTCGAAGCCGGTGGTCGGCTCGTCGAGGAAGAGCAGCTCCGGCCGGCCGACGATGCCCAGTGCCACGTCCAGGCGGCGCTTCTGCCCGCCGGAGAGGGTGTGTGTGCGGGCCTTCGCCTTGCCGGCCAGCCCGACCCGCTCGATCACCTTCGCCGGGTCGTCGGCGTCGAGGTAGAAGCCAGAGAAGTGCCGAACCACCTCGGCCACCGTCAGCTCGTCGAACTCGCCGGTGCCCTGGAGCACGATGCCGACCCGGGAACGCCACTCGGCGTCCGTGTGGGCCGGGTCCGTGCCGAGCACTGAGACCTCGCCGGCATCCCGGTGTCGGTACCCCTCAAGGATCTCCACCGTGGTGGTCTTGCCGGCGCCGTTCGGGCCGAGCAACGCGAACACCTCGCCACGGCGCACGTCGAGATCCACGCCCGCCACCGCTGCGTTGTCGCCGTACGCCTTGCGCAGCCCTCGGACGGAGATGGCCAGCTCGTCATCCATGCCGTCCAGTGTGCGTCCTGACCCGCCCTGCGTGGTGCCCGGGGTGTGGCGTTCCGCGCCACTGCGGGAACTTGACACCCGGACGTCCCCGACATGGACCTGTGTGGTTTTCCACAGCTCCTTTTACTGAACGGTAACTTAGACTCCGGCCATGGATGAGACGGCATTCCCGGGGCGGCTGCCCGAGCGGGACCGCCCGTGGGTGATGCGCACCTACGCCGGCCACTCGTCGGCCGCGGCGACCAACGCCCTCTTCCGCCGCAACCTGGCGAAGGGGCAGACCGGCCTGTCGGTCGCCTTCGACCTGCCCACCCAGACCGGGTACGACCCGGACCACGAACTCGCCGCCGGTGA
Source organism: Micromonospora alfalfae (assembly GCF_022230925.1). Classification (GTDB taxonomy): domain Bacteria; phylum Actinomycetota; class Actinomycetes; order Mycobacteriales; family Micromonosporaceae; genus Micromonospora; species Micromonospora alfalfae. The sequence goes on along the minus strand of NZ_JAKKFH010000026.1, from coordinate 115,177 downwards.
GGTCGGACGGGTCGGCGTGCCGGTGACCCACCTCGGCGACATGCGGGCGCTCTTCGACGGTCTCCCCCTCGCCGACACGAACACCTCGATGACCATCAACGCCCCGGCGATGTGGCTGCTCGCCCTGTACGGCACCGTCGGGCTGGAGCAGGGCGCCGACCTGACCCGCTGCGCCGGCACCACCCAGAACGACATCATCAAGGAGTACCTGTCCCGGGGCACCTACATCTTTCCGCCGGCCGCCTCGCTGCGGCTCACCGCCGACGTGGTGGCGTACACGTTGCGTGAGATGCCCCGGTGGAACCCCGTGAACATCTGCTCGTACCACCTCCAGGAGGCCGGCGCCACGCCAGTGCAGGAGGTCGGCTTCGCCCTGGCCACCGCGGTCGCCGTGCTCGACGCGGTCCGTGACTCCGGTCAGGTGCCCGCCGAACGGATGGGCGACGTGGTCCAGCGGATCTCGTTCTTCGTCAACGCCGGGGTGCGCTTCGTCGAGGAGATCGCCAAGATGCGCGCGTTCGGCGTGCTCTGGGACGACATCACCCGGGACCGGTACGGGGTGACCGACGCCAGACAACGGCGGTTCCGCTACGGCGTACAGGTCAACTCTCTCGGCCTCACCGAGGCGCAGCCGGAGAACAACATCCAGCGCATCGTGCTGGAGATGCTCGGCGTGACGATGTCCCGCGACGCCCGGGCCCGCGCGGTCCAACTGCCCGCCTGGAACGAGGCGCTCGGCCTGCCCCGCCCCTGGGACCAGCAGTGGTCGCTGCGGATGCAGCAGGTCCTGGCGTACGAGTCGGACCTGCTCGAATACCCCGACCTGTTCGCGGGCTCGCACGTGATGACCGCGCTGGTGGACGAGGTCGTCACCGGGGCGCGGGTCGAGCTGGACAAGGTGCTGGAGCTGGGCGGCGTCGTCGCCGCGGTGGAAACCGGCTACCTCAAGAGCGCGCTGGTCGCGTCGCTGGCCGAGCGCCGTCGGCGGATGGAGTCCGGTGCCGACGTGGTGGTCGGGGTCAACCGGTACACCGAGACCGAACCCTCCCCGCTGACCGCCGCCGGCGCGGACGCCGTCGAGCAGGTCGATCCCGCCGTCGAGGCGGCCGCCGTGGACGGCGTACGCCGGTGGCGGGCCGACCGGGACGCGGCCGTCGTCGACGCGGCGCTGGCCCGGCTGCGCGCGGACGCCGCGACCAGCACCAACCTGATGCCGGCCACAGTGGAGTGCGTGCGGGCCGGGGTGACCACCGGCGAGTGGGCCGGCGCGCTGCGCCAGGTCTTCGGCGAGTACCGGGCGCCGACCGGCCTGGCCGGTGCCACCGGCGGCGGCGGGGAGCCGGGACTCGCGGCGGTCCGCGAGCGGGTCACCGCCACCGCGCGGGAGTTGGGCAGCGGCCGGCTGCGGCTGCTGGTCGGCAAACCCGGCCTGGACGGGCACTCCAACGGCGCGGAGCAGATCGCGGTACGGGCCCGCGACGCCGGCTTCGAGGTCGTCTACCAGGGCATCCGGTTGACCGCGGGGCAGATCGTCGCCGCCGCCGTGGAGGAGGACGTCGACCTGGTCGGGCTCTCAGTGCTCTCCGGGTCGCACCTGGCCGCCGTGCCCGCGGTGCTCGACGGGCTGCGCGCCGCCGGCCGGGCGGACCTGCCGGTGGTGGTGGGCGGCATCATCCCGGCCAGTGACGCGGACACCCTCCGGGCGGCCGGGGTCGCCCGGGTCTTCACCCCGAAGGACTTCGCCCTCACCGGCATCATCGACGACCTGGTGACTGTCATCCGTCACGCCAACGACCTGCCGTGATCGAAGGCTGTTCCGGCAGGTCGGCGGCGGGTGTGGGTCAGCGGCCGGCGTAGGTCATGCAGTCGGCCATGTCGTTGTCCGGGCCGACCCTGATCGACGCCGCGTGGCACTCCAACTGCTCGTTGTGCCGGCAGTCGGCGCGTTGGCAGGCGCCCACCTGCGCGATCAGGCTCTCCACGCCGCCCCGGACGGGCGACTCGACGAAGGTGTGGCAGTGGGCGTGATCCATGCTGCCGATGGTGATCGCGAAGGCGTGGCAGTCACCCGACTGGTTGTACGCGCACGCGGCGACCACACATTCCTGGACTCGGGGCATCTCCAACGCTGCGGTCATGCCGACCTCCTCTAGGCTCTTGCCCCGATACTAGGCTTTTGTCAGCCTGGGGAAGCCCGGTATGCCGGGCCGCCGATCCGCCGTGTCAGACGCGGAAGCCGGCGGCGCGGGCGGCCTCCCGTTCGCGGCGTCGTTCGGATCGACGACGGAAGAACCAGAAGACGAAGAACGCCAGGCCGACCAGGACGACGAGCACCAGCACCGGCAGGATGATCGCCACCAGGGAGACCACCACGCTGGTGGCGTCCTCGGCGGTGCTGGCGACCGGCGCGCCGATCCCGGCGGTGGTCGCGTTGATCACCGGGCGGGCCGCGGATTTGAGCAGGTGCACGCCCAACGCCAGCAGTACGCCGGTGACGACCGGCACCCACTGGTGGGATGAGAAGAAGCTCCCCGGGTCGCTGACCGTCACCGTCTCCGACGAGGAGCCGGCGCCGAAGGCAAGGCCACCGGCGGTGGGTCGGACCACTGTCTGCACCACGTCGTTGATGTGGTCGACCACTGGCACCTTGTCCGCCACCATCTCCACGGCGAGCAGCACGGCCATGATGGCGATGACCCAGCCGTTGCCGAGCCAGGTCCAGCCGCTGGGCAGGTCGATCAGGTCGGTGTAACGGCCGAGTAGACCGAGGATGAGCAGGGGTATGTAGGCGTTCAGCCCCGCCGAGGCGGCGAGACCGGTGCCGGTGAGGACTTCGAACACGGTCTCAGCATCGCATCGACGCGCCAGTGCCGCTCGCTGGCGACCGGTGGGTGCTCGGCTACCCTCGTCGGGTGCGGTTGGTCATTGCGAAGTGCTCGGTGGATTACGTCGGACGGCTCTCGGCTCACCTGCCGCTGGCCACCCGGCTGCTGATGGTGAAGGCGGACGGGTCGGTGTCTATTCACGCCGACGACCGGGCGTACAAGCCGTTGAACTGGATGAGCCCGCCGTGTCGGTTGGAGGAGGCCCCCGGTGTGTGGCGGGTCGTCAACAAGGCTGGCGAGGAGCTGCGGATCACCCTGGAGGAGATCTTCCAGGACACCTCGTACGAGTTGGGTGTGGATCCGGGCCTGCGCAAGGACGGGGTGGAGGCGCACCTGCAGGAGTTGCTGGCCGCCAACCCGGGTGTCCTGGGTGAGGGGTTCACGCTGGTCCGTCGCGAGTACATGACGGCGATCGGCCCGGTCGACCTGCTGTGCCGGGACGCCAACTCGGGTTCGGTGGCCGTCGAGGTCAAGCGGCGTGGCGACATCGACGGGGTGGAACAGTTGACCCGTTATCTCGAGCTGATGAACCGTGACCCGCTGCTCAGCCCCGTCGTCGGGGTCTTCGCCGCCCAGGAGATCAAGCCGCAGGCCCGGGTGCTCGCCACCGACCGGGGCATCCGGTGTGTGGTCGTGGACTACGACAAGCTGCGCGGCATCGTGAAGGACGAGCTGACCCTCTTCTGACCGGCGTCCTACCCGTTGCGCACCGCGATCAGCGACTTCGGCAGGCCGAACACCCGCTCCACCAGCATCGTCGAGTCGGGGAAGTAGTGGCGCATCTGCGAACGGTCCAGCAGCTCGGTCCAGAGCACCTGGTGGATGGCGGCGGCGTGACTGCGGGTCGGCTTGTGCCCGAGCGGCCAGCGTTGGGCGAACGCTGTGCGCAGTCGTACCGGCAGGAACTGCATTCCCGGCGCGATCCAGTGTGGCTCGATGGGGAAGTAGCGGTAGGGCGTCTGCACCCAGTGCCGGTCGGCCAGTGAGCGGACGGCGGCGGCGAAGCGAATCCGGCGCTCGTGCCCGCCGACATGCTCCAGCACCGAGTTCGAGAAGACCAGGTCGTAGCTGCCCCTGGTGAGGTGCGGGGGCAGGTCGCAGGCGTCGGCCTGCTCGACGTGGGCCCATTCCGGGACGACGGCGGGCGGCTGCTCCAGGTTGACGACTGTCACCCGGGCCGGTCTGACCGTGGCGCGGTGCCAGGTGCCGAGCCGACCACCGAGGTCGACGACGTGCATGTCGCCGATGTCGGGGAAGGTGCGCGCCAGCCAGTCCGAGCGGTGCCGACGCCGTCGGGCGCTCCACGACTGGTCACTGTCGACAAGGCGGTAGCGCAATCGATTGGGGCCCATTTAACGCAATGTACCGCCGTGACCACGGCGTATAAACATGTGGATACGCCGATCCTTGTTGATGATCGGTTATCCGACACTTACCTTCCGTACATGACCTTGATGGCCTTGACGAGTCGGGCCACGTCGGCGGGGGTGCGTTCGAAGGTCATCGACGGCAGCAGCGACCGGGCACGACGTCGGGTGATCGCCTTGGCCCGACCGAACTCACGCAGGCCGTCCTCCCCGTGGATCCGCCCGAAGCCGGAGTCGCCGACACCGCCGAACGGCAGTGTGGACATGCCGGCGAAGGTCAGCGTGGAGTTGATCGACGCCATCCCGGAGCGCAGTCGCCGGGCGATGGCCACCGCGCGCCGCCGGCCGAAGACCGAACCCCCGAGGCCGTACGACAGGGCGTTGGCGCGGGCGACTGCCTCGTCGGCGTCGCGGACCCGGCTGATGGTCAGCGTGGGGCCGAACGTCTCCTCGCGGACGGCCGCCGACTCCTCCGGAACGTCCACCAGCACTGTGGGGTGGACGTACGGCGGCTGCACGGCGCTCGGGCCACCGAGCACGGCGCGCCCGCCGGACGTGATGGCGGCGTCGATGTGCCGGCGAATCACGTCGATCTGCTTGGGCATGGTGATCGGGCCGATGTCGGTGCCCTCCGGCCCGACAGTCAGCCGACCGGCGCGGGTCACCACCTTGTCGACGAAGGTGTCGAAGACGGCGTCGACGGCGTACACCCGCTCGATGCCGATGCAGGTCTGGCCGGCGTTGGTCATGCCGCCCCAGACGCACGCCTCGGCGGCCGCGTCCAGGTCGGCGTCGCTGTCAACGATCATGGCGTCCTTGCCGCCGCCCTCGATGAGCACCGGGGTCAGCGTCTCGGCGCAGGCGGCCATCACCTTTCGGGCGGTGGCGGTGGAGCCGGTGAAGGCCAGTTTGTTGACGCCGGAGCGGCACAGCGCCGCGCCCACGTCGCCCAGCCCGTGCACGGCGGTGAAGACCGGCTGCTCGGGCACCACCTCGGCGAAGCTGTCCACCAGCCACTGACCGACGGCGGGCGTGTACTCGCTCGGCTTGAGCACCACGGCGTTGCCGGCGGCGAGGGCGTACGCGGCGGAGCCGATCGGCGTGAAGACCGGATAGTTCCACGGCCCGATCACGCCGACCACCCCATACGGCTGGTATTCGAGGTGCCCGGAGAACTCGGCGAGGATGAGCCGGGACCGCACCCGACGTGGACCGAGCACGCGGCCGGCGTTGCGGGCGGCCCAGTCGATGTGCTCGATCGCGGTGACGATCTCGACGATGGCGTCGGCGACCGGCTTCCCGCCCTCGACGTGCACCAACTCGGCCAACTGCTCGATGCGCTTGGCGAGCAGGGCGCGCCACCGCAGCATCCGCTGGCGGCGGCCGGTGAAGCCGAGACCCGCCCACCACTCGCCGGCGGCGCGGGCGCGGTCGACGGCCTGCCGCACGTCGGCATCGGTGGCGACCGGGAGACGGCCGGCCTCGGCGCCGGTCGCCGGGCTGGTGGAGACCAATTGACCCGAGTCGATGACCGGAACGCCCGGGATATGCACTGCCGTCATGGCGGAAGTCTAGACCCGAGGATTACTCACCGGTAGGGTCCCCGATTCGGGCCCGAGGGAGCGGCGTCGCACCAACCCGGCCGATCGTTGATCAGTGCAGGTCAGGCCGTTGGTGAAGGACGCGGCCCGCCCGAATCGTCGAACGGCAGGTGGCCGGGAGGTGACGAGAGGCTGACCGGCCGGTCGGTATTGACGACTACCGTCTGATGGCAAGCTGACGCGCGGAGTGACGGTGTGGGGTGGAGGGCTGACTGTCCATGGAGGAACATCCGGAACTGATGCCGCTGTTGACGGTCGCGGGTGGACCGATGCGCGGCGCGAGCTTTCGTATGCGAGCCGAGATACAGGTGATCGGCCGAGCGCCGAGCGGTCAGGTGGTCATCAACGACCCACACCTGAGCCGTCGCCACGCCGAGGTGTGGCTGGCACCGGAGGGCCCGTCCCTGCGGGACCTGGGCTCCACCAACGGCACCTGGCTCAACGACCGGCGGATCACCGAGGTGGAACGACTCTCCGACGGTGACGTGATCCGGCTGGGCCGTACCGAACTGCGTCTGTTCGACCCCGGGGTGGCGCTCACCGACCCGGTGGGGCTCAGCTTCGGCCCGTCCCGGCGCGACGTCCGACCGACGTTGCCGTTGCCGCTGGCCGCGCCACCGGGCTCGCGTCGCTGATCGCCTGGCGGTCTGCCACACCGGGCGGCTCCGTTGGGTGGCGGTCCGACACCTGGACCGGCGGGGACGCCCGTGGCAGCATGCCGCGGATGGAGACCGAGCAGCGGACCGTGACGGCGAACGGCATCACCCAGGCGGTACGGGTGGCCGGCCCGCCGGACGGCACACCGGTGCTGCTGATCCACGGCAACTGCTCGTCCGCGCTGTTCTGGGAGCCGCTGGTCCGTCGCCTGCCACCGACGCTGCGGGTGGTCGCCCCCGACCTACGGGGGTACGGCGACTCGGCGACCGCCCCGGTGGACGCCACCCGGGGCCTGCGGGACTTCGCCGACGACGTGGCCGCCCTACTCGACGACCCGTCGCTCTTCGACGCCGACGCGCGCCCGGTGGTGGTCGGGCACTCCCTCGGCGGCGGCGTGGCGATGCGCCTGCTGGTCGACCATCCGCACCGGGTGGGGGCGTTGCTGCTCGCCGCGCCGGTCTCCCCGTACGGCTTCGGCGGCACCCGCGACCTGACCGGCACGCCGACCACCCCCGACTTCGCCGGCACCGGCGCCGGCACGGCGAACCCGGACTTCGTCGCCCGTCTCGCGGCCGGTGACCGGAGCGCCGACGCGCCGGCCAGCCCGCGCGCCGTGCTGCGAGCCACCTACGTGGCCGATCCCGACTCTCTGGTCGAGGACGAGGAACTGCTGCTGGACACCGTGCTCTCCACAGCCACCGGGGACGACAACTACCCGGGCACGGCGGTGCCGTCCGAGAACTGGCCGGGCACCGCGCCGGGGGAGCGCGGGGTGCTCAACGCGCTCGCGCCGACCTGGTTCCGGCTCGCCGACGAACTGGTGGCCGTCGCCGAGAAACCGCCGGTCACCTGGGTACGCGGAGACGTCGACGTCATCGTCTCGGACACTTCGCTCTTCGACCTGGCGTACCTGGGTTCGCTGGATCTCGTGCCCGGCTGGCCCGGCGCGGACGCCTGCCCACCGCAGCCGATGGTCGGCCAGACCCGGGCGGTGCTCGACCGGTACGCGGCGGCCGGCGGCGCGTACCACGAGGTGGTGCTGCCCGGTTGCGGACACAGCCCGCACCTGGAGCGCCCGGCGGAGTTCGTCGCGGAATTGTTGGCCCTGACCAGCGTGGCGGCCGAGTAGCGGCAATGCCGAGCCGTTGGTGAAATATGCCACGGCGTCTCGACAACTCATTGTCACGTGGCAGACTCGCGCGCATAACCTTAGCGGCCGTTCAGTGGCCGTGTGGAGTCTCTGGGGAGGCCGGTCGTGGCGCGCGAGTTCAGCACCGTTGGTGTGGTGGGGCTGGGCACCATGGGTGCCGGCATCGTCGAGGTCTTCGCCCGCAACGGCATCGACGTGGTGGCAGTGGAAATCTCCGCGCCGGCGCTGGAGCGCGGTCGGGCCACCCTGAAGGGCTCCACCGACCGGGCGGTCGCCAAGGGCAAGCTCGCCGAGGCGGACCGCGACGCCCTGCACGAGCGGGTGCACTTCGCGGTCGGGCTGGACGCGCTGCACTCCGTCGACCTGGTCATCGAGGCGGTGCCCGAGCACCTGGACCTCAAGCAGCGGATCTTCGCCGAGCTGGACCGGGTCTGCCGACCGGAGACGATCCTCGCCACAAACACCTCGTCGTTGAGCGTCACCGAGATCTCCGTCGCCACCAGCCGACCCAACCAGGTGATCGGCATCCACTTCTTCAACCCGGCCCCGGTGATGAAGCTTGTCGAGGTGGTCCGCACTGTCGTCACCGCACCCGAGGTGGTCGCCGACGTGGAGGCGCTCTGCGCCCGCCTCGGCAAGGTCGACGTCACCATCAACGACCGGGCCGGCTTCATCGCCAACGCGCTGCTCTTCGGCTACCTCAACCACGCGGTCGGCATGTTCGAGTCGCACTACGCGACCCGGGAGGACATCGACGCCGCAATGAAGCTCGGCTGCGGCCTGCCGATGGGCCCGCTGGCGTTGATGGACCTGATCGGCCTGGACACCGCGTACGAGATCCTGGACACCATGTACCGGCGCGGCGGGCGGGACCGCCGCCACGCCCCCGTGCCGCTGCTCAAGCAGATGGTCACGGCAGGGCTGCTCGGCCGGAAGTCGGGTCGGGGCTTCTACACCTACGAGCGGCCCGGCTCCCCGGTGGTCGTACCGGATGAGACGACGCCGCTGGCCACGGACGCCGCGCTCGCCGACGGCGCTCGCGCCATCGCGAAGGTCGGCGTGGTCGGCTCCGGAACCATGGCCACCGGGATCATCGAGGTCTTCGCGAAGGCCGGCTACGAGGTCGTCTCGGTGACCCGCGGCATGGAGAAGTCCGCGAAGGTCTGCGAGGCGGTGAAGACCTCGCTCAACAAGGGTGTGGTGCGCGGCAAGCTCGCCGAGGCCGACCGGGACGCCGCCCTGGGGCGGATCAGCTGGTCCGCCACGCTCGACCACCTCGCCGACGTCGACCTCGTGGTCGAGGCGGTCGTCGAGGAGTTGAGCGTCAAGAAGGCCCTCTTCGCCAGCCTCGACGAGATCTGCAAGCCGGGTGTGTTGCTCGCCACCACCACCTCGTCGCTGCCGGTGATCGACGTGGCCATGGCCACCCAGCGGCCGGCCGACGTGGTCGGGCTGCACTTCTTCAACCCGGCCCCGGTCATGCCGTTGGTCGAGGTCGTCCGCACCATCCGCACCTCCCCGGAGGCCACCGCCACCGCCCGCGCCGTCTGCGCCGCGCTCGGCAAGACCGGCGTGGTCTGCGGCGACCGGTCCGGCTTCATCGTCAACGCGCTGCTGTTCCCGTACCTGAACGACGCGGTGAAGATGCTGGAGGCCAGCTACTCGACGGCCGACGACATCGACCACGCCATGAAGCTGGGCTGCGGCTACCCGATGGGCCCGTTCGAGCTGCTCGACGTGGTCGGGTTGGACGTCTCCCTGGCCATCCAGCGCGAGCTGTACCTGGAACTGCGCGAGCCGGGCTTCGCGCCAGCGCCGCTGCTGGAGCACCTGGTCACCGCCGGCTACCTGGGCCGCAAGACCCGCCGCGGCTTCCGCGACCACTCGCACCGCTGACCGGTGTCAACAGTGGGCGTCGGTGACGGCGTCTGAGTGGCACGTACTCGGCATTCCGAACACCCTGCTGTCCATGGGGCACGAGAACCGCTGGGAGCGGTCGCCCACGGACGCGGAGGTCAGCACCGTCATCGGCGGGCTCCGGGTCGCCGACGACCTTGGCGAGCCGGCCAGCTGGAAGTGACCGTAACCTTGGTGACTGTGAGCCCCCGTCGCAACCGCCCTCGCCGGGACGAGAACGCCAACCTGGACGCCGACCGGGTCCGCCAGGGCGTCGCCTCGGTGCAGCAGTGGACCGACGGCGCCTGGCAGGTACGCGGCATCGGCGCGGGCGCGTCGGTCAAGACGTACCGCTGCCCCGGGTGTAACCAGGAGATCCGACCGGGGGTGGCGCACCTGGTGGCCTGGCCGGCGGACGGCCTGGGTGACCTGACCGACCGGCGGCACTGGCACAGCGGCTGCTGGCGGGCCCGGGACCGACGCGGGCCGGCGGTGCAGCGTGGCAGGGGTTCCCCGCGCTACTGACCTGCCCCGGGCGCTGCGGCGCTGGACTGGGCCGACCCGTCCGGGGCGCTGTCGCGTCAGGGCTGGGCCGACCTGCCCGAGGCGCTGCCGAGTCAGGGCTGGGCCGACCCGTCCGGTAGCGACCTGGGTCACCCTGTTCGTGCCTGGGCGGGCGGCGGCGGCGACTTCGCGACAGACTTGGGCGGTGAGCACAGCGATCCGCGCGTCGTCGATCCTGCCCGGCCGCCGGGAGAACATCGAGCTGCACACCGCCGACGGTCTGCGGCTGGTCGGTGAGCTGGCCCTGCCGGCCGACCGGCCGCCGGTGGCCACCCTGGTCTGCCTGCACCCGCTACCGACCCACGGCGGAATGATGGACAGCCACGTGTTCCGCAAGGCGGCCTGGCGGCTGCCCGCGCTGGCCGACCTGGCGGTGCTGCGGTTCAACACCAGGGGCACCAGCAGCGTGCGCGGCACCAGCGAGGGAGCCTTCGACGGCGCGGTGGGCGAGCGGTACGACGTGGCCGCCGCCATCGAGTACGCGGAGTTCGCCGAGTTGCCCAACATCTGGCTCGTCGGCTGGTCGTTCGGCACCGACCTGGCGCTGAAGTACGGCTGCGACCCGGCGATCGCCGGGGCGATCCTGCTCTCCCCGCCGCTGCGCTTCTCCGCCCCCGAAGACTTGGCCACCTGGGCCGACTCGGGTCGGCCGCTGGTGGCGCTGGTGCCGGAGTTCGACGACTACCTGCGCCCCACCGAGGCGCGGGAGCGGTTCGCCGCCGTGCCACAGGCAGAGGTGGTCGGTGTGCCGGGCGCCAAACACCTCTGGGTGGGCGACGCGGAGACGGTGCTCGACGAGATCGTCCGGCGGGTCAACCCAGCCGTCGAGGTGCCGCTTCCGACAACCTGGGACGGCCCGATGGAGGCCGGCGACGTCAGCGCGTACGCCGACCGGACGGTGGCCGCCTTCGCCGACACCCCCGTCCCCGGCCCGGCCGCCACCAAGGCGGACTGACCCACCGGTCCGCGGTCCGGCCGCCGGTCAGGCGGGCTGACACTCAACGGCGCTCCTGGCGGGGCAGCACCACCTCGCGCAGGATCAGTTGCAGCGCGGCCACAGTGGGGATGGCGATCAACGCGCCCACCACACCCAGCAGCGCCACCCCGAGCAGCGCGGCCAGCAGGGCAGCCACCTCGTTGACCTCCACCGAACGCCGCATCACCTTCGGGTAGATGAGGTAGTTCTCCACCTGCTGATAGATGAGGAAGAAGACCGCGCAGGCGATGCCGGTGGGCAGGTCGGCGGCGAACCCGACCAAACTCACGATCACCGCGCCCAGGGTCGCGCCGATCTGCGGGATCAGGTCGGTCACCGCGACCACCACGGCCAGCGCGAACGGGTACGGCAGGTCGACGATCAGCGCGAAGACGAAGGTGGTCGCGCCGGCCAGCACCGCGATGCTCAGCGCGCCGACCATGTACGAGCCCACCTTGGCCAGGATCTCGTCGCCGATCAGCTGCACCCGCTGCCGCCGCGACCGGGGCACCAACGAGTAGCCCAGCGAGCGCAGCTTGTCGAAGTACGCCAGGAAGTAGATGGTCAGCACCAGCACGGTCAGCGTCCGGAACACCGTGCCGAAGATCAGTTGTGCGCCGCCCAGCACCCCGCCGAGCGCCCGTCCGACAGTCTCCGCGTTGGCAGCGCCCTGCACCCGTTCCACCACGTCGTACCGCTCCACCAGGTCGTTGACCGTCGGGTTGCGGCGCAACTCGTCCAGCAGGCTGGGGATCTGGTCGATGAACTGCCCCGACTGGGTGACGATCGGCGGAACCAGCGCCACCACGCCGCCGCAGAGCAGCAGCACCACCGTCAGGGCGACCGCCGCCACCGCCAGGCCGTGCGGAACACCCCAGCGGCCCAGTCGGACCACCGCCGGGTTGAGGCCGACCGCGAGGAAAAGCGCGATCACCACCAGCACGAGGATGCCGCCGGCATTGCGAATGCCCAGATAGAGGGTGTACGCCAGCAGCACTCCCAGCGCACCGGTGAAGCCGATCAGAAAGCTGCTGCGGCGCAGCGGCCGCCCCGGTGTGCCGAACTTCCCGGACGGGACCGCCGGCGGCTCATCCGGGTCGACCCCCGGGACGGGAACCGGTACCGGCGGTGGCGTCTCCGCCGGCGGTGCCGATTCCGCCGGTGGGGCCGGCTGCGTCTCCGCCGGTGATGGCGTCTGCGCCGATTGTGGGGTCTCCGCCGGTGGTGCCGGCTGCGCCTCCGCCTGTGGTGGCGTTCCCGCCGGCTGTGGGGTTTCCGCTGGCGGGGGAGCGGGGGTCACGTCCGGCTCGTCGCCGGAGGGGTCGTGCTGTGGCACCAGGAACCTCCCGGCTCAGGCCGTCGGACGACGGGCGACGGCCACGAACGCCCGCCACGCGGCAGGCGCGAACACCAGGACCGGGCCGGCCGGGTCCTTGCTGTCCCGCACCCCCACGACCCCGGGCAGGTTGTCCGCCACCTCGACGCACCCTCCGTTGCCGCTACGGCTGGATGTGCGACAGAGCGTGCCGGTCAGGTCCATGAGGTCACAACTTCCTTCATCAGTTCGATCGACTGGCGGTGGGACAACGCACCGTTTCTGATCATGTTCCAACGCGCCAGCAGCGTAGCCACCTCATGGTCGCCATCGACCACGAGACCGTCAATCTGATGCTCCATGTGCCCCACCCAATCACCGCCGGCCCCTCGGGCCAGATTGAACGGCCCGGAAAGTCTGCGCGCCACGGCCTTGCGGGCCATGGCCCACGGCCCTGCGGGGCACGGCCTTGCGGGCCGGTGGCTCTGCGGGCCGGTGGCTCTGCGGGCCCATGGCCCTGCGGGCCGGTGGCCCTGCGGGCCTGCTGCCCATGGCCGCGGACGCCGCACACTCCGCTGCAACCCATGGTGCTGCCGGGCCGACGGCCGACCGCGGCCCTGCGCCGACCCCCCGGCCGCTGGAAGGCGGAGTTCGACTTGCACCCCCCACACCCCGACCTCGACCCTGCCGAATCCGCGCAGATCTTGGACAGTTTCCGTTAGGACGTGACGGAAACTGTCCAAGATCTGGTGGTGGGAGGGCGCTCAACGGCGAAAGCTGTCCGGATGCTGCCCGCCGATGACGCCGACGCACTCGACTGGCTCGCCTTCGAGCAGGCGGGAGTGCTGACGACCGCGCAGGTCGCCGGTTTGCTCAGCGAGGGGCGGGTGCGGGGTCGGATTCGCTCCGGTCGGTGGCGGTCGGTCTGCCGCGGGATCCTGCTGGCCGGCAACGGCCGACTCACCCGCGACCAACAGCTCTGGGTGGCGGTGCTGGCGGCCGGGCCGGGGGCGGTGCTGGCCGGGGTGTCCGCCGCCGCCGAAGCCGGGGTACGGGGACTGCGACGCGAACCGCTGCACGTGCTGGTGCCGGCGGCCCGACGTGCCGCGCGGGCCACCCTGCGTCGACTTCCGATCGACATGCCCGCCGTCCTGGTCCACCGCACGGCGGTCCTCCCCGAGGCCCATCTCCAACGTGCCCGCCCACCGCGTACCACTACGGCGCGGGCCCTGGTGGACGCGGCGGGCTGGGCGGCCGGCGTGGACGAGGCGCAGTCGGTGCTGGCCGCCGGTTGCCAGCAACGCCGGGTGCTGCCCGAGGAGTTGCAGGCGGTGCTCGACGTCCTCCCTCGGGCGCCCCGTCGGCGGCTGATCGGGCAGACCATCAGCGACATCGCGGGCGGCACACAGGCGCTCTCGGAGATCGACTTCCTGCGGCTGTGCCGCAGACACCGGCTGCCCGCCCCTGACCTGCAGGAGCACCGGGTCGACGCGGCCGGCCGGAACCGCTGGCTGGATGCGTACTGGCGGGAGTGGCGGGTGCAGGTGGAGATCGACGGCGCGCACCACATGGACGCCAAGCAGTGGGCTGCCGACATGCGTCGGCAGAACGACGTCTGGACCAGCGGCGACCGGATTCTGCGTTTCCCGGCCTGGTTGGTCCGCGCTCGCCCGGACGAGGTCGCTGACAGCGTCCGCCGCGCCCTCATCGCGGCCGGCTGGACCCCCAGCGCGCCCCTACGCCACCCGGCGCAGAAGTGAATCTTGGACACTTTCCGTCAGCCGCTGACGGAAAGTGTCCAAGATTTCGAAGCTTCGACTGGCGGGTGCCCGTCACTCCTTCTCGATGGTGACCTTGCTGGGCTTGGCGCTGCGCTCGTCGGTGGTCGGCTTGGTGGGTCGCTTGCCGTTCTCACCGGTGCTAGTGATCTTGGTGGGTTTGGCGCCCCGGCCACCCTCGCCCGGAACGGCGGCCACTGTCGGCTCACCGTCCACCCCGGCGCTCGCCGTGCCACCGTCCACAGTGGTCACCGGCTCGCCGACCGGCCGCGTCGTGGACTGCCCGGACTCCTCCGCACCGGCGTTCACCGGCTGCCTGGTGTCGGCGGGCTCCGTCTTCAGCCCGCCGCCCGTACGCGACCCGGAGGCCGCGCCGGCGGCAACGCTCACGCCGTCGTCTCCACCAGCGGGCACGCCTTCGTTCGCGCTGGCGTCTCCGGCCGGCGCGGTCGGGCCGTCGATCGGACCGGCGACACTCTGCAACCGCAGCTCGGACATCTGGCGCTGGAGCTCGTCGGACTCCTGCCGGGCCTTCCAGGTCTCCTGCCGCAGATCCGCCAGCTGCTGCTGAGCCTGGGCGATCTCCAACATCACCTGGGCCAACTGCTGACGGCCCGCCGCCGACTCCTGCTGGGTCGCCGCCAGGTGCTGCTGGGTGGTGGCCAGGTGCTGCTGCGTGGTGGCCGCGTACTCCTCGAACTGCCGCCGGGACGCCGCGACATGCTCGTCGGCCTTGCGGCGCTTGTCGCTGGCCTCGGCCTCGGCCTGGCTCAGCAGCTCGGCGGCCTCCGCCTCGGACCGCTGGCGCAGCGCCGCCGCGTCCTGCTCGGCCGCCTGACGGACGCCGGCCGCGCCCTGCTCGATCTCGTTCTTGCGAGCCGTGTACTCGGTCTCCAGCTCGTTCTTCCGGGTGGAGTATTCGGTCTCCAGCTCGTCGCGGCGGGTGGTGAACCTGGCCTCCAGCTCCTGCTGACGGCTGGCGACCCCGGCCTCCAGCTCCTGCTGGCGCGTCGCGTGGTGCTTGTCCAGCTCGTCGCGGCGCTTGGCGAACTCCTGCTCGGCCGCGGACTGTCGCTGCGCCAACTCCCGGTCGGCCGCCTCCCGACGGGAGTTGACCTCCTGCTCCACCCCTGCCCGCCACGCGCCCAGCTCCTGCTGGGTCTGCGCCCGGGTGTGCTGCACGTACGCCTCGGTCTCGGTGCGCATGCGCTGCACGTACGCCTCGGTGTCGGCGCGGCTGCGCTTCGCCGACTCGGTGGCCTGCGTCGTCAGCCGCTCGGCCTCCTGCTGCGCCTTGGCGCGGGTGGCCCGACCGGCCATCGACGCGTCGTCGATGATCTGCTTGGCCTCCTGCTGGGCCTTGGCGTGGGTGGCCCGCCCGGCTTCGGTAGCGGTGTCGGTGAGCCGCTTGGCCTCCTGGAGGGCCTTGGCATGCACCTCCTTGGCGGCATCGCGCAGATCGCTCGCCTCCTGCCGGGCGTTGACCAGCGTCTCGCGGGCCGTCTCGCGCAGCTTGGTGGCTTCCTGCTGGGCCCGGGTGTGGATCTCTTTGGCCGAATCCCGCAGCTGGGTGGCCTCCTGCTGGGCCTTCGCCAGAGCGTCCTGCGCGGCCTTGCGCAACTGCGCCGACTCGTCCTTGGCCGACCGCAGGGCCGCGTCCGCCTCGGCCCGCTGCGCGGCGCTGTGCCGCTCCTCCTCCGCGCGTCGGGCAGCGAGGGCGATCTCAAAGTCCTTCAGAGCCCGCGCTGCCTGCTCGCGCGCCTCCTCGATGATGTGCTCGGCGGCGGCACGACGAGCCTCGATCTCCCCGTTCGCGTCCCCGAGGATCTCCTCGGCCTGCTCCTCGGCGAGAGTGAGGATCGACTCGACCCGCGGGCCGAGGTGCCGGAACGACGCCCGGTCGACCACGTTCATCTGCTTGCGCACCTGGGTCAGGTCGCGCTGGAGAACCTCGACCTGGCCGGCGAGCTTGTGGATCTGTGTGTACGCCTGTTCCCGTTCGGAGGCGAGGGTCGCGATCTCGTGCTCAGCACGTGCGACATAACGGTCGACCTGTTTCTTCTCGTACCCCCGCAGAGCGGACTCGAAGCTGGGCTCCGTCGTCACGTCCCCGCCGAGAGCGAACAGTTCCTCGCCGTGCGACATGCCCCCATCCTCACACGCAACGGGCCCGGCTGGGGCGATACGGACGGGCCTTGTGGGAGCTACTTCACTCCGTTGCCGCCAACGGATACCAGGGGTTAGGAAACGCATACGGCGCGAGGTGGCACCGGTTACCCGGTGTCACCTCGCGCCGTCGATGCCCCGACCTGACGCCTCGCGTCAGCCGGCGGTCTCCGCGGGCACCCGCTCCTGACCACCATCGGTCTTCTTGGCTGCTTCCGGCTTGGCGGCCGGAGCGGCCTGCGCCGGCATTCCCGGAACGATGCCGGCGAGGCCGGAGAGCATCTGACCCAGCTGCGAGGTGACAGCGTCCTTCTGCCGGGTGAGGTCCTCGACCTCGCGGCGGGCGGCCTGCGTGGTCAGCTCCGCCTCGGTGCGAGCCTCGGTGAGCAGGCGCTGCGACTCGGCCTTCGCCTCGTTGAGGGTCTTCTCCGAGTGGGCCTTGGCCTTGTCGACCGTCTCGGCGGCGTTGCGCTCCGACTCGACCCGACGCGCCTCTGCGCGCTGCTCGATTTCCTTGGCCCGCTCCTGCGCGGCCCGGGCACGCTGCTCGGCCTCGCTGACCATCTTCTGGGTCTGCGCGACCTGGGCGGCGTGCCGCTCGGACTCCTCGCGCTCGGCCTTCTCCCGCCGCTCGGCCAGCTGGAGCTCCAGGGCCTGCAGGTCCTTGTCGCGCTTGTCCCGCGCATCGGTGAGCAGCTTGGTCGCCTCGGCGCGCTTCTCCTCAGCCTCGCGGGCGGCCTTCGCCCGCTGCTGGGTGATCTCCCGCTCGGCGGTGGCCCGCAGGGTGGCGACCTCCCGCTCGACTGTCGACTTCAGCTCGGCCACCTCGTGCGCGGTGACAGTACGCAGCTGCTTGGTCTCCCGGTCGGCGTCGGCGCGCAGCGTGTCGGCCTCGCGGCGAGCCTGCACCCGGACCTCGGCGGCCTCGCGCTCGGCGGCCGTGCGCAGGTTGCCCGCCTCGCGCTCGGCGCTCGCCTTCATGGCGGCGGCCTCGGCGCGGGCCTTGTCGGTGATCTCGCGGGCCTCGAGGCGGGCGGCGGAGAGGATGCCCTCCGACTCGCGCTTGGCCTCGTTGCGGTGGTCGTTGGCCTGCTCCTCGGCGAGCCGGAGGATCTGCTCAACGCGCGTGCCGAGCCCGGAGAGGGTGGGTCGGCTGTTCTCTTCGAGCTGCTTGTTCGTGTCGGTGAGCTTCTGCTCCAGCGCACTCATGCGCTGCTCGGCCTGGCGGAGCCGACGCTGGGCGTCGTTCATCCGCTGCTCGGCCTCGGCACGGGCCTGCTCGGACTGGGTCAGCGCGGCGGTCATCCGGCCGAGGAAGTCGTCGACCTGATGGGTGTTGTATCCGCGCAGGCCAACGGTGAAATCTGGCTGCGAGTTCGCGTTATCGAAGAACGCGAGAGGGGAGGACTGCTGCTGGGGCATTGGGACATACTGGCAGACGCCCCAGGGTGCTTCGCAAGAGCGGTGCGAAGCTTTCGTGCCCTCTTTACATGGTCAACTCCCGCGATCGGCGAGGTGGGACCAATCGGCGATCTTGGCAGGTCCCGGCGGGTCGGACGACACGCAGCGTGACGCGGAAAAGGGCCCCGGGGTTACCCCGAGGCCCTTTGTTCGATCCGGGTGGCTTATCCCTAATGGGGGCGGAAGAACAATGAGCGATCAGCGCAATGGTCATCCGGCGTTCCACCGTCCGGCCGGGAGGCGCCTCGGCGCCCCGGAGCCCGGTCAGTGGCCCCGGGAGCCGGCGGTGCCGCTCAGTGACGCCGGGCCGGCGGTGCCGGTCAGTGACCCCGGAACCGGTTGATCGCGTCCTCGTGCCGGGCCCGCAACTCTCCGTCGCGTACGCCCAGCCCGTCGGTGGGTGCGAGGCAGCGCACGCCGACTTTGCCCTGGTGGGCGTTGCGGTGCACCTCGTACGCGGCCTGGCCGGTCTGCTCCAGCGGGTAGGTGCGCGACACCGTCGGGTGCACCTTACCGAGCGCCACCAGGCGGTTGGCCTGCCACGCCTCGTGGTAGTTGGCGAAGTGGCTGCCGACGATCCGCTTGAGGTGCATCCACAGGTAGCGGTTGTCGTACTGGTGCAGGAAGCCGCTGGTGGAGGCGCAGGTGACGATGGTCCCACCGCGCCGGGCCACGTAGACGCTGGCGCCGAACGTCTCCCGGCCCGGGTGCTCGAACACGATGTCCGGGTCCTCGCCGCTGGTCAGCTCGCGAATCCGTTCGCCGAAGCGCCGCCACTCGTCCGGGTCCTGGGTCTCCTCGTCCTTCCAGAAGCGGAAGCCCTCAGCGGCGCGGTCGATGACCAGTTCCGCGCCCATCCGGCGGCACAGCTCGGCCTTCTCCGGCGAGGACACCACGCAGACCGGAATCGCGCCGCCGTTGAGCGCCATCTGGGTGGCGTAGCCGCCGAGGCCGCCGGACGCGCCCCAGATCAGCACGACGTCACCCTGCTTCATGTTGGCGCCGTGGTGCGAGACGAGCTGCCGGTACGCGGTGGAGTTGACCAGCCCGGGACTGGCCGCCTCCTCCCAGCTCAGGTGCCGCGGCTTGGGCATCAGCTGGTTGGCCTTGACCACCGCCAGCTCGGCCAGCCCGCCGAAGTTGGTCTCGAAGCCCCAGATCCGCTGTTGCGGGTCGAGCATGGTGTCGTCGTGCCCGGCGGCGTCCTCCAGCTCGACGGAGAGGCAGTGCGCGACCACCTCGTCGCCGGGCGCCCACCGGGTCACGCCGGGGCCGGTGCGCAGCACCACGCCCGCCGCGTCGGAGCCGACCACGTGGTACGGCAGGTCGTGCCGGCGGGTCAGCTCGGAGAGCCGGCCGTAGCGCTCCAGGAACTTGAAGGTGGGCAGCGGCTCGAAGATGCTGGTCCACACCGTGTTGTAGTTGATCGCGCTGGCCATTACCGCGACCAGCGCCTCGCCCGGCGCCAGCTCCGGCGTCGGCACCTCCTGCACGTGCAGGGCCTTACGCGGGTCCTTGTCCCGGGTGGCCATGCCGTCGAACATCCGGGCTTCCTCGGCGCGGACCACAACGCCCCGGTAGCTCTCCGGTACGGGCAGCCCGGCGAGGCCGGCGAGTTCGCGGTCCGGATCGTTCGATTCCTCCGCTGCCATGATCGCTTCGAGGATGTCCTGCACGGTGACCTCCGGTTCATCCGCACCCGCACGGGCCCGGGTGCTGCCATCGTCGGCGCCGGTGGGCACGACCGCCATGTCGGCATTCGACACATCCGGCACCGGTCGCGCTCCTGTGGGGCCGGACGTTACTGAACGGTAGCTAGGCCGGGAAGTCCTCTGTGAAAAACTGCATCCGCCGATGCGTGAAGGTGTCCAGCCACCCCGCGAATCGCGCACTGACGTGCGCGCCCACCGGGCTCCCAGGGCGCCACCCCCTGTTGATCAAGAGCCTTCGGTCACCTACGAGGCGCCAGATGACGCAAACCTCTTGATCAACGGGGGCGGCGGCAGGGGGCGGCGGCGGGGGGGAGGCGGCAGGGGGTCAGTGGGGGGTGGGGGCGGGTTGGACCAGTTCGACGAGGACGCCGCCGGCGTCCTTGGGGTGGACGAAGTTGATCCGGCTGTCCGCGGTGCCACGTCGGGGAGCGTCGTAGAGGAGGCGCATGCCGCGCTCGCGCAGCGCGGCGCAGGCCGCGTCGATGTCCACCACCGTGTACGCGACCTGCTGCACGCCCGGCCCGTTGCGGTCCAGGAACTTCGCGATCGTCGACTCGGGTGTGAGCGGGGCGAGCAACTGCACGCAGCCACCCTCGGTGGTCGGCCCGACGGCAAGCATCGCTTCCCGTACGCCCTGCTCGGTGTTGGTCTCCACGTGGACGCAGCGCATCCCGAACGTCCGCTGGTAGAAGTCGATAGCGGCGTCCAGGTCCGCCACGGCGATCCCGACGTGGTCAATCTTGCGAAGTCCGATGTCTGTGACGTAGTCCGCACCGGGCTCGACGGGGGAGTTCTCTGCCATGGCGCTAGTCTGGCCGAACAATCGTTAAGGCGTACAGCTCGGCACCCCTCTCGGAGGCAGGCATGGCTTCGGTGATCGTCAGCGGCGCGCGGACCCCGATGGGCCGGCTGCTGGGCAACCTCAAGGACCTTCCGGCCACGAAGCTCGGCGGGATCGCCATCAAGGCGGCGCTGGAGCGTGCCAGCGTCAGCCCGGACCAGGTCCAGTACGTGATCATGGGGCAGGTGTTGCAGGCCGGCACCGGTCAGATCCCGGCTCGGCAGGCGGCGGTCGAGGCCGGCGTGCCGATGTCCGTGCCGGCGCTGACCATCAACAAGGTCTGCCTCTCCGGCCTGGACGCGATCGCCCTGGCCGACCAGCTGATCCGCGCCGGCGAGTTCGACATCGTGGTGGCCGGCGGCATGGAGTCCATGACGAACGCCCCGCACCTGCTGATGGGCCAGCGCACCGGCTACAAGTACGGCGACGTGGTGGTCAAGGACCACATGGCACACGACGGGCTCAGCGATGCCTGGGACTGCTGCTCGATGGGCGAGTCGACAGAGCGGCTCGGCGTCAAGCACGGCATCACGCGTGAGGAGCAGGACGCCTTCGCCGCCGCCAGCCACCAGCGGGCCGCCGCCGCGCAGAAGAACGGCCACTTCGCCGACGAGATCGCCCCGGTGGTCATCCCGCAGCGCAAGGGTGACCCGCTGGTGATCACCGAGGACGAGGGCATCCGTCCGGACACCACTGTCGAGTCGCTGGCCAAGCTGCGCCCGGCCTTCGCCAAGGACGGCACCATCACCGCCGGCAGCTCGTCGCCGATCTCCGACGGGGCCGCCGCGGTGCTCGTGATGAGCAAGGCCAAGGCGAAGGAGCTGGGGCTGACCTGGCTGGCCGAGATCGGTGCGCACGGCAACGTGGCGGGCCCGGACAACTCCCTGCACTCACAGCCGTCCAACGCGATCAACCACGCCCTGAAGAAGGGTGGCCTGAGCGTCGCGGACCTGGACCTCATCGAGATCAACGAGGCGTTCGCGCAGGTCGGCGTCCAGTCCACCCGGGACCTCGGGATCAGCCCGGACAAGGTCAACGTCAACGGCGGCGCAATCGCGCTGGGGCACCCGATCGGCATGTCCGGCGCGCGTCTCGTACTCACCCTCGCCTTGGAGCTGAAGCGGCGCGGCGGTGGCACCGGCGCGGCCGCGCTGTGTGGCGGCGGTGGCCAGGGCGACGCGCTGATCATCCACGTGCCGGGCAAGGCCGAGACCAGCCAGTGAGCACGAGGAGTGAGCCGGTCCTGCGAGCCCCGCAGTCACGGACAGGGATGACGCAGTGAGCGAGGCTGAGCACGTCCCGGCAGCGGGCACCACGTCGGTGCGCCGCAGCCGGGACGTACCGCTGCTGGTCGAGCGGGCCCGCATTGGCGACCCCCGCGCGGTGGCTCGCCTGATCACGTTGGTGGAGAACGGTGACGCGCTGTTGCCGGAGATCGCCGGGGCGCTGGCGCCGTACGCCGGGCAGGCCCAGGTCGTCGGGCTGACCGGTTCACCAGGGGTGGGCAAGTCGACCACCACCAACGAGCTGGTCCGTGCGCTGCGGGCGCGCGGGCACCGGGTGGGCGTGCTGGCGGTCGACCCGTCCAGCCCGTTCACCGGCGGTGCGATCCTCGGTGACCGGGTGCGGATGCAGGACCACGCCACCGATCCGGGCGTCTACATCCGGTCGATGTCCAGCCGGGGGCACCTCGGCGGGCTGGCCGCGGCGACGCCGCAGGCGGTCCGGGTGCTGGAGGGCGCCGGCTGCGACGTGGTGCTTGTGGAGACGGTCGGCGTCGGGCAGGCCGAGGTGGAGGTCGCCTCGCTCGCCGACACGACGTTGGTGCTGCTCGCACCCGGGATGGGCGACGCGATCCAGGCGGTCAAGGCCGGCATCCTGGAGATCGCCGACGTGTTCGTGGTCAACAAGGCGGACCGGGACGGCGTCGACGCCACCGTCCGTGACATCCAGGGCATGATCGCGCTCGGTGAGCGCGGGCCGGGGCAGTGGCGGCCCCAGGTGGTCCGGTCGGTCGCCGCGCGCGGCGAGGGCATCGACGACATCGCCGCCGCCATCGACAAGCACCGGGGCTGGCTGGTCGAGCACGGCGAGCTGCGCCGCCGCCAGGAGACGCGGGCCGCCGCCGAGATCGAGGCGATAGCGCTCGGCACCCTCCGCGCCCGGATCGGCTCACTGCGCGACGGTACGGAGTTGGCCACCCTCGCCGCCAAGGTCGCCGAGGGTGCCACCGACCCGTACACGGCGGCGGACGAGTTGCTCGCCCAGCTCGCGCGCTGACCGGGGAATGCGACGGGGCCGCCGCCGACGACCGGCGACGGCCCCGCGCCCGCGGATCTAGCCGCAGTGCCCCCAGGGGCTGGTCCAGTAGGTGCCGCGGCTTTCGCCACCGAACCTGACGCACTGGCCGCCAGCGTCGGCCCGCACCGGCCCCGCGTAGTACCCGAAGCGCCCCTCGTCGATGCCGCCCCGACCATCCTCGATGTCGAGGGACGCGCCGATCTTGGTCGGCGTGCCTCGGTCCGCGGTCTTGATGGTGACAACGCAGTTGTAGCCGCCACCGCTGGACTTGTAGAGCAGGTACGTGGTCGCGCCGGGTAGCCCGTGACTGTCGATGACGTAGTACCCGGAGCCGCAGAGGGCGCTGGGTGACTCGGCCGCCTGGGCCGGTCCGGCCGCTCCGAGCAGCGCGCCGACCGACAGGGTGACCGCCGTGGCGAAACTCAACAACGTTCTGCGCATCAAACAGACCTCACTCGTGTAGCGGACCGATCCATTGTGGATTGTCCCGATCGTCAGCCTAGGTGGTCCGATGATCGTCAGTGCGCCGGACTCCACGCCGGTACGTCGCGGCGACGCCGTGGTTCGGTTGCCCGGAAGCGAAGGTCACTCCGGTTTTAGTAGGCTCGCGGCGCGTGGCCGCCGGATGGTCGGCCTCGCGAGCGGGCTGACGGGACGGTCGGTCCACAATGTGTCGGACCAGGGGAGATGTGATCATGACGGACGCGGTGGAGAACGCCGGTGCAGTGCAGCCCGCGACGGGCGCGGCCCGGGGTGTCACGTCGGTCTCCGACGAGGTCGTCGAGAAGATCGCCGGTGCGGCCGCTCGTGCCGTGCCCGGTGTCGCCGATCTCGGCGGGGATGTCTCCCGGTTCTTCAACAGCGTGCTGGACAAGATCGGCCTGGACGAGGTGGGCGACGCTCGGCGGGGCGTATCGGCCGACGTGAAGGGCAGTTCGGCCGTCATCAACGTGGTCCTGGTGATCGACGCCGGGCACGTCGTAGCCGACGTGACCGAGGCGGTGCGGGCCGCGGTGATCGAGGCGGTGGAGAAGTACGGCCTGACGGTCACCCAGGTCAACGTCACTGTGGACGACATCGAGCTGAACCAGCCGGGTACGGCAGCCGGCGCCTGAGGCGTAGCTGCCCAACGGCGTGACGGCTGCCGCGCCGCCCGTTGGCTGTCCGCCGGGAACATCCCGGGACGCATCGTCCCAGTAGGCTCGCACCGCCTCCTCTTCAGTGGGGGCCGGACGTGCCCGGACGCGGTGGTGCGAGGAGCAGGGAGCGACTGTGGACCTGGAAGCAACGCGGGAGCTGGCGAGGGCGTCGGTGCCGGCTGGCGGGACGACGCAGGTCGCCGACGAGGTGATTGAGAAGATCGCCGTCGCGGCGGCCCGCGCGGTGCCCGGCGTGGCCGATTTGGGCGGGGACGTCGCCCGGTTCTTCAACGCGGTTCTCGACCGGGTCGGGCTGGACCAGGTGGGTGACGCCCGGCGGGGTTGCTCGGCCCACGTGACCGGGGACGCCGCGGTGGTCAACCTGGTGTTGGTGATTCAGGCCGGTCGACCCGTCGCAGAGGTCACCGGTCAGGTGCGCGCTCGTGTGACCGAGGCGGTCGAGGCCTTCGGGTTGCGGGTCGATGAGGTCAACATCCGGGTTGACGACATGGCGATCGGCGACACCCCCACTGCACCCCCGGCCTGAGCGCTGCGCTGCGCCACCTCCCGGGTCGATCATGCAGTCGTGGTGGCCGGTTTGGTACCGGCTGCGGGATTTGCGGACCACCACAACTCCATGATCGGCGCGGGGTCTGCCGTTACTCGCCGGTAGGACGTGACTTAGCGATCGTTCAGGTAGGGGCCTTACACTCGACGGGCAGTCGAGGACCCGAGGAGGAGCCCTGCTCATGGACGCCGACGAGATCGACGCCGGACGGGCGCGCTGGCAGGCCCGGTACGACGCCGCGCGCAAGCGGGACGCGGACTTCACCACGCTCTCCGGCATGCCGGTGGAGCCGGTGTACGGGCCGCCGGAGGGGGCCACCTATCCGGGCTTCGAACGGATCGGTTGGCCGGGCGAGTATCCGTACACCCGGGGTTTGTATCCGACCGGCTACCGCGGTCGGACCTGGACGATCCGGCAGTTCGCCGGCTTCGGTAACGCCCAGCAGACCAACGAGCGCTACAAGATGATCCTCGGCGCCGGTGGCGGCGGGCTCTCGGTGGCGTTCGACATGCCGACGCTGATGGGCCGCGACTCGGACGACCCGCAGGCGCTCGGCGAGGTCGGCCACTGCGGCGTGGCCATCGACACCGCCACCGACATGCAGGCGCTCTTCGACGGCATCGACCTGGCCGGCGTCACCACCTCGATGACCATCTCCGGCCCGGCCGTGCCGGTGTTCTGCATGTACCTGGTCGCCGCCGAGCGGCAGGGCGCCGACCTGTCCAAGCTGGACGGCACCCTGCAGACCGACATCTTCAAGGAGTACATCGCGCAGAAGGAGTGGCTCTTCGACCCGGAGCCGCACCTGCGCCTGATCGGCGACCTGATGGAGTACTGCGCCCGGGAGATCCCGCGCTACAAGCCGCTCTCGGTCTCCGGCTACCACATCCGTGAGGCCGGCTCGACAGCGGCGCAGGAGCTGGCGTACACCCTGGCGGACGGCTTCGGCTACGTCGAGCTGGGTCTCTCACGTGGGCTCGACGTGAACGTCTTCGCGCCGGGGCTGAGCTTCTTCTTCGACTCGCACCTCGACTTCTTCGAGGAGATCGCCAAGTTCCGCGCCGCCCGCCGGATCTGGGCCCGCTGGCTGCGCGACGTCTACGGCGCCACCAGCGAGAAGGCCCTGTGGCTACGGTTCCACACGCAGACCGCCGGGGTGTCGCTGACCGCGCAGCAGCCGGTCAACAACGTCGTACGCACCGCCGTCGAGGCTCTCGCGGCGGTGCTCGGCGGCACCAACTCGCTGCACACCAACGCGCTGGACGAGACCCTGGCGCTGCCCACCGACGAGTCGGCCGAGATCGCCCTGCGTACCCAGCAGGTGCTGATGGAGGAGACCGGTGTGGTCAACGTGGCCGACCCGCTCGGCGGCTCCTGGTACGTCGAGGCGCTGACCGACAAGATCGAGGCCGAGGCGGAGGAGATCTTCGCCCGGATCCGGCAGCTCGGCGGAGACGGGCCACACCAGGTCGGCCCGATGACCTCGGGCATCCTGCGCGGTATCGAGGACGGCTGGTTCACCGGGCACATCGCCGAGTCGGCCTTCGTCTACCAGCAGGCCCTCGAAAAGGGCGACAAGAAGATCGTCGGGGTCAACTGTCACACCGGCACTGTCGCAAAGGAGCTGGAGATCCTGCGCATCTCGCACGAGGTGGAGCTGGAGCAGCGCCGGGTGCTCGCCGAGCGCAAGAGCGCGCGGGACGAGGGCGTGGTACGCGCGGCGGTGCACCGGATGGTCGAGGCGAGCCGTACCGACGAGAACATGATCCCCGCCATGCTCGACGCGGTCCGCGCCGAGGCGACCCTTGGCGAGATCTGCGACGCCCTGCGCGCCGAGTGGGGCACCTACCGAGAGCCAGCCCGCTTCTAACCCCACCCCGCGCCCCCCACCCCGCGCCCCCCACCCCGTCGATCTTGCAGTTTCTGCGCCGGCATAAGGCATAAATGCGGCGTACGGGCGACAGAATGTGCAAGATCGCGGGGGTCGGGGGCGGGGCGTGAGAGTTGCAACGTCGGGGTTGCGGGTGAGCTGAGAATCCGGGCTCACGTGCGAGACTAGGTAACCATGAGCGACCCACGGATCACCTCGTCGATCTTCACCCGCGGCGCGGTCGACCTCAGCACGCTGCGTGGCCCCGCACCAGCAAGTACCCGCCCCGGCACGCCCCCGCAGGGCGGCCCGTCCAACGGCGCCCCCGGCGCGCCCACCACCGGCGGTGACACCGCCATCGTGGACGTCACCGAGGCGACCATCCAGTCCGACGTGCTCGAACGCTCGATGGCCACGCCCGTCGTCGTGTTCTTCGGCGCGGCCGGCTTCCCGGAGAGCGACGAGTTCGCCCCGGTCCTGGAGCGGCTGAACGCCGAAGGCGGCGGCACCTGGGTGCTGGCCCGGGTCGACGTGCAGGAAAATCCCCGAATCGCCCAGATGTTCCGGGTGCAGGGCATCCCCATGGTCTACGCGGTCGTCGGCGGCCAGCCGGTCGACGCCTTCTCCGGAGTGGTTCCCGAGGCTCAGCTGCGGCAGTGGATCCAGGCCGTACTCAAGGCCGGTGGCGTGACCGTCGCCGAGCCGGAGGACCCCCGCCTCGACGAGGCGGACGACGCGCTGATGAGCGGCGATCTGGACGCCGCCGAGCAGGCGTACCGGAAGATCCTCGCCGACGCCCCGGCGGACGCCGCGGCCACGGCGGGGCTGGCCCAGGTCGGAGTGGCCCGCCGGGTGGCCGGCGCCGACCCGTCCACCGCGCTGGCCGCCGCCGAGAGCGCCCCCGACGATGTCGCCGCCCAACTGCTGGCCGCCGACATCGAGGTGCTCAGCGGCCTGGCTGAGCAGGCGTACGCCCGGCTCGTCGGTCTGGTCCGGCGCACAGCCGGTGAGGACCGTGAAACGGTTCGCCAGCACCTGGTCTCGCTCTTCTCCATTGCCGGCCCGGACGATCCGGCCGTCGCCTCGGCGCGTCGGGCTCTGGCCAGCGCCCTGTTCTGAGTTCGTAGCACGCCAGCGCGGGCCGGCGTTCCGGCCGGCCCGCCCGACCACCGAGGACGGGAGCTCACGATGCGCCGGATCGCCGTCCTCGACGCGCCGACAAATCTCGGTCTACGGCCGCCGACGCCCACGTCGGTCCCGGGTTGCGCCAAGGCGCCCGGGGCGCTGCGCGACCACGACCTGCTGGCCCGGCTCCGCGCCCGCGACGCCGGCTGCGTCACCCCCGCCCGCTACGACCCGGGCGACTGGCGGCCCGGCGACGGGGTGTGCCACGCCCGGGAGATCGCCGACTACTCGTTGGCCCTCGCCGAACGCATCGGCTCGATCATCGACCGGGGCGAGTTCCCGGTGGTGCTCGGCGGCGACTGCTCCGTGCTCCTCGGCTCGGCCCTGGCAATGCACCGCCTCGGCGAGGCCGTCGGCGGGCGGATCGGGCTGGTCTTCGTCGACGGGCACTCCGACTTTCGGCACCCCGGCAACGCCTCCTACGTCGGTGCCGCCGCCGGTGAGGACCTGGCCCTGGTCACCGGGCGAGGGCAGGCCGACCTGGCCGCGCTGGAGGGCCGGCGGCCCTACTTCCGCGACATCGACGTGGTGGTACTCGGCATCCGGGCCCAGGACGAATACCGGCTCGACCTCCAGGCCGCCGGAATCACCACCCGACCGGTGCCGGCGCTGCGCGCCGAAGGCGCCGCCCGGACGGCCCAGTGGGCGCACGAGCAACTCGCCGACTGCGCGGGCTACTGGGTGCACATCGACGTGGACGTGCTCGACCCGGCGGTGATGCCCGCCGTGGACGCCCCCGACCCGGGTGGAATCGCCTTCGCCGAGCTGGAGATCCTGCTCGCCGGCCTGGTCGACACCCCGCACTGCCTCGGCGTGGAGTTGACCGTCTTCGACCCCGACTACGACCCGGACGGCTCGTACGCGGCCGAGATCGTGAACACCGTGGTCGCCGGTCTGGCGCCGGTGACCGCCCCGGAAGCCGTGCCTCCCCGACTGCTGTCGGCACGGCCGACGCCCTCCCCGCGGCGCGGCAACGGCCGGGCCGCGACAGCCACCGAGCGTCCCGACCGTGCCGTGCGTCCCGACCGTGCCGAGCGTCCCGACCGTGCCGAGCGTCCCGACCGTGCCGAGCGTCCCGACCGTGCCGAGCGTGCCGAGCGTCCCGACCGTGCCGAGCGTCCCGACCGTGCCGAGCGTGTCGAGCGGCTCGACGGGCTGGTTGGCCTTGACGGGCTGGCCGGGCCTGATGGGCTCGACCGCGTTGAGCGGGTCGCGGAGCCTGATGTCGCCGCTGACCTCGACACCGCCGGGGTCCGGTCCGCCGCGCTCGGGCCCGCTGGGCTCGGGTCTGCTGGCGTCGGGCCCGCTGGGCTGGGGCCGGCTGGCGTCGGCGCCCCAGGGGCGGTGCCTCGCGGCGTGCCGGCCGAGGCGGAATCGCCCAGCACTGGCGGACCAGCTCATCCCGAGCCGTCGGGCGTCGCGGCCGGTATCGCGCCGCTGATCGAGCGCGAACCGGTCGGCCCGCCGGCGTCGGCCGGTCCCGGTCTGCTCCGACGTATCTCCCCGTCGACCCAGAATCCGCCCGAAGGGCGCGAAGCCGACACCGCCTGACCCGGCCCTCGGCCACCCGGCCTTCGGCCACCCGGCCTTCGGCCACCCGGCCTTCGGGCATCCGGCCTTCGGGCATCCGGCCTTCGGGCATCCGGCCTTGATCCACTCGGGATCAGTGAATTCGGGGCGTCCGGGTGGCTTGGACACCCCAGTTTCACCGAAACCGAGTGGATCAAGGCCAGAAGGCCGAGGCCGGTGGGTCAGGGGGTTGGGAGGGCGCGAAGGAAGCGCTCGGCAATCGGGACGGCCGAGGCGGTGCTGGCCCCGCCCTTCTCCACGAAGACGGCGAACGCCACGTCACCCCGCCAGCCGACGAACCAGGCGTGGGTGTGCGCCGGGTTGTCGTCGTACTCGGCGGTGCCGGTCTTGCCGTACACCTCGCCCGGCACGTCCTTGAGCGCGCTGCCGGTGCCGGCGGTGACCACCTCGCGCATCATCGTGCGCAGCGCCTCGACGGACTCCGGCTTGAGCTGCTCGCCTGCCGGGGCCGGCTTGGCCGGCGCCGGGTCGATCAGCAGCTTTGGCTGCTCGAAGCGGCCGCGGGCCACTGCGGCGGTGGCGCCGGCCATGGCGAGCGGGCTGACCAACGTGGTGCCCTGCCCGAACGACGCGGCGGCCTGCTCGGCCAGGCTGCCGCCCGTCGAGACCTTGCCGGTGAAGGCGTCCGTGCCGAGGTCCCATTGACCCTCCAGGCCCAGCGAGCGACCGGCGGCGGCCAGCCCGTCGCCGCCGAGCTTCGGGGCCAGCGCGGCGAACGCCGTGTTGCAGGACTTGGCGAAGTCGGTGCGGAACGGCACCGAGCCGAGCTCGAAGTTGTCCGAGTTCTTGAAGGACCGGCCGTCCACGGTGAAGGTCTTCTTGCAGTCCACCGGCCCGTCCAGCGTGACCGCGCCCCGGTCCAGCAGGCCCAGCGTGCTGACCATCTTGAACGTCGAGCCCGGAGGCACCTGGGCGTCGAAGGCCAGATTTTCCCCGGCCGGACCGGGGCCGTTCGCGGCGGCGAGCACGGCGCCGTCGCTGATGCGGAGCGCCACCAGTGCGGATCGGCGCGACTCGGCGCGCAGTGCCCCGTCGGCCGCGTTCTGGACGGCGACGTCCAGCGTGGTCTTCAGCGCCTGCCCGGGCTGCGGCTCCCGGCGGAACAGCTCGGCGCCGGTGGGTTCGAGTTTGCCGCCCTCGGCCGGACGCTCGACCACAACCGTCAGCCCGGGGCCGCCGCGCAGTCGCTCGTCGTAGCGGCCCTGTAGCCCGCCATGCCCGACCAGATCGCCGACGACGTACCGGTCGGGGTGTGCGGCGAGGTCGTCGGCCTGCGCCTGGTCGACACTGCCGAGCAGCGCACGGGCGAACTCGCGGGTGGGCGCCAGGTCGATCTTGTCGGAGACGAACTTGGTGCCGGGCAGGTCGTAGATCCGGGGCTTGATCTGCCGGTACGCCTCCTCGCGGAGCGACACCACCTCGACGAACGCGCCCGGCTCGGCCTTGGCCACCCGGTCGGGCAGGTCGGCCAGGTCGACGCCGGGGACCAGCGCCGGGCGGATGGCCTTGAACGCCGCGTCGAGGTCCTTGACGAGCTTCCTGATGTCGGTGACCCCGTTGGGCTGCACACCCACCCGGACCACCGGGCGTGGGGTCACCAGCGCCTTCCCGGCGTTGTCAAGCACTGCGGCGCGGGCACCGGGGTCGCGACGCAGCGCCAACCGGTCGCCCTTGGTGAGCTGCTCGTGCACCACCTTCGGCTCCCAGATCACCTGCCACTGGTCGTCGCCGCCGTGGGCGAGCCGAACCTCCCGGTCGTACGCCCAGCGGGTCTGACCGGGCAGGGTCCACTCCATCTGGACGGTCGTGGTGGCGATGTCCTTCGTGATCTTCGGCTCGCCGCGACGCGTCAGCGTGGGCGGGGTGGCCGCCAGCTCACCGGAGAGGTCCTTGATCTCGCGAGCCACGTCGGCCGACGGCAGTTTCGAGCCGAGCGGGTCGATCAGACCGACCGCCTGGAGGTCGCCGCTGCGCCAACCCGCGAGGAAGGCGTCGACGGTGCGTTGCGGCCCGTCGTCACCGGAACAACCGACCAGGACACCCGCCGCGAGCAGCGCCGTGGTGGCGGCGGCGGCGAGCCGGTGGGCGGGGTTCGGCCGGTGGGGCCGGGGGTACGACAAGGGCATGAAGCTGGTCCTTCCGATCTCGGACTGCCCTCGCACGGTAGTACGGGAACGTCGTCCCCAACGTCCCCCAGGTGCTCGGCCGCGCTCAAAGACGGGCCGTACCCGTGTGATGAACATCGCGTGGCGGGGTATCCCGGAGCCGGCCAACCTCGGACCCGCAACGGGTGAAAGGACAAAGTCCCGATCCGGACGTCTGGCCAGTGGTCCGCCGACGAAGGCGCACAACGGCAGGGCCTAGGCTGGGCGGCAGAGTGACCCACAACGCGGTGGGTCGAGGGGAGTGGCACCGATGGACCGGCGTCCGGCGATCAAACCGGAACCCGACCTCCGGCAGGATGACTCCGGCCGGGACGATGACAGCTTCGATTCGGCGACCGACGGGGACGGCTACGGCCGACTCGACACGGGAGTCACCGGGCTGACCGGGTCGAGCATCGACACCATCTACGATCTGGGTCTGCCAGCCGAGGCGCTGGCCGACGACGTGGAGGACGCCGAGCTCGACGAACCCGTCCCCAACGCGGAGCGCCTGGTGGCTCAGGCCGTCGCGCTCGCCGGGGACGACCACGACGCGGCGACACTTGTCGGCCGTTTCTGGCGGTTCGCCCCGGACGAGGAGCTGGTCGGCTTCACGGCGGAAGAAATGCTCGACGCGGCCCGGGCACACCGGGATCTCGCCCAGCAGCGGGTGCCAGGCGAGTTGAAGCTGCGGATCCACGAACCGCACGCCGACCAGCACCACACGGTCGTCGAGATCGTCACTGACGACATGCCGTTCCTGGTCGACTCGGTGACGGCGCTGCTCAACTCGTACCACCTCGACGTGCACCTGCTGGTGCACCCGCTGGTGGTGGTGCGGCGGGAGCCGCTGGGTCGGCTCACCGAGGTCTCCGCTGATGTGGAACCGGACGACGCGATCGCCGGCGACATCATCGAGAGCTGGATGCGGGTCGAGATCGACCCCGTCCGGGACGCGGCCGAACGGGACCGGTTGCGCCGCGAGTTGCAGCGGGTGCTCACCGACGTGCGGGAGGCGGTGGAGGACTGGCCGAAGATGCGTCAGCGTGCCCTCGCGCTCGCCGACGAGCTGGCGTCCGCCCGTACCTCCGACAACCGCCCACCCGTGCCGGAAAAGGACATCACCGACTCGGTGGAGCTGCTGCGGTGGCTCGCCCAGGACCACTTCACCTTCCTCGGCTACCGCGAGTACCGGTTGGTGGACGCCGACGGCGGCGACGCCGCCGACCCGGTCGACGGCAAGGCGTTGGAGGCGGTGCTCGGCACCGGTCTGGGCATTCTGCGCTCCGATTCGCCGGATGCGCGGTCGCTGTCCTCGATGACGCCCGAGGCGCACGAGAAGGTGCTGGAGAAGCGCCTGCTGATCATTACCAAGGCGAACTCCCGGGCCACAGTGCACCGCTCGGCGTACCTGGACTACATCGGCTTCAAGATCTTCAACTCCGCCGGTGACGTGATCGGTGAGCGGCGCTTCCTGGGCCTGTTCTCGACGGCCGCCTACCGGACCAGCGTCCGCGAGCTGCCGGTGGTACGCCGCAAGGTGGCCGAGGTGCTGGACCGCTCCGGCCTGAGCCGGCGCAGCCACTCGGGCAAGGATCTGATCCAGATCCTGGAGACCTACCCGCGCGACGAGCTGTTCCAGATCAAGACCGACGACCTGTACCACGCGGTGGTCGGAGTGCTGCGGATGGCCGGCCGCCGGCAGCTGCGGGTCTTCCTGCGTCGAGACGCGTACGGGCGGTTCATCTCCTGCCTGATCTACCTGCCCCGGGACCGGTTCACCACCCAGAACCGGCTGCGCATGCAGGACATCCTGCTGCGTGAGCTGAACGGTGTCGGGGTGGACTACACGACCCGGGTCACCGAGTCGATGCTGGCTCGGGTGCACTTCATCGTCCGTACCGACCCGACGCGGCCACCCGGCGACATCGACGCCGACCTGCTCGCCGAGGAGTTGGCCGACGCCACCCGACTGTGGGACGACGACTACCGGTTGGTGCTGGAGCGCAAGCTCGGCGACGAGCAGGCCAAGCACCTGTTCACCAGGTACGCCGACGCGTTCCCGGAGGGCTACAAGGACGGGCACACGCCGTACGAGGCGATGAAGGACCTGGCGAAGCTGGAGCTGCTGGAGGAGCCCGGCCAGCTGGAGATGCACCTGTTCCGCAAGCAGTTGGCGCCCCGGCCGGGCACCCGGGTGCCGGGCGCCGACCTGGCCGAGGCGATGGACGTCCGGTTCAAGGTCTACCGCTACGGCGAGCCGATGATGCTCTCCGCGGTGCTGCCGGTGCTGCACTCGCTCGGCGTACGGGTGGTCGACGAGCACCCGTACGAGGTGGACCGGATCGACGGTCGGGTCTACCTGTACGACTTCGGCCTCATGCTGCCCGAGGGGCATCACGAGCTGGCCGAGGTGCGCCCGCACGTGGAGAACGCCTTCGCGGCTGCCTGGCGCGGCGAGGCCGAGGTGGACCGGTTCAACGAGCTGGTGCTGCGCGGCGGGCTGACCTGGCGGCAGGTGGTGGTGCTGCGGGCGTACGCGAAGTACCTGCGGCAGGCCGGCACGGTCTTCTCGCAGGACTACATGGAGCAGACCTTCATCGCGTACCCGAAGCTCGCCGCCCTGCTGGTGGAGCTCTTCGAGACCCGGTTCGCGCCGGGCGAGTTGAGCACCGAGCAGCGGCAGCAGCGCAGCGGTGAGCTGGTGGAGACGATCCGGGGCGCGCTGGACGACGTGGCGAGCCTCGACCAGGACCGGATCCTGCGCTCATACCTGACGCTGATCGAGGCGACCCTGCGGACCAGCTTCTACCAGAAGCGCGCCGACGGGCGGCCGAAGGCGTACGTGGCGTTCAAGCTCGACCCGCAGGCCATTCCGGACCTGCCCGCGCCGCGACCGAAGTTCGAGATCTTCGTCTACTCGCCGCGCTTCGAGGGTGTGCACCTGCGGTTCGGGCCGGTGGCCCGGGGCGGGTTGCGGTGGTCCGACCGTCGGGAGGACTTCCGCACCGAGGTGCTGGGCCTGGTCAAGGCGCAGATGGTGAAGAACACGGTGATCGTGCCGGTCGGCGCCAAGGGCGGCTTCGTGTTGAAGCAGAAGCCGGGCGACCGGGACGAGGCGGTCGCCTGCTACCAGGAGTTCGTCGGCGCGATGCTGGACGTCACCGACAACATCGTCAGCGGGCAGATCGTGCCACCCGAGGACGTGGTCCGGCACGACGGCGACGACCCGTACCTGGTCGTGGCGGCCGACAAGGGCACCGCGACGTTCTCCGACATCGCCAACGAGATCTCCAAGGCCCACAACTTCTGGATGGGCGACGCGTTCGCGTCCGGCGGATCCGCGGGCTACGACCACAAGAAGATGGGCATCACCGCCCGGGGCGCCTGGGAGTCGGTCAAGCGGCACTTCCGTGAGCTGGGCCTGGACACCCAGACCCAGGACTTCACAGTGGTCGGCGTCGGCGACATGTCCGGCGACGTGTTCGGCAACGGGATGCTGCTCTCCGAGCACATCCGGCTGGTGGCCGCCTTCGACCACCGGCACATCTTCCTCGACCCGGAGCCGGACGCCGCCACCTCGTACGCGGAGCGTCGACGGCTGTTCGACCTGCCCCGCTCCTCCTGGGAGGACTACAACCCGGAGCTGATCTCGGCAGGTGGCGGCATCTTCCCGCGTACCGCGAAGTCCATCCCGATCACGCCGCAGGTGCGGGCGGCGATCGGCCTGGACGACGACGTGACGCAGTTGTCGCCGCAGGACCTGATGAAGGCGATCGTCACCGCCCCGGTGGACCTGTTCTGGAACGGCGGCATCGGCACCTACGTCAAGGCCTCCACCCAGACCAACGCCGAGGTGGGCGACAAGTCCAACGACGCGATCCGGGTGGACGGGCGCAACCTGCGCTGCCGGGTGGCGGGCGAGGGCGGCAACCTGGGCTGGACCCAGCTCGGCCGGATCGAGTACGCGTTGACAGGTGGCCGGATCTACACGGACTTCATCGACAACGCGGCCGGGGTGGACACCTCCGACCACGAGGTGAACATCAAGATCCTGCTCAACACGGCGGTGGCCGACGGTGAGCTGACCACGGACGACCGGGACGAGCTGCTGGCCGGGATGACCAACGAGGTCGCGGAGCTGGTGCTGCGGGACAACTACGACCAGGCTCGGGCGATCAACAACGCCCAGGCCCAGGCCGCCTCGCTGCTCCCGGTGCACCGTCGGATGATCAACGAGCTGGAGCGTTCGGGCGGGTTGGACCGCGCGTTGGAGGCGCTGCCGCCGGACGAGGAACTGGCGGTCCGCAGCGAGTCCGGGCTGACCGCGCCGGAGTTCGCCGTGCTGCTCGCGTACGTGAAGATCGTCCTGGAGCGGGAGATCCTCACCGAGGGGTTGGCCGACGAGGAGTGGACGACCGACGTCCTGGTCAACTACTTCCCGACGCCGATGCGTGAGCGGTTCGCCGACCGGATGGGCCGGCACCGCCTGCGCCGCGACATCGTCACCACAGTGCTGGTCAACGAGGCGATCAACCGGGGTGGCATCTCGTTCATCTTCCGGGTGGTCGAGGAGACGGCGGCCAGCGCGGCCGACGTGATCCGGGCGTACGTGGTGGTCAGCGAGGTGTTCGGCCTGCGCGACCTGTGGGACGAGGTCGAGGCGCTGGACAACAAGGTGGCGCCGGAGCTGCAGACCAGCGTCTACCTGGACACTCGTCGGCTGCTCGACCGGGCGGTGCGGTGGCTGGTCTCCAACCGGCGTTCGCCGATCGACGTGCCGGCCGAGATCGCCCGGCTGCGCGACGGGGTCACCCGGCTGCTGCCAGGGCTGGAGGAGCTGTTCTACGGCAACGAGCGCCAGGGCATCGCCGCGCACATGGACTCGATGACCGAACGTGGGCTGCCCCGCGAGCTGGCGGAGCGAGCCACCCGGCTGATGTACAGCTTCGGTCTGATGGACGTGGTGGAGACCGCGAACGCCAGTGGGCGGGACGTCAGCGAGGTGGCCTCGGTCTACTTCGTGCTGTCGGACCTGTTCCGGGTGGACTCGCTGCTGTCGAAGATCTCCCTGCTGCCGCGGGAGGACCGCTGGCAGACGCTGGCCCGGATGGCGCTGCGGTACGACCTGTACGCCGCGCTGGCCGCGCTCACCGCGGAGGTACTCGACTCCACCCCGGGCGACCTGCCGCCGCACGAGCGGGTGCAGCAGTGGGAGCAGTCGAACGCCACATCGATCCACAGGGCCCGGCGGGCGATGGGTGAGTTCGACGAGTCGCGGGCGGATCTCGCCGCCCTGTCGGTGCTGCTGCGCCAGATCCGCACCCTGGTGCGGACCTCCGCGGCCGCCTGAGTCAGAGGTACGCCGGATGCGGTCCGGCCGGTCGGGTCACCCCGACCGGCCGGACCGCGTTTCGTTTCGCCGCCGGTCAGGCCGCCAGGGTGGCGAAGACGACGATGTTGTCCGGGTAGCTCTTCGCGGCCTGATCGAACTGACCGCCGCAGGTGACCACCCGCAGGCTCGGCCGGTCACTCGGTCCGTAGACCAGCTCGGTGGGGAAGGCCGTCTTCGGGTACGACTTCACCGAGTCGACAGTGAAGGTGGCCGGCACCCCGTCGGCGCGGCGCACTGTGACGGTGTCGCCGGGGGTGAGAGCGCCGAGGTCGAAGAAGACAGCCGGGCCGAGCACCGCCGAGTCCACGTGCCCGACGATGACCGCGTTGCCCGTCTCGCCGGGGCTCGCTCCTGGTTCGTACCACCCGGCCTGGTCGGCCTTCTCCAGCGGAGGGACCTGGACCGTGCCGTCCGGGTTGGTGCCCAACGACATGATCGTCGCGTCGACGCCGATCCGGGGGATCTCGATGCTGGTCGGTGCCGAACGGGCCAACCCGGCCGCCGCCTGACCGACCGGCTGCCCGTCCACTGGAGGGGCATCGTCGGCGGTGCTCGCCGGCCCGGTCGCCTCGGGGCCGGCCTGGGCCAGCGGCTGCGGCGGTCGGGGAGTGGGCGTGGTTTTCAGGGAGGCGCCGATCATGCCGGCGCCGATCATGGCCATGGTGACGACGACGGCCGTGCCGGCGGCACGCCACGGTCTCCCGCGACGGCCGCCGGCCGGTGTCGTCGTCACGTCAGACGAGCGAACCATCGGTCCGCCGACGACGCATCAGCACGATCCCGCCCAGCGCGGCAGCGCCGAGCAGACCCGCCCCGCCGGTGGCCAGACCCCGGTCGGTACCGGTGCTGACGCCACCGTCACCACCGTCGACACCGCCGTGCGGCAGCACGACGAGCTCGCCCTCGCCGCAGGAGCCCTTGAGCTCGTAGCGACCCGGCTTGGCGTCCTTGTCCACCTTGGCTTCGCCGTAGTAGACGAACTCCCGCTCCTTGTCCCAGTCGCGCTCGTCGGAGCCGCGCTCGTCCTTGCCGTAGCCGCCGTGCTCGTCCGAGCCGCGCTCGTCCTTGCCGTAGCCGCCGCGCTCGTCCGAGCCGCGCTCGTCCTTGCCGTAGCCGCCGTGCTCGTCCGAGCCGTACTCGGAGCCGTGCTCGTCCTTGTTTTCCCAGCCCTTGTCGGAGCCGTACTCGGAGCCGTGCTCGTCCGAGCCGCGCTCGTCCTTGCCGTAGCCGCCGTGCTCGTCCGAGCCGTACTCGGAGCCGTGCTCGTCCTTGTTTTCCCAGCCCTTGTCGGAGCCGTACTCCGAGCCGTGCTCGTCCTTGGACTCCCAGTCCTTCTTGTCTTCGTCCTTGGACTCCCAGTCCTTCTTGTCACGGCCTTCTTCGGCGTCCTGGCCGTGCTCCTCGCCCTTCCAGTCCTTGCTGTCCTCGTCGCCGTAGGCGTCGGCGGCAGCGCCGCCACCCTGGCCACCCTTGCCGTTCTCGTCCTTGTGCTCGTCCTTGCCCTTGTCGTCCTTGCCGTTCTCGTCCTTGCCGTTCTCGTCCTTGCCTTCGTGGTCCTTGCCCTTGTCGTCCTTGCCGTTCTCGTCCTTGCCTTCGTGGTCCTTGCCGTTCTCGTCCTTGCCGTTCTCGTCCTTGCCCTTGTCGTGGTCGGAGGAGTTCTCCTCCTCGCGCCACTCGCGGTCCTCGCCCCGTTCTTCGTGCGCCGGCTTGAGCTTGACCTTGCCGGTGACCTTGGACCACACGTACGCGTGCTCCTGCCGATCCGGGCAGATCTCGAGGAGCTTGACCTCGTCGCCAGCCTTGACGACGTGCGGCTTGGCGTAGACCTTGCCGTCGTCGTGGCCGTCGGCGAACGCGATCCCCGGTGCGAACACCAGGAGCGACGCGCCGCCGAGCGCGGCGCCCGCAACGACCTTCCCGAGCATCTTCTTAGCCATGACCTGCGTCACTCCATCCCTGTTGTCCTGAGCTCGGCGACAACCGAGCTAAGACCGACGTTAGACCGTTTCATGACTTATGAAGTGAAAGATTCGCGTTTTACCTTTGATCCAGGTAAGAGGTGAAGGGGTGGTACGCGGCTTTCGCTGCGCTGAGTGCCGTGTCAGGTCTCCCGGGCGCCTGTGGGTGGGGCACGGTGTTCCGCGCTGCCCGTGCCCGGCCTGCCCCGGTCATCCGGTAGCGGCGGCTCCGAGCGGCCCGTGCCGGTCGGGCGCACTCGGAGGTATCGTCCGAAACGACTCCCGGCGACGCATCGAGCCATTGCCATGGAAGCGCTCCCATGCAAGAATCGGCGAACGCGGTTCAGAGAGCCACACCGTGCAGGCAGGGGAGTCGAGGGCACCCGGTTTCACCGGGCGACGCACCCGCCGCCGATCGACCGGCCGACGCATCGGCCGGGCAACACCACCACCATCGCCCGTCCGGGTCGGGCGCCCCCCAAAGAATCCCGTTGGCGCCGACGGCCGTCCGTGCAGGACGCCCATCGGGCCGTCCCGCCGGGCCGTACCTGGGCCCGGTCTCGCCCAAGGAGATCAGTGGCATGAATGTGTGGAGAAGGCTAACCGGCCCACGCCGGGCCCTCGCGCTCGCCGGCGCGGGTGCCCTGGTCGCCGGTGGGCTCGTAACGATTCCGGTTACCGCGGCGCAGGCCGCGACGCAGTGCGACATCGCGTACACGAGCAACGACTGGCCCGGCGGTTTCACCGCGAGCGTCACCATCAAGAACGTCGGCGACCCGCTGAACGGCTGGACGCTGGGCTGGACCTTCGCCAACTCCAGCCAGCGGGTGCAGCAGGGCTGGTCGGCCACGTTCACCCAGTCCGGCAGCCAGGTCACCGCCCGGAGCATGTCCTACAACGGCACCCTGGCCACCGGCGCGTCGACGAGCATCGGCTTCAACGGCGCGTGGAGCGGCAGCAACCCGAAGCCGACCTCGTTCACCCTGAACGGTGTGGTCTGCAACGGTGGTACCACGCCGCCGACTAACCCGCCGACCGATCCTCCGACGGATCCGCCGACCGACCCGCCGACCGATCCGCCGACGGATCCGCCGACCACGCCGCCTCCCGGCGTCAAGGTCGACAACCCGTACGCCGGGGTGCGCGGGTACGTGAACCCGGAGTGGAAGGCCAAGGCGGACGCCGAGGCCGGCGGAAGCCGGGTCTCCAACAACCCCACCGCCGTCTGGCTGGACCGGATCGCCGCGATCAACGGCACGCCGGACAGCAGCTCCAACGGCGCCTTCGGGGTGCGGGACCACCTGGACGAGGCGCTGCGCCAGGGCGCCGGTTACATCCAGTTCGTGATCTACAACCTGCCCGGCCGGGACTGCTCGGCGCTCGCCTCCAACGGTGAGCTGGGCCCGGACGAACTGCCGAAGTACAAGTCCCAGTACATCGACCCGATCGCCGCGATCCAGGGTGAGTCGAAGTACAGCAGCCTGCGGATCGTCAACATCATCGAGATCGACTCCCTGCCGAACCTGGTCACCAACACGTCCGATCAGGCCGGCGGCACGGTCATGTGCGACACGGTCAAGGCCAACGGCGCGTACGTCAACGGTGTCGGCTACGCCCTCGCCAAGCTGGGCGCGATCGGCAACGTCTACAACTACATCGACGCCGGTCACCACGGCTGGCTCGGTTGGGACTCCAACTTCGTCCCGACCTCCAACATCCTGAAGACCGCCGCGGTCGCCTCCGGTAGCACTGTCAACAACGTGCACGGGTTCATCACCAACACCGCGAACTACTCGGCGCTGCAGGAGCCGTACTTCAAGGTCACCGACAACGTGAACGGCCAGACGGTGCGGCAGTCCAAGTGGGTCGACTGGAACTTCTACGTCGACGAGTTGTCCTTCGCCCAGGCGTTCCGCAACCAGCTGGTCTCGGTGGGCTTCAACTCCAACATCGGCATGCTGATCGACACGTCCCGCAACGGTTGGGGCGGCTCCGCCCGGCCCACCGGCCCGGGCGCGACGACCAGCGTGGACACGTACGTCAACGGAGGCCGCATCGACCGCCGGGCCCACCTCGGCAACTGGTGCAACCAGGCCGGTGCCGGTCTCGGCGAGCGGCCGCGGGCGAACCCGGCCACGGGTATCGACGCCTACGTCTGGGTGAAGCCGCCGGGTGAGTCGGACGGCTCCAGCAAGGAGATCCCGAACAACGAGGGCAAGGGCTTCGACCGGATGTGCGACCCGACGTACGGCGGCAACGCCCGCAACGGCAACAACCCGTCCGGAGCGCTGGCCAACGCACCGATCTCCGGTGCCTGGTTCTCCGCCCAGTTCCAGGAGCTCATGCGCAACGCCTACCCGGCGCTCTGATCGGGTAGCCCACGCACCAACCCGCTGCCAGTGGTTGGTGAGGCACTGTTGGCAGCAGGTTCCCCCCGGGTCCCCGGCTCGACCGTCACAGGTCGGGCCGGGGACCCCCCCTTGCCCCGATCAGGGCACTGTGCGTTCGATCGCCGCCCGGCCCTGCTCGGCCAGGTCACGGCGGGCCTTCTCCAGGTTTTCCGGTGTCAGATCCTGCCCGCGGGCCATCACCAGGTCCTCCGGCTCCCACTGCTGCTCGCCACCGGTGCGGATGTTGTCCCCGCCAGCGCCGGTGCCCGTCCCGGTCGCCCCGGTGCCGGCGGCGTACGGATCGCCGATCAGTTCGTCGGTGTCGGGTGCGAGGTCGTCCGGTCGGCTGCGGGGTTCGGCGAAGCCCGGAGTGTCCCGGTCCGGGCCACCTCCGGTCCGCAGCTGCGGCACGGTGGCGTCATCGTCCACCGCCGAGGCCACCTCGGGGCTGTCCTCCAGCGGCGGTTGGCGATCACGATCGGTCATGGTGCTGCCTCCTGTGTCCGACACGGTGCCTGATTTCCCCCACGTACCCCTTCGTGCCGCGCTCATGCCGCACCGCCCGGCGGTCGGGCCGGGCCGTGCTCATGCCGTGCGGTCAGGCGGTCAGGCGTCGGGCTGCTGCTCGTTCGGGGCCGGGGCTTCCGCTGGGCGCCACCACTGCCAGAGCAGCATGAGCAGCCCGAACACGAGCATCGCCAGCCCGGCCCACAGGTTGATCCGTACGCCCTCGGCCTTGTCGATCTCGGCCCGGCTGTCGAAGATGCCGATCAGCGTCACGATGACCCCGTACGCGACGAAGAGGCCACCGATCACCCGGCGGATGTCGAACAGCCGGGCCGCGGCGGAGCGCCGCTGCTCTGCCTGCGCCTCGTCGATCAGCGGGTCCTGTGCCGGCTGGCCATCGTTGCTCATCTGCCGACCCCTTTCCTTAGAAGACCGGGATGTAGAACAGGGCGGCCAGCGCGACCGCGATCAGACCGAGCAGCACCGGGGAGCGGTACCAGGCGGCGTCCCCGGCGAGCACGTCGCCCTTCAGGTCGACGCCGCCCATGCCGTACACCAACCCGCGCAACTCCTCGTCCCGCTTGGGCGAGGTGAGTGGAGTGACGATCGCGGCGACCACCACCGCCGTGACGAACGCCAGACCGGCGCCCCAGAAGCTCTCCTCCAGGTCGGAGTTGAAATCGATCACCCCGCCCTTGTAGAGCAGGTAGAGGCTCAGCGACACCAGGGTGCCCAGCAGCAGCGACCAGAAGCCGGCCAGCGCGCTCATCCGCTTCCAGAACATGCCGATGATGAAGGTGGCGAACAGCGGCGCGTTGAAGACGGAGAAGAGCGCCTGGATGTAGTTCATGATGTTGCTGAACCCGGCCGCGATGAACGCGGTGCCGATCCCGATCACCACGGCGGCGACAGTCGCCCACCGGCCGACTCGCAGGTAGTACTCGTCCGACCGGTCACGGCGGATGTACGCCTGCCAGATGTCGTAGGTGAAGACGGTGTTGAAGCCGCTCACGTTGGCCGCCATGCCGGCCATGAACGAGGCGAGCAGGCCGGTGACCGCCACCCCGAGCACGCCGTTGGGGAGCAGGTCGCGCATCAGCAGCGGGATGGCGTTGTTGTACTGCAGGTCGCCGCTCTCCGCGCCGAGGCCCTTCACGGTGACCAGGGCCACCAGGCCAGGGATGACGGTGACCAGGGGGATGAACAGCTTCGGGTACGCGGCGATGATCGGCGTACGCCGGGCGGCGCTCATGTTCTTGGCCGAGAGGGCCCGCTGCACCTCGGCGAAGTTCGTCGTCCAGTAGCCGAACGACAGCACGAAGCCGAGGCCGAAGACGATGCCGATCCAGTGCGCGCCCAGCGGGTTCGCGGTGCTGCCGGTGTCCTGCCAGGCGTGCAGCCCGGCCTCGCCGAGTTTGGTGTCGCCGACCGCGTCCATCAGGCCGTTCCACCCGCCGACCTTGACCAGGCCGATCACCGTGACCGGGATGAGGCCGGCCAGAATGACGAAGAACTGGAGCACCTCGTTGTAGATCGCCCCGGACAGGCCGCCGATGGTGATGTACGCCAGCACGATCGCCGCGCCGACCACGATCGCCGTCCAGAGCGGCCAGCCGAGCAGCGCCTGCATGACGAGGGCCAGCGCGTACAGGTTCACGCCGGCGATCAGCACCTGGGCTACGGCGAAGCTGATCGCGTTGAGCAGGTGGGTGGGGCGGTTGAACCGCAGCCGCAGGTACTCCGGCACGCTGCGGACCTTGGAGCCGTAGTAGAAGGGCATCATCACGATGCCCAGGAAGACCATCGCCGGGACCGCGCCGATCCAGTAGTAGTGGACCGTCATGACGCCGTACTGGGCCCCGTTGGCGGCCATTCCGATGATCTCCAACGCGCCCAGGTTCGCCGAGACGAAGGCGAGACCGGTCACCCAGGCCGGCAGGGAGCGGCCGGAGAGGAAGAAGTCGACGCTGGTCCGGATGGCCCGACGCGCGGCGAAGCCGACCCCGAGGACCGTGACGAAGTACAGCGCCAGGATCAGGTAGTCCAGGCCGTTCATGTTGAGCCGAAGACCGTCGCCGTCCATCCCGTCACCCCTCGTCCCGACGTCCACGCTGGTTGGTTCGCGCGCGCCCTATTACCCCGTCTGCGCGATTTCACTCCCGAAGGTGTCGGGACTGCCGTGTTCGGATCGTTCGGGCGGTCTGGTGGGCTCGG
The DNA here is from genome assembly GCF_022230925.1 of Micromonospora alfalfae. Taxonomy (GTDB): domain Bacteria; phylum Actinomycetota; class Actinomycetes; order Mycobacteriales; family Micromonosporaceae; genus Micromonospora; species Micromonospora alfalfae. Next base: position 71,547 of record NZ_JAKKFH010000026.1, on the reverse strand, counting down.
CGACGACCGGTACGCAAGCTGGCGCCCCGGCCGTTTCGGCCGGGGCGCCAGTGTTGCTCGGGTGGACTCAGCGACCGAGTACGCGGTCCAGGAAGTCCCGGTAGTTGCGGACCGCCATCCGCAGTTGCTCGGTGTCGGCGGAGCCGGCGTCCTGCCACCCGCCCAGCGTGTTCTTCTGGGCGGCCAGCGCCGAGGAGAGGGCCTGAATGGCCTCCTGCACCAGCGACTGCGCCTCGCCGGCAGCCGCCTGCGGGTCGTCGACGAAACGCAGCTGCACGTCTCGCCAGCGGTCCCGGAAGCCCTGCGCGGTGTCCGCGTCGAGGAGCGTGGCCGGCTCGGCCGCGACTGTCGACCCGGCGGGTCGGGACGTTCCGGCCGACTCCAGCGTGGGGCTGGTGTCGTCGCCGGGGACCGGTTCGCCGTCCGCGTCCGGGTCGACCATCTCCGGGGTCGCGCTGCCGTAGCCGGCCGCGCCCGCCGCGGCGGCGTCCCGGTCACCGGTCAGATCGACGCGCCGCTCGGGGTCGCCGTCAGTGCTCCCCGGGGGGATGACGGTCCGCGCGGACGTGTCAGCGTCGGTGCTGTCGTCGAGGTCGGTGCGGTCGTCGACGTCCGCACTGTCGTCGACGTACGCGTCGCGACGGTGCAGCTCCGCTGTCGGGTCGGCGCGCAGACCCTCCCGCTCACCATCCTCGGCGCCATCGCCCGGCTGGGCGGTCCGCTCGGCCCGGGGGTCCGGCTGATCCTGCGGACGCGGGCTGGCCAGCGCGGAGGCGGCCACCGCGTCGGCCACAGTGGTCGCGCCGAACGTCGTCGGCAGCGGCCCCGGCTCGTGGAAACCGCCCTCGTCGGTGGACCGGTCGTCGCGCCGGTGGCGCGGGTCGGAGTCGTCGGTCAGCTCGTCGTCGGCCCTGTCGTACGCGGCATCCCGGTCGGTGTCGTCGGACCGCTCGGTGTCGTCGGCCCGGTCGGTGTCGTCGGCCCGGTCGGTGTCGTCGGCCCGCTCGTGGTCGGCGGCCTGGTCGTCGAAGGTGCCCCGGTCGTCGAGGGCGTCCTCCGGGACGTCGGAGCGGCCGGCCCGGTCGCCGGCCGGGGGTACCGGCACGGGCGCGGACCGGACTGCCTCCGGGTGGTCGTTGCTCACCTGCTGCTCTTCCTGGCGCATCGGTGGCCTCCTCAGCGGCTCGTGGCGTCGTGGTCCGGGTGGTGGCGCTGTTCGGGCGTGTGGTGGCCGACCGGCTCCTCGCCCAGCAGGTCGGCGAAGAGTGCGCGGTAGTGCACGACCGCCTGCCGCAGCTCCTCGGTGTTGGCCTCGCCACGGGAGTTGCGCAGATGGATCTCGTGCGCGTCCCGGTAGTTGGTCAGGGTGCGGGCGTGCTCGACGGAGAGGTGGGCGATCTGGTCGGAGAAGTCACCGGTCGGGTAGCCCTGCTCCTCGATGAGCCGCGTGACCAGTTCGTCAGCGTCACCCACTGTCTCGCCGGGGGAGTCGATGAAGCGGACCTGGAGTTCCTCCCAGGCGGCGGCGTACCGGGCCCGGGACTCCGGGGTGAGTGGGGTGAGCGTGAGCTCGGCATGCCGGCGTTCCCGGTCGCGCAGTTCGCGCTCCGCGGCGGACCGGCTGTCCTGTTCCGCCACCACCCGGTCGTACTCCGGTCCGAACCGGTTGCGCAGGGCCCGGCGGTTGTTGAGCGAGCGGGCGGCCACGGCCAGCACCGCGACGATCACCAGCACGACGAGCACGATGACGACTATCTGCGTGGGCGACATGGGCTCCTCCTTCGTCATCTGCTATTCCCTCCACGCAGTGATCGCCAATCCCGATCCGAGACACTTTCCTGACGAGGGGCGCAACTACTCACCGGCCCAAACCTGATTCATCCCAGAAGAGGCGCTTGGGCGGTGACGACACGGGCGGTAGTGAAACAGCCTCCGATTACGTATCCTGCCCAAGGCGCCCGCGCCGGTGCCCGGCGACGCGGCCGGGCGCGCAACCGGCAGGCGCGGTGCCCGGCGGTGCCGGCACCCCTCCTGCCACCCTGTACGGGCGAGGTCTGATGAAAACCCGCGACTGGCCGATCCGCTCGAAGCTGACCGCGTTGGTCGTAGCGCCGGTGACCGCGCTCCTGGCGCTGTGGATCTTCGCGACCACGTTGACCTTCGGCCCCGCCCTGAACCTGCTCTCCGCCCGCACCCTGCTGTACGACCTGGGTCGCCCCGGCGAGACAGTGGTCACCGAGCTGCAACGGGAGCGCCGACTCTCGGTGGTGCAGCTCGCCGGCAGTACCGAGCTGCCCGCCCTCGCCGAGCAGCGCGGACGCACCGATCGGGCGGTCGCCGAGCTGCGCCGCCGGGTGGACGGGGAACCGCTGCGCGACGCCGCTGACGACCTGCTGGAAACGCGGGTCGACCAGTTGGTCAACGCCCTGGCGGCGCTACCCGACGGGCGGAAGTTCATCGACGAGCGCAAGGTGGACCGGGCCGGCGCGATTGGCCTGTACAGCGGCATGGTCGCCGCGGCCTTCCAGGCGTTCGCCGGCATGGCGACCCTGACCGACCCGGACATCAACCGGCAGGCCCTGGCGCTCACCGCGCTGGGTCGTTCCCGGGAGCTGCTCGGCCAGAGCGACGCGCTGCTGGCCGGCGCGCTGACCGCCGGACGGTTCGCCGAGGGGGAGCACACCCAGCTCGTACAGGCCATCGGCAACCAACGGTGGCTCACCGAGAGCGCCGTGGCCGACCTGCCCGAGAGCAGCCGGGTCGCGTACCAACGGCTGACCGAGAGCGAGGCGTTCACCAGGCTGCGCAGCATGCAGGACGCGCTTGTCGTACCCAACCGGTCCGGTCGGCCGACGGTCGACGCGGCGGCCTGGCAGGCCAGCCAGGACGCGGTGCAGCAGCAGTTGCGGGACTTCGAACTGTCCGAGGCCGACGCGCTGACCGACCGTTCGGTGCCGATGGCGGTCCGGATCCTGGTGCGGCTGGCCGCCGCCGGCGTGCTCGGGCTCGTCGCGGTGGTGGTCTCGGTGCTGGTGGCGCTGCGGGTCGGCCGCACCCTGGTCCGGCGGCTCAGCGGCGTCCGCACCGCCGCGCTGGAGCTGGCCGAGCACCGGCTGCCCGACGTGGTGGCCCGGCTGCGCCGTGGCGAGCAGGTCGACGTCGCCCGGGAGGCACCGCCGCTGGAGTACGGCCACGACGAGATCGGCGAGGTCGGGCGGGCCTTCACCGAGGTGCAGCGCACCGCCGTCCAGGCCGCGGTGGACGAGGTCACCCTGCGTCGCGGGCTCAACGAGGTCTTCCTCAACATCGCCCGCCGCAGCCAGAGCCTGGTGCACCGCCAGCTGCACCTGCTGGACCGGATGGAGCGGCGTAGCGAGGACCCGGACGAGCTTGCCGAGCTGTTCCAGGTCGACCACCTGGCCACCCGGCTGCGCCGGCACGCCGAGGATCTGGTCATCCTCGCCGGCTCCGCGCCCGGCCGGGGTTGGCGGAACCCGGTGGCGATGGTCGACCTGATCCGCGGCGCGATCTCCGAGGTCGAGGCGTACGAGCGGGTGGACGTCAAGGCCGTGCAGCCGGCCGGCGTGCTGGGGCGGTCGGTCGGCGACATCATCCACCTGCTCGCCGAGCTGGTCGAGAACGCCACCGCCTTCTCCCCGCCGGACACCCGGGTCACAGTCACCGGGGCGCAGGTGGCCAACGGGTACGCCCTGGAGATCACCGATCAGGGGCTGGGCATGTCCGACGCGGCACTGGAGACCGCAAACACCCGACTGGCCAGCTCGCCCGAGTTCGACCCGGCGCAGAGCGCCCGACTCGGCCTGTTCGTGGTGGCCCGGCTGGCGGCCCGGCACGGCGTACGGGTGGGGTTGCGCCCATCCGGGGAGGGTGGTGTGACCGCCGTGGTGCTGATCCCCGGTGACCTGGTCACCACCGAGCCGCCGGCCGGCCCCGACCCCGCCACGCTCGGTACCGCGTCTGCCGACCCGAGCCGGCGGCTGGCCCGGACGGCGCGCCGGGGCACCGTGACCCGCCCCCGTACCCGCCCGCCGACGGCCCCGTCCGCCAGCACAGCCCCGCCCGCCCCACCCGGCGGAGCGCCGACCTCGGCCATCGCGCCTGCCAACGGGCGCGACGAGGGGTCGGCGACCCCCGACGAGCCGGACGACGAGCTGGATGGTCTGCCCCGCCGGGTGCGACGTCGTACCCCGGCGGCGGCCCAGCCCCGGTCGACAGTCACCGACACGCCGTCGCCCCGCTCGCCCGAGGAGGTCCGTCAGGTGATGGCGGCGCTCCAGGCCGGCACGGCGCGCGGACGCGCCACCGCCATCACCCCGGCGGCGCCAACCGGCCCGGCGGCGCCAACCGGCCCGGCCGCCCCCACCGACCCGCCGACGACCCCCGAACCCCCGACCGTGACTGAGAGGGACGCCTAGTGCGGCATTCGACGAAGCAGAGCGCCGGCCTGGACTGGTTGCTCGACGAACTGGTGCAACGGGTACCGGCCGCCCGCGAGGCGGTGGTGCTCTCCGCCGACGGCCTGCTGCTCGGCTGCTCGGCCGAGTTGGAGCGCTCCGACGCCGAGCACCTCTGTGCGCTCGCCGCCGGCTTCTCCAGCCTCGCCCGAGGCGCCAGCCGGCACGTGGACGGCGGCCCGGTCCGGCAGACAGTGGTGGAGATGGAGGCGGCGTACCTCTTCGTCACCGCAGCCGGGCAGGGTGCCTGCCTGGCGGTGGTGAGCGACGCCGACGCGGACATCGGACTGGTCGCGTACGAGATGGCGATGCTGGTGATCCGGGTGGGGGAGAGCCTTGCCGCGCCGGCCCGATCGGCAGCGGGTGCCGGAGATGCGGACTGAGCCGCCCGGGCCGCAGCACGAGTGGCTGGACGGTGAAGCCGGCCCGGTGATGCGCCCGTACACGCTCACCGGAGGCCGGGTACGCGCCGCCGTCGACGATTTCAACCTTGTCGCGTTCGTGCTGGCTGGTTCGGACGTCGACGCGACGAGCCAGTCGCATCTGCCGCCGGAGCATCGACGGCTGGTCACGTTGGCCCACCGGCCGGTGTCAGTGGCCGAACTCGCAGCCGAGCTGGACCTCGCGGTCGGCGTGGTCCGGGTACTGCTCGGTGATCTCCTCGCCGAGGGCCTGGTCGCTGTGCACGAGCCGCCGCCCGCCGGCATCCTTCCCGACGACGACATCCTCAAGGCGGTGGTCAGTGGACTCCGTGCGCTATGACCAGGTGGGCACCAGCACCACCATCCCGCTGGCCCTGAAGATCCTCATCGCGGGAGGCTTCGGGGCTGGCAAGACGACATTGGTGAGCGCCCTGAGCGAGGTACGTCCGTTGCAGACCGAGGAGGTGCTCACCGGTGCCGGGATCGGCACCGACGACATCTCCGGCGTGGAGGGCAAGTCCACCACCACCGTGGCAATGGACTTCGGCCGGATCACCATCAACGACGACCTTCAGGTCTACCTGTTCGGCACGCCGGGCCAGGACCGGTTCTGGTTCCTCTGGGACGAGCTGGCCTTCGGCGCGCTCGGCGCGGTGGTGCTCGCCGACACCCGGCGGTTGGCCGACTGCTTCCCCTCCATCGACTACTTCGAGCAGCGGGGAATCCCGTTCGTGGTGGGCGTGAACTGTTTCGACGACTCCCGCCGGTTCAACCTGGAGACCGTACGCCGAGCGCTCGACCTGGACCCGGACGTGCCGATGGTGCTCTGCGACGCCCGGGACCGGCAGTCCGGAAAGATGGTGTTGATCTCTCTGGTGGAGCACGTCGCCCGACAGCGGGGTGAGCCGGTGCCGGCGGCCTGAGATCCGGGCCGGAAAGCCGGTTAACGGACGGGCAACGCGGGCAGCCTCTGGTTGGATCGACGAAGGATGCCGGCGGAGGAGTTGGGCGTGAGTGGTAATGGTGAGGTCGTCCACATCGGGGGTTACACAGCGCAGAGCGGCGGGCGGGGCAGCGGCATCGTCGCCGCTCGTCGCGACCCGAGGACCGGGGCGCTGACCCCGCTCGGCACTGTGGCGGTCACCCCGTCCCCCTCCTTCCTGGCGCGGCACCCCACCCAGCCGGTGCTCTACGCGGTCAACGAGCTGACAGACGGCGAGATCAGCGCCTGGCAGGTCGGGGCGGACGGCGCGCTGGACCCAGTCGGCAGTCGGTCGACCGGCGGGGCCGAGCCCTGCCACCTGGCGGTGCTGCCCGGCGGGAGTCACCTGCTGGCGGCCAACTACGGCAGCGGCAGCATCGCGGTCTTCCCGCTCGACAGGCAGGGCGTGCCGGGCGAGCGCACCGACCTGGTGGTGCACGAGGGGCACGGCCCCGACCCGGAGCGCCAGGACCACGCCCACGCCCACATGGTCTCGCCCGGGGCGGGCCACGGGCCGATCTTCGGTGTGGATCTCGGCACCGACTCGGTCTACCGGTACGACCTGGACGAGGCGACCGGACGACTGGTGCCGCGTGCGCCCCGGATGCGTACGAAGCCCGGCACCGGCCCCCGGCACCTGGCCCGGCACCCCGACGGACGGCGCTGCTACCTCGTCGGTGAGCTGGACGCCTCGGTCACCGCCTACGAGCTGACCGACGACGGCGCGTTGCACCAGCGTGGGCGGGTCGAGGCGAGCGAGCGCGCCGGTCACGTCCAGCCGTCGGAGGTCACTGTCGCCCCGGACGGCCGGTTCCTCTACGTCGCCAACCGTGGGGTGGGAACCGTGGCGGTCTTCACCCTGGCCGGAGAGCTGCCCGAGCTGGTGGCCGAAGTGGACACCGGCGGGGAGTGGCCCCGGCACTTCGCCCTCATCGGGGAGCACCTCTACGTCGCCGACGAGCGGGCGGACATGGTGCGGGTGTTCCGTCGCGACGTCGACACCGGTGTCCTGGAGGCGGTCGGCGAGCCGGTGCCGGTGCCGAGCCCGACGTGCGTACTGCCCTGAACGATGACTTAGAGACGTGAGGGCGATACTTATTTGGCAACGCCGCGAGGCTGCCCCGTCACTCTGTGTTGCAAAAAAGTGGTCAACTGTTTCTCCTCCGTAACTTTAGTCCGAACGGATGTGGCAGAGACGGCACCTAGTACGCAAGATGGTCACCGTGTCAGCAGGCCGCCATCGCATGCGTTCGAAACTCCACCTAGCCGCCGCCGCCGCAACGGCGGGGGTGCTCGTCGTGACGACGGGCGCGTGGTTCGGCTACCAGGAGTTGATTCAGCCCAGCTGCTCGGGCGAGATCCGACTCGCCGTGGCGGTCGCCTCCGAACTCGCGCCAGCGGTGGACGCCGCCGCGTCCCAGTGGGTCAAGGATGGCGCGGCGGTGGGCCCGACCTGCATCCGCGTCGACGTGTCCGCGTCCGACCCGGTCGACGTGGCGGCCGTGGTGGCGGCCAAGCACGGTGCTGTGCTGGCCGGTGTGGGGCAGGCCAGTGGCACCGCCGTCAGCCCGGACGTCTGGGTGCCCGACTCCTCGACCTGGCTGCTGCGGTTGAAGAAGGACGCGACGGCGTTCGCTCCGACCAACGGTCAGTCCATCGCGCGCAGCCCGATCGTCGTCGCGATGCCCGAGCCGATCGCCACCCGGCTGGGCTGGCCGGACAAGAAGTTCAACTGGACCGACCTGCTCAAGCAGGTAAACAACACCAGCGCGCCGCTGCGGACCGGGATCGTCGAGCCGACCCGCGACGCGGCGGGTCTGTCCGGTCTGCTCTCGCTGACCGCCGCCGCGAACGGTGCCGGCGGCGACGCCCAGCGCAACACGGTCGGCGCGCTCCGCGCACTGGCCACCGGGCGGTCCTCGCTCCGCAACGACCTGCTGGCCCGCTTCCCCACCGCCAACGATTCGACGTCCATCGCCAGCGGTCTCGGCGCGGCGGCCCTGTCCGAAGAGGACGTGATCGCGTACAACAGCAAGAAGCCGCCGGTGCCGCTCGCCGCGCTCTACATGGAGCCGGCGCCGATGCCGCTGGACTACCCGTACGCGGTGCTGCCCGGCATCGAGCCGAGCAAGGCGTCGGCGGCCAAGGTGCTGTTCGAGCTGCTCACCAGCCCGACCTTCCGTAACCGGCTCGCCGCGCAGTCGCTGCGCGCGCCGGACGGCAACTGGGGTGAGGGTTTCAAGGCGCCGCAGGGCGCTCCGAGCCCGTCCGGCGGCGCGCCGACCGCACCGGCGAACGGCGGCACCGCGGCGGGTGGCCTCGACCCGGCCGCCATCCAGCGGGTCGTCTCCAGTTGGTCGATCGCCACGCAGTCCGGTCGGATGCTCGCCGTCATCGATGTCTCCGGCTCGATGAAGGACCCGGTGCCCAGCGCCAACAACCGCAGCCGGGAGGAGGTCACCGTCGACGCGGCTCGTCGCGGCCTCGGTCTCTTCGACGACTCCTGGTCGATCGGCCTGTGGACCTTCTCCACCAAGCTCGTCGGCAACCGGGACTACCGGGAGCTGGTCCCGATCGGGCCGCTCTCCGGCCAGCGGGCCCAGTTGGAGGGCGCGCTCGCCACCGTGAAGCCGTCCAGCGGCGACACCGGCCTCTACGACACCATGCTGGCGGCGTACCAGGCGGTGCAGGAGAACTGGCAGCCCGGCCGGGTCAACTCGATAGTGCTGTTCACCGACGGCAAGAACGAGGACGACAACGGCCTCAACCAGCAGCAACTGCTCGGCAAGCTCAAGCAGATCGCCGACCCGGAGCGGCCGGTCCAGGTCATCATGATCGGTATCGGCGAGGGCGTCAGCAAGGCGGAGCTGGAGTCGATCACCAAGGTGACCGGTGGCGACGTCTTCGTCACGAAGGACCCGAGCGAGATCGGCAGCATCTTCCTCAGCGCCATCGCACGGCGTCCGCCAGCGCCGCGCTGATCCGACGCTCAGACGTCAAGGGGCCTGCCGTACCGTCGATTCGGTGTGGCAGGCCCCTTTTCGGTCACGAGGTTGTTGAAGAAAAGTGACGGCAATACGTCGGAAGCAATCGGCAGTCATAGTTGTCAAGGCAGGATGTCGACTGTTCCGGCATTGTCGGTCCGCCTCCGGTCCGAGCCGTCGGCCGGGGCCATCCTGTACAGAGTGGGAGGGCCGGTGAGCGTGGCGACACTGTTGACCCCCGCCACGTCGGCGGAGCCGGACGGTCGACGCGCCGGGTTTGTGGCGCGCGCCGACGAACGGTCCTACGTCCGCGTTCTGGTGGTGCTGGACACCACCATCCTCATCATCGCGCTGCTGATCGGGTACGTCGCCCGATTCGGTGACGACGAGCCGACCGGCTCGGAGATCCCGTACGTGCTGGTCGCCCCCGGGTTGGTGCTGGCCTGGCTGATCTCGCTCAAGGCGCTCGGTTGCTACGACGACCGGGTGATCGGCTACGGGGCGGACGAGTACCGGCGGGTCAGCTCCGCCAGCCTGCGGCTGGCCGGGGCGATCGCCATCATCGGCTACATCGCCGACGTCGGCGTCTCCCGGGGCTTCCTGGGCATCTCCTTCGCGGTGGGCACCGTCGGGCTGGAGGTGGCGCGGTTCGCCGCCCGCAAGCGGCTGCACCGGGCCCGCTCGCTGGGCGCCGGCTGGTCGCGCAAGGTGCTGGTGGTCGGTGACACCGCCCACGTGTTGGAGTTGGTCCACACGCTGCGCCGTGAGCCGTACGCCGGCTACCAGGTGGTGGGCGCCTGCATCCCGGACGCGCTGCTCGCGCCGGTGGCGCAGCGGCTGGGTGACGTGCCGGTGGTGGGGTCGTTCCGGGGCATCCCGGAGGCTGCCACAGCGATCGGCGCGGACACTGTCGCGGTGACCGCCTCCGGTGAGCTGACCGCGACCCGCCTGCGCCGCCTCGGCTGGCAGTTGGAGGGGACCGGCATCGATCTGGTGGTGGCACCCGCGCTGACCGACGTCGCCGGCCCGCGCATCCACACCCGCCCGGTCGCCGGCCTGCCGCTGATCCACGTCGAAGCGCCCGAGTTCCGCGGCGTCCGCAAGCTGGTGAAGGGTCTCGTCGACCGGTCCGTCTCGTCGCTGGCGCTGGCGGTGCTGTTGCCGCTGATCGCGTTCATCGCGCTGGCCATCAAACTGGACAGCCGGGGCCCGGTGCTGTTCCGACAGGTCCGGGTCGGCCGGGGCGGGCAGGAGTTCGGCGTGTTCAAGTTCCGCACCATGGTGGTGAACGCGGACGCGCTGTTGGCCGAGCTGACAGCGCGCAACGAGACCGACGGCCTGATGTTCAAGATGCGCCACGACCCCCGGGTCACCCGCGTCGGCCGGCTGCTGCGCAAATGGTCACTGGACGAGCTGCCGCAGCTGGTCAACGTGCTGCTGGGGCAGATGAGCCTGGTCGGGCCCCGCCCGCCGCTGCCCTCGGAGGTGGCCCGCTACGACGGCGACGTGGCCCGGCGGCTGCTGGTCAAGCCCGGCATGACCGGCCTGTGGCAGGTCAGTGGCCGCTCCGACCTGAGCTGGGAGGACGGCATCCGGCTCGACCTCTACTACGTGGAGAACTGGTCCCTCGCCGCCGACCTCACCATCCTCTGGAAGACCTTCGGCGCGGTGCTCAACGGCCGCGGCGCCTACTGACCACCGCTCACGCCTGCGGGCCGGTCCAGTCCAGGCAGACGACCACCGCGTCGTCGACCAGGTCACCGGCCACGAACGCGCGCAGATCACCGATCAGCGACCGGACGGCGTCCAGGGGTGCCATCGGCCCGGTCCGCCGCAGGAACCGATCCAGTGCCGTCTCGCCGTAGCGCACGTGCTGACCGGTGGCCTCCACCACCCCGTCGCTGACCACGAAGACCCGGTCGCCGTGCTCCAGCGGGAACTTCTGCTCGTGGTAGTCGGTCGCCTCGAACATGCCCAGCGGGAACTGCGCCTCCAGCGGTTGCTCGGCGACGTCGCCGTCGCGGAGCAGGACCAGCCGGGGCGAACCGGCGTCCACCACTGTCATCATCCCGGAGCGCAGGTCCAGCTCCATCAGCAACGCGGAGAGGTGCTGTTCGCCCCGGTACAGGTCGTAGATGGCCTGATCGGCGAGGGCGGCCTGGTCGGCCAGGCTCAGCCCGGCCCGACGCGCGTTGCGCAGCGCGTGGGTGGCCAGCGAGGTGAGCAGGGAGGCGGCCACGCCCTCACCGGTGCCGTTGATGGTGGACAGCCAGAGCCGTTCCCCGTCGTCGGACCAGTCGAAGCTGTCGCCGCGCACCGCGTACGCCGGCTCCAACTGCCCGGCCAGGCTGAACGAGGGGCGGATCCGGCTGCGGCCGGGGAGCAGGTCCCACTGCATCTCGGCGGCCAGGGTGAGGCGTTGGGTGCGTCGGGCCGCCCGATAGACGTCGGTGCCGGCGGAGACCGCCGCCACCTCGTGGGCGAGCGCGGTGGCGATGTCGGCCAGGTCGGCGACGACCTCCCGGTCGTCCGGAACGGGCGAGAGGCACAGCACACCTCGACGCTCGCCACGCATGGTGACCGGGAACCAGGCGGTGCCGTCGATCAGTATCGGCGACTGGTGGTCGAAGGCACGCCAGGCCGGGTGCCCGGGGCTCGTGATCGAGTCACCGTCGGTGAGTGGCAGGAGCTCCGCGAGTCGGTAGTCGACCTGATAGAGCTCGACGTCGGTGATCCCGTACGACTGGGCGAGCACGTCCCCGATGCCACCGACGAGCCGGTCCGCTGGTGTCTCGTTCAGGGCACGTCGTGCCCGATTGACCGGTTCGCTCATCGTCACTCCCTCGCTGAAAGCTCGACTACCAGTGGGTTCGGAGTACTCTCGGGCCACCATGGCCGAACTGAACCGTCCGACGGACCCTGAGACGAGTATGGCTGCCGCGCTGGACGTGGCGGCTGCTGCCCTGCTGGGCATCTGGGAATCCGCCCGGGAGGGGACCGCCAGCCGAGTGTCCGGTGCCCAGTTACGGGCGGTGATGGTGGTGGAGCAGTTCGACGGGATCAACCTGCGTCGGCTCGCCAGCCGACTCGACATGCTGCTCAGCTCCGCCAGCCGTCTCTGCGACCGGCTTGTCGCCGCCGGCATGCTGGAGCGTGAGCCGGGCCGCTTCGACCGGCGGGAGATCTCGCTCCATCTCACCCCGGAGGCCCGCCGGCTCATCGCCGAGCTGCGGGCCGACCGCCAGGCGCAACTCGCCGCCGTGTTGGCCGGGATGAGCAGGGAGGGCCGCGACGCGCTGCTGACCGGGATGCGGGAATTCGACGAAGCCGCCCGTCGCCAGCAGGCGCAGAACGCGCCGACGCCGGGTGAGCCGACGGGCCAGGGGGACTGGCCGGACGACCGGCCCGGTGGGCGGTCGGGAGACTGGTCTGTCGAATCGGACCGGCAGACCCGAGCGGGGTGGACGGGTTCGTCGGGCGGTCCGGAACGATCGGTAGGCGCCGCCCGGGAATGGCCGGCCGGCGAGCCGCCGGTGGCGCGTACCGCCTGATCAAGTCGGCCGAGCCGCCGCCCGTCGGTCATGCCGGCGCGGACGCGCCCAGGGCCAGCACGGCGACGTCGTCGTGGGCCTGCCCGCCCAGCCAGTCGTCGACAGCGCGGAGCACCCGGTCGATCAGCGCCGCCGGTGGTCGCCCGGCCGCCGACGCGAGCGCGGCCCGCAGCCGGGCCTCGCCGAACATCGCCGCGTCGCGCGAGCCGCGCGCCTCGATCACCCCGTCGGTGTACGCGAGCAGCAGATCGCCCGGGTCGAGGTGCACCCGGGTCTCGGCGAACCGTGCGGCTGTCAGCGCCCCCACCGGCATGCCACCGACCGGGACCGGGGTGACAGTGCCGTCGGCGGTGACCAGCAGTGGTGCCGGGTGCCCCCCGCCGGCGATCCGAACGTCCAGCCCGGCCGGCCCTCGGTCCACCGAACCGAGCAGCACCGTTGTGAACTGGTTGCGCCGTGCCGCGTCCGGCGCGTCGAACAGCGCCTGGTTGAGCAGGTGGATCAGCTCCAGCGGGCGTTGCTCGACGAACCGCAGCGTCTGCAACGACTGGCGGACCCGGCCGGTCAGCACCGCCGCGCCCACGCCCTTGCCACAGACGTCACCGAGCGCGAACAGGGCGCCGCGCGGGTGCGGGAACACCTCGTAGAAGTCGCCGCCGATGCGTAGGGTGTCGCCCGCTGCCCGGTAGCCGCCGGCCATGCTCACTCCTGGCACGACGGGCAGCTCGGGCGGGAGCAGACTGGTTTGCAGCACCCGGGCCAGGTGTGCCTGCTCACCGTGCAGGTCGGCGGTGGCCAGTGCGGCACCCGCGCGGGCGGCGAACTCCCGGGCCAGCTCCACGTCGCGTGGGTCGAAGCCGGGCCGCCCGGGCCGACGGATGAGCAGCAGCGCACCGGCCGACCCGCTGGCGCTGAGCAGCGGGCTGGCCAGCACCGTGCCCGGGGGGCCGAACTCGGGCGGCAGCAGGTCGGCCAGGTCGGTGAGCGCTGCCTCCGGCCAGGGGCCCGGCTCGGCCCGGTCGCCGGCCAGCGCTTCAACCAGTACGGGCGCGGGGCTGGCCCGCCCGGTGACCGGGGCGGGTTCGCCGTCGGCGTACCGGATCCATCGGGGGTGCGGTTCGGTCGGCGCTGTCGGCCGGGGCAGTGCCACGGCGACGTCGGCCAGGTAGGGAACGGCGAGCGTGGTGGTGGCCAGGAGGACCTGGTCCCGGTGCAGGGCCAGCGCCAGCCGACTGCCGGCCTGGGCGAGGAACGCGGTGCGGGAGCGTTCGGCGAGCAGGGCGGCGGCGCGGGCGTGCTCCTCGGTGACGTCGCGGACATACCAGGCCCACCGGGAGCCGGCGAGTTGCCGTCGGACGCCGCGCAGTCGCCGGCCGTGATGGTCGGCCTCGAAGCGGTCAGCGCCGCTGGCGACCGCCCGGGCCAGGGCTGTCACCGAGCAACCGGCCAGCTCGGTGCCGGCGTCGATCTCCGGGATCAGCTCGGCCGCCATGGCGTTGACCAGTGTGACCCGTCCGGTGCCGTCCGTTGTCAGCACGGCCTCAGCGAGCCCGTCGAGCAGCTCCCGGGCCAGCAGTTCGTCGGCCGGCAACGACGCGCCGCCGGGTTGCTGGGTCGTGGTCACCGCCGGACGCCGGCTCGCGTCTGACGACGTGTGCGCATGCTGCTTCTCGACTCCTCACCGGGGATCGTTGCCTGAGGGCAAGGATACCGACTCCCCCCGACAGCGCCGCACGGCGTGGAGTGGCGATCAGCCGGGGCGGGCCAGCCAGCCGGCAGGCTGGGCGACGATCCGACGGGCCACCGAGCCGGCCGCGCCTACCGCGGCGGCCTCGGCGCCGAGCGTCGACGGGCGGACCGTGACCGGCGACCAGGCCGCGGTGAGCACCCGGGCACCGATCTCGGCGAGGACCGGAGGGCACAGCCAGGGCGCGAGCGCCGCGTAACCGCCACCGAGCACGACGGTGTCCAGGTCGAGCAGGTTGACGACGCTGGCCACCGCGACGCCGAGCGCCGTTCCGGCGTCGTGCAGCGCCCGTAGCGCGTCGGCGTCGCCGGCCTCGGCCAACTCGGCCAACCGGGCCGTGGCGGTGTCTGCGGGAAGCTCCGCCCGGACCAGCCCGGCGGCGGCCACGATCGCCTCCTGGCCGGCGTACTGCTCCAGGCAGCCCTGCCCGCCGCAGCGGCACGGACGGCCGTCGGGGCGCACCGGAAGGTGCCCGATCTCGCCGCTCCACCCGCGTACGCCGCGAAACAGCGCGCCGTCCAGCACGATGCCGGCGCCGATGCCCACCTCTCCGGAGATGTGCAGGAAGCTGGACGGGCCGGGTGGTTGAGAGTGCAGCTCGCCGAGCGCGGCGAGGTTGGCCTCGTTGTCCACCACCAGTGCGGGGACGCCGGGCACCTGCTCGATCAGCGGGGGGTGCTCGGCGAGCAGCGCGGGCACCGGCACGTCACGCCAGCCGAGGTTCGGCGCGAGCCGGACCAGCCCGGCGTCGTCCACCAGGCCGGGCACCGCGAGCGCGGCCCCGACCAGGGTGAGGCCATGCCGGGCAGCGTCCTCGCGGGCTGCCCCGGCCATCTCGACCAGGCGGGCCAGGGCGTCGGCGGGAGCCACCGGGCGCAGATCGGCCCGGTGCACGGTGCGGTGCCGGACCTGGCCGACGAGGTCCACCACGCAGACTGCCAGGTAGTCCACGTTGACCTCCAGGCCGAGCCCGGCCGGCCCCTGATCGGCCAGGACCAGCCCGCGCGCAGGGCGGCCGGCACCCGAGCGGGGTGCGGGGTCGGACTCACTGACGAGTCGGCCGGCGAGCAGGTCCTCGACGACAGCGGACACCGTGGCTCTGGTCAGGCCGGTCGCGGTCGCCAGGTCGGCCCGGGAGGGCGGTCGGTCGGCCGTGGCGATCCGGCCGAGGACCAGGGCGAGGTTGAGCTCGCGCAGGCTGCCCTGACGGACTGCGCCGGCCGGGGCGGGGGTGAGGCTCACCCCTTGACAGTGCCATAGGGTGGGCAAATAATTCAATCGCTGAACAAATAGCGGACAACACCACCCCGGAGGTCGCTCATGGCACCCCGTCCCACCCCCGCCGACAAGTTCTCCTTCGGGCTCTGGACCGTGGGCTGGCAGGCCCGCGACCCGTTCGGTGACGCCACCCGTCCCGAGCTCGACGCGGTCGAGGCAGTGCACCGGCTCGCCGAGCTGGGCGCGTACGGCATCACCTTCCACGACGACGACCTGATCCCGTTCGGCGTCGACGCGGCCACCCGTGACCAGCACATCGCCCGGTTCCGCAAGGCCCTCGACGAGACCGGCCTGGTGGTGCCCATGGTCACCACCAACCTCTTCACCCACCCGATCTTCAAGGACGGCGGCTTCACCAGCAACGACCGCGACGTCCGCCGGTACGCGCTGCGCAAGGTGCTGCGCCAGGTCGACCTGGCCGCCGAGCTGGGTGCCAGCACGTTCGTCATGTGGGGTGGCCGCGAGGGCTCCGAGTACGACCTCGCCAAGGACGTCCGCGCCGCCCTGGACCGCTACCGCGAGGCGGTGGACCTGCTCACCCAGTACTCCATCGACAAGGGCTACAACCTTCGGTTCGCCCTGGAGCCCAAGCCGAACGAGCCGCGCGGCGACATCCTGCTGCCCACCATCGGGCACGCGCTCGGCTTCATCTCCCAGCTGGCCCACCCCGAGCTGGTCGGCCTCAACCCGGAGGTCGGCCACGAGCAGATGGCCGGGCTCAACTACGCCCACGGCATCGCCCAGGCGCTCTGGCAGGGCAAGCTGTTCCACCTGGACCTCAACGGCCAGCGCGGCATCAAGTACGACCAGGACCTGGTCTTCGGCCACGGTGACCTGATGAACGCTTTCGCCCTGGTGGACCTCCTGGAGAACGGCGGCCCCAACGGCGGCCCGGCCTACGACGGGCCGCGGCACTTCGACTACAAGCCCTCCCGCACCGAGGACATGGAAGGGGTGTGGGCCTCCGCGGCGGCCAACATGAGCACCTACCTGCTGCTCAAGGAGCGTGCGGCCGCGTTCCGCGCCGACCCCGAGGTGATCGAGGCGCTCGCCGCCAGCAAGGTCGGCGAGCTGAGCACGCCGACGCTCGGCGACGGCGAGGGCTACGAGGAGTTCCTGGCCGACCGTTCCGCGTTCGAGGATGTCGACGTCGACGCGGTGGCCGCCCGAGGCTTCGCCTTCGTCCGGCTCAACCAGCTCGCCGTCGAGCACCTGCTCGGCGCCCGCTGAGGCCCCGCCATGCCGTTGGTCGCAGGCGTTGACTCGTCCACCCAGTCCTGCAAGGTGGTGATCCGGGACGCGGAGACCGGGGCCCTGCTCCGGCAGGGCCGGGCACCGCACCCGGACGGCACGGAGGTCGACCCGGAAGCCTGGTGGCAGGCGCTGCGTAGCGCCGCCGACCAGGCCGGCGGGTTGGCCGACGTGGCGGCGATCTCCGTCGCCGGCCAGCAGCACGGCATGGTGTGTCTCGACGAGGACGGCCGGGTGGTCCGCCCGGCGCTGCTGTGGAACGACACCCGATCCGCCGACGCCGCCGCCGACCTCATCGAGGAGGCCGGCGGCGGCTCGGCCGGGCGTCGGTTCTGGGCCGAGGCCACCGGCAGCGTCCCGGTGGCCAGCTTCACCCTGACCAAACTGCGGTGGCTGGCGACGCACGAACCGGAGCTGGCCGCCCGGGTGGCCGCCGTCTGCCTGCCACACGACTGGCTGACCTGGCGGCTGGCCGGCGCGCCGGGGTTGGGCGCGCTGCGTACCGACCGGGGCGACGCCAGCGGCACCAGCTACTGGTCGCCGGCCACCGGTGACTACCGACTGGACCTGCTGGAGCGGGGCTTCGGCCGACAGTTGGTGGTGCCCGAGGTGCTCGGCCCGGCGGAGTCGGCGGGCAAGCTTGCCGACGACCTGGGTGGGTCGGGTGGCGCGCTGCTCGGCGCGGGCACCGGGGACAACGCCGCTGCGGCACTCGGCGTCGGCGCCGGGCCGGGTGACGTGATCGTCTCGATCGGCACCTCCGGCACCGTGTTCAGCGTCGCGGACGTTCCCGCAGCCGACGAGAGCGGCGCCGTGGCGGGCTTCGCCGACGCGTCCGGTCGGTTCCTGCCGCTGGTTGCCACGCTCAACGCCGCCCGGGTGCTGGACGCCGCCGCCGCGATGCTCGGCGTCAGCCTGGACGAGCTGGCCGACCTGGCGCTCTCCGCGCCAGCCGGAGCGGACGGGCTGGTCATGGTGCCGTACCTGGAGGGTGAGCGGACACCGAACCGTCCGCTCGCCACCGGCGCTGTGCACGGCCTGACCCTGCGTACCTCCACCCCCGCGCACCTGGCACGGGCCGCCGTGGAGGGCATGCTCTGCGCGCTCGCCGACGGCCTGGACGCGCTGACCGCGCAGGGTGCTGTCGCCCGCCGGGTCATCCTGATCGGCGGCGGGGCCCGGTCGGCAGCGGTGCGTCAGATCGCGCCGCAGGTCTTCGGCTGCCCGGTGGTCGTCCCGCCGGCGGGGGAGTACGTCGCCGACGGTGCCGCCCGGCAGGCCGCCTGGGTCGCCCTGGGCGGTCCCACGCCGCCGGTCTGGGCGGTCGAGGGCACCGAGGAGTACGCGGCGGCGGCCGTTCCCGCCGTGCGCGACCAGTACGCCGCGGCGCGCGGGTTGGTGCTCGACCGGCGCTGACCGTCGGAATCGACGCGGGTGGGTGCCGGTGGACGGTGACCGGCACCCACCCGCGTGACGACGTCCTGCACGCGGTCTGGTTGGCTGCCGGTCATGACGGTGACCAGTGGCGGGCCAAGCCTGCGCCCCCATGGTCGGGGCGGTGGGCCGGCGCACCGGTTGTACAGCGTCGTGGTGTTCGTGCTGCTCGCCTCGCTGGACAACGTGGCGATCGGGCTGGTCCCCCCGTTGTACGGCCCGATCTCCGACGCGTTCGACGTGTCCGGGCGGCTGCTCGGCGTGGTCACCGCGGCCAGCTTCCTGGTCAGCGCGGTCGCGGCGGTCGGCTGGGCGTACGTCGGGGACCACACCAACCGCAAACCGCTGCTCATGGTGGGCACACTGCTCTGGGCGGCGGGCACCGGCGGTAGCGCGCTCGCCGGCGGCTACCTGACGTTCCTTGCCGCGCAACTGGTCGCGGCGGTCGGTCTCGGCGCGGTCGGCTCGGTGGGCTTCTCCGTGGTCACCGACCTGATCTCGCCGACCCGGCGCGGGCTGGTGATGAGCTTCTGGGGGCTCTCCCAGGGGGTCGGCACCCTGGCGGGCACGCTCGTCGGCGGGCTGCTCGGGGCGGCCGACTGGCGGCGACCGTTCCTGCTGCTCACCGGCGTCGGCCTGGTCGCCACGGTGGCCTACCTGTTCACGTACGACATTCAGCGTGGCCAGAGCGAGCCGGAACTGGCCGGCAGGTTGAACGCCGGCGCCGAGTACGACTACCGGATCAGCCGCGCCGACCTGCCGCGCATCCTGGCCCGGCGGACCAACCGGTGGCTGATCCTGCAGGGTCTGACCGCGCAGGCCGCGTTCGGCTCGCTGGTCTGGCTGCCGGTGCTCTTCGCCGAACGGGCCGAGGCCCAGGGCTGCTCCACGTCGACGGCGGTGGTGGTGGGCAGCGTCTTCGCCACGCTGTTCCAGCTCGGTGGGGTGCTGTCCATCGTGGGCGGGCTGATCGGTGACGCCGTGCAACGGCGTACCCCGCGCGGGCGGGCGCTCGTCGCCTCGATCGGCATCCTCGCCGCGCTGCCGTTCTACCTGGTGTTGTTCTTCGTACCGGTGACCATCGACGTGCCGGACGGCGCGAGCGGCGGCGCGGTGGTGGGTGCGGTACTGGCCAGTGTGTTCACCGAACCGTCGGTCGGGCTGAGCCTGCTCACCGCCATCGTGGCGCTCGCGTTGACCTCGGCGAACTCGCCGAACTGGTTCGCGTTGATCGCCGACGTCAACCCGCCGGAGCACCGGGGCACTGTCTACAGCCTGGGCAACCTGGTCAACGGGGTCGGTCGCGCGGCCGGCAACGGGCTGGTCGGGGTGGCCTTCCAGGCGCTGCGAGCGGCGTTCCCGCCACCGCTGAACTTCGCCGTCGGGCTGGCCGCGTTCCAGCTCTTCTTCATCCCGACCGGTGTCATGTACTGGCTCGCCTCGCGGACCTCACCGGCGGACATCGACAACGTGCACGACCTGCTGCACAGCCGGGCCGACCGCCTCTGACCCCGTGCGCCGCCCCGCGCGCGCCGCCCCGCAACGCGCCGCTCAAGATCGCGCTACTTCCTGGTTCTAGTTGCCTTCCGCCGGAGCGAGGCCACTACATCGTGAAAGTAGCGCGATCTTGAGGGTGTGGTCGGCGGGAGATCAGCCTCGCAGCCAGACGGTCACGTCGGCCGGGACCGCGCCGTCGTCGTCCAGTGGCGCGCTGGCGGCGAGCACCTCTGTGCCGGTCGGCACCGGCACCGGGGCGGCACCGAAGTTGGTCAGCACGGTCAGCTCACCGTTGCGGAAGCTCAGCACCTCGTCGCCGGAGGACAACCACTCCAGGGTGCCGCGACCCAGCCCGTGGGCACGCCGCAACCGCAACGCCGCGCGGTACAGCTCGTACGTCGAACCGGGCACGTCGCGCTGCCGGTCCAGCGCGTACTCCGCCCAGAGCGCGGGCTGCGGCAACCAGCTCGCGTCGGTCGGCCCGAAGCCGTACGACGGCGCGTCGGCCTCCCACGGGATCGGCACCCGGCAGCCGTCCCGGCCGCGCTGGGTGTGCCCGCTGCGTGCCCAGGTCGGGTCCTGCCGGGCCTCGTCGGGCAGTGTGGTGTGCTCGGGCAGCCCCAGCTCCTCACCCTGGTAGAGGTACGCAGAGCCGGGCAACGCCAGCATCAGCAGGGTGGCCGCCCGGGCCCGGCGCAGACCGAGTGCGGCGTCCGGCTGCGGGTCGCCGATGCCGATGCCGTTGGGGCGTACGGTGCCGACCGGCAGGCCGAGTCGGGAGGCGTGCCGCACCACGTCGTGGTTGGACAGCACCCAGGTGGTCGGCGCGCCGACCGAGTCGGTCGCCTCCAACGAACGGGTGATCACCGCGTACTGGGCCGGTGCGCTCCACGCGGCGAGCAGGTACTCGAAGTTGAACGCCTGGTGCATCTCGTCCGGGCGGACGTAGCGGGCCAGCCGCTCGGCCGGTTCCACCCAGGCCTCGGCGACCAGCACCCGCTCACCGGGGTAGCTGTCCAACACCTGTCGCCACTGCCGGTAGATCTCGTGCACGCCGTCCTGGTCCCACATCGGCGGGCGGGGCTTGTCGATCTCGTTGCCGGAGAGGATCTCCTGCGGCTCCTGCCAGTCGGCAAGGTCGGCCTGCTTGATGAGGCCGTGCGCCACGTCGACCCGGAAGCCGTCCACGCCGCGGTCCAACCAGAAGCGCAGCACGTCCAGAAACTCCGCGTGCACCTCCGGGTTGTCCCAGTTGAGGTCCGGCTGCCCGGTGTCGAACAGGTGCAGGTACCACTGGCCGGGCTGTCCGTCGGCGTCGACAGTCCGGGTCCAGGCTGGACCACCGAAGACGCTCTGCCAGTCGTTCGGCGGCTGGTCGCCGGCCGGACCGCGGCCGTCCCGGAAGATGTACCGGGACCGTTCCGGGCTGCCGGGAGCGGCCGGCAGCGCGGCCTGGAACCAGCGATGCGCCGAGGAGGTGTGGTTCGGGACCAGGTCGACGATCACCCGCAGGTTGCGGGAGCGGGCCTCGGCGATCAGCTTGTCCGCGTCGGCGAGAGTGCCGAACAGCGGGTCGATGTCGCGGTAGTCGGCCACGTCGTAGCCGGCGTCGGCCTGCGGCGAGGGGTAGAAGGGGGAGAGCCACACCGCGTCCACGCCCAACTCGACCAGGTGGTCGAGGCGGGCGGTGATGCCGGGCAGGTCACCGATCCCGTCCCCGTCAGAGTCGGCGAACGAGCGGGGGTAGATCTGGTAGATGGCGGCCTCGGTCCACCAGCCGGTGGCCGGTTGGCCTGAGGAGGTCTGCTGCGTCGGGTCGGTGTTCAGGGTCGTCTCCCGTGTTGCGGTGTGTGGAATTTCAGTGTGCCCGGGGCGGTGCTGTCGAATCCCGGACCACCAACCGGGTGGGCAGGACCACCGGAGTGTCCCAACCGGCCCCCCGTTGACTGACGACCGGGCCCGGCGGTCGGGCCCCGAGCGGGTCGAGCAACATCTGGGCGGCCAGCCGGCCCTGCTCGGCAGCGGGCTGGGCGACGGTGCTGAGCCCGAGCACACCGGCCAGGTCGTGGTTGTCGATGCCGACCACGCTGACGTCCTGCGGCACCCGCAGCCCGACGTCACGCAGGGCGGAAATCGCGCCCATCGCCATCTCGTCGCAGGCGGCGACGATAGCGCTCGGCGGCTCGCCGCGGGCCAGCAACTCGGCGGTGGCGCGGTTGCCGCCGTCGATGGTGAAGGTGGACTCGATGTCCAGTGTGGGGTCGGGTCGTATGCCGGCGGAGCGCAGCGCCGCCTGGTAACCCCGACGTCGGTCGAGGTGGGTGGTGAAGGCCAACTCGTCGTCCGGATCGCCGGAGATGTGGGCGATCCGGTGGTGGCCGAGGTCGATCAGATGCTTGGTCGCGGTCCGCGCGGCAGCCACGTCGTCGATCCGTACGCACGGCCAGTTGGGCACCCTGCTGCCCGAGCTGATGGTGACGCCGGGCAGTTCCAGGGTGGCCAGCGCGGTCAGGTCGGCCGGGCGCAGGGGCGTGGCGACCAGCATCATGGCGTCCACCCGCTTGTGCAGGTTGGCCGTACGCAGGACCCGCTGGCGGACCTGCTCCCGGCCGCCCAGGTTGTAGAGCAGCAGGTCGTAGCCGGACTGGTGGAGGTACTCCTCGACCGCCTCGACGACGGTGCTGAAGAACCAGCGGGTGATCCGGGGGACCACCACGGCGACAGTGCCGGTCCGGCCGCCGGCGAGCCGGGACGCGCTCGGCGAGACCTCGTAGTCGAGTTGCTCGGCGGCGGCGAGTACCCGGCGCCGGGTGGCGGCCGAGACCGTCGGTAGTCCGCGCAGCGCCCGCGAGACGGTGGCCGTGGACACTCCGGCCAGCCGGGCCACATCATCGATCCTCGTCACGGTTTCCCCCGCTCGGTGCCCGGAGCGCCCGCCGCCGCCCGAGGGGCCAGGCGGCGGCGGGCGCGCGGGTCAGCCCTTGACGCTGCCGGCGAGCAGACCTCGCACGAAGAAGCGCTGCAGGGACAGGAACACGATGAGCGGTACGACGATGCTGACGAACGCACCGGCGGTCAGGCGCTGCCACTCGTTGCCCCGGGTGCCGGCCATCTCGGCGAGCCGGACGGTGAGCGGAGCGGTCTCGTCCCCGCCACCGGCGAAGATGAGCGCGACCAGCAGGTCGTTCCAGACCCAGAGGAACTGGAAGATGCCGAACGCCGCCAGCGCGGGGGTGATCAGCGGCAGCACGATGGTGCGGAAGATCTTCGGGTGGGTGGCCCCGTCGACCCGGGCCGCCTCCATCAGGTCCCCCGGCAGTTGCGAGATGAAGTTGTGCAGCAGGAAGACGGCGAACGGAAGTGCGAAGCAGGTGTGGGCGAACCACACCTGGGCGAACTTCTGCTCGTCGACCAGGTCCCAGGCGGGCATCAGTGTGACGCCGCCGAGGGTGACACCTGTGGAGAAGAACCTGAGCAGCGGCACCAGGGCCATCTGCAGCGGCACGATCTGCAACGCGAAGATCGCGATGTAGACCCAGTCCCGGCCGCGGAAGTTGATCCACGCGAGCGCGTACGCGGCGAGGCACGCGAAGGCGAGCGGGAAGAGCACCGACGGAATGGTGATCGCCAGCGAGTTGATGAAGGAACCGGCGAGCTGCCCGGAGGACGACGACCGCCCGAACAGGACCTGCTCGTAGTTCTCGAAGGTGAACTGCGGGTTGGTGAAGGCCGTCCACCAGCCGGTGGTCTTGATCTCGTCCTCCGGGCGGAGGGAGGAGACGAGCAGACCGAAGGTCGGAATGGTCCAGACCACGGCGATGACGATCGAGACGAGCGTCGCGGTGCGGCTGTTGAGGCGCTTGCGGACTCGGCCGGCAGTGGTGGACGGAGTGCCGTCGGTCTTCTGCGTGCCGACGGCGACGGTGGGCGTTGCGGTGGTCATCTCAGCCCTCCCGCTGTTGACGGAGGTTACGGATCTGGTAGATCACGACCGGGATGACCAGGATGAAGAGGAAGACCGCGAGCGCGGAACCCCGCCCGTTCTCGCTGTACCGGAACGCCTGGTTGTACATCTCGTTGGCGATCACGCTGGTGTCGTAGTTGCCGTTCGTCGAGGTCCGGACGATGTCGAAGACCTTGAGGGTGGCGATGGTGAGGGTCACCATCACGACGATCAGCGCCGGTCGGATGCTCGGCATGGTGATCTGCCAGAACATCTGCCACGGGCTGACGCCGTCGAGCCGGGCGGCTTCGACGATGTCGCCGGGGATCGCCTTGATCGCGGCGGAGAGCACCACCATGGCGAAGCCGGCCTGGATCCAGATCATGATGACGATCAGCAGCAGCGTGTTGAGTGGTGATTCGAGTAGCCACTGCTTGGGCTCACCGCCGAGGCTGACCACGATCTGGTTGAGCAGACCGATCTGGTCGCCGTCACCCCGGTAGGCGTAGACGAACTTCCAGATGATGCTGGCGCCGACGAAGGAGATGGCCATCGGCAGGAAGATCAGTGACTTGGCCACCGACTCGAACCGGGCCTTGTCCACCAGCACGGCGTAGATCAGGCCGAATCCGGTCGCCACCAGCGGGACCAGGAGCACCCAGACCAGGGTGTTGATCAGGACCCGGACGATCGAGTCGTCGGAGAACATCCAGGCGAAGTTGTCAAACCCCACCCACTCCGTGCTGGTCCTGTTCATCAGGGAGAGCAGCACGGTGCGGATGGCCGGCACGACCAGTCCGATGACGAGCAGCAGCAGCGTCGGCAGCAGGAAGAAGAACGCGAAGATCCCTTCCCGCTGCTTGGGCCGACGGGGCAGCGGGGCCCCGCTCACGGAGGCGGCGACGAGCTGGGCCTCCCGTCGACGGGCGAACCAGGCCGGCACCACGTCGAGCAACAGGAGCAGACCCCCCACCACCAGCACGAAGGCGACCAGCCCGTACATCAGCATGAGGAACTTCGGCTGCTGATCGGCGAAGTCGAACTTCATCAACCCTCCCTTCCGGGTCCACCTCGGCCGGTGGCCCGGCCCGCGAACGCGGACCGGGCCACCGCCGGGATCACTTAGGCCAGCTGCTCTCGATGCCCTGAAGCACCGGGGCGGTCGCCTTGCCGTTCAGCCACTCGATCATGCCCTTCCAGAACGTTCCCGCGCCGACGCCGGCCGGCATCAGGTCGGATCCGTCGAAGCGGAAGGTGCCCGTCTTGTCCTGGAGGATCTGGACGGAGAGCTTGTCGATCGGGCTGGCGACGTTGGCGATGTCCAGCTTGTTGTTCGCCGTGACCCAGTTGCCGAGCTTCGCGCGGCTGTTCACGTACTCCGCCGAGACGAGGTAGGTCTGCACGGCCTGGACCTCGGGACGGTCGGCGTAGCCGACGACGAACTCGCCCGCGCCCAGCACCGGCTTGCCCTTGGCCGGGTCGATGGCCGGGAAGTAGAAGGCGAACGCGTCGCCGTCCTCGGCCACCTTGGTGCCCTCGGGGAACTGGTTGGCGTAGAACGACGCCTGTCGGTGCATCGCGCACTTGCCGGTGGTCACCGGCAGGCCCGCCTCTTGGAAGGCGGTGGTGGTGATGCTCTTGACGCCGCCGAAGCCGCCGTTGACGTACTTCTCGTTCTTGAGGATGCTGCCGGCGCGGTCAACCGCGTCGACGATCTTCGGGTCGTTGAACGGGATGGCGTGGGTGGTCCACTGGTCGTAGACCTCGGGACCCTGCGTACGCAGGACCACGTCCTCGATCCAGTCGGTGGCCGGCCAGCCGGTGGCGTCACCGGACTCGACGCCCGCGCACCACGGCTTGACGCCGCTGGCGGCGATCTTGTCGCTCAGGGCGATGAGCTGGTCCCAGGTGGTCGGAACCTCCCAGCCCTTCTCCTTGAACGTCTTCGGCGAGTACCAGACGAAGGACTTCACGTTGGCACCGAGCGGCACGCCGTAGAGCGTCCCGTTCACGGTGCCGTACTTCAGCCAGTCGGCCGGCATGTTCTGCTCGGCGAGGGCCTTGGTGTCGGCGCTGAGGGACTTCAGCTTGCCGGCGTCCGCGAAACGCTTCACCAGACCCGGCTGCGGCACGAAGGCGATGTCGGGGGCGTTGCCACCGTCGACCCGGACGGGGAGCTGCGCCTCGAACTCGCCGCTGCCCTCGTAGTCGATCTCGATGCCGGTGCACTCGGTGAACTGCGACCACGACCGCTCCAGCAGGTCGGCCTCGGCGTCACGGATGGACGCGTAGATGGAGACCTTCTTGCCGTCGTGGCCCTCGTACTTGTCGTATGCGGCGCACTCCGCGGAGCCCGCTTTGCTGCTCTTCTTGTCGTCGCCGGTACCGCAGGCGGTGGCGCTGAGCGCCAGCCCGATTACACCGGCGATCACGAAGGCCTGGCGTGGTCTGGTAAAGACCGCCATGCCGTCCTCCTTCCTAGCCGGCGCGGTCGTGCTGGTGACCCGTCGCCGGTCCGATTGGGCGTGCACACATGTAAGCGCTTGCATCCGGCCGGGTCCACCCCCTGTCAGACACGAGCGAGTAACAATCCGGAAACCTGCGGGCTGCCTGGTGGGCGTGGTGGCGGGGCACGCTGCGGACTCTTTCGAAGATTGACGATATCTGTCAGGCTAGCCCCCACGGATCGAAGGTTTTCGACATAGGAGGAGCTGTATGCGAAAGCGGTGGATCAGCCTGCTGGTGACGGGTCTCTTGGTCGGGGGAGCACTGACGCCGGCGACTCCCGCGCTGGCCGCGCCGACCTTCAGGGTGCCGTTCCCGTGCGGGCAGTCCTGGTCCGGGCAGACCCGGTCGGACCACAGCCCGGCGTACGCGGTCGACTTCAACCGCACCGACGATGCCGGCGACCCGGTGGTCGCCAGCGCCCCCGGCACCGTCGACCGCGTCACCGACCTCGGCGGTACCAGTTACGGCAAGTACGTCCGAATCAACCACGGGGGCGGTTACAGCACCTACTACGCGCACCTCAGCGGCTTCAACGTCTCGGTCGGGCAGACGGTCGGGTACGGCAAGGTGATCGGCTGGGTCGGCAGCACCGGGGGATCGACCGGCCCACACCTGCACTACGAGCAGCGCCTCAACGGCGCCGACATCCAGGTCCGCTTCAACGGCAGCCTCGCGCTGTACTGGGGCACCAAGAGCTACACCAGCGGCAACGGGTGCTCCTCGGGCAGCGGTAACGGCACCGTCGACACCAGCGGCACGCCGCTGACCGTCCGCTCCGGCCCCGGCACCGGGTACGCCTCGGTGGGCACCGTCGCCGACGGCACCCGGGTGACCATCGCCTGCCAGACCAGCGGCACCACTGTCACCGGCACGTACGGAACCAGCTCGATCTGGGACCGGATCGGCTCCGGACGCTTCATCGCCGACGCGTACGTCTACACCGGCCACGACGGCTACATCCCGAACGTCCCCCGCTGCTGATCCGGCAACGGCCACGGTCCCCGGCGGTCGCCGCCGTCGGGGAACCGACGGGTCAGGCGTTCAGCCGCCAGATCGACAGGTTCAACGCGGCGGCGAAGGTGACCCAGGCCCAGTACGGCAGCAGCAGCGCCGTCGCCACCCGGGACACCCGGGCGAACAGCAGCACGGTCAGGCCGATCGCCAGCCACATCAGCACGATCTCCGCGAACGCCAGCCCGTACAGCCCCGCGCCGAAGAACAGCGGGGTCCAGATCGCGTTGAGCACCAGTTGGGCGGTCCACGCCCAGAGGGCGGGGGAGAAGCCGACCCGGCGCCACACCAGCCAGCCGGCCACCGCGATCAGTGCGTAGAGCAGCGACCAGACCGGGCCGAAGAGCCACGAGGGCGGGGCCCAGCCGGGCTGCCGCAGGTTCGCGTACTCCTCGGTGGTGCCCTGCACTCCCAGCCCGCCGGTCGCGGCCGCGACGAAGACCGCCGCCGCGAAACCGGCGAGGGCCCACCACGCTCGCCGGCCGGAGGTCGCCGGCGCGTCCTGAGATGTCTCCATCGTCGAGATATTTCCCCGCTGGGGTCGGCTCAAACCGCCGGGCGGGAGGGCGGTTCACCAGACCGGCCAGCCACGAAAAAGCGCCGGGATCGCCGCGACCGATGCTTCTGTCGGGAGGACGAAGCTTCGGTCGCGGCGACCCCGGCGGGTCCCGGTGTTGAGCGTGTGAGCGCTAATTGAAGATGCTGACACCACCCGGGCCGACCAACAGCCCGACGACGATGAGGACGATGCCCCACAGGATCTGCCGGCGGAACAGCGCGAGGATGCCGGCGACCACGAGTACGACTGCGAGAATCCAGAGAATCAGCTCCATGACCTCTGAATACCCGACTGGCCGAGCGTGGAAACCTGATCGGTGTCGAGTTGATCGCCAACGTGAAAGACGCTGTACGCCTGCTTGATCACCGGGTGCGCGACGTTGCGGACGCGTACCCCGCCGGGGGTCGTGCCGCGCTCGGTGCCGGCGTGCGCGTGCCCGTGCACTGCCAGCGCCGTGGGCGCCGAGTCGATCGCCTGCCCCAGCTGGTACGACCCGAGGAAGGGGTAGATCTCCAACGGCTCGCCGACCAGTGTGTCCGGCACCGGCGAGTAGTGGGTGAGCGCGACGAGCATGTCGCAGTCCAGTGAGCGCAGCGCCGCACCGAGACGGTCCGCGCTATCGGTGGTGGTCCGCACGAAGGCCTTCATCTCCGGCTCGCCGAAGTCACTGGCGCACCGCCCGGCGAACCCGCCGCCGAAGCCCTTGGCGCCGGCGATGCCGAGCCGGCCACCAGCGCAGTCCAGCACGACGCCGTTGCCCTCCAGCACCGTGATGCCCGCGTCCTCCAGCACCTTGACCACCTGTGGCACCTGGTCGCACTGGTGGTCGTGGTTGCCCAGCACCGTCACCACAGGTACGGCCAACCCACCGAACTCTTCTGCCACGCAGCGCGCCTCGGCCTCGGTGCCGTGCCGGGTCAGGTCGCCGGCCAGCAGCAGCACATCGGCGCACTCCGGCAGCTCCTCCAGCGCCGGCCGGAATCGGCCGACCACGTCCTCGTCCAGATGCACGTCGCCCACAGCGGCAATCCGGATCACCATGGAACCTCCCTCAGGGCAGTTGCTCGATCTCCGTGGGCGCTTGGGTGCGGATCACCCCGATGTCGCTGGTGATCGGCACGTCCGGGAAGCGCTCGGACACCCGACGCAGGATCTCCTCCCGCCGGTGCGGACTCTCCACCTCGCCGTGGAGCACGAGGGCGCGTTCCCGTCGAACCACTGTGATCCCCTGTTCGGCGACGGCGGGGTCCTCGACCAGCAACCGTTGGATCTCCGCCTCGACGTACTCGTCAGGTGGCCCGGCGTCGATGTCGCGATGGTGGGTCACGATGTCCCCTCTCCTGGCTGGGTGCCGGCGTCCGGCACCACCTCCAGCCGGTCCAGCAGCACCAGGAACGCCTCGGCGTACGGCGAGTGCTGCGTCTCCTTGCGTACCCGTTCCCAGTCGATCTGCTCGCGCAGCGAGCGGGCCAGCGGCAGACCGCGGGCGAAGTCGCAGTAGTGCTGGGAGAAGCTGAGCAGTTTGTGCACCATCAGCTGGGTCGCGGACAGCACCGGCATGTGAATCGCGTCCACCGGTCGGATGACAGTGTCGGCGAACGTCTCCTCGGTCACCGGCGTCTCGATCGGCCGGTGGATCAAATCCACCATCCGGCCGTCGTCGAAGACCTTCACCAGCCAGTCCTCCGGTGGACGCTCGGCGACGAAGCCGGCGGCCACCAGGGCCTCCAGTGCCGCTTCCACGTCGGCCTCCCGGATCAGGAAGTCGACGTCGTGATCGCTGGAGTGGCCCCCGTGGGCGTAGACCGCGAAGCTGCCGCCCAGGGCGAACGGAATCTCGGACTGCTTGAGCACGGCGGCGACCTTCTTGAGGGTGTGCACCAGACTCTCGTCTCCGCGCTCAGCCATCTGGTTCCTCCGTCGTCGTGTTGGTGGACCGGCGGTTGGATTTCAGACTCCGGTACCCGGCATTCCGTTCGTCCACACCTGCTGGGGTCTCGGTAGGGCGTCAACAGGGATGAAGCACCACAAACCTCGCGGACCACGTGCGTAGGTCGGATAACCTGTGGAGAGTGGCCAGATCATCGGGGATGCGACGACGCAAGGCCCGATTGCGCACCGTCGCCCTGATCGGGATCGACGGTTCGGGCAAGACCACGCAGGCGCACCGGCTGGCCGACGCGCTGACCGCCGCCGGACGCCCCGCCACCTACCGCCGCAACGCCAGTGGCCGCCGCTGGCTCGGCCGGCTCGCCCAACGCCTCGGTCGGCCGGACGCGCAACGGCTCGTCGGTCGCGACGGCGTGCTGGCCGTGGAGTCGGTGCTGCGCTGGCTGGCCATCGCCATCGCCCTGATCAGTTGTCTGCTCACCGGTCGGACGGCGGTGATGGACCGCTACTCGGCCTGCCAGTACGCGAGCATCAGGGCGCACGGCGGGCAGCGCTGGGAGCGGCTCGCCCGGGCCGGCTACCGGCTGTTCCCGACACCGCAGGTGACCTTCCTGCTCGCCGTCGACCCGGCTGAGGCGTACCGGCGCATCGAGGAACGCGGCACCGACCACGAGACGATGGGGTGGCTGACCGCCGCCGACACCGCCTACCGGGCACTGCCCGAGTACCCCAGCTTCGTGCTTGTGGACGCGGGCCGCCCGGCCGAGGAGGTGACCGAGCAGATTCAGGCGCACCTGGAAACCTGGCTACCGCCATCCGCCTCGGGCGACGAGGACCTCGGCCCGGTGGTGGCTCAGGCCCGCCCGTAGACCGGCACTGTGGCGCCACTGGTCGGGGCGGAGTCGGCCGACGCGAGGAACCGGATCACCGGCGCGATCTCGGCCGGGGTGACCCAGCGGGAATGGTCGGCGTCGGGCTGCGCGGCCCGGTTCGCCGGGGTGTCGATGACGCTGGGCAGCACCGTGTTGCAGCGCACGTGCTGCGACCGGTACTCCACAGCGACAGCGTTGGCGAAGGCCAGCACCGCAGCCTTGGCCGTCGAGTAGCCCGCCGCGCCGCGGAACGGGGTGACCGCCGCGCGGGCCGAGACGCACACCACCGCGCCGCCGCCGGACGCCACCAGGTGCGGGAGCGCGGCCTGGGTGACCAGAAAAGTCGGCCGCAGGTTGACGGTGAGCATCCGCTCGAACTCCTCGACCGGGGTCTCGTGCACCAACCCGCCGCTGGCGTACCCCCCGACGAGGTTGACCACAGCGCGCAGCGGCGCCGCCGGTTCGCCGGCCGCGGCCTCGACCGCCTGCGCCGCGCCCGCCGGCTCGCCAAGGTCCGCGACCACCCGGACCAGTCCGGCCGCCGCCGGCTCCGACCCGGGCCGGGCTTTCCGCTCCGGTACGACCACCCGCCAGCCCGCCTCGACGAACGCGGCGACGACCGCCCCGCCGAGCCCGCCGGAACCCCCGGTCACCAACACGCTGCGCTCTCCCATGGGCCCCACGCTAGTGCCCCACCCCCTTCGACCCCTTCCGTCGATCATGAAGTTGTCGCAGTGACACGCCGATCTGCATGGCGACAGCTTCATGATCACGGTCTGCCGTGGGCAGATTGGTTGGATTGTCAGGAGCTTGGGGGCGCAGGATCGGCGGATGCGGATCCTCATTCTCGGTGGCACCCAGTTCCTCGGCCGGGCGACGGCACGGCTCGCCGTCGAACAGGGTCACGAGGTGACCTGCGCGGCCCGTGGCGTGTCCGGCGCGGTGCCGCCCGGGGCACGGTTCGTGGCGGCCGACCGCGACGATCCCGAGTCACTCGTCCCGCTCGCCGCCGAGGGCTTCGACGCGGTGGTCGACGTGACCCGCCAGATCAGCCACGCCCGGCACGCGCTCGCCGCGCTCGCCGACCACATCGGCCACTGGTCGTTCGTGTCGACGATCTCGGTGTACGCGGACCACGCCACCCCGGGCCAGACCGCCGCGGACGCGCCGATCCTGCCGCCGGCCCCGGCGGACGTGGACGGTCCGGTCGGCCCGGACCACAACTGGTACGGCGAGTGCAAGGTGAGCATCGAGGAACTGGTCCGGGAGCGGGTGGGCGTGGACCGTTCGTTCATCTGCCGGGCGGGGCTGATCGTCGGCGCGGAGGATCCGAGCGACCGTTTCCCGTACTGGGTGCGGCGGCTGTCAGCCGGTGGCGAGGTGCTGGCCCCCGGGCACCCGACCGATCGGGTGCAGTTCGTGGACGTCGCCGATCTGGCGCGTTGGCTGTTGCACGCCGCCGGCACCCGCCTCGGCGGCACGTACGACGGCACCGCACCGGCGATGTCGCGGGCCGAGCTGTTGGCCGGGGTGGCCGCCGGGCTGGGTGTCGCCGATCCGGCCCTCACCTGGGTCGACCAGGAGTTCCTGCTGTCCCAAGACGTACGCGAGTGGTCGGGGGAGCGGGCGCTGCCGCTCTGGGTTCGGTTGCCGGAGACCGCCGGCCTGATGGACCGGGACGTCCGACCGGCACTGGAGGCCGGTCTGACGGTCCGTCCGCTGGCCGATACCGTTCGGGCGACCGCGTCGTGGATGGCCGCGCACCCGGCGGCCGTCCGGCAGGGTGGACTCGACCCGGCGGAGGAGGCGGCGATCCTGGGGAAGTGGCAGGCTGTACGGGACCGGTGATCCCGGCGATCGAAGTTTCCCCCACCTCGGACAGTCATAGTTGACGCTCACGCCTGCTGAAAGTAAGTTTCATCCGTGGCGAAGAGTCCGAAGATTTCTGCGAGTCACGAGCCCGGTGGGCTGATCGTCCACATCAGCGGGCTGTTGCCATCGCTGTCGCCCGCCGAGCAGCGGGTCGCCCGGCTGGTCGTGTCCGACCCGGCGGCCGCCGCCCGGCGGACAATCACCGATCTCGCCACCGCAGCCGAGACATCCGAGGCGACAGTCATCCGGTTCTGCCGTTCCGTGGGCATGGACGGTTACCCCCAACTGCGCATCCGCCTCGCCGCCGAGGCCGCCCGCCGGATCGAGCCACCGGACGCCCGAGTGGTCGGCGGTGACATCCCGCCCGGTGCCGACCTCGCCCAGATCATCGCCACCATCGCGTTCAACGACGCCCGCGCCGTCGAGGAGACCGCCGAGCAACTCGACCCCGCCGTCTGCGAGCAGGTGGTCGAGGCGATCAGCGGTGCCGCTCGGATCGACATCTACGGCGCCGGCGCCAGCGGGTTCGTCGCCTCGGACTTCCAGCAGAAGCTGCACCGCATCGGCCGGATCGCCTTCTACTTCCCGGACGTGCACACCGCGCTGACGTCGGCTGCCCTGCTGGGGCGGGGAGACGTCGCGATCGGCATCTCGCACACCGGCACCACCTCCGACGTGATCGAGGTGCTGGAGCAGGCCCGTACCCGCGGTGCCGCGACAGTGGCGCTGACCAACTTCCCGCGCTCGCCGATCACCGACGTGGCGGACTTCGTGTTGACCACGGCGGCCCGGGAGACCACCTACCGCTCCGGCGCGACGGCCAGCCGGCTGGCTCAGCTCACAGTGGTCGACTGCCTCTTCGTCGGGGTGGCCGCCCGCAACCGGGCCAGGGCCCGCAAGGCCCTGGAGGCGACCGCCGAGGCGGTCCAGTCGCACCGGGTGGGTGCCAACCGGAGGCGGGCATGACGGCCGGTGCGGAGATGCCCGCACGGCCCGCTCGCCCCACGGTCCGGGTGGGTGCCCCCACCGAACGACGTAATCCGCTCAGCGTCGACCTCGACCTGATGTCGACCCGGGACGTGCTCACCGTGATCAACGAGGCGGACCGACGGGTGCCCGCTGCGGTCGCCGCGGTGCTCGACGAGATCGCCACCACCGTCGACCTGGCGGTCGCGGCGCTACGCGGCGGTCACCGGGTGCACTACTTCGGGGCCGGCACCTCCGGCCGACTGGGCGTGCTCGACGCCGCCGAACTGGCCCCCACCTTCAACTCGCCCCGACACTGGTTCTGCGCGCACCTGGCGGGCGGCCCGGACGCCATGTGGCGGGCCGTCGAGGACGCCGAGGACGACGACCGGGGCGGCGCGGTCGAAGCGGCCAGTTGTGTACGGGCCGGGGACCTGGTGGTCGGTCTGGCGGCCAGCGGACGCACCCCGTACGTCCTCGGGGCGCTTGCCGCGGCCCGCGCCAAGGGCGCCTCGACAGTGCTGCTCTGCGCCAATCCGGAGGCGGAGGCCGCCCGGTCGGTCGACGTGTTCATCGGGGTGGACACCGGACCCGAGGTGGTCACCGGGTCGACCCGGATGAAGGCGGGCACAGCGCAGAAATTGGTGCTCAACACGTTTTCAACAGCCGTCATGGTGCGCCTGGGTCGGGTCTACTCGAACCTCATGATCGATATGGTGGCCACCAACGCGAAACTCCGCGGACGAATGATCTCGATTCTGGTCGAGGCCACCGGCTGCTCGGAAGAGCTTTCCCGGCAGGCCCTCACCGAGGCCGACGGGGACCTGAAGACGGCGCTCGTCGCCCTCGTCTCGGGCGCTGAGATCGACGCTGCCCGGGCCGCGCTGGCACGCTCGGCCGACCAGGTGCGCGGCGCCCTCGCCCTGCTCGCCTCCTAGCGCCACCCACACCGGGAAGCGAACGGGCCCTCGGATTGTTCATCTGGCCGGGGGGTAATAACACCCCCGTGAATGAACCGACCGGTTCACCGGTGCGTATCTGGCAGTGACCAGGATCGCATCGCGGTGGTGACCCGGGTCGCTGTGCCCCCGCGGCGGGCGGTGTTGCCATGGTGCGGTAACCCGTACGTGGTGCCCGTGGCGAGCCACCCGATGGGGTGCTGACAGCAAACATGGACCGTGCTCTCAGCTACTACTCAGGCATTCGTGACACTTTCGACTCACGACGAGGAATCCCCGACACGTCTCATCTGTTGTGTAGGTGTCAGCACCGATGGGCACAGCAGAAGTTACCAGGGGCTGACAGGTGTGGGGAATGGCAAGGAACCGGGCAACCGGCGCGAGCGAGGGGACCGTGGGCAACGTGGACAAGAACATCGGCATGCGAACCGATCAGGTCGCCGAGGAACGCGACCTGGTGGGCGTCTACCTGCACGAGATCTCCCGGACGCCACTGCTGGACGCCGCCCGGGAGGTAGAGCTCTCCAAGGCGATCGAGGCCGGCCTCTACGCCGAGCACCTGCTCGGTGAGGAAGCCGTTCCCGCCGGTGTCGACCGGGCCGACCTGGAGTGGCTGGTCGTCGAGGGGGAGCGCGCGAAGGACCTCTTCATCCGCGCGAACCTCCGACTGGTCGTGTCGATCGCCCGGCGTTACGTGCGCTCGGGGATGCCCATGCTGGACCTGATCCAGGAGGGCAACACCGGCCTCGTCCGGGCGGTCGAGAAGTTCGACTACGAGCGCGGCTACAAGTTCTCCACCTACGCCACCTGGTGGATTCGGCAGGCGATCAGCCGGGCGATCGCCCAGCAGGAACGCACCGTCCGTCTGCCGGTGCACCTGGTGGAGGACGTCAACCGGATGCGTAACGTGGCCCGGCAGCTGACCCGTGAGTTGGGCAGCGACCCGGAGCCGGAGCAGATCGCCACCGCCCTCGGCGTCACCGTCGAGCGGGTGAACGAGCTGCGCCGCTGGTCGCAGGACACCGTCTCGCTGGACACCCCGGTTGGTGACGATGGCGACACCAGCCTTGGCGACCTGGTTGCCGACAGTGACGCGCCGTCGCCGGAGGACATCGTCCTCAGCGGCCTGGAGCGGCAGCGCATCGAAGGGCTGCTCAACCACCTCGACGACCGGTCCGCCGGCATCATGCGGGCCCGCTACGGGCTGGAGGACGGCCGGGAGCACTCGCTCACCGAGGTCGCGTCCCGCTTCTCGCTGTCCCGCGAGCGGATCCGGCAGCTGGAGATCCAGGCCCTCGGCCGGCTCCGCGAGCTGGCTCGGGCGGAGGGGCTGCAAGCGGCCTGACCTGGTAGTAATGACGGCGAACGGCCGGCGTCCGATAGGGGGACGCCGGCCGTTCGCCGTTTTCGACAGTGGTCAGCGCACCCGGCCGTAACCCTGGATGGACATCATGTTCATGCCACGCTTGAGCACGTTGCGACCGGCGCTGGGCGCGTCGATCACCTGACCGTCGCCCACGTAGAGGGCGACGTGCCCGAGCCCGCTGTAGAAGACCAGGTCGCCGGGGCGTAGCTCGCCCCGCCCGATGTGGGCGACAGCGCTCCACTGCATCCGGGTGTTGTGCGGCAGGGACTTCCCGGCCGCCCGCCAGGCGGCCGAGGTCAGGCCGGAACAGTCGTAGCCGTTCGGCCCGTCGGCCGCCCAGACGTACGGCTTGCCGATCGCGCCGAACGCGTAACGCACAGCAGTGCCGGCGGCACCGGACACGGCGGGCACGTTCTTGGCCTCGGTCGTCGCCGCCTTGGGCTCGGGTCGCTCGGTGGCGGCCCCGTACGCCTGCCGGCGCAGCTCGTACAGCTTGGCCAGGTCCTGCTCGATCTGCTTCTTACCCGCGGCGAGCTGACGAGCCTGTGCGGCCTGCCGGGTCAAGGTCGCGCCCAGGCGGGCCTTCTCGTCGAGCAGCCGCTGCTGGTCGGCAGTGAAGCCGGAGATGCGCTCCTGCCGCTGGCGGGTCAACTGCTCGATCGTGCCGAGCCGATCCAGCAGCGCGGCCGAGCCGCCGGGGCGCAGCAGGGCGTCCGCGGTGCGCAGGCCGCCGGTCTTGTACGCGGTTGAGGCGAGCTCCGCCACGTCTGCCCGGCTCTGCTCGACCTGCTGTTCGAGCGGGCCGATGCGGGTCTGTAATCGGGCCACTGCGGCCTCGTTTGTCTTGATCTCCTCACGCAACTTGTTGTACGACTCGACGACCCGCTCCAACTCGGCCGAGGACGTCTCGATCCGGCGGGTCAGGTCGGCGGGGGACGGCTCGGCCTGGGCCACCGCCGTCGGGGCGATCAGCGCGGCCGACATGCCGACCAGCGCCACTGTGCGCAGCAGATTTCTCAGGGATGACAAGAGCGGAAGGCCCCTCTCCCACGGCCGCCGGGGCTGCTGACGCCCTCGACGACACCGGCCGGGGCCATCCGGGCGGACGGCACTGGGCCGGACCGGCTCGCCCAACCTAACCCGGGACGGATGTCGCTCGCAGTTGAAGCAGTGGCGAAAGTTGGGAGAGTTGCGCGTCGGACCCCTGGGCTGGGTGTCGCCATCGTGGCTGATGACGCCTGGGAACGAAGGAACATCGCCCTTTTCGCGGCGTACTGACGGATATACGACTTTCGTCGTTCCGGGCGTATGCCGTGGTATCCCTGGTCGCCATAACCGATAAAAGCTGAAATGGATGCTGTTTCTCGGCGATGTCACCCGGTCGTGGCGAGCTGTCTCTACCCGGTAAATGCCCAGGTCGACTGGCGACGCCGCAACACAATGAAGTCCGGAGCCGGGAATCCCGTCGACAGGCAGCGATGACTGTCGCCAGCGGGGCCACTCGGCCAACCGTCCCCTTCGGGAGGAACCGTGAATCGTGAAGGCGCAAAGACGCGACCGCCGCGAACGGTGCCGGGCGCCCGGTCGACACTGCTGTACGCGCGGCCCGGCATCATCGTGACCGTCGACCGGTTCACCGTCGGTCGGAACAGTTACCGGGTCGCCGACCTGACCCATCTGCGTACCACCCGGGGCCCGCACGACCGGATCGCCGTCCGGGCCGTGGTGATCACCGCCAGCATGCTCGGCGGCGTGGGGGTGCTCCTCGGCTTCACCGGCGGTCTGCACCGCCTCACCGCAGGGGCGTACCTGATCCTCGGCGCCGTGTTCCTGCTCCCGGCCGCTCTCGCAGTGGTCGGCGATCGCTGGCGCCCGCCGCCGCACGAACTGTGGGGGTGGTACCAAGGCTCGGAGGTGCTGCTGTTCAGCGCCGATGACGAACGGCAGTTCGGCCAGGTCACCCGGTCGCTGCTGCGGGCCCGGGAGGTCAACCGCTACGGCAGTTGGGTAGACCCGCTCGCCGAAGCGGACCCGTGGCGGCCCAACCGATGACCCGCTGGCGGTGGGCCGGAGCCGTGCCTGCCCACCGGCCGTTCAGCAAGCTCAGCCGGCGACCGGCTCCGGAGCCCGTTCCTCCTGCGGGGCGGCCACCCAGGCGCTGACCCGGCGCTCGGCGTAGAACGAGACGAACGGCACCGTGCCGGCCAGCATCACCAGCAGCATCCGCTTCAGCGGCCAGTCAGCTCGGCGGCTCAGGTCGAACGCGGCCACCAGGTAGATCATGTAGAGGAAGCCGTGCGCCGGCCCGATCGTCTCCACGACGACCGGGTTGTCGAACGCGTACTTCAGCGGCATGCCGATCACGACCAGCAGGATCAGCACCACGCCCACGATCCAGGCGATCACGCGGTACCGGGTAAGGGCAGCGCCCACCTTCGTCCGTCCTTCCGAGCCCGGCTCAGCCGGGATAGTCACCGGGCCGGGCGCCCGGATTGGCGTTCAACCATGACAGGTAGTGGTTGTAGGCGGCCAGGTCGGTGTCCTCGACGACATCGCCGCCGGCCGGCACCCGGGACACCCGCACCGGGCGGCGTACCGCCGGTCGGGACCCGGTGGTGACCGCCGGCGCCGGCTCGACGGCCGGATCCGCAGGCGGAGCATCGGCCTCCACCGCCTTGCGGCGGGCCAGCTTCACCTCACGCCACCAGACGTAGACCACGAAGCCGGCGAAGATCGGCCACTCGACCGCGTACCCCCAGCTCAGGCTGTTGCCGGCGGCGGCCCGGCTGATCTGCCACCAGCCCAGCCCCAGGAAGCCCACGACCAGCACGACCATGGCCACGTGGCGCGCGATCCACGCCGGGGTCCAGAGCCGCCTCATGACATTGAGGGTACCGGGGACGTTACCGGTCTCCGACACCGTGTCGTAGTCGTCGCTCCGACGGCTTGGTTTGGCATCACCGCGCCTGGGCAATCGTCTAGACGCCAGCCCAAACGAGATCAAGGGGGGCGATCATGACCGGATCGGTACGTGAGGACGGCTTTGCGTCCAGCGGCAGTGCGGATATGAGCCCGGAGCAGCGGGTGCCGGAGTGGGGCGGCGATCAGCTCGACGACCCGGCCGGCGCTCCCGGCCTCGACGGCGAATTGCTCGGCATCGACCCGACGGAGCTGACCGACGAGGACCTGATCCGCGAGATGCACAGCCTGCACCGAACCCGCCTGGACACCCTGCGGCACGCGGCGGACTCCGCACTCGCTAACCACCTCCGGCGAACGGCGGAGCTGGAGACCGAGTACCTGGCCCGACACCCAGGTCGCGAGGTCGACCCCAGCCGCCTGCGGGACGCGTGATGCCGGCGCGCGCCGTGCGCGGTATGTCCGCGCCACCCGAGGTGGTCTTCAGCACTGCCACCGACCCCAACCGTGCCTCGGCCTGGCTGCCGGAGCCACTGCGCGGCGACGGCAGCCCCGCCGCGGAGATCAGCGGCGAGGAGCTGCGTGCCCGCTGGGGCGACGTCGACGCCGACGACTGGTCCGCCGAGATTCGGGTGGAGCCGGCCGATTCCGGTGGCGCCCGGATCCAGCTGGACCTGGCCGACGGGTCCGGCGGGCCCGGCCCGGACCAGCTGGCCGACGAGGCGCTCACCAACCTGGCACGCGAGGTCGCCGACAACCTCCAGGCCGGCTGAGCCGGCCGCCCGGGACGCCGTTCCCACACCACCACGACACACGTGAGGAGATCGGGTGAGCGACACTGGCCTGCGACACAAGGCGGCCCGGCTGCGCCGGGCGTACGCGCCGCACGAGCACCGGCCGCTCGGCGGCTACCTGGTGGCGATGGGCGCCTACGCCGGGGTGACCGGGGCTCTCGCCGGCCTGGTCAAGGCGACCGGCCGACCGGTGCCGGAGCGTCCCGCGGCGTCCGACGTGGTGCTGCTCTCCATCGCCACGCACAAGCTGAGCCGGCTGCTGTCCAAGGACGCGGTGACCAGCCCGTTGCGGGCGCCGTTCACCCGCTACGACCGTCCGATCGGCAGCGGCGAGGTGATGGAGCAGGTCCGCGACTCGGGCAGCCCCACCCGGCACGCCATCGGCGAGCTGCTGAGCTGCCCGTTCTGCCTGGCGGTCTGGGTGGCTACCGGGCTGACCGGTGGCCTGGTGCTCGCGCCCCGGCTCACCCGCCTGGTCGCGACCGCGCTGACGGCGGTCGCCGCGTCCGACTTCCTCCAGATGGCCTACGCGACGGCGCAGCAGGCCGCCGAGGGCGGGCACCAGGACGACTGACGAGCAGGACGCGAAAGGGGGGGGCCGGCAGACACCGGCCCCCCTTTCGTGTACGCCTCAACGTTGCATGCCGGACCAACCGTGCGGCGACTCCGGCTCCCGTTCGTCCTCGTCCGCCCCGGTGATGATGTCCCGATCCACCGCCGTGCGGTCGTGCTCGTTGGCGAAGTCCGGCTCGGGTGTGGTGTCCCTGCCCTTCGGGGGCTGACCCAGCGCCGGCACCTTCTCGTCGTGGTCCTCGTGGTTGGTCATGTCGGTGTCCCTTCTGCGGTCGCTCAGCCGACCGAACCGCCCAGCAGGTCGCTTACCTCGTCGACCGCGTACTCACCCTCGGGGAGCGCGTTGATGCGGGCGAGCAGCTCCGGCGGGAGTTCGGCAG
This sequence comes from Micromonospora alfalfae, assembly GCF_022230925.1. Lineage (GTDB taxonomy): Bacteria > Actinomycetota > Actinomycetes > Mycobacteriales > Micromonosporaceae > Micromonospora > Micromonospora alfalfae. Next base: position 31,314 of record NZ_JAKKFH010000026.1, on the reverse strand, counting down.
CCACCGCCTGGCGGTAGATCTCTGCCTGCTCGACCCGCTCCTGCGCCCTGAAGATGCCGTCGAGCAGATCGTCGAGGGCCCGGGTGTCCGGCTCGCCGGTCATGGATGCGTCGTCGGTCACGTCGATCAGCTACCCGGCGCGGAATCGGTCAAACGTCACGCCTGTCGGCCCACGCACCCACGGTGCCGCCTGCTCACCAGGGCAGTTCCCCTGCCTCGTCCTGGAAGGTCCCCGTCGGTCCGCTCGGGCCCAGTGTCGCCAGGCGCACCACCTGGCGGGCGCTCTCCTCCACCGGCCGCCCGATACCGAAGGCGGCGGTCATGTCGGTGGCGGTGGGGCCTGGTTCGAGAGCGTTGAACTTGATGCCCGGCTGGGATTTCGCGTACTGCACGGTCAGCATGGTGGCCGCGGACTTGGACGCCGAATACAGCGCGAGCGGCAGACCGAACTCGGGCCGCTCGGGATTGGTCACCGCCCAGAACGATCCGGCGCTGCTCGAAACGGTGACGACTGTGGGATTGGACGACCTGCGGAGCAGGGGCAGCGCCGCCTCCGTGACGCGCACGATCCCTACCGCGTTCGTGTCGAACGAGCGCAGGGCCGCTGGCCCGTCGAGGTCGGTCTCCAGGATGCCGGCGTTGTGCACGAGGACGTCGAGTCGGCCCTCGGCCGAGTCGATCGTCGCCAACGCGCTGCGCACAGAGGCATCGTTTGTCACATCGAGTTGGACGAACCGCGACCCGAGCGCGGCCGCGGCTTTCTCACCCCGCTCGACATCCCGCGCGCCGATGTAGACCTCGTGCCCCAACGCCAGAAGCTGTCTGGCGGTCTCGAAGCCAATGCCCTTGTTGGCCCCGGTGATCAGTGTGACGGTCATGTTCCGAACGCTAACCACGGCAGGTCGGCGTACCCGGAGCCCTCTTCAGACCGGGGTCTGACAGGACCCCCTCTGATCGCCCGCAACTTGCCACCGGCACATTTCAGGTCCGGGAGGGCTGGACCGGTCGTGGCTCGCGGCCGGCGGGTAGACCGGCGGAGGCAAGGAGACTCAACTTCTCGGCGTCACCGGACCCGGCGTCGGCGTGGTAGACGACGAGCATCAGGCCATCCGCTCCGCCGATGCTCAGCCGTTCACGATTGAGGGTCAGCTCCCCGACCTGCGGGTGATTGAACCGGATCGGCGTACCGCGCTGTCCGCGTACCTCGTGGCGTGCCCAGAGCTGGCGGAACCTGTCGCTCGCCAATGAGAGCTCTCCGGTGAGCTCGATGAACCGGGGGTCGTCGATGTCGGTGCCCACCGCCTGTCGCAGGTTCGCCACGAAGCACTCAGTGATGTTTTCCCATTCCGGATGCAGCGCCTGCTCGGCGGGGTTCAGGAACAGGTCCCTGAGCTGGTTGCCCCCCGTGACAAGGCCTGGCGAGAGCGCCTGGGCGAGACTGTTCGAGGCCAGGATGTCGAAATACCGGCCCTCGATGAAAGCGGGCTGAACGAGGGAGCCCAGGAGCTTGAGCGCACCCGGCGGAACCGTTTCCCTGCGGGATCGACGTCTGCGCTTTCGGGCGGAATCCGAGACCAGCGTCAGCAGATAGGCAAGGTGCTCCTCGTCGAGCTGCAGAACGCGTGCGATGGACTCGAGCACCTGCACGGACGGATTGCGGTCACGGCCCCGTTCCAAGCGCAGGTAGTAGTCCGCGCTCAGGCCCGCGAGCATGGCGACCTCCTCGCGCCGCAAGCCCGGCACGCGTCGTACACCCCCATGCGGAATGCCGGCCTGCTCCGGTGTCACCAGTGCCCGGCGAGCACTCAGAAAAGCGCCAAGCTCGTTTGACATATCACCCACACATCGATCGTATGACCGGGCAGAACGGTTAGCGGGGGTCCTGTCGCACCCCCGGTCCCGCTGGTGGCCCGCCTACGGACAGCGCCGCCCCCGGCCTCGTGAGTCGGGGGCGGCGCTGGTGTCGGTGTGCAGGTCGCCTCTCGGCGAGTGGCACTACGCGGCTCCAGCCGGACGGTATTCCGCGAAGGCTATTTAGGTGAGGCCCGGGGACACTGGACACACCGACACCCCAGTCAACGAGCCGACCCCCGCTCGTGTTCCGCGGGTGGTGGTGTCGGCTGTCACACAGTCGTCGGGAGGGTGGCCCGACGGGCCCGCACGGCCGACGCGAGGTGGTCGAGCACATCGGCGGTGTCGTCCCAGCCCAGGCAGGCGTCGGTGACCGACCGGCCGTACTCCAGCTCCCGGGTCGGGTCGAGCTCCTGCCGACCGGGCAGCAGGAACGACTCCAGCATCACGCCGGTGATCCCACGCTGGCCGGCGGCCAGTTGGGCGGCCACGTCCGCGGCGACCAGTGGCTGGTTGCGGTGGTCCTTGCCGCTGTTGGCGTGACTGGCGTCGATCACCAGCCGTTCCGGCAGGTCGGCGGCGCGGAGCAGGTCGAGTGCCCCGGCGACCGACTCGGCGTCGTAGTTGGGTCGGCCACCCCCACCGCGCAACACGAGGTGCCCGTCGGTGTTACCCCGGGTGTGCATGATCGCCGGGGTGCCGGAGAAGTCGATGCCGGGGAAGACGTGTGGCACCCCGGCGGCGCGGATCGCGTCCACTGCCGTGCCGATGCTGCCGTCCGGGCGGTTCTTCATGCCGATCGGCATGGACAGCCCGGAGGCGAGCTGGCGGTGCACCTGGCTCTCCACCGTGCGGGCACCGATCGCGCCCCAGGCCACCGTGTCCGCGATGTACTGCGGGGTGATCGGGTCCAGGAATTCGCAACCCACCGGCAGGCCGAGGCGGAGCACGTCGAGCAGCAGCGCCCGGGCCAGCCGCAGACCGGTGTTGACGTCCCCGCTGCCGTCCAGGCCGGGATCGTTGATCAGACCCTTCCAACCGACGGTGGAGCGTGGCTTCTCGAAGTAGACCCGCATGACGATCAGCAGGTCGTCGGCGAGCCGGTCGGCTGCCGTCCGAAGACGCTGCGCGTAGTCCAGGGCGGCGGCCGGGTCATGCACCGAGCAGGGACCGACCACCACCAGCAGGCGGTCGTCCTCGCGGTCCAGCACGCGACCGACAGCGCGGCGGCCGGTCAACACGGCCGACGCGAGCGGGGCGTCCAGGGGCAACTCGTGGTGCAGCAGGGCGGGCGTGGTCAGCGGCACGACACGGTCGATCCGCTGATCGCTGACCCGATCGGTCTCCGGGGTCGTCACGGTGGGCATCCTTCCGCCGACAGTGCCCGGGGCCGGTGCCCGGGACGAGCCGGCTGCTCGTACGCAAAAGGGCAGGAACGACAGCTCCTGCCCAGCCGGCTCGGTCCGTGGTGACGTCAGTTCATGGTGAAGTCACCGGCGTGCGAGCCGGCTGCCTAAACCATCGATAGGAACGCGTCACCGGGCCAGCGTACCCGACCGGACGCGGTCACCCGTCCCGTCGTCCCAAGATGCGGGGCGAAGATCGCGTGCCGGGGGCGCGGTCGGGGTAACAGGGGTGCCATGACACACGAGCAGAGCGATCAGGACCGGGTGGAGTCCCGCGCGCACCACCTCCTGCCCGAGGAGGAGGCGGTGGGCAGCGACGACCCGGAGGCGCAGGCGGAGGCCATCCTCGCCGAGTCGGACATCCGTGCTGCGGACCAGAACGCCGCACCGGACACGGTGCTGGAGCGTCGTACCTCGGATCAGACAGTGGTGGCTGTCGAACCGCCTGACTGAGCGGTCGCCCCGCGTGCCCGGCGTGACCCCCGGTAGGTCTGGTCGCGCAGCCAGGCCAGCGGACCTGCCACCCGCAGTTCGGGTGGCAGGTTGCGCACCGGGTCGAACGCGAGCGCCGCGTCCTCCTCGGCGCTGAGCTGGGCACCGAGGCTGACCTGCCCGACCAGTCGCCACGGCCCCACCGCCGACGCGACAGCGAGCACCAGGCGCGGAGTGTCCGTCCGGGTCGCGGCGACCGCCGTGGCCAGGCTGCGACCGAGGTCGACCGAGTCGGGGTCGGCCAGCGCGGCCAGCCAGAGGCGGCGCCGACCCGCGCGGTAACACGTGATCGTGCTGTACGTGCCGGTGAAGCGGCGTCTGGGCAGCGGCAGGTTCCGCAGCCCCGGGGCTGCGCCGCTGGAGCTGACCAGCAGGTCGAACGGCCGGCCGTCGTCGTGGTGCAGGCGCAGCGCGAGGCCCAGGACGTCGGGCCAACTGCCCGGTGTGGGCGTTCCCTTGGAGAGCCGGACGGTGGTCCGGTACCGGCCGGGCTGGTCCAGCAGAGCGACCCCGCTGGGCGGTCCGGGCGTACCCCAGATCACCGTCTCGCCGACGAACGAGCGACCGGCCGGATGCAGCAGTCGGCCACGGCGCAGCCGGCCGAGTGCGGAGCTGGCGCGTTCGACGGCGGTGGCGACCCGGCCGGCGGACCGGGACGGAGGCGGGGTGACGGTCATTGCTCTCCGGTACCCCGCGCGGCGGCTCCGATGCCGCCCGGGTCGGCTCGCCGACCGACGGCACGTCACCTTTCCGCCTCCGAGATCGGATAGCGTCGGGGCATGCCCGACAGCGGTTACCCCTGGCCCATTCAGACGTCCCGACTGGACAACGGCCTGCGCGTGGTGGTGAGTGAGGATCGCATCGCGCCCGCCGTGGCCGTCAACCTCTGGTACGACGTCGGCTCCCGGCATGAGCCGGCCGGGCAGACCGGTTTCGCCCACCTCTTCGAGCACCTGATGTTCGAGGGCTCGGTGAACGTGGCGAAGACCGAGCACATGAAGCTGATTCAGGGCTCCGGCGGCTCGCTCAACGCCACCACCAACCCGGACCGGACCAACTATTTCGAGACGGTCCCGGCCGAGCACCTGGAGCTGGCGCTCTGGTTGGAGGCCGACCGGATGGGCGGCCTGGTCCCCGCCCTCACCCAGGAGACGCTGGACAACCAGCGGGACGTGGTGAAGAACGAGCGCCGGCAGCGCTACGAGAACGTGCCGTACGGCGACGCGTGGCTGCGGTTGCTGCCGCTGCTCTACCCGCCGGGGCACCCCTACCACCACGCGACGATCGGCTCGATGGCCGACCTGAACGCCGCCGACCTGGCCACCTTCCAGGCGTTCCACCGGACCTACTACGCGCCGAACAACGCGGTGCTCACAGTGGTCGGCGACGCCACCGCCTCCGACGTGTTCGCGCTCGCGGACAAGTACTTCGGCGCGCTGCCCGCCCGCGACGACATCCCGCCGGCACCGGACGGCCGCAACGTCCCCGCCACCGGGCAGACGGCCGTCGAGTCGGTGAGCGCCGACGTGCCGGCGCCACGGGTCTACATCGCCCACCGCAGCTACCCGTTCGGCAGCCCGGGATACAACGTGATCACCGTGCTCGCCACCATCCTGGGCAGCGGCCGGGGCAGCCGGCTCTACCAGCGCCTCGCCGACGGCGAGCGGATCGCGCAACCGGACCTGGTCGGGGCGTACGGGGTGGACCTCGCACACGCCCCGGCACCGCTGATCGCCACCGCCACCGCCCGCCCCGGGGTGAGCGCCGAGCGGCTGGCCGAAGGGCTGGCCGAGGTCGTCGACGAGCTGGCCACCGTGCCGGTCACCGCCGCCGAGCTGGACCGGGCCAAGGCGTTGCTCAGCACCGGGTGGTGGCGTCAGCTGTCCACCGTCGACGGCCGCGCGGACCTGCTCGGCCGGTACACCACGCAGTTCGGTGACCCGGCCCGCATCGCCGAGCAGTTGCCGGCCCTGCTCGCGGTCACCGCCGAGCAGATCGCCGAGGCCGCCGCCGACGTGCTCGCCACCGACCGGGTGACCCTGACCTACCTGCCCGAGGAGACCTCATGACGCTGATCGCCGACCGTCCCGGCCCGGGTGCCGCCCGCCCGTACCGGTTCCCGCCGGTGGTCCGCCGCACCGCAGCCGGTGGTCAGGTCGTCGCCGCACACCTGCCGGGGCAGAACCTCGCCGTGGCCCTGCTGCTGCTCGACGTGGGCGCGGGCCAGGAGCCGGTCGGCAAGGAAGGTCTGTCCGGCGTGCTGGCCAAGGCGTTGGAGGAGGGGACCGCGCAGCGGGACGCCGCCGCGTACGCGCTCGCCGTCGAAGGGCTCGGCACCGCTCTGTCGACCGGTCTGGACTGGGACTCGTTCCAGGCCAGCGTGGTGATCCCGGTGGACCGGCTGAGCGCGGCAGTGGAACTGCTCGCCGAGGCGGTCCGGACGCCCAGGCTCGACAGCGCCGACGTACGCCGGGTACGCGACGACGAGGCGACAGCGCTCCGGATGGATTGGGCCAACCCCGGCCCGCGCGCCGACGCCGCGCTGCGCGCCGACCTGTTCGGCGCGCAGAACCGCTGGGGACGCCCGATGCACGGCGACCCGGAGTCGGTAGCCGGGTTGGACGTGGAGGACGTCACGGTCTTCCACTCGGAGTGGTTCCTGCGCCCCGGCACCCTCATCGTCGCCGGTGACCTGGACCGGATCGACCTTGACGCGCTGGCCGCCGCGGCGTTCGCCGGCACCGGTGGTGGCCCCGCCGAGCGGGGCGGCCCGATCGAGGTGCCGCTGCACAGCGGTCGCCGGATCATCCTGGTGGACCGGCCCGGCTCGGTGCAGTCCACGCTGCGGCTGGGCCACCCGTCACCACACCGGGCGCACCCCGACCACGTGCCGATGACGCTCGCCGGCACGGTGCTCGGTGGGGCGTTCACCTCCCGACTCAACCACCTGCTGCGGGAGGTGCACGGCTACACCTACGGCATCCGGGGCGACTTCGCCGCGTCGCGGCGGTTCGGTCGGTTCGCGGTCAGTTCCGGAGTGCAGACGGCGGTCACCGCGCCGGCTCTGGTCGAGGCGGTGGGCGAGATCACCCGTACCCAGGCCACCGGGGTGACCGAGGACGAGCTGGAGGTGGCCCGCTCCTGGCGGGCCGGGCAGCTCTCGGTCGAGTTGCAGAGCCCTCGGGCGATCGCCTCCGCGCTGACCACCCTGGTGGTGCACGACCTGCCGGACGACTACCACGCGCGGTTGCGCGAGTCGCTGCTCTCCGCCGACGTGGACCAGGTCTCCGCGGCGGCAGCCACCCACCTGCACCCGGAAGCTCTCACACTGGTCATCGAGGGCGACGCCGCAGTGATCCGCGCCGACCTGGAGGCCACCGCCCTAGGAGATCTCCTCCCCTAACCCCACCCCACCCCACCCCTCGCCCTCTCGCGCCCCCCACCCCCTCGCGCCGTCGATCATGAAGTTGTTGTCACTCGGCACGGCGTGTCGTGGCAATAACTTCATGATCAACGGGAGGAAGGGGTGCGGGGGTGGGGTGTGAGGTGGGACCCGGAGGGTGGGAAAGGGGTCCCGGTTTCGGCGGTGGGGTCGGTAGCCTCGCGGGCATGAGGATCGGCATTGTGGGGGCCACCGGCCAGGTCGGTGGCGTGATGCGGCAGGTGCTGGCGGAGCGGGAGTTCCCAGCGGAGCAGGTGCGGTTGTTCGCCTCGGCGCGGTCCGCCGGACGCACGCTGCCGTGGCGCGACGGCGAGGTGACCGTCGAGGACGCCGCGACCGCTGACTATTCCGAGCTGGACATCGTGCTCTTCTCGGCCGGTAAGGGCACCGCTCGCGAGTTGGCGCCCCGGGTCGCCGCTGCCGGCGCCGTGGTGATCGACAACTCGTCGGCGTTCCGGATGGACCCGCAGGTGCCGCTGGTGGTCGCCGAGGTCAACCCGCACGCCGCACTGGACCGGCCCAAGGGCATCATCGCCAACCCGAACTGCACCACGATGGCCGCGATGCCGGTACTGCGTCCGTTGCACGCCGAGGCGGGCCTGGTCGGCCTGGTCGTCTCCACCTACCAGGCGGTCTCCGGCGCTGGGTTGGCCGGCGTCGCCGAGCTGGACGAGCAGGTCCGCAAGGTGGCCGAGCACGCCGCCGGGCTGGCCTTCGACGGGTCGGCAGTCGAGTTCCCCGCGCCCCGCTCGTTCACCCAGCCGATCGCCTTCAACGTCCTCCCGCTGGCCGGTTCGATAGTCGACGACGGCTCGTTCGAGACCGACGAGGAGCAGAAGCTCCGCAACGAGAGCCGCAAGATCCTGGAGATCCCCGACCTGAAGGTCTCCGGCACCTGTGTCCGGGTGCCGGTCTTCACCGGGCACTCGCTCCAGATCAACGCCCGGTTCGCCGGGCCGCTCACCCCGCAGCGCGCCCACGAGCTGCTGGCCGACGCACCCGGTGTGGCACTGACCGACGTTCCGACGCCGTTGCAGGCCGCCGGCCAGGACCCGACCTATGTGGGCCGGATCCGCGCCGACGAGACCGTCGAGTACGGGCTGGCGCTGTTCTGCTCCAACGACAACCTGCGCAAGGGCGCCGCGTTGAACGCGGTGCAACTCGCCGAGTTGGTCGCCGCCGAGCGCCGCTGACCGGCACGGTCACCCGACCACCGAGCCCGCGCCGTCCGTCGGTGCGGGCTCGGTGGCGTTCCAGGTGGTCGCCCTGCTGTTCCGGGTGGTCGCCCGCGGCGGCCGGCAGGTCGTGCTTGGATGGGTCGGAGACGATCGTCCAACCTGGAGGACACCATGCCGGATGACCGCACCCAGCAGGCGTTGACCGATCTGGTGGCCGGCCGCTCGATGGGCGTGCTCGCCACCATCAAGCGGGACGGGCGTCCGCAGCTGTCCACCGTGCTCTACTCCTTCGACCGGAACGCGGGCCTGATCCGGGTCTCGGTCACCGACGGCCGCGCCAAGACCGCCAACCTGCGCCGCGACCCGCGTGCCAGCTTCCACGTCGGCAGTGCGGACGGGTGGGCGTACGCGGTGGTCGAGGGTCGCGCCGAACTGTCCCCGCCGGCCACCGAACTCGGCGACGAGACAGTCGAGGAGTTGGTGGCGCTCTACCGGGGGCTGAGCGGCGAACACCCCGACTGGGACGAGTACCGCCAGGCCATGGTCGACGAGGGACGCATCGTGCTACGCCTGCACGTCGAGCGGCTCTACGGCATGCCGCCTCGGGGCTGACCCGCTCGCAGCCGGTCAGCCCGGCTCGATCACTGTCACGCCCTGCCAACGCTGCGCCGGCCGGTGCCGGGCCAACCGCTGCCGCGACCGGGCCACGTCCACCCGGGCCGGGTTGTGCCGCCACACCCCACCCAGCAGATCCGTCAGGCCGTACGGGGCGCAGACCTTGAGCCGACCGGCGGGGTCCAGCCGGACGGCCACCGCCGTCGCGTACTCCGGCCAGGTGGCGACCGCTTCGGCCACGCTCCGGTACGGCTCGATCGGGTCGCCGCCGAACGTGGCCGCGTACCAGGTGTGCACCGCCGCCTGGTTGCGCGCCTGCCACGGCGGTTGTGGCCACAGCCCCGCCAGCCGGGCGGTGGCCCGGTCGTCGTCGACGCGGCTCAGCCTCGCCGGGTCGAAGAAGACCACGTCCACGTCGCGGACCCGCGCCGGGTCGAACCCGTCGCCGTACCGCTCGCCCCAGACCAGGTCGCGCAGTGCGCCCGCGCCGATCCAGGCGTCCGGCAGCCCGGAGTCACGCACCACAGTCAGCGCCCGGGTCAGCCAATTGTTGCCGGCGACCAGTTCCCGCAGTTCCTCCTCGCCCGTCATCATCCGCCCACGGTAGGCAGCGGAGTCGACGCGCGCCGCCGGTGGGCGGGTGTGCCGCCCGTCGACGGGTATACCGCGGCACTTCGCCGTTGCGGGACGTCGGGGAGGGGGTGGGCGATGGGAGCCGGCACGAGCAGCGCAGGGACGGGCCCCGCTGGCCCGACCCTGCGGCGGGAAACCTCCCGGCTGCTGTCGTTCAGCGACGGGGTCTTCGCCATCATCATCACGCTGCTGGTGCTCGACCTCCAGCCGCCTCGGGTCGGCCGCGGTCAGCTTCTGCACGCGCTGGTCGAGCAGTGGCCGGCGTACCTCGCCTATGTCACGTCGTACGTGTACGTGGCGGTGGGTTGGCTGAACCACCGAGCCGCCTTCAACCGGGTGGTGAACAGCGGAAAGGCCCTCCAGTGGTACAACCTCGCAGTGCTGTTCAGCACCGCTTTGCTGCCGTTCGCCACCTCGGTCGTCTCGCAGGCCATGCGGGACGGCGACAAGGCGGACCAGCGCACCGGCGTGGTCGTCTACGGTCTGGTCGGCGTGCTGGTCTCGGTGAGCTGGCTGGGGCTGTACCACTACCTCGCCCGGCACCACGATCTGCTGGACCAGACGGTGCCGCAGCGGTTCTTCCCGGCCGAACGGGCCCGGGCCGCGATCGGTCTCCTGGGGTACGCGCTGGCGATCCTGGTCGGATTCCTGACCGGCCCGCTGTTCGCGTTGGTGATCTTCCTGCTGCTGCCGGCGTTCTACAGCCTGACCAGCAGCGGCCTCTACGAACTGCGACGCCTGCGACACCCACGCGGATAGGCCGGGGCCGTCGGCGTTACCCGCTCCCGGGCGGCGGGTAGACGGGCCGTGCCGACACCGAGAGGGGAGCACCATGACAACGGTCGGAGAGTTCATGACGACCCGGTTGGTGACGATGGACGGCAACGACACGCTCATCGCAGCCGCGCAGAAGATGCGTGACAGCGCGATCGGCGATGTGGTGGTGACCGACGGCGACAGTGTGGTCGGCATCGTCACGGACCGGGACATCACGGTCCGCGGTGTCGCGGAGAACATGGACCCGGGTTCGACCCGGTTGAGCCAGATCACCACTCGCGACGTGATCACGGTGAGTCAGTACGACGATGCCGTGGCCGCCGCGGACCTGATGCGGACGTACGCCGTACGCCGACTTCCGGTGATCGACGACGGGCGCCTGATCGGCCTGGTGTCGATGGGTGACCTCGCGGTCGAGCGCGAACCGCAGTCGGTCCTGGCCGACATCAGCGCCGACGACCCGAACAACTGACCCGTCCGCCGCGGCACGCGCCGGCTCTCCCTTCCGGGAGGGCCGGCGCTGTGGCGTCCCCACCCCCTCGCTGATCAAGAGATTCGCGTCAGGACACGCCGACAGTGATGACGCAAAGCTCTTGATCACCGGCGCAGGGCAGGGCAGGGCGGAGCGGGGCGGGGCGGCGCAAAGGGCGGGCGGAGGGCTGGGAGGGGTGACGGGTCACCCGAACTGGGCGAGGTTGAGCGGGGGAGCGGCGGGGACCCGTGCGGGGACGTGCAACGCCGGCCGTCCGTGCGACGCGAGCGCGGTGGGTGGGATCCCCGGCCCGGCAACTGGGAGGAGTGGACCCGATGGTGGACGCGACCACGAGGTTCTTCGAGGACCTGGACCGGCGGGGGTACGAACCCCTGCTGGCCAAGACCTCCGGGACGCTGCGGATCGACCTGCACGAGGGGGCGCAGACCCGGCACTGGCTGCTGCGGATCGACCACGGCCGGCTGAACGTCAGTCAGGAGGACCAGGAGGCCGACACGGTGATCGGGGCGAGCCCGGTCCTCTTCGACGACATCGCCTCGGGGCGCGAGCACGGCCTGGCCGCGCTGTTGCGGGGGGACATGACGGTGGCCGGTGACGCTCGTCTCGTCGTACAGGTGGAGCGGATCTTTCCGGGTTCCCCGGACGCCCGCGGGCCGCGTCGACGATTCGCCGGGGAGGTGCACTGATGGGGCAGAGCAACACGATCCGGATCCTGGACGGCAACACGTTCGTCGTCTGTGAGGACACCGGTGACATCGAGGCGACGCCGAGCGAACCCACCGGACTCTTCTCCATCGACACCCGGTTCCTGTCGACCTGGGTGCTGACCGTCAACGGCGAGCGACTCAACTCGCTCTCCTACGACGACCTGCAGTACTTCGAGTCGCGATTCTTCCTGGTCCCGGGGATGGCCACGCACTACGTGGACGCGAAGCTGTCGATCATCCGGGAGCGCACAGTGGGTGGCAGCTTCTGTGAGCAGTTGACCATCCTCAACCACGACGAGAAGCCGGTCGACCTGGAAGTGCGGATGGACGCGGCGTCGGACTTCGCCGACCTGTTCCAGGTCAAGGACGAGATCCTGAACAAGAAGGGCGAGATCTACACCGAGGTGGAGTCGGACCGGCTGCGGCTGGGGTACCGGCGGGGGAACTTCCGGCGGGAGACGGTCATCTCGTCGTCGATGTCGGCCCGGTACGACAGCAAGGGCTTCGCGTACACGGTGCACCTGGAGCCCAACGAGCAGTGGGACGCCTCGATCGACGTCCAGACCCACGCGGTCGGGCCCGGCGGCCGGGATCTGCGGTTCGGGCTGCGCATGCACGGCACCGAGCGGCTCGCCCTCCAGCACGACCTGGAGAAGTGGATCGCCGACGCACCGAAGGTCAACAGCGAGCACGGACGGGTGGCCAGCACGTACCGGCGCAGTCTGATCGACCTGGCGGCGCTGCGCTTCTCGCCGCTGTCGCTGGGCGGCGCCACCCTGCCCGCCGCCGGTCTGCCCTGGTTCATGACCATGTTCGGCCGGGACAGCATCCTCACCTGCCTGCAGACACTGCCGTTCACCCCGCAGTTGTCGAAGACGACGCTGCGCATCCTGGCGTCCCTGCAGGGCAGCCGGTTCGACGACTTCCGGGACGAGGACCCGGGGCGCATCCTGCACGAGATGCGCTACGGCGAGACCGCGGCCTTCGAGGAGCAGCCACACTCGCCGTACTACGGCTCGGTCGACGCGACGCCGCTGTTCATCGTGCTGCTCGACGAGTATGAGCGGTGGAGCGGGGACGTGGCGCTGGTCAAGGAGTTGGAGCAGGAGTCCCGGGCGGCGCTGAGGTGGATCGACAACTACGCCGACCTGGTCGGCACCGGCTACATCTGGTACGAGCGACGCAACACCGACACCGGCTTGGAGAACCAGTGCTGGAAGGACTCCTGGGACTCGATCTCCTACTCCGACGGCACGCTGCCACCGTTCCCACGGGCCACCTGCGAGGTGCAGGGGTACGCGTACGACGCGAAGATCCGCGCGGCCCGACTGGCGCGGGAGTTCTGGGGTGACCCCGAGTTCGCCGACCAGTTGGAGCGGGAGGCGGCAGAGCTGAAGGAGCGGTTCAACCGGGACTGGTGGGTGGACGACGGCGAGTACTTCGCCCTGGCCCTGGACCCGGACGGCCGGCAGTGCGACATCCTCAGCTCCAACATCGGCCACCTGCTGTGGAGTGGCATCGTCGAACCTGAGCGGGCGGAGAAGCTCGCCGCGCACCTGGTCGGGCCGCGGCTCTTCTCCGGCTGGGGGGTGCGCACCCTCGCCGAGGGGGAGGCCCGCTACAACCCCATCGGCTATCACAACGGCACGATCTGGCCGTTCGACAACTCGTTCATCGCCTGGGGCCTGCGCCGCTACGGCTTCGCCGAGGAGGCCGCGACCATCGCCAACGGCATCCTGGACGCGGCCACGTACTTCGACGGCCGGTTGCCGGAGGCGTTCGGCGGCTATCCGCGAGAGCTGACCAAGTTCCCGGTGGAGTATCCGACGGCGTGCAGCCCGCAGGCTTGGTCGACCGGTACGCCGCTGTTGCTGCTGCGCACCATGCTCGGTCTGGAGCCGCACGAGGGTCACCTGGCGGTCGAGCCACGGCTGCCGGTGGGGATGGGTCGCATCGAGGTGCTGGACATCCCCGGTCGTTGGGGCCGGGTGGACGCGTTCGCCCGGGGTCGACTGGACCTGGACAATCTCGGCGACTGACCGATTGGGCCGCCGAGCCGGCGGTGGCGCGCCACCCGCGTCGCCGCCGGTTCTCCACCCAGCCGATCCCCAGCCGGTCAGGGTAGATTCTGCGAATGCCGGAGCTCGTGTACCCGCCCGTTATCGCCGCCGCCAAGACGCTGTTCCGGGTCCTCGACCTGAAGATCACCATTGAGGGCGCCCACCACGTACCCCGCACGGGCGGGGCGGTGCTGGCCAGCAACCACGTCAGCTACCTCGACTTCATCTTCGCCGGTCTGGGCGCGAACGCGTCGGGCCGGCTGGTCCGCTTCATGGCCAAGGATTCGGTCTTCACGCACAAGATCTCCGGCCCGCTGATGCGCGGGATGCGGCACATTCCGGTGGACCGGCAGGCCGGCGCGGCCTCGTTCCGGGCTGCCGTGGGCGCGCTCAAGCGGGGCGAGGTCGTCGGCGTCTTCCCCGAGGCGACGATCAGCCGGTCGTTCACAGTCAAGGAGCTCAAGAGCGGCACGGTGCGGATGGCACGCTCGGCGAAGGTGCCGGTGCTGCCTGTCGCGTTGTGGGGCACCCAGCGCCTCTGGACCAAGGGCCGCCCGCGCACGCTGACCCGTCGGCACACGCCGATCACCATCCTGATCGGCGAGCCGATCAACCCGGCGGACTTCCCGGACCCGAACGTGCTGGCGGCCGAGCTGACCACCCGCCTCAGCGCCCTCGTCGAGCGGGCGCAACGGGATTATCCGGACACCCCCGCCGGCCCGGACGACACCTGGTGGCAGCCCGCGCACCTGGGCGGCAGCGCGCCCACACCGGAGGAGGCCGCCGCTCTGGACGCCGCCGCCGAACAGCGCGCGCCCAGCGCCTGACGGTGAAGGCGTGTGTCGAAGTCCTCGGCCCGGCCGCAGGCCGCCCAGGGGCTTCGGCACACGCCCTGGTTGGCCGGATCGTTCCGCATCCGGTCAGAATGGTGTCTGCCGGCGCGAACGCCGTCCGACCAGGATCGACGTCATGAGCAGAGCAGCACTCGTCGTGATCGACGTGCAGGAGTCCTTCCGTCAGCGCCCGATCTGGGCCTACGGCTCCAACCCCGACATGATCCGCCAGGTCGACCGCCTGGTGACTGCCGCCCGGGGCCGCGGCGACCTTGTGGTCTGGGTCCTGCACTCCGAGCCCGGCACTGGCGGGTTGTTCGACCCCGCCCTCGGGTACGTCAGGCTGATCGACGGTCTGGTCCCCACCGACGGTGAGCCGACGCTGGTCAAGACCGCGCACAACGCCTTCACCACGACGAACCTCCAGCAACTGCTCACCCAGGCGGGCATCACCGACCTCACCGTCTGTGGCATCCGCACCGAGCAGTGCGTGGAGACCACCACCCGGGTCGGCGCGGACCTCGGCTACCGGATGACAGTCGTCACCGACGCCACGCTGACCTTCCCCATCCCACACCGGGACCTGCCGGAGACCGCCACCGTCGAGGAAATCCTCGCCGACCCGCGCACCCTGACGAACGAGCAGATCGTGACCCGCACCGAGTACGCGCTGGCTGGCCGCTTCGCGACCATCCGCACAGTGGACGAGGTCACCGGCGCGACCCTCACCGGCAGCCGGGGCTGACGCCGTGGTCCGGGTCGTCTTCCTGCTGGTCCCACAGTTGCACCTGCTGGACCTCGCCGGGCCGGCCCAGGTCTTCTCCAGCGCCGCCGACCTCGGGTACGACTATCAGCTGCACTACGTCGCGGAGCGCGAGCAGGTGCCCACAGTGCAGGGCGTACCGCTGGTCGCCGACACCCGGTGGCCGGAGCTGGCCCCGGACGACCTGGTGATCGTGCCCGGTTGGCGGCCGGCGGCGCACGGGCCGCAGGGACCGGTGTCGTCCGGCGACCTGCGACGGCTCGCCGAGCACCACGCGGCCGGTGGCACCGTGGCCAGCGTCTGCGCCGGTGCGTACGCGCTAGGGCGGGCCGGGCTGCTCGACGGCCGACGCTGCACCACCCACCACGAGGTGCAGGACGACCTGGCCCGCCGGCATCCGGCGGCCCAGGTCGTCCGCGATGTGCTGTACGTGGTGGACGACCGGGTGGTCACCTCGGCGGGCATCGCCAGTGGCATCGACGTGGCGTTGCACCTGGTGGCGACCCGGCACGGCCCGGCGACCGCCGCGAAGATCGCCCGCACGCTTGTCGTCTACGCCCGCCGCAACGGGCACGAGCCGCAGGCCAGCGCGTTGATGCGGCACCGCTCACACCTGTCCGACTCGGTGCACCGGGTGCAGGATCTGATCGACAGCCGGTACGCCGAGCCCCTGCCGCTGGCCGAACTGGCCGCCGCCGGCGGTGTGGCCGAACGAACCCTGACCCGGCTCTTCCGGGCGAGCACCGGCCTGACCCCGCTCGGCTACCAGCAGCTGCTCCGGGTGGAGCGGGCCGAGCACCTGATCGGGCATGGCACCACAGTGGAAGCGGCCGCCCGGACTGTCGGTTTCACCGATGCCCGGATGCTGCGCCGCCTGCGAGCCCGCCCCACGAGGTCGGATCCGGTCTTGATCGGTAGTAGTCGTCCCGGGAGTGGAACTCCACCGGCAACGAGCCGGGCAGCGTGATCCGGGTGTCGCCGGCGAGCAGGCCGGGGCCGGCCCGCAGCAGCAGCACGTCGCGCTCCTGGGCCGAGAGGTCGACAAGTTGTGGACGGTTGAGCCGGAACATGGCAACCGCCCGGCGAACCTGCCGGGCCAGCGCCACGACCTCGGCGGTCGTTCCGCTGAGGGCCAACGCCGGCTGCTGAATGGTGCGCAGCGCGTCGCAGACGATCAGCAACTGCGCCGGGGCGTCCGGCGCGCTCGTCGGCAGCTCCAACCGGGACGGCCACTGCCAGCGGATCTGACCGCTCATCAGGCCGTTCAGTCGAGCCAGCGGCCGGGCCCGGTGCGTGCCGTCGGCGACCAGCGACAGCTGTGAGCCACTGCCCACCCAGCAGATCCGCTGGTCGGTGACGGTCACCGCGACCGGCTCGGGCAACTGCCAACGGCGTCGCACCTCGCTCGGCCCGAGCAGGTAACCCGCGACCAGCAGCCGGTGTCGTCCGAGCAACCGCTCGCCGGGCGTCGGGCGCAGGTTGTAGCGGCGGTCCAGGGTCGGGCCCACGTCGTCGTCGGGGGCGTCGAACCGGTGGGGACCGATAAAGAAGGGGGACGCGTCGGCGTGCATCGTCACGACCTTCCGGTCAGCTGGCTGTGTACTGAAGCCTTCCGGACCGGAGCGCCCCTGTCATGACGCCTGTTAGGGGGTCGGCCGGTCGTGTGTCGCCTGTGACCGGTAGATGCCGATCTCCTCCGGGCGGACGAGACCGTCCTCGATCGCACGGGCGAGTAGTGCCGCCTTTGTGGCGGCTGGTCGCCCCGCCCGGGTGTACTTGATCCGCGCCCGGTCGACGTACTGCTTCACCGTGTGCTCGCTGATCTGCATCCGCCGGGCCACCGACGCCTTGGACATCGACTGGAACCAGAGCAGCAGCGCCTCACGCTCCTTGTCGGACAACATCGGCCGGTCCGGCCGTGGGTCGCCGACCATCGCACCGGCCAGCGCCGGCGGCACGAACGGGCGGTCGCTCGCGGCGGCCAGCACCGTTTCCACGCAGTGTTCCCGGCCCTCGTGCTTGGCGAGGAACGCCACCGCCCCGGCGTCCAGCGCGGCGAGCATCGTCTGCGGGTCGGTGTGCTCCGAATAGACCACCACCCGCCGCCCGGCGGCGCTCAGCTCGGCCAACTTGTCCAATGCCATCCGCCCGTGCAGTCGCAGATCGAGCAGGATGACGTCGGCGCCCGGCGCCGCCCGCAGCACCGCGTCCGGGTCGTCGCCGGTGGCGAGCACCGTCAGGCGAGGCTCGGTGGCGAGCCAGGCGCGGACCCCCTCGACCACCACCGGATGGTCGTCGACGATCGCCACCCCGACCGGTCGATCGCCGGTCACCGCCGCCACCGGGTCTGCGCCCATCTGATGTTCCCGTCCCGTTCGTAGAGGTACTGCACCGGCCCGTCGTCGTGCTCCCCGGGAGGCGGGCCGGTCGACTCCGGCCCCTCCCGGTCCGGTGTGACAAGGCTGACCACCACCTCGTCCGGGCCGGAGACCACTGTCAGGCGTGCCCATCCCCGGGCGTCGGCGAGGGTGCTGGTGAGCGGGTCGGCCAGCCGGCGGCGGACCTCCACCGGCAGCGGCGGCGGGGTGCCGATGGTGACCAGGTCGATCGGAAGGCCGTTGCGTTCCGCCACGTCGGCGGCGGCTCGCAACTCGTGCAACAGCGGGTCGGGCACATCGTCGGACTCGGCGATCAGCCGGCGCAGCCGGGCGGCGGCCAGCATGCACAGGCGCTGCACCTCCGGGTCGTCCGGGTCGGCCTGGCCGGCGGCCAGGTCCCCGAGGACCCGCCCGGCCGCCGAGCTGACCAGGGCGAGCCGGTCCCGGCGTTCCCGAAGGCCCCGTTCGGCGGCATCCCGCTCCGCCGCAATCGCGTGACCGGCGGCCGAGACGGCGGCCCGTTCCCGAGCCAGGCCGACGATGACGGTGCTGCCCACGAAGACCGCCACCGGCAGGGAGAACGTGCCGTAGACGTACATCACGTAGCGGGCCACGTCGGCGGGGTCGGGGCCGTGCCCGAGCACGGCGACCAGGGCGATCAACGCGTGGGTGCTGAGGAGCGCGATCAGCCCCACGACGCGCCGACCCCACACCGCCAGCACGAAGAACCAGCCGAGCGTGCCCCACACCCAGTTGGCGGCGGTGAACAACTGCCGCTCACCGGCCGCGGCGAAGACGGCCGCGTCGACGACCAGCAGCAGCCCGGCCAGCGGCCATGGCGGCAGCGGCGAGCCTCGCAGCAGCCGTACGCCGGCCACCGCGCCGGTCACGGCGACCAGTATCCAGGCGCCGAGCACCACCGTCGGCGCGGCGAACTCCGCACGGGCGGACAGCACCGCCGGCAGCGCGATCGCGACGTGCCAGGCCAACGCGATGGCGACGGCGGCGATCCGGGCACCCCGGTCGGACGCGTGCGCCACGGCGGCCGGAGCGGCGAGCGCCGCGGGAGAGTCCGGCTCCCGGGGCGTCGGAACGCTGGTGCGATTCGGTGTCTCCGGCGCGTCGGTGGGGTGCGCCGGGGCGTTCAGGTCAGCCGACACCGGGCCACTCCAGCCGAATCCGGGTGCCCGAACCGACGGCCGAGTGCACGTCGGCCCGGCCACCGACAGTGGCCATCCGGCCACGGATCGACTCGCGCAACCCGTACCGGTGCGGGGGGACGGTGGCCAGGTCGAAGCCGGGACCGTCGTCGGCGACCTCGACCACGACGCCGATGGCGTCGCGGGCCAGCCGCAGCGTGACCCCGGCACCGGGCGCGTGGCGGACCACGTTGGACAGCGCCGCGTAGGCGCTCTCGCTGATCGCGTCTGCCACGCCAACCGGGACGGCACAGGACGCCAGGTCCAGCCGTACCTCAATCTCGGGTAGTCGGCCGACCACCAACCGCAACCGCCCGTCGAGCGGCACCGGGCCGTCACCGGCCACCGGGCCGACGTCGCTGAGCGTGACGAGGGTACGCAGGTCGGCCGCGCAACGGTCCCGGAAGACGGCAGAAGGCCCAGCCACCGCGCCCAGCCCCACCATGGTCAGCGTCCCGAGTACTGTATCGTGCAGGTCGCGGTTCTGCTGGCGTTCGGCCTCGCGGGCGGCGCGCGCGACCAACGCCTCCCGGGTCAGCCGCTGGTGTTCGACGAAGGCGCGGTCCGCCCGGCCGATGCGTCGGCGCATGACCGCCGCCATCATCGCCGTGCAGGCGGTCTGCGCCAGTAGCGTGGCCGCGTGCGCCCGAGCCTCGGTGGGGTTGCCGGCGGCCTGCGCCCCGGTCACGTAGGTGGCTATCACGAGTAGCCCGGCCGGGATCGACCAGCGTGCCGAGGTCGTGGCCTGTGTGTTGATCACCGTGGTGCTGGCCAGCACGGCGATCCAACTGCCCTCGCCGGGCAGCACCTCGGGCGCCACCAACACCGGGATGAGCAGGCAGGTCAGCGCGGTGACCGCCACGTCGCCGCCGACGAGGGCGGGGCCGATGCCGTGGCGCAACGCGCGGTGTGCGTACCAGAGGGACCAGCCGGTCAGCACTGCCACAGCGGGCAGCAGCACCGCCTGCCGCACCGGCGGGGTCTGTACCGACACGGCCACCGCCGCGCCGAACAGCCCGCAGCTCAGCCGCAGCAGCGCTGGCAACGTGGTGAAGATGAGGCCCAGGGCCCCGCCGGCCGGATTGTCCAGCGTGGGCGGCGGCACGGTCGGGGTGGCAACGGCCGGCATCGGGAAGTGTCCTTCCGACAACGACCCGGTCCGGGTCCACACGGCGT
Source organism: Micromonospora alfalfae (assembly GCF_022230925.1). GTDB lineage: Bacteria > Actinomycetota > Actinomycetes > Mycobacteriales > Micromonosporaceae > Micromonospora > Micromonospora alfalfae. The sequence goes on along the minus strand of NZ_JAKKFH010000026.1, from coordinate 11,311 downwards.
AGATCGACATCGGACAATAGCATGGCGGACTGTGACGGGGTGATCCTTTGTGTGCGGAGTGTCGCTAATGTGTCACTCTGTGCTGCGGGGCTGAGGGAGGCCCCGGCGGTTGCCATAGATATCGACGAACGCCGCTACCGAACCGTACGCCTGGTGCCGCGGTTCCTCCAGAAAACGCACCCTCGGCCGCCACCATCCAGGCATGGTCCCGGCCGGAACCGGACGCGTCTGTCGTCCGTCTCATCCTCGGGTGGAAGGGTGGTGAGCCGGATGCGCTCGTCCCGGACGGTACTGGCGGTGGCACTGCTCGGCATGGCGCTGGGTGGCTGCGGTGGCACGGTGGTCGGGCCGGGCGATCCCAGGGAGCCCGGCGCGGCACAGATCGTCGACGGGTGGACCTCCTGTGCCAAGGCCGCACCCCGGGCCGGCGAGATCATCACGGCGCCGACCACTGAGACGTCGCCGCCGGCCGTCAAAGAGCCGACCGTCGGTCGCATCGACCCGGCGTTCACCCCGGTCGCGGCAGTGATCTGCGGGCGCGAGATTCGGCCGGGCCCCAACGGCGGCCAGGAGCAGATCGCCACCGAGCGCCGAGCCGAGCAGATCGCACCGCTGCTCACCGCGCTGCGTCTGCCCAGCGAGCAGACCGGCGGGGAGGCCGCCTGCACCCTCGAAATGGTCATCCCGCCGTGGTTGGCAGTGCTGGACGACCGGGGGCGCTGGCTGCGGCCCCACATCCCCACCGACTCCTGCGGCAAGCCTCGCGCCGAGGTGATCGCCGCGTTGGCCGGGCCGCAGTGGACCACTGTGGACACCCGTACCATCGGGCAGATCGAATCCGCGGCGGCCGAGGCCGCCGGATGCGCGCAGCAGTGGACGGACATGGTGTGGGTGCAGACCCGCAACGGTAGCCCCGGGCCGCCCGGGCCGGTGCTGCCGCCGGCCGCCGGGCCGCTGCGCCTCTGCGTCTACCAGGTGCCCGCGTCGGTTCAGGAAGGCGAGAAACCGGCCGGCGATTTCGTGTACGGCGGTCCGCTGCCAACCGAGCGTCAGGCCGGCGTGCTCCGGGCGCTGAACAACCGCCGGGCGGTGGTCGACTGCGCCACCCCGGCGACCCGCTTCGCGGTGCTGCGTCCGCTCGAAGGCGTGGGCCCCGACCGGTACGTGGAACTCGACGGCTGCCGCCGGTTCCTGGTCGCGCCAGCGACCGGCGCTGCGCAGCTCGGCCAGGGCGACGACGCGCTGGTCGCCCTGCTGGGGCCCGTCTGAGCCGGGTTCGGCGGATCCACGACGTCCCGCCCTGTCGGGGCGGGGAACCCTTCGGGGACGTTGCCCTCGGCGTCGTATAGTTGTCGCCGCAGCCGACGCTTGGGCGTCGGTCAGTCAGCGTCCAGCAGCGGGCGCCCGGGCTCGGTTGGCGAGTCCGTGCGGCGCCCCGTGCTCGCGGAGCGCCATCACCACGCGCGCTGCCGTCGCCTTCCTGCAACCGGTACGCGCCCCGGGCACGAGGACCTTGAAGTCATGGCACAGCAGCCCATTGATCCCAATGTGGCGATCTCCGAACTTGGCCAGATCAAGCTTGGCGAGACCGATCTGTCTGGGGTGTTGACCCAGGTCTCCGAACTGGCGCGGCGCACGATCCCCGGTGCCGAGGAGGTGTCGGTGACGTTGATCAAGCGGGAGGGTGCGCACACCGCCGCGTTCAGCGGTGAGATGGCGCTGCGACTCGACGAACTGCAGTACGAGCATGGCGAGGGTCCGTGTCTTCAGGCGGCCAGAGACGCCGCTGTCGTGTCCGTCCCCGACATGTCCGAAGAGGCCCGCTGGCCGCAGTGGGCGGCCGAAGCAGTGCAGGGCGGCGCACACAGCTCACTGTCGATCGGGTTCCCGATCCAGGAGTCAGTGCTCGGTGCGCTGAACATCTACGGGGCCGAAGCGGGTGCCTTCGACGACGACGCTGTCACCCTCGCCCAGACATTCGCGGGGTACGCCGCCGTCGCCCTCGCCAACGCCCACCTCTACGACGCCACCGCCACCCTGGCCGCCCAGATGCAGTTGGCAATGCAGAGCCGGGCCGTCATCGAGCAGGCCAAGGGCATCATCATGGGCGAACGCCGCTGCACCCCCGACGAGGCGTTCGCCGTCCTCGCGAAGGTTTCCCAGGACTCCAACCGCAAACTGCGGGTGGTCGCCGCCGCCCTTGTGGAAAGGGCCACCCAACCGCCGGGTCTCAAACGTGATCGCGGTGGGTTGGGCAACCTGCCGTAGGCGTTCGGCAGCGGGCTGCCGTTCGCCGGGGAAGGGTGGCCCGCCAGCGCAGCGCCGGCTGACCTCGGCCATAAGCGGACGCGCCGACTGGCGGCCGGCTGCGCAGCCGATTATCGTCGGGGTTGGTCAAGCCATGCGCCAATCCTGTTCGCATTTCCACAGGAGGCGTGTGCTCCTATGCCTGAGCGTTCCTGGTTCTTCCAGAGCCACTTCGAAAGATTTCCGACGGCAGTCGACCTTGGGCAGGTCAGGCCAGCGGCGCTCGCCGGCAGCCAGCGCGACGGGCGTTTCGACGACGACTCCTCCGGGCCGCCGTTCCGGGTGACTCGCTACACCGAGCCCACGAACCTGTCCGCAACCATCTCGGCCGACCGGATGGTCGTCGCCCCGGTGGGGTACGTCGACATGGACACCGCGCCACGCCTGGCCACGGCCCTGATGAACGCGATCGACAGCCATCCCGAAGTCTGCTGCGACCTGACCGGTGTCGGCTTCTTCAGCGCCGCGGGTGTGCGCGTCCTCCTGCTGGCGCGGGACCGGGCGGACCAGGTCGGCTCCCGCTTCTCGATCCGGGGCGCCGGGGGAATCACCCAGCGGGTGCTGCGGATCACCGGGGTGGAGCGCCGGCTCCTGGGCCCCGAACAGGACACCGGCCCAGCCGCGTGGCTCGGCTGATCCGCCGCTCGTGAACCACCCTTCCGCCACGCGGTGGCCTCACCAGGTGTCTGGGCGGTCGAGATCGCGGGCCGGCTGGTACCCGCCGAGGATCGCCAAGCCCTCCGCCTCGGTGTAACCGTTCCCCCAACCCCTGCGGAACGCCTCGACGTGGCAGGGCTTGACCACCATCTCCAGCACGTCACTGCCTTGCCGGCGGGCCCGGTAGGGCCCGGCGACAAGATCCCCGCGGCGGGCGTCGTCGCCGGCCGGGGCGGGTTGGGCCCGAACGGTCAGCCACCGGCCGGATGCGTCACCGACAACCAGAGAGCCCTCGACGAAAAAGTCCCGCACAGACCGGCCGAGCGTGACCGAGCACTCCAGCAGCCGTCCGTCGGGCGGCAGCGACTCCAGGCGGAACGGCACGACGCAGCGGTGGGCACCGTCGAAGCGGACCCGGCCGGCTGTGCCGGCCGCCTCGTCGCTGGTGGTCGCGTACGTGTCCACCTGGGCCCAGAGCCCGTCGGCGGGTTGCCAGCGGACGAACCATAACTTCCCGTCACCGGACGGATCGAACCAGGCGACCCCCGACCGGTCGCCGACCCGTACCTCGGTCCGTCCCTGCGGTCGCCCCTGCGAGGACAACGTCTGCTGAAGCCCGTCCAGCAACACCTCGGTACGCGCCAACACGAAACGAGTCTGACCGCGCGGGCCCCGAAACTCGACGCTCTCGATGCCGCGCCCGGTGCGCCACGACACGAAATCGGCATCGCTCACCAGGGCGTCGGTGGAGAAGTGCACAGTCGCGGGATCCGCACCGACCTCCTCGGGGCGTACGGTCCCATCGCTCCGTGCCTCCGGCAGCATCAGCGCCGCGGGCGGCACTGGCGGATCATCGCTGGTCCCGCCGCCCGGGATCACCAGAACCACCGAGGTGAGAGCGGCACACGCCGCTGCCACACCGCCGGCGATCAGTCCCCGTCGCCGCAGGCGCAACCGCCGCCCGCGATGCCGTGCCTGTTGCACGATCGGCGTCGGATCGATGTCGCCGCCCGCTCGATGCTTGAGCGCGGTGGCGAGCTGCTCATCGAGGTCACCGAACATCTGAGCTCTCCTGCCATGCGTGGGTTGCTGCAACCTGTCGCTGACGCAGCGCCGCCAGGGCCCGCCTCGCGTGTGTGCGTACCGTCCCGGTCGAACAGGCGAGAATCTCGGCGATCGACGTGTCGTCCAGATCCTCGTAGTAGCGCAGGACGATCACGGTGCGCTGACGCGCCGGCAGAGCACAGACCAACCGCCACAGCGCGTCGCGCTCGGCGACCCCGGCGGCCTCGTCCACCTCGCCCGCCTGATCGAGCACCGCGGCAACCGAGATCTCCCGGCTGCTGAGCCGCCGCCACCACGAGTTGTGGGTGTTGACGAGCATGCGCCGGACATAGGCATCAGGACGATCCGTCCGCGAGATGCGCCCCCACCGGGCGTACGCCCGCGCGAGGACATCCTGAACCAGATCCTCGGCTCGGTGCTCGTCACCGGTCAGCAACCGGGCGAGCCGCACCAGCGCCGAAGTGCGAGCGAACGCGTACTCCTCGAACGTCACGCCCTATTAACGCCGCAGGCCGGCCAGCCCGTAGACACCTGCCGGGCACTTTGTGCCCAGCCTGCCCGGATCAACCTCGTGACGCGCCCACCTGTCGCTGACGTAGGTGCCCCGCTGCGGCACCGTCATCAGAGCTGTTGATCCGATCTGGGTCCGGGTCGGCCGTCCAGGCGGGCGGTGTGGTCGGTCCAGGGGAGCACCGCAGCCCTTCGCACCGGCAGGACTACCTCCGTCCTCGGAGAAAATCTATGAGCGAAGCGCTAGACATTCGCGTGGGTGTCGGCTAACGTTCCTGGGGTCGAGAACAGAGTAAACAAAGACGCTGACGTTGCCGCCCCGCACGAGGGCGAAGGAGCGGGGCCCCGGAACCTGTAGGGCCTGCTCAGCTCGGCGGCAGACATTTGCCGTAGTTGTCTGGTACGTAGCAAGGCGTGTGACAGCGGGTGGGGCCGACGCTCGTTCAGGGCCGCACCCGAGGTGAAGGAAGTTCGTCGTACGTGTTCAGGCCATGAAGTCGCGTGGGGCTCGGACACCGACGGACAGCACGGAGTACGGCAGAAGAAACAGAGGCAAGGGAGGGCATTACACCGTTGGATCGCCCGCTGCCAGTCGCATTCGTGGGCTGGGCGCGGACACCGCAGTTTTCCTCGAACGAGAGGTGGTCTCCGGTCACGCTTATGCGATCCTCGCACCCGAAGCCGTCCCTGACGGCCGGTGCGGATAAGACAAGCCGACGTTCTGTCGGTAGATGGTGTTCCTGACCCACAACCCTTGGGCCCCGGCGCTTCCGAGCGCCGGGGCCCTCGTGATGGAGGTTCGATGGCTCAACCCGACGACATGCTCGACGATGAGGACTACCCCGCCTACACGATGGGCCGTGCTGCCGAGATCCTCGGTTGCTCGCAGGATTTTCTACGCCGACTCGGCGATGCGAAGCTGATCGACCCGCAGCGCTCCAGTGGAGGGCATCGTCGCTACTCCCGCTACCAACTGCGCCTTGCCGCGAGGGCCCGGGAGATGTGCGACCAGGGCACCGACATGACCTCGGCCTGCCGGATCATCATTCTTGAGGACCAACTCGAAGAGGCCCTTCGGCGCAATGAGCGCCATCAGCAGGGCTGAGCACACCCTCCGCTCGGGCCTGCCCGCCAGGTGAAGCCGAGCGCCCATATGGTCCCTCCCGCTGCCCTTCGAGAACGAGGCGGGCTTGAGCGCAGATCGGGTTGGGTGCGTGGCAGCTGCCGTGCGATGCCCCCGCAGGAGCGATCGTCAGAGCTGTTGGACGATCTGAACGGGGTTGCCGTCCGGGTCGGCGGTCCAGGCGATCAGCAGACGATCGAGCCACCGGTGGGGTGCGGCCAGAGCGGGGGCGCCGTTCGCCGTGAGTTCGGCGTACGCGGCGGCGGTGTCGTCCGTCCAGAGGATCACCGCGGCTCGTTGCCCCTGGGGTACGGGGTCGAGCCCGTGATCGTCGCGGGTGGAGGCCACCGAGGCGATGCCGATCTTGTAGCGGTCGAGCGTGAGGTCGATGTGGATCGGCTCGCCCTCGGCCGGCACCCGGAAAGTCTCAGTGAAACCGAGACCGGCGTAGAACTCGGCGGCGCGGGAGACGTCCTCGCTGAAGAGGATCACCTGAGGGCTGCGGAACATCGACACTGCTCGACGCTATCAGTGCAGCGACTGCTCGCTACGCGGACAGGTCCGCCGAACTTCCGCTAGCGCGTCCGCCCAGCGCGACCCCGCTACGCCCGCGACGGCCACGTACGGCGTTGACGCGCCCGGCTCGACAACGCATCGAGCCGGGCGCGTCAGGTGAGCTACGCCACGAAGCGGGAACGGCGTCGGCGTCCGATCAGGTAGCTCGCGCCGCCGAGGAGCAGGAGCACAGCGCCAATGCCGGCCACGGTCGTGGTGCCGGCACCGGTCACGGGCAGCCCACCGCCCTTGCCATCCTCGCTGTCGCCGGGGGCGCCCGGGCTGGCGGAGACGGTGGGAGTCGGTGCGGCGGTCGCCGTGGCGCTGGGCGTCGCGCTCGGTGTGGGCTGAGACGTCGGCGTCGGTGTGGGCTGCGACGCGCAGTCAAGCTCACGGGCGGTGTACAAACCGTCGTTCAGGTAAGCCAGGTAGGCATCGACTGTAGCCTCGCCGAGCACCTTCTGCGCTGCCGCCTCCACGTTGGTGCCAGCGTCAGTCAACGTTCGAACCACAGTGATCCGCAGAGCGGTTGACCAGGCTTTCTGTACGCCCGTCTTGAGGAATGCGCGGAGCTCGTCCGGAGTCCCCTTCAGCGCCTCCTGAATGGCGTCCGGCAGAACGGGCAACGAGTCGGCGTTCGCCGCAGCCAGGATCTGGGCGGTCAACACCCGAATCTCCTGATCAGTGGCGGTATCCAGGTCGATGGTGACAAGCTCGCGAATGTCCTTGTACACCTTGCGCTCGACCGTTTGACAGGCCTCGTTGAGCCCGGGCGACTCGATTTGAGCCACCGCCGGCGTAGCCGGAATCAAAAAGGCCAGCGCCAATAGGGCGCCAGCCGGAAACTTCCATCGCATGTGGTATTCCTCCCCGTTGCAAGCAAAAACACGGAGATACTACCGTCAGTGGCCGGAAGAGCAAGAGGCGATGCACGTCCAAAGACTGCGCAATGAGCAGGACCGCCGCGGGACGGCCACTCAAACCTCTCCACAAGGGATGTAACGGCTGCGGCTAAACGACTGGTTGGCGTACCGGCTCAGCCTCGTCTCTCCTGATCACATCGCAGACTTCCAGCTCCACCCATGGACGGCCTCTGTAGCGGCGACGCGTTCTGCTACTTCCGACCATGGCTCACCGCCAGGGGCGGCGCTGGTGGCATCACGCCGGCGGTGGGGGAGCGGTGGCAGGATCACGGCCCGGTCTTCCCGTCCAAGGTCGGTCCGCCGGTGGGCCCGGACCACATCGACCGGACCCGGCACAAGATCCGGGCGACGGCCGACCTTGGCTGACTTGGCCGTACGAATCGCTGTCCGGAGGCCATGGTGATCGTCTCGACCGGGAGCGGAAACCCGCTGACCTGCGGCGAAGTGGGTGCGCCCGGCAGGATTCGAACCTGCGGCCTTGGGATTAGAAGTCCCCTGCTCTATCCGCTGAGCTACGGGCGCGTGTGGCGTGGATGTCGCGCCCAGAGGGTACCGCCGTCCCACTGCCCGACGGCGAAAAGGGTGCCAGCGTCCACGTTGCCGAGCAGAGTCTCACGTCCGCCTCGTGGCGGGCATCCGGGTTACCGCGGACCGGCCTCGCCTCGGACCGTACCTTTGGCTGGTGTTGCTGGATTCCGACGCCGAGAGCGACGTCGCCTACGAGCTGTGCCAGGTCGTCGGTCGCGCCATCCTGCCGTACCGGTCCTCGGGCGACTTCGGTACCGCGTTCTTCTTCCAGGGCGGCGACGACCCGGTGGGGGAGTCGCTGCTGACGGCTGCCGACCTGGTGGGCGGTTCGGGTGGTGAGTTGGGCCTGCGGGCGAGCGTCACCGAGCCGGCGGGGGTGGCCCCGGCCGTCATTTCCGAGGCCGAGATCGTGCCCGGTTGGGCCCGTTTCGCGGCCGACGGGGTCGCGGTGTTGCCGACCGCCGGCCTGCACCGGTACGCCGGCGACGGCGGCTGGCGCTGGCGCGTCCAGCCGGTGCCGGCGGGGATCGCCGCCGGGCCCGAGGTCATCGCACGCCTCGGCGCCGACGCCAGTTCCGCTTTCGTGCTGGCCCATGGGGTACGCGAAGACGGGTCGCGGCCGTTGGAGGTCGCGATCGAGCGGGTGGTCCGCGACGGGGACGCCGTGCTGATCACCACCGAGCTGCCGCCGGGGTACGTCGGCGCGCCGGTCTTCATCGTCCAGGCTGAGCCCACCGGTGAGGTCGCCCCGTACTGCCTGGGCCTGGTCCTACCTGGTGTCGGCGCGCACCCGGTGGCGACCTTCGACCGGATCCGTGCCGTCCTCCCGGCAACGCCAGGCGACGTCTGAACCGCGCGCCGCCCGGCCAGGTCAGCCGGTGGGCGTCGCTGCCCCGGCCGTGTCGGCGGTCTGCGCGTCGGCCGGGGCGGTGGGGCCGGCGGCGAGGAACGCCTCGGCCCAGCGGCCCACCTCGTCGAAGACCTTTGTCCGTACGGCGGGACCGGAGAGCGTGAGGTCGTGCAACCCGCCGTCGAAGCGGGCCACCGTGACGTGGCGGCCGAGGCGGGGCGCGTAGCGGATCATGTGCTCGACGTCCAGCACGGCGTCGGCCAGTGTCGCGTTGTCGTGCCACTTGGTGCCACGGAAGGAGCGGGTCGAGCAGGCCAGCAGCACCGGCACCTGGATGTCCAGCCCGGCGCGGAGCCGGCGTTGCCCGGTGCGGATCGCGTTCAGCCAGCCGGCCCGGACCGGGAACCCGGCCAGCGGCTTCCACGCCAGGTCGTAGGTCCACTCACCGCGGTGGTCGGAGTGGAGGCTCTCGCCGTACACAGTGCCCAACCCGAACGGGAGGATGCGGTGCGGCGCCCGGCGGCCCAGCCGGGACGCGGCGGCCGCGAGGGGTCGGCGGACCGCCCAGGGGGCGTTCAGGTCGAAGAAGGGGCTGTTGAGCACCAGGCCATCGACGGTGTCGGTGTCGCGGCGGGCATGTGCCCAGAGCGAGATGATCAGGCCGCCGGTGGAGTGGCCCATCGTCAGCAGGGTGTCGTGCCCGTCGTCCTTGCGGATGATCTCGGCGGCGGCGTCCAGCTCGGGGAAGTAGTCGCTGATGTCGCGGCAGAAGTTCGGGGTCTGACCCGGGAGCAGACTGCGACCGTATTTGCGCAGGTCGAGCGCGTAGAAGTCCCAACCTCGCTCGGCGAAGAAGTCGGCCAGATGGGTCTGGAAGAAGTAGTCGACGAAGCCGTGCACGTAGAGCACGGCGCGCCCGGTGGGGCGCTCGGCCCGCCGCCGGACCAGTGTCGCGACAACGGGGCCTTCGTCGTCGGTGCCCAGGTCGATCGTCTGCCGCTCGTACGGCGGCCCCAACACGTCCGGTTCCACGAACGCGACGCTACGCCGCCAACCTACCGAGCGGTAGCCCACGCCGCCGCCCGCCCCACCGGCCTCACCCGCCCCACTCACCCCCGCGATCTTGCACTTCCTGTCCCGACAAATAGGGGCAAGAGCCGCCGATGGGGAGCCGAAAGTGCAAGATCGCGGGGATGGGGCGTGGGTCAGGCCGTTTCCGCGTCGGCGCGGGGGGCCGGGTTGTCCGACTCGTCGGCCTCCAACTGCGGCTGGGGGAGGTCGCGCAGGTGCTTGTTGTGCCGGGGCTCCTGGCGGGTCTTGGCGTCGTTGAGCCGCCGGCGCAGGTCGTCACGGACGTCATTGAGCGCGGCGTGCAGGTCCTCCTCGGCGGAGGTGGTGACGATCTTCTGCCGGCCGGCGATCCAGCACTCCAGGGTGACCTTCTGACCACGCGCCTCCCGGTCCTTTACCGACACCTCCAGCTCGGTGGCGTCGGCGTGGAAGCTGGCGAGCCGGGCGTCGAGGGTGCCGAACTGCTCGGCGATCCAGTTGCGGTCGCCCTGCGAGAACCCGGCACCCACCCGCAGGCACTCAGCCACTGTGGCCGGGTTCGCCACGGCGCTCATCGCTGCGCCTCGGAAGCGTTCGCGGAGCCGATGGTAGTGATCATCATGGCGCTGACCTCTCGTCGACGTGGAGCTGTCGGTGGTGCGTTGATCAAGTCCTTACCCAGTTAGGGCGGCCTGGGAAACCGTGGACGGCGGGTCGGCTGGGTCGGGCGTACCACATCCGGGCTTGATCAGGGCTTTGTCCACAGGTCGGTTCGTCATCCACAGGTCGGGGATGGGTGCTCACGAAGTGCGTCCTCAGTGTCGATGCTCGGAGTCGAGTCGACTCGCGCTGGCAGGCCCCGATCCCCCTGGAGGGACGATGTTCGACACTTACGTGACAATCGTCGGCAATGTGCTGACTACGCCCGAGTGGCGGCGTACGACCCAGAGCAACACTCTGGTGGCCAACTTCAAGGTCGCCTCCACCGCCCGCCGACTCGATCGGGACAGCGGCCGGTGGGTTGACGGCAATTCGCTCCGCGTCCGCGTCAACTGTTGGCGCAAGCTCGCCGAGGGGGTGGCGGCCTCCGTCATGGTCGGCGATCCGGTGGTGGTCTGCGGGCGGCTCTACACCCGCGACTGGACCGACGACGGCGGTAACCACCGCACGCTCTACGAGTTGGAGGCGGTCGCCGTCGGCCATGACCTGTCCCGGGGTCGCGCCCGCTTCCTGCGCAACCGGCCGAGCATGGCGACCAGCACCGTGGAGGACGCGGAGGCCGAAGGCCGGGTGCACGGCGAGCCCACCGAGCCGGTGCCGGCCGGGCAGGCGCCAGTGCTGCCCGACGACGGTCCGCTGGACGACGACTTCGAGCTGCCCGACTACGCGGAGCTGCGCACAAGCCCGTTCGGCAACGTCCCGGCGGACGACGACAGCTCCCCGAGCGGCGAGGTTCTCGGTGACGGCAGAGCGCTCGCGAGCAGCGGGCAGGCCGACGTTCCGCCGGAGCTCGACGACGAGTTGGCCCCTCCGCCCGAGGCGGACGACGACAACGCCGACGGTGACCTGGACATCGAGTTGGGGCCGGTGCCCGACGAGGGGCAGCCGCAGCCGGCGCAGCCCGGTCGAGGGCGGCGTGGTCGGGGCCGGATCCCGCAACCAGCCTGACTTGCCGGCTCGACCGCCGCCCAACCAGCGACGGTCGAGCCGGGCCGAGGCACCGCCTCGGCGACGGGTGCTGTG